>NZ_SLZU01000015.1 GCF_004342065.1 Primorskyibacter sedentarius | reverse complement strand
GACAAGGTCATTTATGCGGGCCATGCTTTTGAAATGTTGAACACGGATGTCGCGAGGCGCATCGAGAGCATGACTGCCGAAGCAGGTTACAACAACCCGAGCACACTTACGCGCCTCATTCTGTCATGCGCGTCCGGCATTCAAAAAAATGCACGCACCCGGACTGACATTGCCCACGACCTCAAAACCGTTGTGCATGCCCTTTTGATCACGTGGAAATAGCATTCACCGTCCGCCAGTATCGACGTCTCCACCGCATAAAAACGACCGAATAATTTGCGAAAACTTCCATTGGTCGGTGAGCGCAGCATCGGTCACCTTGGGGTCACTGCCGACCTTGGATGCGGTGCGGCATTCCTCAAAGGCTCCATTACCTTCCCGTTGGAGACGGCTCCCTGCCGCCTCGCGGCACTGCAACGTCGTGACCACCGGTCTGGGCAGTTGCCGTCGTCGTCGCAGGTGACCGCAGGCAGCCCTTTCGCGACGTTCATGCGAAGCTCAGCTCCAGCTATGCTGCAGGCGCGAGATTCGTGGGCCATTTCCTCGGAAGCCGCCGTTCCGAAGGCGGTGGTGTTTCTGGCCGATGCTACGGTCGGCACCAGGGACCGGGAAGCGCAGGTTGTCGTCCAGTTGCTCCATCAGCTGCCGCTCTGAGCGGATCGAGAACAGCATTTGCAGAAGGCTGGCGCGCCTTTCGGCAGACTGCCTTGCAATCGCCTATCGGTGACAGATCAGTCGCCCCGGCGCGATGGAGGGGCGACCGAAATCGGTGTAAAGCACCTCGAAAACGGTATCGAGACTTGCCAGCGCGTCGTTGACGATCCGACGGATCAAACGCAGGGGATGACGAGCCGGAACCCGCTCCTCAAGATCAACATAGCTGAACAGCGATCTGCTCGCCTCCTCCGTTCCGCGCATCGCCACCTCCCGCCGCCGCCGTCGCAACAAAGGTGAACCATCTTCTCCAAACCGGCTCTTGCAGCGCCTTATAACACTCACCACAATGGCAAGTTGCGATGCCGTTGGGAGGGGCATCCACGCTATCATCAGAGCCACTGACTGCCACTCTCTTATAAGTTGCATTTAGCAGTTAATTACGCTATGTTGATAATCGTCTTCGTATTAAGGAGGATCGTTATGAAATTGATTGCCATAATTTTGATTTCTTTAATTGGTGCATCGAACACTAACATTGCTCTGGCTCAGGCAACCTGTAACCCTGCCATACAATCCTGTCGGTAATCGATCACTATAAATATGGTAAAACGGCAAAATGTCCGATGGTTTAGCACTCTTTATCGGGGCGGCCATTATCGCGTTTTTCTCCTACGACCGCTTTGATCGGGAGACCCATCAGGGCGGTCGGCAGCTTGAACGCGTGGTAAGCCTGCTCTCACCCAACAAAATGCGCGCGCAGCGCGTCGTTCTGCGCGCCTATATTTTCTATGCGCTCGCGCTGCTCGTCATCTACCTTTTCATGTGTGCGTATGCCGAACTGCTGCCGTATTTCGGTGGCCCCGATTTCGGTGGCGAGGCAATCGGTGCGCGCGAGATTCCGATCGTCGGGGCAGATAATGCGTCCCAAGTAACGACGGGGTTCAACCCAGCGGAGGCGCCCGGTAGCCAACAATTGTCGAATGAGGCAAGCCCCAAGGAAGAGAATAAGCGTCTGGGTGTCGATTCGACGGTCTCTCTTACCGTGGCCCTGATCATTGTGGGTCTCGCACCAAGCTTTCCAGCCCTGCAGCGGGTCGAGGGCTGGATTCGCCTGACATCGCACCGTTTAGCTGGGATTCCAACCTGGGTTATTGGTGCCAGCGAAGACCTCAGTCGCAATACGCTGGGCATTGTATCATCCGACACCAATGCGATCCCAGACAACCAACTGCTCATACCTAGAGGGTTCTGGGAACGGATGCTTCAATATCAGATTGGCGCCAGAGGCAAACTTACGGCACCGGATGAATTTCGCCACGATCTAGAAATAATTTTCGCCACTGCGACGTGGATACTGAACCGCAAACTAAAACTCGCCAATCTGGAAGCGCAGCGGGCCTTCGATCCGCTCGCGGAAAGCTTACGCCAGCGCACGGCTTCGTTGATTCAGCAACTCGACGAGAAATCAGACTTCCGCCCCGGCCACTCCACGCCACCTTCGGTAGCGAGCGACCCAAAGCCTGAAGAAAAAGCCGACGTAGAACAAAAGGGCAATGACATCCCCATTGAATTGCAACGAGAGAGCTGGGAACGGCTGGCCGAAGAAACGGCCGATCTGGCCAATGACCTGCATATACTTTTGGCGCTCTACGTGGAGCACGAAATCATTACGGCTGAACAAGACAACCCCACGACGAATGCTGGGCCGAAGGACATCACGCGGCAGCGCATTCTTGCCCGCAAGAAGCTTCAAAAATTTCTTGGATCGATGCTTGAGGACCGACGCGTACCCGGTCGGCTTCCCCTTTCGACCATGACGATCTGGTTCTGGACCATCGCCGTCGTCCTGAGCTTGGCACTTCTCTGGAGCATGGGGCCTGGCCGCCTGGAAACCGCTCTCCAGCTTTACGGCAACTCTGGAAATTTCTATTCCCGCGCTATCACTTATACTCTTGGGGCATCCAACCAGTATTGCATTCCAATTCTCGTGGCGCTGATGATCCGCGATGGTGCGCGCCAGGCGGACCGTTGGAACAATATCTGCGACTCGCATTGGACGAGGGGTTTGCCTCAGGCGATTTTCGTCATCGGCTTTTCTTGGACGGTCGCCGCATTGATCATCGTGGGACTGGGTTTGTGGCAATCCGCGCTCACCTTAAGTTGGGAGGCCAACAGAGAGGTTGCTTGGACAGCATTGCGTGCCATTTTCGAATATAATGCTCCGTCCGCCTTTCGCGGTGCCGTCTTGGCTTGGCTTGTACTGTATCTTCTTGATTGGCCCACCCCAAATGACAATGAAGAGTCCGTATCGAGCCTTCGCTGGGCTGTTTGGGCAGCGATCATCATGGCCCTGTGTGGCGCGTTAACGCGCTTTGCAATGTCGCAGGCAGCGCTTGCCCACAATACGCGAACTTCGCTCGACGATATTGATCGCGGGCTCATCGCATATGCCGCGATTTATGCGGGTCTCATTGGCTTCGCCGTGATGTTCTGCCTATCGGAAGCGATCAGAAGTGCCCGGGTCGGCAATCCCGCACGCTCTTCAACTGGCCGACGGTCCAAGGCATCAGCGGATGCGGCACCACAGAATGGAGAGTAGCCAATGCCTCTGCGATTCCTCATATGTTCGATCATGCTGGCATCGGCACCTGTCGTCCTTGCACAGTCAATTGGATCAACTGAGGGACCAACGATCACCATCGGCGCGCGGGTCGATGCCCGTCCGTTCATTTGGAGAGATAAGGATACCGGGGGGTATCTCGGATTTCTCTGGGATATATGTACCGACGCAGTCACCCGAGCGGGCTATAAGTTCGAGGCGAAAAAAGTAAATGCCGACGCGCGTAAGAAGTTTCTGGAAACCGGGGACGGCGCTTTTGATCTGCTCTGCGATCCGACTACCATCACGCTGAGCCGGATGAAAGAGTTCATTGCACTGGATGCCGAGCCAAGCCTGCGGTTTTCGCCCATAGTCTTTGTGGCAAACGGGTCTTACGTCAAGACTACCCACCCCGCCCGGTCAGCGATGGGATTTGGCCAATTCGGCGGAAAGATAGCTAACTGTGCCGATGCTATCGCGGCAGAAGAGAAACTACTGAAGCCAAAAAACGATGAAAAACAAAGTTTCTTTAAATCCGTGTCGAGCAAGATTCCCATTCAGATGTTTCCCGACAAACCTCTTCCGGCCCCTGAGAAAAAGTATGAGATCTGGGGATTTGTCGAGGGCTCAACCAGCGAGGCTGCCGTCAGAAGAGGCGTTAAAAATTCGACGGCTGACCTGAAAATCTGTCCCAAACCACTGAAAACTCATGCGGAAGCGGCAAAGGATTTCTGCGCCGGACGGATTGCCCTCTATTACGGTGACGTTGAGATCGTTCGGGCCGCGATCGAAGACGTTGCTGCCGTCAGCGGTGTCGAATGTAAGGCCGATTTCAAACCGACGGCGCAGGGCAGTTACGAACCCTATGCCTTCGTCGTGTCGAGCAGAAACTTCCGGAGGCTGCCTGACGAATTCGATCACGCACTGTACGGGATGTTCAGCGATGGTACTGTTGACCGGCTCTTTGTCGGACATTTCTCAGAGAAAACGAAATCGCAGTTCTTGAACACATTGTTCCGCATCAATCGACTGCCCGCGGGAACTCCACGGTTGCAACCGTGAACTGCTCTGCCCTGCTCTGCCCCCGGAAAAATCCAGCTTCCGGCGGTCCAAGGTTGGGGAGCAGAGCAAACAAAACCCGGATTCTCTCAAAGGTTGGAGGAGAGATGCGTCTCAGGTCAACAATATTATAGCATGAAAGCTCATTGTCCTTTAACGATCCAAGCGGCTCTATCATTCGGCACGCAATCTTGAGCCTTATCGGCTTCTGAGATGACCCCGTTTCGAGGTAAGAATTGCACGCTGTTCACATGCCAAATGACAAACGGACCGAAAGATAAAACACCGCAGAGCTCTTGGCGCCATTCTTTTCTCGGTCGGGACGGGCGTCATCTTACCAGATCTGTCGACTTGATGGCAGGCGACGCGATGCAAGAAGGTTTGCCGATGAAGATGGGGCCTTTCCGAAAGGGTCGCACCAATCCTGCAGCAAACTGTCCTGATCGGGATAGGCGTTTGCGAAACTCATTGTCGGTTCCCGACCAAGGATACGTGTCAGAAGCGTGTCCAGTACGACGGGTCTGAGGTCAAAATCACGGTGCATCGCGTCCTTCGCATGTGTCTTGATACCGAGCGATTCCATCTCGGGTTGGTCTCTATCACCAAGTGCTACGAGAGGGTCGGCATCATACATCTCCTCAAATTGCGGATCGCCGGGTGACAGACGCTCACCTGTTTGTGCTTCGCGCTGGCAGGCAATAGCCAGAACCTGTGACCAGAGTTGTGGCCAGTTTCCAGCGTACCCGTGCATGGGGCGGTCGCAAAGGACTGCCGCCTGATCTTGCCAGTATATGTCCAAGTGTTCGATTGCAGTTTCGTCGCATTTCGCCTTGCGGTTCAGCGGCAGGTCGCGCGGGTGCACGAGACGGTCGCAAAAGCTTTCGAGAACAACCCGCGCCGAGATCATCGGGGAAAGAAGACTGACCGACGACAGTATGGGCCGGTGCTTCAGGAGATTGAACCGTTTGATCAATGTAGCCAGGAGCCGACATCCGAATCCGTGAGCAGAAAAGTGAAAGGAAACGTCGCCAGCAACATACCGCGCGTTCAACGCATCAAAGAGACTGTTGAGAACTTCGACGCCCTCGGCAGGCTGGTCCAGATCCTTCCCATAGAAGACCGCCATCGAGCTTCGTTGGATTTCTTCGACAATGCGCAAGGCAGCGCCAGAAATGCGTGCTTCAATTCTGCGGTCCTTTTCGCTGCTTTCAGTCTCGCCAACGATACGGTTTGCGAAGGAAACCTCGGCTTCGACCATGTCATGCACCGCTGAGGACAGATCGTTTTCGACCGTCACAAAGAATGGGTAGATGCCGTTCTTTTTGAAGACGGGGATGGCGTCCCGCAATGCCGACATCGTAGCGGTTTCGTGGCGCTGCAGCCCCATGAAATGAATCAGGACATGCTTGTAATCAGGGCTGTTCTGGATCAGCCGTGCGGTCTCTTCCAAAGTTGCCTGATCAACGTGATAGGGCCCGTATCGGTCAAGCCTTCCGCGTGAGAGTGATGCGACATGCCCCAGAACGTCGAACCTGGTCGCCGGTGTTATCGTGCGTTGCCCGAATTCTTCATAGCTGGCGCGGCCCAGACGAAACCGGCTGTTCGCCGCTGTTTGCGGGTTTCCTGTTTCCGAGGAGCCTATCACTGGCACGGCCAACCGTAGTACCCACTGATCAATGACATTCACGGACCAATCTTCGTAAGTCCAAAGGGAAACGCCGTTATCTCCCCATTCGGTTCCCCAGGAATTCTGGACGAGAAACCCGTGCTGGGTGTAGCCAATCAAAATGAATGCATGCAGCATGTCTTTCCCGGCGGACTCGTTATTGAAGAGTATCTTCCCGCCATCCGTTGCCCATCCCTCGTGAACAACGGCCGAAGCAAGCACGAGGCCCGCTTCGTTCAACGCGGCATGTACGTCCGACAGATGCGCTCGTACGCGGTAGTACGCCCCTAACTGAACCCGTCGCGCACTTTTGAGGATGGCCCTTGTCATGTGCCACTCATCATCCGCCAGTTCTTTGGCGGCCTGCCGACTACAGGCACCGTTAAAATAGAAGCCTTTCAAGGCGCCGCGGATTGAAGAACCTTTGTAATTCTCACCGGGAAATTCGTCGTGAAAACGGGCAATGTTGTAGAGCATTTTTTCCGATGCCCAAGGCTTCCGGAATTCGGCGGCGAGGCTGGAACCGCTAGGCGCGTTGACCATCCGGTCGCGTGCACGAAGATGGTCTACAATTCCTGCCAGCGCTTGTGCCGTACAGTTCGAAGTCGTTCCCTGGTCCCGAATGCGTCCGTCCGCCCACCAATCTGCGCTCTCGCGGGCGTCGATACCGCTGGCAAGACCTGAAAGCGTGGGTCTATAAATGAAATCGCGTACGTCGCCGACGTCGGCGCGCGCATCAAGCTTCCTCTCCATGCCAAAAGACAAGCTTGCCGAAGACCCGTTTCCATTCAAGGATCTCAGCATCGCGTCTTAATCCGTGACGATATCTTCAAGCGAAAGGAGCCGCTTGACATGATCTGAGCGATCCACTGAAAAACCTTCCGCCAATTCCAATCGTCCGCGGTGTTCGGATCGCATTTCGGAGGTCACGGCGAAGGTATCAGAATCGCGCAGGGATCCAAAGTCATGCCCTGTCAGCCGTTCCAATTCTTCAATCGTAACTTGGTATTCCTCGAAACCCTGTCCAAAAACCAACTCCAGATCTTGCGGTTTGACCAAATGGCCCTGGTACAGAATGAAGGCTTGCGCCTGCAGCACCCGGCGGTTCACCCGCCCACGCCGTACCCGCCCGATCGAGGCGACGACTTTCCAGAATCCCATCGGCACATGGATTCCGGTAGGTTGATGTACCGGGTCGTCATCGTCGAACAGGCAACCGACAAATACCGAAATCCGAGCATCTGCATCATCGGTTGTGTTGAGAATATGCTCTTCCAGCTGGAGCCAGATTTTCTGGTTCAGGTCTTTATGCTGCGGACCGATATTTGGAAAAAACATCGAGTCTCGGTTTGCCTGCTCGGCTTCGGCTTTGGTTCCCCAACAGGGGTCCAGCCGACGGATAAGGTGCCCGCGGTCCAGCGGATTGGCACGATAGAGATCTTCTCCCGACTGATGATCACGATCTAATCGGGGATCCAGTCGGAACGATCTTTGGCGCCGAGGGCGCCGCAATTCGTCGCCGTCGATGTTGGCAGCGGCATAGAAGGCAAGCTGACGTTCGCCATTCATGACGACCGAGAAGTGAGTGTATTTCAGCTCGGCCTCTCCGGACTCTGTTCGGGCGAGTTTGCGCTCCTGCATACAATTCAGTTCGGGCAAAGGAACGCGCAGCGAACCGGATCCGAGAAAATCAGGCTGATAGCCTTCGCGGTCGGACAAATCCCCGGCTGCTTCCGATGACCGTCCACCACTGTCCCCCGAGTTTCTCCGGCTGTTTTTACCAGCACTGCTGGTCAAGAAACTGACTGAGCGGCGGGAAAGAATATTGGCCACCGCGCCGATCCGAACCGCATAATTCTGCGAAAGGGCGCTGCCGGCATAGTGAAGACCAATCGCGCATCCGGTTTCGACATCGATGACGACAGAACCCGAGTTGCCGCCCAACGTCGTGCAATTATGTGTGAACACTGTCGAAGAAAATTCCGGATCCATGACCTCGCCAGGCGCAAAGCGTTTCACGTTGTAAATGTCGTTGAAATAGCGGTCCATCGCGTCGACCGGGTTGTCGCGCACGGCTTTGGCCGGATATCCGATAACGCCAATCACGTCCGGAGCCCGATCGCCAAGCTGAAGCGAGACCGGTTCCGCCATATCGCGCAGGGCGGCACCATCCACGCGTATGATTGCAACATCCGGCAAACCCGCATCCTCGATATGCAGGATCGAGGACACCAGCAGTTCCATTTGTTCACCAGACCCGTGCTCTTCGCGCAGATCCACAAAGGCGGTAATACCGCGAAGCACATCCCAGCCACCGCCCCGCGCAGCCGCAAAAATCTCTGCAACGTGACGGTTCGTGACAAAGCAATCCTCATTCACGCGCCAGGCAGTGCCGACCCACTTGTAATTGGGATGATTCACGAGATCGACGCGCCCCACATTGTTGATCACCCGGTCAATCATGTTACGCCTTGGGTTCAGAACGTCTTTCCAATGTTGCAGTTTGGGCTGTTCGAAAGTCCCGTTCTGAACAAGCAGAGATGGAAAGCCCGTGCGCATCACAATTGCCTCAGTATAGCTTGGCGCACCAAGATTGGTCCGGCCTTCGCGCAGGCGATCGACGGCCTGACCGAAGTTTGAAGGGCCTGCCCGCTCGCCGCCAACCGTCTCCAAGCCTTCGGGGCTTGCAAATGCAGCTTCGGATAAGATCCGGGATCCGTTGGTTAGTAGGTTTTCGACAACACGGGTGCATTCAAGCTGAGATTGAAAAACAGTTTTCATGACATAATCCCTGGGCTTCAAATTGGTTTGCAAAACAATAGATTATCGGGAGCTAAATTCTCCACCTCTTTACTATAACACGAATGAAGGTGTTTACCGAATCCGCAATTATGTAGCTGAATTCAGGGGCTTCGACCTTGGTCGCGTGAATAGGCGTTTTTTCAGAATCAGCTTCCGGATCGCAAGGTAAACTCTGCAATCAATTTCGCGCAGAGAAATAGATGACCAATCAAGTAATTGCGGCGAGCTACGCCAAGCGTTACCTCGAGTACCTCGGCAGGATGGTAATTCCACAAAAGAACAGGTTTAACCTAGGTGTTCCATCCCGGATGATCACATTTCCCCTCGGCGATCTGCGCTCTTCATGGCAAGATCAGTCCTGAGGGACGTTCGAGACGGGGGCGACCATGCTGATCCACCTTCACAAGCAAGCGACGACCACGCCAAAGGTTCGGGCCGCCATTCAGGCCAGCGATGACGCCGGGACGGTTCTCGCAGACCGCTTCGGGGTGACACCGCAGACGATCTACAAATGGCGTCAGCGCGACAGTGTCGAGGATCGCAGTCACACGCCGCACCGGCTGCAGACCACGCTGACGCCAGCCCAGGAGGCTGTCGCGGTGGCCTTGCGCACGACGCTGCTGGTCTCGCTCGACGGCCTGCTGGCGGTGGTCAGGGAATTCCTGAACCCGAAGGCTTCGCGCTCCGGGCTGGATCGCTGCCTGCGTCGGCATGGCGTGGGAAACCTGCGCGATCTCAAGGCCAAGGCACCGAAGCCGAAGCACAGCGCGTTCAAGGCATACGAGCCCGGCTACATCCACATCGATGTGAAATACCTACCGCAATGGCCGATGAGGGTTCCCGCCGCTATCTCTTCGTCGCCATTGATCGGGCGACGCGGTGGGTGTTCATCCGTGTTTTCAAGGCCAAGACGGCGGACAACGCCCGGCGTTTCCTACGTGACCTGGAGCGCGCGTGTCCGTTGCGCATCCGCACAATTTTGACCGACAACGGCAATGAATTCACCGACCGCCTCTTCGGCCTGCGCAAGCGCGCCGCGACCGGCGGGCATGAGTTCGACACGCTGTGCGCAGCCCTCGACATCGAGCATCGGTTGACGCCGCCAAAGTCACCCCAGACCAACGGCATGGTCGAACGCTTCAATGGCCGCATCGAAGAAGTGCTGCAAAGCCACCACTTCCGATCAGGCGAAGAATTGGAGACGACGCTGCACAGGTATGTCTGGCTCTACAACCAACAACTCCCGCAATCAGCCTTGGGCAGCAAGACGCCCTTGCAGGCGATGAAGGACTGGCACAAACTCAAGCCAGAGCTGTTCAAGAAGCAGCCATACTACCTGCCGGGATGTGACAGCTACCTCAACGGCGCGTTGTGGGCATGGGAAACAAATTGGTTGATCGCTGAAGCCCCCTAAGGGCGCAAGAGTGGAGTTCCGTCTCTACGACCATCCAACTTACCTAACAAAAGAGAAAAAAACTGCACTCGAACCCTCCCTCGCCAGCAGATGGCAGGCCGAAATCAGGGGCTATCCCCGCGCGTGCGGGGGAACCTCTGGCAGGTAAATATTTGATGTTATTAGATTGTCAAAGAGCGTTCGGGAGACTTATTCTGCTTTTACTTTCGCTTTACGAGCAATATGCCGTCAGCGTCCACAATTTCTTTCGGTGGCTCGCCCAATGTTTCGATGTTAAATTCCCCGACTGCGGTGGGATTGCGCCAGATCAGGGTCAAAGAGCCGTTTCCAAGCGCCGGCCACCAGTCGTTCATCACTGCCCAAGTGCGTTCGCGCACGCCTTGGGTCATGTTAGGCGCGACATAGACGCCTGCCGAAACTTCGAGCATGATCGAGGTCAGGAAACCACGGTAGCGTGCCTCTACATTGCGGGTGACGATCATGGTCGACGGCACTAGTCGCGGCCCTCGATTATCGCCTTAATCCGCTCGATCATCTCGGGGATCACTTTTTCTTTGGCCAGTGCTGTGCCTGTCAGGCGGCGGGTCATTCGTTCGACATTGTCGGCGGGGCGTTCCGTCACATGCTTTGCGGCCCGGAAGGCGCAGGGAATGGTGATACTGTCACGGTAAAGATCGGCCACATCATGTGCGAAGGACTGGCCGGGATCTTCATGGATGAATCCCAATTGCGGAATGGTGGCCCTGGCGCATACGGCAATGGCTGCAGCAGCCTCGACCGCACTGGCTGCATGGTTCAAGGCCTGATTAGGAAGATCGGCAACCAACGGGTCGGCGCGGCTGTAGCGTCGGCCTTACCATTTGATGCCTATACGGTCTGCCGATAGAGCGTAGGTCTGTTTCATTCGGGCGCCTTCAATCCCGCGCAGAACATTCAAATTGCGATGGGGAAGAACCTCACCCAAACGCAGAGCGTACATGCGGCGCGCAGTCATTACGCGCAAATCATCATCCGCCCAAATCCGTGCCTGCAGCCGTGCCAAACCGGAGCGGTCGGGAATGATGGGCGGCGCAGTATACATTCGTACGCCGTTTTCGCCCACGGCAGCCAACGCGGTGCGCGCGTGAGCCAGAAGACGAAGTGCGTCATGGCTGACGGTCGAGCCTGGTCCCAACAGGATAATCGAGACACCTTGCAGGGGTATGGCATATTCGCCCTGAGCAAGGGCATCGGCGTCGGTAGGGGCGCCTAGAGGGAGAAAGTTTGAACTCTCTCTTCGACACCCTTCAAGAGTGGGAAACCCATCTCGCACAACATGATCTAAGTGATCTGCGGTGCGACAATGTCAAAATCGCGCCATAACCATAATAACATAGCCAAAGGGGCAGAAAAGAAGCGGGAAGCGCCGTTCTCGCTGCGCCTGACCTTTGACGAGCGCGCCAAACTGGAAGCGGCGGCGGCGGGCGAGCCCTTGGGCGCGTATATCAAGTCGGTGCTTTTCGCGGGAGAATTGCCGAAGGTTCGGCGGCGCGGCGGTGCTCCGGTCAAGGATCATCAAGTGCTGGGGCGGGTTCTGGCCGCGCTGGGACAATCTCGCTTGTCCAGCAACCTCAACCAGCTTGCGCGCGCTGTGAACACCGGCACGCTGCCCGTCCATCCCGAGATTGAAGATGAACTTCGCGAGGCCTGCGCCGACATCGCCAAGCTGCGCGCCAAGCTGATCGATGCCCTTGGGCTCGATGGAGGTGCGCGATGATCCTTAAGGGCAACGAGCGCAGCAAAGGTAAGGAACTGGCGAAGCATCTGATGAACGCCCACGACAACGAACATGTCGAGCTGCATGATCTTCGGGGCTTTGCCGCCGATGATCTGGCGGGCGCCATGCAGGAAAGCGAGGCCATTGCCCGTGGCACGCGCTGCAAGAAACACCTGTTCTCACTCAGCCTCAACCCGCCCGAGCATGAAGATGTGGCGGTGGAGGACTTCGAGGCCGCGATTGCGCGGATTGAAAACAGGCTTGGCCTGGAAGGCCAGCCACGCGCCATCGTCTTCCACGAAAAGGAAGGCCGCAGGCACGCCCACGCTGTATGGAGCCGGATCGACGGTGAGGAAATGAAGGCCATCAACCTACCCTAGTACAAAACCCGCCTGAATGAAATCGCGCGGGAGCTTTATCTTGAGCATGGCTGGAAGATGCCCGATGGTTTCCGTGATCGTGCTGCGCGCGATCCGCTCGCCTTCACGCTGCAAGAATGGCAGCAGTCCAAACGCACCAAACAAGACCCCAAGCACACTCAATCTCTAATCCGCGAATGTTGGGGGGCTTCCGACACCCGCGAAGCCTTCGAAGCGGCATTGCGTGACAAGGGATATTGGCTCGCTCGCGGCGACAAGCGCGGCTTTGTTGCCGTGGATTGGCGCGGCGAGACCTACTCGCTGAGCCGGATGAGCGGAGCCAAGACCAAAGACCTGAAAGCCCGCCTTGGTGATCCGAAAGACCTACTGTCCGTCGATGAGACGAAGGCGCACATCAGCGAACGCCTTACGCCCAAGCTCAAGGATTGGGTGAAGGAGGAAGAAGCCAAGGCGCACAAGGCGGGTCTGGCGGCGCAGTTTCAGCGTCAACAGATGGTGCAGCGCCAGCGCCGCGCCCGTGAGCAACTCAAAACCCGGCAAGAACAGCGCTGGCTGGCCGAAGAGAAGGCCCGCGCAGCCCGCACGCCCAAGGGAATGCGGGGCCTATGGGGCTGGGTGACGGGCAAGAATCGCAAGATCAGACAAGACAACGAAGCCGCTATGGCGCGCGCCCATCAGCGTGATGGCGCCGAGAAACAAGACACAATCACCAAGCAACTCGCCGAACGTCGCAGCTTGCAGTGCGAGGTCAAGCTGGCGCGCGAGAAACAACAAAACAAGACTCAGGCATTAAACCGCGATGTTGCCCAAGCCATGGCGCTTGGCCGCGTGCCCGAGACCGTGCGCACCGAAAAACCGGCGCGCGGTCGCACGCGCGATGCCTAGCGCAGCAGAGATCGCGGCAATGATTTTTCCCCCAACTAACGAAAGGAGACCACCATGAGACATACACTCATGCTCAATTTAGATGACCGGCACGCAAAACAACTGGACGATCTCAGCCGCCACTTCCGGTTGGCTGCGGAAGATACGGTGCGCTTTGCCATCCGGTTGGCACACGCCCGCTACAAGCAAAAGGCCGACGTGCTGATCCCCGAGCTCAAGCCACGCGCTGCACGCCGCACCGATCCAGACGAGTTCGAGCCGCGCTAAAAACGAGGGTTGATAAGCAGAATGCTCCGGCGCTGGATGATGAGTCGATGTTCCATGACAGGTCCCTACAGTAGCGAGAGTCGTTCGGAGCCTGGTGTCATCCTAGCATCAGTTTTTTGACTTCCAGAAGACCTTTCCCAACAACAACGAGCAGGGCGATCAAAACACCCAAGTGAGCAAAGATCGTTTTCTTTTCGAAGCTTAATTCAAGCAGGTGGCAGGTTGTCAGCTTAAAAAGATGAAAACTGGCGTAAAGCAGGAGCATCGCGAAAACTAGGCCCAAATAGATTAGTACCGGAGCCGTCGCGCAAATAATCGCGATAAAGATAAAAAACATAATATCGTCGCCGCCCATTTCGATAATATCCCTTAGTAAAACGATTGCCTTTATGCAGAAATATAATCCGATAGAGCATAATGAAACGGCTACCAAAGGAAAATATCGCGTCTTGACCGATAATGATAGGGCCAGCATGAATGGAATCAAAGTGGTTAGCCCCAGGACAAACGGAAATGTTAGTAGCACTAAGGGCCTGCTAAAAATTTGCATATAAAAGAACTCGAACGCGCCAACATCAACCTGATGTGCAATGACGTAATAAATCGAGGTGGCAGTTGGGATAAGAACTACGGGGTATATATAAAAAATCAGCAGCTTGGATATTCTCTCCAATCGAAGGACCGCTATTTTCGCAAGATTTGGGAGCCTCAAATCGTCCATGTAAAAATACCAGCGAAGCGCCAGATTGTTGAGCCATGCAATCTGTCGTGTCAAAAGCAGGGCATCCAACGCAGTCAGGATGCCCGCAATCATGCCACCCACTGCAACCGAGAATCCTAAACCAGTCCAGTCCATGATGAGCATTCCACTCTAGATACGTGGTGGATAACCTAGTGGATACTGTTGTTTTCTGGAAAGACTTTTTCTCCAGATTTCGACGTATGGCAAAAGTCTGACCCATGGCATTTCATGCTAAAGAAATCTAGCTAGTGAGGGCAGGACATTGAAGGATGAGCCGCGTTCGGCCAGGGATTAAGGGCATTTGGTGCAAGCCACCCAAGCAGGGAAAATCAGCGCTTTAGCAGGCTGCTGAAAAACGGTACGTGAAGGTCGAGGGATTGTTTTTCATCGGCTTTCGGCTTCCGTGGCCCGCGTCACTGGCGGGTTTTTTCCTTGGCTCATGTCGCCAGCAACCTGGGCAACCGTGCCAAGTTGCACGCTGCCATGGTCATCGTGAATTGCGCGCGCATCTTCTCGATGCCGCGGTGGACGGTTTGGGTCATACCGCCGACCGTCTTGGCTCAGCCGAAATGCTCCTCGATCTTCTTCCGGCAACGCTGTGACCAGGCGTAGCCGGGGTGGCGGGTCGTTCGACCGTCGAGCGCGGAATGCCGGACCCTTTGTGCAATATGCGGCGTGACAACCATGCGGCGCAGATCGGCGACGAAATCGACGCTGTCATACCCCTTGTCCGCCGCCAGCGTCAGGCGCCTGGTCGAACCCGGGGAGTGCCGGTTGATCATGTCTAGCGCAGCCTTGCGTTCGGCGTGCCCATCGGTGGGGTCAGGTCGGCCAGCTCTCGGGTGAGCAGGCCGCCGCGCTCGCGGGTCTGGCCCCCATCGCACATGACAGCGGCGCCATGCGCGGGAAGCGCGCCATTGGAGGAGGACGGCGCCAGCTGCGACACGTCATGTTCCAGGCGGCCCTCGTTGCCAGCCATCACAACCCGATCCTGAAAACCTTCGCTGACCGCCTGAGAGCCGCGGGAAAGCCACACAAGGTTGTCATCACAGCCGTCGCACGCAAGCTCGTCACGATTGCGAACGCGCTCTGCAAATCTCGCCTGAAATGGGCCAATCAAGCCGCCTGAGGAATACAGTTGCTAGTGCCGACCGCAGCATCGGCCAGAAACACCACCGCCTTAGGAGCGGCGGCTTCCGAGGAAATGGCCCACGAATCTCGCGCCTGCAGCATAGCTGAAGCTGAGCTTCGCATGAACGTCGCGAAAGGGCTGCCTGCGGTCACATACGACGACGACGGCAACTGCACAGGCCAGTGGTCAGGACGCTGCGGTGCTGCATGGCGGCAGTGAGCCCGAAACGGCCATTCACAGTCGCATTTCCGCCCCTGCGCAAGCCTGACTGCCACTTGCCTGCGCAGATTCTTCGGGAGACTGCGCTTTGGTCTATTCCAGGTAATTAGGGAGGGGCTTGCACCGGGCATCCGGCCTATCTAAGCTCGACTTGTCCAGCGGCCGTTCTGGGAACCTCGATTTAGTTCGCTTTCGGTGCCGTGCTGAAGGGGAGGTTCTTGGATGAAGACGCTCACTTACATTGTCGTGCTCCTGGCGGGTTCGGCAACATATGCCGGCGAAGCCATAAATGGCGAAACATCCTCTTTGTCGAGTACTCGAACTTGGGCGACAGGATCAGATTCCGGATACTATATCTACAGTTCCGAGGGTGAAATCGCTTGGAAAACTGGCCCATTTGACGATATGGCCATTGAATGCCACGGTGCGGGTTTCTGGACGTCCCAGGAAATCACGGGCGATGGCATCTGCATCTTCGGAGAGGAGCCGGACCGTTGGACGGTCGTTCAAGAGATGCCTGAGGACAGCAACTTGTGGGCTGACAAGTCCAATAACTCCCAACGTCAGGGTGTTTGGAAAGTCGTCAATGGCACGGGTCGATTTGCCGGAATGACCGGTTTCGGTACTTTTGTTGCCCGGGACGCGGCAGGCGGAGGCAGGGTCACAGAAGTTGATGGCGAAATTGAGCTGAGATGACAGCACGTCGGGGTCGAACGAACGCCCTACTACGCCGCCAGCTTGGCCCCGAGCAAGAAGCTGGAATCTGACGGCAAACAGCGGATGCCCGCTAAGTCCCGCTGTGCGACCTTCGAAAATGCTGCGCGGTCCTTGAACGGCTGCAATGTCTAAGCTGCGCCGCGGCGTTCTATCAAGCTTAGCGCGACAACGAGGTGTGCTTTGTTAGATTCTGCAAGGACTGCAATCTGTGCGAGTTAGCCGTTTGTAAGTGGCGCAGGGACTGGCAGCGGCTTCACCGTCTTTGATCGCTTGCCCAAATTTTGACGAGAGGGTCACCCTCTCGCCGCTCTCCCGGTTTCTGCATTCCAGTTTTGCTGCGCGCGCTTTGTGACGCGCAGCAAAACTGGAGGCTTTTTCGAAGGTTTTCAAAGCTGGTGTCGATTTCCAATCACATCAATGGAGACCCCAGATGTACCATTCCCCCAAATCCTTCGTCCCGGTTTTCGACTGGAAAGATCTCGTCGAACGCGGTGACGTTGTATTGTTTGCCTTTCCGGTAAATGAGGACGCCGACGGCCCGACAGAGGAGCCCAAGCGGCGGCCGTGCCTCGTGCTTGATGTCTTCGAGCTGAACGGCACAAAGTTCGTCGAGCTTGCCTATGGCACCTCCGCGCGCACCAAGGCCAACACGGGCTATGAGGTCCGCGTCGGGCACACGGCTTCGTGCGACGCGGCGGGGCTGGATCGGCCGTCCCGCTTTGTCTGTGCGCGGCGTGTGATCGTCAGCGTCAACCACCCTGGCTTTGAGGGCGGTGACGAGCGCGGCACCCGGATTGGTCGGCTCGACCCGCCGCTGTTGGACCGGATGAACGCTGTCCGGGCCCGCCTGCAGGCTGAGGCAGATATCCGGGCCGAGGAACGGCGGGAACGTCGGGAGGAAGAGGCGCGCTGGCAACGCGAAGAGCGCGGTCTCCTGGAGCGGAACCGCGCATCTTGCGCCACCATCCCCCTCAAATCCAAAGGAGATCTCGTATGACACAGCAGCTTTTGCCCATCACCTACGACAATATCGAAGCCATCGGCGCGTCGGCCTTCGCCAAATCCCGCGAGTGCATCACGGCGATCCGGATGGACGTGTTGCACAACATCCAACCGCTGGAGCGTCTCGGCTTTGAACGGCTGATCAAGGCCATCGAGGCCCGCCGGATCTTCACCCCGGAGATCCTGGAGGAGTTGGACGTGCAGATGGATTTTCTCACCCGGGAGATCGACAAGGGCACGACCGTGCATCAGCGCTACGACTACGACGAGTGCAACGTCTCGGCGCCCGCCTGTTGGCAGGAGAGGCAGACAACCGAGCGCGCGGATGAGCTGGGGCGTGCGATGATCATGTTCTTCGACCTGCACGAGACCCTGCAAGCGGTGCACGACCTGATGCATGCCCAGGAAGCCCTGACCGAGTTGCGCCAGTCGCTCTGTTCCTGACCTTCCCCTGAGGCACGCGGGCATAGACACCCCGCGTCAGGCGCGCTGGCGACCCTTCTGCTGCTACAGATGTCAGCGCGCCGCACTGTGAATGATAGAAAATGTGTAGCAAATTGTGTAGCAACTCGGTGTGGTCAGGTGTGCTTTGAGTTTGCTAAGTTATTGCGATACAAAAGAAAAACCTGAGTACGATGCAGGTTTTATGGCGGAGAGACAGGGATTCGAACCCTGGGAACCCGTGAAGGCTCAACGGTTTTCGAGACCGCCCCGTTCGACCACTCCGGCACCTCTCCGCGGGGGTCTGGTGGAGGTGGCATTTAGCGGCTCCGGCGGTGGGGTGCAACAGTAAAAGCGGGGGCAGGGGAAACTTCGGATCGTCTCAAGGGTTTCGGGCGGAACCGTGGTGGGCCTGGCAACCGGCAGAAACGACTTCCTGACCCATGTGGCCTAACATCGAACTTGTCCCTCACATACCTGTGGCGAGAGGTTGCCGGGGGCGAAGGCTCTGCTTGGAAATCACCGGACGAGCGACTAGGTAGAGCTGCAACCCTGCTCGCAAAAAGGTAGCACAATATGTTCCTTCGTCATCTCTTGGCCGCTCCGCTGGTCCTGCTTTGCTGGCCTGCGATGGCCGATCCGGCGGAGGACTTACTGGATGCGCTTGGCATCCCGCAGGAGATCAGCGTCATGCGCGACGAAGGGATCGAATATGGCCACGACCTTGCCGAGGATCTTATCCCCGGCGGTGCGACAGAAAGCTGGGACGAGGTGGTGCGCGAGATCTACGATGCAGAGCGTATGGAGGCGACGGTTCGGAAAGGCTTCGTCGACGCGCTTGGTGATACGGATATCGAACCGCTTCTGGCCTTTTTCAGCTCCGAACAGGGCCAGCGCATTGTCGAGCTGGAGATCAGCGCCCGCAGCGCTTTGGTGGATGAGGATGTCGAAGATCAGGCGCGAGCGGCCTATCGCACGGTCGACGGGACGGATGACGACCGGCTGCAACTGCTTGAAGCCTTTGTTGAGGTGAATGACCTGGTCGAGGCCAATGTCGTGGGGGCGCTGAACTCCAGCTACAGGTTCTACCTTGGCCTGGCGGATGGCGGTGCCTTTGACATGAGCGAAGACGAGATACTGTCGGATGTCTGGGCACAGGAAGACGACACCCGCGCAGATACACAGGAATGGCTTTATGGTTATCTTTTGCTGGCATATGGCCCGCTGGAGGATCCGGCGATCAGGGACTATATCGCGCTGTCGAAGACAGAGGCGGGCGCGGCCATGAACCGTGCGCTTTTCGCAGGCTTTGACGTTATGTATGGCGACGTGTCCTATGCGTTGGGTCTGGCTGCGGCGACCCAGATGCAGGGACAGGATCTTTAGGTCCGCACTTGCCCAGAAAGCCTGCCAAGAAAGCTTGACAACGCGGCGAACTCGACCGATAAGCCCCGAACACGCACGGCGGGGCCTTTGGCTCCGCTGTCGTGTTTTGTTGTAACGATGTCCCGAAACGGGGCACGCAGTTCGAGGCGGGGCCAGCCCCAGCAACACCGGCAGGGCCGGGGCCACAGGACGCGGAAGAAACGAAGGAAGACCGAGATGTTCGCGGTTCTGAAAACCGGCGGCAAGCAATACAAAGTACAGTCGGGCGATGTGCTCCGGGTGGAAAAGCTGGCTGCTGATGCTGGAGAAAAAGTCCAGTTCAACGAGATTCTGATGGTTGGTGGCGACAGCCCCGTCGTCGGTGCTCCGCTGGTGGCTGGTGCCGCCGTGCAGGCCGACGTGATCGACCAGATCAAGGGTGACAAGGTCATCAACTTCGTCAAGCGCCGCCGGAAGCACAGCTCCAAGCGGACCAAGGGTCACCGCCAGCAGCTGACCCTGCTGCGGATCACCGAGATTCTGGCCTCTGGCGCGGATGCATCCGGTGTCAAGGCTGCTGTTGGTGCCGGTTCCGTTGCGGGCGTGGCTGCTGCCGCCGCCGCACCGAAGAAAGCCGCGCCAAAAAAGGCCGCTGCGAAGGCTGAAGCCCCCAAGGCCGCTGCGCCTGCTGCCGGTGGCGACGACCTGAAGGAACTGTCGGGCGTTGGCCCCGCACTGGAAAAGAAGCTGCATGAGAACGGCGTGACCACATTCGCCCAGATCGCAGCCTGGACCGAAGCGGACGTCACCGAGATGGACGAGAAACTGTCGTTCAAAGGCCGGATCGAGCGTGAAGGCTGGATCGCTCAGGCCAAAGAACTGGCTTCGAAGTAAGGAGAGCTGAAAGATGGCACATAAAAAAGCAGGCGGTTCCTCCCGCAACGGACGCGATTCCGCAGGCCGCCGTCTGGGCGTAAAGCTCTACGGTGGTCAGCATGCAATCCCCGGAAACATCATCTGCCGCCAGCGCGGCACGAAGTGGTGGCCGGGTGAGGGCGTTGGCATTGGCCGCGACCACACGATCTTTGCCACCGAAGAAGGCAAGGTCACATTCCACAAGGGCCTCAAAGGCCGCACCTTTATTTCGGTCCTGCCAGTGGCGGAGGCCGCTGAGTAAGCCGACCCATTGGTAAAAAACAATTTGGGGGATCGGCTTAAGGGCCGGTCCCCTTTTTCGTTTTCGCGGTTTGTGCGGGTATCGGCCGAAATGGTGCCCCGTCACTTTCCGTGGGTCTTTTCGCAGGCTTCCGGGGAGGGGCGGGCCTTGCAAGCCGAGCAGACAATAACCATCTGATATTAAGGGTTACGCAGTTTTCTTCACCCAACCTGTGACAGCCAGGACGGCCAAAAAGACGTGCATTGGCAAACGTCGGCAGGCCGCAAAGTCCAAGGGTGGTGCGAATTGCGAACCGATGTGCGGCACATGCGCCGCGCGGGCTTTTTAAGGGAGGAACCTGATGAGCCTTGACCACGAGATTGATCCTCAGCCCGTCGTCCAGACGGAGCGTTTTGACCTGCGCCCGCTGCGCAAAAGCGATGGCGGGCTTATCGAAATGCATGCCGGTGACCCGCGCGTCGCCAAGATGACCAGTTCCATTCCGCACCCGCTTCCACCGGGGACGACGGAAGCGTTGATCCAGCGTTCGCTCGCGCCCGTGCGTGACGAAGATATCTGGGCGATCGACGGGACCAAGGCGCAGGGGCCCGAGGTGATGGGGCTGATCTCGCTGGAGCGGATGGATCGCAACCAGTCCGAGGTCGGCTATTGGGTGGCACCCGCCTTCTGGAACACCGGTCTGGCATCCGAGGCGGTCGAGGCGTTGGTCAATGCCAATCCGCTGTCGAATGAGACCATGTTCGCCAGCGTCTTTCAGGACAATCCGGCCTCGGCGCGGGTGCTGACGAATTGCGGGTTCGAATATATTGGCGACGCCGAGGTTTTCTGCGTCGCCCGCAATGCAACGGTTCCGACCTGGACCTACATAAAGAAGCTGCGCGGCTAAGGCGGAATGCCCGAATTGCAGCGGCGCGGGGGGCAGATCCCGCGCCGTCTTGCATTGCGGGGCTTGAGCCTTGGCGCGAGAAACACTATCGCCTGACAGGCAAAACCCCCGGGGGCCCCGATGAAATTTCTAGATCTGTGCAAAGTTTATATCCGTTCGGGCTCTGGCGGGGGCGGCGCGGTCAGTTTTCGCCGCGAGAAGTATATCGAATTCGGTGGCCCCGATGGGGGGGACGGCGGCAATGGCGGCAATGTCTGGGCCGAGGCGGTCGACGGGCTGAACACGCTGATCGATTTCCGCTACCAGCAGCATTGGTTTGCCGAGAACGGCCAGCACGGCATGGGCCGACAGCGCACCGGCAAGACCGGCGAAGATATCGTGCTGCGCGTGCCTGTCGGGACAGAGATTCTTGACGAAGACGAAGAGACCGTGATCGCCGACATGACAGAGCTTGGCCAGCGCGTCCTGCTTGCCAGGGGCGGTAATGGCGGTTGGGGCAACCTCAACTTCAAGAGTGCGACCAATCAGGCACCGCGCCGGGCCAATCCGGGGCAGGAGGGTGTGGAACGCACGCTCTGGCTTCGGCTGAAACTGATCGCGGATGCGGGCCTTCTGGGCCTGCCCAACGCGGGCAAGTCGACCTTCCTTGCGGCCACGTCGAACGCGCGGCCCAAGATTGCCGATTACCCGTTCACCACGCTGCACCCCAATCTGGGCGTTGTGGGGGTCGATGGCGCCGAGTTCGTCATGGCGGATATTCCCGGCCTGATCGAAGGCGCGCATGAGGGGCGGGGGCTGGGCGATCTCTTCCTTGGCCATATCGAACGCTGTTCCGTCCTGCTGCACCTTGTGGATGGCACCTCCGGGGATCCGGTGCGCGATTACGAAACCATCATCGAAGAGCTGGAAGCCTATGGCGCGGAACTGGCCGACAAGCCCCGTGTGACCGCGCTGAACAAGATCGATGCTCTGGACGAGGAAGAACGTGCCTTTCTGAAAGAAGAGCTGGTGGCCGTGGTAGACGGCCCAGTCATGCTGATGTCCGGCGTTTCGGGGGAAGGTCTGCAAGAGGTGTTGCGTGCTGTCCGGTCGCAGATTTCGCAGGATCGGATCCGTCAGAAGGGTCCCGAACAGGAGTCGGAAGCTTGGCGTCCCTGAGCGAAGCAAAACGGCTCGTCGTCAAGATCGGCTCGGCCCTGCTGGTTGACAGGGACACCGGGGCGCTGCGGTCCGACTGGCTGCACGCTTTGGCAGCGGATGTCGCAAGGATCAAGGCGCGCGGCACGGATGTGATCCTCGTCTCTTCGGGTTCCATTGCGCTGGGGCGGGGCGTTCTGCGTCTGCCTCCCAGCGATCTTGCACTGGAGCAAAGCCAGGCCGCCGCCGCAGTTGGCCAGATCCGCCTGGCCCGCGCCTATGAAGAGGCGCTCACCCCCCATGGGATCACCACCGCGCAGGTGCTGGTCACGCTGGAGGACAGCGCCAATCGCCGCCGCTATCTCAATTCCCGCGCGACGCTGGAAACGCTTGTCGGTTACGGCGTCGTGCCGATCGTCAACGAAAATGACACCGTCGCCACTGATGAAATCCGTTATGGCGACAATGACCGTCTGGCCGCACAGGTTGCAGTGACGGTGGGGGCGGATCAGTTGATCCTGCTGTCGGATGTCGATGGGTTCTATTCTGCCAACCCCGCGCAAGACCCGAACGCGCGCCGCTATGATGTGATCGACAAGATCACGCCCGCGATCGAAGCAATGGCGGGCGATGCCGGTTCCGGCCTGTCCAAAGGCGGGATGAAAACCAAGCTGATGGCGGCAAAGACCGCCACCGCGTCCGGGTGTGCCATGGCGATCTCGGACGGCTTCGTGCTGAACCCGCTGCAAGCGCTGGAAAATGGGGCGCCTACTACGTGGTTCACGCCGCTGCTGGACCCGCATGCCGCGCGCAAACGCTGGATCGCGGCGATGAAACCGCGCGGGACGCTGGTGCTTGATGATGGCGCCGCGCGGGCGCTTGGTCAGGGGCGCAGCTTGTTGCCCGCGGGCGTGACGGAAGTCTCTGGCAGTTTCGGACGCGGCGATCCGGTGGTGATCTGCGATACATCCGGGCGCAGTCTGGGGCAGGGGCTTACACGCTACACGGCTGCCGAGGCGCGCGTCATTCGCGGGCATCGCAGTGACGAGATAGAGGCGCTGCTGGGCTACCCCGGCCGGGCCGCCTTGATACACCGGGATGATATGGCGCTGTAAGCGCGACTTCTGCTATAGTTTCTGCGGTCGGTCCCGCCCGGCCCAACACGAAAGGCTGCCCCATGAAAGACCTCGACGACATTCCCGCCATCATGGCTGAAATCGGCGCCCGTTCAAAAGCGGCGGCTGCGGAACTGGCCTATGCCGCGCCATCGGCAAAGGCGCAGGCGCTTGAGGCTGCGGCAGATGCTGTCTGGGCTGCGCGTGCCACCATTGTCGAGGCCAATGCCAGAGATCTTGAATTCGGGCGCGACAAGGGCCTGTCGGATGCGATGATGGACCGTCTCTTGCTGACGGAAGAGCGGATCAAGGGCATCTGCGACGGGCTGCGCGCCGTTGCGGCACAGGCAGATCCCGTGGGGGCCGTTATTGCAGAGTGGGACCAACCGTCCGGCCTGCATATCAAACGCGTGCGCACGCCGCTTGGCGTTGTCGGCGTCATTTACGAATCCCGTCCCAACGTGACTGCGGATGCGGGCGCGCTCTGCCTCAAGGCGGGCAATGCCGTGATCCTGCGCGGCGGGTCCGAGAGTTTTCATTCCTCGCAGGCGATCCATGCCTGTCTGGTCGAAGGTCTGCGGGCCTCGGGCCTGCCCGAAGATGCGATACAGCTGGTTCCGACCCGTGATCGTACCGCCGTCAGCGAAATGCTGACCATGACCGATACGATCGATGTGATTGTCCCGCGCGGAGGCAAGGGGCTGGTCGGGCTGGTTCAACGCGAAGCGCGCGTGCCAGTCTTTGCCCATCTCGAAGGCATCGTCCATATCTACATCGACAAGCAGGCCGATCCGGTCAAGGCGCTGAATATCGTCCTGAACGCCAAGACCCGCCGGACCGGTATCTGCGGTGCAGCGGAGTGCCTTCTGATCCATCAAGACGTGCTCGATACGGTCGGTCAGGGCGTCATTCGCGCGCTGCTTCAGGCCGGTGTGCGCGTTCATGCCGACGAGACGCTCATGGCGATCGAGGGGACAGAGGCCGCCACTTCCGAAGATTGGGGGCGCGAGTATCTCGACATGGATATCGCCGCAAAGGTCGTACCGGATATCGACGCGGCCATCGCCCATATCCGGCAATACGGCTCCAACCACACTGATTGCATCATTACCGAAGACGATGCCGCTGCCGACCATTTCTTCGAACGACTGGACAGTGCCATCCTGATGCGCAACGCCTCCACCCAGTTCGCAGATGGGGGCGAATTTGGCATGGGTGCCGAAATCGGTATCGCCACGGGCAAGATGCACGCGCGCGGGCCGGTGGGCGCGGAACAGTTGACGAGCTTCAAGTACCTCGTCACCGGCGACGGCGCGATACGCGGCTGACCCCGTTTTTCTAGGGTGCCCGGATCACGGGGCGGGGGTCAAAAACGGATGTCGATTGTCTCTTCTGTCTCCCGCCAGTTGATGTCGCGCCCCTGGTCGGCCGCGCGCACGGCCAGAAGCGGAAACTGGACATCCGCAGGCCGGATATCCGATGCGCTGACGCTTCCGCGCAGCACTTTCCAGATTGCCGGATCTACCCGGATCTGCGGTCCGGTGGCCGCGAGATGCCATTCGCCATTGCTGCGGCTGATCTGGACATTCCCGCCACGCAAAAGCGCCCGGTCCATGCAGAGCAGGGCCAAAAGGGCGAGCTGCACCTCCTCGCGCGGGGCCGGTTCGGACAGGGTCCAATCCGCACTCAAACGGTCGCCTGCATACATGCCCGAGATGACGGATTGGGCCTCGTTCACGCTGAGAGATTGGCCAGAGCCGCTGGACCCGAAGGCGATGCGAAAGAAACGGATGCGCGCATTGGCATGGGCGCAGCTTTCCGAAATCAGCTCCATCTCCGGCGAAGAATCAGCGTCCCCGGTCAGCGAGATCAGCTCCAACCCGTTCTGGATGGCGCCAATCGGGCTGATGAGATCATGACAGATACGAGAACCTATCAACTCTGCGAGGTTGGCGTTACCATGCATCATTGGTCCCTCCCACGACAGGAGTTGTCATGGACGAAATGAACGCAATGCTGGAGCCCGGCATGATCGTGCGCCACCCTGATTGCCCCGAATGGGGGCTAGGGCAGGTGCAATCGAATATAGGGGGTCGAATTACGGTCAATTTTCGCGAAGCCGGAAAGAAAGTCATTGAGGGTTCCCACGTGTGCCTTTTGCCGGTTTTCGATGTCGGTCAATAAGACATGGTATTGTTTACGATTGGTAAATATCATCTTAGATCACGTAATGGTTGAATTACCAGCGGCAAGTCGCTTCGAAATTCGTCGCCCGCGTAATGCCGTTGCGTGACGAAGGGCGCCTACGAAACAGGACGGAATGAACTCTCAACTCCCTCACTACATGGCGCGCCTGGCGCAGACCCCGGAAGAAGTCGTTGCGGCGCAAAGATTACGCTATGACGTGTTCGTCCGGGAACTGGGCGGCGATGGCCCGCTGGTCGATCATGAGGCCGGGCTGGAGCGTGACCGCTTTGACCCGTTCTACGATCATCTGATCCTGCTGGATTGCCGGGTTCAGGCGGACACACCGCCGCCAGTTGTCGGGGTCTACCGCGTCCTGCGATGCGATCAGGCGGAAAAGGCGGGGCAATTCTATTCCGAGGGTGAATATGATCTTGCACCCCTGCGCAATTCCGGGCGGCGTCTGCTGGAATTGGGGCGCTCTTGCCTGCATCCGGATCATCGCGGCGGCACGGCGATGGTGCATTTGTGGGGGGCGTTGGCGCAATATGTAACGTCGCATGAGGTCGAGGTTCTCTTTGGTGTGGCAAGCTTTCACGGCGTTGACACGCAGGCGCTCGCCCAACCCTTGTCCCTCCTTCGGGCGCGTCACCTTGCACCACCAGAGCTGCGGGTGCGGTCGCGGGAGTATCAGCCCATGGATATCGTGCCGGAGGACCAGATAGACCGGCGCCGCGCGATGCTGGAAACACCCGCCCTGATCAAGGCCTATCTGCGGCTTGGCGGCTTTGTCGGGGACGGTGCCTATATCGACCGTCAGTTCAACACGACCGATGTTTGCCTTGTCATGGATACGGCGCGGATGAACGAACGGCAGAAGGCGCTTTACCAACGGAATGACGGATGAACAGCACCTGGTCAGGGCAAGAGCCTGATGAGATGCCCCCGCTGGGGGTCGGCGGCTGGACACGGCTGGTTTTGCGGGGCGGGGCGGTTGGCACCGTGGTGTTTGGCGGGCTGGCGGTCCTGCTGCTGGTCCGGCTGGTTGAAAGGCCAGTCCACGGCCTGCGTCGCCCCTGGACGCCGTATATCACCCAGACCGTGTGCCGCGCGGCACTTCGGCTCATCGGGCTGGAGTTGACCGTGCGGGGGCAGCAGATGCGCCAGCACGGGGCCATCGTGGCCAATCACTCTTCCTGGCTTGATATCTTCGTGCTGAATTCCCGCAAGAACATCTACTTCGTGTCAAAGTCCGAAGTCGCAAATTGGCCGGGGATCGGATGGCTGGCACGTGCCACCGGAACGCTGTTCATCCGACGCGACAGACGCCACGCACGTGCACAGACCCAGCTCTTCGAGGATCGGCTACTGGCCGGGCACAAACTGCTGTTTTTCCCCGAGGGTACGTCCACGGATGGACTTCGCGTTTTACCATTTAAGTCAACGCTTTACGAAGCGTTCTTTTCCGATCACCTGAGGCATGAAATTTGCGTCCAGCCCGTCACGCTGATCTACCACGCTCCAGAGGGGGAAAGCCCACGCTTTTACGGCTGGTGGGGGGACATGGATTTCGGCTCGCATCTTGTGAAAACGCTTGCGGCGCCACGACAAGGCCGCGCAGAGCTGATCTACCACGCGCCGCTACGGGTGGATGATTTTCCAAACCGAAAATCGCTTGCGCTGGCGACCGAAGAGGCCGTGCGCAGCGCCCATCAATATGTGTTAGAAGATCAGGATGTAATGCAGCACTCCTGATGCATTACATGAAGGTGTGTCAGCCCATTGCCGCCAGAAGCGTGCGCAGGGTTTCTGTCGGGTCATCGGTCGACCAGATTTCCTCTCCTATGCCGAAGAAATCGGTGTAACCGCTTAAATTTGCAACTGTTTCCGGGCTGATCGCACCTTCGGCCACGACCGGGACTTCGATCACTTGCGACCACCATTCAAACAGTTCCGTCTCGGCATGGCTGCCGTCGCCCAGAGGGCTCTCGCCGACGGGTCCGAAGCTGATGTAATCTGCGCCCAGTTCTCCGGCTGTCAGACCATCATGGCGGGACTGTCCGCAATAGGCGCCGACGATCGCATCAGCACCTAGATCCTTGCGGGCCTTGCGCACCGAACGCGCACCATCTGTCAGGTGGACCCCGTCCAACCCCAGCCGCTGCGCAAGCAGGACATGTTCTTCGATCACCAGCGCGACATCGCGCGCATGGGCAATCTCGCGGACGGCATCTGCGGCGCGGCTGATGCGGTCCTCGTCCCGGGTGGCCATGGACAGGCGGATGCAGGCAATCTCGGTACTGTCGAGCACGCGGCCCAGCAGCCCCGGAAAAGTGCTGAGTTCAAATTCCGGCGGCGTGATGAGATAGATCTGTGGCGTTTCCGTCTCGGCCATCTTGCGCACTCCCAAAGCAGTATCGGCTTCATATACCGTGGGTTATTGGCCTTGACCATGGGGGTTTGCGCTTGGGAACTGCGCTATTTTCCGGGTAGGGAACCGGCAAAGGCGACAGCCATCTGCGTCAGCTTTTCACGTGTGGCGTCATCCTCTGCGCAGTCGGCGGGCAGATCGACAAAGGCCCGCATCGGGCGCCCGGTGAAATCCATTGGTTTCGTGCCGGGCAGGGCCAGCGCCTCTTCATGGGCCGGTTTTCCAACCCGGTACATCAGCCCGTTCTTGTGTACGCCGCAGGTCATGTTGCCATTCAGCATGAAGCAGATCCCGCCGAACATCTTCGTTTCCGACAGACCCGGCAGCGGGCCCAGATCGTCGCGCATCTGTTGGGCAAGATCTTCGTCGTAAGCCATGGTGTTTTCTCCGCCAGAATGCCGCCAGTCTAACAGCGGAAAGTCGTCCGGCGTAAGGAGATATTGGCCGCCACGCTTGCAGTCCGCAGTTGGCTTGCGTATCGGAAAACCCGACAGCAGAATGGAGACCCCATGCCGACCGACACGCCCCAGCCAGCCTTTGTGCTCGTCCGCCCGCAGATGGGCCAGAATATCGGTGCCGCGTCGCGCGCGATGTGGAATTTCGGGCTGGACCGGATGCGGCTGGTGGCGCCCCGCGACGGGTGGCCAAACCCGGATGCCGTGGCGATGTCGGCAGGGGCCGGGCGGCTGCTGGACGAAGCACAGCTTTGCGAAACGGTGGCAGAGGCGGTGGCGGATTGCACCTATGTTCTGGCCACAACGGCGCGGCCGCGCGGGCTGACCAAACCAGTGCTCAGCCCGGAACGCGCCATGAAGGAAGCGCGGGACCGTATCGCGCGGGGCGAGAAGGTGGCCGTGCTTTTTGGGCCAGAACGCGCCGGGCTGGAGAATGCCGATATCGCGCAGGCCAACGCGATCATCTCTGTGCCGGTGAACCCGGAATTCGCCTCGCTCAACCTTGCGCAATGCGTGTTGCTGACGGCGTATGAATGGCGCCGCCAGACAGAAGACGTGATCGCCGAGGAAATGGCGATGGCCGGTACGGAATGGGCCAACAATCAGGAAATGGATGCGCTGGCAAAGCATTACGAAGACCGGCTGGACGCCGCGGGTTTCTTCTTTCCCGATGACAAGGCCGAAAGTATGAAGATCAACCTGCGCAACCTCTGGAGCCGGATGCCGATGACGCGCGCCGATGTGCAGACCCTGCACGGCATCCTGCGTCAGATGGTCCGCTGGAAGGAACGCGGCGACTGACTTGAAGGCCCCGGTGGGCCGCCCTAGTGTTTGCGCGATACCCGCGCCGGGCTTGACCCGGCGCCTTGCGGGTCCCGAAGGAGAACAGCCTGATGAGCCAGAAACGCAGCATCTTCGAAGAGGTCGAAACGCGCGACAAAGCGGTGCCGCAGACCGGCGTGATCGACCGTGCCAAACGCGGCGCGCGGGGGCCGATCCGGCTCTGGCTGATGCTCATCTTCGTTCTGGTCGTGGCGATGATCCTTGTGGGCGGGCTGACCCGGCTGACGGATAGCGGCCTGTCGATCACCGAATGGAAACCCGTCACCGGCGCGCTGCCCCCGATGTCCGAAGCCGACTGGCAGTCAGAGTTCGAGCTCTATCAGGAAATTCCCGAATATCAGTTGCAGAACAAGGGCATGAGCCTGTCGGAATTCAAGACGATCTATTGGTGGGAATGGGGCCACCGCCAGCTTGGACGTGTGATCGGACTGGTCTGGGCGCTTGGCTTCGTGGGCTTTCTGGTGGCTCGAAAGATCCCGCCGGGTTGGACGCCTCGGCTACTCCTTCTGGGCGCTTTGGGCGGGGTTCAGGGCGCTGTCGGCTGGTGGATGGTCTCCAGCGGATTGGAGGGGTCACGGCTTGACGTGGCAAGCTACAGGCTGGCGATCCATCTGGGCCTTGCTTTCATAATCCTGGGCTTTCTGGGCTGGTATATCCTGATGCTGTCGCGCGAGGAGCGTGACCTGATGCAGGCGCGCCGGTCACGCGAGGCCCGGCTCTTTGGCATGGGCACCGGTCTTCTGCACCTGGCCTTTGTCCAAATCCTGCTGGGCGCGCTGGTCGCCGGGATCGACGCGGGCCGGAACTATATCGATTGGCCGCTGATGGCCGGGGGCTTTCTGCCGCCGGATCCGTTCCAGCTTGAACCGCTCTGGCGGAACTTCTTCGAGGATGACGGGCTGGTGCAATTCATGCACCGTATGGCGGGTTATCTGCTGGTTGTCTTTGCCATAATCGTCTGGAACCGTGCGCGGCGTTCGCCCAATGCAACGACGCGCTTTGCCTTCAACGCGGCACTTGCGATGATCCTGCTGCAAATGGTGCTGGGCATCATTACGGTGATGTATTCCGCGCCGCTGCACTTTGCCATCCTGCATCAGTTGGGCGCGATCCTGGCCTGGGTGCTGATCCTGCGGGCGCGCTTTGCCGCGCAATACCCCCGCCTTCAATCTGTAAGAGGCTAGCATCATGTCTGCATACCAAGAACTGCTCGCATTTCAGCGCGAGACCGAAGCGCTGCAGGAAGTGTCGGGCCGTCTGGGCTGGGACCAGGAAACGGTGATGCCACGCGGCGCTGCGGCCCAACGCGGCGAAGAAATGGCCGCGATGGAAGGCGTGCTGCATGCCCGGCGCACCGATCCGCGCGTGGGCGACTGGCTGTCCGCGATCGACGATGCCGCACTCGACCCGGTGGCGGCCGCGCAGATGCGCCATATCCGCCGCGCCCATGACCGGGCGACGCGCGTCCCGGCGCGGCTGTCGGCAGAGCTGGCCCGCGTCACCAGCCTCGCACAGGGTGCCTGGGCAGAGGCCCGCGCGGCAGATGATTTCCCGCGCTTCGCCCCGGTTCTGGCCGAAGTGATCCGCCTGCGTCAGGAAGAGGGCGCAGCCCTATCTGATGGCACCGACCATTCGCCCTATGACGCGATGTTGCAGGATTACGAACCCGGCGCCTCTGCCGCCTTTCTTGAAGATTTGTTTGGCGCGCTGCGCCCGCGACTGGTGGCTTTGCGCGAAAAGCTGTTGGGCGCGCCGACGCCCAAGGGCTTGAGCGGCACATTCGATGTCACGCAGCAACTGGCCCTGTCAGAGAGTGTTGCCAAGGCCTTTGGCTACGACCTCGCACGCGGACGGATCGACAAGGCCGTGCATCCGTTCAGTTCCGGCAGCGGTCAGGATGTGCGCATCACCACGCGGACCAATGCGGAAAACCCGTTCGACTGCCTCTATTCGACGATCCACGAGGTCGGGCATGCCTGCTATGAACAGAACATCCATTCCGACTATCTGCTAACGCCGCTTGGGGCAGGGGTCAGCATGGGGGTGCATGAAAGCCAAAGCCGGATCTACGAAAACCAGCTGGGCCGCAGCCGCGCCTTTTGCGAATATCTCTACGGCCAGATGCGCGACCGTTTCGGCGATATCGGCGTGGACAGTGCTGACGCGTTTTACGCCGCCGTCAACACCGTGCATCGCGACTATATCCGGACAGAGGCCGACGAGGTGCAGTACAACCTGCATGTCCTCATTCGGTTTGATCTGGAGCGAAAGCTGATCGCAGGCGATTTGGCCGTGGCCGATCTGGAAGAGGCGTGGAATACAAGGTTCGAGGCCGATTTCGGCTACCCGGTCAACAAGGCGTCGAACGGCTGTTTGCAGGATGTGCATTGGTCGGTCGGGTTGTTTGGCTACTTTCCGACCTACACGCTGGGCAATGTCTATGCGGGCTGCCTGCACGAGGCGCTGCGCAGGGATGTCAGCGATCTTGATGCCCAACTGGCGCGCGGTGACACGACCGGTGCGACCGGCTGGTTGCGCGAGAATGTCCAGCAGCACGGCGGCCTTTACGAGCCGCGCGAGATCATCACCCTAGCCTGCGGAAAGGCGCCAAGCGAGGCGCCTTTGCTGGATTACCTCGAAACTAAGTTCGGCGCGATCTACGACGTCTGAAGACGCATCACGCTGACATTCTGTTCGTAAAGCCCGGCGGGGTCCAACGTCTCCATGAAGGCCACGTCGCAGGCGTCGCGGCCGACAGAGATTACGGCAACCTCGTCCGGCCGGCACATGCCCGTGGCATCGACATTGTGCCACCGGCCATCCAGAAAGACCTGCGCGATGGCGTGAAAATCGGGCGGCTCGACACCAACACCGTAGACCGAGCAATAGCGCGCCGGGATGTCTGCCGCGCGCACCAGGGCGCAGACCATATGGGCATAGTCGCGGCACACTCCGGCGCGCGCTGCGAATGTGTCGACAACGGTGGTGTTGGCATCTGACGTTCCGGGTACGTAGTCCATCTCACGTCCCACCCAATCACGGATGGCTGCAACCTTCGCGCCACCGTCAAGATGCCCGAACCTGCGCGTGACGAAGCCAATAAATTTGTCGGACTGGCAATAACGGGACGGGCGCAGAAACCCCAGAACCTCGCCCGGCAATGCGTGGCGCGGCGTGCTGGGCAGGTCTTCAAGCCGGGTCGTATCGGCGGCAATCTCGACCTTTGCAGAGTAGCGCACGGACATTCGCGGCGCCTGGAGCGAGGCCCACATGCGCTGGCCAACGCCGGATTCCCCGGCCACGCGGGTGATCGATGCGCCGGGAAAGCTCAGCTCTTCGGACAGCACCGTCTGGACCGGCATTCGCGCCACTTCAAAGGCCAGACAGGCCCGAAGATCGCCGGAGAGTTCATACTCCATCGCGACGTCGATCTGGATTTGCATCAGGATCCCTTTCAAGGAAAACGGGCGGCATGATCGCCGCCCGTGCACACGTAGTTCGGTTGTTGGAGAAGTCAGCTTTCTTCTGAAACTTCTTCGTCGCCCTGATCTGCAATCCAGGCAACGCTGACAACGACTTCGTCTTTCGCCGTGTCAAAGACCTTCACGCCGCCTGCGCTGCGCGACCGGAACGAGATACCTTCGACAGGCACGCGGATCGATTGTCCACGGCTGGTCGCCAGCATGATCTGATCGTCAATCTCGACCGGGAAGGCTGCAACCAGCGGCCCGCCACGCATCGCCTTGTCGATGGCATTCACGCCCTGACCGCCACGCCCGCGCACCGGGTAATCATGGCTGGAGCTGAGCTTGCCCTGACCTTTTGCGGTAATCGTCAGGATCAGGTTTTCCGCCGCCGACATCTGGGCGTAACGCTCTTGCGTAAACTCCTCGAGCCCTGCGACGGCTTCTTCGTCGTCATCGCTTTCGGCATCATCCGTCAGACCGGCCATCGCACGGCGCATCTTGAGATAGGTGGCGCGTTCCTGCGGGCTGGCCTCGAAATGGCGGATCACGGCCATCGAGACGACGCGGTCCTCGCCGCTGAGCCTGATGCCGCGCACGCCGGTGGATTTGCGGCCCTTGAAGACACGCACATCGGTGGTGCGGAAGCGGATGGCGCGACCCGAATTTGTGACCAGCATCACATCGTCATCCTCGGATGCGATCCGGGCATTCACCAGTTCCACACCCTCGGGCAGATCCATCGCGATCTTGCCGTTGCGCATGACGTTGGTGAAATCCGACAACGCATTGCGGCGGACGTCACCGGCGCTGGTGGCAAAGACGATCTGAAGATCGGCCCATTCCTCTTCGGGGCGGTCAACCGGCATGATTGCCGCAATCGAAACGCCCGTTGGGATCGGAAGGATATTGACGATGGCCTTGCCTTTGGACGTGCGGCCGCCTTGCGGCAACCGCCAGGTCTTGAGCTTGTAGACCATCCCATCGGTAGTGAAGAACAAAAGCTGCGTATGCGTGTTGGCAACGAAGAGCGTCGTGACGACATCGTCATCCTTGGTCGACATGCCGGACAGACCCTTGCCGCCACGCCGCTGCGCGCGGAAATCGGACAGGGCGGTCCGCTTGATATATCCGGTCTGGGTGACGGTCACGACCATATCTTCGCGCTCGATTAGGTCTTCATCCTCCATATCACCGGACCAGTCGACGATCTCTGTTCGGCGGGGGACAGCAAACTGCTCGCGCACTTCATGCAACTCGTTGGAGATGATCTCCATGATCCGTTCGCGGCTGCCCAGGATTTCAAGGTATTCCTTGATCTTGCCTGCCAGTTCTTCCAACTCGTCCGTGACTTCCTTGACGCCCAGTTGGGTCAGGCGCTGAAGCCGCAATTCCAGAATGGCGCGGGCCTGAACCTCGGAAAGGTTATAGGTGCCATCCTCGTTTGCCTTATGGGTCGGGTCATCAATAAGCGCGATATAGGGCAGGATTTCACCCGCGGGCCAGCGCCGCTCCATCAGCTTTTCGCGCGCCTGGGCCGCATCGGCAGAGGCGCGGATGGTCGCGACGACCTCGTCAACATTGCTGACAGCCACGGCCAGACCGCACAGGATGTGGCTCCGCTCGCGGGCCTTGCGCAAAAGATAGGCCGTGCGCCGCGCCACGACATCCTCGCGGAAATCAAGGAATGCGGTCAGAAAGCCGCGCAGCGTAAGCTGTTCGGGACGCCCGCCATTCAGCGCCAGCATGTTGCAGCCGAAATATGTCTGCATCGGCGTGAAGCGGAAAAGCTGGTTCAGCACCACCTCTGCCGTGGCATCCCGCTTCAGCTCGATCACCACGCGCACGCCGTCGCGGTCGGATTCGTCCTGAACGTGGCTGATGCCCTCGATCCGCTTTTCGCGCGCGGCCTCGGCGATCTTTTCGATCATCGTGGCCTTGTTCACCTGATAGGGGATCTCTTCGATGATGATGGCCCAGCGATCCCGGCGCAGCTCTTCAACCCGTGTCTTCGCCCGGACAATGACGCTGCCGCGACCTTCCAGATAGGCTTTGCGCGCGCCGGTCCGGCCCAGCATGATGCCGCCGGTGGGGAAGTCGGGGCCGGGCACAAATTCGATCAGCTGTTCAGAGCTGAGATCCGGGTCCTCGATCAGCGCCAGCGTCGCATCGACGACCTCGCCCAGGTTATGCGGCGGAATATTGGTCGCCATGCCGACAGCGATCCCGCCCGCGCCGTTGACCAGCATATTGGGGTACCGCGCAGGCAGAACCGTCGGTTCGCGGTCCTTGCCGTCGTAATTGTCCTGAAAATCAACAGTTTCCTTGTCGATATCGCTCAGCAGATACGCGGCGGGCTTGTCCATGCGCACTTCGGTGTAACGCATGGCCGCCGGGTTATCGCCGTCCATCGACCCAAAGTTGCCCTGACCGTCAAGCAGGGGAAGCGACATCGAGAAATCCTGCGCCATACGCACAAGCGCATCGTAGATCGCGGAATCACCATGCGGGTGATACTTACCCATGACGTCCCCGACGGGGCGCGCGGACTTGCGATAAGGCTTGTCGTGGCTGTTTCCGGTTTCGTGCATTGCGTAAAGAATGCGCCGATGCACAGGTTTTAATCCATCACGCAGATCGGGAATGGCCCGGCTGACGATCACGCTCATCGCGTAATCGAGGTAGCTGGTCTTCATTTCGTCGGTGATCGAAACGGTCGGACCGCTGTAGGCAGGACGTTCCGGCGCGTTTTCGTCTGTGTTTTCAGGATGTTCCGGAGTATCGCTCACGTGGTGTGCCCATCTTATCGTTGTTCTATATCTTGTTGAGGTTTTTATATCAGAGACAGGATATAGGGTGCAATGCTTCTGGGCCAGTTTGGCTGGCAGCCATCACAGCACAGTGACAACACATTGTTTTCATTGAAAAGTAATTCTTTGCTCGGCATGATTTCGGTACCCATAAGAAAAGTGAGGTTCACAATGCAGGAAAGCGAAACCGAACTCATGTTACGCGGATACGGCCTGACTACGGCAGAGCTGTTTTACCGGATGCCCGATTACCAGAGCGTGCTGAACACCTTCGTGTGGCAGGAATATGATCTGGCCCCCGATCATCCCAAACTGTTCCAGTTCATCGAATACTGGCAGGACGAGATTGAAGGGCCGTTGCATTCTGTCCGTTTCACCCATCGCAAGATGATTTCACCGGGGAAGTGGCAGAATGTGGTCGGGGAGTTCACCTACCACTGACCGCCCCGCAACGCGCGCCCCAAGGCGTACCTGTGGTTTGCCCAAAGGGGCTGCCAATCCGCGGCGGCGTTGTCAAAACGCAAAGAAAGGGGGCGTCTGGCCCCCTTTGATCGGCATCTTTTCGGTCCGCGAAGCTCAGGGAATGATGCGGGAGTATTTCACGCCTTCCAGCGTGGCGCCAACGCGCAGCCCCGCCTGACCGAAGATGACCGCGATGATCGGTGCCATCGATGTGGTCGTTTCCGCGTTCAGGGTTCCGCCCGTTTCCGGCGTCGCATAGACGATATTCGCCCCTGCGGCCCAGCCGGGCGAACGGCGGAAATTCAGCAACGCATCCTCGGTCATGAAAAACAGCACATGAGCATATTGCTGCGCGCCGATCTGCAAGCCTGCGCTGGCCTTGGCGGTCGAGTAATAGTCGACCGTCACACCGCCCACGCGCAGGGCGCCCTGACCATAGGCCCCGCCCAGCCCAAGACCGGCCTCGGTAACCAAGGGCATGACGAGCATGCCGGTGGATTTCGTCGCAAGCGAGCGGGTGTTGGGATAGGTGCTGAAAAGTTGGGTCAGAGTTGCGTCAACCCGGGCATCGATGCGCTGGGGTCCGGCACTTCCAATGCCATTGCCACAAGCGGCGACCAAGGGGATGGCGCACAAGGACAAAGTAAGATTGCGTCGGGAAATCTGGCTCATGGTGCCTGCTCTCGTTCTGATGTGGCGCCTATAGGGCACCTGATTGCCTCTGATCCGGCGCTTTTGACCGGTTACGCTGCGTTATACGCGCATATCTGCCGTTTGTCACCACATGGAGTGGCATTTCGGCGACCATCCGCTACGCGTTGAGTATTCTCGCAGCTTCGGGCGCGAAATAGGTCAGCACACCATCACATCCTGCACGCTTGAAGCCCATCAGACTTTCCAGCATCACCCGTTCGCCATCGACCCAGCCGTTCTGCGCAGCTGCCTGGATCATCGCGTATTCGCCCGACACCTGATAGGCGAAGGTCGGGGCGCCAAACCGCGCTTTAACCCGTTGACAAATATCAAGATACGGCATTCCCGGCTTTATCATTACCATGTCCGCGCCTTCGTTCAGATCGCGCGCGACAAGGCGCAGCGCCTCGTCCGAATTGGCCGGATCCATCTGGTAGGATTTCTTGTCGCCCTTGAGCGCACCCGAGGCACCGACGGCGTCCCGGAAGGGACCGTAAAAGGCGCTGGCATATTTCGCGGCATAGCTCAGCAGCATCACATTGTTGTGTCCTGCCGCCTCAAGCGCCTGACGCAGGGCACCGATGCGCCCGTCCATCATGTCCGACGGGCCGATGATATCAGCGCCCGCGTCGGCCTGGCTCAGCGCCTGTTTCACCAGCGCCTCGACGGTGCGGTCGTTGACGATCTCGCCATTCTCGACAAAGCCGTCATGGCCGTCGATGTTGTAGGGGTCCAGCGCCACGTCAGTCATGACGGCCATGCCAGGCACCGCGTCCTTGATGGCGCGGGTGGCACGGTTGGACAGGTTGTCGGGGTTCCACGCCTCCGCACAATCGGCCGTTTTCAGCGACGGATCGGTATAGGGAAAGAGGCAAATCGCCGGGATTCCCATGGCATAAGCGTCGCGCGCCGCATCTGCCACCCGGTCCACCGACCGGCGCAGCACGCCGGGCATGGAGGGGACGGGCTCTTCCATGCCCTCGCCATCACGGACAAAGACCGGCCAGATGAAATCCGCCGGGGTCAGCGTGTTTTCACGCACCAGCGACCGGATTGCATCTGACTGGCGGGCACGCCGGAACCGGGCTGCGGGGAAGGGGGCCTGTGCGGGCAACATGGGCGGTGACCTCTGACAAGTTTGCTTATGCCCCTTGGGATGCACCCTGGCGACGGCGCTTGTCCAGCCCCGGCGGGCGCGATTGGGCGATTTCGGATGCGCCGCGCGGGCACCGCCGACTGACAGGGTCATCAACGCTGCGGTATGATCATCTGCCGTGCCGCTTGCGCCGACAGGCAGATCGGGGCAAACCGGGCTGGTCGGACGTCGCGCCGGCATTGTCACGGAGAAGAGACAAGGGCTTGGACTTGTACGGCACCATATTCGAAGCGATCGACATGCGATCTTTTTCCAGCCTCTGGTACTGGATCATGCTGGCCGTGGTCTGGTCGCTGGTCGGGCACCGGGTGCTTGGCGTGCCGGTGGATATGATCTCTGCGGCCCGGCGTCATGGCGGTCAGGCCGAACAAGACCTCGAAGACATGGTGAGGATCAACGTGCTGCGGCGTCTGCACTTCGCGGCGCAGGGGGGCATCTGGGCTCTGGCCCTTGGTTGCTTTGGCATGACGGTTCTGCTGATCCTTGGCTGGGGCTACGGTCTGGAACTGGCGCAGGCGATCTTCCTGCTGTGCTTTCCGCTTGGGGTCGTGGTGCTCCTGTCCTTCCTGACGGCGCGCCGGATCCGAACGGATGATCCGCAGGGTGAGGCGCTGCATCGTCACCTGATGCGCCACCGGTTCCGGGTGCAGACGGTCGGAATGGGGGCCATTTTTATCACCGCGCTATGGGGGATGAACGCAAACCTGACGATCAACGTTCTGGGCAACTGACCCGGCAAACCCCGCCCTGACGCCGCGCCACGGGCACCGGGTGCACAAAACGCGCGTCGCACAGGTTGACGTGGTCCCCGGCATGGCCCATTTCCCTCACCCATGGCACATCCCAAAGAAAACTCGCGCAATCACCTGACCATGGGCGGTGCGCCCGAAGGCTACGACGCCCGGCTTCTCTTGCGAGAGCTGGAGAGCGGCGGCGCGTCCGTCCTTCACATTGCACGCGATGACAAGCGCATGGCGCAGATCCATGACGCGCTGAGCTTTTTTGCGCCGTCCATTCCCGTCTTCAGATTTCCGGGCTGGGATTGCCTGCCCTATGACCGGGTGTCGCCCAATCCTGACATCTCGGCGGCGCGGATGGCCACGCTGGCAGGGCTGGTGCACGGGATGCCCGACAAGTTCATCCTGCTCACCACGCTCAACGCCGCCTCGCAATTCATCCCTGCGCGCAATGTCCTGCGGGAGGCGGCCTTCTCGGCTCGCGTGGGGGAACGGGTGAACGAGGAAGCGCTGAGAAATTTCCTTGTCCGTATGGGCTTTTCGCAGGCGCCTACGGTGATGGAACCCGGCGACTATGCGATCCGGGGCGGCATCATCGACATCTATCCGCCGGGCGATGGCGGGCCCATCCGGCTTGATTTCTTCGGTGACGTTCTGGATGGCGCGCGCCGGTTTGACCCGGCCACGCAGCGCACGACCGAAAAGCTGGTGCTGATTGAACTGGCCCCGGTGTCGGAGGTGATCCTTGACGAGGCCGCGATCACGCGGTTTCGCCAGAATTACCGCATCGAATTCGGCGCGGCCGGGACGGATGACCCGCTCTACGAGGCTGTGAGCGCAGGCCGCAAGCATCAGGGCATCGAACATTGGCTGCCTTTCTTTCACGACCGGCTGGAGACATTGTTCGACTACCTGCCAAATGCGACCGTCGCGTTGGACGATCAGGTTACGCCCAGCCGGATCGCCCGCTGGGATACGATCGCTGACCAGTACGAGACCCGCCGACTTGCGATGGGGCAAAAGAACCGCATGGGCACGGTCTACAAGCCGGCCCCGCCGGGACTGCTATATCTTGACGAGGCGGCGTGGGACGGGGCGACTGCTGGGCACCGGATGATCCAGTTCCACCCGCTGCCACAAGCCAGCGGACCCGGCGTGGTAGATGCCGGAGGCCGGATCGGGCGCAACTTCTCTCCAGAACGTCAACAGGAAAGTATCAGCCTTTTCGGGGCTTTGGCGTCGCATATCAAGGCAAAGCTTGAACATGGCCCGGTTGTCGTCGCCAGCTATTCGGAGGGCGCACGCGAACGGCTTTCGGGGCTGATTGAGGATGAGGGGCTGGCCGAAACCATCCCTGTTCCCGACGCCACCCGCATCGGCAAGCGCGGGCTTCACCTTGCGGTCTGGGCCTTGGAACATGGGTTCGAAGGGCCCTGGGGGGCGAATAACGACCAGACGATCACCGTCATTTCCGAACAGGATGTGTTGGGCGACCGCCTGATCCGTGCGCCCAAGAAACGCCGCAAGGCCGAAAATTTCCTGACAGAGGCGCAATCGCTCAGCCCCGGTGATCTGGTCGTGCATGTCGATCACGGCATCGGGCGGTATCAGGGGATGGAAGTCGTCACCGCAGCCGGTGCGGCCCATGAATGTCTGCTGCTGGAATACGCCGAAGGCGCGCGGCTTTACCTGCCGGTCGAGAATATCGAGCTGCTGTCGAAATACGGGCATGACGAGGGTCTGCTTGACCGGTTGGGTGGCGGGGCATGGCAGGCCAAGAAGGCCAAGCTCAAGGAGCGTATCCGCGAGATGGCCGACCGGCTTATCCGCATCGCGGCAGAGCGTGCCTTGCGCAAAGCACCGGTCATGGATCCGCCTCCAGGGGCGTGGGACGCATTTTCGGCCCGTTTCCCGTATCAAGAAACCGACGACCAGCTGCGCGCCATCGAGGACGTGATGTCCGACATGCATTCCGGCCAGCCGATGGACCGGCTGATCTGCGGCGATGTGGGCTTTGGCAAGACCGAGGTCGCGATGCGCGCGGCCTTTGTGGCCGCCATGTCCGGCGTGCAGGTCGCCGTGATTGCGCCCACGACGCTGCTGGCCCGTCAGCATTACAAAAGCTTTGCCGAACGCTTCCGCGGCTTCCCGCTGGAGGTGCGCCCGCTGTCGCGCTTTGTCACTGCCAAGGATGCCGCGAAAACCCGCGACGGGCTTGCGCGTGGCACGGTTGATATCGTCATCGGCACGCATGCTCTGTTGGCCAAATCCATCCGCTTTCAGAACCTTGGCCTGCTGATCATCGACGAGGAACAGCATTTCGGCGTCTCGCATAAAGAGCGCCTGAAACAGATGCGCAGCGATATCCACGTGCTGACCCTGACGGCGACGCCGATCCCGCGCACGCTGCAACTTTCGCTTACCGGCGTTCGGGACTTGTCGATCATCGGCACACCGCCTGTGGACCGGCTGGCGATCCGCACATACGTGTCGGAATTCGACCCCGTCACCATCCGCGAGGCGCTTTTGCGCGAACATTATCGCGGCGGACAAAGTTTTTATGTCGTGCCACGGATTTCCGACCTGCCGGAGATCGAGGAATTCCTGAAGGAACAGCTTCCGGAACTGTCTTACGTCGTGGCGCATGGCCAGATGGCCGCGGGCGAGCTTGATGACCGCATGAACGCCTTCTACGACGGCAAGTTCGATGTGCTTTTGGCGACGACGATCGTCGAATCCGGGCTTGATATTCCGACGGCCAACACGATGGTGATCCACCGCGCCGACATGTTTGGCCTGTCGCAGCTTTACCAGATCCGGGGCCGGGTGGGGCGGTCCAAGACCCGCGCCTATGCTTATCTGACGACAAAACCGCGTGCCAAGCTGACCGCCACCGCGGAAAAACGCCTGCGTGTTCTTGGCAGTCTCGACACGCTGGGTGCGGGCTTTACCCTTGCCAGTCAGGATCTGGATATTCGCGGCGCAGGCAACCTTCTGGGCGAGGAGCAATCCGGCCAGATGCGCGATGTCGGCTACGAGCTCTATCAATCCATGCTGGAAGAGGCGATTGCCAAGATCCGCGCGGGCGAGATGGAAGGGCTGACAGACGCCGATGACCAATGGGCGCCACAGATCAACCTTGGCGTGCCCGTTCTGATCCCAGAGGATTACGTGCCCGATCTGGACGTGCGTCTTGGCCTTTACCGCCGTCTCAGCAGCCTGACCACCAAGGTGGAACTGGAAGGCTTTGCCGCCGAGTTGATCGACCGCTTCGGCCCCTTGCCAAAAGAGGTCAACACGCTGCTTCTGGTCGTCCGCATCAAGGCGATGTGCAAACGCGCAGGCATTGCCAAGCTGGATGGCGGTCCCAAAGGGGCCACGATCCAGTTCCACAATGACAAGTTTGCTTCGCCGCAAGGTCTGGTCGAATTCATTCAGGACCAAAAAGGCCTTGCCAAGGTGCGCGACAACAAGATCGTGGTCCGTCGCGACTGGAAAAAGGATCGCGACAAGATCCAGGGGGCTTTCGCCATTGCCCGCGACCTTGCCGAAAAGCTCGCCGCAGAACGAAAGCGCGCCAAGGCGGCAGGCTGATCTGCGTTTCTGTTTGGGAATGGGTGAGCGCAAATCAGGCGAGGGCAGTGCCCCCAGCCGCGTCATGCGCAAGACCAAAACTGCGCGCCCGGATGGGCGCACAGTAAGGCAGCAGGCTTAGCCGGCCAGAGCCTTGTTCAGGTTCGCTTCTATCTTTTCAAGAAAGCCCATCGTGGTCAGCCAGCCCTGATCGGGACCAACCAGCAGCGCCAGATCCTTGGTCATATGGCCAGATTCGACGGTTTCGATGATCACCCGCTCCAGCGTCTCGGCGAAACCCTTAAGCGCCTCGTTCCCGTCCAGCTTGGCGCGGTGCTTGAGGCCCCCGGTCCACGCATAGATCGACGCGATGGAGTTGGTCGAGGTCTGCTCGCCCTTCTGGTGCTGGCGGTAGTGGCGCGTGACGGTGCCGTGGGCCGCTTCGGATTCCACGACCTTGCCATCCGGGGTCATCAGGATCGAGGTCATCAACCCCAGTGATCCAAAGCCCTGCGCGACCGTATCCGACTGCACGTCGCCGTCATAGTTCTTGCACGCCCAGACATAGCCGCCCGACCATTTCAGCGAACTGGCCACCATATCGTCGATCAGCCGGTGTTCGTACCAGATCTTCTTTTCTTCGAACTCCTCTTTGAATTCGGCCTCGTATACTTCTTCAAAGATGTCCTTGAACCGTCCGTCATAGGCTTTCAGGATCGTGTTCTTGGTCGACAGGTACACGGGCCAGCCAAGGTTCAGGCCGTAGTTGAGCGAGGCGCGCGCAAAGTCGTAGATCGACTTGTCGAGGTTATACATCCCCATGACGACGCCGCTGTCGGGCGCGTCAAACACCTCGCGTTCGATCACTTCGCCATCGGCACCTTCGAATTTCAGCGTGATCTTGCCAGCGCCGGGAAAACGGAAATCCGTAGCCTTGTACTGATCGCCGTACGCGTGACGCCCCACCACGATGGGTTTGGTCCAGCCCGGCACAAGCCGCGGCACGTTCTTGCAGATGATGGGCTGGCGGAAGATCACGCCGCCAAGGATGTTGCGAATGGTGCCGTTGGGGCTGCGCCACATCTTTTTCAGGCCGAACTCCTCGACCCGCGCCTCGTCCGGCGTGATGGTGGCGCATTTCACGCCAACGCCGACTTCCTTGATCTTTTCGGCTGCATCAATGGTGATCTGGTCATCGGTGCGGTCCCGCTCTTCCATGCCCAGATCGTAATAAAGCAGATCAATATCCAGATAGGGCAGGATCAGCTTTTGCTTGATGAAATCCCAGATGATCCGGGTCATCTCGTCGCCGTCAAGCTCGACAACCGGGTTCTGCACCTTGATCTTGGACATGAGAGGCCTCTTTCACATTGGATAACTGGAACTGTCGCGCCAAGCTCTAGCGGATTCGGCGGGTGCTTCAAAGCCTCGTATGCGGCTGCATACAGATGGTCGCAGGGTCAATCACCCGGATGCCTGTCAGGCGGGCAGCCTGGCCTCCACCCGCCGCATGTGCAGCATGAACAAGAGAGAGGCCAAAGCCATGAGGCAAATGCCCACCGCAAGGGGCAGCGTTGTGCCATCGAACATCAGCCCCAGCGGGATTGCCAGCACGACAGAGAATACCGTAGAAATCGCGCCGATCACACTGGCCGCCGTGCCCGCGATATGGCCCATCGGCTCCATCGCCAGAGCGTTGAGATTGCCGAGCGTCATGCCTGCCTGAAAGAACACCGAAACCTGCCAGACCACGAAGGTTAGAAAGCCGAAGGTCAGCGGAAGATCAACCAGGCTGAGCAGCACCATGACCGAGGAAATCCCAAGCTGTACCGACAGGGTGACTGTCACGAGGAACCGCATCCCCAACCGGCCTACAAGCGCCGCATTCAGCAGGCTGCCAGTGCCGGCAAGGATCGCCACGCCAAAGAACCAGTAGGGAAACTCATCGCCGCGCCCAAAGGTCACGTCATAGATTGGCTGCACCGATGACAGCATCGAAAACAGCATCCCGAAACAAAGTGTCTGGACGATGACGGAAAGCCGCACGGTCGGGTGGTGCAGCATCTCGTTCAGGGCTTGTTTCAGCGCGGCGACACGCATCGGGCGACGGTCCTCGACGGCGAGGGTCTCAGGCAGGCGCACGGCCAGCCAAATGCAGGCCAGACCCATGAACAGCACGAAAGCCACGAAGATCGCGCGCCAGCCCCCATGCGAGATCAGGTAGGCCCCGACCAGCGGCGCCAGAGCGGGCACGATGGTGAAAACCATCATCACGAACGACATGATCTTGGCCATGCCGCGCCCTGCGTAAAGATCCCTAATCACCGCAAGCGCCACGATCCGCGGCCCTGCGGCCCCCAGCCCCTGAACCAGTCGTGCCGCAAGCATCAGTTCCAGCGATTGCGCGGCCCATGCGACCCCGGAGGCCAGAACGTAGACACCCGCGCCGACCAGCATCACCGATTTGCGGCCAAAACGGTCGGACAACATGCCGGTGAACAGCGTCCCCACACCCATGCCCAGCAGGAAAAACGTCAGGATCAACTGCGCCCGGTTTTCGGACCCCGCGCTAAGCTCCCCTGCGATCTCTGGCAGGGCGGGCAGCATCGCGTCGATCGAAAAAGCGATGGTGGACATGATCATTGCCATAAGGGCAACAAATTCGATCTGGGAAAGGCGGCGAGGCATTGAACAGTCCTGAACTTTTTGGAAAAGAGCCTGGTTTGCGGAAAATGCCGCGCGGCCCCTCCCGTGTTGCGTATGCCCATTGCGTGCAATTGGCCAGTCCGAAGGTCCGGCAAATCGGTGGCTTTAAAGTGCGTCAGCGCACAGCGCTATGTGCATCAGGGCCGGTCGGTTCTTTTTTCTTCGGCGTCGTCGGGGCTGCGGTCCTCGTTCGCCGGGTCTGCTTCGGCTTCGCCAAGACGTCCGATCAGCCATTCGGTGTGTTCTTCACGCTTTCGCATCGCAAAACTGCCAAACTGCTGAATGGCGACGGCAAAGACGCCCAGCCCAAGCAGGATGAAGATGGTTGTTCCGATCTTTCCGATGGCCGTTGCGGGCACCAGCTCGCCGTAACCGACAGTTGACAGGGTCACGACGGTGAAGAAGTAGGAATCCAGCCAGCTCCATCCCTCGACATGGTGAAAGAACACCGTGCCGATGGCGATGATCAAGGCGACGGTCGCCAGCAGGGTCAGGATGCGCAGCCCCCTCACGTCGCCGGGGCCCGTTGCCGCCACAGCAGATAGAACGCTGTCGCCCAGATCAGCATTTCCAGCAGGAAAACCGGGTGCAGGATGAAGTTCAAAACCCAATGCGGCCGGATTGCCGGAATTTCAATTAGTCGGAAGAACGTGTTCTGCCACGGCCAAAGCCACTTGATGTCCTCGGCAATCGTGTCGAGGCACAGATGGACAAAGATGGCGGCAAAGAAGGCCAGCGCGCAAAGCAGCCAGCCTTTCCTGAGTGCAGCGATCAGCGGCAGGGTCAAGGCCGCAACGACAGCCCAGAAAAAGGGGATGTGAACCCAGTAGTGATGGTGATGGAACGCCCGGTCGTCGACCAAGTAGAACCAGATCATGTCAAGATCAGGGAATACACCGCCCAACGTTGCCGCCAGTATGACAGGGCGCGATGCGGTGATGCTGCGCCCCGTCAGATATCCGGCGGGAAGGTGGGCGGTTATCATCGCTCAGGCCTGCTGGGCCAGCTCTTCGATGACCGTGGCCCACAGCTCTGGCGGTTGCGCGCCGGGCACCGCATGTTTGCGGTCAACGATGAAGGTGGGAACCGATGTGACACCCATCTCGCGCGCTGCGGTGTCCCTGTTGCGGATCTCTTCGATATCGGCATCCGAGTCCAGCAGCCGCAGGATGATCGCGGCATCCATTCCGCAACTATCGGCGATATCGGCCAGAACCTCGCGGTCGCCAATGTCACGACACTCGTTGAAATACGCCCGGAAGAGCGACGACACGATGGCCGTCTGCCGCCCTTCGATGGCCCCCCAGAGGATCAGCCGGTGGGCGTCCAACGTGTTGGGCGTGCGCTTGATACCATCAAGGTTCATCTCCAGCCCGGCGGTTTTGGCATGTTCGACCACGGGCATGTAGGATTTGACCGCACCCTTCTTGCCGCCGAACTTGCCCTCAAGATAAGCGCGCCGGTCCATGCCGCCTGCAGGCATGTCGGGGTTGAGCTGGAAGGGATGCCACTCGATCTCGAACGGATGGTTGGGATGCGCCTCCAGAGCGCGGTCCAGATAGGTCTTGCCGATGTAGCACCAGGGGCAAATCGGGTCGGACATGATGTCGAGCTTAACCATTCAACGGGCCTTGAATTGGTCGCGCAGCGCGCGACGCAGGATCTTGCCATTGGCCCCGGTGGGAAGCGCGGCCATATGCCTGTACAGACGCGGCTGCTTGTACCTTGCAAGTCGGGTTTGCGCAAACGCGGCCAATGCGGCGTCTGGTAGCGGGGCAGGACCGGTGTAAAACGCGGCGATCACGCGCACCCCGGGTTTGATTTCGACATCCGTCGCAGCCAGTGCATCAATGCCGGGGTAATTATGCAGCGCCGCTTCAACCTCGATGGGCGAGACGCGGTAGCCGCCTGCATTCATCATGTCGTCAGCGCGACCCAGATAGGTGATCAGGCCAGACTGATCCATCGAACCCAGATCGCCGGTCAGAAACCAGCCGTCGCGAAATTTCGCCGCCGTGGCCTCTGGCGCGTTCAGGTAGCCCAGCATTAGGCCGGGATCGCGCGCATCAATGGCAATGACGCCGGGTTGGGACAGCGGCACCGGGCCGTCATCGCCCAGAATGGCGATGCGGCGCCCGATCTGGGGCCGCCCGAGGCGGTCTGCGGGGGCGGGCTGGTCCGGCGAGGCGGAAATGAAGGTAGAGCATTCGGACATGCCATAGGCCTCGAAGATCGGTCGCCCGGTCGCTTTTTCCCAATCCTCGCGGATCTGGGGCGAGAGTTTCTCGCCTGCGGACAGGCCATGCCGAAGCTTTGGCAGATCAAAGGGTCCGTGCTTGAGGATATTGCGGTAAACGCCCGGTGCCGCTGCGAAAATCGTGGCATTGTGATCCCTGAGGAGGGCCGGGAGTTGCGCATGATCCGTTCCCGGTGCCGGGATCAATGCGGTGGCGCCCATGGTCCAGGGATCCATCAGCCCGGTGCCCAGCGTGTAGGTCCAGTTGAACGCGCCCGCATGGCACAGCCGGTCCTCTTCGCGCAGCCCGTACCAGCCCTGCATCATCATCTGGCGCGCCCAGATTGCACGGTGGGCATGTGCAACCGCACGAGGTGTGCCCGATGTGCCCGATGTGTAGATCACATATGCCATACGATCCGGGGTGCCGATGTCGGGGGTAGCTGCAGGCAGGTCGGACCAACCCGCGATGGCATTTGCGGGGATCACGCGGCAGGCTGGTTGCTTGGGGCAGGGGATCGCTTCGGCGTGCAGAACGGCGGTCGGGCGCAACGTCCCGAGGATATGGGACACTTCCGCCTCGGTCAGTTGGGACGATGTCGGCACCGGGACGATGCCCGCTGCGATAGCACCCAGATAGGCGATTGGAAAATCGACGGTATTTCCAACCCGCATCAACAGGGTATCGCCCGGACTTAAGCCTTCACGCAAAAGGCCGGTGGCCGCTCCCAGCACATGCGCGCGCAGCCTGCCGTAGCTCCAGCGCTCCACCTCCTGCGCGCCGATGATCTCCAGCGCGGTCTTGTCAGGATATGCGCGGCCACGCTCCAGCACGTGGGCGGCTAGGTTGAATGGCGCAGGGCAGGCGGGCGGGGCGCCTTTATCGAAGATTGACAGCATGAGGGAATGGGTAAGCCGGCCGTCGCCGTGGCGCAAGGCCCGGCACCGCACCTCAGGCCCTGTTGCGTGCTGCGAGAGATTGTGCAGACCGCTCGCGGCGCTTATAGAGCTACGTCATGACTGATCATGATCCCAAACGGCTGATCCGCATTGCCCGCGAGGGCGGCGGAGACGACAGCCCGGAGCCGTTGAACCTGGGCGAACGCGTGCGGGAATTGCGCAAGGCGCAAGGGTGGACGCTGGAACAGGCGGCAAAGCGCGCGGGGCTTGCGCGGTCGACCCTGTCGAAAATCGAAAACGGTCAGATGTCCCCGACCTATGACGCGCTGAAAAAGCTGGCCCTGGGGTTGGAGATCAGCGTGCCGCAGCTATTCACCCCGCCGGAGCGGGGGCAGGTCAACGGCCGTCTGGCGCTGACCCGGAGCGGTTCTGGCCATGCCCACGCAACAACGACCTATGAACACGAGTTGCTGGCAGAGACGCTGACCAAGAAATCGATGCTGCCCTACCGTGCCCGCATCCGGGCCCGCGCGATGGAAGAATTCGAAGGCTGGGTGCGCCATGACGGCGAAGAGTTCCTTTACGTGCTGACCGGTGTGGTGCGGCTTTATACGGAATTCTACGAGCCCTTCGAAATGCGCCGTGGCGACAGCGCCTATTACGACGCCACCATGGGGCACAACGTCATTTCCATCTCTGAAGAGGACGCGACGATCCTTTGGGTGACGTCGCTGACGTGAGGCGGCGCGGATCGGTCCGCGCCGGTCTCTGTGAATGCGCGGCTGCGCTGACGCCACGAGGGTGGGCGGCGAAGACACGGCCCCAGGCTTGCGTCTTCACCTGCCTTTCAGATCGCGACAGCGCCTATCAGAACCAGCTTTGGACATTGCGCGCGCCGGAAGAGATATCCTGCCCCACGCCGTCAACCGTGGCACAGCCCGCAAGCAGGGCCAGTGTCAGAAGGGCCAGTACGGCGGATTTTTTCGTTCTTGTCATGCTCAATTCTCTTCATACCACCAGACGTCGGGATTCCACCCGATCCAGTCGCCATACATCGGGATAGTTTCGGGGAATTTCAACTCTTTCGCATGTGCGATGCGGCTGATGTTCCATTGATAGATCGGGATGACATAGCGCCCGGTCGTCAGCACGCGGTCCAGCGCCTTGGATGCGGCCAGAAAATCCTCGCGGGATTCTGAGGTCAGAAGCCGGTCGATCATCGCATCTGCGGCGGCGGATTTCATGCCCATCAGGTTGCGCCCGCCGGGTGCGTCGGCCTCGGCCGAGCCCCAATAGAGCCGCTGTTCGTTGCCGGGGCTGAGCGACAGACCCCGGCGCATGTAAGTCATGTCGAAATCATAGGCATTCGTACGTTCGTTGTACTGCGCGCTGTCCACCACCGTGATCTGGGGGGTGATGCCCAGCCGTTCGAGCGCACGGGCGAAAATGTCGATGATCGCCTGTGCCTCACCCCCCGATTGCTGGAGGAGGATTTCAAAGGTGAGGGGCGTGCCGTCGGCATTTTTCATCTTGCCGTCCTGAACCGTCCAGCCGGCCTCGGCCAGAAGGTCCATCGCGCGGGCGATGTTGCGGCGGTTGCGCTCGGATCCATCGCCTTCGGGCAGGGTGTAGCCCTCCAGCGCGCCGGGCAGGAGTTCGTCCTCGAAAGGCTCCAGGAATTCACGCACGCGGCCTTCGGCGGGGCCGTGATCCATCGCCAGTACCGAATTCGAGAAATACGAAGAGATGCGCGGCTGCTGCGAACCGGTCATGGTCTCGTTCACATATTCAAAGTTGAACGCGTGCAGCATCGCGTCGCGTACGCGCCAGTCCGCAAAGATGTCGCGGCGGGTGTTCATCACGTAGCCGGTGATGCCCGAGGGGCGCTGATGCGCGACCACCGATTTGACAACATCCCCACTGGTGATCGCAGGGAAGTCGTATTGCGTTTCCCATTTCTCGACGTTGAATTCACGCGTCATGTTGAGCTGACCGGCCTTGAACGCCTCGAACATCACAGAGCCGTCGCCGTAGAATTCCATTCGGATTTCATCAAGATTGGCCTGTCCCGCCATGAAGGGCAGGTCCTTGCCCCAGTAATCGGGATTGCGGCGCAGCGACACGAAACGCCCCGCCTCGAAATCGTCGATCACATAGGGAGAGGTGGCGATGGGGATGATGTCGAGCCCGGATTCGCCGAAATCCTTGCCATCCCACTGCGCCTTTTTCAGGATCGGGCGCATGCCGATAATCAGCGCCAGTTCGCGGTTTTCTTCGTTGAAGGTGAAGCGCAGGCTGCGCGGGCCGGTCTGCTCCATGCTGGCAACCTGTTTCCAGCTGCCAAGATAACGCGGGTGGCCCTGGGTGCCCAGGGTCTCGTAAGACCACATCACATCCTCGACAGTGACGGGGGAGCCATCGGAAAAGGCAGCCTCCGGACGCAGGGTGAATTCCGCCCATTCCCGATTCGGCCCGACCTCTATCGATTCGGCCAACAGCCCGTACAGGGTGAAGGGTTCGTCCCAACTCCGGCCCATCAGGCTCTCATACCCGAGGTAGCGCAATTGCCACGGCGGCGAGCCTTTGAGGATATGCGGATTGAGGCTGTCAAAGCTGCCTGTTTCGCCGGTGACCAACCGCCCGCCCTTGGGCGCGTCGGGGTTGGCATAGGGCAGGGACACAAAATCCGGTGGTAGCGCGGGATCGCCATACATAGCTATGCCATGTTGCGGTTCAGCGATGACTGACGTTGCGGCAAGGCAAAGCGCGATTGCCGCCCCCTGACGCCGCAGAGAATGGAAAAAATCTGGTCCCATATTGGCAACAATCCTCGACTGCCCTTGTTTTATGGAACCGGACCGTAGCGATGGATTCACGCCTTTTCAAACTTTTAGCTTGGATGCCGGCGCAGGATTGCTTATAAAGAAGCCACTGCTCGATAGGTTTCTTGCCTGTATGAAACCTGCCTCAATAACTCAACGCCCGCTTCGCGCGGGCGTTTTTTTCTTTGGGACGGGCCTTGTATCCAGAGCCGTAGGTCCGTGCCCTGATCAACGCCATCGGGCTTGTGGGCAATATCCGGTGGGGTCTGATGGAATTGGCATCGCTCCGGGCACCGGTTTCCGGCCAACGCATGAGTGTGCGGCGGATGGTTCCGTCGGGTTGAGCGAATCAACCGTTCGGACCGGCGCCTCAGGACCGGCCATCGATCATCGACACGCGCGTTTGTCATGAGTTTTCACAAAAATCTCATTTGCCGCTGTAACTCCGCACCCCAGCAGCTAGATTGCTGCAAGACAGCATATCGCGGCCACACGAATCCACGGAGATCACGACATGAGCTTGAAGGGCAAGACCGCAATCATCACCGGATCGAACTCTGGTATCGGTCTGGGGGTTGCACGCGAACTGGCACGGGCAGGCGCGGATGTGGTGCTGAATTCATTCACCGACAATCCGGAAGATCACGATCTGGCCAAAGAGATCGCTTCGGAATTCGGGGTCAAGGCGCGCTACATTCAGGCGGACATGTCCAAGGGCGATCAGTGCCGCAAACTGATAGAGACCGCCGGTGTGTGCGACATCCTCGTGAACAATGCGGGCATTCAGCACGTGGCACCGATTGACGAATTCCCCGTCGAGAAGTGGGATGCGATCATCGCCATCAACTTGAGCTCTGCCTTTCATACGACAGCGGCTGCGTTGCCATTGATGCGCAAGGCGGGCTGGGGACGGGTGGTCAACATCGCCAGCGCCCACGGGCTGACGGCGTCGCCCTTCAAATCGGCCTATGTCACGGCAAAGCACGGCGTTGTCGGCATGACCAAGACCGTGGCGCTGGAAACCGCGCGCGAAGATATCACCTGCAACGCGATCTGCCCCGGCTACGTTCTGACCCCGCTGGTGGAGGCGCAGATCCCGGACACGGCCAAGAAATACGATATGACGGAAGACGAGGTGAAGCAGAAGGTGATCCTTGAACGCCAGCCGTCCAAGGAATTTGCCACTGTCGAGCAGATCGGCAGCACCACGGTCTTTCTGTGCTCTGACGCCGCCGCCCAGATCACCGGCACGACAATCAGTGTGGATGGCGGCTGGACAGCGCTGTGACCGGCGACAAGGAGTTCCGCGACCGCGACATGTCGGGCGCGGTGTTCGGCAATGTCGATCTGTCGGGGGCCAGTTTCCACGACGCCAAGCTGGCCGGGGCGCGGTTCACGAATGTGAACCTTGCGGGTGCTGCGTTTTCTGACGTCAACCTGTCGGATGTCGCGATTGACGATGCCAACCTGACCGGGACGACTATCAACGGCATCCCGGTAGAGGACATGCTGGCCCTATGGCAAAGAAGGTGAAAAAACGTATCAACCTTGCGCTTCAGGGCGGCGGTGCGCATGGCGCCTTTACCTGGGGGGTGCTGGACCGTTTGCTGGAAGAGCCGGAGCTGGAGATCGCCGCGATCTCTGGCACATCGGCAGGGGCGTTGAACGGTGCCGCGCTGAAGGCCGGTCTGATACGCGGTGGTGCACAGCAGGCCCGCGACAATCTGGAATGGCTCTGGGGGCAGATCGGGGCGGTCAAGGATTTGCGGATGCCTGCCTGGATGGGTCTGGCCGCGCCGGACCCCCGGATGATCTCTGGCGCGCTGGAATGGTCCTTGCCCTACATGATGGCGGATTCCTTCACGCGAATGGTGTCGCCCTATGTCTGGGGGCCGTTCTACCGCAACCCGCTGGACCCGATCGTCAGCCGTTTCCACTATGAGGATGTCTGCGAAGCGGGCGGCCCGGCGCTGTTCATCTGCGCCACCAATGTGCGCGACGGCAAGGTGCGCGTCTTTTCGGGCGAGGGCATCAACAAGGATGTGGTGATGGCTTCGGCCTGCCTGCCGACCCTGTTTCAGGCGGTCAAGCTGAGGGACCCACGCTCGGGCGAGATCGAGCCGTTCTGGGACGGTGGCTATACCGGCAACCCTGCGCTGTTTCCGCTGTTTGACAAGTTATTGCCCGCGGATCTGGTCATCATCAACATCAACCCGATCATTCGGGAAAAGCTGCCGGTGACACCGCCCGAGATCCAGAACCGCATCAACGAGATCAGCTTCAACTCATCTCTGCTGCGCGAGCTGCGGGCGATCAATTTTGTTCAGCGGCTGATTGCGTCCGGGTCCGTTTCGGACGGGACGATGAAGAACGTGCTGGTGCATATGATCGCCGATGACGAGCTGATGAACAGCCTGTCCGTGGCGACAAAGAATATTGCAATCCCCGCGGTTCTGACAACGCTGAAAGCGGCCGGCCGTGCGGCGGCAGAGGGGTTCCTGAACGACCATTGGGACGATCTGAACGTGCGTCAGACGGCGGATCTGCGCGAGATGTTCGACTGATTGCCGATCCGCAAGACGCTTGAGAACAGGGGCGTCAGGCGCTCAGGCGCTGTTTTTCTTCCTTGCGCAGCTTGGACTTCAGCACTTGTGCGGCGTCCTTGCCATTGGGATAGACAAGACCGGCCGAAATCACCAGCTTGGCCGCGTCCTCGACCGTCATGTCAAGCTCGACCACATCTTCGCGCGGGAAGAACAGCAGGAAGCCAGAGGTCGGGTTCGGCGTGGTTGGCACGAACACACTCATCAGATCGCCCGCAACCTCGGCCCGTGCGGCCACCTCGCCCTTGGCCTGGGTGGATACGAAGCCGATCGCCCAGATGCCTTTGCGTGGGTACTGGATCAGGCAGGCCTTTTCGAAGCTGCGATCGCTTTGGGCAAAGACGGTTTCGGCAATCTGCTTCACGCCGGAATAGATCGACCGCACCACGGGCACGCTTTCCAGCAGGCTTTCGGCAAAGCGCAGGATGGATCGTCCGATCAGCCCCTTTGCAATCCAGCCGACGATGATGGTGAAGATCAGGAAGATGATCACACCAACACCGCGCAGGTTGATGCCGATGTATTTTTCGGGCTGGAATGTATAGGGCACCAAGGGCAGGACCACGCCATCGACCCAGCCGATCAGCGTCCAGATCAGCCAGACGGTCAGGCCGACAGGCGCGATCACCACGATCCCGGTCAGAAAGCTGGAACGCAGGCTGGCGAACAGGCCGGGGCGGCGCGGGTCTTTGTCGAACGGGCTGGTCATAGATACATCCGCAAGGTCGGTCTCCCTGAAACTAGGGGGTCCGTGACGGCGCTACAATGGGTGGCACGGATTAAGAGGGCGCATTCGCGTGCTGTTTGCTCATTTCCTGCGCAATCCGGGCGGCAAGCCGGGCATTGTTGCGGACAAGTGCGATATTCGCCTCCAGCGACCGGCCCTCGGTAAGCTCGTAAATCCGTTGGAGCAGGTAGGGCGTGACGGCCTTGCCTGAGATGCCGTGGCGCTGCGCGTCGGATGTGGCCTGTGCGATGACGGGCTGAATTTCGGCCAGCGGAATCTCGGCGTCGGCAGGGATGGGGTTGGCCACCAACTGCCCCCCCGGCAGGCCAAGCGCGCGGCGCGTCAGGTGGGCTCTGGCGATGGCCGCGGGGTCATCCATGCGCAGCGGGGCGCGCAGGCCGGAATTGCGCGACCAGAAGGCAGGGAACCCATCCTGACCATAGGCAATGACGGGCACGCCATGGGTTTCAAGCACCTCAAGCGTCTTGGCAAGGTCGAGGATTGCCTTGGCACCCGCACAGACCACGGTGACCGAGGTCATGGCAAGTTCGTTGAGATCGGCAGAGACGTCAAAGCTCATCTCGGCGCCCTTGTGCACACCGCCGACACCACCGGTCGCGAAAACCGCGATCCCGGCCTGCGCGGCGCCGATCATTGTCGCGGCAACCGTGGTGGCGCCCGTACCGCCCTGAGACATGCAGACGGCCATGTCTGCGCGGCTCAGCTTTGCCACGCCCTTGGCCTGTGCCAGCTGTTCGAGCTGTGCTTCGGTCAGACCGACATGCAGAACACCGTCCAGCACGGCAATGGTTGCCGGTTCGGCGCCGTTATCGCGCAGCTCCTGTTCAACCTGACGAGCGGTTTCGAGGTTCTGTGGATAGGGCATCCCATGCGTGATGATGGTGCTTTCCAATGCTACGACGGGGCGGTTTTCGGCCAACGCTTTTTCAACGGCGGGCGACAGGGTGATCGTGGCGGTCATAGCGGTGTTTCTCCTGAGACGTAGTCGGCGGCAACCTGAAGGGCAGAGGACAGCGCCTCTTGCCTGTCAGCGCCGCGGCGTTCTGCGGCCATATGGGCGGCCATGAAAGTATCGCCCGCGCCGGTCACGCGGGTCACCAGCACCTCGGGCGGCATCTGCCGGATCAGCCCGGCGGGCGACGCGTCAGAGGCCATCTGCCCGCCATTGGTCACCAGCGCCCGCACGGCACCAAGTTTTACCAATGCCTGCGCTGCAGTGGCACTGTCGTCAAAGCTTTGATGGCAAAGCAGGCCGGCCTCTTCAAGGTTGACGTAGAGCATGCCGCGCCCTTTCAGAAGGAAGCTCCGCAGCCGTTCGGCCTTGCCCGGCGAGGCGGGTGCGATGCGCAGGTCGGCCTTTGAAAAGGCGGGGTCCTTGGCGATGTCTTCCAGAAGGGTCGTGGTCAGATTGCCGTCCAGCGCGATGATCCCGTCATAGGGCGCCGCGCCGCTGCCCAGTGTTCCGTCACGCAAGGGCGCAAGGATACGCGCGCCCGCGGCCTCCAGCGAATGGGCGTCAGCGATGGCTGCGATCAGCCCGTTTGCCCCCTCGACCGCCATATAAACATCGGTCGGCAGGTCTTCGGACCGGTAGAGGTGATCCGTCACCAGCCCGCGAGCGGCACAGGCGGTGACCAGCTCGTCACCCTCTGCGTCACGGCCCACGGCGGATAGAAGAACCGGGCGCATGTCGAACTGCGCCAGTGTCATCGCGATGTTGAGCGCCACACCGCCGGGCAGGCGGGTGATGCGCCCCGGCACGTCAGAGCCCTGACGCATATGGCTGGCGGCGCGGCCGATCACGTCCCAGAGGACGGAGCCGATGCAGAGGATGGTTCTGGACGCAGGTGTTGTCATGCAAGTCTTTTGACCGGTTCACAGCGCGGGTGCAACATCGCAAAGACGGGCAGCAGTTTGTGCTTGATCAACCCGGCCCCTGCAATACCTTGCGACCATAGTGTTTCCGGAGGGGTCATGCCGAAATTGTTTTTCCGAGTCCACCTGTTGGCGATTGTCGCGTGGTTTTTCGCCTTCGTGGCTGCACAGGCCCATGAGGTGCGTCCCGCCATTGGCGATCTTGTCACCCGGGATGGCACTCTTGAATTGTCGCTGACATTGAACGCCGAGGCGCTGGTTGCGGGGGTGAACCTTGACGGGGTGATCGACACGGATCAGCTTGACGCATCTGACGCCGTGGATGCACTGCGCGCGCTGGCCCCCGAAGACCTGTCCGAACGCATCAGGGCCGTCCTGCCTGAAGTGGTGAATGCACTTGATATACGCACGGGCGACGTGCGCCTTGACCCACAGGCGACGGAAATCGAGGTCGCACCGATCGGAAACACCGATTTGCCGCGTGACACTCGTATCCTGCTGCGCGCTGCATTGCCGCCGGGTGCGCAGACAGTAGCGATGTCCTGGCCTGCTGAATACGGCACGCTTGTGCTGCGTCAACAGGGGGTGGAAGACCCCTATACCGAATACCTTTCGGGCGGGCAGGGCAGTGGCCCGATCACGATCTCTGGCGGAGATGAGCGGAGCGGGCCTGCAACCTTCCTTGGCTATGTGCCGGTCGGGTTCGATCATATTCTTCCGCTTGGTCTGGACCACATCCTGTTCGTTCTGGGGCTCTTCTTCCTGTCGCCGCGTTTGCGCGTGCTGGTCTGGCAGATCTCGGCCTTCACGCTCGCCCATACCCTGACATTGGCGTTTGGCGCGTTGGGGGTGGTGACTGTCCCCCCCGCCATCGTAGAGCCGCTGATCGCCGCCTCCATCGCCTATGTCGCGTTCGAGAATATCCGCTCGCCCGAAATGACACGCTGGCGGCCGCTGCTGATCTTCGGGTTCGGGCTGCTGCACGGGCTGGGCTTTGCCTCTGTCCTTGGCGAGTTCGGGCTGCCGCAGGACCGTTTTCTCTGGGCGCTCGTGGGGTTCAATATCGGGGTGGAGCTTGGCCAGCTGACCGTGATCGGTGCGATGTTCCTGCTCGTCTGGATGGCTCTGCGCGTGGATGAAGGCCGGGCGCGGGTCGAGATCGGGCAGGGCGTCTATGCGGTCCTGATCCTCCTCTTTCTTGGTATCGCCTACGCTGTCGGTCAGCCCGGCTGGGCGGCCGGGCTGGAGGTTGATCCCATCGTCTTTCTCGCCCCGCTTGCGGTTCTCTCGGCACTTTGTCTTGCATCGGTGACGCTTGTCGACGATCTGGACGCCTATCGGCGCTATGTCGAGATCCCGGCCTCTGCCGTGATCGGGTTGATCGGCATCTACTGGGTGGTGGAACGCGTCTTTCTGTAGATGCCTTTGCAGGGCGGTGGCGCAAATATTCGCAACACCTTTGAGGGTCGCACGCCGTGCCACGCTCTGCTGACCCGGCAGGGGTTGCGCGTGTCTGAAAAGCGGTCTATACGCGCGCCACTCAATCCGCAGGTATGGGCGGGCTGATGGGGGAGAAATCCTCATCCGTCCACCGGTTGGCGCATTCCGCGCTGCACCCCGTACCAAGGCGAAAACCGGAAAGGATAAAGACATGGCTCTTCCAGAGTTCACCATGCGCCAACTGCTTGAAGCAGGCGTACATTTCGGCCACCAGACGCAGCGCTGGAACCCCCGTATGGGCGAGTTCATCTACGGTGCGCGCAACGGCATCCACATCATGGACCTGACGCAGACCGTCCCGATGCTGGACCAGGCGCTGAACGTCATCCGTGAGACCGTTGCGAAAAACGGCCGCGTTCTGTTCGTCGGCACCAAGCGTCAGGCAGCGACCCCAGTCGCCGAGGCCGCAGACAAATGCGCACAGTATTACATGAACCACCGCTGGCTGGGCGGCACGCTGACCAACTGGCAGACCGTTTCCAAGTCCATCAACCGTCTGAAGCATATCGACGAACAGATGGAAACCGGCGCCGAAGGCCTGACCAAGAAAGAGCGTCTTGGCATGGAACGCGAGCAGGCGAAGCTTCAGGCATCGCTGGGCGGCATCCGCGAAATGGGCGGCCTGCCTGACCTGCTTTTCGTCATCGACGTCAAGAAAGAAGCGCTGGCAATTGCCGAAGCCAACAAGCTGGGCATTCCCGTTGTGGCCGTGGTTGACACCAACTGCTCGCCCGATGGCATCGACTACATCATTCCGGGCAACGACGACGCGGCCCGCGCGATCAACCTGTATTGTGACCTTGCCAGCCGCGCCGCGCTGGACGGCATGCAGGCACAGCTGGGCGCCGCAGGCGTCGATCTGGGCGCGATGGAAGAAGCGCCTACCGAGGAAGTGCTCGCCGAAGAAGCGGCTCCTGCCGAAAGCTGAAGCCGCGCCGGTGTCGTGAGAACGACATAATCGCTTGATACCGGGGCGCGGCACCAGCCGCCCCCGACCCCCAAGAACATGAGGAGAGCCGATATGGCGATCACAGCATCCCAGGTGAAAGAACTGCGCGAAATGACCGGCGCAGGCATGATGGACGCCAAGAAGGCGCTGACCGAGACCGATGGCGACATGGAAGCCGCGATCGACTGGCTGCGCACCAAGGGTCTGGCCAAAGCCGCGAAGAAATCCGGCCGTACCGCCGCTGAAGGCCTCGTTGCCGTCAAGGTGGATGGTGGCAAGGGCGTCGCGATCGAGGTGAACTCCGAGACCGACTTCGTTGGCAAGAACGCCGAGTTCCAGGGCATGGTCGCTGCGATTGCAGATGCCGCGCTGAACGTGTCGAATGTCGAAGAACTGTCCGGCGCGGATCTGGGCGGCAAGACCGTCGCGGAAACCCTGACCGACAAGATCGCCACGATCGGCGAAAACATGACCCTGCGCCGGATGGCCTCTGTCGAAGCCGACACGGTTGTGTCCTACGTGCACGGTGCCGTGACCGAAGGCATGGGCAAGATCGGTGTTCTGGTTGCGCTGAAAGGTGACAACGCAGATTTCGGCCGTCAGGTTGCCATGCACATCGCAGCGGCCAACCCGCAGGCGCTTGACGAAGAGGCGCTTGATCCGGCCGTGATCGAAAAGGAACGTCAGGTCCAGATCGATATCGCGCGCGAATCGGGCAAGCCCGAGCAGGTGATCGAAAAGATGATCGTCGGCCGCATGAAGAAGTTCATGGGTGAAGTGACGCTGATGGGCCAGGCTTTCGTGATCAACCCTGATCTGACAGTAGAGGCTGCCGCGAAAGAGGCAGGCGTCGAGATCGTCGGCTACCAGCGTCTCGAAGTCGGTGAAGGCATCGAGAAGAAGGAAGAGGATTTCGCAGCCGAGGTGGCCAAGGCCGCACAGGGCTGATCCTGCCTTTCTTCGCCGTAAGGTGATTGCATAAAAAAATGGTGCCGCAGTGAAAGCTGCGGCACCATTCCGTTTCGGCCTCCCCATGACTGGGAACAGGTAGGGAGCACCGATGACATTCGGGCGAGCCAGTGAAAATGCGCTGGTCTCATCCGAACCGGCGGGGAGTGCCGGTTGGGACGACAGGGCCCAGTAATCGCCGGGATGCCGTCCCTTGTTCCTTTGGCTAAAGCCACCACTCACGGAACACCATCAGCATGCCCGCTAACCTTAGGTCAGGGAAGTCAGGTTTTCCCCACCTATGCGCAATGTCCGGCATTTGGTATGGTGAGGATATTGTTGTTTAGTGATTGTCAGGTTTGAACATCCAGAATGAACATCTGGTTCTGGAAGGAAGCCTTAAGTACGGCCTGCGCTGTAGTCTCCACGCTCAGTGCAGCGCGGGCCAATCTCAGGTGCTTTTCCACCGTTGCGGTGGTCAGCCCCATGAGGATCGCAATATCCTGCATTGTCTTTCCATCCCCGACCCATTCCAGCGCCTCGCGCTGGCGCGGTGTCAACGTGCGGTTGGGGGCCGAATAGGGCAGCGTCAGGATCTTGAGATGGGCAAGATTGTTCATGATCGTGATATCGTCGCCGTGGCGCTTCCAGATATCGTCGACCTCGTCCTGGGTCAGGCCTTTGCGCGCCGTCAGGGCGATGGCACCTTTGGAACGCGCAGAGACTGATTTGAAACTGAGCGTATAGCCCGCCGTGACACCCTGCGAGAGGTTGAAGTCAACCACCCGGCGCTCGGCCTTGCTCAGCGCATCGGCGCGCGCCATATCTGCGATCACACGCCAGCTGCAATCGCCTTCATTTTCCAGCGCCCAATTCACCATAGGCGCGTGATGATAGAATCCCTGACCGATGAACACATCCGTGTAGGCCTTGCTGTGATTGGTCAGCAGCAAGAAGTCATTGGGATCCCCCAAAGAGCTGGCACTGCGAAAACGGGTAAAGCCATACATGATCCGGTCAAAGCCGAACTCCGCCATGCGCTTGGTGTGCATGGACCAAAGCTCTTCGATACTGGGGGAATTGGTCAGGTCGATCAGGTACTTTTTATCGCCGACGTTCATGTCTGCCTCTTGTCATTTCGGATCAGCCGAGGTGCCGGATCGGTCCGTGGAGGCGGGATCTGGCAGGTCTCCTGAATCCGAACACTTGTGACTTGGATGCCTGCCGGACGGCACCCTTACAAAAATCGGATATAAACGGCATCCTTGATGGATGCGCATGAGCGTGACAGGTGGATTGTTGCCTGTCCAGTGCGATTTTTGATCAGAAGTTCAAATCGACGGTACTGTTTCCCTAAGGTCGCGTGTCGTGGCGGATGAACCGCCACAACAGCCAGGCCAGTACGCCAAAGGCCAGAAATCCGGTTGCGTTGCCAAGCGTTTCCGCGATCAACGACACGTAAGTCCCAAAGACATATCCCAGCCCCAGATAGGCCGTGACCCAGACGACTTCGCCCGCGATGTCATAGGGGGTAAACTGACGCATCGGCATGGCCACCGCGCCCGCCACGTAATTGACGCCCGGCCCCAGAGGCGCAAGCAGCCAGCGGGTCAGGAAAACGGCCGCGCCGCCGCGTTCTTCCAGCGTGTAGCGGGCGCGGTCCATCAGCGGAATGCGCCTGCGTTGCAGGTAGGGCCCGCCCCAGCGGCCAAGCGAATAGCCCAGATGGTCGAACACGATAGCGGCCAGCAGGCTTGTCAGGTAGACCGGTACTGCCTCGAAATCGCCTGATGCGATCAGTGATCCACTGATCAAAAGCGTCAGCGATGCCGGGGCAGGTGCGCCCAGGCAGCCCAGGCCGATGATCAGCACCAGCACCGGAAGCCCGTAGACTGGCAGCCATTGCAAAGCCGTCTCGGTCATTCAGCTACGGCTTTCTCCTGCAGGATCGTCTGCATGACGTCCTCTGCATAGGCGTCGAATTCCATGTTCCGGTCGTGGGCAAGCTGGCCAAGGCTCGATTTGTGGTCCGGCGCCGGGCCAAGCTCCAGCGCCTCGCGCAGGCTGCGCCGGTCTATGTCCCAGGATCGGGCGACGTAGCCAACCGTCATCCAGGGTTCGAGCTGCTGGTCATGGTGCCGGGGATCGTTCCAATAGACCATGTCAGCGGCCAGTCGAACCGCGAAAAAGACCATCGCCGCCAGCGACAGGCCCAGAAGCCAGCGTGCGGCGCGGCGATTGCGTTCGCGATTCTTTCCAAAGCGTCCCAAGCACGGCCCTCCGCAGTTTCGCACAGTTTGACGGATTGAAGGGCAAGGAACAATGGTGGCACGCGCAGGGCAGGTTCGCGGGCGTCAAGCGGGCGATCCATTGAATGGGATTGCACTTGGTGCCAGTGCCGCGCAGGTTACCCACCAAGGGGCGTGTCTGCATTCAACCGCGCCCAGTCGTCAGAGGGAGGAGAAATTCATGCAGATCGACAGTAGCAGGGTGGCTGTGGTCACAGGCGGCGCATCGGGGCTGGGGGCCGCCACGGCGCGGGCGCTTGCCACTGCCGGGGCGACGGTCGTGCTGTTTGACATGAACGACACGTCCGGCCCGGAGATGGCGAAAGAGCTGGGCGGCGCCTTTCACAAGGTCGATGTCAGCGATGCCGACTCCGTTCGTTCCGCCCTGGCGCAGGTCGAGGCAGAGCAGGGGCGGCTCGACATTCTGGTCAATTGCGCAGGCGTGGGCCCGGCGGCGAAAACCGTGGGACGCGACGGCGCACATGATCCTGCCATGTTCGCAAGGACGATTGGGATAAACCTCATCGGAAGCTTTAACTGCGCAAGCCAAGGCGCTGCATTAATGTCGAAAAATGAACCCGGCATGGCGGATGGAAGCCGGGGCGTGATTATCAATACCGCCTCTGTGGCTGCGTATGAAGGGCAGGTTGGACAAGTGGCCTATGCCGCCTCCAAAGGGGGGGTCGTGGGCATGACCCTGCCAATGGCACGCGATCTGGCGAGCCTTGGGATCCGGGTGTGCAGCATCGCGCCGGGTCTTTTCCTGACGCCGATGTTGCAGGGCCTTCCGCAAGAGGTTCAGGACAGTCTTGGCCAACAGGTGCCATTCCCGTCGCGTCTGGGGGATCCGGCCGAATATGCGGCGCTGGCCATGCATATCATCGAGAATCAGATGCTCAACGGCGAGGTGATCCGCCTTGACGGTGCGATCCGCATGGCGCCGCGCTAGGGGGGCATCTGTGGCGATATGGTAGGCCCGGCAGGACTTGAACCCGCAACCAAAGCGTTATGAGCGCTCTGCTCTAACCAATTGAGCTACAGGCCCGCCATGGCGCTTTGACTAAGCAGCCGCGTTCTGCCCGTCAAGGGGGGATGGAGAGGGGCCGCGGTAGCCTTTGGCGTTGAGATTGCCCCGCCAATCCAGTAAGGCGCGCGGAAGGCGACGTGGAGAGCAGCGATGAGCGACGGCAAGAACGGCATTACCTACGCGGATGCGGGTGTGGATATCGACGCGGGCAACGCGCTGGTGGACAGGATCAAACCGGCCGCCGCGCGGACGAAACGACCCGGCGTGATGTCCGGGCTTGGCGGGTTCGGCGCGCTTTTTGATCTCAAGGGCGCAGGCTATAGCGACCCGGTGCTGGTCGCGGCCACGGATGGTGTTGGCACCAAGCTGCGCATCGCGATTGACACTGGTCACGTCTCTGGCGTGGGGATCGATCTTGTCGCCATGTGCGTCAACGATCTGGTCTGTCAGGGTGCCGAGCCGCTGTTTTTCCTTGATTATTTCGCCACGGGCAAGCTGGACACCGATACTGCCGCGCAGGTGATCGAAGGCATCGCCGAAGGCTGCGCGCAATCCGGTGCCGCCCTGATTGGGGGCGAGACGGCCGAGATGCCCGGCATGTACCCGGCGGGTGATTTCGACCTCGCGGGCTTTGCCGTGGGCGCGATGGAGCGTGGTCAGGACCTGCCTTCGGGCGTGGCAGAGGGTGACGTGCTGCTTGGGTTGGCCTCGGACGGGGTGCATTCCAACGGCTATTCGCTTGTGCGCAAACTTGTGGACGTTTCCGGCCTTGGCTGGGAGGCCGATTGCCCCTGGGCCGAAGGCTCGGTGGGCCAGGTTCTGCTGACGCCGACGCGGCTTTACGTGCGCCAGGTGCTTGAGGCCGTGCGCGCGGGCGGCGTACACGCGCTGGCGCATATCACCGGCGGCGGGCTGACCGAAAACCTGCCGCGCGTGCTGCCCGAAGGCATGGGCGCCGAGATTGACCTTGATAGCTGGGAGCTGCCCGCCGTGTTTGGCTGGATGGCCGATACGGGCGGAATGGCAGAGGCCGAGCTGCTCAAGACCTTCAACTGCGGCATCGGCATGATTGCGGCCGTCGCCCCGGACCGTGCCGATGAACTGACTGCCATCCTGACCACTGCGGGGGAAACCGTCACCCGGCTTGGCACTGTGACAGCGGGGCAGGGCGTCACCTATTCCGGATCGCTTCGTTGAAACGAGTCGCCATCCTGATTTCGGGCGGCGGATCGAATATGCTGCGGCTGGTCGAGGACATGACCGGCGATCATCCTGCGCGCCCTTGCCTTGTGCTGGCCAATGACCCGGATGCGGGCGGGCTGGTCAAGGCCGCCGCCTTGGGCGTACCCACCGCGGCCATTGATCACCGCCCCTACAAGGGCGACCGCGCCGCGTTCGAGGCCGCTTTGCAGGCCCGACTGGAAGAGGCGGCCCCCGATATCCTGTGCCTTGCCGGTTTCATGCGGGTGCTGACCGCGCCTTTCGTGAATGGCTGGAAGGGGCGGATGCTGAACATCCACCCGTCGCTCTTGCCGAAATATCGCGGCCTGCACACCCATGCCCGCGCGCTTGAGGCGGGTGATACCGAACATGGCTGCACCGTGCATGAGGTGACGGCAGAGCTGGACGGTGGGCCAATCTTGGGACAGGCCCGTGTACCGGTCAATTCCGGCGACACCCCGGACGATCTGGCCGCCCGCGTTCTGCAAATGGAACATCGGCTTTACCCTGCTGTGCTGCGCCGTTTTGCGGCAGGCGACAGGACGCCTGTGCAGATGCCCTGACCGGCTGGCAATCCCCCGGATTGCCGGCTAACGTCGTAGTCCTGAGCGGACAAACCGCCACCCAAGCAGGAAGCTGAAGACATCGAATGCAGACCTTGACGACGACGCAGGCGCTTGCGGAATTTTGCGCCAGAGCACGGCAGAAGCCCTATGTCACCGTTGATACAGAATTTCTGAGGGAGCGGACCTATTATTCAAAGCTCTGTCTGATCCAGCTCGCTTTTGCCGGGGACGAAGAGGATAACGCGGTCCTCGTCGATCCTCTGGTCGATGGGCTTTCACTGGACCCGTTATACGAGCTGTTCCGCGACACCAATGTGGTCAAGGTCTTCCACGCGGCACGACAGGATCTGGAGATCTTCTATGTCGATGCAGGCGTGATCCCCGATCCGCTGTTTGACACGCAAGTGGCGGCCATGGTCTGCGGGTTTGGCGACCAGGTCGGGTACGAAACGCTGGTGCGCAAGATCGCCAAGCAGCAGCTCGACAAATCTTCACGCTTCACCGACTGGTCGCATCGACCCCTGTCAGAGGCGCAAAAGACGTACGCGCTGGCCGACGTCACCCATCTGCGCGAGATCTATGAATATCTCGCGGCGCGGCTGAAAAAGAGCAACCGGCAACATTGGGTGGCGGAGGAGCTCAAGACCCTTACCAGCCCGGAAACCTATGTCACGCGCCCCGAGGATGCCTGGGCGCGGATCAAGACGCGTTCCAATTCGCCACGTTTCCTGGCAATCGTGCGCGAACTTGCCACCTTCCGCGAGGCCTATGCCCAGCAGCGTGATGTCCCGCGCAACCGTGTGATCAAGGATGATGCGCTGGTCGAGCTGGCCTCGACCAAGCCCACCAACATGGCAGAGCTTGGCCGGTCGCGTCTGCTGCTGCGCGAGGCGCGCAAAGGCGAAATCGCCGATGGAATCCTCAAGGCGATTGCTGCGGGTGTGAACTGTCCGAAGGACAAGTTGCCCGAACCCGACCGCAGTCGTGACAAGCTGCAGGTCAACCCGGCGCTTGCGGATCTCCTGCGCGTCCTTCTGAAGGCCAAGACCGAAAGCTCGGGCGTCGCGTCCAAGCTGATTGCACCTGCCTCTGACCTTGACGCGCTGGCCGCGGGTTTGCGCGATGTGGACGCGCTGACCGGATGGCGGCGGGAAGTTTTCGGCGCTGATGCGCTGAAGCTTTGCGAAGGCCGTATCGCGCTGGCGGCGAAGGGAAACTCGGTCAAAGTGATCGAAATCTGATTACAGCGCCCCGGAGATAGCCGGGGCGTCAGCCTATCGGAAACCCTTGGTAGCCCGTCGTAAATTTCAGATGTAAATCATCGCGCGGGGTCCGTAATGCGGATCCTTCGCTGTCCTGCGACTGTCAAACTTGGCAGCTTCAGGGTGCCTCAGGCGGGATTACCGTCTGCTGGTCCGTACGTTGCGCGCCGCGTTGACCCGGATCTCGCGGACGTCGCGCAGCTCTTGATCGGTTAGGTGGACAGCGACGGTCACCGTGCGCGGCCAATCGCTTTGCGTGGTCGGGTTTGGCGGTTGATAGGCGCGCAGATCATAGGCCAGGGTGCCCGCCTGGCTTTGGTCTTCATTCTTGACCAGGCGCGCCTCGAACGGGCCCAGCCGGTCTGCAACACCGGTGACACGGATCACGGCGCCGCCGGGCCGGCGCTCGATCAGCAATTCGGAGACCTCGCCAAGAAGCTGCCCCGAATAGGCTGGCGCATCCGGCCGGAAGATTGACGCACGGCGTTGGGGGATCAGCGGATTGGCGGCACCCGTGCCGTCGGATGCAACGGCGGTGGATTGGCTGCGCCCGAACCAGTTGAATGGGTTGAGGCGCGAGTCGCGGATCGTTCCGCAGCTTGTCAGAACCAAAGCCGAAACCACCAGAGCCGAGAGTGCCTTTTGCATGCGCCGCCTGCCTTCATTGCCGTCTTCCTCCCGGTTATCGCATTGCGGGGCGCTTGAAAAGCGCGAAGGCGGGCTGGACCTTTGCCCGACAGCGACTTAGGTCTCGCCAGACACTAGCAGACAAGGGGTTCGCCATGGCGCAGGCCGCATTCGAGGATATCGCCGGGGATTTCGAATTTCTCGATGATTGGGAAGACCGCTACCGGATGGTGATCGATCTGGGCCGCGACATGGAGCCGCTGGCCGACGAGCTGAAAGTGCCCGCCACGAAGGTCGAAGGCTGCGCTAGCCAGGTCTGGCTATACCCGCGCTGGCAGGATGGCGTCTTTCACTTTGAGGGTGACAGCGACGCAATGATCGTGCGGGGGCTGATCGCGCTGCTGCGGACGCTTTACAACGGCCTGACCCCGGCAGAAGTGCTTCAGGTCGATGCCCGGGCAGAGCTTGGCCGTCTTGGCCTGAACGACCATCTCTCGGCGCAACGCTCCAACGGGTTGCGCGCAATGGTCGAGCGCATCCGGTCGGTCAACGCCGCCGAGGTTTGACCACGTCCTTGGGCCTGTCGGGCCTGTCGCGTTTTATGGGCAGGGGCTGTCATTCCAGCTCTGCCCGGATTTCGTGCGCGCTCTTCGGCCTGTCTGGCCAAGCGTTATAAGCCGACGCCGTCCCGGCGCGACGGTTGGTCGCAATCCTCTTTCGTTTTCAAGAGGATATTAATATTCAACTTACATTATGTATTGCGACGCCTATCTAGTGATCATCAGACCTGATGCCCTGTGAGGCGCGATGTTGCCTGACCCGTCCGCCGCATCCGACCAGTGCGTGACATGTCCAGACGGCGTTGGAACGGCATGGCGGGTGAGGGAGTTGCCCAAAGGGGCGGCCCGGTTTTTCGCCTTTGCGGTGATGTCGGGTGTCCAACCATTAAACCAGAACCGAACGGAGCAGACCGATGAGCAACCCTGTCGTGAAATCCTTCTGGGATGAACCCACCGGAAGCTGGCAATATGTGTTCCACGACCCTGATACGATGAAGGGCGCGGTGGTTGACCCGGTTCTGGATTTCGACCCGCTTGCGGGTGCCACCTCTACCGCCAATGCGCAGCGGCTGCTGGATTACATCAACGCCACAGGGATCGAGCTTGTCTGGATCCTTGATACGCATCCGCATGCCGATCACTTTTCTGCCGGCCCATGGCTCAAGTCGCAGACGGGTGCCACCACGGCGATTGGGGCAAAGGTGACGGCCGTGCAAGAGCTGTGGAAGGAGATCTACAACCTGCCCGATGATTTTGCGACCGATGGCAGCCAATGGGATCACCTTTTTTCAGACGGCGATGGGTTCATGGTGGGCAATGTGCCAGTGAAGGTGATGTTCTCGCCGGGGCACACGCTGGCCTCGATCACCTATGTCGCGGGTGACGCGGCCTTTGTCCATGACACGCTGATGATGCCGGACAGTGGCACGTCGCGTGCGGATTTCCCTGGCGGCAGTTCCAAGGCGCTTTATCACAGCCTTCAGGCGATCCTCGCGCTACCGGATGAGACGCGGGTCTTTGTTGGTCACGACTATGCGCCAGACGGGCGCGATGCTCAATGCGAGGCGACGGTGGCCCAGCACAAGGAAAGCAACATTCACCTCAAAGGCGCGCCGACAGAGGCCGAATACCGGGCCGTGCGTGACAAGCGGGATGCCAGCCTGCCATTGCCAAGGCTGATGCTTGCAGCGCTGCAGGTGAATATTCGCGGCGGTCGTCTGCCAGAAGCAGAGGAAAACGGGCGGTCATATCTGAAGCTGCCGCTGAACTATTTCGAAAGCAGGTAGCTGCCTGCGAGGCGCCTGACGTCAGTCCTGCGCCCATCGGGCCATGGTGGTTGCCAGATCGCCATAGCCCGTGGCCCGACGCTCAAAGCTCAGCCCCAGCCGTTCAGCGCAGTCGCGGGCGGTTTCGGTCAGGGCGGGGTCGTCGGTTTGCGCCAGATAGACCAGCTTTTCGTAATGGCCGAAATAGCTGTCGCGCAGCTGTGGATGGCGGTCGAGCCCGAGTGGGCGCCAGACGAAGGCGTCGAACTGACGGGTCAGGAAATCGGTCAGATAGAAGGCGGTGAATTCGTCCTCTGCCTGGGCCGAGAAAGCCTCATTCCCTTCAAAGAAACTGTAGCAATGCGGTCCTGCGATCATCGTCACACCCATGTCTTCACAAGCGGCCTGTAGCTGTCCGCCCGTTCCGCAATCGGCATAGGCAACATGGATCGTGCGGTAGTTTTCGCGGTGCCGTTCGACCGCCTGTCGCACGGCGTCCGTTATGCGCTCTGGATGGTTGTGCAGGATCGCGGGCAGGCATTGCAGGTCCACGTGGTCCCAGCCATTGAGTCGCGTCAGGGCAAGGATCTCTCGGGCCAGAGCACCGCAGGCAATAACCAGAACGCGGCCATTTCCCGATGCGGGCAGGCCGCCTTCGGTCAGGGTGTCGTCGCTGGGGAACGTGTCAGTCATAGCGGTGTGCCGTTCAGCCCGCCCCGGGATGGGACGGGCATAATCTCAATCAGCCCGCTGCCATCTGGTTGTGCTTGCGGGCCATGAATTCCTTGGCGGTCTCCACCGCGACGGCAGCATCGCGACAATAGGCATCGGCGCCAATGGCGCGGCCGAATTCCTCGTTCAGCGGCGCACCGCCAACCAGCACGATATAGTCGTCACGGATGCCCTGTTCGACCATCGTGTCGATCACGACCTTCATGTAGGGCATCGTCGTGGTCAGCAGGGCCGACATGCCGACAATATCCGCACCTTCGGTTTTCGCCGTGTCAAGATACGCGTCCACGGCATTGTTGATGCCCAGATCGACAACTTCGAAACCCGCGCCTTCCATCATCATGCCGACAAGGTTCTTGCCGATGTCGTGGATGTCGCCCTTGACCGTGCCGATCACCATCTTGCCGACGCGCGGCGCGCCGGTCTCGACCAGAAGCGGCTTGAGGATGGCCATGCCGCCCTTCATGGCATTGGCGGCGAGCAGCACCTCGGGGACAAAGAGGATCCCGTCGCGGAAATCGCGCCCGACGATGGTCATCCCGCCGACCAGCGCCTCTGTCAGGATGCGGTAGGGTTCCCATTTGCGTTCCAGCAGGATGTTGACGCCCTCTTCGATCTCTTCCTTGAGACCGTCATAGAGGTCATCGAACATCTGTTGGACCAACTCGTCGTCGTCGAGTTCCGACAGGATGATATCGTCTTCTTCTTCCGACATGGGTTATTCCTTGTACGCATCGGCGGGGCGTCTGCCCCGTAGTTTCAAGTTATCAATTCTGCTGTATTGCGGGTGTTTGACTACGCGATTTCCGACATGCGCCGCCATGCTACCGACTTGCAGGCGCGAATCTACGCAAGGGCAATTGCGGATGTTCCGCTTATGTTCTATTTTGGCGGCATGGAGCATAGCCAACCGAAGATCGCGCCAGAGCAGCGGCGCGGGCGCGCTGCGCCAAGCTGCGAAACGGGCCGTTTCGAGCGGCATTCCCGGCATGCGGAATGGGATGGCTGGGACATGGCCGAAGACCTGCCGGTCATCCGCACGCAAATCAGCGATGAACGGCCACGCAGCCTGATCATCTATAACCGCTCGCCCGACTTGCCCTTCGACCGCTCGATCAACCCCTATAGGGGGTGTGAACATGGGTGTATCTACTGTTTCGCGCGGCCCACTCATGCCTATCTGGGCCTGTCGCCGGGACTGGATTTCGAGACGAGGCTGGTGGCGCGTCCCGATGCGCCAGACATTCTGGCGCGTGAGTTGCGGTCCAAACGATATCGCGTTGCCACGCTTGCGATCGGCACGAATACCGACCCGTATCAGCCGGTCGAGAGGTCGCGCGAGATCATGCGCGGCTGCCTTGAAGTGTTGCGCGCCTTTCGCCATCCCGTTGCTATCGTCACAAAGGGCACGCTGGTGGAGCGTGACATCGACATTCTGTCGGACATGGCGGCGGATGGTCTTGCGCGGGTCGGGATTTCGGTCACGACGCTCGACCGCGTGCTGTCGCGCAAGATGGAACCACGCGTCCCGGCACCAAAACGCCGCCTTGCGACGATCCGCAGGCTGACAGAGGCGGGCATTCCGGTGCGCCTGATGGTGTCGCCGGTTGTCCCTGCGCTCACGGATCCGGAGCTGGAGGATATCCTGGAAGCGGGCGCAGAGGCGGGGGCGGATGCCGCAAGCTGGATCATGCTGCGCCTGCCGCTTGAAGTCTCGCCGCTTTGGCAGGAATGGCTGGCAGAACATTACCCCGGACGCGCCGCGCGGATCATGGCCCGGCTGCGAGAGATGCATGGGGGCAAGGATTACGACGCGCGCTGGGGGCGCCGGATGCGGGGCGAGGGGCCTTATGCCGAGATCATCGCGCGCCGGTTTGTGGTGGCCGCCAGACGGCTGGGGCTGGACCGCAAAACGCCAGCCCTGCGCTGCGACCTCTTCCGCGCGCCACCGCGCGCCGGGGATCAGCTCGACCTGTTCTGAAGCGATGTTCGCGGTCATGACCATTCTGCCGCCCGATCCGAAAGGGAAGGGCGCTCCTGCTTGTCTTGTCGTCTTTTAGCTGCGTCAGCTACGGGCGCGGCGCCTGCGCGGACGATCAGGCTTTGCCGCATCGCTGCCGGTGCCGTCGCTATCGGATGAGAAACCGCCCAATGTCCCGGCGATCACCTCCAGCGAGGGGCGTGGGCCGCGTGGCCGGGTTTCCAGCGCAACGCGCATGGCGCGAAGGTGTTCCGGCATGGTTCCGCAGCAGCCGCCGATGATTCGTGCGCCGCAATCGCGGGCCAGCACGGCGTATTCCGCCATCAGCTCGGGTGTGCCGTCGTAATGGATATGGCCTTCCTCGAACCGCGGGATACCGGCGTTGCCCTTGGCGATGATAGGCCGTTCGGTGCCCTGCGCGGTAAAGCCCAGCGTGGTGCGCAGCAGATCCGATGCGCCCACGCCGCAATTCGCCCCGAAAGCGATGGGCGGGTTGGGCAGGCTGTCGACAAGCTGAACCATGCCGGCGGAGGTCAGCCCCATCATCGTGCGCCCGGCTGTGTCAAAGCTCATCGTGCCGCACCAGTCCATCCCGGCATTGGCAAAGCCTTCGGCGGCGGCGCGGTATTCTTCGGGGGCAGAGATCGTTTCCAGCCACAAGACATCTGCGCCACCAGCCTTCAGACCCTTGGCGGTTTCCTCGAACATGGCAACGGCATCGGCATGGCTCAGATCGCCCACGGGCTGCATGATCGCACCCGTCGGCCCGACAGAGCCTGCAACGATCACCTTGCGCCCGGCCTTGTCGGCAACCTCGCGGCCGATCTCGGCTGCGATGCGCGACAGTTCGAAGGCGCGATCCTCCGCCTTGTGCAGTTTCAGGCGCGAGGCATTGGCACCGAAGCTGTTGGTCAGGAAGATATCGCTGCCCGCATCAACGGCCCCCTGATAAAGCTTTATGATCTTGGCGCGTTCATCGACATTCCAGAATTCCGGCGGCTCGCCCGATTCCAGCCCCATGTTGAAGAGGTTCGTGCCCGTCGCACCATCGGCCATCAGCCAGTCGCGTTCGCTCAGAAGCTTCGTCAGGGGATTTGTCATTGAACAGGGTACTCGTGGGTCAAGAGGAATGCGCCCATGTCCCATATTGCCGGGGTTGACGCAAATTCATAATCCTCATCTTCATTATGAGGATCGAGGCTAAGCCGTGCGGGACGGCAAGGGTGAACCGAAATGCCAAGCGCCCCGAACCGGTCGGGCCGGTGGGGCGCGTTGCAATCGCTTCCAACCCGCGTGACGGGCGGGTCGCTCAGGCTTCCTTGAGCAACTGGCCTTTGGCGACGATCAGCAGATCGGCCATTTTCGCGCGGATCTCGTCGGCGGTGGCAATGTCGCCCAGATCGCCTGCAACCTTGCGCACGACATCTTCGTGGCCTGCTTCCTCGAAATCCGCCTTGATCACTTCGCGGGCATAGGCGTCGGCATCGGCGCCGGTCTTGCCCAGCAATTCAGCCGCCCAAAGGCCCAGAAGCTTGTTGCAACGCGCCTCGGCACGGAACTTCATTTCCTCGTCATGGGCGAACTTGTTTTCGAAGGCGCTCTCGCGATCGTCAAAGGTGGTCATTGGGGCTGCTCCCTGATGCAAATCCGATTTATCCTGATATGCGTGACAAGAGGTCCAAGGGCAAGAGGGTTGAGCCATGCTTGCGACAATGCCGCCCATGCACTAAGAGGGCGCAATGCGGCGGGGACTCGGCCCTGCATGGCAAAGAAAGAGACAAGATGGCGCGGCGCAAGAAAATCTACGAAGGCAAGGCAAAGATCCTTTATGAAGGTCCGGAGCCGGGCACCATCGTTCAGTATTTCAAGGACGACGCGACCGCTTTCAATGCGCAGAAGAAAGACGTGATCGACGGTAAGGGCGTGCTCAACAACCGCCTGAGCGAATATTTCATGACCGGTCTGAACAATATCGGCGTGCCCACGCATTTCATCCGTCGGCTGAACATGCGCGAACAGCTCGTGCGCGCCTGCGAGATCATTCCGCTGGAAATCATCGTGCGCAACTATGCCGCGGGCAGCCTGTCCAAGCGGCTGGGGATCGAGGAGGGCACCTCGTTGCCGCGCCCGATCGTCGAATATTGCTATAAAGATGACAAGCTGGGCGATCCGCTGGTCACCGAGGAACATATCGCCGCCTTTGGCTGGGCCAGCCAGCAGGACATGGATGATATCCTGAGCCTCGCGCTGCGGGTCAACGATTTCATGTCGGGTATCATGATGGCGGTCGGCATCCGTCTGGTCGATTTCAAGATCGAGATCGGGCGCGTGTATGACGGCGATTTCCAACGCCTGATCATTGCCGATGAAATCAGCCCTGACAGCTGCCGCCTTTGGGATATCGAGACCGGGCAGAAGCTTGACAAGGACGTGTTCCGCCGGGATCTGGGGTCGCTGACTGACGCCTATACCGAGGTCGCGCGACGTCTGGGCGTGATGCCCAAGAACGCCACCCAGATGACAAAGCCGACATTGATCAACTAAGCCGCGCGCCCGGTGCGGGCGGCGGCTATCCATCATTGCAAGAAAAGGGGCAGGGCGCGGGTCTTGCCTCATTGACGACCGGAGAGCGAGATGAAGGCACGGGTTCATGTGATGCTGAAGGACGGGGTACTCGATCCGCAGGGAGAGGCCGTGCGTCATGCGCTTGGCTCGTTGGGGTTTGAGGGCGTCGACAAGGTGCGCCAGGGCAAGGTGATCGAGCTGGATCTGGCCGATGGCACCCCCGAAGAGACCGTGCGAGAGATGTGCGAAAAGCTGCTTGCCAACACGGTGATCGAACGCTTCGATATCGAACTGGTCTGAGGAGAGCCCGGACATGCGCGCAGCCGTCATCGTTTTCCCCGGCTCCAACTGCGACCGGGACATGGCCACCGCCCTGACAGCGGCTGGGCTGGATGTCACCATGGTCTGGCACAAGGACACGGATCTGCCTGCAGGTCTGGATCTGGTGGCACTGCCGGGCGGCTTTTCCTTTGGCGATTACCTGCGTTGCGGCGCAATTGCCGCCAATTCCCCGATCTGTCGGTCTGTAAAGGCGCATGCCGAACGCGGCGGCTTTGTCCTTGGGGTTTGCAACGGCTTTCAGATCCTGACGGAAACGGGTTTGCTTCCGGGGGCGCTGCTGCGCAATGCCGGGTTGAAATACATCTGCCGCACGACGCCGCTGAGCGTTGCGACGACGGACAGCGTCTACACCTCCGCCTATGAAAAGGGTGCGCAGATCAGCATCCCGATTGCCCATCACGATGGCAATTACACTGCCGATGCCGACACAGTCGCGCGTTTGCAGGGCGAGGATCGCGTGGCCTTTACCTATGCCGAGAACCCCAACGGATCGATGTCCGACATCGCGGGCGTCCTTTCTGCCAACCGCCGGGTGCTGGGTATGATGCCGCATCCCGAACGGGCGGCGGATGAACGCCATGGCGGGACCGATGGTGCGCCGTTTTTCGCTCATCTGACGCAGGCGCTTTCTGACGCCTGACTTGAGGAATTGCCGCCGGAAGCCTACTCTGGTCGGCATGGTCACGCGCGCCCCAACAGTTGAAAACAAGAAACGGTCCGCCCCGCTGAGCTGGCGGGTGCGGCTGGCGCTTGTCAGCCTGTTCATTCTGGCCGCCGTGACGGTCTATTTCACCAACCGTTTGCTGACCGACCGGTTCACCGAATCGACGCGCAACCGGGCGGAGCTGCGGCTGGCGCTCTATTCAGGCAACCTGCTGTCGGAACTGCGCCGGAACGCGATTGTCCCGCAGCTTCTGGCGCGTGACCCGGCGTTGATCGGGGCGTTGAACTCCAACGACTTTTCGCAATCGACCCAGCGGCTCATCTCTTTCGTGGACGAGATTGGCGCCGCTTCGTTGATGTTGCTGGATCGGGACGGGCGCACAGTGGCCGCGACCGACAGGAACCGTCTGGGATCTTCTCACCGGACGGCGAGCTATTTCGTCGAAGGGTTGCGATCCAACCAGACCGTGTTCACCACACTGCCGCGGGAAAGCGGCGGCTATGTCTTCACGTATTCGCGCCGCGTGGAAAGTGACGGCAATGTCGTCGGTGTGATCGTCGTCGAGGTTGATCTTGCAAAGTTCGAACGAGCCTGGGCCGGGATTTCCGACGCGGTACTGGTGACGAATAGCGAAGGGATCATCATCCTTGCGACAGAGCCGCGCTGGCGTGGGATGACAGAGGAAAAAGCGCTGGTTCTTGAGCCAGCCGAGAACGCCATCGAGCGCGCGATCAATTACACCGATAGCTGGAGAGGCGATCACCCCGATGCCTATATCCAGGGCGAGGCCGTGATACGCACCGAAAGCCGGATCAGCTTTCGCGGCTGGCGCATGGTCAGCTTCACCACCTTTGCTTCGGTGAGGGAGAAGGTGAACGGTGTAATCGCGTTAGAGATCATGGGCTTTGCGATCCTGCTGGCGCTCGCCTTTTACGTGCTCAGCCGAAAGACGGCGCTGCGCATGGCGCTGTTCCAGCGGGAATCGGCAGAGCTGCGCGAGTTGAACCTTCGGCTTCAACGCGAGATCGCGGAGCGCGAGAAGGTACAGGAAAACCTCGCCGTGGCTGAACAGACTCTGGCGCAAAGCTCCAAGCTGGCCGCACTTGGCGAGATGTCGGCGGCCGTCAGCCACGAGTTGAACCAGCCACTGGCCGCGATGAAGACCTATCTGGCAGGGGCGCGGCTTCTTCTGCGGCGCGAGCGTACCGAAGAAGCAATGTCGAGCTTCAATCGCATCGATGACCTGATCGAACGGATGGGCGCGATCACCCGGCAGCTGAAATCCTATGCCCGCAAGGGCCAGCAAGAGCTTAGCCCGGTAGACCTGCGCGATGCGCTGGTATCCGCGCTGTCGATGATGGAGCCGCAGTTGAAGCTGCGTCAGGTCAAGATCACCCGTATCCTGCCGGAACATCCGGTGATGGTCATGGGCGACCGGATGCGGATCGAGCAGGTCATGGTGAACCTGTTGCGCAATGCGCTGGACGCCACCAAGGCAGAGCCCGATCCGGAGGTCGACATTCTGTTATCCTCGGGTCAGGTTGCGCGCATGACGGTGCGCGACAATGGCCACGGGATCGAGGATCTGGAAGCGCTGTTCGAGCCTTTCTATACAACCAAACAGCCCGGCGACGGTGTAGGTCTGGGGCTTGCCATCTCCTCTGGCATCGTGACCGACCTTGGTGGCCGTCTGACGGCGCGGAATTCCGAAACGGGTGGGGCAGTATTCGAGATGCAACTGCCTATATTGAGCGAACAAAGTGAAACACGGGCCGCGGAGTAGAACTGATGTCCAAGGCAATGAAGATCGCCATCGTTGATGACGAACAGGATATGCGGCAGTCGATCAGCCAATGGCTGGCGCTGTCGGGCTATGACACCGAAACCTTTGCCAGCGCAGAGGATGCGCTTGGTACGCTTGGGGTGGATTACCCCGGCATCGTGATTTCGGATATCAAGATGCCGGGAATGGACGGGCTGCAACTGCTGAAAAAGCTGATGAGCACGGATAGCGCATTGCCGGTGATCATGATTACCGGCCACGGCGACGTTCCAATCGCCGTCGAGGCGATGCGCGTGGGGGCGTTCGATTTTCTGGAAAAGCCGTTCAACCCCGACAAGATGACCGAGCTTGCAAAGAAGGCGACGAATGCCCGGCGCCTGACGCTGGACAACCGCGCCTTGCGCAAGGAACTGTCCGACGGTGGCCAGCTTATGAAAAAGCTGATCGGCGCGTCGCCTGTGATGGAACGGCTGCGCGAGGATATTCTCGATCTCGGTCAGGCAGACGGGCATGTGCTGATAGATGGCGAGACAGGAACCGGCAAGACCCTGATTGCCCACGCCTTGCATGCTGTCGGGACGCGGGCGGGCAAGCGATTTGTATTGGTGCCCTGCGCCGCTTACGATGAGGATGCGTTGATCCGGCGTCTTTTTGGCCCCGTGCAGCCCGAGGATCCCGAACTGCCCGCGATGGAGCAGGCCCGCGGGGGCACGCTGGTTCTGGAAGACATTGAGACGCTGGGTGACAGTGCGCAGGCCCGTTTGCTGAGCGCCATCAATGAGCAGGGAAGCCCGCCGGAGACGCGGATTGTCGCGATCTCAAACCTTCAGAATGAAGGGCGCACCTGCGAGGACGCGCTGCGTTCCGGCCTGTTCTATCGGCTTGCGGCACTTCGGATCACGGTGCCGCCCCTGCGGCAGCGCGGCGAGGATATCCTGACGCTTTTCAACCGCCTGAGCGAGCAATTCGCAGAGGAATATGGCTGCGATGCGCCAGAGATCAGCGCGCAGGAGGCGGCCCAGCTTTTGCAGGCGCCCTGGCCGGGTAACGTGCGCCAGCTTATCAATCTGGCGGAGCGCGCCGTGTTGCAGTCGCGGCGGACCTCGGGGACCATCTCCTCGCTGCTGATGAACGACCACGACGACATGCAGCCGGTGATGACCACCGAGGGCAAGCCGCTCAAGGAATATGTTGAAGCGTTCGAAAGAATGCTGATCGACAACACGATGCGGCGACACAAAGGGTCCATCGCCAGCGTGATGGAAGAGCTTTGCCTGCCGCGCCGGACGCTGAACGAAAAGATGGCCAAATACGGATTGCAGCGATCCGATTACCTTTGATCGGGCAACCTCCCGGCGCGCAATATCGCGCCGGGGCGTCTCGTCTCTTTGCCGATAGGGTCACGCGGTCTATTCGTCGCGACCGCGTAGGGGGCAGGCCGCAACGCGCATCAATGCGCGCTGTTTGCGCAGTGCCTGAAGTTCCTCCGCCGATCCGCCGTCAGAGCAGGCGGGTGGTCGGGCGGTCAAATACGCGGCGCCCAAGTGCCGAGGCTGCAAGATCCACCATGAGCTGGGCAGTGCGCCCGCGTTCGTCCAAAGCGGGGTTCAGCTCCACAAGGTCGAGTGAGGTCATCAGCTCGCTGTCATGCAACATTTCCATGACGAGATGCGCTTCCCGGACGGTTGCACCGCCCGGAACGGTGGTGCCGACCGCCGGTGCCACCATCGGGTCCAGAAAATCGACATCCAGCGAGACATGGAGCGCGCCATTGGCACGTGAGACCTCTTGCAGGAAGGCTTCCAACGGTTTCGCGATGCCGTTCTCGTCAATATCGCGCATATCGTGGCGACGGATCTCGCTTGCCTGTAACGCTTCCTTTTCGGCCGCATCGACAGAGCGCAGCCCGATGATGCAGATGTTCTTTTGCGCAATCGGGTTGGTCACCGCTGGCAAGCCGGGAAAGCCGGGGCGCCCGGTCAGATAGCCCAGTGGCGTGCCATGCATGTTGCCGGAGCTTGATGTGTCGGGCGTGTGGAAATCTGAATGCGCATCGAGCCAGAGCACGAATTGCGGACGGCCCTCGGACGCGGCATGTTCGGCCACCCCATGGACAGAGCCCAGCGACAGGCTGTGATCGCCACCCAGAAAAATCGGCAGGGAATCGGCCATCGCCGCGCGGGCCACGCGCGACAGGGCATGGGTCCATCCGGCCGTTTCCGGGTAGGCGTGGATATGCGCCGGTACGTCACCGCCGGGAACATCATCGGGCGAGATATTGCCCATATCGGTCACGCTGAGGCCCAAATCCCGCAGGGCTTCGGCCAGTCTTGCAGTGCGCATGGCGTCCGGTCCCATCAGGCAGCCGCGGCCGCGACGTCCGCTGTCGACAGGTGCGCCAATCAGGCGGCAATGGGTTGTGGTCATGGCGTCCTCCGTTCGGTTGCGGCCTGTATATCTTCAATCCACGGTGAAATGGAGGTTCCATTTTGAGCAAATTGAAAGGCTGTATTCAGTTCCTGCTGGGGTTCTGTCGTTTAAGACGCATCGAAGTAAACCTGACTGCTGTGCTGCTTTTCAACACGCGAGAGCTGAATTCCGATCACCGCATCGAACCCGACCGCGTTTTTGTCAGTCCGCAGTGATGTCAGTCTCTTGCGCGATAGGCCGCGATCCATACTGCGGCCAGAAAGAGCGACGCAATGGCGTTCCAGCTTGCCATCGACAGGCCCAGCATCTCCCACGGTACATCGTCGCAGCGCACCAACGGGGCGGACATGATCTGGTTGAGCAAATCTTCCGTCGACAGCCCCTCGACAGGGCCAGAAGTGCAAGTGTCCGGCCCCGGCCACCATCCGCGTTCCACCCCGGTGTGATACATCCCGACGCCCGCCGTACCAAGAGCCGCCAGCGCGCCCAGCAATGTCAACCAGCGTTGCCCCAGTGCCAAGGCGAGCGCGGCAATTGCTACCGCCACGGCGTGTGGATAGCGTTGGTAGATGCACAGCTTGCAAGGCGCCATGCCCCCGATGTGCTGGAACCCGAAGGCGCCCAGGATCAATAGGGCCGAACCAAGCCCGGCAAGGATCGTCAGGGTCTTGCAGTTCATAGGTACTTCACCACCAGGAATCCTCCGAGAAGCAACACCACGAAGGCTGTAAAGACAAGCCCCAGACGCTTCTCGATGAAATCACGAATTGGTGCGCCAAAGATCCGCAGCAAACCGGCGACGATGAAGAATCTCAGCCCGCGCGCCAGAACCGATGTGGCAATGAACGTCACCAGCGGCATCCCGGTCCAGCCCGACATGATGGTGATGACCTTGTAGGGGAAGGGCGTGATGCCAGCCACGAGCACGGCCCAGAAGCCAAAGTCGTTGAACTGTGTGTTGAACGCGGCGACCGCATCGGCTTTGCCCAGAGATTGCAGGATCGGCAGGCCAAGCTGTTCGTAAAAAAGCGCCCCGATGGCATAGCCCAGCAAGCCGCCGACCACGGAACTGACCATGGCCACCCCAGCGATCAGCCATGCCTTGCTTGGACGTGCAAGGATCATGGGGATCATCAGAACATCGGGGGGAATCGGAAAGACAGAGCTTTCGATGAATGCGACGAAGGCCAGCACCCAAAGGGCCTGGGGATGGTCCGCGAGGCCAAGCATGCGGTCATAGGTACGGCGAAGCATCACAAATCTCACGTCATTCGGGTTGCTTGGCTAAGAACATGTGGCGCTTTGCAGGTCAACATATGACTTTGCCTCTGGACGAAGCCGTCGCGCTTGGTTAGAGAACACCGCGTTGCCCAAGTGGCGGAATGGTAGACGCAGGGGATTCAAAATCCCCCGCCTTAACGGGCGTGCCGGTTCGAGTCCGGCCTTGGGTACCAATCAATTCAAAGGCTTGCGCTCTGTGCAACAGAGCGTAAGCCGGGCCAAAAACTTCGCGTCGCGAAGGACAAGGCTACGCATTGAGAAGCACGAAGAGACTTTTTGGACCCCGTCGCAATTTTTTCCTCCGAGAGGTTAGGCGACACTGTGCCCCGGTGCCGTAGGGAACGGGGTAGGCGTCTGCGCCAGTAGTAACCGGCGCGGCGCGTTTCGAGGTGGGATGGTAGTCTCCGATTCCGGGGCATAGAAATGCCCTCCTGTGCACATGTCGTGCACCGCCGTGTGCACCTCGTCGTCGAGCTCCGACTCTGGATCTCGAAAACTCAATGTTTTCAGGGGGTAGCTGGTAAATTGGCTCCGGCGGTAGGGGCCGGAGACTATGGCAGAAAATCCAGCAAAATCAACGATGCGGCCTCTGCGAGCGCACCGTATCTATAAAAGTGTGCACAATCGCAGGCGGCACGCAAGTGCAATTCCTGCATCGGCTTTTGAATTCTGTTCAAGTCGAGTTTGGTGGGGTGCAGACTTTTGTTATGAATAAGGGACCAGCAGGGTGGGGGGACAGGAGCCGCGAGATATAGGTGTCGGGTATCGGGACAGGTCCGGACCTCGATGCGAGCGGCACAGAGGTCAGGTAGTAATGAGCCCCATCTCACTGAAATGGGCGGCCGAAAAACGTGAGTAAAAATATGGCAAGAAGATATAGGCTTATGAGCGACTGCACACCCGCCAATGTCCTCAGATAGCCTGTCGCGACATACTCCACCTTGTTCGCGCGCAGGCGTGAGACCCATTCGCCGACATTCACGTCCCGGAAGCCGACCCGAAACACCATGGCAAGGCTGAAGAGGGCCCCGTGCTTTACGGCCTGCGGCAGCGTCGCGGGATGCAGTCGCGTCACCTCGGCATCCCCGGCGCGCACGAAGGCCCGGTATGGTGGCTTGCGCAGCGAGCGGAGCACGATTCTGCCTTCCATCTGCGACTCGTAGAGCGCGAATTCGGCAGATCTCGGCGCTATCCTCAATGCCGCAGTGTATGCCGCCCCGAATAAAATCCACGAAAGCATGAGGCCCCACAGTGCGCCGAATGGGCGGGTCCCGTAGTCGACCGGAATATCGAAAAGTAACCTGCGAAAGATAGCGACGACGCCGTCCGTGAAATTTGACAGGGGGTCGGCCAAGAAATGCGCGACCATCAGGTCGTTTCGCATTTCCTCCCGCGCCGCAGTCGCGTCGCGCTCCGCCTGCCTGTGCCCAGCTTGCGACAACGTCTCGATCAAATGGTTGAGCCCGGAGAAATCAGGCTCTGCTACCGGCGTTTCGCAGTCCGCAATCGGCGCGCCGAACGAGGACTCGCAGAGATTGACGCGGAGACTGCGGACGCCGCGAAGGTTGCCGACATTCCCGCGGTCGAATTGACCGCGAGGTTGCCAAATGCTGTGGGCGAGTGTCGCCCCGAACAAATCGGCCCCCTCAAGGTTCGTGTTCACGAGCCAGGCTGCCGTCAGGTCCGACCGTGACAACGAAGCCCCGCTCAAGTTGGCCCCCGTCAGATCTGCGCCGGTGAACTTGGCTCCCAGAAGCGACGCTCCCGTCAGGTCCGCCGCCGCAAGGTTCGCGCGGGACAGGTCCTGTTGCCAGATTCGTGCATGAGCGAGTTCGGCGCCGGCAAGATTGGCACCGACGAGCAGCGAGTCGGACATCTGCACCTTGGACAGATCGACTTCAACCAATACAGCGCCTGTGAAATCGATCCCTTCCAGCTTTTTACCCCGCAGGAACCCGGGCTCCTCCGCCTCGATCAACGTCCGTCTGATATTGTGGCAGGACAGGTCCAGTCGCGGGCCAAATCGTGTCTCTGCGCGCTCTGCCGCATGCGACTTCAGCGCCGTCTGCAAATCTGTGAAGTCGATTTCGACGAACCGTTCACAGGCCCGCTCCCGCTGCGCGTGGACAGCGGTCGCAAAGAGTAGTGTCATGGCAATTACGACCCACCGAGCCCGCATCATTCCAGTGGAAGCCAGTCGCCAAGGTCGCCGATGCTGCCGTCCGGGTAGTAAGCCGGGCGTACGCCCCGACTGAGCGCGAGCTTTTTCTCTTGTGCAATGGGAAGGAGAGCCGAGTTATCCGAGAGGATGGTCTGAGCAGTCCTCATCAGTTCCACTCGTGCCTCAACATTGTCGGTGAAACTCGCTTTCTCCACGATATCGTTGTATTCCTCGTTCTGGAAACCCAGGGAGAAGAAGCCGCTGTTCTCCGTCGTGAAGGCCAAAAGGCTGGAAGTGCCATCGAGATTCTGCCCGGCGACGCGCCTGATCGCCAGATCGTAGACGTTTTTCTGGAAATCCGCGAAGAAGTCGGCGGCGGGTCTGGCGATAACCTCCGTCCTGATCCCGATCTCCCGAAGCTGCGAAGCGATGCTCTGCGCCATCTCGATCTCGGATTTCGTTTCCCGGGCACCAATGCGGACGACTTCGTCGAAGTAAGCGGCTTCACGAACCAGAACTTGCGCCTCTTCGGGGCTGAAGTTTTCCAGTCGCTCCGGTAGGGCGCCGAGCACGAAATCTGCTATAACGCCCGTTGCCTCTCGCGCGCCGTTCGGGCCGTAGCCCTCACGCAGCACAGTCCTGGGGTCTATTCCGAGAAGCGCCGCCCTGCGCAGGGAGGGATCGGAGAGGGGGCCGTTGGTCGAGTTGAAGGCGACGTAGCTCACTGTCGCTGTCGGGACGTCCGTTAGCACAACGTCGCGCTCCTCTGCGGCGATCTCTTCAAACGCCTGCGCCTTTTCCTTCAACACGTCCGGCGTTGCTTCTGTATGATGGATTTGGCCCGACCTGAAGCGTAACTCGGCCTCTTGCTCCGAAAGGATCACCAAGAAACGGGCGCCCGTGATCTCAGGCTGCTCTCCCGACCAGTTTGGATCTGCGTCGAGGTCCAGATGGCTCATCTCGTCGAGGTAAGCGATCTTATAGCGTCCGCTACTGTGGCCCGGACGTGTCGTGAACTGCCTGCCACTCATTGCCTCGACCCGCTCACGAGAGACGACACAGCCCGGTCCTCGCGCCAGGACACCGGTCATCATGCCCGTCACGGGACCTGCCATCGATACCAGGAGCGTTTTGTCGTCGTCGACCTCGACATTTGTTAATCCGCTCCAGCTTCGCGCGCGCAAAGCATTGAGAGGAGGGTCCGTCAACCCGGCGATCCGCTTAAAGGAGTAGGCCACGTCGTCGGCGGTAATCGCGGAGGATCCCCCAGACCAGGACTGGGCACGCAGGTCGAATTCGATCTCGGTAGGGCTCCGCTCGTTCCAAGCGGCGGCCAGTTGAGGCTCAACAGTCCACCCGCCTGAATTCTGCCGTTTCAACCTAACCAGCGGTGCGAGGATATTGCGAGTGATTATCTCGTCATGCCGGGCGAAGTTGGCGGGATCGAAATTATTGAAGTAGTCGGGATGACGAATGACAGTTCGACCGCTGCTGGCGGCGCGCACATGCGGTGTAGAGAGCGCTGCCGCAGATGCCGCAAGAAAAGTAAGTGTGTGCCTTCGCGTGACCATCATAAAGCACTCGTGCAGAGAAATCGAGTTTTCAAACAAATGCAGTTTAGCACGTTCCGTAGCCGATCTGGGAAATTTTCAACGAATGTACCGAAGTGCGTTCAAGGAGATTGCGGTGATTTGGGCGAGTTCGCTTGTCCCGAGGACGAAGGTCGAGTGGGGCGATGATGACAGTTCGTCCGAGCCCGAAGCACCAATCTTGTAGTCGACATGCAGGGTAGACGTTGAAAGCAATACGCGAATTCGCCCTTACTCATAGTCCTTGGGGTTGTCTTTCCTGCGTTGACACATCCCCGGTGGTTTGCAGCGGTACATGGGAGCTGTCCAACTGGTCTCTGAGCCTGTCGCCATCCGAGACTGCCTGCAGCATGAGACGGGGTAGGCGGCACGGACGATCCTCGTTGTCATCGGTCAGCCAACCGCGGGCGTGGCACGTCGCCAGAGGCCGAACGGCAGTCAATCTTGACGGTTCAGCGTTTTCTTTTCGGCATTTAACTCGAATTGTTGGCAACAACCGTTTTGAGTTAGGGCAAACCGCAACGAGGAGCGTGGGTGCGAACCGAAATTATGCGCATGACACATCATGCACACCCCACCACCGCCCCGTCCGCCGATGCCGTTCCTGCGTCGGCTCCCGTAATTCGCAACACGAAAGGTCAGTTCGCCGGCACGGACGTCGTGCCCTGGCCGCATCCCGCGCCGGTAACGAACTTCGCCAGTCTCGAGGAGGTCGGACGCACGATCGACGAGACTGTCTTCACCATCCTCGGCGATGCCGCCGCCCACGATTTTGAAAGCGAGGATCCGGCTCCGGCTCTTGCGCTCGCCCCCAGTCCGGGAAGCGGCAAGACGACCAGGACGCAGGCGATCCTCGCCGGAAACTCGCGAACCCGGATTGGCGGTGATGCGCTTTTCCTGTCGCCCACGACGGATCTTTCTGAGGAGGCGTGTGACAGGGCGCGTGCTCTGGCCACGGACACAAACGGCACTCTTACGGCACAGATCCGCGGACGTTCGTCCTTGGACCCCGAAAAACCGAGTTCCCGCATGTGCCAGAAGTGGGAACTGGCGGAGAAGGTGGCCGGTGCGGGCCTGAAGGTCGGCGACACGCTGTGCCAATTGCGCGAAGGGAAAGGCGCCGACGAGATCGTGCGGCGCTGCCCGCTGTTCGACAGCTGCGCCTATCAGCGGCAAAGCTTCGAGCTGCCCGAGGGTATCCCTGTCGACCGCTATGGCGCGCACAACTTCATCTATCTGCCGACGCCCACCGGACGCACAAAGGCACTGCGTGTTGTGGACGAGAAATTCTGGCCCAAGATGCTGCGCCCGACCTCGGTGTCGGTGGAATCCTTCACCCGGGACCGGCGATTTCCCGAACCAAAAGACGAACCGGCAGAAAGCAACATCATTCTGCGGGCTGCGAAAAAAGTCATCGACGTCCTCCGCTCGGGTCGCGACTTTTCGAGCTTGCCCTATGATGGAACGCAATACCGTCGTTTTGCATTGGAGGAGCGGGAAAACGTCGAACAGCTGCCTGCGATCAAGCCAGACATGACGACAGAGGAGCAGATCAAGGCGTTCGCGCGGTTCCAGGCCTGCAAATCCAACGCCCACCGATACGCGCGGATCTGGGAAGCCTTGGCAGATGCCCGAGATCTTGGCCGGGTAACACCGGATCGGATCTCGCTTCGCCTTCGGCGATATATGGCGGATAATGGCGACACCACGGAAGTCGAGGAGATCGTCTGTCACGGCGCGAGGAAAGTCCTGGGCAACATTCCGACGCTCATCCTCGACGCGGATGCAAGCGAGACCATTCTCCACACCTTCTTTCCCGGGATCGAGGTCAGCGCCCAGCGGTTGCAGCCGAACGCGGAGATCACTCAGGTCTCGAACCTGCGGATGAGTACGACGCAGCTGCTCGGATCCGGTAAACTTCGACAAGAGTGCCGGTTGCTAATCGAGACCGAAGTCGAACGGGACAGGAATGACCGCGTCGGCGGTGTTCTTGTCGGTTGCACGAAAAAGGTGGCCCGCAAGTTCTTCGAAGAAGCCGGACTAATTTCGCGGTCGACGCCGGATTGCGAGGCCGTTAGGATCATGCTCGATCGCAAGCTTTTCGGCGCGAGCTGGCTATGGTTCGGTGACAGGGCACTCGGGTCGAACCGTTACGAGAATTACTCGACGGTCATCGTTCTGGGCCGGAACGAGCTGCCGGTGGAGGCGCTGGAGGATCAGGGCCGCAGCCTTTTCGGCGACCGGGACGAACGGCCATTGCAGTTCGTAAAAGCTGACGAGAATGGCCGCCGCCAGATGCCCGAGGTTCTTGTCCCCTACGAGATGTCGTCCGGAGAGAGCGTGGCGGCGTCAGTTCGTGTGCACCCTGACGACCGGATCCGGGAAATCCAGATGCAGCACCGGGAATGCTGCACGCGGCAGTTGGTCGAGCGCCTGCGGCTTGCACGGGCGCCCTATCGCAAACGGGTGATCTTGGCCTGTAACATCCCCATTCCGGGCATTCCGGTAGACAATTTGGTCCGGTTCGATGATCTTTTGCCCCGGATCGGTCGTTTGGGTAAGGCGCTTCGGGAGGCCGCGAGCGGAAACCGGGCTCTGGTCCTGACTGCCAAGGAACTGCCGAAATGCACCCCTGGTGCGTTCAAGAGCGACAAGGCCGCGGAAACCTGGCTGGCCCGCACCCGGAAAAACCCTCGCGCCGCTATGAATGACATCAATAGCGGTGTGAGGGGTTTAGAACTGCATGCGATCCGAATCCGACGGGACTTGCCGCGCGCCCGGGCCGAGACCTGTCTCGTCTTGGCCCGGGCGGGGGAATGTCCGCGACAGGTGGCCGAAGTGGCGCATGGGCCGCTACGTGATTCCACCCCGATCTCGACGTTGAATGCTGCGAGTGTCTTCAGCAGCAAGGCTATTTGACCCGCGAATATCGGGGCCGACGGGCGCTGGCATCTGCGCTGGCAAGCAAGTTGAGGCCGTCGGGCGCCGTGCTTGGTTCCCTGTCAGGGCCGGTTGACCCATCTCGACCGGGTTCCTCGCCCCTTGGCCCCGAAGATCGAAGAGCGCCGACATGACGCGCAGCGCAGCGCAACTTTGCGGTTCCCGGCTCCGCGGCGCGTGTCAAAAAAGGGGCCGATGTTGCGAAACCGGAAACAGTGAGTTTCTGCGCCACGCCCACCGATGCGTTTCCGCAACGACGCAATCGAAACGATCTCCTGTTCAGAACAAGAAAAGGAGATCAAGATATGAAGACCAAGAGGAAACCCAGTGCTTACAATGGCGATAAAAGCTGGAAAACGTGGAGCATCTCAATGGAGTTCAGCAACGACTATGGTCTTTATCAAAAGACATGCAGGCTCGTCGAAGAATTCGGAATCAGCTGTGCCGCTGCGTTTCTTTGCGAGGAACTCGCTGGTCAGACGACGGCCGATGGTGCGGTATTCAACAAGACTGCCATTTGTCTCGCATTGTGTGATTGGCGCTGAACCCCTGCGGAACTCGGCACGGTGTCGCCGCACGTCCAGAAGAAAGGAAAGTTGACATGGTCATTGCTATCGGAGGTCAAATCGCGTTCGACGTGGACCAGCATTGCGCCCTCGACGTTGAAGCGACTGCGTCAGACGTAATCGCCGCAATAGAAGACGACGACAGAGGACTTGCGCCTTTCTTAACTCTGTCGGCCAGTTTAGCATTGATAGCGGAGTTCGAGGGAACCGGGCCTGATGAGCCGACATGGCTCACGACTTCGACCGATCAGGGCGAAATCGCCTGTCTCGAGGACGAGGGCTAAGCGGGGCGATGAAGGCGGTTCGTCCCAGCCCACAGCACCAGTTCCTACGCAGAGTTGAGGCGCCGACGTGGAAAACACCACGCCAACTCGCCCTGCTCATTATCTCTGGGGTTGCCTGTCCCGCGTTGACGTATCCGCGGTTTGCTGCGCTGCAAGGGAGCTGTCCACGAGGTTTCTAAGCCTGTCGTCATCCGAAACTGCCTGAAGCATCAGACGAGTCAGGTGCCACGGAGTAACCTCAGTGTCACCGGCCAGCCAGCCGCAATCGAAGCACATCGCCAGCGCGCGCTTCAAAAGTTGGTCGACCTTCGCGATGTCGGGCGGGGCTTCAGAAGTTGCGGTCGCCAGCTTTCGCGTGATCGCCTCCAGGCCGTCTGCGTCACCGCATCCTGGGTCGATGAATGTCACCATCAGGCGTGCGGCGAACTCGATACTATCTTCGAGGATTTCCATTTCTTTTTCGACATCCATCATGGCGGAGATGCGTTCGAAGCCTTGTGTTTGGCGGGAGTGACGGGTCATGTTGCGTGTCCTTCCTTGGCATCCATTCGAGACGCGGGTGCATGAGGGCGGCTCGGTGATGTAAGTGGGCCCGCGTTTCGGGAGCCCATTCAGCGGAGAACTGCACGGATGCATTTTTTGGGCGGGCGCGCCGACAACTGTAGCAGCAGAAGGATCGTCGGCACGCCCTGACGCGGGTGTTCCCGCTCGCGTGCTCAATCAGGCCGCGGCACGCATCTCTTCCAGTGCCTTTTCCGCGCGCAGGACATCGTGCACCGCCGAGAGTGTGGCGTAGAGCTCGTTCAGCACCGCGAGCGCGCTGGTCAGCCTCTCGGCATCGGGTGTGAGACGTTCCCGGCTCCAGCTCTGGTTCTCCGATACGTTCTCCGGGCTGTGATCGTAGCAGGTCTCCACATAGGTACCCTCGACGATCTCGGAGTCGAGCACGCCGACGATCTCGTGCAGCATCGCAAGGATGCCTTTCTCGAAGATCGCCCCGCTCTGAAGCCGGGCCGCCAGTTTCTTGGCCTCGCGCTTGGGTGCAGGCGCAATGAGGTCGAGCACATCCTGCTCGATGCCGGTCGCGGCGGCGCGGGCCAGCGGGAAGCAGGAGGCGGCCATAGTGGTGAGTTCGTCGGCGGAGGTGCAGGGAAGTTCCATTGTCTGTATCCTTGTTTTGTTGGGGGTCTGGGAGTGCCAGAAGGCGCGGTTCCCTATCGGAAACCGCGATCTTCGTGCGCCTATCGCGCCTTTTACCGGCAATTTTCCTCACGGTAGTGTGCGGCAATATCCGCTTCCGCCTGGATCCGTGCGCGGACGGCGTTCATGCGCGCCAGGAGCGCGTTATCGAGGTGACCGATCACTTTCATCCCTTCGGCCAAGCAATCAGAGCCGCTGTCGTTGATGTGCACGATGGTCCGCCGGGCCCCGACAAAGCGTGTCGGTTTGTCCAGCCCTGCGGACGCGCGAGAAGCGGCCTGCTTGACCAAGATCTCGTAGCCGCGGTTCGCCTTGGTCTTGGCCGACGTGCCGTAGGCGAGTTCGACGAAGCGCTCACCGCCGCAGTCGAAGGTGTCGAGCACCAGGCAGGGTCGACGCTTGGGCCCGTCGACCTCGTCTTCCCCATCGTTGACCGGAAAACGGAACAGGACGACATCGCCGCGCTCTGGCTGGCAAGTATCGTCATCAGCGGGCAGAATTGGGTGGGATTGGTGATACATTGAAGTCTCCTCTTGGCGTGTGAAACGACACCAGCTGAACAACCTTCGAGACCAGGGATCTCTGTTCCGCCGCGCGTCACAGCGACTGCGCGGCGGAACCGATATCCCTTGTGTCCACCCTACTTTACTTGCTGGTCTGCAAGACCAGCATGATTGTCTGAGCCGCAAATCCTTACCCCAGACACTCCTCGAGCAGGGTATCGACCATGTCCTGTCCTTTGCGGCGACGGGCGGCGGCGACGGCCTTGCCCTGGTAGTGGGAGGCGGTGCGCGGGTCCCGCTGCGCAGCGAGTGCCAAGGCCGCCTCCACGCCTTCCGGGCCAAGCTGACCCATTTCCGTATGCACCTGGCTGCGCGAGATATGCGCGCCGGTCCGGAAATGCGTCCGCCAGACGGTCGAGGGATAGCAGGCCGCGAGTTGGCGGCCATCCACGGAACGGAAGAGCGGCGGTCCCTCGGCCATCGCCCGGTCCCGCATCTCCTCGAGCCAGATCGGATCGAGCCCGCGCAGAACCAGCGCGTCGAGGAACGGGGTGAGCACGCCGTGCAACGCTCCGCGCAGCGGCTCATCTTCCTTGGCGGTGACAATATCTACCCGGTAGCGAGTGCCATCGAACAGCACATCCCGACCCCACAGCAGCTGTCCGTCGCGCAGGCGCAACGGCAGCAGGGTCCAGAGCGCCACGATCACTGCCTCGTTGAGCAGGCGCAGCCGGGTCTGGCGCCGGGGCGCCTCGACACTCTCGGCCAGCAGGCGTGTAGCCGTTGCCCAGGTGGCCTTGAGACCAGGCAGTTTGTCGAGCTTGGCAAACTTCAGCGGCACCACCGTGCCGATGTCCCGCCGAAGCAGGGCTTCATGTTCGCGCAACGCGACGAGAAGCAGCGGATCGAGCCCGAGGGCCGCGCCGAACTGCCGCAGGCGCATCACGGCGGTGTGCCGTGTCGCCGGGCGGTTGCCATGGTCACGATACTTCGGATCCTTGCGCGCAGCCGCATGTGCCGCGCGTGACGCTTCGAACCGGCGCACGCCTTCGATGCTGATCGCGACGTCTGCCCCGGCATCCCGCTGCACCTTCACGTATTCGCGCAGAGTCTCCTCCATGCTGTCGATCACGGACGCCGCCGGGACGGCCGTGTGCATCGGCAGCGCCCCGAGGCGCATCCTGGCGAGCAAGGCCCGCCACGCTTCCGGAAGCTCCGCAGCATCGACGCGACGCGTCGCCACGGCCCGAGGAGTGCCAGGGCCTTGACCCGACCGCGGGGGGCTTTTCGCCTCGATCGCTTCCGCCAGAACGACATGGACTGCCGGATTGCCCGGCAGCAGGCGATCGAGCGCGGACTTCAGACTGCGCAGGCGCCGACTCGACCTGGTATCGGCGGTGAAGGCCAAGAAGTCCGCCTCTGTCGGCACGTTGATGCCCCGCGCCTGTGTGAAGGTCAGGAATCGAGCGAGCACGCGCAGATCCTCGAGCGGCACGTAATTAAAGGCGGGCATGTCGCGGTAGGGCGCCAAGAGAGGATCATCACGCAGTTCCTCCCGGCTTCGCCAGTCGCAGGACCGGCTGCGTGGGCGCTTTTCACGGATCGCCGCGCGCACGGTCTCCCGCACGGGGGTCCCGTCCGGCAGGAGCCGGTCGAGGGCCGTGCGTAGATCGTCGAGCCGGCGGGTTGAGCGGTCCCCCGCGACGAAGGCCAGGAAGTCGGCGACGGCGGGCACGGCGATGCCGCGTTCGGCGGCGAAAGTGAAAAACCGATCGAGCGTTCGGAGCTCGCGCCGCCCGACCTGCGTCATCCCCGGCGCCGCCCGTAAGGTGTCGAAATGCGGGGCCGCCAGGATCTCCTCGCGGGGTCTCGTGTCATAGGCCATGTCAGTCCTCCATGAGTCCGACCAGCAGATCCTGACCGTGTTCGACGAGTTTCATCGAGTTTAGCCAGCCGTAGAACTGGCGCAGGGTGCCCAGCGTGTCGTCGATCCGCTTGGCAATCACCTCGATCTCGTTCGGATGCCGATCAAGCAGCAGCGAGGTTTGCCCATGGCGCATCTGGTGTGGCGTCATCGGCATGTTGACGACCGTCCGCATAAGGCCTGCGAACTCGGCCCCGAAGAAGTCGGGATTGAAATGTGCGCCTTGGGTCTTGATGGCCGGGAACAGGAACGGGCTTGTTGCCGCGTGCGGAAACATCGGCCTGATAACCTGCAGATACCAGCGGATCGTGTCGTGACAGCCATGTTTATTTGCCCGGACCGGGAACGCGATCTCGGCCTTATTTTTTGTAAGTTCTGCCGGGATCAGCACCTTGATCGGCTTCTTGCCCGACTCCGGGATTCGGATCTGGGCATCCTCGCCGACACAGGTCAGCCGCATCGCGTTCTCAACGCGGATTGGTGCGCCGCCGATCTCGATCGCGGCGAAACAAGCCGCGGCGCCCAGCATCCGCACGCGCGCGATCTCTCTCGGTGTGGGCTTGCGGTCCTCCGCGGCGATCTGCGCCGAGATGGACTGGGCGGTCGCGCGCAGTTCCTTGAACGCGCCGAGAAACCGCCGACGCAGGGCAGGTTTTTCCACCACGCCCTCACAGAACTTGCGGTTTGTCGGCGTCATGCAGCGGTCGGCCTTCTTGCCCATTCGTGACACCGAGTTGTTGGCCAACACCAGCTTCATCATGGTGGTGTCGATGCCGAGATGCGCGCGGACCTGGTTAAGCCCCTTGAGATACTTGCGTGAGGTGCGCGGCTCGAGGCGGCCGTTCCTGCGGGTCCGCAACCGCCGCGCGAACATCTCGCCGGCGATAGCGCAGAGAATCTCGTCCTCTGCGAGAATGGCTTTCAGATCAGGCTGGTCGGGCCCGATCGCGCCGATCTCGACACCGATGCGCAACGCAGTGCGGAAGGCTGCGCGCAGGACATGCGCGTGTCCTGCATGATCGTCGGCGAAGACCTTGCCCACCGGATCCCAGCCGGTCCTGGTGACCGCCTCGATCCAGGGCAGAAACTGTGCCTCCCAAGAGGGGTGGAGTGCCGTCAGTAGTGGCGCACGGCGCTTGGCTGAAAACCCGATCGGATGGGGCGGCAGAAGCGGTAGGATCTGCGGAAACTCCCGCAACTCGTCAAGCCGCCGGAGCGCGCGGGCGTTGGCCTCCCGTTTGTTGCCGCGGAAATCAGCGTCGATCCTCTGCGCTTCGGCCAGTGTCAGGTCGCGCGGCTGCCAGCCATACGCGCGCGCCACGATCGCAAAAGTTCGGAGCATGGATAACTTCATCGGATGCCATCTGGCGGTCCTGCCGACCTTTCCCTTGCTCAGCGGTTCGATGGCCGCGAAGAGAATGGTCCAGTCATCTTCCTGCGCCCGCAGTGCGGCCTGCTTCTTATGCACGCCCAAAAATTCCCGCAGCGGCGCTTGGAGCCGACGGCGAAACAGCTGATATGCGGTATCGGTGGACCAATGCGTGGGATCGAAGCCGTCGAGCGGAAATCGCTCCTCGAGAAGTGCTAATTCGGCCGGGATCACGGCCAGTGGCTTGTTGAGGCGCTCGCCGGCCTTCGTGATGGCGCTGAGATATCTGTCCCGCGTCTTGTCCGAGATGTCCCTTCGCGCGGCCACATGGGCGTGCATATCGTCGAGCGTTGGGCCGGGTTGGCCCGACACCGCGGGCACCGGTCCGATAGCGGCAGCGGCGTGTGTTGAAGTTCTTGGATGGCTGGTCAGATCAAGCATGCGATGTCCTTTCCGGTCCTGCTTGCGTCAAAATCGAGAGGGTGGGGGTGTGGGTCGCTTGCGTGCGCTTTAAGTCGCCAAAGCGCGCGCGGGACACACACACCTCCGAGGTTGCCGCCCGTGAAACCGGGCGGGTGTCTGTATCCCGGTCGTTTGCGTGTGGGGCAGGTCGTCTGGTTGCATTTGTGTGTGTCCGCGGGTGTCGAAGTCATGGGTGCCGACCTCAATTCGCGGGGGTTAGGGAGCCAAAAGCCGTTATAGCCTTGGCGTATTGTGGAATGGATTGACCCCTATGCCATGCCAGCACCTCGGCCCGGCGCCAGCGTTTGGCGCGGGCCTGCTTGCGCCCGTTCGAGAGGTCGATGACGGCCGGGAACGGTGGCATGCCGACCGCCAACTCGCCCTTCCCCCAGCGGTAGATGATGGAGGTGTCGGCCAGACCGAGCTGCGCCGCCACGTCGTCCGCTGTGAGCAACGGCGCCTTCAGATCGGCCCAATGCGCCGGATCCTGGGTCTCGGATAGGCCGATCGCGTGCAGCACGACAGACCACCGCGTGGTCCCGCCTCGTAACTGGATGCCAAGCGCGCGAAGCACTTTGTTCAAGGCCCGCCGATCAGTGCCGCCAGTCTTCTTCCGGATGCGGAAGAAGTCCTCAAGGTCGTCACGGGTGAGCGGTTGATCCAGCATGGCCCGAGGCAATTAGACCCGGGCGCCGCAGTTCCCAAAATCGTGCGCGGCGTAGGAGACCGATCTTTCGTGCACAACGCTGAATTTTCTCGAATTCGTGACGGCAGCGCGGGGCGCTGTTGCGTTTGCAAGTCGGCCCACAACCGACCTCCAGCCACTCAACTTTGCCGCATCGCGGCGTCTCTGGAGCGGACGTCGGGGCCTTGACGCTACATTCGCGCCCCAAGAGCTGCCTCTGTATAGACCTGCTTCGTTGGAATGATATGAAAAAGGCTGGAAATCAGTTCGAGTAGAGCCATTAGAGGGGAGCGCCTTGTCGAAGGTGAAACGCCAACACTACGTGCTACAGTTCCTGCTGAGAGCATTTTCAGACGACACCGAAAAGTTGAGTGTTTTTGTGCGCGGCAAGGGACTGTCGTTTCGGGCCTCTCCAAAAGATGTCGCATGTCAGCGCTACTATAATGCAGCCAAGCTGGATTCCGGCGAAGTTGACACGCAGACTATTGAAAAGGAATTAAGCCAAGTTGAAGGGGCTGGACCAGCCGCGGTTCATGCACTGCTTTCCGGAGCCAAGCCCACGGTCGAACAACGTGAAGACTTTGCGTTATTCCTGACGTCACAGGATTTTCGTTCGCCGCGGAAAAGGCAAGAATTTGCGGATATGCTGCTCGGGATCGAGCACAATAAGTTTGGCGAAGAAACGGGAAAATCTGTAGAAAGCTACGTTCGGGAAATTACTCAAGCTTCAGAAAGAAGAGACGAGTTTGATGTCGCAAAGCTAACGGACGAGAGCGGGCTGAGAATAGATGAAGACGGGACAATCTCAGTGAGCTTCGAGGCGACCATTAGGTCTTTATCAGCTGCTAAGCATTTTGCCCCCGTAGTATCGAAAATGGACTGGCACCTCTTTCGCGCGCCGCGAGGTATGAGATTTATCATCTCCGATAGCCCGGTGCAGTTATACGAGAGTCCGGAGACACTCGAGAAATTCAGCGGGCCGGCATACTGGCGGCAAGGTAGCTACATTTCTTTACCCTTGACCCCTGAAGTATGTTTCGTGGCAAGTCACCGTCCCAAATCAAGCGGAGTGGAACTGCCTCCCCAATTTGCCGTGAGGGAGGCGAAAGGTTCCGATATTCGCTTCTTCAATCAGCTCCAACTGGCTGGCTGTCTGAAGCAGGTATACGCGACCTCTGATTATCCCTGGCTTCACAAGAAGAGCGCTGAGCTTCCGGAACCGAATACCAACTTGAGCTTCATGCCCGTAAGCGCGGAGGGAGTTCGCATTTCTGTCACTGCCAAGCGCTGAAACAGCGATATACCCTTGAGCGCGCGCCGACGGCAGGTGCACAAGCTGACGAGACTGGGGCAGCTTTCACTCAGGCGGCGGAAGTTCCACCTCCGTCTGCCGATCCTGCCAGATTCGTCTGGAGCTGAGCATATTGTAAGATCCAAATTGGCTGCGACACTTGCGCCAGAGCCTTGATCGCACATGACCTGCCCTTCGCTGCCTTTCATCGTTCGTCTCTGTTGCAGCGTTTGTTTTCCTGCTTAGCGGACATTGGCTTTCGTGATCACCGCCTCTATTCTCTGCCGAAGACCAACGAGGTATTCAGATGCAAAGCGAACCAAACATCGTCATATCCAGCGCCTCGCAGCGCATTGTAGAGGATGGGGTGCCATTCAAGGTGGATATCTACAAACTCGAAGGCGGGGAGGGCTGGACGCTGGAGGTTGTGACCGGAGACGGCACATCCATCGTTTGGGATGATCTCTTCGACGATGATCGGGCAGCTTTCGACGAGGCGCTTAATACTATCCGCAGCGAAGGCGCCGTTGCGTTCGCCAACGGCGGATCGAACGTCATACCGCTCAAACAATAAATGCGGCCCTCTCCGGTCATTCGCCAGACTGGCCATAGGTGCGTCGCAACTTCCCCGAACCGGTCTTTCGCAGCACTCGCGTCACCGCTGTCGCGGCCCGTGATGTTTTCTCGTCTAAGCTTCGTGCCAGTCTCGGATGGAGCGGCATAGGTCGCTCATGGCCATACCGGTCCGCATGCCACTACTCAAAACGGGAACATTTTCGGTGAACATCGGCTCACTTTCCCCGTCTGCAAAAAAGTGAAGCACACCAGTTTCGTTGTCTTCATCCTTGATAAATGTCCAAACGCCGAGATACTCGCCATCGCGCGTAAGTACGTCACCGCGCTCGATACCGTTCTCAAAACCGATGAGATTGATAGGGTATGTGAGTTCCATGATCGCAAGATTATGTGAGTTCTATGATCGCAAGATACAGTGCCACAACGAACATGCAACGCCTCTGCGACTTACCTGGGCGAACACACGTTCACTTGCGGCCCAAACTGGACGTTGACTTGAGCATCGCCAGCGCTCCGACGAGCAAGAGCTTGTACGAGATCATCATATATCTTTCTGCTTGCAAAGATGGAGGTAAAGGAAGACCGTAACGAGGGGGTACCTTTCAAAGGATTAGATCTTCTATCCTGACAAATTCTGCTTTGAAAAGGATCGTGAAAGGAGCATGTTGGAAGGCGTTCAATTAGAAAAGAGTGAAACGAGCTCATTATGTTTCACCATTGACGATATCTCCGATGAGTTAAAAAACGTTATCCGGGCGCGCCTGTCGGAGATTTGCTATGGCGCAGCCAAGGCATCGAGAACATCGGTTATCTATTCATACGAGAAGACGCTCACAGCTTTCCTCGACAAATTCGACACCAAATCCGCCGACACACAAAAGGGCATGATCGGCGAGCTGCTTACCCACGTACTGTTCTTGCATTACGAAGACGAGTTTCGTGCGGCCTCACCATTTTTCAACATGGAGGAGGACTCGATCAAAAAGGGATTTGACCTCGTCTTACATCATAAGGGCACGAGCGAAATCTGGTTTGTTGAGGTGAAAGCTGGCGAGTGCGGTGTGGAAACAAGCATCAACAAGCTGGGCGGTCTTTTGTCTCTTGCAAAAAATGGCCTGAAGACCGCTTTGAATAGCGAACGACACACGCTTTGGCAAAACGCGGTAAACGGGGCCAGTTTGGTCATTCAGGATTCAGGGCTCAAGTCACAAATCGAGACGCTGCTTGAGAGTTTCAACGAAAAGGCTGTAGCAGGTAAATCAGCAAGTCAGGACTACAACGCTGTCCTGGTGGCTGTGTGTTTTTCCGGCGGTCAGGCGTTCGCTACCGGAGCGGAGTTTGAAGGAAGGCACACCACACAGAAGGATATGAATGAGTTCCGGGATTTGATGTCAATTGCGCTGCAAAAGGACACCATCCAAAGCGTCGTAGATTTCCTACGGAGCGAGGTTGACGATGGCTAAGGCACCGCTCAAAACACTCAGAAACTCGGGTTTCTTTGAGCTTTATCAATCGCTGTTAACTCGTGGTGAATTGAGCCGGGCGCAAGCGGAAACACTTCTGGCCGCGGCTGTCCTGTTCCTGAACAATGACAACCCGGATGTCACCGCGTTGGGATACCGGATTGTTGTGATGTATGCGAACCTTACGGGCGACTACGTTCCGCTATACGACGTTGCGATTGGCCGAGGGTTCATGCCGATTGTGGACAGTGTACAATCGGGCTTGGCGGCGGAGGACGAGACCGCCCATTTTTTCCCGGAATATCTTTCATCACTGCTGGAGTTGTTCGAAGTCGAAGGCGCGGTCTTCACTCAACAACAACTGGATTTGGGAAACTTCTTTTTCGAGCACAATCTGACGGACGTGACGGTTACGGCTCCTACATCTTATGGGAAGTCCGAGCTGATTTCCGGGTTCTGCAATCGCAATCTCCAGAGCAATATCTGCGTCTTGGTGCCGACCAAAGCTTTGCTGGCCCAAACCAAGCAACGCTTGCTGAGAAAGCTCGTTGCTGGAGACAACCGTCAAATCATCACCCACGCCGAGATGTTTCAGGGTGGTGATCGCAAATTTCTGGCGGTCTTGACCCAAGAGCGGTTACTTAGGTTTTTCATCAAGCATCCAAGTGTCAATTTTGACTTTGTCTTTGTAGATGAAGCGCACAACTTGCTTGGGGAGGACACACGGGCTTTGTTGTTGGCTAAGGTGATCATCCTGCAAAAGCGGCGAAATCCGGCGGCGCGTTTCAAGTACCTGACACCGTTTTTAGTCGATCACAAGAACTTGCGACTTCGATACGCTGAAATCCAGCCAGAGGAGTACAAGGTCAAGGAAGGCCTGAAGACCGAGCGGTTCTACTTGGTTGACTGCCGGGAGGACGAAGCTGTCCAACTTTACGATCAATATTTCGACAGATTCGTTCAGTGCGGTGAAGATGCCTTCGATGACGAACTTGAGTTGATTTTGCAGAAGGCCGCCAAGAAGAATATCATTTTCTTCAACCTGCCCAAAAAGATTGAGCAGTTCATGCGTGCTTTTCTTCCGCGCAATGACAGTGTCGAAAGCGATAGTGTCGCGCGGGTGTGTGAGAGCATTTCAGATTTTCTCCACAGTGAGTATTTGCTTGTTGAGGGTCTGCGCAAAGGCGTCTTGTACCACCATGGTTCAGTCCCGGACATCGTGAAGCTTTACATTGAGCGCGCCTATAGCGAGATCCCTGAAATCCGCCATATCGTGTGCAACTCAACTTTGCTTGAAGGAGTGAACATCCCAGCAGAGAAGATGTTCATTTTTGAAAACAAAAAGGGACCAAGAAACCTATCCAAGTCCGAGTTTCGAAATCTGGTAGGCCGGGTGTGCAGGTTCAATGAAATATTCAACGGCGAGACTGGGAATCTCAGAATGCTCGAACCGGAGATATACCTGGTTGGAAGCGATGCCTATCTGGATGGTCGGGCCAATTTGAAAAAGTTCATCAAGACCGTCGCACAGGTTGATTTGAAGCTTCAAGATGAGATCGATAACGTGTTGCTGGAAGAGCGGTTGATCGAAGATGACGACGCTGAAGAGCGTAAGCGCGAGGCCGATGAATTTCTTGAGAACGTCCTTCCGGGCACCACAGGGCTGGACGTCGCCCGCGCCGCTACGCCGGTAGGCCGCGCATGCTTTCTGAACAACGTCTCTGAGATAGAGGTTCTACAGCACGAGGTAGAAATCCAGGGTATACTCGACGGTCTTGTTGAGCCGCTTCAGAATTCAAATGAAGTCATGGAGTTGATTGCTGCTGCGTTTGTGCCGTTCCTCAAGGACGGTGCGGCCTTCGACATTCTTCGCCGTTTACAGGAGGAGAACGCCCAGACCTTCTACGCCATGCTCATTGACTGGAAGATCAAAGGCGCGTCCTACGCGGAAATGATCAGGAACTTCCTTCGCTATTGGGAGGGTATGGGCGGCGATGAAGTGTATGTCGGGAAGTGGGGTGATATCGCCAGGGAAGGCTCTTTTCGCCAGAGCTGGGTTGTCATCAGCGAGAAGACGCATGCCGAACAAGTGAATCTGGCGATAGTGCGGATCAAGGAGGAGCAGGATTTCGTTGATAATCACTTGCTCAAATACGTGGAGCTTCTGCACGATCTCGGGAAGCTTGATGAAGAGCTGTACCTAAAGGTTAAGTACGGAACGACCAATCAGGACAAGATCAGATTGATGAACTTCGGGGTGAACTCGATACTGGCGGGAAAGCTCATCGACAACTACTCAGAGTTTGTTGATGTCCAGCAAGACGCTGGCATTGTCAATCTCAGACTCGAATTGATAGAGCGAATGCGACAGGACGGCGAGAACGAAATCTTGGTGTTCGAAGCTGAAATGCATATGGGGCTAAACCACAACTTCTAAACCCGCAATAGATGTTCCGCCACTGCTATCGAATGACCGCTCAGGCATAGCTCGCATATCAATTCGCGCATGCAGCGAAGGTCTCCTTCCCGCCGATTCTGTGGAAAAACAACGTGTTGCGGTCGCAGAAAGTAGTGCGCTGAACTGACCGCGAGCGCCTTTCTGATCAGGCTTTGCGCGTTTGCTGCGG
>NZ_SLZU01000014.1 GCF_004342065.1 Primorskyibacter sedentarius | reverse complement strand
AAGGGCACCACCGGCGATGCGATCTTCGCGGTCCTCTGTGGCTGCGGTCACAACATCCGCAAGATACTCGCCCACCTCCGGGCCATTTGGGCTGCGGTCATCTGCTGGCTTGCGGCCCACCTGAAGTCGCCGACAACGCGAATTCCTGTCGCTCAGGCGGTCTGAAGGCGTTGTTCAAAGCCGACTACTGCGTGTATTATATTAGTCATTAATTAAACTCCCCACGGGGAACGAATCATATTCAACAACTTGAACCTAAATGCAATTCAGTGATCCCCGAACCTAAACCGCCTTGAAATTATAGCAAATTAAGGTTAATGACGTCCACTCCCCGCAGGTTGTTCTGGCCTTGGTTGAATTCCATATACAAAACACATCCTATAGTAGATAAGCGTTTTCAGGGCAGTCCACGCCATAGGTTTACGTCTGGCTGAACGGCTGCATTGCAGCCGAAGCAGGGCTTTACTGCCCCGGCACGTCCAGCCCTTCGGGTTGACCTACGACAGTGAAATGCAGGTCCTCGGGGCGCAGAAGGCGTTTGGCGACGCGCTTTACATCGTCCAGCGTGACCGCCTCCACCTTTGCATTCCGGTCGACGACATATTCGGTAGGCAGCCCGTCCATCTGCATCCCGACGAGGATATCCGCAATCGGGCCGTTTCCGTCAAACCGCAGCGGGTAGGCGCCGGTCAGGTAGGTCTTGGCTTCCTCCAGCTCGTCCTGAGTCACGCCGTTTTCCGCCAGCTTCGCCCATTCGTCGCGGATCACTTGGATCGCTTCGGCGATGCGGTCATTGGCGCTGGCGACGCGACCGAGATAGAGCGCCGCGTGGTCCTTGGGCACGAGGTAGGAATAGACACCATAAGTCAGGCCACGCTTCTCGCGGACTTCCTGCATGAGACGGCTTTCAAAGCCGCCCCCGCCCAGCACAACATTCATGACATAGGCGGGGAAGAAATCCGGATCGTCGCGCTCAATGCCCTCATGCCCGAAAAGCGCAACCGATTGCGGGGTCTCGAACGGCACGATGTCTATCCCACCTTCCAGCGCAAAGCCCGCCGGTCCGGGTTGCTCCCAGCCGCTTTCGGGCAGATCCCCCAGCAGGTCATCAATCAGCGCCGAAAGCTCTTGCGCCGAGATATCACCGGCCGCCCCGATATAGACATTGTCGCGCCGCATCGTGCCCTTGTGCGCTGCCACCAGATCATCCCGCGTCAGTGCCGCCACGCTTTCCAGCGTACCGTCGGCGGAAGACCCGTAGGGATGGTCGCCAAAGGCCGCCGCGTCGAATGCCTGCCCGACAATGCTGTTGGGGTCTTTGAGGTCAGAGCGGATGCCGGATTCCACCTGGGCGCGAACACGCTCGATCGCGTCTTCGTCAAAGCGCGGATTGACCAGGGTCTCGCGCAGCAGCGCCACGGCCTCGTCCCGATTTTCGGTCAGGAACTTGGCAGAGACGGACACCGCGTCATCATAGGCGTCATAGCTGAACCGCGCGGCAAGCTCTTCTGTCCGTTCGGTGAAACTGCGCGCGTCCATGTCGCCTGCACCTTCCTCCAGCAGCGCCATCATCAGGTTCGTCGCGCCGCGCTTGCCTTCGCGGTCAAGCGAGGCACCCCCCTTGAAACGCAGTTCCAGCGCCACGAAGGGGATGCCTTGTTCCTCGACCAGCCACGCGTCGAACCCACCGGGTGTCGTGATTTCCTGAATGTCGATCTCTGCCCAGGCCGGGAAGGCCAGCAGAAGCGATGTCAGCAAGCTTGCCAGAAATCTCATTGCGTTACCTCCTCGGGGGTGGTCAGCCATCCGGTCACCGATTGGTTGCGGTCAAACACCTTGCGGGCGGCCGCGATGATCTCTTCGCCGGTGATGGATTGCAGGATGTTTGGCCAATCCTGCACATCCTCGACCGTCAGACCGATGGCAAGCGCCTGCCCGTAGCGATTTGCGAGCCGTTCGACATTGTCACGCGCATAGATGGTCTGGGCGCGCAGCTGCATCTTGATCCGGTCAAGCTGCGCTTCGTCGACACCTTCAGCGAGAAATTCGGCGATCACGCGGTCCATCGCGTCCTCGGCCTCTTGCAGGGAAACGCCGTCACTCGGAACAACTGCAACCCCGAAACTGCTCTCATCCAGCCGGGTATCGTCGTAAAAGGCCCCGGCCCAGACGGCGGTCTGGCTGTCGAAGGTCAGTGCCCGCACGAGTTTCGAGGTTTGCCCACCGCCCAGAACCTCTGCCAGCAGGGTCAGCGCCGCGGCATCGCGCTGATCGCCCGCATTGCGCGAGGGTGCAAGGTAGACGCGGCTGACATAGGGTTGGGCCACACGCGCGTCGCGGAAGGTCAGCCGCCGTTCGGCCAGTTGCGGTGGCTCGTCAGGCCGGGCGCGGGGCGAAAGCTCGGGGTTCGGGGGCAGCGGGCCGAATTGCTCGGTCGCCAGCGCGCGCACCTCTTCGGGTTCGACATCGCCCGCGACCACGAGGATCGCGTTGTTGGGGGCGTAGTATGTTTCGTAATAATCAAGCGCGTCCTGCAGATCCAACGTCACCATCTCGTGCCGCCAGCCGATGATGGGGATGCCGTAACGGTGGTTCATGTAAAGCGCCGCGTTGCGCTGTTCTCCGAACAGGGCGCCGGGGTCGTTTTCGGTCCGCTGGTTGCGCTCTTCGATGATGACTTCGCGCTCTGTCAGGATGTCTTCTTCGTCGAGGTTGAGGTTGACCATCCGGTCCGCCTCCATCCGCATCATCAATTCCAGCCGGTCAGCGGCCACGCGCTGGAAATACGCGGTGTAATCGTAGCTGGTAAAGGCGTTGTCCGACCCACCGTTGCGCGCCACGGTCCGGGAAAATTCGCCGGGTTCAAGCGTGTCGGTGCCCTTGAACAGCAGGTGTTCCAGAAAGTGTGCGACACCAGAGGCACCGGCGGGTTCATCTGCTGATCCGGCCCTGTACCACACCATATTGACGACGACCGGCGCACGGTGATCTTCGATCACCACCACCTCCATGCCGTTGTCCAGCGTGAACGTCGTGACGTCATCCTGTGGTACCGGAGCCTCTTCGGCATGGGCCAGCCCCGTGGCCACGATCAAGGCCAGGACGGCCCCCTTGACGGCATTGCGCATGCAGATCCTCCAAACGGTGTGAGGGCAAAGCTACGCTCAAACTGCGGGGTTTCAAGCCCGACCACGTCTTTGTGACAGGCCGGGCGACGTTTTAGTTGCCCGGCGGGGAGGTCGGTGTGCGCGCGCCCGCCTGACGGGCCGCATTTACCGTGCCGTAAGGGTCAAGCGTCTGGGCGCGATAGGCGCGGTTATACTCGTCTTCCTTGAAGAGTTTCCACGTGAAGAGCGACTTCCGCTTGCGGAATTCCAGATCCTCGGCAGCCAGATCCTGACGCACATTGCCGTCACGGCCCAGCCGGCTGGCATGATTGATCAGCGCACCGTCGCCCGCAGGCACGGAATCTGTCGGTGTCAGGCGCGAAGGATCGCCGCCCAGTGCTGCGACCGCGTCCTGTTTGGGCGTCTGATCGGTGCGGTTGGCCCCGCCCGGCGTGGGTGCGGGCAGTTCTGCGAAATTCGCCGGTTCAAGCAGGGGTTTCTTCGGCTCGATCGCGAATTCCTCAGGCGTGCCCCGGTTGTTGCGCAGATCATGGAGGGTGATGTCACGCTCGTACCCGCCGCAGGCGGTCAGCGCCATCATCGTTCCCAGCATCACCCAAATGTGCGGCCCAGTCATCGCCACCCTCCTGATCGTCATCATGTCAGCCATATCCGATTGATCGCCCAAGGTCACGGGGCCTTTTTTCCGGCCTTGCCGCCGGGTTTCTGCGGCGCCGGGAACAGCACCAGTCCCACAGCACCCACGAAGATGGCCACATCTGCGACATTGAAGGCAAACGGGTTCTCGATCCCGCAGCAGCTCATGTTCAGGAAATCGGCCACCGCGCCGTAAAGCAGCCTGTCGATGACATTCCCCAGCGCGCCACCGATCAGAAGACCCGCAGAGATCAGGCCCCATTTGCGCGGCGGATCGCGCCAGATCCAGATCACAACGAAAACCACGATCGCCAATGCGATGCTGATCAGGATCCAGCGCCCCATGTCGCTGTCACCCTGAAACAGGCCGAAATTCACACCCCTGTTCCACGCCATGCGGAAATTGAGCAGGGGCGGCAGGACGTCGATCTCGCCGCGGAACCGCAGATCCAGGAAATGCACGACCAGCCATTTTGTTGCCTGGTCGAGCATGAAGGTCCAGAAAGCGGACAGGAACACCAGTTTCATCGCTGCCCCATCCCTTTCGCGCGATATGTGTGTCGCCCCATCAATGACGGAAATGCCGCATGCCGGTAAAGACCATCGCAAGCCCGGCCTCATCGGCGGCTTTGATCACCTCGTCATCGCGCATGGAACCGCCGGGCTGGATCACCGCGACGGCCCCGGCCTCTGCCGCTGTCAGCAGCCCGTCGGGGAAGGGGAAGAACGCGTCGGACGCCACAACAGACCCTTGCGTCAAGGGCGCGGACAGGCCCAGAACCTCTGCCATGTCCTGCGATTTGCGCGCGGCAATGCGCGTGCTGTCAACGCGGCTCATCTGGCCAGCGCCAACGCCCACGGTGGCGCCATCCTTGACATAGACAATGGCGTTGGACTTGACGTGTTTGGCGACTTTCCAGGCAAAGAGCAGATCAGCCAGTTGTGCGTCGTCTGGCGCCTTTTTGGTCACGACTTTCAGATCGTCCAGCGTGATGGCGCCGTTATCGCGGTCCTGCACCAGCATGCCGCCAGAAACCTGCCGATAGGTCAGGCCGGCAAGTGCCGGGTTGGACAGACCGTTGGTGGTCAGCAGGCGCAGGTTCTTCTTCTTGGCAAAGATGTCGCGCGCCGCCTGATCGGCATCGGGGGCGATAACCACTTCGGTGAATATCTCGGAGATCGATTCGGCGGTGTCGCCATCCAGCGTGCCGTTTAGCGCGATGATGCCACCAAAGGCAGAGGTCCGGTCGCAATCGAAGGCGCGCTGATAGGCTTGCTTCAGCGTCTCGCCACGTGCCACGCCGCAAGGATTGGCGTGTTTGATGATCGCGCAGGCCGGGCCATTTTCCGGCAGGAATTCGGACACCAGCTCGAACGCCGCATCCGTGTCATTGATGTTGTTGTAGGACAGCTCTTTGCCCTGATGCTGCATCGCGGTCGATACGCCGGGGCGGGCCGATCCATCGGTATAAAAGGCCGCCGACTGGTGCGGGTTCTCGCCATACCGCAGCGACTGTGCCAGCGTTCCGGCAACCACGCGGCGACGCGGGGTCGCCTCGCCCAGCGCATCCGCCATCCAGGTGGACACAGCCGCGTCATAGGCACCGGTCCGCGCATAGGCGATCTGCGCCATTTTCTGACGGAAGGCATAGCTCGTCTGACCTTCATTGGCATCCAGTTCGGCCAAGAGCGCGTCGTAATCCTCGACATCCACAATGGTGGTGACGAAGCCGTGGTTCTTGGCTGCCGCGCGGATCATCGCAGGACCGCCGATATCGATATTCTCGATGCAGGTGTCGTAATCGGCACCCTTGGCGACGGTTTCCTCGAACGGGTACAGGTTCACCACCAGCAGGTCGATCGCGCCAATGCCGTGTTCGTCCATCGCCGCTACGTGATCCGCGTTGTCACGCAGCGCCAGCAGGCCACCATGCACCATCGGATGCAAGGTCTTCACGCGCCCATCCATCATCTCGGGAAAGCCTGTCACATCGGCCACGTCCCGAACGGCAATCCCGGCATCGCGGATCGCCTTGGCGCTGCCACCGGTGGACAGAAGTTCGACGCCGCGTTCGGCCAGGGCGCGGGCCAGATCCACAAGGCCGGTCTTGTCGGATACGGAAATCAATACGCGTTGCACGGGGGCGAGGTTGGCTGTGTTTTCTGTCATGTGTCGGCTGTCCCAGGTCTGCTTAAGGTCGGTAGCTCGATGTCATCGCGGGCAAGATCGCGGATCGCAACTGCGGTGTCCTGCGGCTTGGCCAGCGACCATCGGATGCGCGTCGCATACTCCATGGCGCGGCCAGATAAAACGACCTGTTTCGTCGCGCGGGGCCTCAAACGCCCTTTTTCCAGATAAACCGAGGGTTCGAGCGTCATTTCTGCGCTTCCTTCGTGTCGGAAAATCCAGATTTCCCCCGACCGCAGCGCCATGGACACGGCGGTTCCGCCCATATCCAGCGTGCTGTCAATTTCCGGATGCAGGTGAAAACGGATGCTGAACGGTACCCCTTCGAGCCCGGATGCATCAAGGCGCCGGTCAAAAAGCCGTTGGTCGGGATCGTCCAGCGACATCAGCAGATCCTCACCGACGATCGCCCTGCCATCGAATGTCATCTCAAGCGTGCGGACATGGGTCAGCCCGTGGGTCTTGCGATACCCGTCATGGCCGCCCTCAAAGCGGATGCCGTCCGGCGCATGGGTGATCTGGATCGGCACTTCGCGCGGCGTATCCTCCAGTGCCTCATGCCGCGTGGCCCCGATCATGCCGGGTTTGCCAAGCCGCGCACTGGAATAGCCGTCAAGCGTCAGCGTGGAATGCGACGGTGTCGCCCGGCCGGCCCTGCGCCAATCCTCACCGAAAACAGCGCCAGAGCCGCAATTGACGATGAGAGGGCGGCGGCCGGAGGTCAGCTCGAATGCCAGCGTCGAGGCATGTGCCTTGAGCGACGCCGCCCCCGAAGGCGGAGCTGCCGCATCAATGACCACGCTCGTGCGGCCCGCCGAAAGCCGGGCATAGCCCATCGCCAGCCCGTCGGCATGGCGGTTCTTGGCACCTGACATCGCCAGCGCCTGATCCAGCCGCCCGTCAAGCCCGCGCCCGCCACCGTGGAACCGCGCCAGCCCGCCGTCGGAATGGCGCAGCGTGCGCAATGTCGGCGCGATTCGGTCGATCGCGGCCATATGCGGCTCTTCCGGCAGTTTGCCCGCCTCGTCGAGGGACGAACAGGCCCAAGTCAGCAAGGTGAAAACCTCCAGAAGTTCTTCGGGGTTGCGGGTGGGAATTCCGCCCTGATCGTCGACCTGAATGCGACATTCCTCGCTCAGTGCGCGCCGCGCGGGAAGGACGTGCCGCTCCATCCCGTCCAGCGACAACCCTGCATAAAGCAGACCTGTAAGCGCCTCGAACCGTGCCACGCCCGGTGGCGTTGCCTGCCAGCGCCGACCAACGAACTCTGTCTGCTGCGCCAGAATGCGAAAGAAGGCCTGCGATTGGGGCCGTTCGATCCCGCGCAACAGAAAGATCGCGTGATGGATCCAGCGTATCAGGCGACGCCCGGTCAGTTCCGGCACCCAGCCTGGCCCCTGCCCCTTGCCATAGCGGGTGATCCAGCCCCAAAGCCAACGCTGCGCCACCTCCCTTGCTGCGGGATCGCCGACTGCGGCCAGATCGTCGAGCCATGCAAAGCCGTGGATTTCCTCCTCGAACGCCGCATCGGGCGGGTCGAGATCCCACAGCATCGCGCCCCGGGCTTCCAGAAGATGACCTGCGAATTGCAGGTTCCCGGCGACCAGCTGGCGCCCTCTGGCATAGCTGCCGACGGTGCGTGGTTCCGGCTGGAGTTTGAATGCGGTTGCGGTTGCTGCCCGCGTGCACAGACGCGCATGCAGACGATTCATCCAGCGCATTCGCCGCGCTGACCAGCTTTGGGAGTCGGCCATTCGTTGCCCTGCGCTCAGCCCTCAGGCGGCCTCTACGTGCCGCATTCTGGCAAAAGCTTACCCTGTGATTGTCGCCAAGTCACCTTCGAAAGCGATCTGTGGCGGGGTCAGAACCTGAGGCGATCAAGCCTTGGTCAGCAGCGCCATGTAAAACCCGTCCATACCGCCCGTGTCGGACCAATAGTCAGGGCGCAGCCGCACCCCGCCCTCTGGCGTGATCCAGTCCGGTTCTACCCCCGGCAGGTTCGGGGCGACGACCTTCAGCTCCGGGTGGCGCGCCAGCGCCTCTTCGACCTGGCACTCGCCCTCGTCGGGAATCAGCGAACAGGTGCAAAAGACCATTCGGCCGCCCGGTTTCAGCAATTGAACGGCATGATCCAGCATAGCCGCCTGCAAGGCGATAAGCCCGCCAATCTCATCGCCTTCGCGCGCATGGGGAAGGTCCGGATGGCGCCGGATCGTGCCGGTGGCCGAACAGGGCGCATCCAGCAGGATCGCGTCATAGCTGCCTTGGTGCTCCAGCCCGTCCTCGGTGACAATCTCTGCCTTCAACCCGGTGCGCGACAGGTTCTGGCGCACGCGCGCCATACGCTGTTCCGAAATGTCGAGCGCCGTGACAGAGGCGCCCGCGGCCGCCAGTTGCATCGTCTTGCCACCCGGGGCCGCGCACATGTCCAGCACGGTTTCGCCCGGTTGCGCATTCAGCAGGCGCGCGGGCAAGGCGGCGGCGGCGTCCTGAACCCAGAACGTGCCCTCGTCATAGCCGGGCAGCGCCGAAACCTGCCCCCCGGCAGACAGGCGCACCGACCCGGTCGGCAGCAGCGTGCCGCCGGTCGCCTCAGCCAGCGCCTGCGGATCGCCCTTTGCCGTCAGATCCAGCGGTGCGCCCGCAAAATGCGCCGCCTCCATGGCAAGCACAGCTTCGCCGCCCCATGCCGCAACCAACGGGCCGCGCAGCCATTTCGGCAGGCGCGGCACACGCAAAATGGCCCATTCTGCAGGCGCGGCATCCACCAGCTTGCGCAGGACAGCGTTCACAAGCCCCTTCAGGTGCCGCGTCTTCTGATCGCTTCCAACAAGGGTGACCGCCTCGTTGACCACGCCATGCGCAGCACCACCCATGCACAGCTCGACCACCGCGAGCCGCAGCACGTTCTGCACGGAAACCGGCGGCGCCTTGCGCAGATGCGGCTTGAGCAGCCGGTCAGCGCGTTCCAGCCCGCGCAGCACATCCAGCGTCAGGCGCTGCGCCGCGGCGCGGTCCTGCGGGGCCATCGCGTCCCATGCGGGGCCCTGGGTCACTTCGGACAGCAGGCAGCGCTTTTCGAGCACCTGGTCAAGCAGGCGCAGGGCCATGCGGCGCGCGCTCATAGGCTTTTGGGGCTTGGTCATGACAGCTCTCCGGGGTGGGGCCGGGCTTGCTCCCCGGTGATGCGGGCGTATATCAGGAGGCAAACCACAAGGGAACATGTCCGATGAACCAGTCGTCCAACCCGGATCTACCGCCTGCCGCGCAGCGCGCACTTGCCGAAGCCGAAGAGCGCCGCAAGAAAGCCGCTGCCGAGGGGAAATCCCTGCCCAAGGAGCTTGGCGGACGCGACGGCCCGGAACCCGTGCGCTACGGCGACTGGGAAAACAAGGGCCTCGCGATCGATTTCTGACCGACGCGCAAAAGCAGGTTGATGCGCCGCAAGTCGGCCTGCCTGCACTTGACGGTTTTGCACTATCGGCCGGGGCGTTTCATCCCCAACCGAAGGCGCACGGGTGAGCCATAAGGCGCCACCTGCAGCATCTTCGCGATAAAATCTGATCGCGAAGATGCACGGGGAAGGACGAGGCCCCCACCGTCAGTCTTTCAAACCAAGAACGTCGAGCATGTCATATTCGCCGGGCGTCTTGTCCTGCCCCCAAAGCGCCGCCCGCAGCGCACCGCGTGCAAACAAGGACCGGTCCGAAGCGACATGGCGCAGGATCAAGCGCTCGCCCTGCCCGGCAAAGATCACGTCATGTTCGCCCACAATGTCGCCGCCGCGAATGGCGGAAAAGCCGATATCGCCGGGCTTGCGCGCGCCGGTGATCCCATCGCGGCCACGGTCGGACACGTCGTCAAGCGACACACCCCGCCCTTCGGCCGCAGCCTCGCCCAGCATCAGGGCCGTCCCCGAGGGAGCGTCGACCTTGCGGTTGTGGTGCGCTTCGACCACTTCGATATCGAAATCTTCGTCAAGGGCCGCGGCAACCCGCTTGGTCAACTGCACCAGCAGGTTGACACCCAGGCTCATATTGCCTGCCCGTACGATCACCGCGTGATGCGCCGCAAGCTTGATCGCGTCGAGGTCTTCCTTCGCCAGCCCGGTCGTGCCGATCACGTGAACGGCGCGGGCCTGCGCGGCGAGACCTGCAAATTCCACGGTCGCCGACGGAGAGGTGAAATCCACCACGGCCTGTGCCCGGGCGAAGGCTTCCAACGGATCATCCTCGACCGTGACGCCCAGAGGCGCGCCTCCCATGGCTGCGCCGATATCCCGGCCCACCCAATCATGGCCGGGACGCTCCAGCGCGCCCACCAGCCGGGCGGTACCGCTTTCGGCGATCATCCGGATCAGCATCTGCCCCATGCGGCCCGAGGCCCCGGTCACAACAATCCCCGGCAGGTCGGTCATCTTCAGCACTCCTTCGCTTTGCGCCTCAATAGCGAAGCGGCGACAGCTTGGCAAAGCCCTGCGGAACGCATATGTCCACCCCTATGGCAAAGAACCGTTTCTCCGAGGGCTCCGGCCCGTCTCAAAGACAGCTTCGCGTGGGCGAGTTGATTCGGCGCACCCTGTCGGATGTGCTCAATCGCGGCGATATCCACGATCCCGACCTGAACCGCCTGTCGATCACGGTCGGCGAAGTACGCACCTCACCGGACCTGAAGGTCGCCACTGCCTATGTCTTGCCGCTTGGCGGCAAGGGGCAGGAAGAGGTGGTCGAGCTGTTGAAGCGCAACCAGGGCGAACTTCGCCGTGCCGTGTCGAAGAAGCTGACACTGAAATACGCGCCAGAGCTGCGCTTTCGGCTGGACGAAACCTTCGACCGCATGGATGAAACCCGTCGGCTTTTCGCGCAGGATGACGTGCGTCGAGATGTCGAGGATTAAGTCAGGCGTCGCGGCGTGGCTGTTGGGCTTGCTGGTCAGCAGCCCGGCGCTGGCGGTGGAGTGCCGCGATATTTCTTTCGAAGGCAATGACTTCACCATCTGCGAGGCCGACGCCCAAACCGAGGAAATCCGTCTGTTCCTGAACGGCCCGGAAGGCGCGCTTTATGGCCATTTCTCCGCCATCGCGGCACAGCTCGCAACGCAGGACGCCAGGTTGAGCTTTGCGATGAATGGCGGGATGTATCACGACGACCGCTCCCCGGTCGGCCACTATGTCGAGGACCGGCAGGAACAGATGCGGGTCATCCCCAATGCGGGCCCCGGCAATTTCGGTCTTTTGCCCAACGGGATATTCTGCATCCGCGAAGACCGCGCCGATGTGATCGAGACGCTGGACTATGTCGACACCGCCCCGGACTGCCTGCATGCCACGCAATCCGGCCCGATGCTGGTGATCGACGGCGAGCTGCACCCCCGCTTCCTGCCAGACAGTACGTCGCGATACATCCGCAACGGCGTGGGGACCGATCCTGATGGCCGCCGCGTGGTCTTTGCGATCTCGAATGACGCGGTCACCTTTCACGAATTCGGGCGGCTGTTCCGCGAAGAACTGGACGTGGCCAACGCGCTGTTCCTCGACGGCAACATCTCTCGCCTGTATGCTCCGCAGCTTGACCGCAGTGACTTCGGCTGGCGGCTTGGCCCGATCATCGGCATCGTGGAACGGAATTGACGCGGCAGCGGGCATCCGCTAGGCCCGCGCTTTCTGTTCACACACCTTGAGGATCTGATGGCACGCAAACGCAAGGGACGCGATATTTCCGGCTGGCTGGTGATCGACAAACCGGCGGGCCTGACATCAACCGCAGTTGTCAACAAGGTTCGCTGGGCAATGCAGGCCAAGAAGGCCGGGCATGCCGGTACGCTGGACCCCGAGGCCACCGGGCTGTTGGCCGTGGCGCTTGGCGAGGCGACCAAGACGGTCCCTTTCATCACCGATGCGCTCAAGGCCTATGAATTCACCATCCGGCTGGGTCAGGCGACCAATACCGACGATGCCGAGGGCGAGGTGATCGCGTCCAGCGATCTGCGTCCCGGCGATGATGCCATCAAGGATGCGCTCAACGCCTTTATCGGCGACATCATGCAGGTGCCACCGCAATTTTCCGCCGTAAAGATCGATGGGGAACGCGCCTATAAACGCGCCCGCGACGGTGAAGAGATGGAACTGGCCGCGCGCCCGCTCTGGGTCGAGGAACTGGTGCTGACGGACCGTCCCGATGCCGACACCGCCGTTCTGGAAATGACCTGTGGCAAGGGCGGGTATGTCCGCTCCATCGCCCGTGATCTTGGCGAGGCTCTGGGCTGCCACGCCCATGTTCTTAACCTGCGGCGGCTATGGTCCGGCCCGTTCGATCTGGACGGTTCGCTGACGATGAAAGAGGTCGAAAGACTGGCGCAGGACCCCGCGCTCGATGCCTATCTGCGCCCGCTTGAGGAAGGACTGGTCGACTTGCCTTGTGTCACCTGCCCGCCCGAATCCGCGGTGCGGTTGCGCAATGGCAATCCCGCCATGGTACTGGCCAACGGGGTCGAATATGGCGAAGAGTGCTGGGCGGCCATGAATGGCGAGGCTGTCGCCGTGGGGCGCTACAAGTCCGGCGAGCTGCACCCAAGCCGCGTTTTCGTCCGCTAACCATGTTGCGGCGCGCGCATGAGGCCCCGGGCTGCCTTTCCGAAGCGCTCTATTCGGATTGCGAGACCTACCGCTACGCGCTTTCACGCGTCTGGGATCCGGCAGCAGGGCAATTGGCCTATGTGATGCTGAACCCGTCCACCGCGACGGAGCTTCGCAACGATCCTACCATCGAACGGTGCGAAAGGCGCGCGCGGGCGCTGGGGTTCGGCGGTATCGAGATCGTCAACCTGTTTGCGTTCCGCGCCACCCTCCCGGCTGACCTGCGCCGCGCAGATGATCCGGTTGGTCCGGACAACGACACCGTTCTTGCAGCCCGCTGCGCCGCCGCGCGCATGGTCATCGCGGCCTGGGGCGTACATGGCGCCCTCAATGGCCGCGCTGCCGAAGTCCTGAGCAATTTATCGACCCCGCTGCACCATCTGGGGCTTACGAAGCAGGGCCACCCGAGGCACCCGCTTTACGTCCCCTACGCGGTGGAGCCGCTTCGCTGGACCGCCTGACCGCGACGGGTGATTAACTATTCGGGACAAAAAAGCTCGCATTTTGAGCACGTTTGGTGAAGTATTGGGCTGGGTAATTGTGGGGTTCAACATGTTGATGTTGACGAGTTTGATGGGTCTGATGATGCTCGGCTCCGTGATGGTCGTATCGACCGACGAGGAGGCCGAGGAGGCGCTCGAAGACGACAGCGAAGATCTGGAGATCGACGCTGCAAAGGCTGCGTCGTTCGATTTTGCCTCCGAAGACGGTGAAGACGCGCCGGAAGCGCCGTCCATCCTTGACCAGTTTACCCGCGTCGAAACGCCTTCCTATGTCAGCGAAGGGACGGACTCCTCTGACACGCTCTGGGGCGATGACACCGACGAGATGATGAACGGCTTTGACGACGATGACCTCCTCTATGGCGAGGGGGGCGAAGATGATCTTCACGGTGAACTCGGCGAAGACACCCTTGATGGCGGCGAGGGCGACGACACGCTGCACGGCGGCGAAGGCGACGATCTGCTATACGGTGGCACCGGGTCGGACGACCTGTATGGTCATGACGGTGACGACCGCATGGATGGCGGCGAAGGCGACGATTCCGTGAATGGTGGCCTGGGCAATGACACGCTCGAAGGCGGTTCAGGTGCCGACGCCCTGCATGGCCGCCACGGTGACGATCAACTGTCTGGCGGCGATGGCGAGGATACGCTTTTCGGTGGCTGGGGCGATGACACGCTCGATGGCCGCGATGGCAGCCGGGACTTCCTCAACGGCGGGGATGGCGAAGATCACTTGCGCGTGGATGAAGGCGACATCGCAAGCGGCGGCGATGGTATGGACAGCTTCTATCTCTCCGGCATCGAAGCCGATGAGGATGCCGCTCAAATCATGGATTTCGATCCCGTGGAGGACATGCTCGTCGTCCTTTATGACGAAGATACCGGCGAAGAGGATCCGGAAATCGCGATTGAACCGGATGCCGACAACGCCAACCTGGTAAACGTGACTGTTGATGGCGTCGCCGTGGCGCAGATCAACAGCGAAGACGCTCCGACCATCGACCAGATCGTCCTGATGCCAACACAGTCCGCCGGGCCCGTCTTTGGCGGTTGAAGCCGCGCATGGTGCCGGTGCATCCGGCGGCTGAGTTTTTTCTTTCCATCCTGACCAATCTGCCCTATACGCCCGCATCCGCCCTGGCACATGCGTGGGTGGGTATTCTCCACGGGCCTTGCTGGACGACATCCCGGCTCGCGCCATTCACACAAACCCAAAAGGAGACCCCGATGTCGATTACTGCTGAAGAAAAAACACGCCTGATGAAAGATTTCGCAACCAAGGAAGGCGACACCGGTTCGCCCGAAGTTCAGGTTGCCATTCTGACATCGCGCATCACCACCCTGACCGAGCACTTCAAGACCCACAAGAAAGACAACCACTCGCGTCGTGGTCTTCTTATGATGGTTGCACAGCGTCGTAAGCTGCTGGACTACCTCAAGGGCAAGGACGAGGGCCGGTATCAGGACCTCATCAAACGCCTGGGCATCCGCCGCTAAGCTCCCGATCTGGTCGGCGACAAGTTTGCCAGACCACACATCGGATCATTCTGAAACGCCCGCCATTCCGCGCGGGCGTTTTCTTTTGCGGTCCTTCTGTAGCTTCCTGCGATCTGCCCAGCGGCAAATATCGCTACCCGCTGGCGAGGTGCAGCGCGCCCGATGCGTTCCGTTTCGACCGGGATGCTATCGGGTGCTAGCGGCGCGCCTTAGCGCCCGCCCCTTTCCAAACGCCACAATCTGCTGTATGGCCCCCGCATCTGAGACGTGACGCCCTGACCCCGGCGCATGTAATGATAATGGGGTCGGCGGCAATGGGGCCGCCATGCAAAACGGGAGACCCGGAGGGCCGGGAGCGCTCCCACATAGGATACGCTGAATGTTCAACGTTACGACGAAAACGATGCAGTGGGGCGAAGAAACGCTGACACTGGAAACGGGCAAGGTTGCCCGCCAGGCGGATGGCTCGGTCATCGCCACCTTGGGTGAAACTTCGGTCATGGCAAACGTGACCTTTGCAAAGTCGCCCAAGCCCGGTCAGGATTTCTTTCCGCTGACCGTGCATTACCAGGAAAAATACTATGCCGCGGGTAAAGTGCCCGGCGGCTTCTTCAAGCGCGAGGCGCGTCCGACCGAGAAGGAAACGCTGACCGCGCGCCTGATCGACCGTCCGATCCGCCCGCTGTTCGTCCCCGGCTTCAAGCACGAAGTTCTGGTGATGTGCACCGTGCTCAGCCACGATCTGGTCAACGACCCCGACGTCGTGGCAATGATCGCGGCCTCTGCTGCCCTGACGATTTCCGGCGCGCCTTTCATGGGCCCGATCGCAGGTTGTCGCGTGGGTTATGTGGATGGCGACTATATCCTCAATCCCGAAGTCGAAGACATGCAGAACCTGCGCAACAACCCCGAGCAGCGGCTCGATCTGGTTGTCGCAGGCACCAAAGACGCCGTGATGATGGTGGAATCGGAAGCCTACGAGCTGTCCGAAGAGGAAATGCTGGGCGCCGTTACTTTCGCGCATGAGCAGATCCAGCCGGTGATCGACCTGATCATCTCGCTGGCAGAAGACGCCGCGAAAGAGCCGTTTGATTTCCAGGCACCGGATTACTCCGATCTTTACGCTGCCGTGAAAGCTGCGGGTGAGGATAACATCCGCGCCGCATATGCGATCACCGACAAGCAAGAGCGCACAAACGCTGTTGCCGCAGCGAAAGAGGCGATCAAGGCAGCGCTGACCGAAGAACAGCTGGAAGATGCGAACCTCGGCTCTGCGTTGAAGAAGCTTGAAGCATCGGTTCTGCGCGGCGATGTCGTCAAGACCGGCAAGCGGATCGACGGCCGTGCGCTGGACACTGTGCGCCCCATCGTCAGCGAAACCGGCTTCCTGCCCCGGACGCACGGCTCTGCCCTGTTCACCCGTGGTGAGACGCAGGGTCTGGTTGTGACCACTCTGGGCACCGGCGACGACGAACAGATGATCGACGCGCTGCATGGCACATACAAATCCAACTTCATGCTGCATTACAACTTCCCCCCCTATTCGGTGGGCGAAGTGGGCCGCGTTTCCGGTCCGGGCCGTCGTGAGATTGGTCATGGTAAACTGGCATGGCGCGCGCTTCAGGCGGTTCTGCCTGCTGCAACGGATTTCCCCTACACGATCCGTATCGTGTCGGAGATCACCGAATCCAACGGCTCCAGCTCGATGGCGTCGGTTTGCGGTGGCTCGCTGTCGATGATGGATGCGGGCGTTCCGCTGAAATCGGCGGTTGCGGGCGTTGCAATGGGTCTGATCCTTGAAGATGACGGTTCCTACGCAATCCTGACCGACATTCTTGGCGACGAGGATCACCTCGGCGACATGGACTTCAAGGTTGCGGGCACCGAAGCCGGCATCACCTCCTTGCAGATGGACATCAAGGTTGCAGGCATCACGCCCGAGATCATGCAAAAGGCCCTGGCGCAAGCCAAGGAAGGCCGGATGCACATCCTTGGCGAGATGTCCAAGGCCCTGACCGGTGCTGCGGAATTCTCTGTCCACGCACCGCGCATCGAAACGATGCAGGTTCCGACCGACAAGATCCGGGAAGTGATCGGCTCTGGCGGCAAGGTGATCCGCGAGATCGTCGAAGTGTCTGGCGCCAAGGTCGACATCAACGACGATGGCATCATCAAGATCGCATCGCCCAACGGCGACGCCATCAAGAAGGCCTATGACATGATCCATTCGATCGTGGCAGAGCCGGAAGAAGGCAAGGTCTACAAGGGCAAGGTCGTGAAGATCGTCGATTTCGGCGCCTTCGTGAACTTCTTCGGCAAGCGCGACGGCCTCGTGCATGTCAGCCAGATCGAAAACCGTCGCCTGAACCATCCCTCCGACGTTCTGAAAGAAGGTCAGGAAGTGTTCGTCAAGCTTCTGGGCTTTGACGATCGCGGCAAGGTACGCCTGGCGATGAAGATGGTCGATCAGGAAACCGGCGAAGAAGTCGCCCCCGAGAAGAAGACGGAAGAAGCCGAAGGCTAACGCCCGGCACGACCGTTGAATTTGGAAATGCCCCGACATTGACGTCGGGGCATTTTTCGTTTGCGCCCGGAGGTAACGGCTCTGGTAACCTTTTGGTAACCAATTCACCGCATATTAATCGCAGCACTCAGGTTCGTTTGAACACCCGTCAGCTCCCCCCAGCTGAAAGGCAGAGGGCGGCGAGGCCACCACTCACGTTCCGGCCCCGTCAATAACCCCGGTAGGCACGCCGGGGGCATGATCCTCCCTCATGCCGTCCCCTGCTCCATCAGCGATGAAGCAGGGGTGCCACTCAGATGATCTCATCCTCATCAAACAGCGGTGCGTCATCCATGGCTTCGGCAACGCCCTGTGATGCGGCTTCGGCATGGGCGACCTTCTTCACTAGACCGATATGGAACAGCGCGTCGCCCTCGTTGACCACGGGCAGATTCGTGCGGCCAATCACGATACCGGGCGCATCAGCGACAACCTCTGTCTCGGCCTCGCCGAACGGGTCGGAAATCAGGCCGAGCACGGCCCCCTCCTCGACATAGTCCCCGCTGGCTTTCAACGTCCGCAACAGCCCGCCCATCGGGGCGCGTGACCATGTGGACCGCTCGCAAAATACTGACTCGCGCCGCGCACGCGGAACGCCCTTGGCACCGACCATGCCAAGTTTCTGCATTACCCGAAGGATCCCGGCCAGACCCGCGCGGGCGGCGTATTCGTCAAAGCGCAGGCCTTCCCCGGCCTCGTAGAGCAGGACGTCCACGCCCAGCGCCTCTGCCCCCTGCCTCAGCGATCCGTCCCTCAATTTCGATGTCATGGTGACCGGCGCGGCAAAGGCAGCACCAAGGTCGCGCAGGCGATCATTGCCCGGCGTCAGGCGGATCTGCGGCAGGTTCGTGCGCCCCACCGCGGCGGAATGCAGATCAATGCCGACATCGCAGCGCTTCACGACCTCTGTCAAGAAAAGATGCGCAAGTCGTGCGGCCAGGGAGCCTTCGGAATGGCCGGGAAAGCACCGGTTGAGGTCACGTCGATCCGGCAGGTAGCGCGATTGCGACAGGAACCCGAAAGCATTGACGATCGGCACCGCGATCAGCGTCCCGGAAAGGCGCTGCACAGGCGCGGCACGCAGCAGGCGGCGGACAATCTCGGCACCGATGACCTCGTCACCATGAACCAGCGCCGAGACGAACATCACCGGCCCGTCCTTGCGGCCATGAATGACATGCGCAGACATGTTCACCGGCGTATGATCCGACAGAACGCTGACCGGCAGGTCCACCGTTCGCCGTGTTCCCGGCGCGATTGTCACCCCGCCGATATGCATGCTCGCCCGTGTCACCCTGCGTCTCCGTCCTTGCTTTCAGGTCTCGCGATTGGATCAAGCCGGAAGGAGAGACACAATAGAAATCGGCCCGTGAAACGATTTGGCGCGCCTCCCGGGCCGATTAATTTCAGACCCGCGCGATCAGGTCGGTGCCTTGGTCATGCGCAGGTAGGGCAGCACGGTCTTGAACTCGCCGAAGGTCTCTTTCGCCGCCGCCTCGTCAAAGCTCGTGGGGATGACCACGTCGTCACCCACATTCCAGTTGGCCGGCGTGGCAACCGTGTATTTGGCCGCGGTCTGCAACCCGTCAAGCGCGCGCAGCACCTCGGCGAAATTGCGACCCACGTTCATCGGATAGGTCATCGACAGTTTCAACTTCTTGTCCGGCCCGATGATGAACACTGCGCGCACGGTGGCACTATCGTTGGGCGTACGGCCGTCGGGCATGTAAGCCTCGGAAGGCAGCATGTCGAAGGCCTTGGAAACTGCCAGCCCTTCGTCAGCGATGATAGGGAAACCGGCAGTGGTGCCTGCAACCTTCTCGATGTCCTTCTTCCAGCCCTTGTGTTCCTCGACCCCGTCGACGGAAACCCCGATCACCTTGGTGCCGCGCTTCTTCCATTCATCTGCCAATTGGGCCACCGCGCCAAATTCGGTGGTGCAGACCGGCGTGAAGTCTTTGGGATGGCTGAACAGAATTGCCCAGCTATCGCCGATCCAATCGTGGAACTGTATCGTTCCCTGATCAGTTTCTGCCGTGAAATTCGGAACGGTATCGTTGATGCGCAAGCCCATGAGGAAACTCCTTTGCGGGTGTGAAAGCGGAACGTTCAAGGTAGGATATATTTATCCGCAGCCAGGTTAAAAGCAGCCGCTTGAAGGTTATGTCCGGCAGTGACAGAGTGCCGCGGAATTTCAGGAGGTCAAGCAATGATCGAGAAGCGTCAGTTTTATATCAATGGCCAGTGGGTAGCCCCCAAAGAGGGCCGCGACCATCACGTGATCGACCCCACCACGGAAGAGCCCTGCGCGGTGATATCCCTTGGCGGGCAGGCTGACACCGATGCCGCCGTTTCTGCCGCAAAGGCTGCCTTTCCTGCATGGATGGCGACCGACCCTGCGGAACGCATAGCGCTGGTCGAGAAGCTGCTTGGCATCTACAACTCTCGCGCCGAGGAAATGGCGCAAGCGATGAGCCTTGAGATGGGTGCGCCCATTGACATGGCCCGCAGCCAGCAGGTCGGCGCCGGGTCGTGGCACATGCAGAACTTCATCCGTGCGGCGAAGGAGTTCAACTTTGTTCGCATGCTGGGCGATCACGCCCCCAATGACCGGATTATCTATGAACCGGTTGGCGTGACCGCGCTGATTACCCCGTGGAACTGGCCGATGAACCAGGTCACGCTGAAGGTGATCGCCGCCGCCGTCGCAGGTTGCACGATGGTTCTGAAACCATCCGAGGAAAGCCCGCTCAACGCCTTGCTGTTTGCCGAGATGATCGACGCGGCTGGATTCCCTGCGGGGGTTTTCAACCTTGTGAACGGGGATGGCGCGGGCGTTGGCTCGCAGCTTTCGGCGCATGAGGACGTCGATATGGTCAGCTTCACCGGCTCGACCCGCGCGGGCAAGCTGATCTCCAAGGCTGCTGCTGATACGCTCAAGCGTGTGCATCTGGAACTGGGCGGCAAAGGTGCCAACCTGATCTTCGCCGATGCCGACGAGAAGGCAGTAAAACGCGGCGTGCTGCACATGATGAACAACACCGGCCAAAGTTGTAACGCCCCCAGCCGGATGATGGTCGAAGCCTCCGCATATGACCGCGCGGTCGAAACTGCCGCCGCAGTTGCTGGAAAGGTCACGGTTGGGCCAGCCTCGGAAGAGGGGCGCCATATCGGGCCGGTCGTGAACGAAGTTCAGTTCAACAAGATCCAGGACCTGATCCAGAAGGGCATCGACGAAGGCGCGCGGCTGGTTGCTGGCGGTCCGGGCCGCCCCGACGGGATGAACCGGGGTTTCTTCGTGCGCCCCACGGTCTTTGCCGATGTGACGCCGGACATGACCATCGCCCGAGAGGAGATCTTTGGGCCGGTCCTGTCGGTCATGAAGTTCGCGACCGAGGAAGAGGCCGTTCGGGTGGCCAATGACACCCCCTACGGTCTGACCAACTATATCCAGACGCAGGATGGGGCGCGTGCAAATCGCGTTGCGCGGCAGCTGCGCTCCGGCATGGTCGAGATCAACGGCCAAAGCCGTGGGGCGGGTGCGCCCTTCGGCGGCATGAAGCAATCCGGCAACGGGCGCGAAGGCGGTGTCTGGGGGATCGAGGATTTCCTGGAGGTCAAATCCGTTTCGGGCTGGTTCACCGACGCCGCCGAATAATCGACTGGCACTCAGTGGCGGGGGCGCTGCCCCCGTCGCCATCCGGCGGGCATTGCGAAGGCCGGTAATGCGCCTAGAACGGGGCCGGGCTGCGGAATTTCATGCCGATCCCGCCTTCGGGGTGGCGCAGGCGCAGCTCTTCTGAATGCAGCATCATGCGCGGGTGCTGCGCATCTGCCCCTTCGGCATATAACGGGTCGCCAAGAATAGGGTGGCCAAGCGACAGCATATGCACCCGCAGCTGGTGGCTGCGCCCGGTCTTGGGCATCAGATGCACGCGGCTCTCCGTGTCGCCTGCTTTCATCACCCGCCAATCGGTCAGCGCATTGCGGCCGTTTTCATGGTCGATCATCTGGCGTGGGCGGTTGGGCCAGTCCACACCGATAGGCAGGTCGATGGTGCCGGTCTTGGGCTCCACCCGCCCGGCGACGCGCGCCATATAGGTCTTCTTCGTCTGACGTTTCTCGAATTGCAGCCCAAGGTGGCGCTGCGCATGGGGTGTCAGCGCGAACACCATCACGCCAGACGTGTCACGATCCAGCCTGTGCACCAACAGCGTTTGCGGAAACGCGTCCTGAAGCCGTGTCAGCAGGCAATCAGACAGGTGTTCGCCCTTGCCCGGTACGGAAAGCAACCCGGCGGGTTTGTCCACGACGACAATCTGGTGATCTTCGTGCAGGATATTGAGCGGATCGGACGGGGGGGCGTAATCGCTGGACATGGCAGCGTGCTTACTGTGCCCGCGCGACGACGTCCAGCGTTGCCGCGTGCAGGGGCCTTGGGCCGTCGGATCGTCGGCAGGCACGTGCCGCGCGTGGCAAATCGGCCTAGACGATCTTGTACCCGGCAGCACGCAACCGACGTGCAAGCTCTGCGATATGCGCAGGCCCCACCTCGCAACACCCGCCGACGATGCTTGCCCCCTGATCGACCCACCCCAAGGCGAATTCGGCATAGGCTTCGGGTGTCAGATCGACCCGCTCTTCCAGCACATCGACTGTCGGCCGGTCCTTGAGGAAAGCGTCCTCGATCTGCACGAAACCGTTGGCATAGGCGCCGAAAGGCCGCCCGAACCCGCGCAGGATGTCCAGTGCGGGCGCAACGGATTCAGGGCGTGTGCAATTGATCAAGACCGCGGCAGGCGCGTGCCGGGTGATTACCGGCGCTACCTCTTCCAGCAATTCGCCGGACCGCAGGCGCGTGCCATCATCATCCTTCACGCTCAGCGCCACCCAGGCGGGCTTTCCACTATGCGCAATCGCGCGCAACGCGCCATCGGCCTGATCGACCGACGACATCGTCTCGGCAATGAATAGATCGACATGCGGGGCAAGCGCGCTGATGTTGGGCTGATAGGCCTTTTCGGCCTCGGCGGCGGGCGGGCAAAGGTCCGGCCGGTAAGAGGCGCGAAGCGGGCCAAGCCCGCCTGCGACACGCCCTGATCCATGCGCATCGCGCGCTTCGACTGCCGTGGTCGCGGCAAGCCGCAACAGCTCTTCCAGCTGATCGTGGAGCCCTTCCGGGCGCAGCCGATCCTCCAGCACCGGGTAGCTGTTGGTCGTCGCCACGGTGGCGCCTGCCTTGAAATACTCGTCATGCAGCTCGCGCAGAAGATGCGGCTTTTTCGCCATGACAGAGGTGGACCAAAGCGGCGTGGCGGGCATGTCCGACCGTCTGACCAGTTCTTGCCCCAGCGAGCCGTCCAGAAGAATGATATCGTGTGTCATGGGTCCTGCCTTACACCATCGGCGATGTCGTAATAGTCGCCTTTATCGAACGTGAAGATGTGTTTTTCCAGCCTCATCCCCGTTGGCCCGTCAATGGCGCCAAGCGCGAAGCTGATGCTGTCCTCGCCCGTGCCGTGCCAGAAAAGGAACGACCCGCATTCCCGGCATATTCCGCGCCGCGCCTTCGCGCTGGCCGCGAACCAATGGACCGGGCCGGAAACCTCCAATGCGGTCACAGGGACACGGGCAGAGGACCAGGCGTAGCCCGACATCTTGCGGCATTGCCCGCAATGGCACACCGACGCGCCGGTCGGGGATGCCTTCACGTCAAAGGTGATGGCTCCGCACATACAGCTTCCTTGCATCACACGCCTTTCTGGCCGGGCCCTTCAGATGGTTCCGCGCCGCGCGGGCAAGAGCCGCACCGCGAAACTGTGTGGGCAATAACACCAAATGACCATCGTGGGGCAAACAGAATCTGCGCATTTCGGGCGCCGCCCTTTTCATTCCCGTGCGGCTTGCCTATTGCACCTTCGCAACACAACGGAGCCTTCCAATGTCGCATGTCATCCTGATCCGGCACGGCCAAGCCAACACGACCGCCCGCGACGAGGGCAGCTATGACCGGCTCAGCGAGCTTGGCTGGCAGCAGTCTCGCTGGCTTGGGGAACATCTGCGCGCTGCGGGCGACCGGTTTGCGAGCTGCTACACCGGAACGCTGACACGGCATATTGAAACCTGTGAAGGTATCGCCCCGAACAGTGCGGCGGACCCGATCCGTGACCCGCGCCTCAACGAGCTGGAATATTTCACCATGGCGCAGCTTTTTGCCGAACAGCATGGCCAGCCCGTCCCGCTGGATCGCGAGGGGTTCATCCATCACCTGCCGCAATTGTTCGGCGCATGGAAAGACGGGCTGCTCAAGGGCGCGCCCGAAAGCTTTGACGGGTTCGAGAACCGCGTCGGCGAAGCCCTGCACGAGATTGCGCAAGGTGACGGGCGCGCGATTGTCGTGACGTCCGGCGGGCTGATCGGCATGGCGATGCGGGTCACGATGCGGCTGGACATGGCGGCCTACGCGCATGCGTGCCTGGCGATCAAGAACACTTCGCTGCACGGCTGGCAGCCGCTGGCCACGGGGCTCGCGCTCACGCAGTTCAACGCGACGCCGCATCTGGAAACGCCAGAGCGGCAATTCGCGCAGACCCACCTGTAAACCCTGCCCGGCGGCCATTTCTGGTGTGAGCGGCGCCAGAATGTCGAAGACAGGCTGACCAAAGGGATCGCTTGCGCGCTGTCAGCCTTCGCCCAGTTTCGGCGAGGGGCGATCCAAAGCCAGTTCCGCATCGGAGAATCGGAACGGAGACCGGATACCCGGAATACCACCCGGTGCGATCTGCATGCCGCGCGCCTGAACCTGCGGGTCGGCCATGACCTCTGCCATATCGTTGATCGGCCCGGCAGGGATGCCCTTGGCCTCGCAGGCGGCGAGCAAATCCAGCTTCTCAAAGCGCCGCGTCGCGTCGCCAAGAATGCGGGTCAGCTCGTCCCGGTTTTGGATGCGGTCCGCGTTGGACAGGTATGCCGGGTCATCGGCAAGCTCTGCCAATCCCAGCACGTCGCAAAGCCTGCGATACTGCCCGTCATTGCCCGTGGCGATGATGATATGGCCATCGGCGCAGTCGAACACCTGATAGGGCGTCAGATTTGGATGGTAGTTGCCCGTCCGCCCCGGGGGCGTGCCCGTCGCAAGGTAGTTCATGGCCTGGTTCGCCGTAACCGTCACTGCGCAATCCATCAGCGCCATGTCAATATGCTGCCCCCTGCCGGTCTGCGCACGCTGATGCAGCGCGGCCAGAATGCCGGTGACCGAATAAAGCCCGGTGAACAGATCGGTGATCGCCACGCCCGCGCGCTGCGGCTGGCCGTCGGGCTCTCCGGTGATCGACATCAGGCCGGACATGCCTTGGATGATATAGTCATACCCCGCACGGTGGGCATAGGGCCCGTCCTGTCCGAAACCGGTGATGGAGCAGTAGATCAGCCCCGGATTGACCTGCGACAGGCTGGCATAATCCAGCCCGTATTTCGCCAACCCGCCAACCTTGAAATTCTCGATAAGAATGTCCGCCTCGGCGGCCATGTCGCGCAATTGCGCCTGCCCCTCGGCGCTGGCGATGTCGATCACGACCGAGGATTTCCCGCGATTGCAGGAATGGAAATAGGCGGCGGAGGTTTCGCCCTCCCGCTCGATGAAGGGCGGCCCCCAGGCGCGGGTGTCGTCGCCCTGTCGGGCCTCGACCTTGGTGACATCCGCGCCAAGATCGGCAAGCACCTGACCGGCCCAGGGGCCGGCCAGAATACGCGCCAGTTCAATGACCTTCAGACCTGCAAGAGGCCCGCCGGGCGCCGAAACGCTCATTCTGCCAGGGCTTCATCCAACAGGGTCGACAGTTCGCTATAGGACATGTTGGCGTGCTTCTCGCCATTGATGAACAATGTCGGGGTGGAATTCACGTCATCCGCTGTCGCGTTTTCCTGATACCAGGCAACGAGCGAGCGCAGCTTGTCCGCATCATTCAGGCAGGCATCCAGCGCGTCATTTTCGATCCCGGCAAGCAGGCCGATCTTGCGCAATTCACCTGCGATGGCGCCGTCATTCCCGGCGCGTGCCCACGATTGCTGCCCCTTGAACATCAGCTCGGTGATGCCAAAGAACTTCTCGGGGCCTCCACAGCGTGCGATCATCGACGCCCAGACGCCGTATTTGTCAAAATAGACTTCGCGGAAGACAAACTTGACCTTGCCGGTCTCGATATAATTTTTCTTCAGCTCCTGGTACGGGCCTTCATGAAAGCTGGCACAATGCGGGCAGGTGAAGGAGGCATATTCCATCACCGTTACCGGCGCGTCTTCCGAACCTTGCACCATCTCGACAATTTCAACGGCGGTTTCTTCGGCCGCGGTCTGCGCCGACAGGCTGCTTGGCGCCACGGCGACGATCCCGGCAGTTGCGATGAGCAGCGCCGCGGCTGCAGAGGAAAAGAGTCGGGTCATTGGCGACCTCCAGTTTGGTGAGTGTTCAGCGTTTCGATCGGGAAAGCACATTTTTCGCAAGCATTTCAAGCGCATTACGCAGTGCTTCGTCACCCACGCCCTGCGCGGTTTCAGCCGCTGCGCGAGTGACCGATGGGTCAGGATCTTTGTGGGCAGGTCCGGGCGCGCGATCGAACTGCACATGCCCTTCGGAAAACCCGGTCGCCGCTGTCTGTGTGATACGGATGCGCGCGATGGCGTTGAAACCGTAGACGGCGTTGACGCGGCTGCGGATCATCTCTTTCTGCATTTCCAGCATCGGCGCCTGGGCACCCGTGGTCAAGAGCGTCAGCGTTGCCCCCATGCCACCACGGCCATAGCTAATCTCGACCGGGCGGGACATCGCTGCGATATCCTCGCCCGCGATTTCGGACCAATGGGTCAGCACGCGCGACTGCGCGAAGCCGCGGCTTTCGCTGGCCTTGCTGATCCGATTGCGCAACAAGGACGATGTCCGCGCGAAACCGTATGTGCTCGAGTTACGTTGGCTCATGCCTTGAATCCCCTGCCTCGACGCTATTGTAGTGGGCCGGACGGCGCGCACCAGCCCCGTTCTGATCCGATGCCCAGAAGGAAGCTCAAGTTTGCGTGAATCCGCCTCTGCCCAGGAATTGCTGGATTGGTATGACAGGAACGCCCGCCGGATGCCGTGGCGTGTGGGACCGGATGCACGCCGACTTGGGGTGCGCCCCGACCCGTACCGCATCTGGATGTCCGAGGTGATGTTGCAGCAAACCACTGTTGCGGCAGTGAAATCCTATTTCGAAACCTTCACCGCCCGCTGGCCCACCGTTGTTGATCTGGCAGCGGCCGAAGATGCCGATGTCATGGCCGCGTGGGCCGGGCTTGGCTATTACGCCCGCGCGCGGAACCTGCTGAAATGCGCCCGCGCGGTCGCGAATGATCACAGTGGCGTGTTTCCGGACACGCGCGAGGGGCTCTTGTCCCTGCCCGGCATCGGGCCCTATACGGCGGCGGCGGTGGCCGCGATTGCCTTTGACCGGCCTGAAACCGTGGTGGACGGCAATGTCGAACGGGTGATGGCGCGGCTGCATGACGAACACACCCCCCTGCCGACTGCCAAACCGGTCTTGACGGAAATGGCAGCGGCCCTGACCCCGCAAGAGCGCCCCGGCGATTATGCGCAGGCCGTGATGGATCTGGGCGCCACGATCTGTACCCCCCGCAAACCCGCTTGCGGCCTTTGTCCTTGGCGCAAACCCTGCGCCGCGTGGGAGGCGGGGACCGCAGCGGAACTGCCCAGGAAACTGCCGAAAAAGCGCAAGCCCACAAGGTTGGGCATCGCCTATCTCGCCCGCCGTGTAGATGGCGCATGGCTGCTGGAGCGCAGACCCGACAAGGGGCTTTTGGGCGGCATGCTGGGCTGGCCCGGTTCGGACTGGGGGGATGCCCCGCAAGACGACCCACCAATCAGGGCCGAATGGCGCGAACTGCCCGCCGAGGCCCGCCACACCTTCACCCATTTCCACCTGCGTCTGATGGTGAAGACTGCGCTGGTGCCGATGGACCGTGCGCCGATTCGAGGGGATTTTGTCGAATTGCCGGATTTCAGCCCGTCGGACCTGCCAACCGTGATGCGCAAGGCGTTTGACCTTGCGAAAGACAGTTGATCCTGCACTTTTCCACAGGCGGCCACGCGGGTAGAGTGGCGCCAAGAGGTGCACGATATGACAGACCAAACCACACTTGCCCCGTCAGAGGTGGCGCGGATCGGCCGCGCGCTGCCATTCTGGTTGTCGCTGGGGCTGATCCCGGTCGTCTGGTTGTCGGCCACGCAGGGCGGGTGGTGGCTTGTGCTGCCGCCGGTCTGCTCCTGGTTTCTGTTTTCCGCGCTTGATTTTGCGTTCGGGCTGAATGCCCAGAATGCCGACCCCGAAACCTCGGAGAACGACCTCTTTTGGTACCGCCTCGTCACACTGATCTGGCCGCCGCTGCAATTCATCTCGCTCTTCGGGTTGATCTGGTACGTCACGCGGGCGGGCCATCTGTCGGGCGGCGAAAAGCTGGCGCTGTTTTTCGGGGTGGGCGTGATGACCGGGACGGTCGGCATCAACTACAGCCACGAGCTGATGCACCAGAAAGCGAAGTGGGAACGCAATTTGGGCGACCTGCTGCTGGCCATGGTGCTTTATTCACATTTCCGGTCCGAACACCTTCTGGTGCATCACCGCTATATCGGCACGCCGCGCGACCCGGTCACCGCGCGCTATAACGAAGGCTTCCACCGGTTCTACCCGCGCGTTTTGCGGCAAAGCTGGCATTCCGCGTTCAACGCTGAAAAGGCGATGCTGGCGCGCAAGAACAAGCCCTGGACTGACCGCAGCAACCCGTTCTGGCGGTATTGGGGCTTGCAGGCCGCGATGCTGGTGCTGGCACTTTTGCTGGGCGGCTGGGTCGGCGTGGGGCTGTTTATCGTTCAGGCCGGGGTCGCGATCTGGCAACTGGAGCTGGTCAACTATGTCGAACATTACGGCCTGACCCGCAAACACCTTGGAGGCGGCAAGTACGAACACGTCAAACCGCGCCATTCCTGGAATGCGGCGCACAAGGCATCGAACTGGCTGCTGATCAACCTGCAACGCCATTCGGATCACCACTACAAGCCCGACCGGCGCTTTCCGCTGTTGCAGAACCATGAACAGGCCGACGCGCCACAGCTGCCCTACGGCTATCCTGTGATGACGATGGCCGCGATGGTCCCGCCGATCTGGAGGCGCATCATGAACCCGAAAGTGCGTGCCTGGCGCGACCGCTATTACCCAGAGATCACCGACTGGCGGCCCTATAACAGGGCCGAGAACCCGGCACCCCGCTGATCTGCGATGGCCCGGCTGTCGGCCACGCAGATGCGGCGCACAGCGTTTCAACGGCCCACACGCAGCCCGGACCTTGCCGCCAGCGCACAAAAAAGGGGGCTGCAAAAGCGCCCCCTTCAACTTGCCTGCGATAACGCGAGGTATCAGCCGTTAACGCTGTCCTTCAGCGCCTTCGCAATGGTCATCTTGACCACCTTGTCGGCTTCTTTCTTGAACTGCTCGCCGGTGGCAGGGTTGCGCACCATACGCTCGGGACGCTCGCGGCAATAGATCTTGCCAACGCCCGGAAGGGTCACGGCACCGCCTGCGGCGACTTCGCGGGTGATCAATGCGCAGACCGCATCCAGAGCTGCGCCTGCAGCTTTCTTGTCGCTGTCCATTTCATCGGCCAGGGCGGCGACGAGTTGGGTCTTGGTCATGGGTTTCGCCATTTCATGGTCTCCTTTATCCGCCCGATGTCTTGGGCCTCGTGGCGCATATCTAACTTCATCTTGCGGGGCAACACAACAAATTGTGGTGCAAAACAGGCATAAATAGTGCGTTTTTGACCGACTTCCCCAAGGTCAAAGGAAGGCTGTCTCGTCAAATGCGCGCAATTTCCGGCTGTGAATGCGTTCCAGCGGCATCTCGCGCAGCGTCTCCATCGCGCGGATTCCGATCATCAGGTGGCGCGCGACTTGGGTCTTGTAAAAGTCCGACGCCATTCCGGGAAGCTTCAATTCGCCATGCAGCGGCTTGTCGCTGACACAGAGCAATGTGCCGTAGGGAACTCGGAAGCGGAACCCGTTGGCCGCGATCGTGGCGCTTTCCATATCCAGCGCGATGGCGCGCGACTGACTAAGCCGCTGCACCGGTCCAGTATGTTCGCGCAGCTCCCAGTTGCGGTTGTCGACGCTGGCCACGGTGCCCGTTCGCATCACCCGCTTGAGGTCATAGCCATCCAGCTGCGTTTCTTGTGCCACGGCGTTTTCCAGCGCGATCTGAATCTCTGCCAGTGCCGGGATTGGCACCCATACAGGCAGGTCGTCATCCAGAACGCGGTCCTCTCGCAGATAGGCGTGGGCGAGCACGAAATCACCCAGCGACTGCGAATTGCGCAGACCCGCGCAATGCCCGACCATGACCCAGGCATGGGGCCGCAACACGGCGATGTGGTCGGTCGCCGTCTTTGCGTTGGACGGGCCCACGCCGATATTGACCAACGTGATCCCACTGCCATTCGCCCGCTTCAGGTGATAGGTCGGCATCTGCGGCATCTTCAGCGTCGGGGGCAAGGGCTGGTCCGCTCGCGTGATGACCTGATTATCCGTGCTGACGAAGGCCGAATAGCCGCTTTCGGGGTCGGCAAGCTGGGCGCGGGCGTAGGCCTCGAATTCGCTGACATAGAACTGGTAGTTGGTGAACAGAACGTGGTTCTGGAAATGCTCGGGGTCGGTCGCCGTGTAATGTGCCAGCCGGGCCAGGCTGTAATCCACCCGCTGCGCCGTGAAGGGGGCAAGCGGTTCCGTCCCGTCAGGGCTTGGCACGAAGGTGCCGTTTACGATGTCGTCATTCGTGGTGCTGAGGTCGGGCACGTCGAACACGTCACGCAGAATGAAATCCGCAGCCCCTTCTTGCGGCACCGTGATGGACCGGTCGCTGGCGACGGCAAAATGCACCGGCATCGGGGTGTCGGACACCCCGATCTGCACCTGCACATTGTGGTTCTGGGTCAGCAGCACGATCTGCTGTTCAAGGTAATGACGAAACAGGTCCGGCCGGGTGATCGTCGCCGCGTGTGTGCCGGGCGAGGCGACATGCCCGAAGCTGAGCCTGCTATCGACCTTGGCAAAGGTCGTGGTGGTGATGCGGATCTCGGGATAGAAGGCGCGGTAACGACAGCCGGGATGCCCGGCCTCCATCGCCTCGCGGAACCGATCACACAGAAACCCGGCGGCACCGTCATAAAGCTCCACAAGCCGATCAACGGCGCTGGCCGCATCGGTGAAAAGCTCTGCCTGGGGCAGGTCCGGTGTCGTCAGAGTTATTCCGTTGCCTTGATCCTGCATCTCTTTAACGCCCCTTGGCCGGTTTTGCGGCAACCTGACACCAACCGACCGTCGGATCAAGCAGCAGCGTGGCGACAAGCTCTGGTCAATGGTGGCGCGCTGGCGCAAACTGCGCAGATATACCCTGTTTGAAGGAACCTGCCATGACCGTGCAAGATTTGCGCCCCAACCTGGACCACTGGCAAGAGCGTGTCGACCTTGCCGCCGCTTTCCGCTGGACTGCGCGGCTGAACATGCACGAGGCTGTGGCCAACCATTTCAGCCTTGCCATTTCCGACGATGGCAGGAAGTTCCTGATGAACCCCAACCAGATGCATTTCTCGCGGGTAAAGGCCAGCGACCTGATCGTGGTTGATGCGGATGATCCCGAAACGCTCAGCGGGCCCAACGCGCCGGACCCCACTGCATGGGGCCTGCATGGCGGTCTGCACCGGCTGTGCCCGCATGCGCGCTGCGCGATGCATGTGCATTCCGTCCATGCGACCGTTCTGGCCTGCCTTGAGGACCCGCGCCTGCCCCCGATCGACCAGAACTGCGCGACCTTCTTCAACCGCCACGCCATCGACACCAACTATGGCGGGCTGGCGTTTGAGGATGAAGGCGCGCGCTGTGCAGAGCTGCTGCGCAACCCCAAGCACAAGGTTCTGGTGATGGGCAATCACGGCGTGATCGTGATTGGCGACACCGTCGCGGACACGTTCAACCGGCTGTTCTATTTCGAGCGCGCAGCAGAGACCTATATCCGCGCGCTCCAGACCGGTCGGCCGCTGAACGTCCTGTCCGACGAGATCGCCGAGAAAACGGCGCGGGAGTTGGAGGAATATCCCGAACAGGATGCGCGGCATCTGGGCGAGCTCAAGGCCATTCTGGACGAAGAAGGCTCCAACTACGCGAACTGAGCGCGCAGGTCAGCGCATGCCGGTTTCGTCCAGCATGCCCTGACGTTTCGCCTCGTGGTAATAGCCCCGGGAATACCATTTGACGGCAGTGTCATAGCTGCCGTTCGACAAAAGCCATGCACCCCGCAGATATTTCACGGCGTATTTCAGATTGGTTTCGGCATCCAGAAGATCCGTATTCTGGCCGCTGAACCCCATGCCCCGCGCGGTTGCGGGCTGGATTTGCATCAAGCCGTAATTGGGGCCATTGCGCACCCACGGGCGATGCGTGCTCTCGCGCACAACCACTTTCTGCACAAGCGGGCGCGGGACGTCGTATCGGTCGGCATATTGGTTGATAAGCTGCCGCAGCTCCGGCGTTTCATTGGGATAAAGCGGCTGCGTCTTGGGCGTGGCGGCAAAGGACATCTGTTCGGAGGGGCCAGACAGATCCGCACAGGCGGGTAGGGAAAGGCACATCATAAGAAGCAAAAGGCTTGGGATGCGTGTCATAGTCAGCTCATGGCTTGTTGATCCCTTTCCGGTTAGCGCGGAAACGACACCCGGCAAAGCGCGCCGTTTCGCCTGCGGCAGCATCATGCCGAAAGCGGTTTGGCATCGGCGCCTTTCAGCCATCGCCCACAGGGGCAAGAGGACGCAGGCCATGGCCCCTGATTGGCCACGACGCCCCTTGCCATTCGGCCTGTACGGCCTCACCTTGCCAGACATGACACGCACTCTTCTTACCATCGGGCACGGTTACAGCGCGCAGGCGCTTGTCCGGCATTTGCGTCGGCAAGGCGGCTGGCGCTTCATCGCCACCACCCGCAGCCCCGAAAAAGCGGCAAAGCTGCAGGACGAAGGGCTGGAGGCGATGATCTGGCCGGGCGAGGATCTGGCAGGCGCATTGGCGCGGGCCACACATGTCCTTTCGTCTGTCTCTGCGGATGCCGATGGCGATCCGGTATTGCGCGCGCTGGCCCCTGCGCTTGCAAAGGAAGCGCCGCGCCTTGAATGGGTCGCCTACCTGTCCACCACCGGCGTCTACGGCGACCATGATGGCGACTGGGTGGACGAAGATACCCCGCTGAACCCGTCGACCCCACGTGGCCGCGGGCGCAAGGAGGCCGAGGCCGCTTGGCAAAGCATTCCCGGCCTGCCGCTGCACATCTTCCGGCTTGCCGGAATTTACGGCCCGGGCCGCGGCCCGTTTGCCAAGGTCCGCGCAGGGACGGCCCGGCGCATCATCAAACCCGGTCAGGTCTTCAGCCGCATCCATGTCGAGGATATCGCGCAGACCCTTGCGGCCTCCATCGCGGCGCCCCGCCCGGGCGGCATCTACAACCTGTGCGACGACGAACCGGCCCCGCCGCAGGATGTGATCGCCCATGCGGCAGAACTGCTGGGCATGAAGGTGCCCGAAGCGATCCCCTTCGACGAGGCGGAACTAAGCGCCATGGCGCGGAGTTTCTATGCTGAATCCAAGCGGGTCCGAAACGACCGCATCAAGACCGAACTGGGCGTGACCCTGCGATACCCGGACTATCGCAGCGGTCTGTCTGCGCTTCTGAAGGAAGAAGACCAGACAGGCTGACAGCGCCAACCGACTGGTAGGCATGGCATGGCTGACACCGCTTCTTCCCACAAGCTAAGCGCATTGCTGGATGCGCTGCGGCCAGAGGAAGAGGCCGAGCATGTCTCTGTAGAAGAGCTGATCCAAAAGATAGGCGAGCGTGCCTTTGCGCCGCTGATGCTTGTGCCCGCGCTGGTACTGGTCTCGCCGCTTTCAGGCATCCCGACATTGCCGACGCTTGGCGGGCTGCTGATCCTGCTGATCGCGGTTCAGGACCTGATCGGTCGCAACCACCTGTGGCTGCCGGGGTTCCTGATGCGTCGACGCCTGCCCGCAGGCAAGCTTCACGGCGCGCTGGATTGGCTGGAAAAACCCGTGGCTTGGGTTGACCGGCACACTGGCGAGCGTCTTCGCATGCTGACACGCAGCCCGCTGCGCCATGTTGCGCTGGTCATCATCATCCTGATTACCGCCGCCTGGCCCCCGCTGGAACTGCTGCCGATGGTTACCAGCATCGGGGCGTTTGCCGTCTCGCTGCTTTGCATCGGGATGGTCACGCGTGATGGGGTGTATATCGCGGCGGGCTATGTCTTTACCGCCGCCGTGGTCACCCTGTCCATCACTTTGTTCAACGCCGGTGTAAGCGCGGGGCAGTAGTGGTCAGGCCCGGCCCGTGCGGATCGCCTCGACCCCCAGAACGTTCAGGACCTTTGCCTCGATATCCGCCGCGCTCAGCTTGGCCACAGCGTACATATCGGCGGGCGAGGCTTGATCGATGAAGATGTCAGGCAGAACCATCGACCGGTATTTCAGCCCGTGGTCAAACACGCCCTCTTCGGCCAGAAGCTGCGCGACATGGCTGCCAAAGCCGCCAACCGCGCCTTCTTCGATGGTGATCAGCGCCTCATGCTCGGCGGCCAGTCGCAGGATCAATTTGCGGTCCAGAGGCTTGGCAAAGCGCGCATCGGCCACGGTGGGGGTAATCCCCCGCGCAGCCAGCGCCTCGCAGGCGGTCAGAACTTCGGACAGGCGCGTGCCAAAGGACAGGATCGCCACGCCTTTGCCTTCGCGGATCATCCGGCCCTTGCCGATTTCCAGCAATTCACCGCGTTCCGGCATCTCGACGCCTGTGCCTTCGCCGCGCGGATAGCGGAACGCAATCGGGCCTTCGTCATGCGCGGCGGCGGTGGCGACCATATGCTTCAGCTCCGCCTCATCCGCGGCAGCCATCACGACGAAACCGGGCAGGTTGGCCAGAAACGCCGTATCATAGCTGCCTGCATGGGTCGCGCCGTCGGCCCCGACCAGCCCAGCCCGGTCAATCGCGAAACGCACTGGCAGGCGCTGGATCGCGACGTCATGCACCACTTGGTCATAGCCGCGCTGCAGGAAGGTCGAATACATCGCGCAGAATGGCCGCAAACCGCCGGCAGCCATCCCGGCCGCAAAGGTCACGCCGTGCTGTTCTGCAATGCCTACGTCGAAGCAACGGCTTGGATAGCGTTCGGCAAACAGATCAAGCCCCGTGCCATCCGGCATCGCCGCCGTGACGGCGCAGATGCGCGTGTCGTCGGCTGCCTCCTGCAACAGCGCCTCGGCGAATACCTTGGTGTAGCTGGGCGCGTTGGAGGGCGTCTTCTTCTGCTGACCGGTGATGACGTCGAACTTCGCCCGCGCATGGCCGCGATCATCCGCGTCCTCGGCAGGGGCATAGCCCTTGCCCTTCTTGGTCAGCACATGGATCAGAATGGGCCCGGTCGCGCGCTGCCGAACGGTGCGCAAGACGGGCAACAACTGGCCCAGATCGTGCCCGTCCAGCGGCCCGATATAGCTGAACCCCAGCTCTTCGAAGAGCGTGCCGCCCAGCGTCATGCCCTTGAGCATTTCCTTGGCGCGCTTGGCCCCTTCGCGGAAAGGTTCCGGCAACAGGCTGACTGCGCCCTTCGCGGCCTGTTTGAAATCCTGAAATGGCGCTTCGGTATAAAGCCGGTTGAGATAGGTGGACATGGCACCAACGGGGGGCGCGATGCTCATCTCGTTATCGTTCAGAATGACGATCAGGCGCTTTTTGAGATGGCCCGCATTGTTCATCGCCTCATAGGCCATGCCCGCGCTCATCGCGCCATCGCCGATCACCGCAATCGCGTCGCCATGGCCGGTGTCACAAGCGCCGCCCAGATCACGCGCCACGGCAAAGCCAAGCGCCGCACTGATCGAGGTAGAGCTATGCGCGGCGCCGAACGGATCGTAAGGGCTTTCGCTGCGCTTGGTGAACCCGGACAACCCGTCCTTCTGGCGCAGCGTTGTCATGCGGTCGCGCCGCCCCGTCAGGATCTTGTGCGGATAGCACTGGTGGCTGACATCCCAGATGATCTTGTCGCGGGGCGCATCAAACACGGCATGCAGGGCCACGGTCAGTTCGACCACCCCCAGCCCGGCCCCCAAATGGCCACCGGTCTGCGAGACCGCTGCGATGGTTTCGGCACGCAGCTCGCTGGCCAGCCGGGTCAGTTCCGGGTCCGAAAGCTGGCGCAGATCGGCCGGCACGTGGACGCGATCCAGCAGCGGTGTTTCGGGTTTCGGCGACATGGCGAGCCTCCGCGGGCTTGTGTCAGTTCTCGCGCGAGATAACGAAACGGGCGGCTTCCCGCAAGCATTCCGCATCGGCGCCGTAAACAGATAGCGCATCACAGGCCTCGGTCACGAGGGTTTCCGCGCGGCGTTTCGCCCCGTCCAGACCCAGATGGCTGACAAAAGTGGCCTTGCCGCGCCCTGCATCCTTGCCCACTGCCTTGCCGACGGTTGCGGCATCGCCTTCAACATCCAGAATGTCATCGGCAATCTGAAAGGCGAGGCCAAGGCATTCGCCGTAAAGGCGCAGCTTGTCGGGCGCGGCACCTGCCATGATTGGGCCAGCCGTGGCCGACCACGTGATCAGCGCGCCGGTCTTTCCGGCCTGAAGGGCGGTCGTGTCTTCAAGGCTCAGCGGCGTCTGCGCCGTCTCTGCGGCGATATCCATCGCCTGCCCGCCGACCATTCCGCGTGCCCCCGCCGCCGTGCCAAGGCCATGGATCAGCGCGACTCGCCGATCCGCTGCACAAGGCGTCTGGGCCGCGAGCTGAAAGGCCAAGGCCTGAAGTGCATCGCCCGCCAGAACGGCGATGGTCTCGTCCCATTTGCGGTGAACGGTGGGTTTGCCGCGCCGCAGATCGTCATCATCCATGCAGGGCAGATCGTCATGCACAAGACTGTAGGCATGCAGCGCCTCAATCGCAGCGGCCGCAGGGGCTGCGTCCTGCCGACCCAACCCATGCAGCCGCGCCCCTTCGATCACCAGGAACGCCCGCAGCGCCTTGCCACCCTCGACCGCATAGCGCATCGCATGGGCCACATCGCTGTCCAGACCTGCAAGCGCGGAGGCGATCTCTGCCTGCGCGAGCTCAGCCGCGCGCGTCAAAGCGGGTTTGAGCGGCAAAAGGGCGGTGTCGGGCATGGATGGTTGCATCGAAGTAAGGCCGCCGGGCATTTACAGCCCTTCGACCGGCGTTGTCCCTGTTGGCTCGCCGTCGGTATTCAGCGTGATGGCGGCGACTTTTTCCTCGGCTTCTTTCAGCTTCGCTTCGCACCGCTTTTTCAGGGCGGCACCGCGCTCGTACAGCTTGATGGAATCCTCAAGTGCCACATCGCCGCGTTCCAGCTTGCCCACGACCTGCTCCAGCTCGGCCATCGCCTGCTCAAAGCTCATCTCGTCCACTGCGGTTTCGCTCATTTGCCTGCCTCCATCAATTCCTCGACATGCGCACGGGTGCTTTGCGCAAGCGCCTCCAGATCATAGCCGCCCTCCAGAGTCGAGACCACCCGACCATCGCAAAGCTCTGCCGCCAATGCGCAAAGCTGCCGGGTCAGCCAGCGGAAATCCCCGGTCTCCCAGTTCAGCGCGGCGAGGGGGTCGTCCTTATGTGCGTCGAACCCTGCGGAAATCACGATCAGCTCTGGCTTGAAGGCGCGAAGACGCGGAAAAACCTGCGCTTTGTAAAGGGCGCGCATCTCCTCGCCGCCCGTATCCGGCGCCAGCGGCAGGTTCAGGACGTTGTCATAGGCGCCCGTTTCATCGGGCCTGCCCGACCCGGGCCAAAGCGGCATCTGCTGGCTGGTGATTGTCAACGCGCGCGCCTCGTCCCACAGCAGGTCCTGCGTGCCATTGCCGTGATGCACGTCGAAATCCACCACAGCCACACGCGACAGCCCGTGATGGTCCAGCGCATGTTTCGCGGCCAAAGCAGCATTGCCGAAAAGGCAAAAACCCATCGCGGTCTCTTTCTCGGCATGGTGGCCGGGGGGGCGCAAAGCGCAGAACGCGTTGGCGACATCGCCCGCCATCACCATGTCGACGGCCCGCACGACCGCACCGGCGCCGCGCCACGCAGCCTCCATCGATCCGGGCGAAAGGAATGTGTCCCCGTCGATCTGCGCAAAGCCAGAGGCAGGCAAGGCCGCGCGAAGCCCCTCGATATAGGACTTGGGATGGATGCGCAGAAGATCGTCCTCTGCCGCCATTGGCGCGGTCACGCGGTGCAGGTCCAGACCTTCCAGCGCGTGCAGGACATGTTCCAGCCGCGCCACACGTTCCGGATGCCCCTCGGGCGTTACATGGTCCAGAAAGGCAGCATGGGTGATCAGGGCCGTTGCCAAGACATCCTCCACTTCTTGTCAGATTTGCGAAACCGCGAAGGTCAGTCAGGGGCGAGCATATATCCCGCGCCGCGCACCGTCTGAAGATAGCGCGGCTGTTTCGGGTCGACCTCGATCTTTCGGCGCAGGCGGGTGATCTGAACATCCACGGCGCGTTCCTGGCTTTGGTCACGGTCGCGGCCCAGATCCTCGACCAGCTTTGCGCGGCTCACCGGTTCGCCCGGACAGGCCGAAAAGATCCGCATCAACTGTGCCTCGGTCGCGGTCAGCCGGACAAGGTCTTCGCCCCGCCACATCTCTCCGCGCTCTATGTCATACCGCACCGGCCCAAGCGTCAAGAGCTTCGGCACAGAGGCATCGCTTTCGGGTTCCGGCATCCGCCGCAGGATCGCATTGATGCGCAGCAGCAGTTCCTTTGGCTCAAAAGGCTTGGCAAGGTAGTCATCCGCGCCGGCCTCCAGCCCGGCGATCCGATCATCCGTATCCGCCTTGGCGGTCAGGAGAAGGATCGGCGTCTGCGAGGTCTTGCGCAGGTCGCGGGTCAGGCTGATGCCGTCCTCTCCGGGCATCATGACATCCAGCACGATCAGGTCGAATTCCAACCCTGACAGAACCCGCCGCGCATGCGCCGCGTCCCGTGCCGACGTCACAAGAAAGCCGTGGCGGATCAAAAATTTCTGCAACAGGCCGCGTATGCGTTCGTCATCATCGACAATCAGCAGATGCGCATCTGGTTCGCTCATGCACGTCCCTCCCTCAGCGCAACGTAGTTGCGCCGCATCTCACTGTCCATCATCGCTTCGAGGACCTGACGGAAACCTGCGACGGCGTCGGGTCCGGCCTCGCGGTAAGCCGCCCGCATACGCGCGCGCTGCGCGTCGGACAGTTTCTGCTCCAGCTCCCTGCCCTGTTCGGTCAGATAAAGATGCCGCTCGCGCTTGTCCGCGCGTCCCACCCGGCTTTCGATCAGCCCGTCGGCGATCAGGGTGCGCAGAACCCGGTTCAGCGACTGTTTGGTCACGCCAAGGATATTGAGAAGGTTGTTCACGGTCGTCCCCGGTGCACAATTGACGAAGTGAATCGCCCTGTGGTGCGCACGCCCGTAGGACATGCCTTGCAGGATGCGGTCGGGATCGGCGGTAAACCCCCGATATGCAAAGAACATCGCCTCAATGCCCTGCCGAAGCTGTTCATCGGTCAGATAAAGGAGCGCCTCCCCCCCGTGACCGCCCATATTACGTAAATCCGCCATGTCTACTCTCCGATCTGCAGAGTGCTGCGCCATCGTCGTGATTTTAAGTCAGCCTTGTTGACATTCCAAGGGCCAACTGGTACCGAAACTGAGTTTATGCGCAATATTATGACCAGTTCGGCCATATCTAGCGCAATATTTGCAAACAAACTGGCAGGAGAAAGCCATGGCCGCAACATATGATGATCGTGACGGCAAGATCTGGATGGACGGGAAACTGGTCGATTGGCGCGCAGCAAACGTCCATATCCTGACCCACGGCCTGCATTACGCGTCTTCCGTATTTGAGGGCGAGCGCTGCTACAACGGCAAGATCTTCGAATCCGTCAAACATTCCGAACGGTTGAAGAATTCGGGCAAACTGCTGGATATGGAAATCCCCTATTCGGTCGAAGAGATCGAGAAGGCGAAATATGACGTCCTCAAGGCCAATGGCTGGGATGACGCCTATGTGCGCGTCGTCGCCTGGCGCGGCGCTGGCGAGGATATGGGTGTCGCGTCTTCGCGCAACCCGGTGCGCATGGCCGTCGCGGCATGGGAATGGGGCGCCTATTATGGCGATGCCAAAATGAAGGGCGCGAAGCTCGACATCTCGAAATGGAAACGCCCTTCGCCCGAAACGATTCCCGTCCATGCCAAGGCGGCCGGGCTGTACATGATCTGCACCATGTCCAAACACGCGGCAGAGGCCAAGGGCTGCTCTGACTCGCTGTTCATGGATTACCGTGGCTACGTGGCCGAGGCCACAGGCGCCAATATCTTCTTCGTGAGGGACGGCGAGGTCCACACACCTGATGCCGATTGCTTCCTCAACGGCATCACGCGGCAAACGGTGATCCGGCTGCTGAAGGAGCGCAACGTCACGGTGCATGAGCGCCGTATCGCGCCCGAAGAGCTGGAAGGATTCGAGCAGTGCTGGCTGACCGGCACCGCCGCCGAGGTCACCCCCGTCGGTCAGATCGGTGACTACACGTTCGAAGTCGGACAGATGGCGCGCGACATCTCTGAAAGCTACGAGAAGCTGGTGCGGAGCTGACTCCGCGCCGGGCCACGACCCGGCGCCTCTGTCATCCCTCCTGGCTGGTTAGAAAAAGGGCGGGGCCTTCCGGCACCCGCCCTTATCCATTCCCCAAACTGCGTCGATGGATCTCAGCCCGGGCTCATACCACGAAGCCGTTCAGACCGCCGCCGCAGCATCTCCACAACCGTCAGCAGGCAGACAGAAATCACCACAAGGATCGTCGCCACGGCAAGGATCGTCGGCGAGATCTGTTCCCTCAAACCGATGAACATCTGCCAGGGCAACGTCTTCTGGCTGGCTGAACCGACAAACAGGACCACCACAACCTCGTCGAAAGAGGTGATGAAGGCGAAAAGCCCTCCCGAGATCACGCCCGGCAGGATCAGCGGCATCTGCACGCGGAAGAACGTCGTGACAGGATCGGCCCCCATATTGGCCGCCGCCCGTGTCAGCGAGTTGTCAAAGCCGACCAGCGTCGCCGTCACCGTGATAATGACAAACGGGATTCCCAGCGCGGCATGGGCAAGCACGACACCCAGATACGTGCCCTGAAGCCCGATCCGCGAATAAAAGAAATACATCCCGGCCGCCGAGATGATCAGCGGCACGATCATCGGCGAGATCAGGATTGCCATGATCGCGCGGCGGAACGGCACATGCGGCTGGCTCAGCCCGATTGCCGCAAGCGTGCCAAACCCCACCGACAGGATCGTCGCCATCGGTGCGATCGTGACCGAATTCCAAAGCGACTGCTGCCATGCATCGCTTGTGAAGAAATCCCGGTAATGTTTCAGGCTGTAGCCATCGGGGTCAAATCGCAGCATTTCCGGCGTGAAGGTAAAGAAGTCCTCGGCGTTGAAGCTGAGAGGCATCACCACCAGAATTGGCGTGATCAGGAATATGAAGATCGCCCCGCAGATCACCCGGAACGCGAAATGCCACAAAACCTGCCCGGATGTGAGGTAAGGCGCCACTTTCGCGCGGTATCGTCCCTCGAACAGCCAATAGGCGAACCATCCGGTGAACCAGCCAAAGGCAGCCCCCACCACCGCGCCCGGGATGCCGCCGAGCGAAAAGCCCAACACCGCAAAGGCGACGATCAGCCCCCAGCGCACCGGCTTTTCCGGCAGATCCATCTTCATGATGGCAACGGCGATCACTGCCAGCAGCGCGCCTCCAATCAGGAAGCCCAGCAAAGTCGATCCGTTCGCCGTGCCGATGAAGATGCCAAAGAACGCCCCGGCAGCCGCCATGACAGGCGCCACGAAGGAGATCGGTTTACGTGAAATCGGTGTGAGTGCGACCATGTTTGCTTACCCCAGCTTCACGTTGTCGATGCCGACAATCTTGTCATAGGCCCAGTAGAGGATCAGCACGACCGCCAGAAGGATCGCGCCAAGCGCAGCCGCCAGCCCCCAGTTGAGCGAGGAGGAGATGTGATATGCGATCCGGTTGGAGATGAACGTACCAGTGGTGCCACCGACGATCTCCGGCGTGATGTAGTAACCGATCGCAAGGATGAACACGAGGATCGACCCCGCGCCGATGCCCGGCACCGACTGTGGGAAATACACCCGCCAGAACGCTGTCCAGTTGGTGGCCCCCAGTGATTTCGCGGCCCGCAGATAGGTTTGCGGGATCGTCTGCATCACCGAATAAAGCGGCAGGATCATGAAGGGCAGCAGAATGTGGGTCATCGCCACGATCGTGCCGAACTGATTGTTGATCATGACCAACCGGTCACCGTCACCAACCAGCCCCAGCCAGACAAGGACGTCGTTGATCACACCCTGCTGTTGCAGCATCACCTTCCAGGCCGAGGTTCGCACCAGAAGCGAAGTCCAGAATGGCAGCAACACAAGGATCATCAGAAGGTTTGCGGTGCGCGCAGGCAGATTGGCCAGAATCCATGCAACGGGATAGCCCAACATGATGCAACTGATGGTGATGACCAGCGACATGAACATCGTGCGCTTGAACAGCAGGCCGTAGATCCGTTGATCCTCGTCGCGCAGCGCCGGACCATCTGGGGTCTTCTTCATGTCGACGGAGTTCAGGAAATAACCAGACGTGTATTTCGGCGAGTAGGTCTTGATCGTCTGCCAGATCGGCGTGTCCACCCAATCCTCGTCAATTTCCGCGAAACCGTCCGTGAACGAGATTGACTCGAAATCCTGCGCGGCAGACGCGGCCTCCTGAAGCAGGTCCGCATTCGGACCGCTATAGGCAGAGACATCGGCGCCGCTCGTCAGATCCTGCCAAAGCGCGGCGTAGACAAGAGACCACGGATCTTCGCTTGCCGGGTTATCGCCGTCATCGACGCGGACGAAATTTGCAAAACTGCTGTAGCTCTCTGCGGTCTTGGGCAAAAGCTCCGCGATACCGTCACGCAGTTCCAACGCAGGGGCCAGCTTTCCGGATGACTTGCCCCAGCTGTTAGCCTCACTCAGCCAGGCATCCGATCCCATCACCTGCGCCCAGGTTTCGCCGTCCTTCCAGGCCTTGTTGAGATCTTCGAACTGGTCCTGATAAACCTCTCCGATATCATCAAGCCCGCGCCCTGACTTACGAAAGAGCGACGAGGCACCCGTCAGTTCATAGTTCAGGCGCGAACCAAGCCGCGTGTGCAGCTTCCGTTCGGCGGCGATGAAAATATCGTAATAGGCCGCTTCGTAGATTTGCTCGGATGGCAGCTCGCCCGAAGTGCTGTCCCAATCTTTCAGGGCCACGACAGTCCGAGGCAGCGTATCGCTGACAATCTGGTTTTCGACAGAACGGAACAACATGTCCGCGATTGGCGCGATAAACGTCAGAAGGACAAAGAGAAGCAAGGGCGCGATCAGCATCAATGCACGCAACTTCTGCCTGCGCAACGCGCGGCCCAGGCTGCGCTTCAACGGGGTGCCGTCGGCAGCAAGCACCGGACCGGTATCGGCGCTCTCCATCAGTCGGAGCCCGTCATCCGGTGTCGGCGCTTCGCTTGCGTTGCTCATATCGTCCCCGTTGTTTTTTGTTCTTAAAGGTCAAAACGAATGGCGCGGAAGAGGCCGACAGGCGGCCCCTTCCCGTTTCAAAACCGGCTTATTGAGCCAGCCACGCCTGGAACTTCGCGTCGATATCGTCGCGATAGTCAGCCCAGAACTCGTAGTTGTAGAGGAACGTGTTCTGCGCGTTGTTGGGATCGGTCGGCATATGCGGCGCCATGTCGATACCCAGATCGGCGTGCTGACCGACCAGCGGTGCAGAGGACGCACGTGCCGGACCGTACGAGATGTACTTGGCCTGATCGGCAAGGCGCTGCGTGTCGGTCGCGAACTTCACGAAATCCTTGACGCGGGCGAGTGCGGCGTCGTCCAGACCCGTCGGAATAATCCAGCCGTCAAGGTCAAAGACCTGCGCGTCCCACATCATGGCGACCGGCTGATCCTGCTCTTCAATCACCGAAAACAGGCGACCGTTATAAGTAGAGCCGATGAAGATTTCGCCATCTGCCAGAAGCTGCGGCGTATCGGCCCCGGCGGACCACCAGATCACTTCGTCCTTGATCGTTTCCAGCTTGGCCAGCGCCTGGTCCTGACCTTCGTCGGTTTCCAGAACGTCATAAACGTCTTCCTTGGCCACACCGTCGCAGAGCAAAGCCCATTCCATGTTGTTGATGGGGCGCTTTTCCAGCGCGCGCTTGCCCGGATATGTCTCCAGGTCGAACACGTCGCAGATCTGGCTGGGCGCATCTACGCCTTCGGGCACCATGTCGGTGCGATAGCCGAATGTGGTCGAATAAACGATCTGCGGGATAAAGCAGTCGCTGACCAGCAAGTCGCCGAAGTCGTCCTCGGCGGAGGTGCCGTCAGGCGCTGCGGCCAGGTCCTCTTCGGGATCGATCTCCATCGCCAGACCTTCGTCACACAGGCGGATGGCATCGGACGCCACAACGTCGACCAGATCCCAGGTCACGTTGCCGGCTTCGTTCATTGCGCGCAGCTTTGCCACGGCTTCGTTGGAGCTTTCGTCCCAAACAACCGCAACATCGGGGTGCATTTCCATATAGGGCTCGGAATATGCCTTCTGCTGCGACGCCTGATAGGCACCGCCCCAGGACACAAGCGTCATCTCGCTGGACATGTGGCTTTCGGCCCAAGCCGCGCCGGCAGCAACGGTCAGCGCCGAAGTTGCCAGAAGGGTTTTCGTCAGTTTCATTCAAATCTCCCAGTTTGCCCAATTCGTACAGGGGGTCACGTGCTTCGGGCAGTAGCCGGACCCGGACCTGCTGGAGACGTCAACATGACGCCCCCCGCGATTCTCAGTCTCAGTTCGCGTCGAGCGCGCGGCAGTCTTCTGGCTGCCAGCCAATCTCGACGATCTCTCCCGGCTTCAGGCGAACCTGATCAGGAGCGTTTCGTGTCTTGATGATGAAGTCGTTGTTCCCGGCGACTTTCAGGCGGGTTCGGAAGATATCACCCATGTAGATGAATTCCTGCACCTCTGCCTTCAGAGTATGGGACCCTTCTGCCAGCCGGTCGACATTGAACTCCACCCGTTCGGGACGGATCGATACGCGGGTCCGTTCGCCCGGCTGCGAGACATTGACCGGCTTGGCGTCGATCAGCCCGCCATCGTCCAGTTCTACCAAGGCGACACCGTTGGCTATCTCCTTGATCGTGCCATCAAGCGTGTTGTTCTCGCCGATGAACTGCGCGACGAAACTGTTTTCCGGTGCCTCGTAAAGCACATCTGGCGGGGCCAGCTGCTGAATGCGGCCATCGTTGAATACAGCGACGCGGTCCGACATGGTCAGCGCCTCGGTCTGGTCGTGGGTCACATAGACAACGGTGATGCCTAGATTGTCGGCGATGCGCTTGATCTCGAACTGCATGTGCTCGCGCAGCTGCTTGTCCAGCGCGCCCAGCGGTTCATCCATCAAGACGAGCTCTGCCTCAAATACCAGCGCGCGGGCGAGCGCGATCCGCTGCTGCTGGCCACCAGAGAGCTGCGCAGGGCGCCGCCCGCCGAATTCGCCCATCTGGACCATTTCCAGCGCGCGCTTGACCTTCTTCTCACGCTCGGATTTGCCGATCTTGCGCACTTCCAGCGGGAAGGACAGGTTCTCGGCCACCGTCATGTGCGGGAAAAGCGCGTAGTTCTGGAAAACCATGCCGATGCCGCGCTTGTGTGGCGGGATATTGTTGATCGCAACCCCGTCCAGACGGATGTCGCCATGGGTGGCCGTCTCAAACCCGGCCAGCATCATCAGGCAGGTGGTCTTGCCGGATCCAGACGGTCCAAGCATCGTTAGGAATTCGCCCTTTGGCAGGGCCAGGTTCAGATCTTTAACGACAAGCGTTTCGCCGTCATAGCTTTTCTGCACGCGTTCAAATTCGACGAACGCCTCGCTGTTCGCTGTATCAGCCAAGCTAGGCTCCCTGTGTGTTTCCGCGGGTTTTCCCGTTTTCATTGTCCCAACTAAAACGGCTAAGGCGCTTGTTTGCAACCGCTTTGGTTTCAATTGTGGCTAAGCATGTGTCCACCATAGGCAAAACGACTCAAAAACCATGCCCTTCGCGGTGAAATGCGGCACAGGAGGAAGAAACTTCCGCCGCGGCAATCCGATCGCAGACTCCAATTCCCCCGAGAATCACCCTCATCGTTCAATTTTTGGACCCGGAATGCTCAATTCGATGTCGAATGCATCCGTCTTACGCGCGCAATTGCACAATTTTTGACACGGAACGCGAATTTAACCGCCAGTATGTCGCATTTGGATGTCCCAGCCCCTTCCCCCCTGCGGCAGACTTCGTGGAAGCTCTTGATGATGGACACCGCAATGACCTTTCACCGCTTCCACAAGGATCTCCCCTTCACCGCAGAGGAATACGGTCGCCGTCTGGCAGCCACCCGGGCGGCGATGGAGCGGGCGGGGCTGGAGGCCCTTTTGGTGACCGACCCGTCGAATATGGCGTGGCTGACCGGCTATGACGGCTGGTCCTTTTACGTGCATCAGGGTGTCATCATTCAGCATGATGCAGATCCCATCTGGTGGGGCAGGCTGCAGGACAGCAACGGTGCCGTGCGCACGGTTTGGATGGCCGATGACTGCGTCTGGGGCTACGCCGACAGTTTCGTGCAATCCACCGAATGCCATCCGATGCAGGATCTGGCAGAGCGGCTCGCCTATATCGGGCTGGACACTGCCCGGCTTGGGGTCGAGATGGAGAATTACTATTACTCGGCCAAGGCCCATGCCGCGCTGACGGCGGCCCTTCCGAACGCGGTGCTGAAGGATGCAACGGCGCTGGTGAACTGGCAGCGGGGCGCAAAATCCGACGAAGAAATCCTGTTCATGCGCCGTGCCGCCATGATCTCGGAAAAGATCGTCGATGGTCTGATGGAACGTGTAGAGCCGGGCATCCCGAAGAACGAGGTCGTGGCGCAGGTCTATGTCGATGCGCTGCAGGGCGTTGACGGGCACTGGGGCGACTACCCGGCCATCGTGCCGCTCCTGCCCTCTGGCACCGATGCCGCCGCACCGCATCTGACATGGGATGGGCGCCCTTTTTCGACGGGTGAGGCCACGTTCTTTGAAATTTCCGGCTGCTATCGCCGCTATCACGCGCCGCTGTGCCGGACGATCTTTCTGGGCAAACCCGACGATACGATCCTGCGCGCAGAGGCGGCGCTTGTCGAGGGGCTGGAGGCGGGATTGGATGTGGCCCGCGCAGGCGCCCGTGCCTGCGATATCGCGGCGGCGCTCGCAGCCCCACTGGAACGTGCAGGGATCGCGCGCAGCGCCCGTTGCGGCTATCCCATCGGCCTCAGCTACCCGCCCGACTGGGGGGAGCGCACGATCTCTTTGCGCGCCGAAGATCAGACCGTGTTGCAACCGGGCATGACCTTCCACTTCATGCCGGGGCTCTGGATGGAGGATTGGGGGCTCGAGATCACCGAGTCGATTCTGATCCGAGAGGACGGACCGGCAGAGACATTCTGCAACCGGCCGCGCAAGCTCTACGTCAAGCCATGACCCATCTCAACCGGACCCGCGACATTCTGCGCGACCTCATCGCCTTCCCAACCGTTTCGGCCGATCCGAACCTCGACATGATGGGCTATATCGCCGACCTGCTGGACGCCCACGGAGCGCGGGTGGACCTGATACACGACGCGACGGGGCGCAAATGCAATCTTTTTGCCTCGCTTGGGCCAGAGATCGACGGCGGCGTCATGCTGTCGGGCCATTCCGACGTGGTGCCCGTGACCGATCAGGACTGGAGCCGCGATCCCTGGCAGATGTGGGAGGAGGATGCGCGCCTTTACGGGCGCGGCGCCTGCGACATGAAGGGGTTCATCGCGGCGACACTGGCGCTGGCCCCGTCTTTCACCTCTCGCAATCTGCGCCGTCCCATCCATTTTGCCTTCACCCATGACGAAGAAGTCGGATGTCTTGGCGCCCAGTCGCTGGTCGACGCGCTGCGCGACCGTGACGCCCGCCCCTCTGTCGCAATCGTGGGCGAGCCGACGATGATGGGCGTGATCGAGGGGCATAAGGGCTGCTGTGAATATACCACCCGCTTCACCGGGCTGGAGGGGCATGGCTCTGCCCCGGATCTTGGCGTCAACGCCGTGCTCTATGCCGTGCGCTACGTGAACCGGCTGATGCAACTGGCCGAAGAGATGAAATCCCGCGCCCCGGCGGCCAGCCGTTTCAACCCGCCCTGGACCACGGTCAATGTCGGAAGGCTCGCAGGCGGCGTCGCCCATAACGTCATACCCGGCAAGGCAGAGCTGGACTGGGAAATGCGGCCCGTTCAGGACGCGGATGCCCGGCATATCAAAGGCGCGCTCGAAGATCTGGTTGCGACCGAATTGCTGCCCGAGATGCGCCGGATCTGGCCGGAGGCGGATATCACGACCGAAACCATCGGCGAGGTCGTCGGCCTCCATCCGGTGAAGGATAACGCGGCACGGCACCTGATAGCCGAGCTGACCGGCGCCAACAGTGCAGATGTCGTCCCGTTCGGGACCGAAGCGGGGCTGTTTCAAAGCCTCGGAATGTCGGTGGTTGTATGTGGTCCGGGGTCCATTGCGCAGGCCCACAAGCCGGACGAATTTGTGGCGTTGGACCAGCTGTCGCAATGTCTGACCATGCTGGAACGGCTAGGCCAAAGCTGCGCCGCCTGAGAGCCCCTCACATGCAAAAAGGCCCGACGCGATGCCGGGCCTTTGAGTAAATTGTTCCGCAAGGCGGGGTGCTCAGTGCAGTTTCTGACCAACAACCTTGATGGCATCGTCAATCAGGGACGAGCTGTCGGACTGGCTCATCTGTTTCGCGATCACGTCACGCGAGGCGGCAATGGCCACGCTCACAGCCTTGTCGCGCACTTCCTTGACTGCCGCGGATTGTGCAGATGCGATCTGCTCCTCGGCGCCTTGAAGACGACGGGCGATGGATTTCTCCAGATCGACCTTGGCCTGTTCCGCGGCAAGCTCTGCCTCAGTACGAGCATGCGCAACGATGCGGTCCGCTTGATCCTGAACTTCGCGCTGTTTGCGCTCGTACGAGGCCAGCAGGGTCTGTGCTTCTTCGCGCAGCGCGCGCGCTTCGTCCAGATCGTCGCGGATGCCTTCGGCACGCTTGTCCAGCATGCTGCCTATCATCCCCGGAACCTTGAAGTACACCAGCACGACAAGGAACAGCAGGAAGGCCAGCAGAACAACGAAGTCGGTGTTGTGAAGCGAGAAGAACGGGCCGGTGGCGGCGTGTGCCGGTGCAGCGGCCAATCCCAGAAGGGCAGTCAGTGTCAGCTTGCGCATGTCTCTTACCCCTTGATCCGGCTGTTGACGGCAGCCTCGACAGTGGCCGTATCGGCTTTGCCACCCAAGGCACGTACGATCTCTGCCGCGGTATCCTTCGCGACAATCTCGACGTTTTGCATCGCCGTGGCGCGGATTTCGGCGATTGCCTTTTCCGACTCGGCGGCCTTGGCTGCGATCTCGGCATCGGCCTTGGCGATTTGCACGTCCAGCTCTGCCTGAATTTCGCCCTTGGCTTCGGCCACGATCTTCTGCGCCTCGGCGCGGGCATCGGCCAGAGCCTTGTTATAGGCTTCCTCTGCCTCGACGGCCTGACGTTTCAGGTCCTCCGCCGCGGTAAGGTCATTCGTGATTGCCCCCTGGCGTTCGGCCAGAACCGCAGCAATGCGAGGCAACGCAATGCGCGAGAGGACAAAGTAGATTACGACCAGCGTAACAAGCAGCCAGAAGATCTGGTTGCTGAAGGTCGAGAAGTCGAGTTGCGGCATCCCCGGAGCGGCATCGGCGCCATGCGCCGCAACCCCGGTGGCGTCCGCAAGGCCCTCGCCTACGGCCTCATGCGTTTCGGTTGCCATGTCACCGTTCCTCCGTCGGAATTTTCGCTACAACGGGCGGACCACGCCTGGTGGCTCCGCCCGTCCGTAAGGATCAGATTCCGTGCGGCTTAGACGGCGAACATCAGCAGCAGAGCGACGAGGAACGAGAAGATCCCCAGGGCTTCTGCGAATGCGATACCGATGAACAGGGTCGCTGTCTGGCCGGCAGCTGCCGACGGGTTGCGCAGGGCGCCGGACAGGAAGTTGCCAGCAACGTTACCAACACCGATAGCGGCTGCGCCGGAACCGATTGCTGCCAGGCCTGCGCCGATGTGTGCGAGATCGCCTTCCATGTGAATTCTCCTTACGATTGGAAGTTGAGTTCTTGTAGGTGTGTCGGGCGTGGGGCGGGACTGTCCCGCCGCCACGGTCTTAGTGAGACGGGTGCAATGCATCCTTGAGGTACACGCAGGTCAGGATCGTGAACACGTAGGCCTGAATGAAGGCCACGAGCAGTTCCAGACCGTACATCGCAGTGATGGCAACCACGGATAGCGGGCTGACAACTGCGATCGCGGCGAAGCCTGCGAACACTTTCACCACCGCGTGGCCGGCCATCAGGTTGCCGCCAAGACGAATGGAGTGGCTGACCGGGCGAACGAAGTAGGAAATCACCTCGATGATCGCCAGGATCGGACGCAGGGCCAGCGGGGCCGAGCTGACCCAGAAGAGGCCCAGGAACTTGGTGCCATGCTTGACGAAGCCCACGATGGTCACGGTGAAGAAGACCAGCAGCGCCAGCACGCCGGTGACGGCGAAATGCGATGTCGTGGTGAAGGCCAGCGGCAGAAGGCCAAGGAAGTTCGCGGTCACGATGAACATGAACAGGGTCATGATGTACGGGAAGAACTTGACGCCGTCCTTGCCGGCAACATCCTCGACCATCTTGTAGACGAAGCCGTAGGCAAGCTCTGCAATCGACTGGCCGCGCGACGGGATCACACCGCGGCGCGAGGTTGCCAGAACCATCAGGCCGACAATCGCCAGGACTGCGAGCGCCATCCAGAGCGTGACATTGGTGATGGTGAACATGCCCACGCCACCATCGCCGAACAGCGGCTTGACGATGAACTGATCCATCGGGTGGAAAACAAGGCCGCCCTCTTCGCCGTGCGCTTCAGTCGCCATCCTCTATCCTCTCGTCGTCGCGGGCCTGTTCGGCCACGTTGTCCTTCTGAAACTCTTGCGCGGTGCGAAGCATCGTCTTCACGCCCGCGGCAAAGCCCAGCATTATGAACAGCACCATGAGGAACGGCATGGTCCCAAACAGATGGTCCAGCCCGTACCCGATGCCGAAACCGATCCCAAGACCGGCTACAAGTTCGATCACCATGCGCCAGGCCAAGTTCGCCTGACTGTAGTGCTCTTCCTGATGAGGCTTCGATGTCTTGGCGGATTTTGCCGCCTCGATCCGCTTTTCCAGCTCGGCCAGACGCCGTTTAGGATCGGGATCGGTCACACCTTTGCCCCTTCATTCGGTTGCGATGTTGCTATGTCGGCAGGGGCACTGAGTCAAGCGCGCATGGCGATGCGCGGAACGCCGATTAGTCAACTGATTCAAAATGATATTTTCGCCGACGGGATGGGCGCGGACACCCTGTCGCAGGCCGCTGCTGGCCGGATTCCCACCTCTGGTCTTATTCAACCATTTGGTTGAGTGACATCAAAGGGCCTGTTTGTGCCGGACGCCGCTGCGCCCGTGTGTCATCCGGCAGGCAGCGGCTGGCCCGGCCTTGACGCGGGTCGGGCTATGGCGGCTTATGCGCAGATGGGAACCGATCTTGATACCGTCTTTGCGGCGCTTGCCGACCCCACCCGTCGCGCGATCCTGTCGCTGCTGCTCGAAGACGACATGGCCGTGACCGATGTCGCCGAACCGTTCGAGATCAGCCTCGCCGCAATTTCCAAACATCTGGCCATTCTGACCCGTGCAGGACTGATCAGCCAGGAGAAGCGCGGCCGGGTCAAATGGTGCAAGCTGGAACCCGATGCGCTGCGCGAGGCCAGCGTCTGGATGCAGGGATTTGGCCAGTTCGAGCCGGTCAACCTTGATGCGTTCGAACGGTTTTTGGCCAACGAGCTGGATGGCGAGGAAACGACCTGACCTTCAGGCCGCCTGCACCTTTGCCTCTTCGTCTTTCAGCAGCAGGATCAGCGCCACCACCGTCATTCCCACGCCGCACAGGATCAGCAGGGGCGGCACGCCATTGCCAAGCGCCAGCTCCCATAAAAGCACCCAGCTTGGCGTAAGGTAGGTATAGGCCAGCACTTTGGCCGAAGGCAGCCGCAGGGTCGAGAATTGCAGCAGCACGAAGGTGATCGCGCTGGCGGCAAGCGCCACGTAAAAGATCGTGAACCACACCAGCCAGGACAGGGCCAGCCAATCGGTCCGCAAGATCGCTGGCAGGGCCCAGCCGCCGACCAGCAGAAAGCCCGCGATGATCGTCCCCAACGAAAAGATTATCGCGGATTCTCCGCGATTGAGCAGCCGCACCATCGGCGCGTAAAGGGCGTGGGCAATGCATCCGACAAAGTAGATCATCTCTCCCCAACCAACCTGGAGCGCAAGGAGCCTCCCAAGATCGGCTCGGAACACGACCCATAGCGCGCCCACGGCACCGATGCTCAGCGCGACGCCCATGCGCGGCGTCGTCACCTGCCGAAGCAACAGCCACGCAAACCCGGCTGTCATCAACGGGTTGAGCGTGAATACGGCGGCTGCGCTGACGGGGGAGGCGGTCTTCAGCCCTTCGAACATCAGCACGAAATACGTAGCGAAAAGCCCGCCCAGCACGAGGTACCGCCAGGGCGCCCGTGTCGCCTCGCGCGGGATACCCCCCGTGGCGTAGGCAATCGCGCCGATGGCCAGGCCGGCGATAAGGAACCGGACGGCGGTCAGGGCGGCAGGATCAATCTCGTTCGCGACCATGCTGCCCAAAGAAAACGATCCCGCGACCAGCGCCGAAAAGGCCAGCATCGCCAAATGCCCCTGTGCGGTCGGCGTCATCACCCCTGAAGGCTCGCGGCATAGTCCTTCAAATGGCGCAGGAAGGCCTGAACCTTGGCTGTCCGGTGCAGATCGACATGGGTGACCAGCCAAAGCGCCGTCGCCCATTCGTCACGCGGGGGCAGGATCTCGACAAGCTCGTCATCCGTTTCAACCGCTTTCGTATCAAGGAACCCGATGCCGATGCCAGCGCGCACCGCCCCGTCCAGCGCGCGTTTCTCGTTGGACCGGAAAACGACCTGATCGGGCGTCACATACTGCATCAGCCACTGTTGAAACGCCGCCCGGATGTCCAGATTGTCGAACCCTACGAAACGATGCCCCGCGAAATCCTCCGGGCCAGACGGCTTGCCATGCTGTTCGACATAGCGCCGGCTGGCAACCAGAGCGACATTCACCGAAAAGAACGGCTGCACGACGTTATCGGGCTGGTCGGGCGCCCGCCCTGCCCGCACGGCCACATGCGCCTCGCCATATTCCAGCCGGAACAGCCGTTCGCCGGTCAGGTAGCGCACGGTGACATCGGGGAACTGTTCCTGAAATTCGCCGACCAGCGGCGCCATCAATTCTGAAAACCCGACGAGAGAGGTCACGACAAGCTCGCCTGACACTTCCTCTCCGCGCCCCTTGATCCGGCCTGCGAGCTGGCTCAGCTGATCATCTGTCGCCTGTGCCACGCGGGCAAGGTCCTGGCCCGCCTCTGTCGCGGTGTAGCCGCGCGCGTGGCGCTGGAACAGTTTGACGCCTATTCGGGCCTCCAACGCGTCGATATGCCGGATCACAGTGGCATGATGCACGCCCAGCACATCTGCCGCCCCGCTCACCGTGCCCAGTCGCGCAACCTGATAGGCTGTTCGGATCTCGTCCCAATTGTCCACGTTATTTCCTCTTTACGCCTGTGCAGAATCCCACAAGGTCTGCGCGTTTGGTGCGATTGAGTTTGTTTTTGCAATATTCAAATACTCGGTGCAACGCTGATCTTCTTGTAAAGGATATACGATGGCTCACCGAATTCTGCGTATCGACTCCAGCATCAAGCCCGAAGGCTCTATCTCCCGGCAACTGACTGACGACATTCTGTCCCGCCTGACACAAGCGCATCCGGGCGCCGAAGTCACCAGCCGGGACCTTGGGGCAGACCCGCTGCCCGCCACGGACGGCCACTGGATCGGCGCGATCTCGACCCCCGCAGCAGAGCGCACGGCCGAGCAAGCCCGCACGGTCGCGCTGTCGGACAGTCTCATCGCCGAACTCAAGGCCGCTGACACGGTGGTGATTGGCCTTCCCGTCTATAACTTCGCAGCACCTGCGCAGTTGAAAACCTGGTTTGATCAGCTGGCCCGCGCTGGCGAGACATTCAAATATACCGAAACCGGCCCTGTGGGACTGGTCGAGAACACCCGCGCCATCGTGGCCTACAGCTCGAACGGCACGCGGTTTGGCTCTGATATTGACTTTGCGTCGGGATACGTCCGCCAGATGCTGGGCTTTTTCGGCATCACGGATGTCCAGTTCGTGGCCTCCGATCACTATGCGATCGACCCGGCAAGCTCGATCAAGGCCGCGAATGACGGCGTGGCGAAGATCGCCGCCTGACACGTCTGGGGCGTTCCGGGGCCGTTGGCCTTGGGGCGCCCTATTTCTCGGTCAGCTTCATCTCGATCCGGCGATTGCGCGCCCGCGCCTCCTCGGTGCTTTCGTTTACCACCGGCTGATACTGACCGAACCCGTTGGCGGCGAGCCGATCCGGCGGGATGCCCTGCACATCGATCATGTATTTCACCACCGACAGGGCCCGCGCCTGGCTAAGCTCCCAGTTGTCGGCAAAGGCCGCACCGGGACGAAGCGGGACATCATCGGTATGCCCATCGACGCGGATCACCCAGTCGATGTTTTCAGGGATCTGGTCCGCAACACCGCGCAGGATCTCGGCAACCTTCGCGATCTCCTGCTGACCGGAGGCTGACAGGTCCGCCTTGCCGAACGCAAACAGCACTTCCGACGAAAAGACGAACCGGTCGCCCTCGATCCGGACGCCTTCGGTATTGTCGAGCAGTTCGCGCAGACGTCCAAAGAATTCGGAGCGGTAGCGTTCAAGGTTCTTGGCCTCTGCCTCCAGCCGCGCGCGTTCGGCGGCTTCCAGCTCCGCGCGGCGTTTCTGCTCTGCCGCTGCACGCGCCAGCGCGGTGTTAAGCTCTGATCCGAGGTTCTCGATCTGCACCTGTGCGGCCGTATCGCGCTCCTTGGAATCGTCGATGATCGCCTGCAACTGGCCAAGCTGCTCGCGCAGCGCGCTGACCTGCCGCGTCAGCGCCTCTGTCCGGCGCGCGGATTCGGTCGAACGTTGCTGTTCTTCGGCCAGCTCTTGCCGGGCGGTGGCCAGAAGGCGCGCACGGCTCTCTGCTTCGCTCAACTCGGCGCTCAGCGTCTCTTCCGCGGCGCGCTTTTCTGCAAGCGCAGCTGCCAGTTTTTCGCGGGTTTCGGCGGCGCTTTGCTCTTCACTCAGCTTGGCGGCAAGGGCAGCGGCCAGACGCTGTTCCAGCGACCGCTTGTCATCTGCCACATCCTCCGCCCGCGCCAACGCATCCGCCTGCGCGCGGGTCAGCGCGGCCTGCGTTTCATCCAGCTGTGTCTTGATGGTCGCGGCACTGTCCAGCGCCTGCGCCAACGCGGCCTCAAGTTCTGCCTTCTCGGCCAGAAGCTCTGCCTCTGTGCTGTTGCGCCCGTCGCGCAGCGCGGCCAGATCCGCCTTGGCCCGCTCCAATGCCTCGCTCGTCTGGACCAATTCGGCGGCCGAAGCCTGCCGTTCTGCCAGGGCGGTATCGCGTGCGGCTTCGGCCTCTGCGGCACGCGCGGTCTGGGCCTCTACGTCGCGGGTGGCGGCTTCAAGCCGGGCCAGCGCATCCGCCAGACGCCCCTGTATCTCTTCGGCCTGCGCGGCCTGAGCGGCGTTCTGGTCAAGCGCTGTCTGGCGTTCGGTTGCCAGCGCGGCTTCCGCCTCTGCGATCCGGGCGCGCAAATCGCCGACCACCGCGTCGCGGCGCGTATCCCGTTCGGTCATGGCCTCCATCTCGGCCATAAGACGCCGGTTTGCGGCCTCGACCTCTCCCAGACGCTGCAAACCTTCCTGCGCGCCATCGGCTTGCAAGAGCGCCTCTGCAAGTGCGGTCTGCAACTCCGTCAGCCGAGAACGCGCCTCGGCCCTTTCGTCCTGCGCGGATGCAAGGGCGCTGCGCGCTTCTTCCAGCCGGGCCTCGGCATCGGCGGCACGGGCCTCCAGCTCTGCGGCGCGGGCGGTTTCCGCCGCGATCGCGGATTGCGTTTCGGACTGGGCGTCGATCTGCGCCTGCAGACGGGTGGCGGTTTCCTCTCCCTCCAGAAGGGCTGCGGCAAGGCGGACATTCAGATCCTCCTCCGCCTCGCGCGCGGCTGCCAGAAGTGTCAGCGTGTCTTCAGCCTTCTGGCGCTCCTGTTCCAGCGCAAGTGTCATCGCGCTAAGCTCTGCATCGGCGTTCTGAAGCCGCTCTCGCAGCACTTCGGCCGCTGCCGCATCTGCCAGCCTTTGCGCCTCTTCATCGGACAGCGTCGCCTGAAGCTCTTCCGCCTGCGCGATCAGCGCGGCGTTGGCCTCCGTCGCTTCTGCATTCCAGGCGCGCAGATCAGCCACCAGCGCCTGCAGGGCATCACGCCGTGCCGCCGCCAGCCGTGCCTCCTCGGTCTGTGTGTCGATCTCGCTTCGTGCCGAAGCCAGCGCGAGGTTCAGCGCCTCCTGCGCGCTCAACAGCTCTGCGCGTTCGGCCTCCAACGCGGCGCGACCGCTTTCCAGCTGCGCAACATTGGCCAATGCATCATCCCGCGACGCGATCAGCGAGGCCACCTGCGCCTCGAAGCTTGAAATCCGGTTGCGCGCCTCTGACAGCGCCGCGTCCTGCGCCGCCCGCTGGGACGTCAAGGAGGCGATCAGCGCCTCCTGCTGGCTGGCGCGCGTTTCGGTATCGGTCAGCGTGGCGGTCAGTTCCCCCAGATCCTGCTGAAGCCTGCGCGTTTCGCTTTGCTCCAACCCCAGCGCGCGGGCCAGTTCCGCCACTTCGGTGGAAAGGGTATCCAGCTCTGTTTCCTGGCCGGTGATGGTTTCCCGAAGCACGAATTGCACGACCATGAAGATGGTCAGGACGAACATCAAAACCAGAAGCAGCCCGGTCATCGCATCGACAAATCCCGGCCAGATAGAGGCCTGAAACCTTTGTCCGGTGCGACGCGACAAGGCCATGGGTCAGCTCTCCCCCTCGTCGGGATGGGTCTTGGGCAGCGGCTCTGTCGGCCGGAAACGCGCCCGCCTCTGTGCCCGGCTGGGCGGCACAAGCTGCTGCAACGTCCGTCCGATGGAGGCAAGGTCGGTGCGCAGTTCCTGCATGCTTTCCTGCCGCCCGGCCGCGATCTCTTCGAGGATGCGCAGCATCTGCACGTCGATCGACCGCAGCCGCATCCGGCTTTCGGCGTCCAGCCCTTCGCTGACACCCTGCGCGTGCAACGTCTCGACCAGTCTTTCCTGCCCTTCCGCGACACGCAAAAGCGCACCCGCGGCGGGGCTGGAGGTTTCGACCTTGCTGCTCATGCGCTCTACCGCGTCCACAAGCTTTGCGAGCTTGTCCTCGGTGTCCTGCTGCCCCTCCTGCGAGGCGGCCATCAGCTCTTGCATGGTCTGCAAATGATCGGCGACCTGATCCAGCGCATAGGCCCCACCAGAGGGCTCGCCGCCATGTTCGCTTTCGCCGGCCGTGAAGCCCAGCCGGGTGATGGAGGACAGCCATTCTTCCAGCTCGCGGTAGAACCGGTTCTGCCCGTGACCTGCAAAAAGTTCCAGCAGACCCACGACCAGCGACCCCGCGAGGCCCAGCAGCGACGAGGCAAAAGCCACGCCCATGCCGCCCAACTGCGCCTCGAGCCCGCTCATCAGGCGCGAAAACACCTCTACCCCGGCTTCGTTTTCCTGCGGGGCAAGGCTGCGGATCGTGTCGACCAGCGCCGGAACCGTGGTTGCAAGGCCGTAGAACGTCCCCAGAAGGCCAAGAAAAATCAGCAGGCTGACGATGTAGCGCGTGATTTCGCGCGCCTCGTCAATGCGGGTTGCCACGGAATCAAGGATGGACCGGGTGGAGGTGGTGGTGATCTGCATCCGCCGCCCCCGCATCCGCAGCAGCGTCGCCAGAGGCGCCAGCAAAAGCGGGGCTTTGCGCGTCTCGCGCTCGGTCACGAATTCTTCGATCCAGCGCACCGAATTGATCAGCTGACCGACCTGCCAGAAACACGCCAGCACGCCCAGACCAAAGACAAACAGGATGAACCCGTTCAGATATGGGTTGGATTGAAAGACCGGCAAAACCCGCGGCAATGCCAGAAAGGCGCCCGCCCCGGTCAGCACAAGCACCAGAAGCATCAGGATCACTTGCCGGACAGGCTGCGAGAAATGTGCCTGGGCCTCGAGGTCCGGCTGCTCCATTCGGACGTTTCCTGCCATTGTTCTACAACGTTTTTAACGGCCCGACCGTAGAGCGGATGCAGCGGCAAGCCAAGCGGTTATCCACAAAGTGACCTGACGCGATCCGACAGCCATTGCAGTTCTGCATCGCGAACGCCGATCTCGTCCAGATGTCGGGCAGTGTTGAAAAGATATTCGCTGTTCGGCCCGCGCCCGCCATGCGCGCGCGAAATGATCTGGGCCTGCTCTTCCAGCGGCAGCGCACCGCAATATTGAACATGGTCGGGATCAATCACGTATGTGACGGCGGTGACGCGTTCCCCGCTTCGCAGGTCCACCTCCAGCATCTTTTCAAGATAGGCCGAGGATACCAGTTCGCGTTCGCGCAGATAGGCCAGCACCTCGTCGTGATCGCCGCCAGCCTGCAACGCGACACCCGAACACGCCGCGCCGGGCGTTTCATCCAGCGCGAGTACCAATCCCGGCGCCTCTTCCGTCCCGCGATGATGGATCGAGCGCATGCAGAAGCTGCGGGCATAGCCGGGCAGGCTGGCAGGTTCCTGCTGCACAACGTCGAAACCGGGGTTCCACAGCAGCGATCCGTAGGCGAAGACCCATAGTGTCATGTCGTCTGGTCCTTGTATCTCGGGCGCTGTAAACACCATTCGCGACAGGGTGAAAAGGGGATGGCAGTGAAACATCTGGCAATCGCGGTGATCGTGGCGGCGCTGGGGTGGTCGGCGTGGTGGTTCTATGCCGCGAACCGGCACGAGGCCGCACTGGAAGCATGGTTCGAGGAACGGCGCGCCGATGGATGGGCCGCCGAGTATGACAGCCTCGAACTGCGCGGCTTTCCCAACCGCCTTGACACCACGGTCACGGGGCTTGTCCTCGCTGACCCGCAAAGCGGCACTGTCTGGCAGGCTCCCATCTTCCAGATCCTGATGCTCAGCTACAAACCCGGCCATGCGATCTTTGTCTGGCCCCACAGCCAGACGCTCACACTTGCGGGCAGGGAATGGGTGATCGACAGCGACCGTATGCGGGCCAGCGTGATATATGAGCCGAACGATGAAATGACCCTCACCCGAGCGAATTTCGAGGCCGAAGTGCTGAATCTGGCGTCCGTTGACGGATCTGCCGCGATGTCGGCGCTGAACGTGGCGCTGGCACAGTCCGGGCCGCAAAGCTACCGTTTGACCAGCGCTGCGGATGGCTACGTCCCCGGAGGCGCGCGCCCGGCGGATTTTCCCCTGCCGGAAAGCCTTTCGGCGCTGCGGGCGGATCTGACCGTGGATTTGGATGCCCCGCTCAGCCGTGCCGCGCTGGAAACCGCCACGCCCCGCCCGACCCGGCTGGATCTGCGTCTGGCAGAGGCGATCTGGGGCGGGCTGGAGCTGAAACTTGCGGGCGCGGCCGACGTTACCGCAGCTGGCAATCTTGACGGACGCACGACCCTTCGGGCGGTCAACTGGCGCGAAATGCTCAAGCTGTCCGCGACAACCGGCACGCTGCCCGGAAGCGTCGCTGCGACGCTCGAACAGGCGCTTGATCTGGCGGCCGGTCTTTCCGGGAACGCCGAAACGCTCGACCTGACGCTCGATTTCAAGCGGGGCCGGACATGGCTTGGGATGATCCCATTGGGTCCGGCGCCGCAGATCCCCTGAACGGGCGCCCGTCCCTTGCTTTCCGGCAAGGGCGCTCAGCAGATCACGAAGGCCCGACCCATCCCCACTTGGCGACGGGCCCCTGCCGTGCCATCATGCATTCAATGATATGAATGGGAGGATATCATGCCGCTTTACCGCCCCAGCCGCCGTGACCTGTTCCAGATGGCCGCCGCCATGCCGGGCCTTGTCTTGCCTGCATCAATGGCGCGGGCGCAGCTTGGCGCGCCGACGCTTGGCAATCCGGGCCATTTCAACTTCACCTTGGGCGAGGCGCGCATCACCGTCCTGTCAGACGGGTTTTTCACAACACCGGCGGCCGGGCTGGGCGTCAATACGGACGACGCGCAGCGGCGCGCCTTTCTGGAAAAGCACTTTCTGTCGTCCGAAGAAAACTACTCTCACACCAATCACCTCTATGTGGAGCTGGGAGAGGCGCGCGTCCTTGTCGATGTCGGCTCTGGCCATCGTTTTCTGGATACCGCCGGACGGTTGATGACCACGATGGAGGCCGCCGGGATCGATCCGGACGCCATCACCCATGTCGTCATCACCCACGCCCATCCCGATCACATCTGGGGCATCCGCGACGATTTTGACGAGCCGATCCTGCCCAACGCCGAATTCATTATCGGCGGGGCAGAGCATGCCTATTGGATGCAGGACGACCTTGTGAATCAGGTCCCCGCAGAGATGCAGCAATTCGTGCTTGGTGCCGTCAACTCCCTCACCGCAGAGGGGCTGGACTGGACGCTTGCCGCGCATGACCAGCAGATCGCCCCCGGTATCCGCGTCATCGACACGCCCGGCCACACGCCCGGCCATATGAGCGTGGTGGTCGAGAGCGGTGGCAAACAGCTCATCGCTTTGGGCGACAGCATGACCCATGCCTATATGAACTTTGCCCATCCCGACTGGTACAACAGTTTCGACATGGACGGAGAGACGACCGTCGCCACGCGCCGGCACCTGCTGGACATGGCCGCAGCGGACAGGATGGCGGTGCTGGGATACCACTTCCCCTTCCCCGGTGTCGGGCACATCCTGCACGAGGGCGACAGCTACCGGTTCATTCCCGCGCTCTGGCAGTTCTGACCGCAATCGGCCCGCATGCGCATCGACACGCCCCGCTTTCGGTGATGGCTCGCTTGATCGTGACAGACATTCGCCCGACGATCTGCTAGACTTTCCCTTAGGTCAGGGCCGACGCGGCCCCAGCCTTGCCCGATGCGGGCAGGACCGCGCCTTCGGCTCTCTTTTTTCGACAAAGAGGAGATCACACATGGCGCATACAATCGGAAATCCCCTGAGCTGGGCAGCCAAGCTGCTAAGCGGCACTGGGCGCAGCCTTGGCCACGCTGCAGAAACCATCGGCGGCCAGCAAAATGCGCGCCCTGTTGTGCGCTCGATCACGGTTACCGACATACGGTCGGCCCTGCGCGCAGGTTTCAACGATTTCACCCATTTCCGCAGCGACGTGGTGTTTCTGATGGGGATCTATCCCCTGATCGGGCTGGCTTTGGCCTATATGGCCTTTGACCGCGTCCTCATGCCGATGGTGTTCCCGATGGCCGCCGGGTTCGCGCTGCTGGGTCCGGTCGTTGGCGTCGGTCTTTACGAGCTCAGCCGCCGCCGCGAGGCCGGGCAGGATGCACGTTGGAGCGATGTGCTCTCGCTGTTTCGGTCAAGCCTGATGGGGCGGGTTCTTACGCTTGGCGCCTATCTGCTGGGTCTGTTCGTGCTGTGGCTCAATGCGGCCGTGGTGATCTATGACGTGACGCTGGGCCCGGCGGCGCCGGTGTCCGCCGCTGCGTTCCTGTCCGACGTGCTGACAACACAAGCCGGCTGGGCGATGATCGCCCTTGGCTTCGGGGTGGGCTTCATCTTTGCAGTTGTCGCACTGGTGGTCAGCCTGACGAGCTTTCCGATGATCGTCGACCGCGAGGTCGGCCTGCCGGTGGCGGTGATGACCTCTGTCGCCGTGTGCCGTCGCAACCCGCTGGCGGTTGCCGCCTGGGGCCTGACAGTCGCGATCCTGCTGGCGCTCGGCAGCCTGCCATTCTTTCTGGGGCTGATCGTGGTCCTGCCGGTGCTGGGACACGCCACCTGGCATCTTTATCGCAAGGCGGTCAGCTACGAGGGCTGATAGCCGCCGACACCGTCATATGGCGGGCGCATCAGCCCGCCGTATAGGTCGGATGGAACAAGCCGCCGGGCGACAGGGTAAAGATCTCTGCCCCGGTGGCGGTCACCCCGACCGAATGCTCGAACTGCGCGGAAAGCGATTTGTCCCGCGTCACTGCCGTCCAGTCATCCGACAAGACCTTGGTTTCCGGACGGCCAAGATTCACCATCGGCTCGATGGTGAAAAACATGCCCTCTTCCAGACGCTCGCGCGTACCGGGGCGGCCGTAATGCAGCACGTTGGGCGGCGCGTGAAACACCCGCCCCAACCCGTGACCGCAGAAATCCCGCACGACACTCATGCGGTGCGCCTCGACATAGGCCTGAATCGCGTGACCGATATCGCCAAAGGTGTTGCCGGGCTTCACGGCCTCGATCCCCTTCATCAACGCATCATGCGTGACCTGGATCAGCCGTTCGGCCTTGCGGCTCAGCTTGCCTGCAACATACATCCGGCTGGTATCACCGAACCATCCGTCAACGATCACCGTGACGTCGATGTTCAGGATATCGCCATCCTTCAAGAGCTTCTCACCGGGGATCCCGTGGCACACGACGTGGTTCACGCTGATGCAGCTGCCGTGCTGATAACCCTTGTAACCGATCGTGGCGGAAACCGCGCCGGCCGCAGTTACCTGCTCTTCGATAAAGGCATTCAGCTCGCCGGTCGAAACGCCGGGCTTCACCAGTGCGGCCACGTCATCCAGAATGCGCGCAGCCAAGGCGCCCGCCTTGTGCATCCCGGAAAAGTCGTCCTGATTGTGTATGCGAATGCCGTCCCGTGTAAGGCGACCCCGTGTATCCTTGTTCAACCGCTTGCTCCGTCGCGTTTTGCCCGCGCGTATACTTAAACACTAAGGCGGCGCATGACCAGAGGTCAGCCGAAACCCAATGCCCCGGTCGCAGATACAGGTTTTCCCTGCTGCCTCATTCAGCAGTCTGGCGCAATTTCTACGGGTCGAAATACCGCGCGCTGGTCTTGAAGACAGACTCGATCGTGCCGTCCAGCCGCGTCAGGTGGAGCATTCCGACCTCGACGGCCTTCTCCGCATCCCCCTTCTCGACCGCATCGGCAATGGCCTTGTGATCGGCCAGCAGCTCCGGCATCCGGTCGCCCTTGGCAAGACCAAGCAGGCAGAGCCGATCAACCTTGGCCTTTTCCCCGGCGATCACCTCGAATGCGAAATCCGCCTGGGCAATTTCGCACAGCATCTCGTGGAACTTGTAGTCCAGCTTGCCGAATGCGCCAAAGTCGTTCGCCTTCACGGTCTTTGCCTGCTCTTCAATGCCCGCACGCAGCTTTGCGGCGCCCTCTGCATCGCAATGCTCCGCCGCCTGTTGCAGCACCTTGGCCTCGACAGCCGCGCGCACGAACCGGGACTTGGCGATCTCGCGCAGCGATATCCGCTTCACCTCCGTCGCGCGCTGAGGCCGCGATACCAGCAGGTCAAGGCTGACCAACCGGTTGAACGCATCGCGCACCGGCTGCCGACTGACACCGAATTCCGCCGCAATCTCGGCTTCCGATATCTTGTCTCCCGGCAGAAGTTTGAGCGAAGCGATCTGGTCGTAGAGGTGACTGAACACAAGGTCGACGCTGGTTTCGCGTGGCTTTACCGTTCTGACAGGCGCCATCTAACAGACCCTCGAACTTTGGGACGGACGGCTGCAACTCTTCCTGTTTCTGAACACATCACCCTCTCTTTCGGACGCGCCGATCCTCTTCGGCCCGGGCCGTTTGCGCGCAATTCGGCTCCTCTTAGCGCCAAATGTTGTTCCTACCAACCCTACCATCTGTGCACCTCCCTTTCAAAATCCGGAATAAATCTCGACATTTCATCGGCTTTGCCATGGGCAGCCACCGTCACCGGCTGGTGCTCCGCATGAAGCCCCGCAAACGCCCCGCGCGCCGACGCAAGCAAGGCCGCGTCAGGGAATGGCGGGTCGGCGTGGGCGCCCTTTGTCGTCTTCCACGCAGAATGAGTGTCGAGATCACGGGCCCGCCTGACCAATCCGCCCGCAGCCGCCTCGCTAATGGCTGAGCGCAGGAAGCCCGCAGGGCACAGGCCCCTCGGGTTTGCCAAAGGCACGTCCGGAACTGCGATCGGCGCTATGCTGATCTTGTTCACCCTCATGACGGGCACCTCACATTTTTTTTCACAGCAACACTAGGACGTTACTGTCGGCTTGACCATACATGTATGCTAGAATTTATACTAGTATGGTACTTTTCGCAAAATCGTGATACTCCTTTGAAATCGAAATTAGCGAATCAGGTTTCCAGGCAATTTTTGGAATGCGGGGGAGAATGCATGTCAGGCGTAAAACTGGATAGCATCGTCAAAGCGTATGGTGCAGTACAGGTTGTTCACGGTGTTGATCTTGAAGTGCAGGAAAAGGAGTTCGTCGTGCTTGTCGGCCCTTCCGGCTGCGGCAAGTCCACGACGCTTCGGATGATCGCGGGGTTGGAGGAGATCTCGGACGGGACACTTACGATCGACGGGCGCGTCATGAACCGCGTCGCCCCCAAGGATCGCGATGTTGCGATGGTTTTTCAGAACTACGCGCTTTACCCGCACCTTAACGTGGCCGAAAACATGGCCTTTGGTCTGCGCATCCGCAAGGAAAGCAAAGAGCATATCGAATCCTCCGTGAAGGAGGTCAGCGGCATCCTTGGTCTGGACAAATACCTTGAGCGTCGGCCTGCCGACCTTTCGGGTGGTCAGCGCCAGCGTGTCGCAATGGGCCGCGCCATCGTTCGCCGCCCCAAGGTCTTTCTGTTCGACGAACCCCTGTCCAACCTGGATGCCAAGCTGCGCACCCAGATGCGGGCCGAGATCAAGCGCCTGCACAACCGCCTTGGCGTTACCAGCATTTACGTCACCCACGACCAGGTCGAAGCGATGACGCTGGCCGACCGGATCGTTGTCATGAATGCCGGCCGGATTGAACAGATCGGCACCCCGATGGAGCTGTTCCTCAACCCCGTCAACTCCTTCGTCGCGGGCTTTTTGGGCGCGCCGCCCATGAATCAGGTCAAGGCCGTGATCGCGGATGGCGACACCTCGCCCGTGGCCAAGTTCGGCACCCAGCAGATCGCACTGCCCTCCCTGCCCGGCCTTCAGAATGCCGTCGGTCGCGAAGTCATCGTGGGTGTGCGCCCCGAATATGCCGAAGTTGTCACCGAAGCCGCGCCGGGCAGCGTGTCCTGCGAGCTGGAACTTGTGGAAACGCTCGGCTCCGAGGCGCTGCTGCACATGAATCTCGATGGCGAACCTTTTGTCATTCGCACCGAGACGCTGGGCAACATGGCCAAGCTGAATTCGGTCAACGGGTTCACGGCAAAGCCCGAACTCATCAAGGTCTTTGACGCCAACACGGGTATGGCCCTTTCCGGCCAGACGCGTGTCGCATGAGCGATCTTGAAGCAAAGGTCGGCGGATCGACCGAAGAACTTGTCATCGAAGCGTCCGAGGCGCTCCGCACCCGCAAAGCCAGCCGGATCGAACGGATCGGCGACCATTTGCGGAACGAATGGCAGCTATATGTGATGCTCATCCCGACGGTCGTCTGGTTGCTCGTCTTTCTCTACAAGCCGATGTACGGCCTGCAGATCGCCTTCAAGGATTACAGTATCTTCCGCGGCGTTGCCGCCAGCCCATGGGTCGGGCTGGAGCATTTCCAGACGCTGTTCGGCAATGACCAGTTCCTCAGGGCCCTCAAGAACACTGTCATCATCAGCTTCTACGGCCTGATCTTCGGCTTTCCCATGCCGATCCTGCTGGCGCTGATGTTCAACGAGATCCTGGCGCAGACATTCAAGAAGACGGCGCAGACCATCGTTTACCTGCCGCACTTCGTCAGCTCTGTGATCATCGCGGGGATCGTCATCACGGCCTTCAGCCCCAGCGCGGGTATCGTCAATACCGTGATGGGATGGTTCGGGATCGACCCGATCTACTTCCTGACCAAACCGGAATGGTTCCGCCCGATCTTCGTGGGTACGGGCATCTGGCAGGAGGCGGGCTTTCAGTCGATCGTTTACCTTGCGGCCATCGCCGGTGTTTCCCCGACGCTTTACGAAAGTGCGGTCGTGGACGGCGCCTCCCGCTGGCAGATGATGTGGAAGATCACGCTGCCGTCGATCATGCCCACGATCATCATCATGCTGATCATCCGGATCGGGAACATGCTCGAAGTCAGCTTTGAGATGATCATCCTGCTCTACCAGCCGGCAACCTACTCGACTGCCGACGTCGTCAACACGTTCATCTATCGCCAGGGTATCCAAGGTGGCCAATACGACCTTGCCGCAGCGGCGGGCCTGTTCAACGCGGTGGTGGCCTTTGTCCTGGTGATGACGGCGAACACGATCTCGAAGCGCTATTCGCGCACGTCGCTTTGGTAAGGGAGAGAAGACCATGACCAACATGAATCTCTATTCACGCGGCGACAAGCTCTTCGTGATCATCAACATGGTGCTGATTGCACTGTTCACCCTCTCGACGCTCTACCCGTTCATCTACATCGCATCGCTGTCGATGAGCACGGGCTTCGAGGCGCGGGCCGGCAATGTGATCCTGACCCCGGTCGGTTTCACGCTGGAGGCCTACAAGCAGGTCCTGTCCGAACCGCTGTTCTGGTCGTCCTACGCCAACACGTTCATCTACACGATCGGCGGCACCCTGATGAGCCTTGTGTTCATCATCCCCGGCGCCTACGCCCTGTCACGGCCACAGCTGTTCGGGCGGCGGTTCTGGAACCTGATGGTGGCCTTCACCATGTGGTTCAACGCAGGTCTGATCCCGTTCTTCCTGAACATGCGCGATCTTGGCCTGCTGGACAGCTACTTCGGCATCATCATCGGCTTCGCGGTCAACGGCTTCAACATCATCCTGCTGCGCAACTTCTTCGAGGGCATTCCGCAGTCCTTCGAAGAGGCCGCCCGGATGGACGGAGCCAACGAATTCCAGGTGCTCTGGAAAGTGTTCGTGCCGCTGTCGAAACCGGCCATCGCCACGGTCGCCCTGTTCTGCATCGTCTCTCGCTGGAACGGCTTCTTCTGGGCGATGGTGCTGCTGCAGGACGAAGACAAGATCCCGCTTCAGGTCTACCTGCGCAAAGTCATTGCCGAGCTTTCGGATGACGAGGAATTCGCGACATCACTTCTGACTGCCGCCTACTCGTTCGAAACCGTCAGCGCGGCGATCATCGTCTGCTCGATCATCCCGATCCTGCTGATCTACCCCTTCCTCCAGAAATACTTCAGCAAGGGAATCTTGCTGGGCGGAGTGAAGGAATAAAAACGATACGCACAACTAGGAGGATATAATGCGTAAATTCACCTTTGCACTTGCCCTGATGGGCTCCACGGCCATCACGGCGCCGGCCTTCGCCGAGAGCCATCTGCCGATCGTCGAAGAGCCGCTGGAGCTGACGATCCACATGCACTGGGCGCGGGCTCAGGGCTACGGTCCGGGCGGTGACACATCCAAGATCTACCCGGTGGAAGAGGTCGCACGTGAAAAGACCAACATCCACCTGATCGACCAGACATCGGGTCGCAATTCCACCGATCAAAGCGAAGCGATGAACCTGCTTCTGGCGACAGGTAACCTTCCCGACATCGTCGGCGGTGCCAAGGTCCAGCAGCCGGTCAACGAATATGGGCCCCAGGGCGCCTTCGTTCCGCTCAACGATCTGGTTGAAGAACATGCGCCAAACATCAAGGCGTGGTTCGACGAGCACCCGGATATCTGGAACGCGATCGCGGCGTTTGACGGCAATGTCTACTACATTCCCTACCTGCCCGACGGCAAATATGCCCGCGCATGGTTCGTCCGTCAGGACTGGCTCGATGCGCTGGGTCTTGAGCAGCCCGACAATGTCGACGAGCTCTACGACGTGCTGGTGGCCTTCCGCGATCAGGATCCGAACGGCAACGGCGAAAAGGACGAGATCCCGTTCTTTGTCCGCGACTGGGAAGAAGTGCTGCGCCTGCTGACACTGTGGGATGCGCGCTCCACCGGGGCGGATGTCTACCACCAGTTCTACCTCAAGGACGGCGAAGTGGCGCATCCCTATGCGCAGGAAGCCTATCGTGACGGGCTGGCCAATATCGCCAAGTGGTACGAAGAGGGCCTGATCGACGCCGAGGTCTTTACCCGCGGGTCTTCCGCGCGTGACTATCTTCTGGGCGAAAACCTGGGCGGCATGACCCATGACTGGTTTGCCTCCACCTCCGGCTACAATATTGCGCTGGCGGACAAGGTCGAAGGCTTCAACTTCATCCCCTTCCTGCCGCCGAAATCGGTCAGCGGAGTGCGGATCGAGGAAAACCGCCGCATCCCGATGAAGCCCGATGGCTGGGCGATCACCTTTGCCAACGAACATCCCGTAGAGACCATCAAGTATTTCGACTTCTGGTTCTCTGAAGAGGGCGCGCTTCTCGCCAACTTTGGCGTCGAGGGCAAGACCTGGGACATGGTCGATGGCGAGCCGATCTACAAGGACGAGGTCCTCAACTCGGGCCAGCCTGTGAACAGCCAGATGTATCTGGAAGGTGCGCAGGTCTATCGCGGCTACCCGCAGGATTACCGCTATGAATGGCAGTGGACCCGCGAGTCGGCACGCGAGGGCATCGAGCTCTACGATACCGAGGATCTTCTGGTAGAACAGTTCCTGGGCGTGGCCTTCAACGAGGAAGAGCAGGCGGTCTACGACAAGTACTACCCGTCGATCGTGACCTACATGCTCGAACGCCAGCAGGCCTGGATCCTGGGTTCCGGCGACATCAAGGAAGACTGGGACGACTATGTCGAGACGCTCAACAAGATGGGCCTTCAGGAAGTTCTTGAAGTCATGAACTCGGCCTACGCCCGTCAGTACAGCTGATCCGGCCTTGCTGATCTGAATGTTCTTTCGTGCGGCCTTCACGGGCCGCACGATCCCCCCTCTTACCCAACAAAGAAAGACTGACCGATGCCCGGCGAAGCCGTCCCCATGCTCGACGAACCCAAGACCGGCCGTCTGACGATTCAATATGCGCCCGATAACGGGGTTGAAATCGCCGAGAACCCGCCACGTTTTTCCTGGCTGCCGGTTATCGAGGACGAAGCGCGCTACATGCTGCGCGTGTCGAGCGATCCGAAATACCCCGCCAAATCAACGCATGTCTTCAGTGACATTCCGCTGAACTTTTTCACGCCGGACATTCCTCTGGCCGGTGGCTCCTATGTCTGGTCCTACGCGGTTTTTGACCCCGAGACAGGCAAACAGGCCACGAGCTGGAGCTCTGACCGCAGCTTTACCGTCGCCGAAGGTCTGCCCGAAACGCCGCTTCTTGGCCGCGGTGCCCGCTATGCCAAGGCGACCGGCGACCACCCGCGCCTGTGGCTGACACCGGACCGGCTGAAGGATTTCCGCAAGGCCGTTGCCGCAGACCCTGCGCATTGCACCTGGTCGAGCTTTTACGAAAAATCCGTTCTGCCCTGGATGGACCGCGACGTGATGGCCGAACCGGCAGGCTATCCCGGCCACAAACGCGTGGCCCCGGTCTGGCGCCAGACCTATATCGAGCTGCAAGAGTTGATGTATGCGATCCGTCATCTTGCCATCGGTGGACAGGTCACTCAGGACGCCGCCATGCTGGTCCGCGCCAAGGAATGGCTGCTGGCCGCCGCAGAGTGGGACCCGATGGGTGTCACCTCGCGCGCCTATACGGATGAATGGGCCTATCGCGTCACCAATGCGCTGACATGGGGCTATGACTGGTTGCACGACCAGATGACCGATGAAGAGCGCGCCAAAGTGCGTGGCGCCCTGATGGAGCGCACCCGCGACATCGCGGAACATGCGATCATCAACGCCAAGATCCATCTCTTCCCCTATGACAGCCACGCCGTGCGCTCTGTCTCGCTGACGCTTGTGCCCGCCTGCATCGCCCTGCTGGGCGAAGAGGAAAACGACGAGGCCCGCGAATGGCTGGATTACTGCATCGAGTTCCTGTTCACCGTCTATTCGCCCTGGGGCGACAGCGATGGTGGCTGGGCCGAGGGCACGAATTACTGGATGATGGGCATGGCCTATCTGATCGACGCGGCGAACCTGCTGCGCTCCTATACCGGCCTTGACCTTTACAAGCGGCCTTTCTTCCAGAACACGGGCGATTTCCCGCTCTACTGCAAGGCGCCCAATACGCGCCGCGCCACGTTCGGCGATGACAGCACCATGGGCGACCTGCCCTGCATCAAGACCGGTCTCAACATGCGCCAATATGCGGGCGAGACCGGCAATGGCGCCTACCAGTGGTATTACGAGGAACTTGAGCGCCTCAATCCCGGCACCGAGATGGCCTTTTACAACTGGGGCTGGTGGGACACCAATTTCGACGATCTGGTCTATCACTCCTCCTGCCCCGCGGTCGAAGCCACGCCACCCGAAGACGGGTTGCGCCACTTCAAGGGGATCGGCTGGGTCGGTGTGCAGCACGCGATGGCGGACCCGGACAACCATATCCAACTGGTGTTCAAATCCTCGCCCTTCGGGTCGATCAGCCACAGCCACGGCGACCAGAACGCCTTTTGCATGGCCGGATATGGCGAAGATCTGGCGATCCAGTCGGGCTATTACGTTGCTTTCAATTCGACCATGCACCGCCAGTGGCGCCGCCAGACCCGGTCCAAGAACGCGATCCTGATCAACGGCAAGGGTCAGTATGCCGACAAGGACAAGGCCAAGGCGATGGCCGCAACCGGCAAGATCCTGGCGGCGGAACAGCACGAGGATCACATCTACATCAAGGGCGATGCCACCGCCGCCTACCAAAGCCTGTCGCCAGAGGTCACGCTGGCCGAACGCGAGATCTACTTCGTGCGCGGCAGCTACTTCGTGATCGTTGACAAGGTGGATGCCGAAACCCCGGTCACGGTGGATTGGCTGCTGCATGCCAACCAACCCTACGACCTTGGCAAGACCACCTTCCGCAATACCGGCGAACGCGCGGGTTTCTACGGTCAGGTCGTCTGGTCAGAGGCAGGCAAGCCGGAACTGACACAAGAGACGGGCTTTCCCGGCGTCGATCCTTCGGAGTATGAGGGCCTGCCGGTCAGCACCTGCCTGCATGCCAGATATCCCGCCTCGACCCGCCACCGCATCGCGACGCTGATCGTGCCCTACAAGCTGAGCGAGCCGAAGCGGATCTTCAACTTCATGGACGATCAAGGCTATGACGCCGACCTCTACTTCACCGACACGGACGAGAACACGTTCAAGGTGGTGATGAAGAAGCTGGCCAATACCTGACCCGTTCCCAATAACGGCACCGGCCCCGCAATCTGGTCGGCCGGTGCCTGAACCCGAAACACGTCGCGGAGATGTGCAATGAGCGTAAAGAACTATTTTCCCGCAGCAGAGAACAAGCTGTTTGATGCAGGCGGCGGGCTGACACGGAAAGTCGCCGCTTTCAATGACAACGTGATGTGCGTCGAGGTGCATTTCAAAACCGGCACGGTGGCCGCGCGCCACCACCACCCGCACGAGCAGATCACCTATGTCATCTCGGGCAAGTTCGAATTCACCGTCGGCGATGACACCTACATCGTCTCCGCCGGGGACTCCTTGTACAAGCAGCCCAATATCGAACACGGGGCGACCTGCCTGGAGGCGGGCACCCTTCTGGATATCTTCACGCCACACCGTGAAGATTTCCTCTGATCCAACAAACACCAAGAAAGACTTAAGGGAGAAAACGGCATGACCAAACCTGTCATCGGTTTCATCGGCCTCGGCCTCATGGGCGGCAACATGGTGGAGAACCTCCAAAAGCGGGGTTACGAACTCGTCGTCATGGATCTCAACAAGGATGCCGTTTCAGCGGTGATCGATCGCGGCAATGCCCGCGAAGCCACCTCGCCCAAGGAGCTGGCAGAGGCATCCGACATCGTGATGCTGTGCCTGACCACGTCCGAAGTTGTCGAAAAGCTGGTCTATGGCGACAACGGCATCCTTGCGGGCATCAAGGAAGGCGCCGTGCTGATCGATTTCGGCACATCCATCCCGGCCTCGACCCGCAAGATCGGCGCCGATCTGGCCGCCAAAGGTGCCGGCATGGTCGACGCGCCCCTTGGCCGCACCCCGGCCCATGCCAAGGACGGTCTGCTCAACATCATGGCCGCAGGCGACAAGGAGACCTTTGAAAAGGTCAAACCGGTCCTCGACGAGCAGGGCGAAAACGTCTTCTACCTTGGCGCGCTTGGCGCAGGCCACGTCACCAAGCTGATCAACAACTTCATGGGCATGACGACCGTCTGCACGATGAGCCAGGCCTTCGCCGTGGCGGATCGCGCCGGTGTCGACCGCCAGCAGCTGTACGACATCATGTCGACCGGCCCCTCGAATTCGCCCTTCATGGGGTTCTGCAAGAATTACGCCGTCGATGGCGTCAGCGATCTTGGTTTCTCGATCAACAATGCCAACAAGGATCTGGGCTATTTCCTGAAGATGGCAGAGGATATGGGCACGCGGGCCGAGATTGCCGAAGGCACCTCTCATAACCTGCAAGCTGCCGTCGATGCCGGCATGGGCGATGGCAACGTCCCCGAAATCTTCGACTATTTTCACAAGCTCTGATCGCAGATCGCCCCATAGGCGCATCACAGCACCGGGCCTCGCGCCCGTGATCTGAAATGAACAGGCAGGCCCGACACAGGTACGGGCCTGTCGCCCCCAGACAGGCCTCAAGTGCCGCAGGTCAAACAGTCGTGCCAGCCGCAATCACAGGCTGCGCCGGAAAAACACCAAGAAGGAAGACCAGATGAAACTCGAGGGAAAGACCGCCATTGTCACCGGTGCCGGACGTGACATCGGGCGCGCCTGCGCCATGCGGCTTGCAGAAGAAGGCGCCAATGTTGCGCTCAACTATTTCTCCAGCAGCGAAGGCGCCGACAGCGCCGTGGCCGAGATCACCGCGGCGGGCGGCAAGGCCTTTGCCCTTCAGGGCGACCTGAATTCGCAGGCGGGCGTTGACGCGCTGGTTGCCAGGACGGTGGCCGAATTCGGCGGCGTCGACATCCTTGTGAACAACACCGGCGGCCTGATCGCGCGCAAGACCATTGCCGAAATGTCGCTGGAACACTGGAATGCGGTGATGGATCTGAACCTCACCAGCACCTTCCTGATGGTCAAGGCGTGCCTGCCGCACCTGAAATCCGGCGCGATCGTGAACATTGCCAGCCAGGCAGGCCGCGATGGCGGCGGCCCCGGCGCGGTTGCCTATGCGACCTCCAAAGGCGCTGTGATGACGATGACGCGCGGCCTTGCAAAGGAACTGGGCCCGGATATCCGCGTCAACGCGCTTTGCCCCGGCATGATCGACACCGACTTCCACAATATCTTCACCAAGCCCGAGGTTCGCAAGAATGTCGAGAACGCCTCGCCGCTGAAACGGCAGGGGTCGCCCGAAGATATCGGTAACCTTGTTGCCTATCTCGCCAGCGAGGAAAGCGCCTTCATCACCGGCGCGAATATCGACATCAACGGCGGCATGCTGTTCAGCTGACGCCTGACGAGACGACGGCTGGGCAGATCTGCCCGCCGTCATACTGCGCCCGCATGGCGACCGACCTTCCACGCTCCCCAACCATGTGGGCGCAGTTCCGCCGCATGCCCAGCCCATCTAGCAATCGTCCCGGCACTGGCCCCGCGCCGCCCCCCTCAGGCCCTGCCGTTATCGACCAGAGCACCTGCATTCCCGGATCACGAATAGCTGCGCCCAACCGCCTTCCGGGCGCGCGCCCCGCCCAATAAGGCGCGCGGGCTGCGGCCTCTTGCCTGTCGCGGCGATCTGCCCGCGCGGCAAGGGTTTGAAAGCGCGCTGCCTGCGTCCTATACCTGCCTTCAGCAGCACCACAGGAGGCCAGCGCATGCCCAACCCAACCGCCGCAATGCTCGTTATCGGCGACGAGATTCTTTCGGGGCGGACCCGCGACAGCAACATGCATTACCTGGCGGGCGAACTGACCAAGCATGGCATCGACCTGAAAGAGGCGCGCATGGTCTCGGACGATCACGACACGATCGTGACGGCGGTCAAGGCCCTGTCCTCGAACCATGACCACGTGTTCACCTCGGGCGGGATCGGCCCCACCCATGACGACATCACCGCCGACTGCATCGCCGCTGCCTTTGACCGCAGCATTGATGTCCGCGACGACGCCCGCGCGCTTCTGGCCGCGCATTACGCACGCACCGGGGCAGAGCTGAACGAGGCCCGCCTGCGCATGGCCCGCATCCCCGAAGGCGCCACGCTGATCGAAAACCCGGTCTCTGTCGCCCCCGGCTTCACACTGGAAAACGTGCATGTGATGGCCGGTGTCCCCTCGGTGTTTCAGGCGATGGTGGCCAGCGTTCTGCCCACGCTCACCGGCGGCGCGCCGCTGCTGAGCCAGACCTTGCGGATCAATCAGGGCGAAGGCGTGATCGCCGGCCCGCTGGGCGTGTTGGCCAAGGACTTTCCCGACCTCATGATCGGGTCCTACCCGTTCCAGAAAGACGGTGTCTACGGCGCGAATATCGTCATCCGTGGCACGGATGGCGCGCTGATCGATCAGGCCATGACCCGGCTCGCGGATCTGTTTCCCGAATGACCGACCGGGCCGGACAGCTCCAATCGGTGACAGAGGCGACCTGGCCTGCCGCGCGGGCATGGCGAGAGGGCCCCTGGACACTGCGCGACGGCGCGGGCGGCGGCAAGCGCGTCTCTGCCGCCACGGCCGAGGCTGCCTTTTCCGATGCGGACATCCACATGGCCGAAACCGCGATGCAGGCGATGGGCCAGCCCCGCCTCTTCATGATCCGTCAGGCAGAGACGGCGCTGGACGAGGCGCTCGCCACGCGCGGCTACGCGGTCATCGATCCCGTCAACCTGCTGATCGCCCCGATCGAGCTGATAGACGACCGCAACATCCCCCCCGTCACCGCCTTCGAAATATGGGAGCCGTTGGCAATCATGCGCGAAATCTGGGCAGAAGGCGGCATTTCCGCCGACCGGATCGCAGTGATGCAGCGCTGCACCTGCCCGAAAACCGCCCTGCTGGGCCGCGCGAATGATCACCCCTCTGCGGTGGGCTACGTCGCGGTGCATGACGGCATCGCGATGGTCCATGCGCTGCATGTGCGCCCCGCGATGCGTCGCCACGGCTCTGCCCGCTGGCTGATGCGCCGTGCCGCGCACTGGGGCCGCAGCCAGGGCGCGCAGGAAATCGCCGCACTTTGCACGCAGGCCAATGACGCGGCCAATGAATTATATCATTCCATGGGCTTCGCGCTTGTGGGACAGTACCACTACCGCATTCACCCCGATGACCGGACGGCCTGATATATGACCAAACCAGACAGCCCTACAGCACTTGACCTGCCATTGGTCGATCCGCTGCCCGCGGACACGCAGAAATACTTCGACATCTGTCAGGAAAAGCTGGGCATGGTCCCCAACGTGCTGCGCGCCCATGCTTTCGACATCGACAAGCTGAACGCCTTCACCGGCCTTTATAACGACCTGATGCTCGCCGATAGTGGCCTGACAAAGCTGGAGCGTGAGATGATCGCCGTCGTCGTCTCCTCCATCAACCGCTGCTTCTACTGCCTCACGGCCCATGGCCAGGCCGTGCGCGAATTGTCGGGCGATCCCATGCTGGGCGAGATGCTGGTGATGAATTACCGCGTGGCCCCATTGGACGACCGGACCCGCGCGATGCTCGACTTCGCCGCCCGGATCACCACCGCCAGCGCCGAGATCGAGGAACCCGACAGGCAGGCCCTGCGGGACGCAGGCTTTACCGACCGTGACATCTGGGACATCGCCAATGTGGCGGGGTTCTTCAACATGACCAACCGCGTGGCCAGCGCCACGGATATGCGACCGAATGAAGACTATCACGCGCGCTCGCGCTAGGACCGCCTTTCTGGGCGCGCTGATCGCCCTGACCACCGTGTTCGCCCGGCCCGGCGTCGCGGCGGTGGTGCTGGATTTGCCGTCAGGCAGCAGGCGGGTGGCAGAGGTCATTACCGCGCTCGACAGCTACAACCTGCCAACCGGCCCCTGGAATGGCGAGGAAGTGCCCACCAAACCGGTCGAGGGGCAGGTTTCTCGTCAGGCGTTCCGCATAAGTGGCGGGGGCATCACCACGCTGCAGATCCTGTCGCCGCTGCGCCAGCAGATCCTCGATCAGGGCTATGAATTGCTGCTCGAATGCGCCGACAATGATTGTGGCGGCTTCGATTTCCGCTTCGGGACAGAGGTGCTGCCCGGTCCCGGCATGTATGTCGACCTGACGGATTTTCGCGCGCTCAGCGCGGGCGCCCCGGATGGCAGCGAACATCTGAACCTTCTTGTCAGCCGCAGCGCCGCAAACGGGTTTGTCCAGATCGTGCGCGTGACCGCGCCGGGGGCCACGCCGCCCACGCGGATCGGCACCGATGCCGACCGCCCGAACGCCACGATCGCACCCGTCATGCTGCCCGTGGACCCTGCAGAGATTGCCGAACCGCTGGAAAGCGTCGGCCATGTCATCCTGCCCGACCTGACATTCGAAACGGGCTCTGCCTCGCTGGGCGAGGGCAGCTTTGCGTCGCTCGCAGCTTTGGCAGACTACATGCAGGCCCATCCCGACCGCCGGGTCGCATTGGTGGGCCACACGGACGCCATTGGTTCACTCGACGCAAATATCGCGCTCTCGCGCAAGCGGGCGACCTCGGTCAAGGACCGGCTTGTCACCGCGCAGGGCATCTCTGCGGGCCGTCTGGATGCCGAGGGCATGGGCTATCTTTCTCCGATCGCCAGCAACTTGACCGAGGAAGGCCGCGAAGCCAATCGCCGGGTAGAGGCTGTGCTCTTGCCTCAGTAACCCTTCCCGGACACGCAAGGGCCCGCTGGTCGCTTGGGCAGAAAGTGCCCCGGCAGACCCGGGACACTTCCAACTTGAAAAATTTCACTCTTTACTGCGCCACTTGTCACCCCGGCAACTCGTCACCACTGACCTCATTAAACACGTCACTTGTTAAAATTCTGTCCCCGAAAAGGGGGAAATATCACCAATTGTCCGGACCTTTCCGACCAAAGGCCTCTACAAGGAAATCGATGAATGCACGCACTTTGGGCTGGATGAAACGGCCCGGCGGATAGACGGCAAAGATCGCCTGCGTCTCGACCGGAATATCCGGGATCGCATCCTCGACCAGCCCTTGCGCCATCGCATCGGCGTACAGAAACGCGGGCAGGTAGGCGATGCCCAACCCCGAAATCGTGGCGTTGAGCAGCGATTGCCCGTCATTCACGCTCAACCACCCGGCAGAGCGGACCTGCCGGCGTTCGCCAGACGGTCGGTGACACGCCAGACATTGCCGCTCGACTGATTGGAATAATGTAGCAGCCGGTGATCTTTCAGATCATCAATCCGCTGCGGCCGCCCGACCCTGCCAAGGTAGTCGGGACTGGCGATCATGCGCAGCCGGGTCTCTGCCACCTTGCGCGCGCGCAGGCTGCTATCGCTCATCTCGCCGATCCGCACCGCCATGTCGAACCCTTCCGAGATCAGCTCCGCATAGCGGTTGTCCAGCACCATATCGACCTTGATATCGGGAAACTCCGCCATGAATTGGCCCAGAACCGGCGACAGGTGGTTGACGCCGAAATCCGTGGCCACGCTGACCCGCAGCAGCCCCGAAGGCACCGATTGCATCGACGTGACAAGCGCATCGGCTGCGCCCGCCTCACACAGCACCCGGCGGGCACGGTCGTAATAGGCAAGGCCGATTTCCGTCGGGCTGACGCGCCGCGTGGTCCGGTTCAGCAATCGTGCGCCAAGTCGCGCCTCCAGAGCGGAGACATGTTTCGACACTGCCGATTTCGACAGTCCCAGCTTGCGCGCCGCATCGGTGAACCCGCCCCGGTCCACCACCGTCGCAAACGCCTCCATTTCCGAAAATCGGTCCATATACAGCCCCAGCCACATGTAATCGATGGCTTTTGTGATGCCGAACCAAGGCACAAATGGGACAATTCGGTGATGATTGCGGGGTTGTTCATGGGCTGGAAACGATCTCACGCCGTGACGCTGCGTTTGACAGTGACACCGCCGCGTTGATCGGGTGTGATACCGCCGAACCAGGGAGGCCCACCATGACCGACTATCCACATCTTCTGTCGCCGCTCGATCTCGGCTTCACCACGCTGAAGAACCGCGTGTTGATGGGGTCCATGCATACCGGGCTGGAAGAGACGAAGGACTGGAACCGCGCCGCCGAATTCTACGCCACCCGTGCGCGCGGCGGCGTGGCCCTGATGGTCACAGGCGGCATGGCCCCCAACCCCGAAGGCGGCGTCTTTCCCGGTGCGGCCGGGCTGTACACGCCCGAGGATATCGCCAACCACCGCATCGTCACCGACCGGGTGCATGACGCGGGCGGCAAGATCGCCATGCAGATCCTGCATGCGGGGCGCTATGCCTACAGCCCCGACTGCGTGGCCCCCAGCGCGGTGAAATCGCCCATCTCTCCCTTCCCGCCCAGGGAACTGGACGAAGACGGCATCGAAAAGCAGATCGCCGATATCGTCACCTCTGCCACCCGCGCGCGCGAGGCGGGCTATGACGGGGTCGAGATCATGGGCTCCGAGGGCTATTTCCTCAACCAGTTCCTTGTCACCCATACCAACAAGCGCACCGATCGCTGGGGCGGGTCCTACGAGAACCGCATGCGGCTGCCGGTCGAGGTTGTGCGCCGCGTCCGCGAGGCTGTCGGCCCGGATTTCATCCTGATCTACCGCCTGTCGATGATCGACCTTGTGCCCAACGGCTCCACCCACGCCGAAGTCGTGCAACTGGCCAAGGCCATCGAAGCGGCGGGCGCCACGATCCTCAACACCGGCATCGGCTGGCACGAGGCGCGCATTCCCACCATCGCCACCTCTGTCCCCCGTGCCGCCTTTGCATGGGTCACGAAAAAACTGATGGGTAAGGTCGGCATTCCCGTCATCACCTCGAACCGGATCAACATGCCGGATGTGGCGGAATCCGTGCTGGCCGAGGGCTGCGCCGATATGGTCTCCATGGCGCGTCCGTTCCTTGCCGACCCCGATTTCGTGCGCAAGGCCGCCGAGGGCCGCGCCGACACGATCGCACCCTGCATCGCCTGCAATCAGGCCTGCCTGGACCACACGTTCGGCGGCAAGATCTCGACCTGCCTGGTCAATCCCCGCGCCTGCTATGAAACCGAACTGACCGTCACCCCCACCCAGCGCCCGCGCAGCGTGGCCGTTGTCGGCGCGGGCCCCGCTGGCCTGTCTGCGGCCATCACCGCGGCACAGCGCGGCCATGACGTCACCCTCTACGACCGCGCCTCCGAAATCGGCGGGCAGCTCAACATGGCCAAACAGGTGCCGGGCAAAGAGGAATTCTGGGGCCTCGTCGATTGGTACCGCACCATGCTGGCAGAGGCCGGCGTCACCGCCCGGCTGGAGACAGAGGCCGATACCGGCACGCTGGCGGGCTATGACGAGGTGGTCATCGCCACCGGGGTTGTCCCCCGCGACCCGCAAATTCCCGGTCAGGACGGCCCCAACGTGCTCAGCTATATCGATGTGCTGAGGGGCGCGCCCGTCGGGGCCCGCGTGGCCGTGATCGGCGCGGGTGGCATCGGCTTTGACGTGGCCGAATTCCTTGTCACCGTTGACAGCCCCACCACCGACCTGCCCGAATGGATGCGCGAATGGGGCGTGACCGACCCAGAGATTGCCCGCTCTGGCCTTGCCCCCGAAGGCCCGCAACCGGACCCCGCCGCCCGGCAGGTCACCCTGCTGCAACGCAAGGCCGAACGCCCCGGCAAACGGCTGGGCAAAACCACCGGCTGGATTCACCGCGCCGGGCTGCAGATGAAATCGGTCGATATGAAGGCGGGCGTGAATTACGAACGCATCGACGCCGACGGCCTGCACATCTCCTACGGCGAGGCGCGCGAACGGCCAGAGCTGATCGCCTGCGACACCGTCGTGCTCTGCGCAGGGCAGCTGTCTGATCGCACCCTCGCCGACGCGCTGGAGGCCGAAGGCATCGCCGTGCATGTCATCGGTGGCGCCGATGTCGCGGCCGAGCTGGACGCCAAGCGCGCCATCAACCAGGGCACCCGCGTCGCCGCCGCGCTGTAGAACGCAAGCAGGGAACAGCAGCGGCCCTTCCGCGTTATGTGTGCGAAGGCGGGTCCCCCCGCCCCCAACATGACAAAGGAGATCACCAATGCCACAGATCACCGACGCGAAAATTCTGATCGTCGCCACCCATGGTTTCGAGCAATCCGAACTCGAAGCCCCCCGCGACCGCCTTGGCGCCGCCGGGGCGACCGTCCACCTCGCCACGCTGGATGGCAAACCCGCCCGTGGCTGGGACGGTGACGACTGGGGCCACGAAGTGCCCGCCGACCTGTCGCTTGGCGATGTCGATCCGGCCGATTACGACGCGCTCGTGCTGCCCGGCGGGCAGATCAACCCCGACCTGCTTCGGGTGGAGGAAGACGTGCTGACCCTCGTGCGCAGCTTCCACGACTCCGGCAAGACGCTGGCCGCCATCTGCCACGCCCCCTGGATCCTGATCGAGGCCGGCATCGTCAAGGGCCGCGACATGACCTCTTACAAATCCATCAGCACCGATGTGAAAAACGCGGGCGCCAACTGGAAAGACGAGGCCGTCGTCACCGACCAGGGCCTGATCACCAGCCGTAACCCCAACGATCTGGACGCGTTCATCTCCAAGATCATCGAGGAAGTCGAAGAAGGCAAACACGACCGCAAGGCCGCATAAGCTGCGCCCCTGTCAGCAACACACAAAGCGCGCGGGCCCACCCGCGCGCCTTCCCTGCCACCCTCGCGCCAAAGCCGCCGTTGGCAAAAACGCAGCTACCGACGGCAGTGAGCCCAACTTACAAAATTTCTGCAACACGTCTAAGGTCCGCTTCGTGAAGCACGGGAAAAGGCGATAGATGTGATTAAGCAACCATTGTTGACAGGTTTCTTGTTCGTGGGGGCTACAATAATTCTCACATCATGCCGCTTTGATGGCGATCAACTTCGAGAGTACCTACCGTTGGAAGTTGCAGATGCATCTTCCATTTACAGTGAGCGAGACATTTTGTTCTGTGCCGTATCCATCTACGAACTTGCAGACACCCCCACAAATACCGATGTGCCGTTTTCAATTCCAAATCGTTCAACAACTGATTGGCTGCAACTGCCGCTCGAAGGAAAAGTGGATTACGGCTCTTTTGCGGCCCAAGCACTGTTTGACGGCAATGAATGCTTTGATCGCAAAGCGCAAAATATAACCGGGCTGCCGAAGCTGTCATATTACTACTCATCGGATCAGCAGGGCTACTTCATCGAAATACGACACGATCTGATTCTGGTTCACGATACAGTACGCAACCTGATCATCATTTCCAGCCGGGCCCGCTAGCGGTTCTTCGCGAAGCGGCCATTCGTCATAACCCGGTAGACGGCAGCTTCGTCCGCCGAGGCGTCATTGGAACGCAGCGCCATAATGTCTGCTCAGCCAATTCATGATAGTAAAGAAATGGCCCGCTCCGGCCTGACAGCCAACAACCAGCGCCGCCAAGCCCTGCGCGCAACCCTCGCGCGCAGGGCTTGGCGACCGTATGTTCATTCCGCTGCGGATCGTTTCGGCAGCACCCAGTCGGGGCGGGGGAAGTGGCAGGTGTAGCCGTTGGGGAAGCGTTCGAGGTAGTCCTGATGCTCCGGCTCGGCTTCCCAGAAATCGCCCGCGGGTTCCACCTCTGTCACCACGCGGCCCGGCCACAGGCCCGACGCCTCGACATCCGCGATGGTACGCAGCGCCTCGGCCCGCTGCTCCTCGGAGCAATAATAGATGGCCGAGCGATAGCTCAGCCCCATGTCATTGCCCTGCCGGTTCAGCGTGGTGGGGTCGTGGATCTGAAAGAACACTTCCAGCAGCCGCCGATAGGTGATCTTTGCGGGATCAAAGAGGATCTCGATCCCTTCGGCATGGGTGCCATGGTTGCGATAGGTCGCGTTGGGAACGTCGCCCCCGGTATAGCCCACGCGGGTGGACACGACCCCCGGCAGCCTGCGGATCAGATCCTGCATGCCCCAGAAACAGCCCCCCGCCAGAACAGCGCGTTCGCTCATGTCATATCCTCCACCTGATCCAGATAGGCGCCGTAGCCTTCGGCCTCCATGTCGTCGCGATGCACAAAGCGCAGCGAGGCCGAGTTGATGCAATAGCGCAAGCCGCCCCGGTCCTGTGGCCCGTCGGGAAACACATGGCCCAGATGGCTGTCGCCATGGGCCGAGCGCACCTCGGTCCGGATCATCCCCATCGACACGTCGCGCAGCTCTGTCACATGCGCAGGCTCGATCGGCTTGGTGAAGCTGGGCCAGCCGCAGCCGCTCTCATACTTGTCGGAACTGGCGAAAAGCGGCTCTCCGCTGACGATATCGACATAGATACCCGGTTCCTTGTTGGACAGATACGCGCCCGTGCCCGGCCGTTCCGTCCCGTTTTCCTGCGTGACGCGATACTGCTCCGGGTCGAGCGTGGCGATCACGTCGGGGTTCTTTTCATATTGCGCCATGGGTGTCCTCCTAGCGTGTCCTGCTGGATAGATGGGGCTTTTGCGCCAAAGTCAAAGAGCCGGCAGGGTCCGGTTCACGATTCCGCTTCCGTAGCTTGATAACCATCATCGCAAACCCCACGTCATTCGCAACAGAGTTTCCCTCTGTTAACCAAGGCACTACCCCGTGAGGCGCCGGCCGGCTTCCCCTGGTCGGCGCCGAACACGCGTCAGGCCAGCCGCGACACCGCCCAGCGGGCCGCATCCGCCACGACCGTATCGGCATCCTCGCACAGCCCCTGCGCCACGCCCAGCAGGCCCGCATCCCCCGAATTGCCAATCGCATAAAGCACGTTGCGCACGAACCGCCCCCGGCCGATCCGCTTGATCGGGCTGCCGCTGAAATGCGCACGGAACCCAGCATCGTCCAGCACCGCCAGATCGGCCAGCTTTGGCGCCAGAAGCTCTGGCCTTGCGTGGTATTTCGCCTCTGACGCGGCTTGCGCAAACTTGTTCCACGGGCAGGCGGCCAGACAATCGTCGCAGCCGTAAATCCGGTTGCCCAGAAGCGAGCGCAGGTCTTCCTCCACCGGGCCGTGATGCTCGATCGTGAGGTAGGAAATGCAGCGCCGCGCATCCAGCTGGTAGGGCGCGGGAAAGGCATTCGTGGGGCAGATATCCAGACAGGCCCGGCACGACCCGCAATGGTCACGCTCTGCCTCGTCCGCAGGCAAATCCAGCGTGGTAAAGATCGACCCCAGAAAGAACCAGCTGCCCAGCTCGCGGCTGACCAGATTGGTATGCTTGCCCTGCCAGCCCAGACCCGCCGCCGCACCCAAAGGCTTTTCCGGCACCGGGGCCGTGTCGACGAACACCTTGATCTCCGGCGGCTCCACCGATGAGGGCGGCTTGGCCGCTTGCTCGATCAGCCAGCGCCCCAACCGCTTCAGCCGTTTCTTGACGACGTCATGGTAATCGCGGTTCTGCGCATAAACGGAAATCGCCGCCCGGTCGCGATGCGCCAATATCTCCAGCGGATCATGCGAGGGCCCGTAATTCTCGGCCAGCATGATGACGGATCGCGCCTCGGGCCACAAAGCTGCCGGGTCGCCGCGCCAATGCGTGCGTTCGGCCATCCAGCCCATCTGCCCGTGATGCCCGGCCTCCAGAAAACCCGCCAGCCGGCCCGCGACCTGCGGCACATCCCAGGGCCGGCAGATCCGGCAGGCCGAAAACCCCTCTTCAAGGGCCCGCGCCACCAACCTGTCCTTCAACCCCTCCATCCCGGTCCTTCCCGTTTCATCGGTTGGGAAAATACCCAAGGGAGACTGGGCCGCAGGCAAGAGGGTCGCAGCCCCCCGCCCTGGCCACGCTCAGAAATCGAGGTTCGAATAATGCGCAGGCGGCGGAAAGCCCGATACCTGATCGGCAAGGATGGACCGGAAGGCCGGGCGCGATTTGATCTTCGCGTACCAGTCCTTCACGATATCCGACCGGTTCCAATCTACGTCAGAGATGTAATCCAAGGACGACAGATGTGCCGCAGCCGCGAAATCGGCCAGCGTCATCGTCTCACCGGCCAGCCAGCGCCGATGCTCCAGCAGCCAGGCGAGGTAATCCAGATGGTACTTGATCGCCTTGGCCCCGTCCTTGACGTTGCGGCTGTCGGGAAAGCCCAGCTTCATCACCTTCTTGTTGACGCGCTCATACAGCAGCTTGGAAGTCACCTCGTTGTGAAACTTGTCGTCGAACCAGCTGACCAGCCTGCGCACCTCATAGCGATTCTCGGCAGAGCGCGGCATCAGGGGCGGCTCCGGGCAGACCTCTTCGATATATTCGCAAATGGCAGAGCTTTCGGACATCATCCGCCCGTCGAATTTCAGCACCGGCACCTTGGCGGCAGGGTTGCGGCGCAGGAAATCGGGGTCTTTCTCCCAGTAACGCTCCTCGACCAGTTCAACCTCGATCTTCTTTTCGGCAAGGCTCAGTCGCACTTTTCTGCAAAATGGCGACAGCGGAACATGATAGAGGCGTGCGGTCACGTTAGGACAATCCTGTTGAGGGCATATGCTCCTGTTTGCCGCGAAGTGCGCCGCGATTCAACTGGATTAGCAGGTTTCGCGCGCTTCCTTGCCGGGACGTTTTGTCCGCCCTGACGCAGGCCGGCCGCGCCCTTCGCGCGATCAACGGGCGGTTTTCACAGCCCCAAACGGTTTCGGGGCGGCAGCTTTCGCTACCGCCCCGATCCCACTGTCAGATGTCACACGAGGTAAAAAGACACCTGATAGAATGTCTGCCGAAACTGTCCGGCCTTAGTTGAACGAGTAAACCAGCGACACGCCGAAGGTGTTGTCGGTTTCGTCATAGCCGTCTGCGGGATCCGAATGGTACTCGGTCAGCAGGCTGGTGCGCAGCGCCAGGGTGTTGGTCATCGCAACGCTCAGGGCCAGGTCGTTATAGACAACGGTATCGGACTCGGACCACACCACGTCGGTGTCGTTGGTCAGGTACACGGTCTCGGTCAGCTTCTGTGCGTAGTCGGACGAGATACCAAAGGCGCCTTCGTCGATGTCGGACAGCGACGCGTCGGCCAGGTCAGCAAAGCGGTAGCCGGGGCCAGCTTGTACGGACCACTGGCGCTCTGCTTCGTTGAAGATCCGGTAACCGGCACCAAAGCTGACGAATGTGTCATTCTCGAACGAAGAGAACTTGTCGACCGAACCCTGGATCTTGCCGAATCCGAAGACGGCAGGCGTGAAATCACGGGTGTATTCAAAGCCGTAGAACAGGCTTTCTTCGGTTTTCTTGCCGTCGTCTTCACCGTAGGTGTAGCTCAGCTGAAGCTCGTAGCCGTTTTTGCCCTGAACGTAGTTCAGGTCGGCGCCGACGCCCAGATCAGCCGTGTCGGTGTTGCCCGAGGTTGCAACGCTGCGCAGCGCGAAGCTGCCCGAGAAGCCCTGGGGGCGGCCTTCATTGCCGAACCGGTCGAGGTCACGCTCGGCATCATCTTCGATGGCTTCAAGCAGATCTTCGTTCTGGTCTTCGGCGATGTTGGTGTTGGCGAATACGTTTTGTGCAGATGCAACCGACGCGAAGGTGGAAGCAATAACTGCGGCGCCAAGGATGGCACGGAGGGAGGTGTTCATTTTCGTTATCCTAGATAGTTGTTGTGCAGAACCCCTCTGCATTCGTGCCTTCTAGCACCACGATGTTGCAGCGCAGCAAGGAGTTGAAATCCGCCATTTCGACCCCCTCAATCTGTGTAGAAATATACACAGTGGCAACAAAGCGCCCAAGCCAACTTGAGCAATTTCAACCGGTTAGACGCAGGATTTCCGGAAGTCGGAAATTATATGAGGGGGCCACTTGATACGCGCGCGACCCGACAGGGATCGTTTGCAGGACTGCATTGCATTCTGCGAATGCCAAATGGCCGTTTCCGGACCCGCCGCGAAGGGCTCGCGCCGCCGAATCATCCCTGGGTGGAAAGCAGGCCCGCAGGCCACCGCCCTATTCGAAGCAATCAGACCGGCCGTCGCGGGCAATGGTTGCGGCCCCGTCGCGGATGGACCCCGCCCGGCGGCTGACAGAGGCCGTGGGGCGCGAGGCCGACCGGTCCTTGGGCGCGGGCAGCACCGCCGCCAGCCGCGCCGCCTGCGTGTCGCTGAGGCGCGCGGCACTGACGCCGAAGTAATGCCGTGCTGCGGCCTCGACGCCAAACACACCCTCGTCGAACTCCGCGACGTTCAGATAGACCTCAAGGATACGGCGCTTGGACCAGACCGCCTCGACCGCCGGGGTCAGGAGCGCCTCCAGCGCCTTGCGCAGCCAACTGCGGCCATGCCAGAGATAGACGTTCTTGACGACCTGCTGGCTGATGGTCGAGGCCCCGCGCGCCCCGCCCGTTTCCAGCGCCGCCCGAATGGCCACCATGTCAAACCCCCAATGGGTGCAGAAATTGGCATCCTCGGCCGCCACTGCCGACCGCAGCATCGCGGGCGCGATCTGATCGGCACTGACCCATTGCTGGTCAACAGACCGGCCCATGCGCCGCGCCTCGGTCATCATATAGGGGGTCGTGGGCGGGTTCAGCACCGCATACCCCACCACCGCCAACGCGGCGAGGCCCACCACCGCGACCGCCACCCAGAAAAGCCGCCGCAGCAGCCACCGGATCGGACGGGGCCTTGCCTTGACCGCTTTGCCGCGTTTCGCGGTCTTGCGCGTTCTGGAACTGGTCTTGCTGCTCTTGCGTGCCATACCGTCAGCTATACGGCCCCGCATGGCTTGCGAAAACCCGGCATCTGCACGGTGCCGGCCCACTGTGCCATTTTTCCAAACCGGCAAACGGCAAACGGCCCGGGGAGTTTCCCACCCGGGCCGTCCAGTCACCTGTCGCCTGCCAAGGCAGGATCACTCTGCCGGAACGGCGGTGCTTTCCTCGCTCAGCGGATAGGCGATCTTGTTCAGCATCTCTTTCGGGCAAATCTGCACGAAATTGGCCTGCTCGTAATCCCAGTGCTGCAGGATATCCAGCGCGCGGCGGCTTTGGGTCTCGTCCGCATGCCGCTGGATCAGACCTTTCAGCTGATCCACCCAGTGATCAACCGTCACCGGACAGGTCACCAGCGTCTCGGGGTTCAGAACCCGCTCTGCCTTGCCCTCGGGATCATAGAGATACGCCATACCACCGGTCATGCCCGCGCCAAAGTTGGCACCGATCGGCCCAAGGATCACCGCAACCCCACCGGTCATGTATTCACACCCGTTGGACCCGCAGCCCTCGACCACGACCTTCGCGCCAGAGTTCCGCACGGCGAAACGCTCGCCCGCACGGCCCGCCGCGAACAGGTACCCATCCGTCGCGCCATACAGAACCGTGTTGCCGATGATCGTGTTCTCGGCAGCCACCAGCGGCGAATGCATCGGCGGACGCACAACGATGGTGCCCCCCGACAGACCCTTGCCGACATAGTCATTGGCATCGCCCGACACTTCCAGCTTCAGCCCCGGCGCCGCAAAGGCCCCAAGCGACTGCCCGGCAGACCCGGTCAGCTTCACCGTCAGGTGATCGGGCTGCAACGCGTTGCGCATGCCGAAATTCTGCACGATGTGGCTGGAGGTGCGCGTGCCCACCGTCCGGTCGGTGTTCTGCACCGCATAGGACAGCTGCATCTTCTCGCCATCTTTCAGGAACCGCGCCGCATCGCGCACGATTTCCGCATCCAGCGTGTCCAGAACGGCGTTCCGCTCCTTGTCGCGGTTATAGACGATGTCATCCGACCCATCGACACGGATCAGCAGCGGGTTGAGGTCCAGATCGTCCAGATGATCCGCACCGCGGCTGACCTGGCTCAGAAGATCCGCACGCCCGATCACCTCATCCAGCGACTTCGCCCCGATCGAGGCGAGAATCTCGCGCACTTCCTGCGCGTAGAAGGTGATCAGGTTGACGACCTTGTCGGCATTGCCGGTGAACTTGGCCCGCAGCGCTTCGTCCTGCGTACACACGCCCACCGGGCAGGTGTTGGACTGGCACTGACGCACCATGATACAGCCCATCGCGATCAGCGCGGCGGTGCCGATGCCGTATTCCTCGGCCCCCAGCATCGCGGCCATGACAATATCACGCCCCGTGCGCAGCCCGCCATCGGTCCGCAAGGTCACGCGGCTGCGCAGGTTGTTCATCGACAGGACCTGATGCGCCTCTGTCAGGCCCATTTCCCACGGCAGACCGGCATATTTGATGCTGGTCGCGGGCGATGCGCCCGTGCCGCCGTTATGGCCCGAGATCAGGATGATATCCGCCTTGGCCTTTGCCACGCCCGCCGCAATCGTGCCGACGCCGCTCGAGGCAACCAGCTTCACCGTCACCTTGCAACGCGGGTTGATCTGCTTGAGGTCATAGATCAGCTGCGCCAGATCCTCGATCGAATAGATGTCGTGATGCGGCGGCGGGCTGATCAGCGTGACGCCTTCGGTCGAATGGCGCAGACGCGCGATCAGCTTCGTGACCTTCATGCCGGGCAGCTGGCCACCCTCGCCGGGCTTGGCGCCCTGGGCCACCTTGATCTCCAGCTCTTCGCACTGGTTTAGGTATTCCGCCGTCACGCCGAACCGGCCAGAGGCCACCTGCTTGATCTTCGCAGACGGGTTGTCGCCATTGGGTTCGGGCACGAAATGCGCCGGATCTTCTCCGCCCTCGCCACTGTCGGATTTTGCACCGATGCGGTTCATCGCGACGTTCAGCGTCTTGTGCGCCTCGGGTGACAGCGCGCCCAGCGACATGCCCGGCGTCACGAACCGCTTGCGGATCGAGGTGATGGATTCCACCTGCTCCAACGGGATCGCGTCGCCCAGGGGCTTGATCGCCAGAAGGTCGCGCAGATGGATCGGCGGGTTGGCCTGCATCGCGTTGGAATACTGTTTCCACAGGGCAAAGCTGGCCTTGTTGCACGCCGCCTGCAGCAGGTGCATGTTCTGTGCGCCCCAGGCATGGGTCTCGCCCGATTTGCGCGCCTTGTAGAAGCCGCCGATGGGCAGCACATCCTGACCACCGCGGAATCCCAGCGCGTGGATCTCCTCGGCCTTGGTCTGGATGCCGCTGACCCCGATGCCAGAGATGCGGCTCAGCATGCCGGGGAAGTATTCCGCGCACATGGCACGGCTCAGCCCGACCGCCTCGAAGTTCAGACCGCCGCGATAGGAAGAGATGACGCTGATGCCCATTTTCGACATGATCTTCAGCAGACCCTGGTCGATGGCGGCACGGTAGCGGGCCATCGCCTCTGTCAGCGTGCCGTCGATCAGGCCCCGGTCAATCCGGTCGGCAATGGTGGATTCGGCCAGCCACGGGTTGACCACGGTCGCACCCGCGCCGACGAGAACCGCAAAGTAATGCGGGTCGATGCATTCCGCGCTGCGCACGTTGAGCGAACAGAAGGTCCGCAGCCCCTTGCGCGTCAGGTGGCTGTGCACCGCGCTGGTGGCCAGAATCATCGGCATCGCCACCTTGTCGGCATCGGCATGGTGATCGGTCAGCGTCAGATGCCCGGCGCCGGAACGCACGGCGTCCTCTGCCTCGGCCCGCACCCGCGCCAGCGCCTGACGCAGCGCATCCGGCCCGGCATTCACCGGGAAGGTGCAGTCGATCTCGGCCAGCTCGGCGTTGAAATGCCGCGACAGCTCCTCGAACTCGCCATTGCCGATGAACGGGCTGTCGACCACCAGGATCTCTGTCTGCGCGCTGGATTCGTCCAGCACGTTCTTGAGGTTCCCGAACCGCGTCTTCAGGCTCATCACCCGGAACTCGCGCAGGGAGTCGATCGGCGGGTTGGTCACCTGGCTGAAATTCTGCCGGAAGTAATGGCTCAGCGGCCGGTACTTGCGCGACAGAACCGCGGCCGGCGTGTCATCGCCCATGCTGGCCAGCGTTTCCTTGCCGTCCTCGGCCATCGGCGCCAGGATCTGCTCGATCTCTTCCACCGTGTAACCGGCCGCAATCTGGCGCCGCCGCAGATCCGCACCGGTGACCAGCGGGTATTCCTGCACGCCAGCCAGCTTTGCATCCAGCTCGTTGATCTTGCCGACCCAGTCGCCGAAGGGCTGGCTTGCCGCCAGACGATCCTTGATCTCGGTATCGTGGTAAAGCTTGGCCTCTTTCATATCGACAGCCAGCAGTTGCCCCGGACCAAGCGCACCCTTCTCGCGTACCGTGCCTTCGTCAACCGACACCATGCCCGCCTCGGACCCGGCAATCAGCAACCCGTCGCCCGTCACGACATAGCGCATCGGGCGCAGACCGTTGCGGTCCAGTCCCGCGCAGACCCAGCGGCCATCGGTCATCGCCAGCGCGGCGGGGCCGTCCCACGGCTCCATCACCGAGTTGCAGTAGGAATACATGTCGCGCCACGCCTGCGGCAGCTCCACCGCCTGCTTGGACCAGGATTCCGGCACCAGCATCGTCTTGGCCATCGGCGCATTGCGCCCGGCGCGCACCAACACCTCGAACACCGCATCCAGCGCGGCACTGTCTGACGCCCCGTTGGCGATGATCGGCTTGATGTCATCGGCCATGTCACCGAAGGTCGCAGAGGCCATGCGGATCTCATGGCTCTTCATCCAGTTGACATTGCCCTTCAGCGTGTTGATCTCGCCGTTATGGGCCAGCATGCGGAACGGCTGCGCCAGCCACCACTGCGGGAAGGTGTTGGTCGAATAGCGCTGGTGATAGATCGCAAAGGCGCTCTCGAACCGGTCATCCTTGAGATCGGGATAGAATTCCGCAACCTGCTCGGCCAGCATCATGCCCTTGTAGATGATCGACCGGCAGCTCAGCGACGCCAGATACAGCTCGCCAATACCAACCGCCGCGGCGGCCTTCTCGATCCGGCGGCGAATGACATACAGCTCGCGCTCGAACGTCTCTTCATCCACACCCTTGGCGTTCGAAATCAGGATCTGCTCGATCTCGGGGCGCGTCGCGTTGGCCTTTTCCCCCAGAACAGAGATGTCCACCGGCACGTGCCGCCAGCCATAAATGTAATGCCCCATCCGCAGAACCTCGGTCTCCACGATGGTCCGGCAGGTCTCTTGCGCGCCGAAATTCGTGCGCGGCAGGAACACCTGCCCCACGGCAATCAGCTCATCCCTGCGCGGCTCGTGGCCGGTGCGGCGGATCTGGTCATAAAAGAAAGGCGCCGGGATCTGCACGTGAATGCCCGCACCATCGCCCGTCATGCCATCAGCATCGACAGCCCCCCGGTGCCAGATCGCCTTCAGCGCGTTGATACCCGCATCAACCACGCGGCGCGCAGGCTTGCCATCCAGCGACACGACCAGACCAACCCCGCAGGAGGAATGCTCGTCCTCCTCGGAATAAAGACCATTCTCGGCCATCCACTTGCGCTTTGCCTCTTCGGCGGCAACCCATGCAGCATCATATTTGGTCATGGTCTTTGTCCTCCATGAATGGCCGGCACGTACCGGCGAATGAGCGGAAACCCTGGCGAAGACCCCTGCCTTCCTGGGTTCCCAAATATCTCGGGCGCGTGGGGGCTGCCCCCGGCTCCCGCAATTTCAATCCGTCGCATGGTCAGGCGTCTCACCCATCCATGCCAAATTCAGCGAGCGTCTCTTTCCGGCTCAGCCGCGGATGGTCGCCCACCAGCGACCAGCAGTCGGGGCGCTCATCGGCAAAGATCTCGCGCTCCATCACCAGCCCGTTTGCATCATCCAGCAAACCGACGGCCAGTTCGTAATCGCCCGCGCCGTCCTCGCCCTGATCAAACCGGTACCACAGCGTCGATCCGCACGTGCCGCAACTGCTCCGGCTGGCCCAGTCAGACGACCGGAATGTCCGCACGGCAGAGGCATCTTCGATCGCCATGTCGCCCTTGGCCACGGTGACGCCGAAAAACGCCGATCCGGCCCAGCGGCGGCATTGCGGGCAATGGCAGACATGCGCCTTTGCCGGGTCAAGCCGCGCGGTAAAGCGAACCGCGCCGCACATGCACTGACCTGTCCGCTCCTCCATGGCTTTACCCTTCCGTAACGATTCCGACAACAAAGGTCATTGGCACTGACCCATCCACCGATTTTCAAGGCTTCCGCCCGGTCAAAGGGCATTTGTACATATTTTCGGTACAAATGCCCCCAAAGGCCCAAAACTCAGGCGCTACTCAGCCGCGACAGCGACCTTGCCCGCGAACTGGCCCAGCACCGCTTCGGCGCAGTCGCGACCGTCACGAATGGCCCAGACAACAAGGCTCGCACCGCGCACGATGTCACCCACGGCATAGACGCCGGGCAGGCTGGTGGCCCCGGTTGTGAACTCTGCCTTGACGGTGCCCCAGCGGGTCACTTCCAGACCTTCGGTGCCCCAAAGCTGCGGCAGGTCTTCCGGCTCAAAGCCCAGCGCCTTGACGACCAGATCGGCGTCCTCGACATAGTCCGCACCCTCGATCACCTCGGGCGCCTGACGGCCTGTTGCGTCCGGAACGCCCAGTCGCATCTTCTGGACCATGACACCTTCGACGGCATCGCCGGTGAAGCCTTTCGGCGCGGTCAGCCAGACGAATTCCACGCCTTCTTCTTCGGCATTCTGCACTTCGCGCTGCGATCCGGGCATGTTGGCCTTGTCGCGGCGATAGAGGCATTTCACGCTTTCGGCACCCTGACGAATGGCCGTGCGCACGCAGTCCATCGCCGTGTCGCCGCCGCCGATCACGACGACTTTCTTGCCTTCCGCGTTCAGCTCGCCGCTGTCGAATTCGGGCACATCGTCGCCAAAGCTCTTGCGGTTTGAGGCGGTCAGATAGTCGATCGCCCGCACGATTCCGGCCGCGCCAGAACCCGGCCCCTGCAGGTCGCGCGTCTTGTAAACGCCCGTCGCGATGATGACAGCGTCATGTTTTGAACGGATTTCCTCGAAAGAGATGTCCTCGCCGACATTGCAGTTCAGCACAAAGGTCACGCCCCCGTCCTCCAACTGCTTGTTGCGGCGCATGACGATGTCCTTCTCCAGCTTGAAGCCGGGGATGCCATAGGTCAGCAGCCCGCCCGACCGGTCATAGCGGTCATAGATGGTCACCTGCACACCGGCCCGGCGCAGCACATCCGCCGCCGCCAGCCCGCCGGGGCCCGCACCAATGATGCCCACGCTTTCCTCGCGCTCGGCCGCCGGCTTGATGGGCTGCACCCATCCTTTCTCCCAGGCGGTATCGGTGATGTATTTTTCGACTGCCCCAATGGTCACGGTGCCGTGGCCGGACTGCTCGATCACGCAATTGCCTTCGCACAGACGGTCCTGCGGGCAGATGCGTCCGCAGATCTCCGGGAAGGTATTGGTGGCCTGGCTGACCTGGTAGGCTTCTTCCAGCCGACCCGTCGCCGTCAGGCGCAGCCAGTCCGGAATATTGTTGTGCAGCGGGCAGTGGCTCTGGCAATACGGCACGCCGCATTGACTGCACCGGCTGGACTGCTCCTTGGCCTTTGCATCGGCATATTCGGCATAGATCTCGTGAAAGTCGTGGTTGCGCTGATCCGCATCCCGCTTCTCCGGCATATCCCGGTCGATCTTCACGAATTTCAACATCGGCTGCTCAGCCATGTCACGCTCCCAACATCCACTCTCCGCGCCTTACTACGCAAGGTCGGAATGGAAGAAAAGTCAGAACTACTTACCTATATTGAAAAAACTTACCCAAAAGTCACACTGTCGGCCATTTTTCTTTACAAAATAGGTATCGTTCCGGCCCTATATTCATGCTTTCCTTGCGAAAGCAAACCCTTATACGAGACACAAGTGAACACTGGAAAGGCCATGACATGCCTGTCTTCCACCTCATGCTCGTGGCGCTGATCCAGGGCATTACCGAATTTCTGCCGGTTTCCAGCTCTGGCCACCTGATTCTGTTGCCAAGTTTAACCGGCATGGAGGATCAGGGACAGGTAATCGACGTGGCCGTGCATGTCGGAACGCTTTTTGCCGTTGTGCTCTATTTCTGGGCGGATGTGCGCGAAGCGTTGGCGGGAACCGGTCGGCTGCTGCGAGGGCGCGTCGACACACCGGGCGCAAAGCTGGCGCTCTGCCTTGCCATCGCAACCGTCCCTGTGATTCTGGCGGGTCTTGGCATGAAGCTGACCGGACTGGACGATGCTTTGCGCTCTGTGACAGTGATCGCCTGGTCAATGCTGGTATTCGGCCTTGTCCTTTGGTGGGCGGACCGAACGGGCAAGGACCACAAACAAGCCGCGGACTGGACCCCATGGGAGGCGCTCAAGCTGGGCCTCTGGCAAGCGGTTGCGCTCATTCCCGGCACATCACGTTCCGGCATCACCATCACAGGCGCACGCCGCATGGGCTACAACCGCTCCGATGCCGCGCGGATCGCAATGCTGATGTCGATCCCGACAATCCTCGCCTCCGGCACCCTGCTGGGGCTGGAGGTCGCAACAACTGCAAACGCTGCCGCAGCCCGCGACGGCGCCATCGCCGCAGCGATGGCATTTGTCGCAGCACTTGGCGCCCTCTGGCTGATGATGCGACTGCTCCGGTCTGTCAGCTTCACCCCTTACGTGGTCTACCGGATCCTTTTCGGGGTGATCCTGTTGTTCATCGCCTACAGCTGAGGAAATACGCCGCATGGATGCGGGCCCAAAGGCCCGAGGACTTCCGCGCGGAAGAGACCTTCAGGTCGCTGACAAGCGGAACCCGGGCGCGCGGTCAACAGCGCGCAACCCTTTTCAAGCCCGATGATAGGGGGTTCCCGCCGCAATGGCGGCAGCACGGTAAAGCTGCTCTGCCAGCATCACTCTGGCCAGCATATGCGGCCAAACCATCTTGCCAAAAGACAGCACATTATCTGCACTTTCACGCAGTTCCGGATCAACGCCATCTGCGCCACCGATCACAAAAGCCGCATCTTGCGCACCTTGGTCGCGCCATCCACAGATCATCTCGGAAAATGCAGGAGAGCTCATGGCCTTGCCGCGCTCATCCATCACGCAAAGCCGCGCTCCGGACGGCACTGCCCGCTTCAGCAACACAGCCTCGGCGCCCATCCCGCCGCCTTTGCGATCCTCGACTTCGGAAACCGTGGCAGGCCCGAGGCTCAGGCCACGGCCTATCCGATCAAATCGCTTCAGGTAATCATCAATAAGGCTACGCTCGGGACCGACTTTTAGTCGGCCCACCACGCATAATTGGATCCGCATGCGTCAGCGCCGGTCAGACGTACCGCCAGATGCACTCTGCCACATCTTTTCCAACTGGTAGAACTCCCGCACTTCGGGACGGAAGACATGCACGATGACATCGCCGGTATCGACCAGCACCCAATCGCCCGTTTCCTTGCCTTCTACCTTGGCAAGGCGGCCATAATCCTGCTTGAGAGTGTCCACCAGCCGCTCCGCGATGGAGGCCACCTGGCGCGAAGACCGGCCGCTGCAGACGATCATGTAATCGCCAATGGCCGTTTTCCCGCGCAGATCGATCTGCGCGATGTCCTCGGCCTTGCTGTCTTCGAGTGAGTGAAGGATGCCGGCGAGAAGCTCCTCGCTAGATACATCCACATAGCTGCCCGCGATCGGGGCCGCATGATCAGCGGCAGGTGCCGCGTCAATTCCAAGAGACAGGACTGCGTCCTCCTTGCTGTCAATGCGCCGCCATGCCCCGGCGCCGGGTACGTCTATAGATAGCACTTGGCAGGTAAAATCTCAATGACATGCCGGAATTCAAGCGCTGTTGCCGATCACATTGCGGCAAACGCAGGCATTAAGCCGAATGAACAAGCATCTGCAAGAGCCCGCCCGCGCAAACGCGGGCTTCGCCGAGGAAGTGGCCCTTGGGGCCGCTGAGGAGGTGAACCACCCCGGGCGTGCGCCATGCGCGCGCAACTGCAGGCGTCTCACGCGCCCGGATGCGCCTCTTTCCCTGCGTGCCCGACCTCCGCGTGCCCGACGGGATCTTCAAGCATCCGGACTTCGCGCTGCGGAAAGGGGATCGATACGCCATGTTCCTGAAATGCATCCCATAGCGCCAGATACACGTTCCCTCGAATATTGGTCAGCCCACCCGTCGGATCCCGTATCCAGAATCGCAGGATATAGTCGACGGAGCTGTCCCCGAAGCCAACGATGTGACAGACCGGCGGCTTGAAGCTCAGCACCCTTTCGACCGATTTCGCAGCGTCAATCGCCAATTGCCGAACCTTGTGTGGATCATCGCCGTAGGCCGTCCCGAAAAAGATATCGAGGCGCACAAAGTCGTTGGTATGGGACCAGTTGACCACCTGCCCGGTGATCAGGTCTTCGTTCGGGATCAGGTACTCCTTCCCGTCCCGCGTGACCACGCTCACATATCGCGCGCCCAGCGAGTTGATCCAGCCAAAGGTCTCCCCCAGCGAAATCACGTCCCCCGGTTTGATCGACTTGTCCAGCAGGATGATCACCCCTGACACAAGGTTCGAGACCACCTTTTGCAGGCCGAAGCCAAGGCCAACACCGATTGCGCCCGACAGCACAGCCAGCCCCGTCAGATCGACCCCCACCAGGCGCAACCCCAAAAAGAACGCGGCGCCGAACAGGATAACCTGCAGGAATTTCACCGCCAGAACCTGCATCGACGGCGAGATATCCTCGTTGGCGCGGATCTGCTCTGTTGTTGCCTTTGATATGAAACGTGCCACGGTGATCAGGACACCCAGCATCACCGCCGCCTGAAGCAGCAACCACAAAGAGAACCGGGTCTCCCCGACCGATACTGCGGCGCTGTCCAGGATTTGCTGCGCCTCGCCCGTCAGCCCGAAAATCCGCAGCGTAACCCATGCCCAGGCACCGTATCGCACCAGCGACCTCAGCAGCGGATTGGCAATCAACCGCGTCGCGAACACGATGATCAGCCAGGCTGTGGAAAGATTCGCGATGATGACGAGGATGTAGGACCGCGATGGCCAGGTCACCTCCCGCATCACGCCCGCAACCAGCGAAATGGCCAGAACAAAGAAGATCATACGCAGCCGCCGATGCGTGACGACAAGAATACGCATGCGCCATTTGGGCCAACCTTCCCGGGCCCTCATCCATTCGTGCATCCGGGGCCGCATGGCCCGCGCAAGAAGGCTCGCGACGAGAAACAGGCCCAAGGCGATGGCCAGCTGATACGCGTTCCACGGACGAAGGAGCTTGTAGAACAGGGCTTCCGCCTGGCCCAGAAGGGACTGACCCAACTCCAGAAGCTCGGAAGGGTTGGAAAGAAGCTCTTGCTCCATCGGGATCCTAAACGTCGTTGGCGTGGTAGGCCAGCGTGGCACCCAGACCGCTTTGGCGCAAGGCTTTCGCGTCATTGTGCCCTTGATAGACTCGGTCCGGGCCTGTATCTGGCACAGGATGACACTGGTTTTCGATATCTGCGACCGCGCCCGCCTCCGCGAGCGGTTCTTCGGGTCCACGCACACTGTGCTGGCCCGACTACAGGCCTGACCTGTCCGCCTGCATGCGGCCTGTGCTGCGGCACGTATATGCGACCCGACATTCTATCAAAAACGGAGAGGACCGATGTCCCCCAAGACGCTTTATGACAAAATCTGGGATGCCCATCTTGCCCATGAAGGCGAAGACGGCACCTGCCTGCTTTATATCGACCGCCATCTCGTGCACGAAGTAACGAGCCCGCAAGCCTTTGAGGGGCTGCGTATGGCAAACCGCAAGGTGCGCGCGCCGGACAAGACGATTGCCGTGCCCGACCACAACGTGCCCACCACGGCCGGCCGCGAAAATCCCGCCAACATGACCGAAGACAGCGCCATCCAGGTCGCCGCGCTTGACAAGAACGCGCGTGATTTCGGCATCCATTATTACCCGGTGTCGGACGTCCGCCAGGGCATCGTGCATATCGTGGGACCGGAACAGGGCTGGACGCTTCCCGGCATGACGGTGGTCTGCGGCGACAGCCACACCGCCACGCATGGTGCGTTTGGCGCGCTGGCGCATGGCATCGGCACGTCCGAGGTCGAACATGTTCTGGCCACGCAGACGCTGATCCAGAAGAAATCCAAGAACATGAAGGTCGAGATCACCGGCAAGCTGAAGCCCGGTGTGACCGCCAAGGACATCACCCTCGCCGTGATCGGCGAGACCGGCACCGCCGGTGGCACCGGTTATGTCATCGAATATTGCGGCGAAGCGATCCGCGACCTTTCGATGGAAGGCCGGATGACCGTCTGCAACATGGCAATCGAGGGCGGCGCGCGCGCTGGCCTGATCGCACCGGACGAAAAGACCTTTGCCTATGTCAAAGGCCGCCCGCACGCCCCCAAAGGCGCCCAGTTCGAGGCCGCGCTGGCATGGTGGAAAACGCTTTATTCCGATGACGACGCCCATTGGGACAAGGTCGTCACGCTGAAAGGCGAAGAGATCGAGCCCGTCGTGACCTGGGGCACCTCGCCCGAGGACGTGCTTCCGATCAGCGCCACGGTCCCTGCGCCCGAGGATTTCAAAGGTGGCAAGGTCGAGGCCGCCAAACGCGCGCTGGACTATATGGGCCTGACCCCCGGACAAAAGCTGACCGACATTCAGATCGACACGGTCTTCATTGGCTCTTGCACGAACGGACGGATCGAAGACCTGCGGGCAGCGGCCGCCATCCTGAAGGGCAAGAAGATCAAGGACGGCATGCGTGCCATGATCGTCCCCGGGTCTGGCCTTGTGCGTGCGCAAGCCGAAGAAGAAGGCCTTGCCGACATCTTCAAGGAGGCCGGTTTTGAATGGCGCCTTGCAGGCTGTTCCATGTGTCTTGCCATGAACCCCGACCAGCTGTCCGAGGGCGAGCGCTGCGCCTCCACCTCGAACCGCAACTTCGAAGGGCGACAGGGCTATAAGGGCCGCACGCATCTCGTGTCTCCGGCGATGGCCGCAGCCGCGGCGATCACTGGCCATCTGACCGATGTCCGGGACCTGTTAACCGAGACCGCATGACGGATATTCAGCGAATTCATGCACTGCTGCGGAACCTACTTGGCTTGTTCGATGAAGCACGGGTGAAGCGGGGCTGGCCGGAGGAATTCCGGCACGTCCTCCTTGTCCCCGATGCCTCATCGCAGCGCGAAGGGGGCCGCAGCAGGTCTGAAGCCATGGGTTCGCTGAACAAACTCGTTTTTCATTCGGAGGACGGGCAAAGCGGCGCGGGCTCCCGGATGAAGGCATGGCACGCACGCACAAAGAACGATCTGGAACGGCCATCAACGCTTTTTCAGAAGCGCCGTCAGAGCGCATCTTTGGCGGATTGGGAGGAACCAAATTGATCAGTCAGCATATCGCACCGCATGGATTGGCCAGCGCCTGATGCACAGTTTTTCAGGAACCTGCCCGGTCTGTTCGCATGCGACCACATATACCAGTGAAAACGATTGGTTTCGCGACTTTCTGCATTGCGCGCATTGCAAATCGATCCCGAGAGAGAGGGCCTTCGTCTATGTGCTCGAACGCGCCCAGCCGGATTGGCGCACGAAAGTGATCCACGAAAGCAGCCCGGCGGATCGCAAGGTCTCAACCCGGATACGCGATGCGTGTCCGAACTACATACCGACGCAATACTTCCCGCATGCGCCGCTGGGCAGCATTCATGAAGGGACACGTTGCGAAAATCTCGAAGCGTTGACCTTCGAGGACAATTCGATCGATCTGCATTGCCACCTCGATGTGATGGAACATGTGAACCATCCCGACAAATGCTTCGAGGAAATGGAGCGCACCTTGCGTCCCGGCGGGCAGATAATCTTCACCACCCCTGTCTACGAGGAGTTGGTGCATACCCAGCGGTGGGGCTATTACGACGATCAGGGGCAGGTCCATTTCCTGTTCGAGCCGGAATATCACGGCAACCCGATCGACAAGAAAGGCGCGCCAGTCACGTTCCATTACGGGCAGGATCTGGCCAACATGATCCTGCAATGGACCAAGGATTGTGGCGTCGAAGTAATCACCCTGAACGACCCTTACCTGGGCGTTCTGGGCAAGTTCCGCGAAGTTTTCGTGGTCACCAAGCGCGGCCCGGCCGCGAACAAGGTTCAAGGACTGAAGCGATGGAAAAATTTCAAAAACTGACAGGCATCGCGGCGCCCATGCCGCTTGTCAATATCGACACGGACATGATCATCCCGAAAGTGTTCCTCAAGACGATCAAGCGTTCGGGCCTTGGCGTGAACCTCTTCGACGAAATGCGCTATGATCGGCAAGGCAACGAGATCCCGGATTTCGTGCTCAACAAGCCGCAATATCGCGAGACGGAAATCCTTGTCGCGGGTGACAATTTCGGTTGCGGGTCATCGCGCGAACACGCGCCATGGGCGCTGAAGGATTTCGGCATCAAATGTGTCATCTCGACATCCTTTGCGGACATCTTCTTCAACAACTGCTTCAAGAACGGCATCCTCCCCATCGTTCTGCCGCAAGAGGCTGTGGACGTGCTGATGACGGATGCCGAGAAGGGTTCGAACGCGCGGATGACGATTGATCTGGAAAATCAGACCGTCACGAGCTCGGACGGTGATGTGTTCTCGTTCGAGGTCGACAGCTTCAAGAAACACTGCCTTCTCGAAGGGTTGGACGATATCGGCCTCACAATGGAGAAGGCCGCGGCCATCGACACGTTCGAAGCAGCAGCAGCACAAGCCCGCCCCTGGGTCTGAAGATGCTTAGCGCCTGAAGGGCCTTCATGTCCCGGGCGTCGCCTATCCGCAGGCGGCGCCCGATTTGATTGCGGTGCGTGCCGGTACTGGCGCGCTCATGCGTCTGGGCATTAACCACATCTTCAGCAATTTTCTGCCATTCCATACGGCGCGCACGCGGCTGACCCTGCGCCGCAATTTCATCTGGATCACCCCGGCAGAGAAATGGCACCGACCACAAACAAGCCCGACTACCGCAGGCGTTCCTGCCAATCGGCCTCGTGTCCCGGCTCTGCAATGGCCGGCCCGGACAGGTTAAAGCGGACGCTTGCCTGCCTCGTCGTATGCTTCTGCACGCTTTTCCTTTCAGCGCCCGACGCCCCCGCCGAACAGCTGAGGTTCGCCATCTGGCATGCGCCGCTGTCGCGCAGGGGGCCGGGCTTGCTCTTTCGCGACATCCTGAAGGGGAAGGATGCGGAAATTGCCGCGGTGGTTGAGGGGATCGTTGTCGCAAAGCCGGACATCCTTGTGCTGACGAATTTCGACTATGACGCGGGGAGTGCCGCACTTGCCGCGTTCCAGTCACGGCTGGCAGTGGCAGGCCATGCGATGCCCGAACGTTTCTCGCTTCGTCCGAATACGGGCATGGCCACGGGCGTGGACATGGATGGCGACCGGCGGCTTGGTGGGCCACGGGACGCGCAAGGCTATGGCATGTACGCAGGTGAGGGCGGTATGGCGTTGCTCTCTCGCCTTCCCGTATTGGACGGCGCAATCGACCTCAGCGCGATACTGTGGCGGGATTTTCCCGGCACCCACATCGCAGATGCCGCGCTGACAGAGGATGCCGCAGCGATCCAAAGGCTCAGTTCCGTGGGCCATTGGGCGGTGCCGCTGGACACGGGGCACGCTGTGCTCTGGGTGCTTGTCTATCATGCGACAACGCCGGTCTTTGACGGGCCGGAGGACCGCAACGGGCGACGCAACCATGATGAGACAGCGCTTTGGCTTGCCTGGCTTGATGGATTGCTGGGCGAGCCGCCACCCGAAGGGCAGTTTGTGCTGATCGGCGATGCCAACACCGACCCGCAGAAGGGCGAAGGCCGCCGCTCTGCCCTGCTGCGTCTGCTGGGCGACCCGCGGTTTCAGGACCCACGCCCAACCCACCCGTCGCGCAGGGGCGAACATGCCGCCGACACCGTGGATTGGCCCGACCCCGAACCCGGCGACCTGCGGGTCAGCTACATATTGCCCGACAGTGACATGCGGGTGCTTGCATCCGGCGTCGCATGGGAGACGACCGAGGACCATCAGCCCGCGATTGCGCACAAGCTGGTCTGGGTCGACGTCGATACAGACCCTTAGCGCAACCGACTGTCCGCGCCCCGCAAAGGCGCCACGAAGGCTTGCGAAACGCCCTTCGTTTCTTGACGCTTCCCACGCCAATGGATAGGGCGATGGGCAAAGCATCGACAAAGGACAACGCCCATGAGCAACCCTTCGCTTCTTATCCTCGCCGGCGACGGCATCGGCCCCGAAGTCATGGCCGAGGTGCGCCGCATCATCGATTGGTATGGCGAAAAGCGTGACATGCCCTTCGACGTCAGCGAAGGTCTGGTTGGCGGCTGTTCCTACGACGCTCATGGCACCCCCCTGACCGATGAAACCATGGCCCGCGCGCAAGAAGTTGACGCCGTCCTGCTGGGCGCTGTCGGCGGCCCGCAATATGACGATCTGGATTTCAGCGTAAAACCAGAACGCGGCCTGCTGCGCCTGCGCAAGGAAATGGATCTTTACGCCAACCTGCGTCCGGCACAGTGCTTCGACGCGCTGGCCGATTTCTCCTCGCTCAAGCGGGATGTGGTCGCAGGTCTGGACATCATGATCGTGCGCGAACTGACAAGCGGCATCTATTTCGGCGAGCCGCGCGGCATCATCCAGGAGGGCAATGAACGCGTCGGCATCAACACCCAGCGCTATACCGAGTCCGAGATCGAACGTGTCGCACGCTCGGCATTCGAACTGGCGCGCCGCCGCGGCAACAAGGTCTGCTCGATGGAGAAGGCCAACGTGATGGAATCCGGCGTTCTGTGGCGCGAAGTCGTTCAGAGAATCGGCGACACCGAATACCCCGATGTCGAGCTGAGCCACATGTATGCCGATGCGGGCGCGATGCAGCTTTGCCGCTGGCCCAAGCAGTTCGACGTGATCGTCACCGACAACCTGTTCGGCGATCTTCTGTCGGATGCCGCAGCGATGCTGACCGGCAGCCTTGGCATGCTGCCGTCTGCCTCGCTTGGCGCGCCGATGGACAATGGCCGCCCCAAAGCGCTCTACGAGCCGGTGCACGGTTCGGCCCCCGACATCGCAGGTCAGGGCAAGGCCAACCCGATCGCCTGCGTTCTCAGTTTCGCCATGGCGCTGCGCTACAGCTTTGACAAAGGGGCAGAGGCGGACCGTCTGGAACAGGCGGTCGAGAAGGTGCTCGCCGATGGCCTGCGCACAGCTGACCTGCTGGGCGAGGAAGGCGCAACACCCGTCTCCACCAGCGGCATGGGCGATGCTATTTTGGCCGCATTGGAGGCCAGCCTCTAAGCATAGGCCCGAAAACCTCTGCATGATTGGCGTTCAGGCTTGCCCGAGAGCGCCAATCATGCAGTCTAAAGGCGGAACACGCGCAGGAAAGACGATCACATGTACCTGAAAGGCGTGCTCTACGCCCTGACAGCCTTTGCCATCTACGCTACCCATGACGTCGTGATCAAATTCCTGGGCGCGATCTATTCGCCTGTCCAGATCATCTTTTTCTCGTCGCTGACATCCTTTCCGCTGGTGGCCTTCATGCTGATGGGTGATCAGACGCAGGGAAACCTGCGCCCCGTCCACCCCTGGTGGATCCTTCTGCGCACGCTCTGCACGCTGATCACAATGATGTCTGCCTTCTACGCCTTCTCGGTCCTGCCACTGGCCCAGACCTATGCGATCCTGTTTGCTTCGCCATTGCTGATCACCCTCCTGGCAATCCCGATGTTGGGAGAAAGGGTCGGCCTGCACCGCGGAGCCGCCGTCATTCTGGGCCTGGCGGGCGTGTTCATTGTCCTGCAGCCCGGTTCGTCAGAGCTCTCGCTGGGCCATCTCGCAGCTCTGTCCGCTGCCATCTTCAGCGCGCTGGCCTCCATCATTGTGCGCAAGATCGGCCGCGAAGAACGGTCCGTTGTGCTGATGCTCTATCCTCTGGCCGCCAACTTCATCGTCATGGGGTCATTGCTCAGCTTCGTCTATCAGCCAATGCCCCTTCTCCATCTTGGCGGCATCGGGGTGATCTCCCTGTTCGGTTTCGTCGCCGGTCTGTTTCTCATCGCGGCCTACAAGAATGGCGAAGCCGCAATCGTGGCACCGATGCAGTACTCTCAAATCATCTGGGCAACTGTGTACGGATTTCTGCTCTTCAACGAATCGATAGATCGCGCAACCATAGTCGGGACGTCGGTGATCATAGCGTCCGGGCTCTACATCGTCTTTCGGGAAAGCCGCGGCGGACGGTCCGACAACACGCCGGTCCTGCGCACCCGATCGCGTGGTGCCACGGCCGCAAGTTTCCGCATCACGCATATGCTTCGACGGGCAAAACAGCGCGGTTAGACCCTTGCCAAAGCTCCGACCTTTCTTTAATCCGCGCCCTACGGTCGGAGTGTAGCTCAGCCTGGTAGAGCACTGTCTTCGGGAGGCAGGGGCCGGAGGTTCGAATCCTCTCACTCCGACCAGAATTTTCGAGAGATTGTCCAGTGTCGCGCTTGCCCTTGTGGGGAGGCGGTCCTGAACCGCCCCGGGTTTACCGGAGAGGGTTTGGTTCAATAGTTAGTCGGCTTTGAACAACGCCTTCAGACCGCCTGAGCGACAGGAATTCGCGTTGTCGGCGACTTCAGGTGGGCCGCAAGCCAGCAGATGACTGCAGCCCAAATGGCCCGGAGGTGGGCGAGTATCTTGCGGATGTTGTGACCGCAGCCACAGAGGACCGCGAAGATCGCATCGCCGGTGGTGCCCTT
>NZ_SLZU01000013.1 GCF_004342065.1 Primorskyibacter sedentarius | reverse complement strand
TCACGGGGTCTGCCTTCGATTGCCCGCTGGCGGCTGTGCGCTCGGGCCAAAGATGCTTCTTCATCTGCTGAGCGAGCTGGTCCTTGATGGATCTGCTCATCGTCCGGCGCCGCACAGGACGATTGCACAAGACGTAGCGGGTACACAGTTCCTCATGATGATGCTTTCTCGGCCATTGTCGAACCGAGGGATGGTGATCAGAAGACGGTTAATGCGCTGTTAAACGGCGGCAAATGATGGCGTTCAGCGAAGGATTAAGGAAAACCTTTCTTAAGCCGTGTCCTTTATGACATGACTGAGTCCCGCGTCTTAGGAGATCGTGATGTCTTTTTGGCTGTCTCTGAAGGTGGCTCTTGCCTGCACATTATTCAGCAATCCCGCCAACGCGGCGAGTCCCACACCTGACTGCGAGCCGTATCTCTGCAAGGCCGAAATCGTGCGCGTGATAGATGGCACCACCGTAGTCGCAGATATTAATCTGGGCTTTCGGACTTGGCTGAGGGATGAACATCTCCGCTTGAACCGCATCGACACTCCGGAACGCTCAACGCCCGAAGGCAAGGAGGTCGTGGCGATCGTCCGGCAACGGCTCGAAGGAAGAACGTTGTTCATCTGCACCATCAAGGCCAAGCGATCTGACTCTGAAGCGACGGGCAGCTTTGCTCGGTATCTCGTCGAGATTTATGATGACGGTGAAAACGTCAATGACTGGCTCCTTGAGACAGGGCGTGCTGCGAAATTTGGTGATTAACCCGCAATCCTCGCGACCCTGACGATTTCGAACATCAGTCCTGGGGATCATTGCCAACTCAAACCTGCCCGGCTTGCATCTCAGATCACTCCGGGTGCAGGTGCGGCCCCAATCTCTCTTTCTGACTTCCGAATTCTGTATGAACCTGGTCCTGATCATTTCGAACAGTCCGGCAGCCAAATGGTCTTCTATCTGATCAGGAAACCCTACGAAGGTGCTTCAATTTTTGTCTCACGCAACCTCTATGCTGCGCGGGTCTGTGCGGTCCTGGCTTTCGTAGTCCTCAACGCTTCCACATTTGCACCCGGATCACAAATTTCACGCGAAGAAAATTCAGACGCCCAATAGGCTCAGGAGTGCGTCGAGGTCACAGGGCCGGATCCGCTGCGAGCGCTCTGACAATCTGATGATGGGTTGTTGAACCTGTGCACACCGCGCGCGGAGTGCGGACGGCTTCAACCTGATGAGCCCCATATAGGCGTCGGGTTGTCTGCTGTTCTCAGGTGCCACCCCAAGGCGGTCGACACGCAAAAGGCGGGCCTTGAAGTTCGCGTAATTTCCAGGGGCGACGTAGCCCGCGCCTTCAAGTGACCAGACATCGACCCATTCTACGCGCCGCGGCCCGTCCCCGACGACGAAAGGCACGTCTCGCTCCTCAAGAATGGACGCTGCGGTATCACGATCCACATCCCAGTGCCGCGCCACCTGGGAAATCCTGGCTGTCCCAGCCGTCTTGTATCTCTGCATCATTCAATCTCCCGAGCTTGTATCGGGAACTTGGGTCTGGTCAGCCGTTCCGAGAAATCGTTTGAACCTGTTTTTTTCGCGCCGTGGCACTTAAATCTCTCACCGCGAATTCTCGCGCGCAGAAAAAATTTTTAGGTCGCACCGGCGCCCTTCTACCGGATAACGCCAGGTTCAGGCGAACAACGCCATTTTCAGGTCGCCGCCCCTCCACATACCGGGCATTTATGTGGCAAGGCGGCGACCTGAATTTGCGCGAAAACCGGCGTTTTTCACCTGAATTAAGCCAGCGTCGCGGCATCTGCCTCTGGCGGTCTTTATCGCATTTCATGCGCGAGCATTTCTGTTTGCTCTGCAAGAACGCCAACTCCGTTTTGTGATGCCGTTGGCCTTTGTGTGTTGGCGGTCCCTGTCATGAGACCGCCAACACACAAAGGCTGACACCCTAACGAAACGGAATTTGAAACAATGCACAATCTCGATGATGTCAAAGTCGCTCTACCTCAACTGGAATATGGCAAAGGGTACGTCAACACCGTACGTGCCGCGCTCAATCGGGCGCCCAATGTCTACAAGAAACCGGCAACCCATATTAGTGCCTGCCCTCACGACTTCCAGCAGCGATTTGACGGTGCAACGAATTATGTCGCGATGGGTTTCCGTTCCCTCGATCAATTTGCCAATTGGAAAACTGCCGTGGGCGGCTGTTTCGCACGATACCAACGTTGGCTCGCCAACGAGCCCGCTCGGAAACCCGACTATACGGACGACTGGCCCAAAATACTTGCCTACGTTACCGATGAAGCCCCGAAACTTGGTCTGGCGGCCGCCCGGGAGGAAAGTCTCGCGACAACTGACATCAACACGGAGTTCGCTCATCGTGTTTGCAACCGCATGAGCTATGAAGCGAGGAAGACGTTTTTGCGCGGCCTTACGGTCTGGAACGCGCTTGTCGGTTCCGACATTGCGCAAGCCGCGTTGGCAGGGCTGTTACCAGCTTCCCCCTCAGAACCGCCGCCAAAACAGGCCCGAAAACTGGCCTATATCGATTGGCTCCCTGCCGAGGTATCCAATTCGTTGCGCAAGGATTTCGCCAGGTTTGTTCACGTCAAGCGCCATGGTGAAGATGATGGCCTGAACGAGGATCCTTTGGGATTCGATCCTGAGCTACGCAATTTGAACTTTACCGATACCTCCGCAAAGGCTTATGGCTACGCAGTCGGCTGGGTCTACCGAACTCTGATCCGCTCTGAGCTCATTGACGCAAATGACATCAGGCAGCTCAGTGATTTGCTGACCTACCGGAACATCAAATCCGCGACGCGTATCTTCCAGGAAATGCGCGCCGATGAAATGTCACCTCTCAAGTCCGATGCCGGTTCCTTGCACAGTTACGTGGCAAAGGTCACGCAGATAGCTATCGAGCACTGCCACGTGTCGCCCGAAACGAAACAGCATATGGAGGCGCTGCGCAATCACCCCACAGTGCGCGGCAAGAGCGTGGGCAAGATGTCTGTGGCACGCCGCCGCCGTGTCAAAGCCTTCGCTAACGACATGGATATGCAGACCCGCCTTTTTGAGTCCCCGGAATTCTTGATGCGCCAGTGTCAAACCCGCCTGAAAAAATGGAATACCATGTCTCAGCATGCCCGCATGCAGACGTTGAAGCTTGGGACAGCCGCCGCCGCTCTGGCCATCCTTCTCTACGGGAAACCACTGCGCGAGACAAATCTCCGGGAGTTGCGGGTGTTCTGTGACGAGCGCCAAACACTCATCTTGCCGCCTGAGTTCGTAGGCAAGGCTCGCCTCGATCTGCCGGGTGAAATTACCAAGAATGGAAAACCGATCGAGGGAGAGTTGGATCCCGAGGCGATGCCGATCTTACGGTTCTACTACGAAGTCATTCGCAAGAAGCTGATCGCGGAACATCCGTTTGGCAAACACCATGCCGAGTCGGACTTCTTCTTCAATGGACCCCGCGTCGATCATGCCGTTGAAAAATCCGTTTTCAATGCCCTCATCGGGGAAGGCCTGGCTCTCTGCGGTCTGGAAATGGATACGCACGAGATGCGGCACGCCGTTGCGTTCTTCGTGCTGGACGAGGATCCCAACGCCATCGAGGAAGTCGCGGAACTGCTCGACAACCTTCCGGATACCGCTCGGAAATTTTACGCTTGGGTCGAAGAACGCAAGGCGCACCAATCAGCCCGCGCGAAAATGCAAGCAGCCAAAAGCAAACGACTCAGAGGGAGAAAACGAGCGTGAGCTTGAGCGATGAGCAAAACCGCCTCTTTGATCGCTTTGTTGATCATCTGGCCGACGGGGCCAGACCGACCCGCGACACCTTCCTGGCGTTTGGATCGTTGGGCCAGCTTTACAGGCTAATGCCCTCGCTCCAAGCCAATAAGCCCGATTGGGCCCCGGAACTTCGGGAGGCGCTGAACGTACGATACGCAGAACGGTGGAAGAAACAACGGGCTGGTATCGTACGGGGCACCCCCGGCCTGAAGTCCAAGCTGTCTGTCCCGGCTGACCAGATCCCGAAAGCGTGGCAGCGCGCAATCAAGGAAATGACTTTGGCACGCGTGCAGGTGGATCGTGGTGTCCTGACCATCGATGATCGTGTTCCGCCAAGCAGAAAGGTCATTGCAAAGCTGGAATACACCGTTCGGCAGCTTGCATTCGCGGCGACTGATGCTGGTCTGAAGCCCGCGTTGAACATGCAATGCGTCAGGGCGTTCTTGTTGGCAAGCAAGAGCCGCAAAACCAGGCCAGTAACCCGCCGTAGTCGATTAAAGGAATTGATGACCTTCGCTCAGTGGCTGGATGAGGCGGCGCACGAAGGCATCATCAATGCCATGCGTCGCCACGCAAACCAGCTTGCCCGGCTCGCAGGACGACAACGAAAACGCAAGGAGGACTGGCTGATCCAAAACCCGATCGAAGTGGTCGATTGCTGGATGATTGCAGAAGAGATGCTGCAAGAGGCCTTGGCGGCGCCTTCGGGAAGCAACGCACGATTGGACCTTGCCCTTGACGCTCTTGCAATTGCGCTGGCCATAAACGTGCCGTTGCGCATCGGGGATCTGCACCGGCTCCAGATTGGCAACCACCTCACCCGGTCATTCGAAACAAGCACTTGGACCATCGCTCTGCGGTGCGAAAAGATGGGCAATGAATACGCCGCGGAAATGTGGCCTGAACTGACGCCGTTCATTGACGCGGTTGTTCTTGCAGGTCGTCCCGACACCGTGCTCGCAACCCGGTTACGGGAAGTTGACAGCCAGTTTCTGTTCTCAAAACATGGCCGGAAATTCAGCGAGCTATGGATCTCCAAAGTCTGGTACAGGCATATCGGAACCGGTGAGCATATCATTCGAACCCTCTGGCACGAAGAGGCACTGGATGATGCCGACACGTGGATGTCTCTCGTGCTCTGCGGACAAGAAGGCGGCTCCCGGACCGCCCGACACTACCAGGTCAAGCAGCAGAAACGCCTGGCCGGTAAACGTGCTAAATCCTTGATGCAAGCGGCCCGATCACGGCGCCGATCCTGAGGGTCTGCGTTATGGCGCAAATGCTGTCCTGATTGGACCATGCGGTTCAAGGGGTCAGGGAGAGCGCCCTGCCCTTGTCGGCTTCACCCGAGGACAGCCGATTTGGCCCACTGATGACCACCGGACAATCCACTCTTTGATCGCCCCACCGTTCTCAGCGCATCTCCCTATTGTGAGAGCTGCGTTGAGAACAGCGGAGCGATCCAACAACAAAAATAATGAGAAACCTGAACCCCCGACACGGAAAGGAGACGCCTGTCGGTTTTGTAGCGATTGGCATGGTGCCAAGAGCAAAAAAGGGAGAACGCAATGTTCGATATCCCCACACCGCCGTGCGCTTTGCACAGCTTCTTTCAATCCAACGCGCAGGGGCTGCAGAACGCTGCCTTTTTGCTGGGTGGCTTGCCCTGGCTCCGGAAGGTCCAGGCGATCCTGGATGCGCTCGCGTCGGGTGCGCCGCTCACCCGCAGGCGACTGGCCGACATGCAGTCTGTCCACGATCTGTTGACGCTGCATTATGTCGACGATCTCGACAGTCCCGAGGCGGCGCATTTTGCCTGCCTGGATCCCGCGGATCCTTGTGTCGAGGACATCTGCCTGCTGGCAGACGAGTTGGACGCTGCCCTGGAGGGCCATGCCCGTGAAGCGCATTCCGCCTTCGAAGGCTACGCGCCCGGCAAAGCTTCGGAGGTCCGCGTATGAGCTGTCATCCAGGCAAGCACCAACAGGCGCAATCTGCGCTCTACCAAGTGCTGAAGCTCGCCCTCGAGGCGGCATTTGCCCTGGACGCGGTAGAGGCCAGCGGCGCTCTGGATCGGACGATGTGTCGCCATATCAGGTTGTTTCAGAAAACCCTGGGCGAGGACGCAGTCTTCGACCGGGGTGTCCCGGAGGACATGCGGCACCTGGCGGAGCGGCTCAAAAGTCTGTCAGAGACCGAGGCCACCAGGACCTTCGTTCCGGACGACCACAACCCGCATGGTGGCTACTGGTTCGACGCCAAGTCAGAGCGCAGCCCCGAGCTCCGCTCCGCCGCCGACAGCCTGACCGCGCTCGCCGACGCGCTCCAACACTGGCGCCTCCTTTTGAGGGCGCACAGGCTCGTCGAAGGATTCGGCCTATGAGCATGAGGGCCAGGGGTGATCCCCCTGGCCCTCTGATTTATTTGCTCGGTTTCAATCGACACTTCATGCCAACGCGGGATCGGTACGACTTAACGTGATCTACGAACACTTGCAGCGGTGAACCTTCGGCATACGAGATCAGCATCGTGCTTCGAATATCTGCCAAACTTGTCTCGGGTATCGGACCCGGTAATCTGGTGCGGCCTTTCGGGCAGGTTTGCATCGTAGCCAGCCGACCTGTTCGAAGGGGCCATCATCGGTTTGCACTGGTCAGAATCGTTCGGTGCCGAGCGGCATTTCATTCTTCGCTGTCCAGACTTCGAAACTTTGCTGAATTTCTTTAGACCCCGCCACCCCCCCCGGGGGGGGGTGGCGGGGATCTCAGATCGCTTTGTTCAACTGTCGTGGCCGAACGTCATGAGATTTTCTACCGCCTGCCTTCGCTGCGGGGTCTGCGGCAATGAAAGCTCATACGTTTCGCTGATGCTGCGAAGCCGAGCGGCAATTTCCGGGGGCGTCCAGCGCTTGCAGGAACGGGTTTGTGATTTCCTCTGCTCCATCTCCGCGAGCTTCGCGTCCACCAGGATTTTTCCGCACTGCATAGATGTGACGCGAACGGCGCTCGCAGTTTCATCCGCCGCCAGCTCAACTTCGACAATCGCAGATGGTTTGGCGACAAGATCGCAAGCACCTATCACCGGATGCCCATGCTTATCTGAATACCTGACGGATACTTTGAGGTCGAACTTCTCCAATTCCGATTTGAGTGTAGATACGTTTCGTTTCGTGTAGTGTTGGTTGAGGGTAGATCCCCCGGCATGGCCCGCAATTGCCTTGCGTCTGCTTTCGGGCACACCCGCGTCGTCAAGAGCGCTACTCAGCGTCTTACGCAGGGCGTAGAAATCCTCGTTCCAATCGGCGATCTCAAGCCGCTTGAAACACGTCTTGAGCTTCTTCCCGAAATTCCCGGCAATCGCTGCAATATCCGCTCCGCCTGCAGGCGAAGGAAACAGAAGCCGTTGTTCCGCGGGCAAGGAATGAACCCATTGCGCAAAGCCAAGGTCGATCAGAAGCCGGGGCAGAGGCAGGAACCTTTTGGAGTCGTCCGTCTTCACACGGTGCTCGGATGTAATACCGACCGACAGGCAAAGAACACCGTTGTGAACAATCAGATCCGTCTTTTTCAGCTGCAGGATTTCCAGGATTCTCGACCCAAGCATCATGACCAGCAATGGGACCCAATAATTCGCGTCCCGAACGATCACATTTCCAGGCTGCCAGCGGCGGCTCTTTGACTTGCAGCCAGTGTAAATCGGCGACATCAAGAGCGTCTTGAGCCGCTCGTGCGACCAGGAATCGCGGTTCTTGGGTTTATCCTTTCGCACCAGAAGCGGATCTTTTTTCTTCTCAAGCTCCTGCTTGATGTACTGCTTCATCTTCGTGTGCGTCAGAAAGCGTGTTTGTCCGGAATAGCCAAGGTTTTCCTGGGCAATTCTGAAAATGGCATGCAAGCGGTCGAGGTGATGCTCAACTGTGGTCATCGTGAGCCGCGGCACCAGGCTCTCTGCAAGACGGGCACGCTTTTCTGTCAATGGCAGCATTTCATTGGCTTCGATTTCCGCCCGCACCGAAGCATCATGCAGATCCGCGAATTCGATCTCTTCGCGTTTGGTCGCATTGCGGCGATCCTTCACGAAACGGTTGTTGCCGTGCTTCTTGCCATGCTGTGACGGTATTCGCTGAATGAGCCACATTAGGTCTTTGACCGTTTCCGGGGTCACTGTCGACAACGGCACATCGCCCCAAAACTCCAGCAAAATCTTGCCCGTGCCCGAGTATTTGTTCGCCATGTCCTTTGAAGTTGCGTTTTCGATCGCGCTTTGAACAGCAGCAGAGACGGTTATTTCGCCCTTGATGAAGCGGTCGAAGTCCTTGTTTTCGTCGTCCGACAAGAGATGGGCAGCAGCAACCCGGACATCCTCGCCCTCCAGGACTTCGATTTCGACTTCGTTTATCTGCCGTTGCAATGAGGCCGCGCGGCGTCCCAGATCAGGCGCTATGGGTGGTGACACGGGAATAGAGGTTGCTTTACCGGCGGCTGACAATGCGGGTTCCACCGCTGTCCAGTCCTTTCGTCGAATGGCCGCTTTTAACGCGCTGTTCTCGGCCTGCAGCGCTGCAACACGCTCATCGATTTCCGCGTCCGATAGCGATGTCGTTGAACTCTGCTGGTGCAGAAAGCGCGAGAGTTCGTTCCGTAGCTGTGCCTTCAATAGGGCATGTGCATGTCGCGGGGACATCTCGTTCTTGTTCAGGGCGTCCACGATTTCCGGTTCCTTCTGCTCGTAGACCGCGAGCAGGCTTCCGGCCCGCACCACGGCGTCGAGCGGGAATTCGGTACGTAAGGACATGCGCAAAAACTGGTTTGAACCCCCACAGGAAAATTGTTTGGGCAGCCGCTTCATGAAGTAGAAGACGCGGCCACGACGCATGAGGTAGGGACCAACGCGGCTGCGTGCGCGTTTGTTAAAACCGATGTTGGAAACGGGGGGATGTATCCCACCATGTATCCCACTGTCAGGTGACTGGGATACACGAGGTGAAGAAAGGGCAGATAAACCCTTGTTTTGTTGTGCTTTCGGAAGAAGTTGGCTGGGGTGGTAGGATTCGAACCTACGATACACGGTACCAAAAACCGATGCCTTACCGCTTGGCTACACCCCAACGTGAGCCGCTACTTACGCAATAGGCTCCGCCGTATCAAGCCCTCTAGATCAAAAAATTCATCCGCATCGAACCGCCTGCCGAATTAGGCACGCGAAGTGCTTTGAATTCTCAAAATCTGGCTTCGTGCGGACCTGCGTGAGCGTGGAAACTATAGCAGGCGCGCCCCCTGCCCTTTGAGTTATAAAGTGCCTCATCCGCCTCTGCGATCAGTGCGCCGACGGCTTTTCCGTGCGACCCGTCATGCATCGCAATGCCAATACTGACCGACACTTCGCAATTGTGGCCCCCGAAGGAGATTGGGGCCTCGATACGGTCTATGAGGCGGCGCGCCATTTGGGACAGTTTCAACGTGTTCGTGAGGTCCGGGAAAATCAGCAGGAATTCGTCACCGCCAAAGCGTACAACCGTATCGCTTTCTCGTGTCACCTCCAGCATGCGAGATGACACCTGTTTCAACACTGTGTCCCCTGCCGCATGACCGTGCTGGTCATTGACCTGTTTGAAATAGTCCAGATCGAGATGCATCACGGACACGGTCCGGTCGGTCGCGAGCAGACGTGACAGGATGTGATCCATCGCCCGCCTATTCTTCAGCCCGGTCAGGGTGTCGGTATAGGCCTGTTCCTCAGCTGCGATACGTGCCCCCTGCAACCGCTGGTTCAAAAGGCGTGACGCTTCCATCGCAGCGGATTTTGCCTCAACCAGATAGAGCATTTCGACGGTGAGGTCGGTGGGCGCGAAATCGGCGTTTGTCAGGTGGTAATCACGCACGCTATCGACGACCGAGATGCCGAATGACAAATTCACGACTGCGCCCCCTTCACCATCCGGCACCAGCACCGCCTTCAACCCTGTACATGGCGGATCGCGAAACCGCAGCTGAAGCTTCCGCCCGGAGATCGCCAACAACTCCGCCATATGGCTGATACCCTGTGGACGATGTAAGTCAAAAACCTCAAACAACTGTTTCCCGACCAGTTGAGCCTTTGGCCGCAGTTTTGCCAGCGTGGGGCCCGCGTGTTGGATTTGCCCTGAGGCGTCCACGGTCAGGTGCATTGGGCAAAGGGTGTCCAGCGCTGTCTTAGCGATCATCTGCGCTGCCCTCCACGGGTTGGGCAATGTGTCCGCCAAGAGTAAAACTGCGCCCTACCGAATATTCTGTCTCAAAAAGCGTGATTTCAACGAATTCCTCGAGGCCTTCCCCCTCCCCGTAGTCAAGGCAGGCCAACGTGCCGTAGTCATCGGCCATCGTACGCAAGACACCAACAAGCACATGGCCAAATCCGGGCATCGGCGATCGACAGACGAGCCGGTAATCGACCGCCCCGTATTCGTGAAGTTCAAGTTCTGGCAGTTCCAGATCCGAAACCGCCAGACGCGCGCGTTCCGGCAAATCGTCCAGAGATTGTAGAAACTCTACGAAATCCCCGCCACCAAAGCGCAGAAGGCGGCGCAAGGATTCCGTGTTCGGATGGGAAACGAGATAGGTCCCGATATCCTCCAGCAACCCATCCAGTGGTTTGTTCAAATCCGCGCTGCAAGCATTAAGGAAGATGCTGGTAACCTCATCTTCGTATACCAGCATCGATTCGAAACTCGTGATGCCCGTCCCGGCCCGTAGCGCGATTCTGTCCCAAGCCTGCGGGCCATAGGTATCACGCACAAAACATTGAATTGTCCTATTGATAAGCCCGTGCATCCGATCCACCCCTGTATCAGGGGTCCACTTTGCCATACACAGGTTTAACGTTCCCTGAACCGCTACAATTTTATCGAGATGACAGAGCCTTTCAGTAGTCGGTCGGCGCTCCGCCCTCGGCCCTACGGCGGGTAACGAACGCCTCAAGCTCCTCGCGAACGGCAATGTCCATCGGAGGCGGTTCAAAATCGTCAAGAATACTGTGATAGACTTGGTTGGCGCGTTCCGGCGTCCAGGCCGCACCAGCCGATTCCCAGGCCTCGAAATTCTTCCAGTCGCTCAGGAAGGGTTGGTAGAACGCCGTGGTGTAGCGGTCCTGCGTGTGCTGAACCCCGAAGAAGTGCCCGTCATGCCCCACCTCGGCGATGGCGTCGAATGCCAGGTCCGAAGGGCTGGTCGCACAGACTTCCGGCTCCATATAGCGTTGTATTTGCTGTAATATCTCGCAATCCATGATGAACTTTTCGGGTGAGGCGATCAGCCCGCCTTCAAGCCACCCGGCGGCGTGATAGACCATGTTGGTGCCCGACTGCACCGCAGCCCACAGACTGTTGGACGTCTCCCACATCGCCTGCCCGTCCGGAACGTTCGCGGCACAACTTCCCGAGGACCGCAGCGGCAGTCCGTAGAACCGCGCCATCTGGCCGGTCATCTGGGTCGCCCGCATATATTCAGGTGTCCCGAAGGCAGGCGCGCCGCTTTTCATATCGACGTTCGAGGTGAAGGTGCCGATCACACACGGCACGCCGGGATTGATGTATTGTGCAAGGGCAATGGCGCTCAGCCCCTCGGCGAGCGACTGCGCGACAGCGCCCGCCATCGTCACCGGCGCCATGGCACCGGCCAGTGTAAAGGGGGTCACCACACAGCCCTGCCCGCGCCGCGCGCAGCGCATCCATCCGTCCAGCATTGGAAAGTCATGCTTCAGCGGCGAGGTAGAGTTGATATTCGTGTACATCCGCGGCTTGGCTTCGAATTCCTCATGGGTCAGCCCGCCGGCGATGCGGACCATCTCCATCACGTCTTCGACCCTCTCGCGCCCCAGCGAATAGGCATGCGGCACCTTGTCGGTCAGCGTCAGCTTGTCGAAGAGCACATCAAGATGGCGAACAGAGGCATGCACATCCACCGGTTCCACCGGATACCCGCCGGCAAAATGAATACAGTTGAAATATTGCGTCAGCCGCAACAGGTTGGCACACATCTCGCGCGTGCCGGGCACTTTGCGGCCCAGCGACAAGTCCCAGTAATTTGGCGGGGACGAGACATTTCCGAACAGGATATGCCCACCGCCAAGCGTGATTTCGCGCTCAGGGTTGCGCGGCGTGATGGTGAACTGCTCCGGCGCCTTGCCAACCATTTCCATCACGAAATCACGGCCCATCCGTACGGTTTCGCCTTCGATCGTGCAGCCTGCCTTGCGGAGAATATCCACCGCCTCGGGGTTGAGAAACTGCATGCCGAGTTCTTCGAGGATCCGCATTGCGGTGTCATGGATCGCCAGTACGCCATCTTGGGTCAGCGGCTCGGTCGGGGCGTCCAGATTGACCGGAATGCGCCATGGCATCTGCGAGATAACGTCCCCGCCCCGGCGAAGCGCATTGCCCGCGCGCCCGCCATGCCGTTTGCGTGTCCTGCCCGTACTGCCCATCGGACTCTCCCAAGACGTGATGCTTTAGCAATGAGGCAATAGCCGCGCCGTGTGGGCGCTTCTATATGCGACAGCTTGCGTCGTTTTCAGCGTCTGAATATTCGGAAATCCCGCAGATGGGTACCTTAGCCCATTGGCAGGCCCAACCATTCCGGCAAGGCTCCGATATCGGGAAGCACCACATCCGCCAGCGGTAACAGCTCCTTTGGTCCGGCCGGGCCGGTCAGAACCCCGATAGTCTGCATCCCGGCGGCCCGTCCCGCCATCAAGTCATGTGCGCTGTCCCCGACCATGGCCACGCGTCCCGGTACTGCCCCGACGGCACGGGAGAAAGCGAGCAGCGGTTCGGGCGAGGGCTTTGCCCCGAACCCGCTATCCGCGCCTGCCACGAAGGCGAAGGCCTCCCCGATCCCGGCCGCACTCAAATGCGCCTGCGCGGTGCGGTGGCTGTCATTGGTCATCACCCCAAGTGGCAAACCCGCCAGCGAGAGCCGTGCGATAAGAGCTGACAGCGGCACCGCCTCGACAAGCGGTGCTGTTTCCGCAGATTCGGCAAGGAACTTTTCGAGTCGGTCAAGGCTCCATCCCGGGAGGCCTGGCAGCATCAGCGCGGCAACCTCCCGGTTGGTCCCCGCAATCGCCGGACTCGACGGCAGGAATCCGCCGATCTCGGGGCAGTATCCGATCGCCCCCGTCAGCCATTTCCAACGCGCCTCGTCACCCTCGGAGAGCGTAGCCAGGATTGTACCTGCCCAGGTATCCCAGGTGCTGCGAAAATCAAAAAGCGTGCCATCCTTATCAAACAGGATCGCATCTGCGCGCAAGGTCATGTCCAATGGATCTGTTCACCCCCGGGAAGCATCGCGCGTGCGGCAGCTATCTCATTGTAATCAATGCCTTCTGCGTCACAAAATGCCACCACCCAGGCATCATCCATCAACACGAAATCCAGCACTGATCCCAGGAACTCGGGCTCCTGCACATTGTCGCGCAGATCCTCGGTGCTTGCCCCGGTGGATCCGAGGAACACCGGCAAGAGTTCGTCATTCCCGGCCAGCCAGCCAAGCGCCTTCACGCCGACTATCTCTGCCCTGTCCTTCGAGAGTGCCATCTGTTCATCCTTCGGAAAGGTAATCTTAACCAATTCGAATAAAAACTTAGCCATCGGCGGATGCAAGCACGGATGGAATGTGGAATGCCCCAAACGGTCCTGATCGTGGACGAAGTTGCAACCAACAGGATCGTACTGCGCGTCAAACTGGCGGCCGCCTATTACTCCGTGAAACACGCGACAACAGGGGCCGAGGCGCTGGCGGTTTGCGCGAAATCCCCCCCCGACGTTATCTTGCTGGGGCAGGTCGGCACCATGAAAGCCGGAGATCTGGCGCGGCGGTTGCGTTCCAATCCCAAGACCGAAACCATCCCGCTGATTTTCCTGACCCCGCCAGAAAACCTGCGCGCCCGGGTCGAGGCTCTTGAAGCTGGCGCTGATGACGTCCTGTCCCACCCGGTCAGCGAGATGATGCTGCTGGCCCGGATCCGGAACCTGTCGCGCGCCCGTGACGCCGAGCGAGAGCTGCGCCTTCGCGAAGGCACCCGCCGGGCGCTAGGCTTTGCCGAGGCCAGCGCCGGGTTCGAGATGCCCGCCCGGGTGACGGTGGTCACGGATCACCCCTCTGACGCCGGGCACTGGCTCGATCAACTCAGACAAAGGGTGTCGCATCGGTTCGAAATTCGCAGCCCGCGCGAGATGCTGGCGCAGAATCCAGATGCGTCGAAAGCCCCCGATGTCTGTATCGTCATGCTTCCACGGCTGATCCCGGAAACCGGATTGGGTACGCTGTCAGAACTGCGCGCCCGCAGCGCAACCCGCCATTGCGCCATGCTGGTCCTGTGTGACCGCGAAACGCGCCAGGCGGCCGCCAGCGCGCTGGATCTGGGAGGCAATGACCTGCTCGCGGGGGCATTCGATCCCGATGAGCTGGCGCTGCGGCTACAGAACCAGATCGCCCGCAAACGCACGGCGGACCGGCTGCGCGCCACGATGCGCGACGGGTTGCATGCGGCCGTCACCGATCCACTGACCGGTCTTTACAATCGCCGGTATGCCCTGCCCCATCTCGCCCGGGTCTCTCAGGAAGCGCAGTGCACGGGGCGTCGCTTCGCAGTGCTGATCGCCGATCTTGACCATTTCAAGCAGATCAATGACGTCTACGGCCACGCCGCGGGTGACGCGGTGCTTGCCGGTGTCGCAAGACAGATCAAAGAGAACCTGCGTGCCGTCGACCTTGTGGCGCGCATCGGCGGCGAAGAATTCCTGATGGTCCTGCCCGATACGGACAGCCACCGGGCACGGCGCACCGCGCAACGGCTATGCCAGGTGGTCCGCAACGCCCATTTTCTGGCACCGGGTCAGGACGTACCGCTGCGGGCGACGGTCAGTATCGGCATGGCGATGGGGCCCCGATGTTCTGCCTCCACGAACAACGAAGGCGACGATCTGCTGACACTGGCGGATCGTGCTCTCTATGCGTCGAAATCCGAAGGGCGCAACAAGGTCACGCTTAGCCGCGACGCCGCGTAGGCCCGCAGGTCTGCCAAGGAACCGACCGACACGCCGTAAAGCGGCGCGCCAGCCCGGGGGAACGCATCAGTCTCGCGGTGGTTTGCGGCGCCAACGGCGGTCACCGCCCGTCGCGAGGCGGTCGAGTTCTGCCTCCAGCCTGTCAGCATAGGCAGAGAGCTCTTGCGGGCTCATATCTGCCAGCCACTCCGCAAAGATCTTTTGTCCGGCCCGCTTGCGTTGTTCCGCCCGTTCCGACTGGCGGATAAGGACGTCATTCAGCGCCCCGATGTCCAGCGGTTCGGTTCTGAGAATGTCCAGCACCGTACCGTAATCCGCCATCAGCAGGCCGCGTTCGTCTTCGCGTGACACAAGGCTTTCGCGCAACCGCTTGCCGATCTGGCGGCGGTCGGCATCGCTCAACGCGCGCGTGTAGGGGGCAACCATGTCGCGTGACGGCGCCCGGCGATCACGGTCAGGCCCCAACGCCAAACTGCCCGCAACGATGCCAATCACCAGAAGGTTCAGCGCCAGCGACACAAACAGCAGCAAGCGCGGCCAGAGCCTGCGCTTACCGGTCTTGCCAGACTTGATCTCGGGATCCGCCATGTCTCAGCCTTCCGTCATCGCGATGTCGTATTCTGTCAGCGGATCAAGGAACCAGCTGTTCTCTGCATCAGAGCCCACGCCCATCAGCGCCGCCAGTTGATCCGAAACGGAGGTCGGGGGGTTCACACCGATCCACACCCCGGCAATGGTGGCTGCCGCAAGGCCGGTCAGGGCAGGCCAGCCGCCTATGCTGCGCAGCAGTTGCCGCAAGACGCTTTCTTGGCGTCGTGCGGGGGCGATGACCTTTGCCCGTTCGGCCTGCTCGACCAGCGCGTCGTCAAGGATACGCGCCATCAGGGCCGCGTCGGGGTCGGGTGTCGCCTTGCGGGCGGCATGGAAAAACGCTTCCAACTCGCTGAATTCCTGCTGCTTGTCAGTCATCGTAATACCCCAATTCGCCGCGCCGCCCGGCCAGTGCCTCTGCCAGCGCTCTCTTGCCCCGCGCGGTCAGACTTTCAACCGCGCGCGGACTGATGTCCATGATCTCGGCAATCTCGGGATTGCCCAGACCTTCGATATGCCGCAGCACCACGGCCTGACGTTGCCGCTCAGGCAGGGTCTGAAGCGCGCCCTGCAAGGCCTCGGCCCGTGCGACCTCCTGTAGACCTTGCTCTGCCCCGATGGCCGGGTCTTCAGGCTCCGGTATCGAGTCGATGTCCACTGATCGCCGCTTGCGCAGACGGTCGGTGCACAGGTTCGCCACGACGCGGTAAAGCCAGGTGGAAACCTTGGCCTCGCCCTGCCGCCAGTCCGCCGCGACCCGCCAAAGACGCAGCATGGCTTCCTGGGCGACATCCTCGGCTTCGGCCCGGTCGCCAAGAAGGCGGTAGGCGTGGCCCAGAACCTTCGGCGTCAACCGTGCGGTCAGCGCCCGCGCAGCCGCTACATCGCCGTTGGCATAAAGCACCAACAACGCATCGTCCGGAACGTCACTCATGGCGTCAAAGGGCATATCCATTGTCCGTCAAGGGCTAGCCTGTGCGGCGCGAAGGTGCAATGCGGGTCGGGCCCGGTTCAGGCCCGACCCATTGTCTTATTTGTTGCCGTGGCCGCGGCCGTGGCCTTTCTTGCCGCCACGCATCTTGTCGCCGCGCATCTCGAACTTGGCGAATTCCTCTTCCGAGATCACGCCGTCCTCATCCGCGTCCAGCCGTTCGAACATGCCCTTGCCATCACGGCGCGCGGTCATCTCCTCAAGGCTGAGCTGGCCATCATCATTGGCATCCATGCGCTCGATCATGCGCTCAACACCGCGCGCGGCACGGTCCTGACGCTGCGCCTCGACCTGGGCTGCCATTTCTTCGGCGCTCAGAAGGCCGTCACCATTGGCGTCAGCTTCTGCAAAACGCGCGTCACGCGGCGCGGTCAGTTCCTCGGGGCTCAGTTGCCCGTCAGCGTTGGTGTCCAGTTCGGAAAACTCCGGCCGGTCCATCATCGGGCCCCGTGCGCCACGGTCCCCACGGTCGCCATTGCCATGTGCGACTGCAACACTGCCCATTGCGATTGCGGCAACGGTGAGGCTGGTAAGAATGGTCGTGCGTTTCATGTGTCGTTATCCTTATTGCTTTACTGCTTCGAAACCGGCCTTTCGATCGGCTTTCTGGAAACTGATACGCGGCAGATCCGGCATCCCGTCGGTGAAACGCACTTTTTTCATCGCACCCGGTCACGTCGGCGTGATTTGCGACATCCGGACGCAAGGACAGGATGCCCACTTTTCAACGCGCGCCGCGAGGCGCATTTTCAGATCTGGAAACGCGAGGATCTGCAATGGCACTTGAGAATGTGACCGTCGAAGATGATGTGAATGTGGCGGCGGAACGCCCCATGATGCCAGCCATTATGAAAGGCTGGCGCAGACGTTGCCCGAATTGCGGCAATGGACCCCTGCTCAGCGGGTATCTGAAGGTGCGCGACACCTGCCCTGTCTGCCGTGAAGAGCTGCACCACCACCGCGCCGATGACGGCCCGGCCTATCTGACAATCCTGTTTGTCGGCCACCTGATGGCGCCTCTGCTGCATATCGCTTTTGTCATGTTCCGGCCCGAACCCTTGGTGCTGTTCACCATATTCGCGGTTGGCTGCGTGGCCTTGTCACTCTATCTTCTGCCAAGGCTAAAAGGGGTCATCGTGGCCATCCAGTGGGCGCGGGAGATGCACGGGTTTTCGCGTAGCCCGGCCTGACACGTTTTGAAAAGGCAGCGGCTTGACTGACACCGCAGACAAGACAGCCCTACGGGACGCCGCTACGGTGATCGTGGTGCGGGACGGCGAGGTTGCGCCGCGCGTGCTGATGGGACAACGCGGCGCAAAGGCCGCTTTCATGCCCAACAAGTTTGTCTTCCCCGGCGGCGCGGTCGATGCCGAAGATGCGCAGATCCCCCTGGCGGCGACACTCAGCACAACCTGCCGCACCCGTCTGGACGAGGGCGCCAAAGTCGGCATCTCGAACGCGCTTGCCGCCGCGGCCATTCGCGAGCTTTGGGAAGAAACCGGGCAAATTCTGGGGCGCCCCGGCCTCTGGCCCGGAAATCCCCCGCCTGATTGGCAGGGTTTCGCCGCGACGGGGCATGTGCCGGACGCCCGCGCGCTGCAATTCGTCTTTCGTGCCATCACCCCGCCCGGCCGTCCGCGCCGCTTCGACGCGCGTTTTTTCCTGCTGCGGGCCGAGGCGCTGATCACGGACCCGGATCATTTCGATGACGCCTGTGACGAGCTGAGCCATCTGCAATGGATCCCTCTGGAAGAGGTGCGCCACTTCGATCTGCCATTCATCACAGAGGTCGTTCTGGCAGAGGTCGCCGCGCGCCTGCACGACACCAACCCGCCGGATTCCGTGCCGTTCTTCAGGAATGATGACGAGGAAAGCCTGTTTTTGCGTCTGCGCGGCCGCGCGCCTAGTTCAGCAGAATAAGGCCAAGAATGCTGGCGGTCAGAAGGGCGATGCCCAACGCTTCGCGGCGGCTGATCTTTTCATTGAAGACCAGCACCGAAGCGGCGAGCGAAAAGATCACCTCGATCTGACCCACGGCAAAAACGTAAGCCGCGTTCTGCTGGGTAAAGGCCGTGAACCAGCACAGGCTGCCCGCCATGCCCGTGATACCCATCCAGACAGCAGTACGCCGCGCCGACCAAAGCGCAGCCAGCTGCCCCGGTTCACGCCAGTTCAGCCATAAGCCCAACGCCACGGTCTGGGCGACCGTTACCACGGCCAGAGAAACACCAGCGCGCAGCAGCGGATCATCGCTGCCCACCTCCAGCGTCGCGCCGCGATACCCGACCGCGGAAACGGCGAAGAACGCGCCAGAGGCCAGCCCCAAACCCGCCGCCCTGTTCCACAACCGTCGCGTCCAGTTCCCCTGCATCCCAGCCCCGTCCGACAAGACCAGAACGCCGATCAACCCCAGCAGGATGGCCGCGAAGGCGGGCAGGCTGATTCGGTCGCCCAGCACCACCAGACCCACCAGAACGGTCTGGATCACCTCGGTCTTCTTGAAGGTGATGCCGACGGCGAAATTACGCTGTGCAAACAGTGCGACCACGCACCATGTCGCCAGGATCTGCGTCAGCCCGCCGGTCAGCGCATAGGCCCAGAAAAGCCCCGTCAGCCGTGGCAGCTCTGCACCCGTCCAGGCCGCGTATCCAAGCGTCAGCGTGACGATAAAGGGCACCGAGTAGGCAAACCGCGCCAGCGTCGCCCCGCCCGAGGACAACGTCCCGGTGCTGAGGTGTTTTTGCAGCATGAAGCGCAGCGTCTGAAAGGCCGCAGCCGCGACCGAAAGGGCGATCCAGGGTTCCATCCCGCCCTATTGCCCGGATTTCAGACCCGTGGCCAGAGGGGGTGTGGCACCGGATCCTTGGCGCGCAGAAAATGGCGCCGGAATATCTGCCCGTAAGAGGCGTAGCGATACCCTTCATTGCGATCCAGATACCGCTCGGGATGCGCCCGGTAGAGCTTTGGCAGGCGGTACCAGGGCTGTCGGGGATGCATGTGATGCACCACATGCAGGTTGTTGTTGAGGAAAATCCACGCGAGCGGGCCGCGATCCTCGATGATGACGGTCCGGCCGCGCGCGCGCTCATGCGCCTGATGCTCCAGAAAGGTTCGGATCTTCAGGATCGACAGCGCGCCATAGCTGGACAGCAGGAAGGCCCAGACCGGCATCTGCCCCAGAGCGGACATCCACCAGACCACCAGCGCAACGGCCGGAATATGCGCCAGCCAGCCCGCCAGAGCGCGGCTATTACCTGCCCGGATCGCGCGCCAATCGGCCGCCATGAAGCTGATCTGCCCCACGGCTGGCCCGATCAGCAGTCGCCCTGCCAGCGTGTTGTTCACGCGCAAGACCCCTTGCACCCAGCCCGGCAATTCGCCCCAGACGGCGGGATCGAGATAGTTGCATTCGGGGTCGTCATATGGATCGGTCAGGATGGCGTCCTGATGATGGGCCATATGCGTGTCGCGAAAGCGCATATAGGGCACCACCAGCGTCAGCGCCGGGAAAACCAGTGCGGCATTCGCGTAGGGGCTGCGAAACGGATGGCCGTGCAACATCTCGTGGCTCAGCGAGCTGTGCAGCGCCGCCCCCACCGCGACAAGGACCATCCCCAAAGGCAGCCAGACCGCGGCGGCAAACGTCGTCCCCAGAACCCACAGCGCATAACACAGCATCAGCACTGCCAGTGTCGCCCATTCGAACCTCGTCACCTTGCCGATCGCCATCCTGTCCCCTTTTTCTGCTTCACAATTGGTAAGCTGAACGCGGACATGTCGGGAATTCGGAATGTAGTTAACAAATATCCGAGTTGATGATATTTATCACCATATGCAGAACATTACCGACAAACTCAGCCGCGCCACACAGTTTCGCGCTCGTCTTTCACAGGCAATGAAGGACGGCGATATGAGCCAGAGCGCGCTGGCGCGTGAAACTGGCGTGGATCGCTCGACGATCTCGCAGCTCCTGACCGGGGACGGCGGGCGCTTGCCCAACGCCCATGTGGTGGGTGCCTGCGCGGCGGCGCTGGGTGTTTCGGCAGACTGGCTGCTTAGCCTGTCGGACCGGCCCGAAAGCGCGGCGCGGATGCTGGCCGAAAGCCTGACGCTGACGGATGCGCCACGTGCGCTGATCGATGAACAGATATTCGCCTGGCACCGGGAGGCTGCCGGCTACAAGATCCGTTATGTGCCCGCGACCCTGCCGGATATGCTCAAGACCGACGCGATCCTGAACTGGGAATATACGCCTCAGCTTGGCCGCACGCCCGCGCAAGCGATCAATGCCAGCCGCGACTGGCTGGACTGGATCCGCAACTCTTCCTCGGATTATGAAGTCGCCGTGCCGATGCATGAAATGTCGAGCTTTGCACATGGCACCGGCTATTACGCCGGGTTGGATGCGCAGAGCCGTCACGAACAGATCGACCGCATGCTGACGCTCAGCCGCAACCTCTATCCCCGGCTCAGGCTTTACCTTTACGATGCGCGGCGGCTTTATTCTGCGCCGATCACCGTGTTCGGGCCGCTTCTCGCCGCGATCTATATCGGGCGTAAATATCTGGCCTTCCGTGACAGCGCACGTGTGCAGACCTTTGCGGCGCATTTCGACCATTTGGTCCGGGAGGCCGATGTCAGCGCCCGCGCACTGCCTGCATGGCTGGCAGAGCTCAAAGGCACGATTCAGTAAGGCATCGGATGCGCCTTATGCGCAGTGTCCAATGCCTCCAGCAGTTCCGACGACAGTTCCACATCAGCCGCGCCAAGGATGTGATCCAGCTGCGCCAAAGTCGTCGCCCCGAAGATCGAAGATGCCACAAACGGCCGCCGCGCCGACCAGGCAAGCGCCATTTGGGTCGGGTCGAGGCCGAAGTCACGGGCAACGCCCAGATACGCGTCGACCGCGTCCAGAACACGGTCGCCCTTGCGGCCCCCCATTTCCGGGCTCAGCGTCATGCGCGACCCTTCGGGAACTTTGCCCCCCTGGTATTTGCCGGTCAGATAACCACATCCAAGCGGCGAGAACGGCAAGAGCCCGATATCCTCGTTCAGGCAAAGTTCGGCCAGATCGGTATCGGCCAACCGGCACAGCAGCGAATATTCGTTCTGAAGCGTCTGGATGCGCGGGCCGCCCATGCGTTCAGCGATGGCATTCCAGGTCATCGTGCCCCAGACATCCTCGTTCGACATGCCGAAATGGCGGATCGTGCCGCGTTCGACCTCGCGTTGCAGCGCACCGATGCAGTCCTCCATATCCGCGACCACGTCGTCGCGGTTCTGCCCGGACGGGTCATAGCGCCAGTTCTTGCGGAACATGTAGCTGCCGCGGTTGGGCCAGTGAAACTGGTAGAGGTCGACGTAATCGGTCTTCAGCCGTTTCAGCGATCCTTCCAGTGTCGCGCGGATCGTCTTGGAGGTGATCGGCGCGCCCTCCCGGACAAAGTTTTGCCCCTCGCCGGAATGCTTGGTGGCCAGGATCACGTCGCTGCGGCGGCCGGTGCTGGCAAACCAGTTGCCGATGATTTCTTCGGTCAGGCCGACGGTCTCAGGCTTGACCGGGTTCACCGGATACATCTCGGCCGTGTCGATGAAGTTGATGCCAGCATCCAGCGCGCGGGCAATCTGCGCATGGGCGTCTTTCTCGGGTGTCTGCACGCCGAACGTCATGGAGCCAAGGCAGAACTCGGACACAGTAAGGCCGCTGCGGCCAAGCGGTTTCATCTTCATCGGGGCAGTCTCCTGTTGCGCGTGCGCCGGACCCTAATGCCTTCATCGGCGGGATTGAATCGGAAAATGCCCCTGATCCGGTTGATCCGGCCCGCCGTTGCAGGGATTTCAGCGCAGCGGTGCGGCCTCGGCAATATCGACCTGCGCCACGGCCACGGATTTCAACACCGCGAAACAGGTCTGGCCGGGGGCAAGCCCCATCGCCTCGGCGCTGCGGCGGGTAATGCGCGCCAACAGATGTTCGCCCCCAACTGCGAGCTGAACCACCACGCCGGGGCCGCCGCCACGGTGCAGGGCGCTGATCGTCCCTTCAAGGATATTGAGCGCCGACAGCCCCTCTGGCCGTGTGCGCGACAGGATCACGTCCTGCGCGAGGATACGCACGCGAAGTGGATCACCTGCTGCGCGATGAACTCCGGGCAGGAAAAGCCGCCCGCCGGGGGCCTCCAGCTCTGTCAGCCCATCGGGATGATGCGCGACCACCCGGGCCGTCAGCAAGGCACCGGCATCGCGCACGCCCATATGCGGCACAAGCACGGGGTCTGCCATCAACTTTGCTGCCGGGCCGGATCGCAGTACCTGCCCGTTTTCCAGCAGCACCAGATGGCTGGCCAGCCGCGCAACCTCTGCCACGGCATGGGTGACATAAAGGATCGGCACGCCCCCTTCGGAACACAGCCGATCCAGAAACGGCAGAATCTCTGCCTTGCGGGGGGCGTCGAGCGCGGCGAGCGGTTCATCCATCAGCAGCATGACCGGGTCGGACAATAGCGCCCGCCCGATCGCCACGCGCTGCGCCTCTCCCCCCGACAACGCGCCGGGGCGGCGTTCCAGCAGGTTTCCCAGGCCCAGAAGGTCGACAACACGATCCAGCCCCTTGGTATCGGAACGGTGCGCATAGGTCAGGTTGGCGCGCACTGTCAGATGCGGGAAAAGCCGCCCGTCCTGAAAGACATAGCCCAGCCTGCGCCGGGGCACCGGGACGGATATCCGCCCGTGCGTGTCCAGCAGCACGCGATCATTGACCACGACCTTTCCGGCATTTGGTTTCAGCAAACCGGCCACGGCCTTGATCACCGTCGATTTGCCAGATCCGGAATGCCCGAACAACACGGTCACGCCGGAAGGGGCCTCAAACGTCACGTCCAGCGTAAAGCCCGGAAAGCTGTGGTTCAGATCGACCGACAGGCTCATCGCCCCGCCACCCTTGCAGCGACCCGGCGGGCCATCACTTCGGAGACAAGCAAAGCGGCCATCGCGATCACCACGGAGACGATCACCAGCCGCAGCGCAGAGGCCTCGCCCCCCGGCACCTGCAGAAAGGCGTAGATGGCCGAAGGCACGGTACGGGTCTCGCCGGGGATGTTGGAGACAAAGGTGATCGTCGCGCCGAACTCTCCCATCGCCTTGGCGAAGGCGAGGATGGCCCCGGCCAGCACACCCGGCAGGATCAGCGGCAATGTCACAGTCAGAAACACCCGCAGGCGCGAGGCGCCAAGCGTGGCGGCGGCCTCTTCTAGCCCCGGATCAACCGTTTCAATGGCCAGACGCATGGCCCGCACCATCAGCGGGAAAGCCATGATCGCAGCCGCGAGTGCCGCCCCCGTCCAGCGAAAGGCCAGAACGACGCCAAAGGTGTTTTCCAGAAACTCGCCAATCGGCCCACGCCGCCCAAAGCCCAGCAGGAGCACATAGCCTGTCACCACCGGCGGCAGGATCAGGGGCAGATGCACGATCCCGTTCAGGATCTGCCGTCCCGGGAACCGCCCGCGCGCCAGCAACATCGCAACTGCCAGACCGAAGGGCAGGCTGGCCGCGACGGCCAGGCAGGCCACCTTCAGCGACAGGGCCACCGCCTGCCATTCATCTGGTCCAAGAAATGCCATCCCGGGGGTTTAACGTCCGGGGCAGGCAAGGCAAAGGGGCGGCAGGTATCTCATATTGACGGTGGGTCCTTGCAAATCGGTTGGTCCCGCGCAGGATGGGCCGGACAGAATCGGCTTGGCAAGGCCGCTTTGGTCGGGGGGGATCAAAAAGCACAACTCGCGACGCGAACTGTCGGGTTCGGGCAAGACCTGAGCGGCACAATTGCACAGGTAGACGACCATGACGCTTTTGATCTCCTTCGCCTCGCTGTTTCTTTCGGTTGTCCTGTTGCAACTTTCGTCGGGCGGCGTGGGGCCTCTGGATGCGCTGTCGGGCATCGCGCTGAATTTCACCACTGCCGAGATCGGGATGCTGGGCTCTTCGCATTTCGTGGGCTTTTTCATCGGCTGCTGGTGGGCGCCGCGCCTGATGGGATCGGTCGGGCATACGCGCGCCTTTGCGGCCTTTACCGCGCTTGGCGCCATTGGCCTGCTTGCGCATATGCTGCTGATTGATGCCTATGCCTGGGCGGTGATGCGCATTGCCACCGGTATCTGCGTCGCCGGGGCCTTCACCGTCATTGAAAGCTGGCTGCAAGCGAGCGTCACCAACGAGACACGCGGTCGCGCCATGGGCACCTACCGGCTGGCCGACATGGGGGCCGCGCTCGTGGCGCAGCTTATCATCTCGGTGCTAGAGCCCGCATCTTACGTGTCCTACAACCTGCTGGCTCTTCTTTGCTGTGCCGCGCTTTTGCCGCTGACGCTTTCGCGCCGCTCGCAGCCCGAAACGCCCGAAGCCCCCCGCCTGCATCCAAAGCTTGCCTGGGACCGGTCGCCCTTGGCCGTGGCCGGGGTGATCGTCTCGGCACTTTCGGGCGCATCGTTTCGGATGGTCGGCCCGGTTTACGGCGAAGGCGTGGGGCTGGAGATTGACCAGATCGCACTTTTCCTGGCCACGTTCATTCTGGGCGGCGTGCTGTCGCAATACCCGGTGGGATGGCTCGCAGACAAGTTTGACCGCCGATGGGTGCTGATCGGTTTGTCCGTTGCGGCTGTTTTCAGCTGCGCCGCAACAGTCATGATACAGGGGCACGGCACGACCGGGGTGATGATCAACATCTTCATCTTCGGGGTGACCACCTACCCAATCTATTCGGTCTCTGCTGCGCACGCCCATGATTTTGCGGAAAACTCCGAACGGGTGGAATTGTCAGCGGCCCTGATGTTCTGGTACGCCGTCGGTGCCATCGCCGCGCCGTATCTCGCATCAAAGCTGATGGTGGCATATGGTTCGACCGCGCTGTTCGCCATGATCGCCGTTGGCCATATCGTGCTGGTGATCTTTGGCCTGACCCGCATGCGCGCCCGCCCAACGGCTGAAAATCGTACTCGCTTTATCTACGCCCCGCGCACCAGCTTCATGATCGGGCGCTTGCTGGGACGGTCGCGCGAAGAAAACCTTCGCGGACAGGACGACTGAGCGCTTTGGCTGGCCTCTGACCTCTGGCCCTTGGCCGCGTTTGACGATAGAGGGGGGCGGACTGACGACAGGGATTAACATGGCACGCCATCTCATCACTTCGGCGATCCCCTATATCAACGGGATCAAGCACCTTGGAAACCTCGTGGGCAGCCAATTGCCTGCGGATCTATACGCCCGTTTCCAGCGCGCGCGCGGCAACGAGGTGCTGTTCCTTTGCGCCACCGACGAACACGGCACACCTGCCGAGCTGGCCGCTGCGAAAGCCAGTAAGCCGGTGGCCGAATACTGCGCCGAGATGCACGGCGTCCAGGCACAGATCGCAGAGGGGTTCCGCCTGTCCTTCGACCATTTCGGGCGGTCCTCCAGCGAGCAGAACAAGAAGCTGACCCAGCATTTCGCCGGACGCCTTGCCGATGCCGGGCTGATCCGCGAAGTCAGCGAAAAGCAGGTTTACTCCAACGCGGATGGCCGGTTCCTTCCCGACCGCTATATCGAGGGCACCTGCCCCAATTGCGGCTATGACAAGGCGCGCGGCGACCAGTGCGAAAACTGCACCAAGCAGTTGGACCCGACCGATCTGATTGACCCGCGCAGCGCGATTTCAGGCTCGACCGACCTGGAGGTGCGCGAGACGAAGCACCTCTATCTGTGCCAGTCGCAGATGAAGGACCAGCTGGAAGAGTGGATCGACACCCGCGAGGGTTGGCCGATCCTGACAACCTCGATTGCGAAGAAATGGCTGACCGACGGCGACGGCCTGCAAGACCGGGGCATCACCCGCGATCTGGCATGGGGCGTGCCCGTCAAGAAGGGCACTGAGGAGTGGCCGGGCATGGAAGGCAAGGTCTTCTACGTCTGGTTCGACGCCCCCATCGAATACATCGCCGCCGCGCAGGAATGGGTGGATGCGGGCAAAGGCACCGACTGGGAGCGCTGGTGGCGCACCGACAAGGGCGCGGATGACGTGCGCTATACCCAGTTCATGGGCAAGGATAACGTGCCGTTTCACACGCTCAGCTTTCCCGCGACGATTCTGGGATCGGGCGAGCCGTGGAAGCTGGTCGATTACATCAAGTCGTTCAACTACCTGAACTATGACGGCGGCCAGTTCAGCACCTCGCAGGGGCGCGGCGTGTTCATGGATCAGGCGCTGGAGATCTTGCCCGCCGACTACTGGCGCTGGTGGCTGCTAAGCCATGCGCCCGAAAGCAGCGACAGCGAATTCACCTGGGAGAACTTCCAGGCTTCGGTGAACAAGGATCTGGCCGATGTTCTGGGCAACTTTGTCAGCCGTGTGACGAAGTTCTGCCGCTCGAAATTCTCCGAGGCCGTGCCGGAAGGCGGAGCCTACGGCCCGAGCGAAGAGGCGCTGATCGAGACGCTGACCACCCGCATCCGCGCTTACGAAGGCCATATGGAGGCGATGGAGGTTCGCAAATCGGCGGGCGAGCTGCGCGCGATCTGGGTGGCCGGCAACGAATACCTGCAAGAGGCCGCACCGTGGTCCACCTTCAAGACAGACCCTGAAACGGCCGCAATGCAGATCCGGTTGGCGCTGAACCTGATCCGGCTTTACGCCGTGCTGTCCGCGCCGTTCATTCCAGATGCGTCCGCGCAACTGATGCAGGCGATGCAGACGGAAGATGACAGCTGGCCCGATGATGTGCCCGCAGCCTTGCAGGTGCTGGAACCGGGCCACGCCTTCACCGTCCCCGAGGTCACTTTCCGCAAGATCGCGGATGATGAGCGCGAAGGCTGGCAGGAACGCTTCTCGGGCGTGCGCAGCTAAGCCACTACGCGGGTCATGCGCCGGAAGGAGCGGGAAATCGCCCCATCCTTTCGGTTGCTTTACCCATTCGAAAACCAACACCAACCGCGCCCAAACAAAATGCCCGCGCCGGGAGTTATCCGGCACGGGCGAAATGCCGCGCAAAGATCAGGGTTCAGGCGGCCCTTTTCCGAACCAGTTCTGGAGTGTTTTCGCCCGTGACGGGCGAGCTGATATATTCGGCATTGAGCGTCTTGATTGCCCCGCCCAGATGGTCCCGGCCGATGACAAATTGCACGTCCACACGGCGCGGCCCCTGATGTGCGCCCAGAACCTCGATCCCTTCGCGGTCCATGGCCGTCAGGCCGCGCAGCAACACTTTCAACCCCGACAGATCGCGCCCGATGACAGAAGCAATGGCCAGCGCCCGCACCTGAACCTTGGACGATGGGTAGAGCTTTTCCAGATCAGCAGAGACACGGCGCACGGTTTTCAGTGACGCCTCCACATAGTGGGTGATCGTGTTGGCGTTCGACGTCTTGGAGACGATACGCACGTTGTGACGGCGCAAAGCCTCCAGAATCTCTGTATCGTAGCCTTTGACGCCCACCATGTCTGGCTCGAACAGCTCCAGCGCGACGACTTCAAGCCCCGTCACGATCTCCACGCAAGGCGTCTGGGCGGGGGTTTCGTCGATCAGCGTACCGGGATCTTCGGGTTCGAACGCGTTAGTCACGCGCAGCGGTACCTCGGCCCGGCGCAGGATCTTGGCGGCTTTGGGATGAATTGCCTCCATCCCCATATTCGACAGCTGATCAGCGACGTCATAATTCGTGTGGCCAATCTTGCGCGCATTTTCCGCGCCCACAAGGCGGGGATCTGCAGAGCAGAGATGGAATTCCTTGTGGATGATCGCCTCTTTCGCGTCTGTCAGCGCCGCGAGATTGGAAAATGTCACCTCGGAATAGCCGCGGTCGAATTCCTTCATCAACCCTTCGGAACATTGGGCGTAGCCGGTCACGATGGGCAATTCGGTGGTCAGATCGACATCCGCCAGCCCCTGCATGATCCGCGTCGCAAGATCCACCTCGGCGCTGTCACGCCAGCCTGACAGATCCACGAACCGCGCGTTCACGCCGTGGCGCTGCAACAGAAGCGTGGTGACGAAGGCGGAATGCGCCTCTCCCAGACCGGACAGCAATTCGCGGATCACCATCATGTGGTGGGACAGGCGGAAATGCCCGTAAGAGCACAGGCGCTGAAGATCGAAAAGACAGCTGCGCGCACCCTCGATCCGGTCGCGCACGAATTCATCGGCGGTTTGCAGATCGGCGGCGTGGTCCAGCACATCGGCATGCGCCTTGGCCATCTCGCGCCCGACATCCGACAGGGCATCCAGCCAGCCGTGATCGTTGTCGGCATTGGAAAACAGCGCGTAGACGCCGGGTTTGCCGGTTTTCTTGTGCTCCAGCAGCAGATCGGTGATCCCGCCAAAGGCGGAAACCACGAAAATCCGGTTGTAAAAGTCGTCCAGATGCGGCCCGGCAATCAGCGTATCGCGCAGTTCTTTCACGCGGCTCATCGATGTGCCGCCGATCTTCTCGACAGTGTGCGAGGTCTTGGTCATCAATTGATCCGTCCCGGCCCCTTCAGGGGGCCTTTTCTGGTGTCAGGAATCGACAAGCTCGTAGGACCCGTCAGCGCGGTGCACTTCCTTGCCCGTGACCGGCGGGTTAAAGCAGCAGGCCATGACCAGCTCTTCCTCGGCGCGCAGCACGTGGCGGTCATGCTTGTCGAGCGCATACATGACGCCGGGAACAATCTCATGCGTCTCGCCGGTGGCCAGGTCGGTGATCGACCCCTTGCCCTTCATGCAATAGACGCTTTCGAAATGGTTCTTGTATTCGAACGTGTGCTCGGAACCTGCGTCCAGAAAGGTGATGTGGAAGGAAAAACCCATCCCGTCATCCGCCAGCAGCATTCGGACAGAGGTCCAGTTGGCATCCGCAACGACGCGAGATTTTTCGTCTTTGACGATCTTGTTGAAATCACGAACGATCATTCTGCTCTTTCCTTCTTACTGTGCGGCCAGACGCTGCCCTGTGACAGAGGCACGGGTGGCGTCCAGCAGAATATCCAGACCTTTGCGGAACAATGCGTTCGGCGTGGTCAGCGGGGCAAGCACCTTCACGACCTCGTCTTCGGCACCCGAGGTTTCGATAATCAGGCCCATCTCGAACGCACGCGCGCAAATCTCTGCGGCCAGATCGCCAGAGCCGACATCGATCCCCTGCATCAGCCCCCTGCCCTTCAGCGAAGCCCCCGGCACTTCATCGGCGATCGCCTGCAAACCGCTGGTCAGCATCATCGCTTTCTCGCCCAGCAATTGCTGGAATTCATCATCGGCCCAGAATTTTTCAAGCGCGACGCGCGCGGTGACAAAGGCGTGGGTGTTGCCGCGGAAGGTGCCGTTATGTTCGGCGGGCTTCCAGATATCATGCTCTGGCTTGATCAGCAGCGCGGCGAAGGGCAGCCCCATGCCACCGAATGACTTGGCAAGCGTGATGAGGTCAGGTTCGATCCCCATCTTCTCGGTGCTGAAGAAGGTGCCGGTGCGACCGCAGCCCGCCTGAATGTCATCGACAATCAGTAGCGCGCCATGTTCCTTGGCCAGCCGGGCAATGCCCCGCATCCATTCAGGGGAGGCGGCATTCAGCCCGCCCTCGCCCTGTACCGGCTCCACGATGAAGGCGGCCGGAGCATCAATGCCGCTGGACGAGTTGGACAGCATCATCTCGATCTGCGCCAGCGTATCCACATCCTCGCCAAACGCGCCCTCGAACGGCATATGCGTGACATCGGCCAGAATGCCGCCGCCCGCGCCGCCGCGCTTGGAAGCATTTCCCGTCAGGCTGAGCGCGCCCATCGTCATGCCGTGAAAACCATTGCTGAAGGCGATGATGTTGCGACGCCCGGTGACCTTGCGCGCCAGCTTCATCGCGGCCTCAACAGCGTTGGTGCCGGTCGGGCCGGTCATCATTACCTTGTGGTCCATGCCACGCGGCTTCAGGATCAGACGTTCAAACGTTTCCAGAAAGCGCGTCTTGGCATCCGTGTGCAGGTCAAGCGCATGGCTGAGCCCGTCGCTCGCGATATGTTCGATCAGCGCGGCCTTCATATCCGGGTCGTTATGCCCGTAGTTCAGAGAGGAACAGCCGGCGAGGAAATCGATATAGGTGCGGCCCTTCGCATCGGTCATTTCCGAACCGGATGCAGAGGTGAACACCGTGTCAAAGCTGCGGCAATAGCTGCGCGCCTGCGACTCGCGGCGTTTGTAAATGGCGGTGTTCGAGATATTTTCAATAGACATGCGGTATCCTTCGATTGTGCAATCGAGCGTGAATTTTCAGTGGATAAGCGGGATCAGGCCGCTTTGCGCAGCGCCTCGCGGAAGGCGATCGTGACCATGTTCTCGGTCGCGTGCCGTCCGTCAAAGTGCCCGTCACGGGTGAAATGCGGCGTGTCGGAAATCTCTGCGCCGATGCGCTTGGCAAAGCCCCTGAACAGCCCCCAAGAGGCGTCATTGTCACTGGTGATCGTGGTTTGGATCTGTGTGACGTCATCCAGTTCGTCACGCTCGATCAGCTCTGCCAGCATGCGGCCGCCAAGCCCCATCCCACGGGCATCGGGATGAACGGCGACCTGCCAGACAAAAAGCGTGTCCTGTTGCGACGGCGGTACATGGCCGGAAATCCAGCCTAGGACCTGCCCGTCGCTTTCCGCGAGGATGCAGGTATCGGCGAAGTGGTCGCACTGGATCAGATTGCAGTACATCGAATTCTCGTCGAGCGGCTTGCAGGCCTTGACAAGATCGCTGATCGCGGCCCCGTCCAAAGCTGTCGGCTTACGGAATTCCAACTGCATTCTCATCTGTTCTCGCCCTCTCCAGTTCCTTTGAGAGGCTAAATATAGCGCTTCTTGAGAATATTCAACAATCAAAGTAGTTTTTTACAAACTCGTCATATAGCCCATATTTTAATCGATTTTTTGCTTAGCCTTTTAACAGAAAACAGGCAATGAACGGAACCATCCATCAAACTACTTAGGTGAATTGAAACATTTCGCAACTTCTGCCACGATAGCAAAGCTTTGGAGAAAGTTGGCAAAGATGAACCGGACAGACATCAGCCTGATCGCGCTGCGCAAGATCCTGCGCGCGACGGAGCTTTACGGACGGAAACTGGCTTCAGCTGCCGGGCTGACGGCCGTGCAGTTTCGCGTGCTTCAGGTCGTGGCCGAACGCGAGATGATGACCCCGAAAGACATCGCCATGCAGATGGGTGTTTCGCAGGCCACGATCACATCGCTGATCGACAAGCTTGAAAAACAGGGGATGGTGCGCCGGACTAAGTCCGAGGCCGACCGGCGGCAGACCAATATCACGCTTACAACGCGCGGGCGCGAAACGGTGGACACGGCCCCGGACGCGTTACAGCAGCGATATGTTCGCCAATTCGAAGCTCTGGAGGGATGGGAGCAGGCGCAGTTGATCTCGTCTTTGGAACGCGTCGCTGCCATGCTGGACGCGGCAGAGCTTGACGCAGCGCCCGTGCTGGACATCGGGGACATCCGCAAGCCGCAGTAATGTAGCCGCGCAAGCCCCGACGACACCCCAAGCCTCTGCCGACAGAGACGCGCGGCAGAATCAGGTTTTCAGATCCGCGAATTCCGTCAAGAGCTTCTCTGCAGAGGCCTGCAGCAGCGATATGTCCGCACCCACAGCGATAAAGCGCGCTCCGCGGGCGGCGACGCTGCGGACGATATCGCCTCTGAAGGTCAAGATGCCCGCGGGCTTTCCCACAGCAGCAATCTTCGCGGTCGCCTTCTCGATCACTGCGACGACCTCCGGATGGGCGGGCTGGCCGGGGAACCCCATGCTTGCCGCAAGGTCGGCGGGCCCGATAAAGACCCCGTCCACACCCTCGACCGCAGCGATCTCTTCAACATTGTTGATTGCCTCGACGGTTTCGGCCTGCACCAGCACGCAGATCGCCTCGGCGGCGCGTTCGGCATAATTGGCAACCTTGCCGTAGCGCGAGGCGCGCGTCACGCCGGCCACGCCGCGAATACCCTCCGGCGGATAGCGCGTGGCCGCAACGGCGGCCCGGGCCTCTTCGGCGGTATTGACCATCGGCAAGAGCAGCGATTGCGCGCCGATATCCAGGAAAAGCTTGATGAGGACAGGATCGTTGGCTGCCGGACGCACCACCATATGTGCCGCACCACCTTCGGCCGCCTGCAACTGGCTGGCGATGATGCGCAGATCGGTCGGAGAATGTTCAGTGTCCAGCAAGATCCAGTCATAGCCGGTATCGGCCAGCATCTCGGCAACGAAGGAATCGGGGATGCATGCCCAAAGCCCAAGCTGGACCTTCCCTTGCTTTAGTGCCTCTTTGAACGGGTTGCGTGGCAGGTCGACCATGGTTTTGGCTCCGGGTGGATATGCGGGAATTGATGGCGCGGCCCGGATAACCCGGGCCGAAGCCGTGTCAGCTTTGGCTCAGATCGCCGGGCAACAATGACTCTGGCAAATTCTGGTAGCAGACCGGGCGCAGGAAGCGGCGGATTGCCAATGTGCCCACGCTGGTGGCGCCAAAATTGGTCGACGCCGGGTATGGCCCGCCATGCACCATGGAGTCGCAAACCTCGACGCCCGTGGGGAAGCCGTTGGCAAGGATACGGCCAGCCTTGCGCTCCAGCACCGGAATCAGGGCCTGGCCATGCGCCGTGTCACCATCGTCCATATGCAGGGTGCAGGTCAGCTGGCCCTCAAGCGACTTTGCCATCGCCAGCATCTCGTCAAAGTCCGCAACCCGGACGATGAGGCCCAGCGGTCCGAACACCTCTTCGCCAAGCGCGTGATTGTCCAGCCATTCCTTACCGGTCGTGGCATAAAGGTAGGGCGTGGCATTGCGCAAATCGCAGGTCGAGGTCAGCAGTCCCTGAACGCCTGCAGTGCCTGCGATCCGGTCACGCCCCTGCCGATAAGCGGCCGCGATACCATCTGTCAGCATGGTCTGCGCGCCCATTGGCTCCAACGATTTGGTGGCGGCGTCGATGAAGGCATCAGCATCGGGCCCGTCGATCACGACCGCAATCCCGGGATTGGTGCAGAACTGGCCGGCCCCCATGGTCAGCGACCCGGCCCAGCCTTCGGCCAGCGCAGCACCGCGCGCCTGCAACGCTGCGGGCAGCAGGAACATCGGGTTCACAGAGCCAAGCTCGCCGAAGAACGGGATCGGCTTGTCACGCTGTGCGCACAGATCAAACAGCGCGCGGCCACCGCCAAGAGAGCCGGTGAAGCCAACCGCGTTGATCAGCGGATGCTGCACCAGAGCGGTGCCAACGTCGCGCTTGCCGCCCTGGATCAGGCTGAACACGCCCGGATGCATGCCGCAGCTTTGAATCGCCGCAAAAATGGCTTCGGCGACAATCTCGCCGGTGCCGGGATGGGCAGAGTGCCCCTTGACCACAACCGGGCAGCCTGCGGCCAGCGCCGAGGCCGTGTCTCCCCCCGCGGTCGAGAATGCCAACGGAAAGTTCGACGCGCCGAACACGGCCACGGGGCCGATGGGGCGTTGCACCATTTTCAGGTCTGGCCGGGGCAGCGGCGCCCGGTCGGGCAGCGCCGCGTCATGGCGGCGATCAAGGTAGTCGCCCTTCAGGATGTGATCTGCAAACAGGCGCAGCTGGCCGACGGTTCGGCCACGCTCTCCCTGAAGCCGCGCTTCGGGCAGACCGGTTTCCTGCGTGCCGATCTCTGTGATGGCATCCCCGCGCGCGTCAATCTCGTCCGCGATGGCGTTGAGGAATTCGGCGCGCTCTTCGCGGGTGGAATAGCCAAAGGACCAGAATGCCTCTTCCGCGGCCAGGCAGGCTGCATCGACCAGCGCGGGCGTGCCGACGCTGTAGTCATGGGCGGGCCCGTGGGCAGGCTCGGATGAGAAGGTGGCATCGCCAGCGACCCACTCCCCTGCGATCAGGTGTTTGCCGTGTGGGGTGAATGTCGATTTGTCCAACATGGGTCGCGTCCTTTCGTATCGTGTCTATTCTATGTGCCCGACGGGCAAAGCAGTCAGCGCTGACCCAGGCGCCGCGTGCGGCGCCGAGGGTAAATTGTGTTGCCCAAGAGGTCAGCCACAGACCTGCCGGAGTCAAGCTGGTTTCCCTTGGGTCGCGGGGCTGGCCTTGCCCGCAAGTCTATTGCCGCGCTGATTGGCTGGGCGCTATGATGGTAGTTGTCGCTTGCTTGCGTTTTGGAGGCCATTCCGTTTGTCAGTTGATTTCTGGCTCCGGCACAGCGGCGCCGAAATCCGTGCGCAGAAAATCGAAATCACAGCCTTTGTCGGCCTGTTCAACATGGGACGAGAACATCTTGCCATATCCGCGTTCATAGCGCGGGGCGGGTGCTGTCCATTTCGCCCGGCGGGCGTCCAGCTCTGCCACGCTCAGCGCTACATTCAGGCTGCGATTGGGTATGTCCAGTTCGATGATATCGCCGGTTTCGATCAGGGCAAGTGGTCCGCCGATGAACGCCTCGGGCGCCACATGCAGCACACAGGCACCGTAAGAGGTGCCGGACATGCGCGCATCCGACAGTCGCACCATGTCGCGGTGGCCATCTTTCAGCAGCGCCTTTGGCATCGGGATCATTCCCCATTCCGGCATGCCCGGCCCCCCTTGCGGCCCTGCATTGCGCAGCACCAGAACGTGGTCGGGCGTCATCGGGTAGTTCTCGTCATTGATGATGGTTTTCAGCTCGGCGTAGCTGTCCGCGACAATGGCGGGGCCTTTATGCGTCTGGAATTTCGGGTCCATAGCGGCGGGCTTGATCACCGCGCCATCGGGGGCGAGGTTGCCCTTCAGCACAGCAAGGCTGCCCTCGTGGTAGACAGGGTTCGACAGCGGCCGGATCACGTCGTCATTGTAATTGACGGCATGGGCAATGGTCTCTCCCAGCGGCTTGCCGGTGACGGTGGTGACGCTCAGGTCCAGCTTGTCGCCCAGTTCCTTCATCAGGGCGGGAAGGCCCCCTGCATAAAAGAAGTCCTCCATCAGGTATTCCGTGCCGGTGGGCCGGATATTGGCCAGCACCGGCGTGGTGTGGCCGATCTCGTCCAGATGCTCCAGTGTCAGCGGCACGCCAGCACGCCGCGCCATCGCGATCAGGTGGATGATCGCATTGGTCGAACAGCCCGTTGCCATGGCCACGGTAACCGCGTTGCGCGTGCTTTCCCAGGTGATGATCCTGTCGGGCGTCAGATCCTCCCAGACCATCTCTACCGCGCGACGCCCGCAGGCGGCGGCCATACGCTTGTGCCCGGCATCCGGTGCCGGGATGGAGGATGCGCCGGGCAGCGTCAGGCCAAAGCCCTCGGCAATGCTCATCATCGTGCTGGCGGTGCCCATAGTCATGCAGGTGCCATAGCTGCGCGCGATACCGCCCTGCACCCCGTCCCACTGATCTTTAGTGATGGTGCCGGCGCGGCGTTCATCCCAGTATTTCCAGACATCCGTGCCAGAGCCCAGCTTTTCGCCCGCGTAATTGCCGCGCAGCATTGCGCCCGCAGGCATGAAGATGAAGGGCAGCCCCATACTGACCGCGCCCATGACCAGCGCGGGCGTGGATTTGTCACAGCCGCCCATCAGCACCGCCCCGTCAATCGGGTGGGCACGCAGGGTCTCTTCGACCTCCAGCGCGCCCATGTTGCGGTAGAGCATCGAGGTCGGCTTCAGGAACTGTTCGCTGAAGGAATGCACCGGCATTTCCACCGGTGTGCCGCCCGCCTGCAAGATGCCACGCTTCACCCATTCGGCGCGGTCGCGCAGGTGATGGTGGCACGGTGACAGATCCGACCAGGTATTGATCACGGCGATGACGGGCTTGCCCTCCCAGTCTTCGCTGGTCCAGCCCATCTGCATCGCGCGGCTGCGATGCCCCATCGATCGCAGGTCATCCGGTGCGAACCAGCGGGCAGAGCGCAGGTCTTCGGGCTTCTTGGTCTTTGTCATCACATCACCTCAGGAAATCGGCGTGGCAAAGGTGAACATCACCCAGATCAGCGCGGCGGCCAGCACGGCGCCTGCGATCCATGGCCATTTGCCATAACCGTCGATGTCATCGCGGGTGTCGCGTCCGATCATGGGACAGTCCTCTTCGGTATCAGTTGAGCGCTTCGGGGAGCCAGAGTGCAATTTGCGGGAAAGTCATCACCAATACCAGACCGATGATCTGGAGCGCGATGAAGGGCAGAACGGCAAGGAAGATCTCTTGCAGGGTGACATCCTTTGGCGCCACCGATTTCAACCAGAAACAGGCGGGACCGAAAGGCGGCGACAGGAAATAGATCTGGATGTTCATCACGAAAAGGATGCCGAACCAGATCTTCGCCTGATCCTCGGTCAGGCCAAGCTCTGGCGCAAGCGTCATCACCACGGGTGCAAAGACCGGCACTGTGATGAAGACGATGGCGATCCATTCCATGAACGTCCCCAGCACCATCAGGATCAGCATCATCACGATGATCGTGCCCATGGCAGACAGGCCCAGGCCAAGGAACATCGAGCGCATGAAATCCGCACCGCCCACAAGGTTGAAGATACCCACAAAGCTGACCGCACCCAGCACCAGCCAGATGATCGTGCCGACCGTTGTCATGGTTCCCAGCATCGCGGCCGAGAGAACCTCCCAGTTGAACCGGTGGCGCACGGCGGCCACGAAGAGCGACCCGATGCAGCCCACGGCGGCGGCCTCGGTCACGGATGCCACGCCGCCATAGATCGACCCCATGACCGTGCCGATCAAGAGGATGCAAAGGATTACCGCCGTCAGCCGGTCCTTTGAAAGCCGTTTCTCGTTGCCGGTCTGGGCGGCGACCTCTGCCGCGGTGGGGGCGAGAGAGTGGTTCAGGTTCACACGGATCAGGACGTAGCTTGCGTAGAACACCGCCAGCATGATGCCCGGCAACGCCCCCGCCATGAACAGGTCTCCGATTCCGACCTCTGCCGACAAGCCGTAGACGATCATGATGATCGATGGGGGGATCAGCGTGGCCAGCGCCCCGGCCGCGCAGATAAGACCAATGGTCAGTTTACGGTCGTAGCCCAGACGAAACATCTGCGGCAGCGCGACAAGGCCGAGCATCACGATCTCGCCGCCCATCACCCCCGACATGGCCGCAAGGATCACCGCGACAACCGTTGTTTGCACCGCCACGCCGCCGCGCAGATTGCCTGCGAATATCGACATCGCGTCGAAAAGATCTTCGGCAATGCCCGCCCGTTCCAGGATAGAGGCCATCAGCACGAAGAACGGAACGGCGACCAGCGTGTAATGCTCCAGCAGCCCTGCGGCGTTGGAGCTGACAAGGAACAACCCGCGCGGCCCAAAGAAGGTAATCGCCATGATGACAGAGACGATCAGCGTCACGATCCCCAGCGGCATGCCGGTCATCATCAGCGCCACAAGCAGGATCACCACGATCAGCGAGACGGTTCCAAGATCCATCGCCCGCATGTTGAGCGCCTTGGACGGATCCAGCGCGTTGCCGATGCCGGAGAATGCATCGGAAACGGCCGCGGCCCATGAAATGTCAAAAGCGTGGCCAAGCAGTGCCGCAATGAAATAGACCAGCATATAAAGCGCCAGCAGTTTGACCGCCCAACGCGCCGCGTTTGATCTGACATGCCGATGCAGGTTCACCGTCAGCTGCGTGAGGTACAAGAACGCCCCCACCACCATCACGGTTTTCAGCACCATCGGCAGCGGCGAATTGAATGCCGACCCGGATTTCTCGATCCGGCCGATGCTGACATAGGCCCTAACCGAGGCGTCAGCGAGAAGCATGTAAAGCGCCACGATGCCCACCAGCATCGCGAACAGATCCAGCCACCAGCGCTGCCGGTCGCTGGCCATAACGTGAAAGACGGTGATCCCGATATGGCGTTTTTTCAGCGTGATATAGCCCGAGGACAGCATCCACGCGCTTGCACAAAGCATCATCACCGTCTCAAATGCCCAGTAGGTCGGTGCGTTCAGCGCATAGCGCGAAAAGACTTCGTACAAGGTCGCGACTGCCGCCACCATGTAGAAGACAGAGATCCCAATTCCGAGCGTGTGGCTGAAATGGTCCACAACGGTGTAATCGTCGCGGCTGAGATCCTGCTCGTCATGCAGCGGATCGTCTCCCGCGACTTCCAAAGGCGCGCTGGCCAGATGCTCGTCATATTCGCGGCTCATGCCGGATAGCCCCCCGCTGCCCACCTCCCGGGGTGGTCCGATCATCATGATGCCCATCCCGCGCCGAACGCGAGGTGGGCATCCCCCTTTCTAGACGGATCTCAGAGCAGGCCCGCTTGCTTCATGAAAGCGACGTGGGTTTCGTAGACCTCTTTGGCCAGATCGGTCTGGGACGCGAAGTCGTTCCACGCTTCCTGAGCAATGACGCGCAGCTTGTCGCGTTCTGCCTGAGGCCAGTCGATGATCGTCAACTCGCCCGCAGCCTTGTCGCGCGCCACCAGTTGCCGGTCGAGCCGGTCAAAGTACTGCCGCAGACCGTTATAGGCAGCAAGGTACCATGTCTCCAACGCCACTTTCTCGGCATCGGAGAGCTCCTCCCAGACCATTTCGGAAACGGTGAATTGCAGGATCGGGGTCGAGTGAATGCCCGGGAAGATCGGGTATTGCGCGATCTTGTGCATGCCATTGGCATCATTGTTTGCGTAGGCGGAATTATCCGCCGCGTCGATCACGCCTTTTTCCAGCGCACCGTAGGTTTCAGAGCCCGACATGGACACCGGAGCAGCGCCGGCACGCTTGAAGACATCCGCGGCCAGCCCTTCGGGCGAACGGATCTTCAACCCTTTCAAATCAGCCACCCCGTTGACGGGCACCTTGGACACAAACGCCTCGCGCGCATAGGCACCACAGCCCACGACATGCACGCCCGGAAAATGCGTATCATAAAGCTTTTGCAGCATCTCCTTGCCGCCACCCTGTGCGCAAAACGCCTGAATCTGGTCAGCGGAATCGTAGCCTGCAATGAGGTCACCCATCAGGGCAAAAGCCGGGTCGATACCCGCGAAATAATTGATCGATGTCAGGTCACCGTCCAGGATGCCCACACCGATGGCTTCTGCCGTCTCGCGGCGCGGCACGACCGCATCAACGGGCAGCAGTTCCACCGACAAGGCGCCGTCAGTCATCGCTTCCAGCTTGGGAACCCATTCCTCGTTGAGATAGGCCAACGACGCGTGGCTCGCATTGGAACTGGTCTGAATCTTCAGCACACGGTCCGCGGCCATTGCCGCGCTTGCGGAAACGGCAAGACTCACTGCCAGGGTGACAGCCCCGGTTACCTTCTTCAGTTTTGACGATTTCATTGGTTTCCTCCCTATTATCGTGCTGCGACGCCACGAAATCGGAGGCTGTGCAGAAACGACTAGTCAGCTAATATATTAGTAAGGTAAGCTAGGCAAGAAATCATTCGTTCAGGAACGCCGGGACAAACCAATCGAAGGGCGATAGGAAGGCGCGCATGAAACTGACGCTCAGCCCAACAGAACAGGGAATATTCGCCTCGGCGACCGGCACCACGCTCGGCGCGTCGGCCGCGCAGCGCGTCTATGAAAACCTGCGCCAGCGGATCGTGAACCTGGAGCTGAAACCGGACGTCACCCTCTCCCGGACCGAGCTGGCAGACCATTACAGCGTTAGCCAGACGCCTATTCGCGAAGCGATGCAGAAGCTCGAACAAGACGGGCTTGTCCGGATATTTCCGCAATCCCGGACGGTCGTGGCACGGATCGACGTCAAACAGCTTCATGAAACGCAATTCTTGCGGGTCGCCATCGAGACAGAGGTTGTCCGGCAGCTTGCCGAACACCCAGACCCGGCCGCGCTCCACCGCGCACGGATCTTTCTGAACATGCAGGAGGCTCTTCGCGACAGCCCCGATCAGGCGGACATGTTCAGTGACCTCGACAAGGCGTTTCACCGGGCGCTGTTCGAAGGTGTGGGCATGATCGGGCTACATATTTATCTGGGTGGCAGGCTGGGCCATCTCGCCCGCTGCCAGCGGCTTGAACTGCCGAAAGCGGGCAAGATGAACGGTGTTCTGGACGGTCACCGCGCCGTACTTGATGCCATCGAGACCGGCGACCCGGACGTTGCTGCGCGTGAGATGCGCAAGCACCTGACCGGAACCATCCTGCGAATTTCCGTGCTCCAAAAAGAGTTTCCCGACTATTTCACCTCGGAACAGCTTTGACGCGCCGGCCGCATGTCAGAAAAGCGTGAGGATGCGGAAGACCCCCAAGAGCAACAAGGCCGCCAGAAAGCTGAAGGTCAGGTTCCAGCGCCATGTCAGGGTGATGGGGGCAAGCCCGCTGACCCGCCCGGTCAGCAATACGACCGTTGAAAACGGAGAGAACGTCATTGCCAAGGCCCATCCGCAGGAAATCGACAGGGCGATCAGCGTGGGGTCCGCAGGCATCACGGGCAAGGCCCCGAACAGGCTGCCGAAGAAAATCGCCATCATGATCGGGCTCAGTGCCGACAGGCTTAGCAATGCAATGACAGACGGCAGCAGCCCTAGGAGGACGTAGTCAGGCACGGCGTCAATGCCCAGGGCCTGCCCCAAGGCCTGCGCCGGGATCAGCCCGGCCAGCATTCGCCCGATATAGCCTGAACAGGCCAGCGTCACCGCGATGGGCGCGGCCTTTGGCAGGGTATCGCGATAGAGCTCGCCAAGGCGGTCCTGAAGAACCGGCCACGCGTCTCCCTTTGCATTCTGCGCCCATAGCCAGCCCACCAGCATCACCGGACAGGCCACGATCAGACCAAAAACGATGGTATCCCCCGTGGCCCAGGCAACAATCGCCGCCATTCCCAACAGCCAGCCGCAGGCCGCCAGGAACATCACTGCGGCGTGACGTGGAAACGGCGGCGGCACAATCGGGCGGCGCCCCCGCGTCCGCCGGTAGCGAAGCTGGTCTTCGATCCCGCCCAAGGCCATCACGCCGAAAAAGATCACAAGGCCAATCAGGATCCACCGCAACCGGTCGACGCCTTGCATCAGCTCCATCAACACCAGCGGCGCAATCGCGGTTGGTGACCAGATCACACTCCATGCAAATCCGCGCAGAAGAGCGCTCAGCTGCCGCCGCTCCCGGATGGGATTCAACGGATCGTCCGGCGCGGCCTGACGAATGCCGCGCTGTATCAACGGGACAAGAAAGCTGACGACGCCGACATTGAACAGGATCGACATGATCGCGGTGCCGCCATTCAGCGCGTAGTAGCGCCGCCGCGGGGGCTGGCGGGTAAGATAGGCACCCAATTCGCTGACGGAGGGAGAGCTCGCGGCAGCCTCGTGCAGCAAGCCCAGAAGCAGGATGAAGGCCATCAGGAAACTCGCCTGATCCAAAGCGCCGGGGATCATCCCGTCCTTGCCAAGCGGGAAGAAAAGCGCGAGCGCGGTGGTCAGGGCGCTTGTGCTCAGCAGGTAATATTCGCGCATCCCCAGCCTGCGAAATGACAGGATTATCACCGCACCCAGGCTCGCCCATGACAGCCAGCGCAGCGTCTCCAGCCCCGTCATCCGGGCGCAGATCTCCAGCCCCATTACGGCGACGATTGCAGCGGACAGCAAAGACCGCGACCGCATCACGACGCGCAACCGGGCTGCCCAGACACAGCGTTTTGCAAACACGGTGGGGATGGCAAACGCATAGGTCGAGCTTTCCGTTCTGGGCCGTAGCTGTTGCGGCATCCACGAGCAGACCCAGAGCCTGACAAAGGCCAGCTCTGCCACGCAAAAAGATGCGCGGGCATAGGTCTGTTGATACCGTCCTGCTGTTGACATAGTAATATATCAGTAAAAGGCACTGTCCAGAGGTACAGTTGGGTCTGGCACAGTGAAACCGCAGAATTTTCCGCCCAACCGGGCAAGAATTAATCGTGGGGGATCACAATGCAGACACGGCAATTGGGGCGTGATGGCCCGGAAGTTTCTGCCATCGGCATCGGGGCCATGTCCTTTGCAGGGTTTTATGGCGAAACCACCGAGGCAGAGGCGCATTCCCTGCTGGATACGGCGGTGGAGCTTGGGGTCAACCATCTCGACACGTCCAACGTCTACGGGATGGGCAAATCGGAATCGATCATCGGCAGCTATATCGCGCAGCGGGGCGACAACCCGTTCGTGATCGCGACAAAGGCCGGCATCACCCGCGACCCCGCATCAGGAGAGCGCTATTTCGACAATTCGCCCGCCCATCTTGAAGAAGAGCTGGACAAAAGCCTGTCGCGGTTGGGAGTGGAGTGCGTTGATCTGTTTTATGTCCACCGACGCGAGGCTGCACGCCCCATCGAAGAGGTGGCAGAAACTTTGGCCATGCTCGTGCGTAAGGGCAAGACCCGCTCCGTCGGCCTTTCCGAAGTTGCGCCCTCCACCTTACGCCGGGCAGTGGCGGTCCATCCGATCGCGGCGGTTCAGTCGGAATACTCGCTGTCCACGCGGGCGCCCGAGCTTGGGCTGGTACAGGAATGCGAACGGCAGGGAACAGCGCTGGTGGCTTTTTCGCCAGTGGGCCGGGCCCTTCTGACTGATCGTCCCCCAACCCCGCAGCGGATCGCATCCTCGGCCTTCCTCGCCGGAAATCCGCGCTTCGTCGCCCCCAATTATGCCGCGAATATCGCTGCAAGCGCGGCCCTTCGGACGCTCGCAGCCGAAGCGGGAACCAGTGCTGCCGCTCTGGCCATCGCGTGGTTGCTTGCAAAATCGCCCTCGGTGATCCCGATCCCCGGCACACGCAATCCGGCGCATCTGCGCGAACTCGTCGCCGGGGCCAATATGAAGCTGTCAGATGCGGAGCTGACCCGGATCGAAGATGCGCTCCCCGTCGGATGGGCGCATGGCGACCGTTACACCACGGCGCAATGGGTCGGGCCGGAACGCTACTGCTGATCTGCCCTTCAGCGGGGACGCGCCTTTGGGCACGCCCCGCCAGCGCGATGCTGTGTCAGCCGCCAAGCGATTGCAGCAGCGCCACCGACGGATCGCCCGTTGCAGGCAGGCCGATGCTGGCCTGATAGGCGGCAATCGCCTTGCGGCTGTTGGACCCCAGCACGCCATCCGCCCCGCCTGTGTCGAAACCGCGCGAAGTCAGCCGTTGTTGCAGCCTGACGCGTGCGTCCTTTGTCAGGCCGAATTCGTCGGGCGGGAAACTCGCACGGATCGGGCCGCCGCCAGCGATGCGATCTGCCAGATGCCCGACACCGATGGCATAGCTGTCAGAGTTGTTGTAGCGCTTGATCACGTTAAAATTCGACGTGACTGCAAATTGCGGCCCGCCGGGTTGCGGCTGGATGATCCGGCCTGCCGGGGCACCGTTGCCCACTTCACCGCCCCATCTGACACCACGCGTCCATCCGTTTCGCGAGAGATAAGCTGCGGTCGAGGCGAGCGAGTCTGACGGATCTTCGGACCAGATGTCACGACGCCCGTCCCCGGTGAAGTCGACCGCGAAGGCCTGGTAAGAGGTCGGGATGAACTGGGTATGCCCCATTGCGCCTGCCCAGGACCCCTTGAGGTTGGCGGCCGAGACATCGCCCGATTGCAGGATTTTCAGCGCAGCCACCAGCTGTTTCTCGAAAAACGCGCCCCGGCGCCCGTCGAAGGCCAGCGTAGAGGTGGCCGACACCACCGGCACATCGCCGCGCCGCTCCCCGTAGAAGCTTTCCAGCCCCCAGATGGCAGCCACGACCGGCGCTTCGACGCCGTAACGTGCCTCTACCGCAGCGAGGGTTGCGCGATGCCGGGAAAAGGCGGCCCGCCCCTTGGCCACGCGTTCGTCCGACGCGGCGATTGCAAGGTAATCCTCAAGGCTGCGGGTGGACTCGGTCTGATTGCGGTCACGCGTCACGACACCGGGCAGAAAACCCGTCCCGCGAAAGCCCGCGTCCAGCGTCGAGGCCGATATGCCTTGCGACATGGCGCGCGCGCGGAAACCCGCCACCCAAGCATCATAGGCCGCGTTCGGCGTTGGCCGCAGGTCAGCGGGCAGCCCCCCCGATCCTGCGCTTGAGGCCCGATAGCCACCACCATTGCCGCATGCTGCGAGGCCAAAGGCGCCCAGCCCAAGAAGAAACATTCTACGATTTGCGTACATTTACCTGCTCACCACATTATTTTTGCCCAGTCTACCGCAGCGCCCCTCTTCCGCAAGGCGAGATATGAAGGGACGCGCTACCGGGTCAGTGGGTGGTCAGGGTGGCTTGGCGGAAAGGGCCCACAGGGACGCATGCCAAATGTGGCCTCATCCGGGCCGGACGGCTGCATGACACTCGGCCGATGCACCCGTCCTGTTGTCTCAAAGCGTGGACTGACCGCACGCCCCGTGGGGCATGCGGCCTTTCGGGTCGAACCGTTTACAGCAGGACGAGCAACCCGCCGATCAGGATGCCGGAGACCAGCAGCTGCACCACGCAGAAGCCCATGATGTCACGCGCCTTCAACCCGGCAATCCCCAGCATCGGCAGCGCCCAGAACGGCTGCAACATATTGGTCCAGGCATCGCCCCAAGCAACGCCCATCGCCACACGGCTTATATCAGCACCAAGCGCCTCTGCGGCCGGCAGCATGACCGGGGCTTGTACCGCCCATTGACCGCCGCCGGAGGGAACGAAGATGTTCACGATCCCCGCCGAGATAAAGCTCCAGAACGGCAGCGTTTCCGCGGTAGAGATGGAGGCGAACCATGCCGACATGCTGGCGGCAAGCCCGGAGCTGGTCATGATCGCCATGATGCCCGCGTAGAACGGGAACTGGATGACGATGCCCGCACCCCCTTTTACACCTTCATCCAGCGCGCCCAGAAGGTTGCGGGCGGTGCCGTGAAAGGTGATCCCAAGCGACAGGAACAGGAAGTTGATGACGTTAAGGTTGATCCCGCCCCCGCCTGCAAAGTGCAATGCCAGCCAGATCAGGCCCGGAATGCCAACCAGCCACATCAGGATACGGCTGTTTTCAAGCCGCTCCGCCGGGGTCATTTCGGCGGGCGAAGGGGCGGCAGGCATCCTGTCGTCAAGCATGGCAGGATCAATCAGATAGGTTTCCTCTGCCGGGGGGATCATCATCCGGTTCGCCAGCGGCATCGCGATGAACAGGGCCGCGACGATTGCGAGGTTCCATCCGGCAAAGATCGTCTGCGAGGTGGAAATCAGCCCGATCTGGTCTTCGGCGAAATGGCCGGGTGTCGAGATTGTCAGCGGAATTGAGCCGGACAAGCCACCATGCCAAATGATGAAGCCCGAATAGGCAGCGGCGACCAGAAGCCGGTAATCGACCTTGACCTGCCGGGCCAGCTCCTTGGCGAAAATGGCACCGACAACCAGCCCGAACCCCCAGTTGAGCCAGGCCGCGGCCAGTGAAACGACGCTGACAAGCACGATGGCCGAACCGGGGGATTTCGCCAGCCCGGCGATTTTCGACAAGGCCGCCCGCACGGGCGGGGAAGAGGCGAGGATGAACCCCGTGACGAGGACCAGCAGCATCTGCATGGCAAAGGTCAGAAGCGCCCAGAAACCGCCGCCCCACATTTCGAGAACGGCCTTCGGGCTTTGCCCCTCGAAAAGCATCGCGGCGCCTGCCGCGACGAGGGTCAGGATCAGTACGAAAATGAAAGGATCAGGCAGCCACCGCTCCATCATGCGGGTGGCGGGCCGGGATAATGCGCGCAACATTGCGAGCCTCCAGTTGATGTGGAACTGCCTCACCCTTGCACCCATTCAACCCACAGATGCAAGATGCCGCGCACTGTTGAACGCCTTATTTTCCGCGACAATTTCCCTCATATCCGGACATCCGGCATTTCCCTCCGCCCGCAACAGGCCATGTGCCGCCCGGCACGGCCATCTCAAGCCTGCCTCAGGCGATTTTTCGGGCCAGGCCGGATCGGCGGGCCGCTGCCATTTGACCCAAACGTGACAGGCTCGGGCTTTTCCTGCCCGGCCGGTTCTGGCAGTGTGATCTCATGAAACGGTTTGTCCTGAGCTTCTTGTTTGTCACGGTCCTTGCCCCGGCGCTTGCGTCCGCGCAATCGGCCATGTCCGCCTTGGAATTCGAACGCTACGTTCAGGGCAAGACCCTCTATTTCGCCTATGGCGGAGAGGCCTATGGCGTAGAGCGCTATCTTGGCAATCGTCGCGTGCAATGGTCGTTCATGGATGGCCAGTGCAAAGACGGGTTCTGGTACGAAGAGGCTGGCCAGATCTGCTTTGTCTACGATGACACGCCCGATCCGCAATGCTGGTCCTTCTTCAAGGAGCCGGGCGGATTGCGCGCGATCTTTGAGAACGATCCGGAAGCGACCACACTTTACGAGGCGCAGCAGGACGACAAACCGATGCTGTGCTACGGGCCCGAAGTCGGGGTCTGAGCCGCGCCTGTCGCCGCACGTTCCCCTTATGGCAGGGCACCCGGACCGTTCGTGCCCGTAACAGGCAAAGCCCTTAGAAAAGAGACCCTTGTTCGGGCGGCTTTTTCGGGTTGCGCTTGCGCGTGGGCGCAGAGCCGAGCTTGAACCGGCCATCGGCAAATTCGATCTCTATCGCCGTGGCGGCGGCGGCGGCGGCAGTGTTGGTGACCACCTTGTCATCGCCATGCACAATCGCGTAGCCGCGTGCAAGCGTGGCGCGGTGGCCCAAGGTTTCGCGCAGCCGGTCCAGCCCTTCCAATCTTGTCTTCACCTCGTCGATACGGCGGGATTGCGCCTCCGTCAGACGCCGGGTCAGATCAGCCAGCGTACGCTGTTTGGCACCAAGATCGGCGCTGATGGGCCGAGAAGACAGCCGCACGGAAATCGCCTCAAACGCGTTGCGCCGGTCTTTCGTGCTGCGCGACAAGGCGGGGGCAACGCGGGGGGCAAGCGCCGCCAGACGGCGCCTTTCTGCAGCGGTCGCGCGGTGCAGCAGCGACGGGCGCAGGCTGCCCGCAATATCCGAGAGCGTCACGCGCCTGATCTGGACCGACCGGATCAGCGCGGCAGGCAAGCGGTCTGACTGAACATCCAGCCTTTGCCGGGGCCCATCCAGAAGCGTTTCAGGCCTAGGCAGGGCACGCGCGAGGTCTCGCAGACGTTGACTGCTCCGATCCAGCCGGCCGGTCAGCGCATTGCCAAGCCGCGCCTGTGCGTCGCCCACCCAGGACAGCAGCTCCAGCCGCACTGGCACGGCATGTTCGGCGGCCGCAGTTGGCGTCGGGGCGCGAAGGTCAGAGACGAAATCGATCAACGTGGTATCGGTCTCGTGCCCGACTGCTGAGATCAGGGGGATCTCTGATTCCGCCGCCGCGCGTGCGACGATTTCTTCATTGAACCCCCAAAGATCCTCGATCGAGCCGCCGCCACGCGCCACGATCAGAAGGTCAGGCCGGGGCAAGGCTCCGCCCGGTGTCATGGCGTTGAAACCCCGGATCGCGCGGGCAACCTCTGGCGCGCAGGCCGCCCCCTGCACTGCTACCGGCCAGATCAGCACCTTGCGCGGAAAACGGTCGCGAAGACGGTGCAGGATATCGCGGATCACGGCCCCCGAGGGCGAAGTGACGACGCCGATGATCTCTGGCAGATAAGGCAGTTTCTTCTTGCGCGCGGGATCGAACAGCCCCTCGGCCTGAAGCGCCGCCTTGCGCTTTTCCAGCATCGCCATGAGCGCACCCATGCCCGCAGGGCGAATGTCTTCGATCACGATCTGGTATTTGGACTGCCCGCCGAACGTGGTGATACGGCCGGTCGCGATAACCTCCATCCCCTCTTCCGGCTTGGTGGCAAGGCGCCCGGCGACGCCCTTCCAGATAACGCCTGAAATGACAGAGCGGTCGTCCTTGAGGTCGAGATAGATATGCCCCGAACGCGGCATCGACACCCGGCCAACCTCGCCGCGAATGCGGACATGGCCAAATTCGCCTTCGATCACCCGCTTGATCGCACCGGAAATTTCCGTGACGCTGAATTCGGGGGAGTTCTCGCCGGGGACGGGATCGTAAAAAAGATCTGACACTGCGCTGATTTCCTGCCTGTTTCGCGGCAGCTTAAACCCGGCAACCGGCAAGGCCAAGCGCCCTTGCCATTTTGCATCGGGCAAGGGCAGTCTGATCGGATGTTGCGCCCGCTCCTGATCGTCCCGATTTGCCTTGCTGCGGCGTGCAGTAACGAAGCCAGCCATTTGCCAAACCCGTTGCTTCTGCCGGGTCAGGCCATTGCAACGGGGATCGGAAATGCGCGCTACAACGCGCGGCGCTCGCAGGTGTCGGCGCATGTCGCGCAGCACCATTCGGCGCTGATTGCCGAAATCACTGTCGGTGGTGGGCCCCGGATGACCGAGGCCATGGACAGAGCACGCGTGCCCGAGGACAGACGACCCGTGCTGCTGCGACGCCTGCGCGAGGACATCGTGCTTTACAGTGCAGATGCCGAAGCGCTTGTTGTCGCTTTGATGGTGCATGGCGGCTAGCGCGCTTGTGCCTCCGCGCCGCGCGGCCTAGAAGGCGTGCGGAACGACACTGGGCGGATTTCTGGGCGGAGGCGATGCAATGAACATCCTCATTCTTGGCGGCGGCGGGCGCGAACATGCGCTGGCATGGGCGATGATGCAAAACCCCAAATGCGACAAGCTGATCGTGGCGCCGGGCAATGCCGGTATCGCCCAGATCGCCACCTGCGCGACGCTTGATACCGAAGACGGTGCAGCAGTGGTGAATTTCGCCGAAGCCGAAGCGATCGACTTTGTGATCGTGGGGCCAGAGGCGCCCTTGGCCGCCGGGGTCGCTGACCGGCTGCGTGATGCCGGGCTGTTGGTTTTTGGCCCCTCCGCTGACGCGGCGCGGCTTGAGGCATCCAAAGCCTTCACCAAAGAGATTTGCGACGCCGCAAACGCCCCCACCGCCGCTTACGGCCATTTCACCGATGCCGAGGCCGCCAAGGCGCATGTTCGCGCGCAGGGCGCACCCATTGTGGTAAAGGCGGACGGGCTTGCTGCTGGCAAAGGCGTGATCATCGCCGAAACCGTGGCCGAGGCCGAAGCCGCCATTGACGACATGTTTGGCGGCTCTTTCGGAGAGGCGGGCGCCGAGGTCGTGATCGAAGAATTCATGACCGGTGAGGAAGCCTCTTTCTTCGTGCTGTGCGATGGTGAGGAGGTTCTTCCTATCGGCACGGCGCAGGATCACAAGCGCGTCGGCGAAGGCGATACCGGCCCCAACACGGGCGGCATGGGCGCTTACTCCCCCGCGCCTGTCCTGACCGACGAAATCGCAGAGCGCGCGATGCGCGAGATCATTCGCCCGACGATGACCGAGATGGCACGCCGGGGCACGCCCTATCAGGGGGTGCTTTATGCCGGGCTGATGATCAAGGATGGCGCGCCACGGCTGGTAGAATACAACGTCCGCTTCGGCGATCCGGAATGCCAGGTGCTGATGATGCGGCTGGGTGCACAAGCGCTGGACTTGATCCACGCCGCCGCTGACGGGCGCCTGTCAGAGGCGCGCGTCAACTGGGCAGAGGACCACGCGATGACAGTGGTCATGGCGGCCAAGGGCTACCCTGGCAGTTACGAAAAGGGCAGCATCATCAGTGGCTTGGACGCGGTGGCGGAAGACAGTTTTCACATGGTCTTTCATGCCGGAACGAAGCAGCAGGACGGTCGGATCACTGCCAGTGGCGGACGCGTCCTGAATGCGACCGCGCGGGGGGCCACCCTCGCCGAGGCGCGTGATCGTGCCTATGCGCTGGTCGACTCTATTGACTGGCCAGAGGGCTTTTGCCGCCGGGATATCGGCTGGCGCGCACTTTGAACCGACGCTGCAGCGTTGTTGTCCGGTGATGACATCGCGGCGGATCAGGTTCATCCAGACCGCGGCGGTAGGTCTGCAATTGCGCGCCGCTGCGCGCGTTTACAGAATTGCTGGTGGTGGGTGGCAAATCAGCCGCAGCGCATCGCCCTGTCAACGCTGCCAGCACCGTTGAACGGCCCCAGGTCGCGGCGGCGCAGTTCTTTCCCGCGCATCGTCACGCCAACAACCCTGCTCCAATCGCTGGTCACAAGGACCATCTCGGCACTCTGCTCGCAGTTCCGGATGCCCCCGGTGATATGGTCTTCGCCGATGCGATGGTTGGTCACCCCATCCATTTCTGCGACCTGAACCAGCCCGGCTCCACGTACGCGGAAGATCCGCAGCACCCGGGCAAGATGGGGTCGGTCGACCCAGGCGATCTCTGCCAATCCATCACCATCAAGGTCGGCCACCCCAACCGGTGCGAGCCAGCGGTTCTGCTGGCCAATGAAGGGCCCTGCGATCACGCGCACCCCGTCCGCATTGACGTCGAAAATCAATGCCCGGGCACCCTGCCCCGCCTCGCTGTTCACGACGAGCACTTCGGGGAGCGGGTCATCGCCCAACTCGACGATACGGGGCGCGACATCTTCGAAAATGCCCCCCTCCAGCCGCATGACAAGCGACCGTGCGCCGCCGGAATAGGCCTCATCGGCACCCGGCCCCCAATCCAGAGACAGGCTTGACCATTCAGGCGTGTCCCCAAGGATGGTATGCCCGTAGGGCGCTGCGGGCGGCGGGTCAGAAAGGTAGCAGACCTGACGCAGGATCGTACCGTCCCCTTGCGTGCAGGCCTCTTGCGCGCTGGCGCCGGTGGCCATCAGGACCAGAAGCAGCGCCAGTCCACGCATCAGATCTGCTTTTCGGGCATCTGCACAACGAGCCCTTCAAGCTCATCCGTGACCTTGATCTGACAGGTCAGACGCGACCGGATGGGATCAGGCTCATAGGCGAAATCCAGCATGTCCTCTTCCATGTCATCCTTGGCGGGCAGCTTTTCCACCCAGGCCGGATCGACATAGACATGGCAGGTAGAGCAGGCGCAAGCGCCGCCGCAGTCAGCCTCGATGCCCGGAATGTTGTTGTCCCGCGCGCCCTCCATGACGGTCAGCCCGCTGGCCACATCGACCACATGTTCCGTTCCGTTGTGTTCGATATAGGTGATCTTCGCCATTTCGGCTCCTCATTTCACGATATTCAGATATTCCTAGCCAAGCGGCCGGGCGCGCACCACCCCAAACTGACAGCCCGACCCGTTGGGGGCGAGGTCCGGGGGCCTGTGCCCAAGAATTGCCGGGCTTACCCAGCCTTTGCCACGGGGGCACCGCGCATCAAGCGTCTGACCAAGACGGCGGCCGTTTCCTTGCCGCCGAGGTTTTCATGACAAGGGGCGCCCGTGGGCGCCCCTGTTGCGGTTTCGAACTGGCAAGCCAGCCAAACCTTAGCCTTCGTCGAGACCCAAAGCGACAAAGCGCGGATCACCGCCACGACGAACCAGCAGCAATAGCGATTTGCGGCCGGCCTCGCGGGCTTCGGTGATGCGATCCTCGAAATCGCCAATGCTGACCACCTTGCGCTGTCCTGCTTCGGTGATCAGATCACCGGCGCGAAGACCTTTTTCATAGGCCTGGCTGGTCTCGTCGACATCCGTGACCACAAGCCCTTCGCTGTTCGGGCCAAGATCCAGCTGCGCTTTCAAGTCATCGCTCAGCACCTGAAGCGTAAGGCCCAGAACCTCGGATTTCGAAGGCTCTTCCGGGGTCACATCGCCGGGCTGTGCGGCAGGCACCGCGCCTTCAGCCTCTTCGCGCCGCCCGAGCGTGATCTTCAGCGTCTCTGACACGCCTTCACGGATCACGACAACGCGCACGCTCTTGCCAACCTCGGTGTTACCCACCTGACGCACCAGCCCGCGCGTGTCTTCGACAGAACGGCCATCAAAGCTGACAATGACGTCGCCTTGCTTGATGCCTGCTTCCATGGCCGGGCCTTCCGGCACATCGGTCACCAGCGCGCCAGCGGTGGCCTCAAGGCCCATCGCCTCTGCGACATCGTCGGTGACGTCCTGAATGCGAACGCCAAGCCAGCCGCGGCGTGTCTCACCAAATTCCTTCAGCTGATCGACAACCCGGGTAACGACATTGGACGCCATCGAGAACCCGATGCCGATGGAACCGCCATTCGGCGACAGGATTGCCGTGTTCACGCCGACAACCTCGCCATCCATGTTGAAGAGCGGACCACCAGAGTTACCACGGTTGATCGCCGCATCGGTCTGGATGTAGTCGTCATAGGTGCCTGAAAGCGCCCGGTTGCGGGCCGAAACGATACCCGCGGAGACGGAAAACCCCTGACCAAGCGGGTTGCCCATCGCCATGACCCAATCGCCCACGCGCGCAAGGTCGCTGTCACCAAAGCTGACAAACGGCAATGCCTCGTCCGCTTCGACCTTCAAAAGCGCGATATCAGTGTTGGGATCTGTCCCCACGACCGTGGCGGGCAGTTCATTGCCGCTGAAAAACTCGATCGTCACTTCGTCGGCGCCGTCGATCACGTGGTTGTTGGTCACGATGAACCCATCTTCGGAGATAACGAATCCGGATCCAAGTGCCGAGGAGCGGCGCGGCCGGTTGCCCTGCCCGTTACGGTCCTGAAACTCGCGGAAGAAATCCTCGAACGGGGAGCCTTCGGGGACGATCCCCTGCGGTCCGCTGCGGCCTTCGACCACGGTAGAGGTGGTGATGTTGACGACAGCCGGGCTGATGCGCTCGGCCAGATCCGCGAATGATTCCGGCGCGCCGCGCGCTGCGGCGACAACTGCCTGTGACATGATCAGCATCACGGTAAGGCCGGACAGCCAGATCATCCGGAGCCGGTGCCCCGAGGTCTGTGTATTTGTGATTGCCTGTGGTTGCACTCGACTTCTCCTTGTCAGTGACGTGAGATGGCCGGTTCATGGAAAACCGCCGCTTTGTGGTCACAATGTAGGCACTGAATTGGTGAACGCAAATCGACGCCATGTCCACTCACAGCTCGATCAACGCGTTGTGAGCACGCCCGAAGAGCCGGAAATCGACCATGTGACGCTGGCTTGCGGCCTTGTTTGCCGGGGGATCTTGCGGATGCGAGCGCCTAAACCGCATGACCGAACCCACCTGATTCTATGCCCGAGGCGGCCCGCGCGCGCTTCCATCTGCCCAATTCCGCATGTCGGGAAGCGATTTGTTGCAATTGGCCCCTCGCGCCCCCGCCACATCTTCCCTATAACGCCCCGGCGACCTACGGAGAGCTATACATGACCTCAGAATTGTCCCCCGTTGACAGGGCCAAGTTTGCATCTGCCGCAAGAGCGGCAGAGTTTGTCGAAGATGGCATGCGGGTCGGGCTTGGAACCGGATCGACTGCGGCTTGGCTTGTGCGTTGCCTTGGCGACAAGGTTCGCGACAACGGCCTGAAATTCCGGGGCGTCCCGACATCCACACGTACGGCAAAGCTGGCCCGGGAGGTCGGCATCGAGGTCATCACGCTCGACGAGGCTGGCTGGCTTGACGTCACCATTGATGGCGCGGACGAATTTGACGGCGATCTCAACCTGATCAAGGGCGGTGGCGGCGCGCTGTTGCAGGAAAAGATCGTGGCGACAGCGAGCGACAAGATGGTCGTGATCACCGATCCGGCCAAATCGGTCGAAACGCTTGGGAAATTTCCGCTGCCGGTAGAGGTCATCCCCTTCGGCATGCGCACCACGAAGACGCTGATCGAGGAAGCCTTGGGCTCGATGGATGTGAGCGGACGCGACGTCACGCTGCGCATGGATGGCGACGCCCCCTTCGTGACGGATGAAGGCAACCATATCCTTGACCTGCATCTGGGCCGCATAGGCAACGCCCGGCAGATGGCATTGACGCTGAACCAACTGCCCGGCGTGGTTGAAAACGGCCTGTTCATTGATATTTGCGATGTCGTGGTCATCGGCCACAGCGACGGCCAGGTGGAACTGCGCGATGTCACATCGGGCGGGGCACAGCGGCAGCGGCCGGATGCGCCCAAGACCGACAACCTCTTCAGGGACCTGGACGGCTAACGACCGATAAGTCCGGCAGACCGATGGTTCCTCAACGAAAATCGAGGCAAATGTGATGGAATTCGATTACGATCTCTTTGTGATTGGCGGTGGTTCTGGCGGCGTTCGTGCGGCGCGCGTCGCAGCAGGCGAAGCCGGTGCCAAGGTGGGTCTGGCAGAAGAAAGCCGCTATGGCGGCACCTGCGTCATCCGTGGCTGTGTGCCCAAGAAACTCATGGTCTTTGCAAGCGAATATGGCAGCATTGCCGAGGACGCCCAGGCCTATGGCTGGAAGATGATGGCCGGTGGTTTCGACTGGCCAGCTTTCCGCGGCAAGCTGGAGGCAGAGCTGGACCGGCTTGAAGGCGTGTACCGCCGCCTGCTGGCCAATTCCGGGGTCGAGACGTTCGACCAGCGCGCCCGGGTTGTCGATGCGCATACGGTCGAACTGGCGGATGGGACGCGCAAGACGGCAAAGCACATCCTGCTGGCAATGGGTGGCTGGCCCGTCAAACCGGACATGCCGGGCGCCGAGCTTGCGATCACATCGAACGAAATCTTCCACTTGGATGAATTGCCCAAACGGCTGCTGATCCTTGGCGGCGGTTACATCGCCTGCGAATTCGCCTGCATCATGAACGGTCTTGGCGTCGAAACCACGCAATACTATCGCGGTGCTCAGATCCTGCGCGGCTTTGACGGCGAAGCACGCGGGCTGGTGTCCGAAGAGATGATGCAATCGGGCGTCGATCTGCATCTTGGTACGAATATCATCGAGATGAAGAAGGTCGATGACGGCATCTGGGTCAAGGCAACCAATGGCGAAGAGCGTGTCTTCGACCAGGTGATGCTCGCAACCGGCCGCGCCCCGAACACGACAGGCATCGGTCTGGAAGACGCAGGCGTGAAGCTTGGCCGCAGCGGAGAGGTGCTGGTCGACGAGTATTCCCAGACCTCCGTCCCGTCGATCTATGCAATCGGTGACGTGACGAACCGTGTCCAGTTGACGCCGGTTGCCATCCGCGAGGGCATGGCCTTTGTCGAAACGGTGTTCAAGGGCAACCCGACACCCGTCGACCACGAGTTGATTCCGACGGCAATCTTCACCCAGCCCGAGGTGGGCACGGTTGGCCTGTCCGAGGAAGACGCCCGCGAAAAAGAGCCGGTGGAGATCTACTGCACCAGCTTCAAACCGATGCAAACGGCCTTTGCCGGGCGCACGGATCGTGTCTTGATGAAACTTGTGGTCAGCAAAGAGACCCGCAAGGTGCTGGGGTGCCACATCGTGGCACCGGGCGCGGGCGAAATGATCCAAATGGCGGGTATCGCTATCAAAATGGGCGCAACAAAAGAAGACTTCGACCGGACAGTTGCGGTGCATCCCACCATGTCCGAAGAGATCGTCACCATGCGGCAACCTATCCGCACGGCTTGAAATTCGCGCATTTGTCCACAGTTTCCCTATAACACAAAGGGATGTGCGCATTGAACGAGGAGGCTACGGTACAGATGGCAGGAAACAGCGGCGGCCCATGGGGCGGCGGAGGCAATCGGGGCTCCGGCAACGGTAGCGACGGGAATGGCGGTGGTCGGCGCCCCGATGACGACGGCGCACAGATCCCCGAGATCGACGAACTGGTCAAAAAGGGCCAGGAACAGCTGCGCGTGCTGATGGGCGGACGCGGCGGCCGGGGAACGGGCAACGGCTCTGGTGGCGGCGGCGGGCCAAGCTTTTCGCGGGGCACGATCGGTCTGGGCATCCTGGCGGCCGTCGGTCTTTGGGCGTTTTCAAGCTTTTACACCGTGAAGCCCGAAGAACAATCGGTTGAGCTCTTCCTTGGCAAGTATTCTGCCACCGGCAATTCCGGTCTGAATTTTGCGCCCTGGCCCTTTGTCACCTACGAGGTCATCAACGTGACCTCGGAACGGACCGAGAATATCGGCGACGGGCGCGGCGCAAACGGCGATGGCCTGATGCTGACCACCGATGCCAATATCGTGGACATCGGTTTTCAGGTGGTCTGGAATATTTCCGACCCGGCGAAGGTGCTGTTCAACATCCGTGATCCACAACTGACGGTGCAGGCGGTTTCCGAATCGGTCATGCGCGAGATCATCGCCGCATCCAACCTTGCGCCGATCCTCAACCGTGACCGGGGTCTTATCGCGGATACTGCGCTCGACAACATCCAGCAGACGCTTGATGACTACGAAAGCGGCATCAACGTGGTGCGTGTGAACCTTGACCGGGCCGACCCGCCCGCAGAGGTGATTGACGCCTTCCGCGAAGTTCAGGCCGCCGAACAGGAACGCGACCGGTTGCAGCGCCAGGCTGACGCCTATGCCAACCGCGTATTGGCCGAAGCGCGCGGTGAAGCTGCGCAAAAGCTGGAAGAGGCCGAAGGTTACCGCGCAAGCGTGGTCAACCAGGCCATCGGTGAGGCAAGCCGCTTCATCGCTGTCGCCAGCGAGTTCAATCAGGCGCCGGAAGTCACCCAGCGCCGTCTCTACCTTGAGACGATCGAACGCACGCTGGGCAAGGTCGACAAGATCATCCTGGACGATACCAGCAGTGGTGAAGGACAGGGCGTGCTGCCCTATCTGCCGCTGAACGAGCTGCGCCGATCCGGCACCAGCACCACTTCCGGAGGGTCGAACTGATGCGTAAATCCGCCTTTCTTCTACCCGGCGTCGTCATCGCGATCATCGCCGTGTCAATGTCCGTCTTCATCGTGGACGAGCGCGAGAAGGCGCTTGTGCTGCAATTTGGCCAGATCCGTCAGGTCGTCGAAGAACCGGGGCTTGGCTTCAAGGTTCCGCTGATTCAGGAAGTCGTGAAATACGACGACCGCATCCTGTCGCTGGACACCGACACGATCGAGGTCACGCCATCGGACGACCGCCGACTGGTTGTTGACGCCTTCGCGCGTTACCGGATTTCTGACGTGGTTCAGTTCCGCCAGGCCGTTGGTGTTGGTGGCATTCGGACTGCCGAGGATCGTCTCTCGGCCATTCTGAACGCGCAGATCCGCGAAGTTCTGGGTGCCGATCAGGTAACCTCCGACACGATCCTGTCGGTTGAACGCCGGGATCTGGCAGTACGTATCCGTACCGCTGCCCGGACCCGCGCCGAAAGCCTTGGGCTGGAAATCGTCGACGTTCGCCTGAAGCAGACCAACCTGCCGCAGCAGAACCTCGAAGCGACCTTTGCCCGGATGCGCGCCGAACGTGAACGCGAAGCCGCCGACGAGATCGCCCGCGGTAACGAGGCTGCACAGCGTGTTCGCGCCGCTGCCGACCGGACCGTTGTGGAAACCGTGTCAAACGCCGAACGGGATGCCGACATCACCCGAGGTGAGGCCGACGCAGAACGTAACCGCGTTTATGCCGAAGCCTTTGGCGACAACACGGAGTTCTTCGCCTTCTACCGCTCGCTCGCCGCGTTCGAAGAGACTCTTCAGCCGGAGAATTCCACGCTGGTGATCTCGCCCGACAGCGATCTGCTCAGCCCGCTCTTCGGGGCGATCCGTGCGGATGGTCTGGGTGCCGTCAATATCGAGAATATGGATGTCGAGAAGCTTCGGCAGATGGCACCGGTAAGCCCCGGCGCGCCGGAACTGCCCGAAGAGGCCCTGCAGCCAGAGACCGATGGCGCTGAGGCAGACACAATCGAGGACGGCGCCGCCGAAGCGCCGGCTGCGTCCAATTGATCGAAACTCTGATCCTTGCGATCGGACTCGTACTCTTGGTGGAGGGGCTGGCATGGTTGCTGGCCCCTTCGCTTATCGAGACCTTGCTCGAAGCGCTGCGAAACCTTGACATTGACGCCCGGCGCCTCGTCGGTTTGACTGCGATGGCGATGGGGGTCCTGCTGGTGTGGATCGCCCACTGGCTGGGCGCCTGACCACCGTCGGCGACCCAAGCGATTTGCACCCACGCCGCAGGCGGCAATGAAAATGTCGCCCCACGCATCTCCGGCTCTTGCAAGCTGCGCTAGATCGACACTCAGCACGCAATTTAGGGAAGGCGCGACATGTTTCTTTCTGTCTTCGAGATGTTCAAGGTGGGCATCGGCCCGTCCTCTTCGCACACGATGGGGCCGATGGTCGCCGCAGGGCGCTTTCTGGACCTGCTGCGCGGCTCGCCCTTCCAGGTGCACGGGCTGCGCGCCAGCCTGCACGGATCGCTTGCGCATACCGGCGTGGGGCATGCCACGGACCGCGCAACCGTGCTGGGCCTCGCAGGCTTTCAGCCCGAAAGCTACGACCCCGAGGCTGCCGAGGCCGCCCTTGCCCGAATCCGAGACACCAAGCAGGTCACGCCAGAAGGGCTGGCACCGTTGCAGTTCGACCCGAAGAAGGATCTGCGATTTGACTTCGGGCCCGCGCTTCCCGGTCATGCCAATGGCATGATTCTGCTGGCCACGGACGCGCAGGGCGATGTCGTGCTGCAAGAGACTTACTATTCGGTCGGCGGTGGCTTTGTCCTGACAGAGGCCGAACTCGCCGCCGGTCGCGATACCGATGAGGGTGACCCCGTCCCCTACCCGTTCAAGACGGCCGCAGAGATGCTGCAGATGGCTGAGAACAATGGCCTGAGCATTGCCGAAATGAAACGCGCAAACGAGGTGTCCCGCGGCACGGCAGAGGGGCTGGACCGCGGCGTGAAACGCATCTGGCAGGTGATGAATGATTGCATCGACCGTGGTTTGGAAAACGACGGGATTCTTCCCGGCGGCCTGAATGTCCGGCGTCGTGCACGCGGGATTCACGACGCGTTGCAGTCGGAACGTGGTCGCAATCAGCCGGCCCCGCATACGATCAACGACTGGATGAGCATGTATGCCATGGCGGTGAACGAAGAAAACGCCGCCGGTGGTCAGGTCGTGACTGCCCCGACCAATGGCGCTGCGGGAGTTGTGCCCGCGACGATTCGCTACTGGCTGGACCACGTGCCGGGCGCCAGCGCTGCGCGCATCCCCGATTTCCTGCTGACGGCTGCCGCAATTGGTGGACTGGTCAAATACAACGCATCCATTTCGGGCGCCGAGGCGGGCTGTCAGGCGGAAGTGGGCAGCGCCTCTGCGATGGCCGCCGCAGGGCTTTGCGCTGTCTTGGGGGGCTCGCCGGCACAGATCGAAAACGCTGCTGAAATCGCGCTGGAGCACCATCTTGGCATGACCTGCGACCCTGTCAAAGGTCTGGTTCAGGTGCCCTGTATCGAGCGTAACGGGTTGGGTGCGGTAAAGGCCGTCACCGCCGCCAGCCTTGCCTTGCGCGGCAATGGCACGCATCTCGTCCCGCTCGACGCCTGTATCGAAACCATGAGGCAAACCGGCGTAGACATGGCCGAAAAATACAAGGAGACCTCATTGGGCGGGCTTGCGGTGAATGTGCCCAATTGTTGACGTAAGGTAAGGCAAAGCTGGCGCCGCCAAACCGCCTTAGTTCCGTACACACGTAATGCGATTTCACCACACGTAATACGCGAAACCGGATTGCCAAGCTTTGGCTCTCGGCTTAGCTTGGCCGGATGATGGACAGACCCCTACTTGGTATCGGGCTCATGCTCGGATTTTGTGTCGTTGCACCTATGGGTGATGCGGTTGCCAAACTCCTTGGCGGGGTGGTGCCCATCGGAGAATTGCTGCTTTGGCGATTCGCCGTACAGGCGCTTGTCCTCATCCCTCTCATCATGGCCACCGGGCGGCCTTGGCGCATGCGCGGACGGGTCTTGCGGCTGACTATTCTACGCACCGTGCTGCACGGAGTGGGAATCGCGATGATGTTCACCGCGCTGCGCTACCTGCCCCTTGCGGATGCCGTGGCGATTGCTTTCGTGATGCCTTTCCTGATGATGGTCCTTGGGCATTACGTGCTTCAAGAAGAGATCGGCTGGCGCCGGATGGTTGCCTGCGCGGTCGGTTTCATCGGTACGCTGCTTGTTGTGCAACCCAGCTTTCAGCAGGTTGGCTGGCCCGCCCTGCTGCCCTTGGGTGTCGCCCTGAACTTCGCGTTTTTCATGTTGGTCACACGCCAGATCGCGAAGGAAACCGATCCGATCGGCCTTCAGGCCGTCAGCGGTGTCATGGCGGTGGTGATGATCGCCCCGGCAATCCTGCTGTTTGGCCATGTCGAAGGGTCTGCCTTCGAATGGGTCACGCCAAGCACGGACACTCTGGGATTGCTTCTGGGGATCGGCCTTCTGGGCACGCTGGCGCATCTGCTCATGACATGGTCGCTGCGCTATGCGCCTTCGGCCACGCTCGCCCCGATGCAATATCTGGAGATACCTTTCGCGACGCTGATCGGCTGGATCATCTTCAGCGAACTGCCGAATGCCTTGGCGTCGGTCGGAATACTCATCACGATTGCGGCGGGGCTGTATATCGTGCTGCGCGAACGCGCGATCAGCCGGTCAGCCCCCACGCCTCCAGGACCTGCGCAAATGCGCTCCGCGGCAGAATAACCAGCAGTCCCGGCCCATCGGTTTCCAGTTCGACCGGCCCCGTCACCTCGTTCGAGGTGCCGATACGGCCGTCCGGCGTGAAGTCGATACCATCAATCGGCCAGCGCAGGCCGCGACTGCGCCCTGCCACCTGTCTCATCGGAAAGAGCGAAAACCTGGTCCCAAACGGCAGATCAAGTGCAATGCGTCGCGGTGCAGCAAACACGACATCCACGGGTCCAACCAGCATGTGCCGCGCGTCGTAGCGCGCCAGCACCGACAAGACCGCAAGCTGGTGATCCAGCCGGTCCCCGAAAAAACCCGCGCACAGAATGGCCGGAGCATCGATAGAGCGCAGGCATTTTTCGAAATCCGTGCTGTCCTGTTCGCCGATACGGTGCAATCGGTCAGCCGGGATCGCCGCCTTCGCATCCGCTGAGACAGAGTCCAGATCGCCGACAACCGCGTCGGGGATAATATTGCACGACAATGCCACATCCGCGCCACTATCGGCTGCTACAACCTGCGGAGCGTGGCGCAGACAGTCACGCAAAACAGACGCGTCGTGAGCACCGCCCCCGACCAGCGTCACCGGATTGGAACTGCTAAATATGACTTCGTTCATAGGTACTTAATGACGTTTTCAGATAAAGAACACAATGTTGCACAATCAGCCGGAATCCAGGGGCGTTCGACACGGAAGCATAGCGCGCCTTCGCCCATCTGGAATTCCCATAGACCTACGAAAGTGACGTGCGGATGGTGACCACGGGTGCGTTCAATGATCCAGCAAAACAATTCGATCCGAAGCGGGAGGAGAGTTCAGGGGCCGGGGTCACAGCGGGACAACGGTGGCGTGTGCTCAAGGTCAAACGTTCGGAATTCAGAAACGCTGTTGCCGCGGGGAAACTGCAGGAAATCACCCAAGACGCGGTGCAACCCGACGAAATCGGTTTGCGGTCCGCTACGGCCACCGCAGGTGACGGACATCCGGCGGATGAGGACGAGGACGCGGCTGACATGACCCGGCTCATCGCCAAGGCCGACGCCGAAATGGGCAATCCCGCGGGGTCGCGCCGCCGTCACGCGCTTGCCCATCTCCGGGCGGCCGCCGCAGCCACACGGGCAGGTCTGGAATCGCCAAACAAGTGCAATGAACCGGATGCCGAGACGCGCTACCGGCAGGATCTTGCGACCTCGGCCGATCCGGATACGTCCCATGAGCACCCCGTTTACGCGACGCTGATGCTGGTGCCAGAGCAGCGAACGGATATCACCCATCAAGCGATGACTTCGCGCAAACCTTCGCAGGTCAACGCCGACGCCTTCCGACATGACCCAAGGGTTCAGAGCGACCCGGGTGCAGACCAAATCGATTTCCCCGAATTTGTTCGTGTCAGGGGCGCCACCGCCCTGCCCGATCTGATGGAGGCCGCCGTGGTCTATCTGTCATACGTTGAAGACTGTAAGCAGTTCACCTTGCAGCAGCTGATGCGCAAGATACGCGCTGTCGAGACATCGAAATCGACCCGTAAGGCACGCCTCCAGGTTCTTGCGAACCTCATGAAAGACGGCAAGGTCGCGAGACTCAGCAAAGGGGTTTTCGCCGCGCCAAACTGCACCTGACGCTGTTTCAAACGGTTGATTTGGCGCATTGCGGACAACCCTGAATGCCCGCGTGGCTTAGTACCTACCTAGGTTCTTCGCACGACCCGTTGCGCAATGACGCACATTCACATGTTGCAGATACCAAGATGAATGCAGCTGGGGCCATTGCATTGTCGCAAATCAGGCCTAGCTACGGTTCAGCATCACGCACCAACATCTGCCCTTCGAAATCATGCCGTCACATCGCAAGCCGCTCCGCGCGGCCCGTGGAACTGCTTGACCTTTGCGACAGACAAGACCAACGCAGGAACAGGAATACCCATGCCCCAGTCTCAGACAGAAAACCGCAAATTCGTACTGGCCGAACGCCCGCAGGGCGAGCCCAATGACAACACGCTCCGCCTTGAGACTGCGCCCGTTCCTACTCCAAGGAAGGGACAGATGCTGTTGCGAAACGAATTTCTGTCCCTCGATCCCTACATGCGCGGCCGGATGAGCGATGCACCGTCCTATGCGGCGCCGGTCGAGATTGGTGACGTCATGGTCGGCGGGACCGTGGCGCAGGTTGTCAGCTCTGACGTCCCCGGGTTCGAGGCCGACGATTGGGTCGTGGCTTTCGGGGGATGGCAGGACTACGCCCTTTCCGATGGCACAGGGGTCATCAACATGGGCAAATCCCCCGAAAATCCGTCCTGGGCATTGGGTGTTCTGGGCATGCCAGGGCTGACCGCATGGGCCGGCCTGACGCAGATCGGCCAGCCGAAAGAAGGCGAAACACTGGTCGTTGCAGGCGCCAGCGGCCCCGTCGGCGCGACTGTCGGGCAGATCGGCAAGATCCTGGGACTGCGCGTCGTAGGCATTGCCGGCGGGTCTGAGAAATGCGCGCATGTCGTCGACACGCTGGGATTTGATGCCTGCATCGATTACAAGGCTAACGGCTTTCCCGAGGCCCTGAAAAACGCCGTTCCTGACGGTATCGATATCTACTACGAAAATGTCGGCGGGGCGGTTTTTGATGCGGTGATGCCGCTGCTGAACACCTCGGCGCGGATCCCTGTCTGCGGCCTGATTTCACAGTATAACGCGATTTCGCTTCCCGACGGTCCGGACCGGCTCAACCTTCTGTTGGGGACAATTCTGAAAAAGCGCATGACGGTGCGTGGCTTCATCGTCTTTGATGACTTCGGCCATCTTTACCCGGAATTCGCCAAGCAGGTGGGCGGCTGGGTCGCCGACGGCCGTATCCGTTATCGCGAAGAAGTCATCAGTGGTCTGGAACAGGCGCCCGCCGCATTCGTTGGGCTGCTCAGAGGCGAGGCATTCGGCAAGCGTGTCGTCAAGCTTAGCGACTGAAACACACCTACGGAAAGGCGCTGACTGCATGAAAATACTGATGGTTTTAACCTCGCACGACCAACTGGGCGATACCGGCAAGAAAACGGGCTTCTGGTTGGAAGAGTTCGCGGCCCCCTACTATGTCTTCAAGGATGCGGGCGCCGAGATAACGCTGGCATCGCCCAAGGGCGGCCAGCCACCGCTCGACCCCGGCAGCGATACCGAGGATGCACAGACAGAGGCAACGACGCGCTTCAAGTCCGACAAGGATGCGCAGGCCGCGCTCGCGAACACCCGGGTTCTTTCCTCCGTTTCTGCCGATGGGTTCGACGCGATTTTCTATCCCGGCGGGCACGGTCCTTTGTGGGATCTGGCCGAAGATGATGACAGCAAGGCGCTGATCGAGGCCTTCGCCGGATCCGACCGCCCTGTCGGGGCTGTCTGCCATGCCCCTGCGGTTTTCCGGCGCACTATGGGCACGGATGACAAGCCGCTGGTGTCCGGCAAAACGGTGACCGGGTTCACCAACACCGAAGAAGAGGCCGTGGGGCTCACGGATGTGGTCCCGTTTCTTGTCGAGGATATGCTGAAGGCCAATGGTGGTATCTACCGCAAGGGTGATGACTGGGCGTCTTTCGTCGTCGTGGACGGCAAGCTGGTGACCGGGCAGAACCCCGCCTCCTCTGAAGAAGCGGCGCGCAAGTTGCTTTCACTGCTGTAAGATATGGCACAGGGCCGTCCTTCGTTGGCGGCCCTGTACGTCGCTTGATGCGCGATTGCAGCAATGCGCCCCGGTCATCATCCCCTGCCTTTACTGCCCGGACAGGATCCAGCCCGCGGCCTTCTCGGCGATCATGAGGGTTGGCGCATTTGTGTTTCCACTTGTGATCTCTGGCATGATGCTGGCATCAACGACACGCAGACCTGCGACCCCCTTTAGTCGCAGATGAGGGTCGAGCACCGCAGTCGGGTCGTCCTTATGCCCCATTTTCACCGTCCCGACCGGGTGAAAGATGGTGGTCGCGATATCGCCGGCGAGCTTGGCCAAGTCATCGTCGCTCTGATACTGGATACCGGGCTTGAACTCCTCCGGTACGTAGGGGGCCATGGCCGGTTGCGCCATGATCTGGCGGACCTGCCGCAGGCTTTGCGCCGCGACTTTGCGGTCTTCGTCCGTCGCCAGGTAATTGGGCGAAATCCTCGGCGCAGCTTGGAAATCGGACGAACCGATACGCACATGTCCGCGGCTTGTCGGGTTGAGGTTGCAGACACTGACGGTGACTGCCGGAAAGTCGTGCAGATCCTCGCCAAAGGCTTCAAGGCTCAGCGGTTGAACGTGGTATTCCAGGTTGGCATGCGGGCGCGATGCGTCAGATCGGGTGAAAGCCCCCAGCTGGCTTGGCGCCATGCTCATCGGGCCAGACCGCCTGAACAAATATTCCATCCCGATCCGGGCCTTGCCGAAGATCGAGTTGGCAAGCGTGTTCAGGGTCCGCGTGCCCCTGACCTTGAACACGGCCCGGATTTGAAGGTGATCCTGCAGGTTCTCGCCCACCTGCGGGGCGTCAAGCACAAGGTCGATGCAGTGGGAGGTCAGCAACCCGGCAGGGCCAATACCCGACAATTGCAGGATGGCCGGGGAGTTCACCGCCCCCGCACAAAGCACGACCTCGCGCGCCGCACTGACCCGAACCGATGCGCCACCTCGATTGACCAAAGCTCCTTTACAGCGGGGCCGCCCATTGGTGCCATTTTCAAAGACCAGCTTTTCAACATGTGCTTCGGTCCAGACTGTCAGGTTGCTGCGCGATTTAATTGGCCGCAGGAATGCCTTTGACGTGTTCCATCGCCATCCCGACCGCTGATTGACGTCGAAATAGCCTACGCCTGCATTGTCACCACTGTTGAAATCATCGGTCTTTTCGATGCCGGCCTGCGCCGCAGCATCGGCAAAGCTGTCCAGAACGTCCCACCGCAGGCGCTGTTTCTCGACCCGCCATTCGCCGCCATGGCCGTGCAGGTCGGAAAAACGGCTGTTGTCGCCGGTCTGCGGATCGGCACCATCATCCAGCCTGTAATGGTCCTCATGCGCCTTGAAATCCTTCAGGGCGTTTTCCCAGTTCCACGCATCCTCGCCCGTCAGCTTTGCCCAATTGTCGTAATCGCGCGCCTGTCCGCGCATGTAGATCATGCCATTGATCGACGAACAGCCCCCCAGCGTCTTGCCGCGGGGATAGCGCAGGGACCGCCCGTTCAGCCCCTTGTCCGCCTCGGTATGGTACAGCCAGTCCGCACGTGGATTGCCGATGCAGTACAAGTAGCCAACAGGGATGTGGATCCACGGATAGGTGTCGGGCTTGCCCGCCTCAAGCAGCAGGACCCTGTTCGCCGGATCGGCGCTCAGCCGGTTCGCCATCAGGCAACCTGCACTGCCCGCGCCAACGACGATATAGTCGAAATTCATGTCGCATTCCGTTTTGCCTGCCTAGACGCGCAGCTTACACAGGCAAGCGCCGCCAAGGGAACCGTCGGTGCGTAACATTGCAGTGCAGGTAGCCGGTTGGCGCGTTTGTCCGTATGGGGATTATCGTCGCCCGCAAGGACGTGTCAGGTTCTTGCGGCTTCAAACCTGGCCCATGCGGCCTCGAACGCGTCGAAGTCAAATCCCGCCTGACGGGCCGGGTGCAGGATCAGGCTTTCGGTGTCGATCAGCTTGCGGATCGATGTTTCGAGAATGGGAAGCGTCTCGGGTGGGATCACAAGCGCGCCGTGGCGGTCGGCATGGACAAGATCGCAGTCAGCAATGGTTAGTCCGAAGATTGAAACCGGGGTCGCGATTTCGCGGACATGGACGAACCCGTGCGACGGCCCGACAGAGCCTGCCACGACCGGAAACCCTTCGGGCAGGTCGCCAAGGTCGCGCATCACACCGTTGGTAAGGGCGCCTGACAGGCCAAAGCCCTTGTGAATGGTCGTATTGATCTCTCCCCAATAGGCCCCGATCGCGTGCGGGTGGTCCAGATCCTCGACCACGGCGATGGCTGGGCGCGGACCGCTGGCCATGTGCCGGTAATAGTCCATCCGCCGTGCTTTGATGACCTCGGGCGGTTCGGTCGGCGGGGCAATGGCGGCGATCTTAGCTGTACGCGCATAACCGACCATTGCAGGCGCGTCTGGTGCAGAGCATTGCATGGTGCCCCGGGTAAACCGGTCGAACCCGCGCTTGCCTTCGGCCACTTCGATAGCATTGCAAACGGTGGGGGTGTCCACCTGTTTCAACAGGTCGAGAAGCGAATTGTCCATCAGTCCTCCAGCCAGCGCGCCAGCGCAGCATTGGTTGCATCGGGTTGTTCCAGCGTGGTCAGGTGACCGGCCTTTGCGATCACCTCCAACGTCGCGTTGTGCAAGAGCTCTGCCATCTGGGTATGGCGATCAAGCGGGCAAAGCCTGTCGCTCTCGCCCACCAGCACCAATGCGGGGCCGACATAGGCGGCCAGCGTATCCAGCTGGGCGGGGCGCGACATGAGCGCCCTTGATTGCCGAAGAAAGACCTCCGCCCCCAGCCCCATCGCCATGTCGAGCGCCAGCCTGTCCAGATCCGGTCTGTCGGCGCCGACATGGGTGTAATTCGGGATCATCTCTTCGCGCATCACGCAGGCAAGGTCGCCGTCGCGCACGGCCTGCATCTGGGGTGCGCGCCGTTGCTTTACCGCGTCTAGTTCCGCGCGGGGGTTGGTGTCCAGCAGGGCGATGCGGTCCACCCGCTCTGGCGCCTGACGCAGCACCTCCATCGCCACGATGCCACCCATCGAAAGACCTGCAAGGGCAAAGCGCGGCGGGGCGCCCGCAAGGATGTCTGCCGCCAGCGCCTCGACTGTGTCATGCGCAGCAATCGGCGCAATCTGCACAGCGCGGACCCCGGAAAATGCCGCGATCTGCGGGCCATAAAGCCGCCCGTCGCACATCATGCCCGGGATCAGCACCAGTGGTGTTTTGTTCGGCACCGCGCGGTACATGGCATTCTCCCTGCGATTGCTGCATCACATCGCCGGGCGCAGGGACATGCCTGCGCCCGAGCGGATTACGTTGTCAGCCGACCCAGGTGGGACCGGCAGGATCATCCGTGGCGATGACCCGGTACATGGAGGCTTCGCCTGTCATGGACACCTCCAGCCCATGCGCCTCGCCCGGTTTCATCAGCGCCGTGTCGCCTGGGTTGAGGATGGTCTCTCCCCCCTGCCAGGACAGTCGCCAATGCCCCCGGACGGGCATCAGCACGGTGGGTTTCTCGGGTGTGACCATATCCGGCCCCACGGACCCGCGGGTCAGGAATTCCACCTCGAAGCCGGGTTTGTCGCGCAGCAGGGCGTTCTCTCCGATCACCTTGGCGGGTTTCGTCGCGGCCAGCGCCATCAGATCCCAATAGCGGGCGACATAATCGCGGACGACATGCTCGACCGGGGTTTCGGGGATCGTGCTCAGCACATCTTCGGTCAGCAAAGGCATGGGCGAGACGTTATGCGGCAAGGTCTGGCCTTTCTTGCTGTCGTAGAGCACGCCGTTCTCGCCCAGGATCAGACCATGCGCCTGCGCCTCTTCGATCACCTGCGGCGCCCATGTCACGCCGCCACCCGCATCGTCGCCGCCCAGCACGGCCATGATCATCCCGTAATCCGTGCCGATATTTTCGAACCCGCGAAAGATTCCCGTGGGAATATTGAAGATGTCCCCCTCTTCGGCGACGAATTCACCAGCCGTGCCATAGCGGCCCCAGAAAAAGCGCCAGCGGCCCTTGAGGACAAAGAAAACCTCGGCCGTGGTGTGGGTGTGCAGCGAATTGCGGCATTTGGGTGGCTGGCCCGCCGCGCCAATGTTGAAACCGATCTTGTCGGTGATATGCACATGCTGGTCGGGGCTTTCGCTGACGCCCCCGCCAATGATGGTGAAGTTTTCCTTCTGGTCCGATCCCGGCGTGTGGGCGTCGATAAAGGCGGTTTTGCAGGGCTTCAATTCGCCGTAGCGAACGATGCGTTGGTCGATGGTGCTCATTGTGTCTCTCCGTGTGTCAGGGGTCTTGCGGCTCTGCCAGCGCCCCCCGGGGGACGGTTGTTCAACCGGCGCGCCCGTAACGACGCGCGATAGCTGTGAAAGCGTCGCGCGGACAGGCTTGCATCCAGCAGTAAGCCGCGTGCGGACATCTAGAGCGCACCGGTGTGGATCAGGATCTGTTTCCAGATCGACGTTTCATCAAAAAGCGTGAAGTCACGCCGCAGGCGGATCTCGCCCGGAATGACGGCCCCGAATTCGGCGTGGCTCGCCCCCATGACATGCACCTTGGCACCCGTGGGCCTGCCGAAAGCGCCCCACCCGTCATGCGTTCCCGTCAGGCTCCACCGGATGGCCGAGCGGGGTGGCATATGCGCATCCTCGCGCCCGATCTGGTGGTGGATTTCAAACTTGGCGCTTGGAAAAGCGGCGCGCAGCCCCATCCAGAACCGCTCTACCGGGTCCCAGCCATGCCCCGTCAGCCCGCCGGGATACTCGGACTGCGCGGCCCGGTCATACGCGGCCTTGATGACCCCGATATCGGCACCCATGATGCGGGTCAGAATATCGGCATGGCGCTGACCCCATTCATTGTCATTGCCGCGCCCCATATAAGGGCCGGGCTGATCAATTTCGGGCGTGAAGGGTTGAACGCATTCCTTGGGACCACCTTCGCGCGCGATCAGGTCACGGGCATAGTCCTCCGGATCCCAGCCCATCTGCCGGACAATCGCACCCTGATCGCGGATAAGCCATTCGTCGTCGATGGCGTTGTTCCTGGCGTGGCAATCGGCAATCACCCGGTAAGCCAGCCGCTTCCCCGTTGCCGTGCCGTATACACCATCCCCCATATGCGTGGCCGTGGTCAGGATGCGGTGGCTGGACAGCATGCCGTCCTCCGGAGTGCCCGACCAGATCACATCCTCGCCCAGCAATTCACGATCCGGGAATTCGGCAAGCGTTGCCATGGTGGCGCCGATGACATTCTCGTTGCCGATGACGACAGACCCCGGACTGCGCACCACGATGTCCTGAGCATAATAGTCGTGCAAAGTGGCCAGCCCGCGATCTTCCCAGATCTCTCGGGTGATCCCGATGATATAGTGCGGGAAGTTGCTGAACTTGGGGTCAAATCCCTTCATTCGTTCCATCCTTCGGGAATGCGGGCGGACCCGCGAACAATCAGTGGGCCGTCGATCTCTATCTTTCGCGGTGCCACGCCTTCACCGTCAATTTCCGCCAGAAGAAGCGCGACCGTTTCCGCCACCATCCGGTTGGCAGGCTGGCGGACGGTTGTGAGGTCATAGGCAGGCCAGGCAGCGGTCGGCACATCGTCATAAGCCACGACAGAGACATCGTCGGGCACGTTCAGCCCAAGCTCTGAACGCAACACATCCATCACCGCAAAGGCCATGTGATCATTGGCGACAAAGACAGCATCTGGCGGGTCTTCGGCGAACATCGTGCGGGTGACCTCGGCCGCGGTTTGCATCTGAAAATTACCGACACCGCGGGCATGCAGTGCGACACCTGCCGCCTGCAACCGGGCAACGAATCCGCTTTCGCGATCGCGCTGCGTGGATGCACCTTCCCACCCGGCAATATAGGCGATCTTGCGGTGGCCACCGGCCAGCAGGAACTCTGCCACCTTGCGGCCCCCGGCGACATTGGCAGAGGCGACGGAAGAAACTTCTTCGGTATCCTGCGACCGGTTGAACAAGACGATGGGCACGCCTGCCTTGTGGCATCTTTCCGTCAGCTCCGACGACATGGCGACCGAAGCGGCGATGATCCCGTCGACCTGGTAATCAAGGATTTCCTCGACCACGCCACTCACATCCCCAGCCGTTTGGGATGCCATGAAAACCAGCAGGTGATACCCACGCTCCTGCAGGGCATTGGACAGCTTTTCGACCGCTTCGGGATAGAAATGATTTTCCAGATAGGCCACCACCAGCCCGATGATCCGGGATTTTCCAGACACCATCGCGCGGGCAAGAACGTTGGGCCGATACCCCAACTCCTCGGCTGCCTTGCGCACTTTTTCAGCCGTCTGTTTCGAAGCAGAGGCACCGGGCGTGAAAACCCGGCTGACGGCTGATTGCGACACACCCGCCCGCGCTGCCACTTCGGCTGAGGTGACCTTGCTCATTCTGCGGTCCACCCACCATCTACCAGCAGGGCGCTGCCGGTGATCATCGCTGACGCGTCCGATGCAAGAAAGACGACGGGGCCCATGATATCCTCGACCTCGCCCACGCGGGGCAGCTTGATCTTTTCCTCGATCCAGGCACGCTTTTCCGGCTGGTCGAATGTGACTTGCGTCAGCGCGGTCAGGATGAAGGTCGGGCAGATCGTGTTGACGCGAATGCCCTGCTTGCCCCATTCGATCGCCATCGCCTTGGTGAAGCCTTCGACCGCATGTTTGGTGGCGCAATAGACGGCACGGTCTATCCCGCCGACATGGGCCATTTGGGACGAGATATTGATGAGTGATCCGGGTTTGCCGGCCGCCACCAGACCCTTGGCCACGGCCTGCGTCAGGAAATAGGCCCCTTTCAGGTTCAGGTCTGAAACGAATTCGAAATCGGGCTCGCGCGTCTCAAGGGCGGGCGAGTGACGCGCAGCGCCAGCGGAATTGACAAGCACATCGAACGGCCCGTGCTTTGCCACATCCGCCTGCGTCTGTCCCACGTCAGAGACATCCATCGCCAGCGCGGTCGCCTTCAAGCCCCGTGCGGTCATCCCGGCCACCAGCGTGTCCAGCGCGTCCGCACGGCGCGCCGCGACCGTGACCTCTGCCCCCGCTTCGCCCAAAGCCACCGCAGCCGCCAACCCGATACCGGAGGAGGCCCCGGCGACAAGCGCGCGTTTTCCATCAAGGCGAAGGCTGGGTGTGGTGGGAAGGGTCATGTCATCTGTCTCCGACGGGAAAGGGTATCGCACCCGGCACACGCGACTTGTTCATCTCGCGAAGGCGGGCAAACACATCCAGCCCCAATTGCGCGCAAACGTCCAGCAGGTCGACCAGCACCCAGTTTTCGCGGATCTTGCCGCTTTCGACCCGCCAGAAATCGAGACTGCGCAGGGTGATCGTCTGACCCGTTGCAGGCAGGCCAAGCCACCCGCCCCCGGTCAGCGCCTGTTTCATATTCGGCCAACCCGTGACAGCGGCGTAATCGCCATCGGCGAAGAAATGGAAGGTAACCTCGTCATCGTGCTGACCACGGTCGGGCATGGCGTTGAGGAACGGGATCTGGTGCCAGTTGCGAAATCCCGAAATGCCCCGGCAAGTGCCGATGCCCGCAGGACCGTACCACGTCATGCGCTCGTGCCAGAAGCGATCCATCTCCATGACCTCGGGGCCGCCTTGCGAAGGGTGGCGGGTCATATGCGCCAGCATGTCGATAATCAGGCCGCAGGTCGCGGCCGATGATGCCTCGTCTCGCGGGCCCCTCAAAATCCCGTCTTGCGAAGACGGGCCGGGCACCAGCCCTTCGCGCCCAAGTGATGGGGCCAGCGGCCAGGCACCCGCCTGCATCATCAGCTCCGGGATGTCCCAGATCGCCTGCACTTCGATGACGCGGTCGTCTTCGATCCGGTAGAACTCGTGAAAGCGCATGTGACAGAACTGACCCGTGGGCGGGATATCCAGAAAAGGTGCAGCAAAGGTTCCGACATAGGTGCCGCCGCATCCGACCCACTGAACACCGTCGCCGTCAGTCCCTTCCATGACGATCCAGTCGCGCCGTTCAAGATCAGGGATGGCCGACAGAAGGGGGCTGTAGCAGGTGTCATACCAGTCTGCGCCGTCCAGATCACCGAACGGGTGGCACATCCGCACGACCGTGTCGCGGGTCAACAGCGTGGCAATGGCGTCGCGCACGGGCGTTTCGGAAAAATCCGCCATCGCACCGCGCAGCTGCGCCAGAAGCTTGCTGTTACGGATGCCAGCCTCCATTACTCGGCGGCCTCTCCATAGGCCACGTTTTGCCCGCCATAACGGCGGACGCGCAGGTTGCATTGCTCGGCATGGCCGACAAAGCCTTCGAGCAGGCACAGCCGAGAGCCGTAGGCGCCGATCCGGGTCGCCGCCTCATCCGTCGTGATCTTCTGGTAACTGTGCGTTTTCAGATATTTACCGACCCAGAGACCGCCCGTGTAGCGGCCCGCCTTCTTGGTGGGCAGCGTGTGGTTGGTGCCGATGACCTTGTCGCCATTGGCCACATTGGTGCGCGGACCAAGGAACAGCGCGCCGTAGCAGGTCATGTTTTGAAGGAACCAATCGTCGCGATCCGTCATGACCTGCACATGTTCGGACGCAATCTCGTCGGCGACCTGCAACATCTCGTCATAGCTGTCGCAAAGGATGACCTCGCCGTATTCTTCCCAGCTGACCCTCGCGGTGCCAGCGGTCGGCAGGATTTCCAGAATGCGGTCGATCTCGGACAGGGTCTCCATTGCCAGTTTGCGAGAGTTCGTCACCAGTACCGCGGGCGAGTTGTAGCCATGTTCGGCCTGTCCCAGCAGGTCGGTGGCACACATCTCGGCGTCAACGGTCTCGTCGGCAATAACCATCGTCTCGGTCGGGCCCGCGAAAAGGTCGATGCCGACGCGGCCGAAAAGCTGCCGCTTTGCCTCTGCGACGAATGCGTTTCCGGGACCGACCAGCAAATGCACGGGATCAATGGTCTCCGTCCCGATGGCCATGGCGCCAACGGCCTGAATGCCGCCCAGCACATAGATTTCATGCGCCCCACCCAGATGCATCGCGGCGATCACGGCCGGGTTCGGCTCACCGTTGAAGGGCGGCGTGCAGGCGATGATGCGCGGCACGCCTGCGACCTTCGCCGTGGCCACCGACATATGCGCCGAGGCGACCATCGGGAACTTGCCACCGGGCACGTAGCAGCCCACGGATTGCACCGGGATATTCTTGTGGCCAAGGATCACGCCGGGCAGCGTTTCCACCTCGATATCGCGCATGCTGTCGCGCTGCGCCTGGGCGAAGTTGACCACCTGTTCCTGCGCGAACTTGATGTCCTGCAGGTCGCGCGGGCTGACCTTGGCGATCAGCGCGTCAATCTCGTCCTGCGTCAGGCGATAGGATGTGCGATCATAGCCGTCAAATTTCACCGCCAACTCGCGGACGGCGGCATCGCCCCGCGTCTCAATTTCCTTGAGCGTTGAAGCGACCACGTTGGCTGTTTTCACGTCATCCTCTGCCCGGTCAGCATCAGGTTTGCCACGTTTGAGATATTCGATGGTCATGAGGAGGTCCTTATTGTTCAGGTCGTGGGGCGGGACGCTCGCCCCGATCGAAAGCTTCCCAGCCTTCGCCATTGAAAAGATCCACGCCAAGCTGCGCCGCGACATGGGCGAAATCGACATTCACCCAGTTGTCCACGATCTTGCCATCGACGACTTTCCAGAAATCCATGTAGCGGATCTCGACCCGCTTGCCGGTCGGCGCGATGCCAAGGAATGTCCCGGAATGGGTGGCCTCCTGCCGCCCGAAGGCTGCCGCCCACTCGCCCATGTAAAGCCGGGCTTCGTCGATGCAGGTCTTGTCTGAAAACGCGGCCTGAAACGGGCGCTGCCAATTGTCCTGGAATTCCTTCAGACCGGTCTTTGTGCCGCACCCCTGATTGCCCATCCAGCGAAACCCTCCGCTGAAGAACTCGCCGATATCTGCGATACGGTGATCGTTGAGCCCGTCCACCATCCCCTCGATCACCCGGCGGGTTTCGTCGGTTTTTGACATGTCCGTATCGCGGGTCAGAACCGCCTGCTCTGGACGCGAACCTTTCATGGGTCAGCCTTTCACTGCGCCTTGGGTCAGGCCCGAGACGATTTGACGTTGGAAGAACATCACGAGGATGAAGAGAGGCGCGGTGGCAGAGACAACCGCAGCCACGGCAAACATCACGTTACCTTCGGTCTGGGTGGTGCCAAGGAAGCTCGCAATCTTGGGGACCATTGTCTGGTTTTCCTTCGACAGCAGCATCGAGGTCACGGCGAAATCGTTATAGGCCAGCAGGAAGCTGAACAGCCCCGTGGTAATGACACCCGGCCACATCACCGGGATGATCACGTGCCGGAAGGCCTGAAACTGCGTGCAGCCGTCGACCTTGGCGCTTTCGTCCAACTCCTTGGGGATCTTCTGGAAAAAGCTGTGCAACATCCACAAGGTGAAGGGCTGGTTGATGGCCACCAGCACGATGATGGTCGTGGGCAGAATGCCCCAGAGGTTCCATTCAAAGAATGGCAGCAGGTAGCCTGCGACAAGCGTGATCGGCGGCATCGCCCGAAAGATCAGCGCCGTGATCAGCAGCCAGAACGTGTAGCGATAGCTGGAACGGGAGAGCGCATAGCCCCCAAGTGTTCCGATCGTCAGCGAAATCGTCACCGTGAAGAAGCAGACGATGGCGGTGTTCAGAACGGCACGCCAGAACTCCTCTTGCACCCAGGCACCTTCGTAACCGGTGCTGGTGAAGGCAGAGCCATGCTCCACCATCGTTCGGGCACCGGTCAGGGCGTTGCGCCAGTCGGCCTTGGAGAAGAAATCAAGCTCCACCTTGAAGCTGCCCCAGAGGGTCCAGAGAAACGGGAATGCGGCAACGATCAGCCAAAGCACCACGAAGATCGTGGAGAAGGTGCGCAAGGCGACGGGTTGCTTCATTGCTTTCGAAGACATGGCTCAGCCTTTCTCGTTGAAATCACGCCACGTGCGGATCAACACGGGAGACAGGAGGATGGCGACCCCGAGGATGGTCAGGACCGAAGAGGCGGAGGCAGAGGAGAGCAAGCGCGTCTCGCCGCCCAGATCATTGAAGATGAACCATGACAGTGACGTCGCATGCGCCGATGCGTTGAAGCCTACAATCGGCTCAAAGACCCGGAAATTGTCCATCAACTGGATCAGCGCCACAAAGGTCACCAGAGGCATGAGATGCGGAATGACGACATAGCGCGTCTGCTGCCAGCGTGTCGCCCCGTCGATCATCGAGCTTTCCAGCGTATCCTGCGGCAGCGTTTGCAGCCCGGCATAGAAGACCACGAAGGCAAAGGGGGCTGAATGCCAGACGCCGTAGACAATCAGCATGACCCAGGTCAGACCGGTCGACGCCTTGAGTGACAGGTTCGGATCAGCGAACAGCCATTGCAACGCCGTCCCCAGCACGCCCCGACTGTCGATCATCCAGAACAGCACGAGCGAGCCGATCAGCGGCGACACGATCATCGGCAGCAGGGAAAAGAAGATCACGAGCCCCTTGAGGTGCCGATGCAGGGAATTGACTGCAACGGCAATGGCGAAACCAAGGATGATCAGCAGCGGCGTGACCACGAATGTATAGGTCAGCGTGAAGGACATCGCGCGGTAGAAAGGCAGATTTCCCAGCTTGTTGAAGAAGTCCTTCAGCCCATCGCTCGACCGCCACGCCTCTGCCACTTCGGCTGTAGCGAGGTGCCCGCGATCAAGATAGATCGACAGACCCGCGAACCGGCCCAGAGGGCTTTCCTCGCGCAGCGCTTCGGTCGCCTCGGTATCGATGACCGTGGCCTCGGTACATTTGAAGGGCGTGCAGCTTTCCACCGTCTTGAACACTTGTTCATGCGGGGTAAAAAGCGATTGCGTGACCACGGATACGATGGGCAAGGCAATGAACAACAGCATCGCCAGAGCCGTGGGCAGGATAAACCAGAAGAATGTTCTGTGCTTCATGGGACGGGTCCGGGATGCGTGATGAGGTGTAAGGCCGGGGAGGAAGACCCCCTCCCCGCCGGGTTTTCAGGTCGCGCCTATTGCAGGAAGCCTTTTTCTTTCGCCGCTGCGACATAGGCCGCCTCGACATCGGCAAGCGCGCTGGCCGCGTCTTCCTTGCCCTGCATGAAGTCCGTCAGTTCGGCCCCGAGAGCCGTATGCAGCAGGCCCTGGAACGGCAGCATCGGGTATGGAACAGCGTTCGCAGTTGCTGCCTCGAACACGCCGGTGGCCGCAGCTGTCGGTTCATAGCCATCGATCAGCCAGACGGCTTGCAGCGACGTTTCTTCGTTCAGGATCTCAGGGCGGATCGCGTGGGTCAGGGCGATAAAGGTCGATGCGGCCTCTTCATCAGAGATGTTCTTGGCCACGGTCCAGCCATCCCACCAAAGGGTCGTTGCCGGAACCTCGCCCCCGCCGACAGTCATCGGACCGGCGATTGCGAACCCCGCCTTGACCTCGTCGCTGACACCTTCCGCTTCGGTCATGGTCGCGGCGCGTGAGCCCCACATATTCATCAGGGCAACATTGCCCGCGCGGAATTCGGCATTCGTGGCATTGGAGTCGTGCGTCAGGAAATCGGGGTTCATGTATTCCGACAGCGCCTTCATCATCTCCAGCGAGGCAATGCCCGCGTCATTGTTGATGGAGACTTCGGCCGTGCCGGGTTTGAAGAACTCACCGCCCATGCCGATATACATGTTGGTAAATTCCTGAGCCAGGTTCCAACCGCCCGCAAAGGCGCCGCCAATCGGGTGTTCCATGATACCCTGCTCGCGGATCATCTTGGCCGCGGCGAGCATGTCTTCATAGGTCTTGGGCGGCTCCACGCCGACCTGCTCCAGCACGTCAGCGCGGTAGACAAGGTGCTGGGCATTCGCCATGAACGCCACTGCCATGACCTTGCCGTCAATGGTGATCAGCTGGTTCTTCTTCAGGCCTTGCCCGTATTCAGCGACCAGATCGTCAAGCGGGCGAATGACATCGTCATTCATCAGCGCAACGATGGAGCTGTTGGCAACGATGGCAGAGGTGTATTCAGCCGGATTGCCAGTCATCCCGGCGAGGTTGATCTTCTGGTGGTCGGCGGTCAGGTTCGCCTCGACCTCGGCACCCGTGCATTCCTTGGCACCCGCGCCGATGGTCTGGATCGCGGGGAATTCATTGCCCACGATATTGACGCGCGCCGAAATTTCGCATTCCGCGAATGCGCCACCCGCCGTGAGCGCCAAGACGCTGGCCAAAGCCGCTTTCTTCAGAAACATTGTCTATTCTCCCTGTTTTGGCGGGTGCATCTTCGAAGGCTGCACCCTGTTGCCTGCCAGTTGGCAGGATTTCAGCGGGGATCACTCCCCGATACGTGCGCCCGTTTCCGCGTGAAACAGGTGGCAATGGTCCTTGTGGACATGGATTGAAACCGGATCACCAATCTCGGAGCGGAAGGTCTTGTCCGCCTTGACGGCGACAAGCTGCCCGCCGATCCGGACGGACACCATCGTGGCATCGCCCAAAAGCTCCAGCGTGTAGATGGGGGCGTTGATCTCTCCGCCCGCATTCGCAACGCTGGCATCTTCGGCGCGGAACCCCAGCGTTACCCGGCCATCAGGTCCGGCAAGACCAGCGATCTCGACATTTGGCGCGCGGAAGGTGCCACCGGTCATCTCTCCGTCGACAAGATTCATCGCCGGGTTACCGATGAAGCTGGCCACAAACGTATTGGCCGGCGTGTCGTAAATCTCTGTCGGCGAGCCCACCTGCTGAACCACGCCCTTCTTCATCACCACGACGCGATCGGCGAGCGTCATCGCCTCGATCTGGTCATGGGTGACGTAAATCGTCGTTGCCGCCAGATCATGCGACAGGTTCTTGATCTGCGCACGGGTAGAGACGCGCAGCTTTGCATCAAGGTTGGAAAGCGGTTCGTCCATCAGAAAGACCTTGGGCTTGCGGACGATGGCCCGCGCCAGGGCCACACGCTGACGCTGTCCACCCGACAAAGCGGCGGGCTTGCGATCAAGGAAATCGGTCAGCTCCACCCGCTCGGCTGCCTGCATCACGCGTTCGTCGTGCAATGCGGTGTCGACCCCACGCACCTTCAGCGGGAAGCGGATATTCTCGTAGACATTCATGTTGGGATAGAGCGCGTAGCTCTGAAAGACCATCGCGACATCGCGATCCTTGGGCTCCAGATCATTCACCCGCACGCCGTCAATCAGGATATCGCCATCTGTCGCATCCTCCAGACCGGCGATCATGCGCATCGTGGTGGTCTTGCCACAGCCCGACGGCCCGAGAAGGACCAGAAATTCCTTGTCCGCAATGGTCAGGTCGAAGTTATCGACACCCACAACATGGCCCCACCGCTTCTTGATATTGCGCAGTTGAATTTCCGCCATTCGGCAACCCCCATCGGAATCGGCATGCGCTTTGCATACGTTTGCAAAGATACTGGACTCCTTGGCGTCAATTTGGCAAGATTTTTCTTGAGACACCGATCGAAAACATCGCAATCCATTGGAAAGCAGGAAAAATCTTGGACAACTTCCAGAACGAAAAGGCGGTCATACGCGCCATGCATCGCGATTTGGATGGCTCTGGCAGCGATTTTGCCACCGTCCTTGGTGCCCACACCTCAGCCGGGTATCACTGGCGAGGGTATCATCCTTTCGGCGAAATTTTCGGCGCGCAGGAGGTCGCCGACACCTTCTGGGCGCCCCTACACAAAAGCCTGCGTCACCTGCAGCGGCGGGAGGATATTTTCTTTGCCGGGGCCAACCATATTGATGGCGGCGACAGCGTCTGGGTCGTGTCCATGGGGCACCTGATGGGCCTGTTCGATGCGCCGTGGCTTGGCATTCGCCCCACCGGAAAGATGGCTTTTCTGCGCTATTGCGAATTCTCCCGCGTCGAGGACGGTCAAGTCGCAGAGACGGCGATGTATTTTGATATCCCCCACCTGATGGTGCAGGCCGGACAGAACCCGTTTGGACCGCAGACCGCACAACATCTGATCCAGCCCGGGCCGATGACGCATGACAGTTTGCTTCTGGACCCGCAAGATCCGGCAGAGGGCAAGGCGACACTGGATCTGATCCACCGCATGATCGGCGATCTTGGCCAGTGGGACAGCGGCCTGAGCCTGGAGGACGAGCTGCGCCAGACCTGGGCCGAGGACATGATCTGGTGGGGGCCGGAAGGGATCGGGGCGACCTATACGATCGAACGCTATGCCAGACAGCATTCCGCGCCCTTCCGTGCAGGTTTCACCAATCGGTCCAAGACACAGCATGTGGCGCGCCTGTCCGAGGGGAGCTATGGCGGGTTCTTCGGATGGCCGAATTTCACCGCAACGCCGACAGGCGGGTTCATGGGCCTGCCGGGATCAGACAAACCTGCGGAGTTTCGCGTGATCGACATTTACCGCAGAGCGGGTGACAAGCTGGCCGAGAACTGGGTGTTCATCGACCTACTGCATTTCATGAAATGCCAGGGTGTCGATGTGCTGGAGCGCTGCAAGACGTTGTAAGCGGGGGCCGGTCGCCGCCACGAGGGTCAGGCGGCCGCGCCGGAAGTGAAGCCGGGCGTCAGCTGCAGCAGCTCGCGGGAATACGGCGCGTCTGGCTGGGTGAAGAATGCCTCCGACGCGCCGGTCTCTACCACCTTGCCACCTTTCAGCACGGTGACGTCATCGCACATCTGCCGCACGACCGCGAGGTTATGGCTGATGAACAGGATTGTCAGGCCAAAACGCGCCTGCAAGTCTTTGAGAAGGTTCAGGATCTGTGCCTGAATCGACACGTCCAGAGCCGAGGTCGGCTCGTCGCAGATCAGTACGCGTGGACGCGCAAGAAGCGAGCGGGCCACGGCAATCCGCTGGCGCTGACCACCCGAGAATTGATGCGGGAAGCGGTCGATCGCATCTGCCGACAGCCCGACAAGGTCCAGCATTGCAGCCGCGATATCGCGACGCTTGTCCGCGTCCGCCTCAAGCCCATAAAGCCAGAGGGGTTCGGCAAGAATATCCCCGATCCGGTGGCGACTGTTAAGGCTGGAATATGGGTCCTGAAACACCATCTGGATCAACCGGCGCGACGGGTCCTTGCGTCCGCGTTCTCGTGCCAATGGCAGATCGGTGCCGCCAAGGCACAGACGGCCCGCACTGGGTTGCACCAGCCCGGTTATCACCTTGGCCATGGTGGATTTTCCCGATCCGCTTTCACCGACCAGCCCCATGACAGTGCCGGGGCGCACGGACATCGACACGTCATCAAGCGCGGTGAAGGCCGGAGGTTTGCGGAAAAGGCTGGTCCGGTTGCCGGAAAAACGCACGGTCACATTCTCGACCAACAGCCCCTCGCCCAAGGCTTGCGTGCCCGAGGACAACCACGCCTCGGCATCCGCCGCGCTGCGCCCTGTCGGCGCCGCAAGATCCGGGGTGTCATCGTCCGGCACCAAGAAGCGGTCCAGCTTCCGATCCAGCGGCGGGACGGCGGCCATCAGCGCGCTTGTATAGGGGTGTTCGGGCCTGCGCAGCACCTTGTCGGTAGGGCCTGTTTCCATCACCTTGCCGTTTCGTAGCACCGTCACGTTATCGGTGATCTGCGCGATCACGCCAATGTCGTGGGTGATCAGCAGAAAGCCAATCCCGCGCGTATTGGCGAGCCTTTGAATGAGGTCCAGAACCTGGCTTTGCACCGCCACATCCAGCGCGGTCGTCGGTTCATCCGCGATGATCAGCTCTGGGTTTGTGCACAGCGCCAGGGCGATCACCACGCGTTGGCGCATCCCGCCCGAAAACTGATGCGGATAGGCTTTGATCCGGCTGGTCGCGTCGGTGATGCCGATCTCTTCCAGCAACGCGATCGCGCGCGCGCGGGCATCGGATGTGCTGATGTCCTCATGCGCCTGAATGGTCTCGATCAATTGATCTTCGATGGTCATCAACGGGTTCAGGCTGGTCTGCGGATCCTGAAAGATCATCGAGATACGTTCGCCGCGCAGGCGATGAGCCTCAACCGGGCCAAGGCTGCGCAGGTCCGTCTCGCCCAGCGTCATCGTTCCATTGGCAACGCGGCCCGGCACCTGTAGCAGGCCAATGATCGCGGCGCCGATGGTGGATTTGCCGGCGCCGCTTTCGCCAACCAGCCCGTGGATCTCTCCGGGTGCGATGGTCAGGCTGACATCCTCGATCGCGGTGAAGACGCCGAACCTGCCGGGGAACTCGACTGTGAGGTTTTCGACCGTCAGCATCAGCGCAGCCTCGGGTTGAAGACGTCGCGCAAAAAATCACCCAGCACGTTGATCGACACGACCAGCGCGACCAGGAACAGCGTGGGCACCCAAAGGATCCACCATTCGCCGGACAGCAGGAACTGCATCCCGATCCGGATCAGCGTGCCCAGAGAGGGGCTGTCAGCGGGCAAGCCGATGCCAAGGAAAGACAGCGTCGCCTCCAGCAAGATGGCCGACGCCAGATCGACGGTCATGATCACCAGAAGCGGCCCCATGATGTTGGGCAGGATATGCCGGACCATCACGCGCAGCGGGTGCTGCCCCATGATCATCGCGGCCTGCACGTAATCCTTGTTACGTTCGACAAAGACGCTGGCGCGCGCAGTGCGGGCAAAGTTCACCCACAAAGACAGGGCGATGGCAAGCGTCAGCACAGCGACGCGCAGGTCTTGTTGCATCTCGGGCGGCAAGAGACCCCGAGAGACCCCGTCGATCAGCAGTGCGGTCAGGATGGCGGGCAAGGCAAGCTGTACATCGGCGACCCGCATGACAATGGCATCAAAGACCCCGCCGAAATACCCGGCAGCAAGGCCAAGGCCCACGCCCAGCACAGTGGCAATCACCATCGCCATCAAGCCGATCATCAGCGAGAGCCGCGCGCCGTACAGGATCGCCGAGACCATGTCGCGCCCCTGATCGTCAGTGCCCAGCAGAAAACGCGGATCGCCGCCCTGCCAGACAGGCGGCAACAGCCCGTCCATCAACGAGAATGTGGACAGGTCGTAAGGGTCCGTGCGGGCCAGCCACGGCGCGCAAATCGCCCCGCCGATCACCAGAATGGCGACGACGGCGGCCAGCATCGCGGCAGGGCTGCGGAAAAACAGGTAAGCGGGCTCTGACCGGACGAGGCGAGCAAACATCACGCGTCCTCCCTGACCCGCAGGCGTGGGTCAATCGCGACATAGAGCAGATCGACAGCCATGTTCACCAGCACGAAGAAAAACGCAATCACAACGAGGTAGACGCCCATCACCGGGATATCGACAAAGCGGATGGATTCGAGAAACAGCAGCCCCATGCCGGGCCATTGAAACACGCTCTCGGTGACGATGGAAAAGGCGATCACCCCGCCGAATTGCAGCCCGATGATGGTGATGACGGGCACCATCGTGTTGGCAAGCGCATGGCGGAAATAGAGCGACCGGAACGGGATGCCCCGCGCCGTCGCAAAGCGGATGTAGTCAGAGCGCATGACCTCCATCATCTCGGCGCGCACCAGCCGCATGGTCAGGGTCAACTGGTAGACGCCCAGTGTCAGCGCGGGCAGGATCAGCGCCCGCCAGCCGTCACTCGTGAACAGCGACGAGGTCCAGCCGCCGATCTGCACGGTGCCGCCCCGCCCGAAGGTGGGCAGCCAGCCAAGCTGTACGCCAAACAGGAAGATCAGCATGATCCCGATCACGAAAGTGGGGATCGACACGCCGACCAGCGTTGTCATCAGAATGGTCTGACTGACAAAACCGCGCGGTCGAAGCGCTGTATAGACCCCAGCCGGGATACCCACGATCAACGATATCAGCAGCGCGACAGTCCCAAGTTCCAGCGTGGCGGGAATGCGCGTGGCGATCATCTCGGCCACTGGCTGACGGGTGCGGTAGGAATAGCCGAAGTCACCTTTCAGCATATCACCGGTGAACCGGGCGAATTGTACGATGAAAGCGTCGTTCAGGCCAAGCTCGTCCCGCAGGCGCTCGCGGTCTTGTTCAGAGGTTTCCACCCCTGTCATCTGACTGACCGGATCGCCGACGAAACGGAACAGCGAAAAGGCCAGAAAGGCGACGGCGAGCATCACAAAGACCGACTGGATCAGCCGCTTGAGAATGAAATACGCCATCGCCCGTTTTGTCCCGTTCGGATCAGTTGATCGTGACCCAGCGCAGCATGAAGAAGTTATCGGCGCGTTGCGTCAGGTCGATATTCTCCTTAGCGGCCCAGATCAGCGGCTGGGTGTAGAGCGGAATATACGCGACCTCGTCCTGCGTGATGCCGACCAACTCGTCGATCAGCGCCTGGCGGGCAGCGGGGTCAATCTCTTCCTGGATCAGCGGCAAGAGTTCATCGACACGGGCGTTGGAATAGTTGCCAAAGTTCCACGAGCCCAGTTTCTTCTCGTCGTCCTGGCTGTGCAGCAGGAAGCGGATCGGATGCTCTGCATCGAAGGTGCCCGGCGACCAGCCCAGCAGGTACATGTCGAAATCATCTTCGCGCAGTTGCGTCCAGTAATCCCGCACGGGGCCCGTGGTCAGCTCCGCCTTCAGATCCACGGCCGCAAACATCGAAGCCGCGGCACGGCACAGCGCCTCGTCGTTTATATAGCGGTCATTGGTGCATTTCAGCCCGAAGGAGAACCCGTCGGGATAGCCTGCCTCTGCCAGCAACTCCTTCGCACGCTCCGGGTCATAGGCCGGACGGTCTGCATTGGCCTCCGAATATCCGGAAATCCCCGCAGGGACCAACTGCGATGCCGCCTCGATCTTGCCGCGCATGATCACGCGGTCGATGGCGTCAATGTCGATCGCATGGGCCGCCGCCAGACGCACTTTGGGGTCCTGAAACGGGTTCGCATCCGTGACATCGGTGGAATAAAGCAGTTTCTCGTGTTCGTGCCCGAAGCCGAACATGATCACGCGGGTCTCTTCACCTTCAAGCACCTTGAAACCGTCGCGCGATTCCACCTGCGCCACATCCTGCAACGGGATCGGCTGGATGAAGTCGATCTCGCCCGACAAAAGCGCCGCCAAACCGGTGGCCGAATTGCCAATCGGGGTAAAGACGGCCTCGGTCACGTTGTGTTGTGCCTCGTCCCACCAGGTGGGGTTGGGCACAAGTCGGGTTTCCACGCCCGGATCGCGGCTCGACAGGCTAAAGGCGCCGGTGCCGTTCACGTTCATGGTGGCGAAGTTTTCGGCGTCCCGCGCAGGCAGGGCGGCGTCATTCGCCTCGGCCCAGCCTTTGTCGAGGATCATGAAATTGGCGATGCTGTCGGGAAAAAGCGGATTCGGCGCGGTGGTCACGAAATCAACCGTGTAGTCGTCCACGACCCGGACTTCGGACACTGGCGCAAACCATGACCGGACATCCGCCGCCTCGTCCGAGGCGCGCTGGTAAGAAAACAGAACATCTTCGGCATTGAATTCAGCGCCATCCTGAAAGGTCACGCCTTCGCGCAGGTGGAAGCGCCAGCCATTCTCTGCCTCCAGCGGCTCCCACGAGGTGGCGAGCGAGGGTTCGATCTGCATGTTCTGATTGCGACGCACCAGACCTTCGTAGATGTTGTTGAGGAAAGACAGCACGGGGGCCGCGTTGACCGCATGCGGGTCCATCGTCTGCGGATCGGTGGTAGAGGCCCAGCGGAACGTCTCGGCACTCGCGGCCTGCGCACCCAGCACGACCACGGACGCAAGCGCGCTGCTGCGAAGTAGCAATGAAAACGTCATGGTGTTCTCCCGGTTGTTGTTTTTTATGACAGTTCGTTCTGAAACCTGTTCAGACCAAGACCGACCGGCAAGGTCAAGCAAAGTTTCGTCTGGATCGGTGACAAGCATGCGAGGGCGAAATGCCGGGACACAGGCGAAACCGGTCGTGATGCCCACCCCCTTGGGCAGGCCCGGGCCCTCATCCGACGCCAAGCTCTGCAGCCGCGCGACCGACGCGCGACAGCTCTTGCGCAGTGGTGCCCGACCGCGCGCGCACCATGAGGCCACGGGCGACCGATGCAATCAGCAGTGCCTGAACATCCGGCGCGCCAGAGACATGCTCGCCGATTGTTGCTGCATGGCGAAGACGCGTCTCGATGCGCCGCTCCAGCAAGGAAAACCGCTTGGCAAGTTCCTGTCGAAAACCGGGATGCGTGCCTGCCGCATCGGCCAGAACGCAGGACACAAGGCAGCCTCTGGCGCGGTCATCTTCCGTTGCCAGGGTTACGACCGCGTCGAAGAACCGGGTCAGGTCGGCCTGAAGCGTCCCTTCGGGGCCAAGCCTTGCAAGCAGCGGCTTGATCCGGGTCGCTGCATAGTGGTCAAGAACGGCAAGAAAGAGCCCCTCCTTGCCGCCAAAGCGCTGATACAGCGTCGCACGCGGCATGGCTGTCTCGCGGCTGATCAGATCGACAGAGGCGCCAATATAGCCATGCTGCCAGAAGGTGCACATGGCTGCTTCAAGCGCCTGTTCGGGGTCGAACACGCTGGGACGTCCGCGTTTGCGGGATTCGCACTGGATCATCTGGGGTTCCATTCGTGCGAAACTAACCCGCGGTGCTGGCAAGTCAATTTCCCTCCAGCGAACGCAGGAAATTTGCCGCGATCCGCCAGAACCATGCACCGCGCGTCATCCACTGCGAAACGGTTGGCCACCTCGGCCAACGGGGCGAGTCCACGGCCACTTCATTCTGGCCAACAAGCGATGCATCGTTTTGGCTCGGATCATCATTTTCAAACTCCAACGTCAACTGAGCGATCCTGAGCTTGGCCTTCAGGCGTCCTTACCGCTTTGCGTGATTTGATTGGCCTTATTGCCTAGGCGGCAGGACAACGGGCGGAGCCCAGCGCCGGGGCCGAATGACAAGTACAGGGACTCCACCTGTTTACGCCCCTTCCGATTGCTCTGCTGATATTGGCGAAAAATCAAACCAACCCACAAGCCGGGCAACGCAACGTGAACCGGGATAAACATTGATTAATCGCAGCAATTCGCCCACAGAGGCGCGTTCGTGCTGTTTTCGACCGATGCATCCGAAACAAGCTGTGACGCCAAGCCGCTGGGTTCAGGCGCGTGCGGCTTGCATGGCCCAAGGCCCCCGGCGGGCATCAACATGCGGCATGGAGCCATGGCCAGACAAATGAACACGCGCGACAAAGCCACGGCTGCAATCGATCCCCTTCCCGTCAGGATCATCAAACGAACCGTGCTGGTTCTGCTGGGGCCGTTCTACTTCTTGTTCATTGCCTTGGCACCTTTGTTCTGCTCAAAACGCAAAGGGTTCAGTGGCTGGTACTGGCGGCTGGTAAAGCGGGCTTGCTCGCGGCTTTTGTGGCTGCTGAGCATTCGTGCGCAGATGTCGGATGCAGACAGGCAAGCATTGGGCGACGACACCGACAGCATCATCGTCATCAACCACCGCAGCCATCTGGACGGGTTCACCTTGATGGATGCAGTGCCGGACCAGAAATGGTTCACCTTCGCCGCCAAGAAAGAGCTGTTTGACGCCCCGCTGCTTCGCACAGGGTTTATCGGCGCGGGCTTGGTGGAAATCGACCGCAAAAGCGGCAACCTGGCTATGGCAACGCTAAGCGAGGCGGTGCGGCAGATGCCGACGCGCCGGTCTGTGGTGCTGTTTCCCGAAGGGACACGCGCAAAGACCAGCTCTTTGGGGGAGTTCAAGGCGGGGGCGGTTCTGGCCGCGCGTGAAACCGGCCGGACCATCCGCCCGATTGTCATTCACGATTCCGACCTGCTGTTGCCCCGTGGGCGGTTTGTGCCCGCAAGCGGCACGATCGCGATGGATGTCCTCCCGCCCTTCGTCTGCGATCTGAACGCATCGGTGGATGACGATGTCGCTCGTCTGCGCAGCTCCATGATGGCTGTGTTCGACCGGGGGTAAGTGCACTGCTACCGTACGATCGCCTGCGGCTGACCCTGCCACGGCGGCCCGGATCCCCATCGCTAGGTACATCTGCACCCCCGTCATAGGGCCCATGGGACACCACGTCACTGGACGCAAAGGACGGCTTTTCATGCAGAAATCGTGAAACCGACCGGGCGCATTTGCCCCCGGTCGGTCTTAGCAATCTGAACTCAGGCCTCAGGCCCAGAGGCGACTTCTTCGGTATTCGCCGGCGGCGAGGTCACCTTGAGCTTGTGCAGCATCCCGCCTGCGAACGCGCCCAGCAATGGCGCCACGATGAACAGCCACAACTGCGCAAGAGCGGTACCACCGGCAAACAGGGCAGGCCCGATAGAGCGCGCGGGGTTGACGGACGTGCCCGTAACGGTGATGCCCACAAGGTGGATCATTGTCAGCGTCAGGCCGATCACGAGGCCCGCAAACATCGGCGTTCCGGTCTTTTCTTCGGTCACGCCAAGGATCACGACGATGAAGACCATCGTGGCAATCACCTCGAAAAGGAACGCGCCGAGGACGTTGAACTCACCGCCATACCCTGCGCCATACCCGTTCTGGCCAATCCCATGGGCGGCGATGTCGAAGCCACCCGAACTGTTCTTGGCAATGATGAAGACTGCAAACGCGGCAAGGATGGCCCCCAGCGTCTGTGCAATCGAATAGCTGATGAAGGTTTTCTGGTCGATCCTGCCAGCCACCATCGCGCCCAGCGACACTGCCGGGTTGAGATGCGCACCGGACACCTGCCCGATGGAATAGGCCATCGCGACAACGGAAATCCCGAAGGCCAGGCTGATACCGGTGATGGAGATGGAGTCCGCAACGCCGATCCCCCCGCCGGCAAGAACGGCCGACCCCACACCAAAGAACACCAGAACGAAGGTTCCGAACGCTTCTGCAATTTCACGTTTCATAAAAGGTCCTCACTTTCTGGAAGGTGTTATGGCCCAAACACCTTTGCCAAGAAGGGGGAATATTGGCAGATTTGACGCGCTTACCCTAGGCGGGGTGCAGACTGCATTCGCCGGACAATGGTCAGAAACAGCGAAACACAATTGGAAGGAATGGGTTGCCCGTCACCTGCCAAAACGTGTTGCTCTGGCGAGGGCAGAGTGCGAATTTTCGCACCACTCAAGGGGGGATGCCGCGCAAAACGCTCGGCACCTCCAATTTTTCTGTACGATAACGCGGCCGCTCAAGGCCCCTTGGAAAGCCTCAGACTGCCGCTTTCCGGCTCTCGTCCAGGTAGATTTCCCGCAGCCGGAGCGCTTTCGGGCCCGGCGTGCCCTCGCCGATCGTCTCGCCGTCGATCTCGACCACTGGCATCACGAAAGTCGAGGCGGATGTGACGAAGGCTTCGTCGGCCTCTTTGGCCTCGTCAATGGTAAAGCTGCGCTCTTCCACGTCCATCTGCGCCTCGCGGGCAAACCGGAGTACTGCGGCGCGGGTAATGCCGTGCAGAATGTCGTTGGACAGTTGGCGGGTGATGATCTTGTTGCCCTTGACGATATAGGCGTTGTTCGAGGTCCCTTCGGTCACGAAGCCATCCTCGACCATCCAGGCGTCATCCGCCCCGGCCTTCTTGGCCATCATCTTGCCCATCGAAGGGTAGAGCAACTGGGTTGTCTTGACGTCGCGACGGCCCCAGCGGATATCCTCGATCGAGATGATCTTGATGCCCTTCCTCGCCGCAGGATTGTCGGCAAGTCCGGGCTTTGACTGGGTGAACAGCACCAGCGTCGGCTTCACGACCTCTGTGTCGGGGAAGGCGAAGTCGCGATCACCGGCAGACCCGCGCGAGACTTGCAGGTAGATCAGGCCTTCGTCGATGCCGTTCAGCTCAACCAGCTTGCGGTGAATCTCCAGCAGGTCATCGAATGCCTCTGGCTTGTTCATGTCCAGTTCGACCAGCGACCGTTCCAGCCGCGCCATATGGCCCGGAAAGTCGATCAGCTTGCCGCCCAGAACGCTGGTGACTTCATAGACGCCATCCGCCATCAGGAAGGACCGGTCGAAAATGGATACCGTCGCCTGATCTTCGGGCAGGTACTCTCCGTTCACGTATACGGTGCGGGTCATGTCATGGTCCTTTGTTCTGACAGGGTGCTGTGCCCCGGTATCGGCAAGCGGGGCGGGTCAGCCCCAAAGCGCGGCTTCGGACGGGTGAACCCCCGCCTCGTCGAAAACCAACGCGTTGTCACGGTCTTTAGCCAGCAGGAGCGGGCCGTCAAGGTCCGTTACCTCGGCGCCCTGCGCCAGCAGCACCGCAGGCGCCATCGCGAGAGAGCTGCCGACCATGCAGCCGATCATCAACTCAAAGCCCATCCGCCGCGCCCGTTCGCGCGTGGCAAGCGCCTCTGTCAGCCCACCGGTTTTGTCGAGCTTGATGTTCACCATGTCATAACGCCCCTGTAGGCGATCCAGATCATGGCGGTCATGGCAGCTTTCATCCGCGCAGACCGGCACGGGCCGGGCAATTCCGTCCAGCGCAGAATCGTCGCTTGCAGGCAGGGGCTGTTCAACCAGCGCCACGCCCAACCGATTGAGATGCGGCGCGAGATCGGCGTAGATCTCTGCGCTCCAGCCCTCATTGGCGTCTATGATGATGCGCGATTGCGGCGCGCCCGCGCGGACGGCCTCCAGCCTCGGCATGTCATCCGGGGTGCCAAGCTTGATCTTCAGCAGCGGCCGGTGCGCATTTTCCGCCGCAGAGGCCTGCATCGCCTCGGGCGCGTCCAACGACAGGGTATAGGCGGTGATCTCTGCGTGAGGTCGCGAGAGGCCAGCGAGTTCCCAGACCCGCTTTCCCGCCGCCTTGGCTTCAAGATCCCAAAGCGCGCAATCCACGGCGTTGCGGGCAGCCCCTGCTGGCAGAAGCTCTTGCAGCGCCATACGGTCAAACTCCGCAGGCAGGCCCGCGATCTGCGCCTCGACGCTCTCCAGCGTTTCGTCGTAGCGGGCATAGGGCACGCATTCGCCCCATCCCGTGACACCCTCCTTGGAGATGCGAACCGTCAGCACCTTGGCTTCGGTCCGCGCACCCCGGCTGATGCGGAACACCTGCGCCAAGGGAAAGGCATCGCGCGTCACATCTATCTGCACCGGTATCACTCCTCGTTGGCTGCCCGCAGCAACCTGCCACGGGCTAGACCGGAACTCAAATCGCGGCGAGCGCCTCGACCAGCTTTTGCGTGCTAAACCGGAACGGATCGGTCGCAGGCAGGCCCATGCGGGCCTCGACCTCTGCCAGATAGGTGCGGGCCTCATCCTCATCCATCGCCTGCGTGTTGATCGAAATGCCGATGACCTGACAAGCCGGATTGGCAACCTGCGCCAGCGGCAGGGCCATATCGCGCAACGCTTCGAGCGTGGGCAGCGTGTAGCCCGGCAGGCCGCGCATATGGGCGCGCGAGGGTTCGTGGCTGAGGATCAGCGCATCGGGCTGGCCGCCATGGATCAGCGCCATGGTCACACCCGAAAAGGACACGTGGAAGAGGCTGCCTTGCCCCTCGATCACATCCCAGTGGTCGTCATCATTGTCCGGCGTCAGCCACTCGACCGAACCTGCCATGAAATCGGCCACAACCGCATCCAGCGGAATGCCATCGCCGGTAATCAGGATCCCTGTCTGACCCGTGGCACGAAAGGTGGATTTCATCCCCGCCGCGCGCATGTCACGGTCCAGCGCAAGGCCCGTATACATCTTGCCGACGGAACAATCCGTGCCCACGGCCAGCACCCGCTTGCCGCGGCGCTTTACGCCATCCGCGATGGGATACTTGACGGAGGGCACCCGCACGTCGTGCAGCGTGCGGCCGGTCGCTTTGGCCACTGCGGCCAGATCAGGCTCGTCCCGCAGCAGGTTGTGCAGGCCGGACGCAAGATCAAAGCCTTCCTCAAGCGCCGTCACCAGCACCTTCTTCCATGCCTGAGAGATCACACCACCCCGGTTGGCCACGCCGATCACCAGCGTCTTGGCACCTGCCGCCTTCGCCTCTGCCAGCGTCATGTCGGGCAGCTTCATGTCGGCTTTGCAACCGTCCATCCGAAACTGGCCTACCGCGTTTTCGGGGCGCCAGTCACGAATGCCTTGGGCGACTTTTGCTGCAAGCGCATCAGGGGCGTCCCCGAGAAACAACAGGTATGGGGTCTGGATCATGGCGGCACCTCTGGTCGTGAATCATTGTTGGCCCGACCCTATCAAGGCCTTGGCTGGAGGAGTTGCGGAAGTCAGGTGCCCGACGCGGTACTTACGCAAGTTTCTTCGAGATTTCACGTGACATGCAGAAGAATTGTGCAAGGAAGACCATAAACTGAGCGGCTTTCTTCAAAGGGGATCTTTCGTCCCTTCCACCTGAGGATAGCCGGCGCGATCAGGCGCAGCCGTGCCTGACATGCTCGGAACAGCCAGCCTACTCTACACCAAGACGAAGGGTTTCTGCATTCTTATGCTGCGCGCGCAAATTCGCACTTGCAGCACAACGCGCAAGATTATACTACAATGGCCGAACAAAACGTAATTTCATTACTCAGAGGCCCGCGCATGTCCTTCCGCATCCAGCCCACCCCCGTCGCTCGCCCCAATCGCTGCCAGCTGTTCGGACCGGGTTCCCGCCCCGCCATTTTCGAAAAGATGGCCGCCAGTGCCGCCGACGTCATCAACCTTGATCTGGAGGATTCGGTGGCGCCCACCGACAAGGACTCGGCCCGCGCCAATATCATCGAGGCGATTGGCGACATCGACTGGGGCACCAAGACGCTGAGCGTGCGGATCAACGGGCTGGACACGCCCTATTGGTATCGCGACGTGGTGGGCCTGCTGGAGAAAGCAGGCGACCGTCTGGACCAGATCATGATCCCCAAGGTGGGATGCGGCGCGGACCTTTACGCGGTTGACGCGCTGGTCACAGCGGTGGAGCGCGCGAAGGGTCGGACCAAACCCATCAAGTTCGAAGTGATCATCGAATCCGCGGCCGGCATCGCGCATGTAGAAGAGATCGCCGCCGGCTCGCCGCGCCTGGAAGCGATGAGCCTCGGCGCGGCCGATTTCGCAGCGTCGATGGGGATGGCCACCACTGGCATCGGCGGGACGCAGGAAAACTACTACATGGCACGCGAAGGGCAGAAATACTGGTCCGATCCGTGGCACTGGGCGCAGGCGGCCATCGTCGCAGCCTGCCGGACGCATGGTGTTCTGCCGGTCGACGGCCCGTTCGGAGATTTCTCGGACGACGAAGGGTTCCGCGCGCAGGCTCTGCGGTCGGCAACGCTGGGCATGGTTGGCAAATGGGCGATCCACCCCAAACAGGTGGCGCTGGCCAACGAGGTATTTACCCCGTCAGAAACCGCCGTGGCCGAGGCCCGCGAAATCCTTGACGCGATGGAGCAAGCCAAGGCCAAGGGCGAAGGCGCCACGGTCTACAAGGGCCGACTTGTCGACATCGCGTCGATCAAGCAGGCCGAGGTGATTGTGAAACAGTCGGAAATGATCGCTACCTCTACGTAAAGCGGCTCCGTTTACCCTACATTAGGGCATTTCAGGGCTAGGTGGCAGGACTGCGCCACGCCTGGGAGCCTCAGCAATGTTGCAAGGGTACAACGTCATCGACTTCGCCGGGCCGCTCGGTTTGCTGTGCATCCTGATCGTCGGCGTCGGGGAAATCCGGCGCTGGCTCTCCAGTCCGAAGCAGGCGCAATACGTGCTGGGCGCTGTCTTTGGTCTGGTCGCTGTGATTGAAATGCACATGCCGATCACGCCATTCGATGGGGTGATCATTGACCTGCGAATTGTTCCTGTCGTTCTGGCTGGTGCCTTTCTGGGCTGGCGGGGGCTTGCCGCCTGCATGGGCATGGCGATTGCCGCCCGCCTGCAGATCGGCGGGGCAGGCGCGCTGGCAGGGGTCGCCGCCGTGCTGCTTGCCGGGGCTCTTGGCGCAACCTGGACCCGGCTGACACGGGCGCATCTGCGTCGCCGCATGGTGCATCTTGTCCAGCTTGGCCTGGCGTCCTGCGTCACTTTTGCCAGCGCCATTTTTCTGCCCGAAGGGATCGACATCTGGTTCCTGAAAAACGCAGCACCGATCATGTGGATGATATACCTCGTCACGATTCCGATTGTCGGTGCGCTTATTCAGCGCGAATTGCGGCGCATCGAATCCGAGCTTTACATGCGCGAGGGCACCTCGACCTGCCCCGAGACCGGTCTCTTGCGCCCCGCCTCTTTCAACCGCGAAACGATCCAGCTTTCAGTTAACGGCCCCCGGGGCACGGTGGGGGGGATCCTTGTCATCTGGCCGATCTACGCGAATTGGCTGGGCACGTTCTGGGGCAGCGGGCTGCGTGCCAGGGTTCAGGCGGCAATGGCGATGGTGCTTGTCGGCAGGGTGACACATGCCGACCTGATCGGCCTGTCGCGCAAGGGCCATCTTTTGGTTCCGCTGACTGCTGGGGAGGTCAAAGACCAGCTGGCCGTGACTGAAAACCTGACCCGTCCACTTAGCCAGACCGAACTTCGTCTTTCGTCCGGCCAAAGGTTCCGGGTCTGCGCCAAGCTGCGTGTGCTGGCCGCCGGGAGCGAGGCGGAACTGTTCGACCTTCTTCAGTCCGTTGACAGCATGGCCCCGATGCAGGCGCCGCTTGCCGAAAAGGAGGCCGCCATTTTCACCCCGCCGGAGGTGGAGACCGTCCCGCATGGCCGCGACTCTCTGTTTGCCAAGCTTGAAGCCACGCTGGCCGTTTCCAGAACCGATACCGTGCGGCTGAAAGACTAAGACCGCAATGCAGGCCTAGCCCCGTTCGTTCTTGGGAGAGCCCATCACAACATAGGATGTGATCGCAGCCACCTGGGGCAGCGTGCCCAGAACCTCGGTATGAAAGTGCTTGTAGGCAGCAAGGTCCGCCGCCTCGACCCGCAACAGATATTCTACCGCACCGGTGATATTGTGGCATTCCCGCACTTCTGGGCTTTGCGATATCGCGCGTTCAAACGCCTCTTGCGCGGCCTTCGTGTGCTGGCTGAGCCCCACAGTCACGTAAGCCACAAACCCTGCGCCCATCGCCTCGGGGTTCAAAACGGCACGGTAACCAGCAATCACCCCTGCCCTCTCCAGCGTGGTGACGCGCCGCAAACAGGCAGAGGGCGAAAGTCCCACCTCCTCCGCCAGTTCCAGGTTGCTGATCCGGCCATTGCGTGTCAGCGCGCGCAATATTCTGCGGTCTGTGGCGTCCATCTTCTTCATGGATTGCAGAAATACCTTCGAACCGCCAAAGATTGCAATTATTCCGCGCCATCTTTGCGCAATAGTTGCACACATGACTGAAAATATCCTCCTCGCACTGGCCGGGTTCGCGCTGGTCTCTTCGATCACGCCGGGGCCGAACAACCTGATGCTCATGGCCTCGGGCGCCAATTACGGTTTTCGCCGGACAATTCCGCATATGCTTGGCGTGGGCGTCGGCTTTGTGGTGATGGTGGTCCTTGTGGGCATCGGGCTGGTACAGATCTTCGACACATGGCCCGTCGCCCACACCGTCCTGACATGGGTCAGCGTGACCTACCTGCTTTGGCTGGCCTGGCGCATCGCTCATGCGGCGGCCCCCGGCACGGCCAGCGGCGCAGGAAGACCGATGCGATTCTATGAGGCAGCCGCGTTTCAGTGGGTCAACCCCAAGGCCTGGACCATGGCACTCAACGCAGTCACGCTTTACGCGCCCGAACGTAGCCTGACCTCGGTGCTTCTGGTGGCCGCGATCTTTGGCGCGATCAACCTGCCCAGCGTGTCAAGCTGGACGGTGATGGGACAGCAAATGCGCAAGGTGCTGAGCAATCCGCGCAGGCTCCGGCTTTTCAACTGGACGATGGCCGGTCTTCTGGTGGCCTCCGTCGTGCCGGTGCTGATGCAGTGAACCCAGGCTTTCGTGCCTTCGGCCTGCGGAAGAATGCTCTTGCTTTGTTGCATCTGGCCATGCACCACGCCATATAGCGGCAGGGCCCCGGGCCACAAAACGGAGCAAGACATGACCCACTACCTCGATTTCGAAAGGCCCCTGGCCGAGATTGAAGGCAAGGCCGAAGAACTGCGCGCCATGGCCCGGACCAACGAGGAAATGGATATCGAACAGGAAGCCGCGGCATTGGACCGCAAGGCCTCCGATATCCTCAAGGACCTTTACAAGGCCCTGACGCCCTGGCGGAAATGCCAGGTCGCCCGGCACCCGGACCGTCCGCATTGCAAGGACTATATCGAAGCCCTGTTCACCGAATACACGCCGCTCGCCGGTGACCGGAGTTTCGGCGACGACCACGCAGTGATGGGGGGTCTGGCGCGATTCAACGACCGGCCCGTGGTGGTGATCGGGCACGAAAAGGGCAATGATACGCAGTCGCGCATCGCGCGCAATTTTGGCATGGCGCGCCCCGAAGGATACCGCAAGGCAATCCGGCTGATGGACATGGCGGACCGGTTCGGCCTGCCGGTCGTCTCCCTGGTGGACACGCCCGGCGCCTACCCCGGCAAAGGCGCGGAAGAGCGCGGCCAATCCGAGGCGATTGCACGATCCACCGAAAAATGCCTGCAGATTTCTGTGCCGCTGGTGTCAGTGATCATCGGCGAGGGTGGATCCGGCGGGGCTGTGGCTTTTGCCACCGGGGACCGTCTGGCGATGCTGGAACACTCGGTCTATTCGGTGATCTCGCCCGAGGGCTGCGCATCGATCCTGTGGAAGGACGCCGAGAAAATGCGCGAGGCGGCCGAGGCGCTGCGCCTGACCGCGCAGGACCTGATCAAGCTGGGGGTCGCCGACCGGGTGATCCCGGAACCGCTGGGCGGGGCGCATCGGGACAGCGACGCAGCGATCACTTCGGTCGGCTCTATGATCGAGACCTTGCTGACAGAGCTGTCTGGACTCTCGGGCGAGGATCTGGTGGCCCAACGCCGGCGCAAATTCCTGACGATGGGTGCGCGCGGGCTGGCCGCCTGACGCTAGGTCAGGCACAAACGAACGCTAACCTTCTTGTTTCAAACAGCTTACGCGCATGTGAAGCGGCGTCAGGCTTTCGTTTGATGACGCCCTGCCATCGTGCGGGCATAGTCGCGGCATGGAGCTTTTGTTCGCATATGGCGCAGGACTTCTGACGCTGATCAACCCCTGCGTGGTGCCGGTCTTGCCGATCGTGATCGCCACCGCGTTGCAGGCAAGCCGGTTGGGCCCCCTCGCCATGGCCGCGGGGCTGAGCCTTTCGTTCGTCGCCCTTGGCGTTGGCATCACGGCATTCGGACAGTCCATCGGGCTGGGCATCGACACCGTGTCAAAGGCCAGCGCCGTACTGATGATCCTGTTTGGCCTTGCATTGTTGCTGCCACAGGCGGGCGCGGTCATGGCCAGCGCCACGGCAGGGCTGTCCGCACGGGCGGACGCGCAGATCGATCAGGTCGAACGCGGCAGCCTACGCGGGCAATTCCTGGGCGGCCTGCTTCTTGGCGCCGTCTGGAGCCCTTGCATCGGCCCGACACTGGGCGGTGCTATCTCGCTCGCCAGTCAGGGCGAAGGGTTGATACGCGCCACCTTGATCATGATCTTTTTCGCGCTCGGCGTGTCGACTTTGATCCTGGGGCTTGCCTATGGCACGCGGGGCGCGATCGGGCGGCACAATGCCCTGCTGCGCAGGCTGGCGGTGCAGGCCCGGCCCATCCTTGGCGCAACCTTCATCCTTGTCGGCACCGCGCTTCTGCTGCGCTGGCACCACTTTATCGAGGGCTGGTTGATCAATGTTTTGCCCCCGTGGCTGATCGACCTTTCCGTTTCCCTGTAATCTACCCGGAGGACTGACTTATGAACCGACGCGATTTCCTGATCCTGACCGCTGGCGCGGCCACCGCGCTGCCCCTTGCAGCCCATGCCAAACCGCTGGACTACATGCCGGGCCTCGTCACCAAACATCTGAAAGCGGGCGATACCGTCTTTCTGGATTTCAAGGCAAGCTGGTGCACGACCTGTGCCGCGCAGGAGCGCGTGATCAACGCGTTGAAGGCCGACAACCCGGCCTATGAAAATGCGATCACCTTCATCGATGTCGACTGGGACGAGTTCGGAAAATCGGAGCTTGTGAAGTCGCTGAACATTCCGCGCCGCTCCACCCTTGTCGTGCTGAAAGGCGAACAGGAACTTGGCCGCATCGTCGCGCAGACCTCCAAGGCGGACATCAAGGGACTGATGGACGCAGCGCTTGGCGCGGCCACTGCCTGACCCCCAGGTTGCGCGTCTCTGGGCCCCGGGACATGTGCGGGGTCGCGCGAAGCGCGCTGTGACGCCCCGAAGGCCGCGCCGTTCAGGGACCTTCCTCAGGTGGCTGCCCTGCCCCTGCGCGGCGGGCAGCCCACATCGTGGCGATTGGGCCAAGGACTTCGAACAGAACCGTTGTGGCGATGGTGATCGTCAGGATAAGCTCTGCATGCTCGGGCACAACGCGCGACGCCACCAGGGCCATGCCGACGGCCACGCCTGCCTGCGGCAAGAGCGCCATCCCGTATAACCGGCTATGCCCCGGATGGCTGCCGCCCAAGGCACCCCCCAGCCAGCCGCCAAAGAAGCGGCCGACGATCCGCATCACGACATAGATGGCCCCGATCACGCCGATTGCATATACGCCGTCAAGGTCCAGTGAGGCGCCCGCGAGGATGAAGAAAAGCGTCAGGAACGGTCCCTGCACGTTTTCGATCTCGTGGAAGGCAAGGTCGTGATGCAGGGCGCGGTTGACGATCACCGCACCGGCCGCCATTCCGGCCAGCAGGTAAGAGACGTCGAGCCACATCGCCGCCCCCGCTGTCAGGAACACCAGACACAAAGCCTCTGTCTGAAGGGGCTCTCCGGGGCTGAGGCGCCCAGTCAGCGGGGCCGCAACAAGGCCGATCCCAAGCCCCAACCCGAGTGCGCCGACGATGTCACGCGCGGCGTGCAGCAAATGCGCGGGATCAAGCGCGCCACCGTTCAGCGCGCCCGCCAATGCAAGTGCCAGCGCAAAGACGATCATCCCCCATGCATCGTCAAGCGCCACGACACCACGCAGAATATCGGCAAAATGTCCGCGAGCGCGCACCTGCCGTAGCGTTGCCTCTGTCGCGGCGGGATCTGTCGCCGTGGCGATGGCGCCAAGGATTAGTGACACCGCCGGATCAACGCCCAGAAGCCACAGCGCCCCCGCCACGCATGCCATGCTGATCAGCACGACCGACCCCGACACCCAAAAGATCGCGCGCCCGTTCTGGCGCAGCGAGGCGCCGCCCAGACTGCCCCCCAACAGGAAGGCGACCATGGTCAGCGCAACGATGGACAGCGCCTCGTACCATTCGGTGACTTCCGGCGGGATCAGGTCGAAACCGCTTTGTCCCGCCAATACGCCAACCAGCAACAGCGCAGTGACGCGTGGAATGCGGGTCCGTCGGCCAAAGCTGTCAGCGGCAAGCCCGGCCACGAAAAGCGCGCCGAAAACCAGAAAAACTTCTGGCAGGCCGAACACCTCGCTTTTCATGATCTGTTCCAACGGGCCTCCTCAGCCTGCCAGCAATTTCAATCCCTGTGTCACGTCCGAGCGCACCGCGAGGCGCAGCCCCGGCTCATCCCCCGCCTTCAGCGCGGCGATGATAAGCCTATGATAATGCGGCGGTTCTGTTCGGTTCAGCCGCCCGTATAGCGCACGCATCGTCGGGCCGAGTTGGAGCCAGACGGTCTCTGCCATGGCAAGCATGGCGGGCGCCTGGGCACGCAGGTACAGCGTGCGGTGAAATTCAAGATTGGTGCGGATATAGCCCACGGCATTGCGCGCCTCGACCATTTCACCGACGTTGGAATTGATGGCCTGCAATCGCTCAATAAGCGCCATATGGGCGCGCGGCAAGGCACGGCTGGCAAGCTCAACCTCGATCAGGGCACGCAAGGCGGCCAGTTCCTCGATCCGTTCGTTGGACAGCTCTGGTGTGGACACCCGGCCCGACGAAGACAGCGACAGCGCGCCCTCGGCGACAAGGCGGCGGACCGCTTCGCGCGCGGGCGTCATCGACACGCTGAACTCTCGCCCAATCCCGCGAAGGGTCAGCGCCTCGCCCGGGGAAATCTCTCCAGCCATGATGCGGGCCCGCAAACGGCGGTAAACACGGTCGTGGGCAACGGCCGGAATGGGCTCTGACTGGCGAGGAGATGTAAGCATGGTAGGCAAACTGTGATCAGAACCGACAACGGGGTCAATCTCCAAATCGGTAGCGGTGCAACTCTGCCCCGTGGTCGCGCAGCCAGGTCCGGGCCGGTTTCCAATCGCCATAGAGCCGGTTGACCTCGCGCCAGAAGGCCTGCGAATGGTTCATCTCGGCCAGGTGGGCCACCTCGTGGGCCGCGACATAATTAAGCACCTCCGGTGGCGCCATGACCAGTCGCCACGAATACATCAACCCGCCGTCATGGGTGCACGAACCCCAGCGCGACCGCGTGTCCCGCAGCGTGAGCCGCGCGTAGGGCCGACCAAGGGCTGCCGAGTGCCTGTCGGACGCCTCTGTCAGCCGGTCGCGTGCCAGCACCTTCAGATATCCTGCCAGACGCGCCCCGAATCGGTCCTCGGCCCCGGGGACCAGAATTTCGCCGTCCTGCGCACGCACGCTGCGCCCGGAGCCCGCGCCGATGCGATGCATACGGCCTTCTATGGGCAGCCACTCCCCTTCTTGCAGCGGGACTGTCGCGGGCTGTTCAGAGAGGTGTCCCCGCAGCCAGGCTTCCTTTTCCCGGGCAAAATCATGCGCCTCCCGCTCTGCCACGTGGCGGGGCAACGTCATGGTGACGCGCCCATCCAGACGCGACAGGCGAAGGCTGATCCGGCGCGCCCGCGCGGACCGTCGCATCACCACTTCGATCGGTGGGTTGCCTGGAAGAGTAAATTCGCCCATATGCATTCCTCGGTCGGGACCGCGTCAAAGCCTTTGACACGACGGTGGTGTTATGGCAGGTGGCCCGGATTGTCTTCAAGACCACAGAATATGAGAGGGAATGCCCATGCCCAAAGAAGAATGGGGCGTCAAGCGAGTTTGCCCGACAACTGGCAAGCGATTCTACGACATGAACCGTGATCCGATCGTCAGCCCCTATACTGGCGAAGTCGTCGAGCTCGACAGCACCAAGAGCCGCATGATCGCGGCCGACGCCGAAGATGCCTCCACAACCAAGGCGAAAGCCAAGGAAGCGGAAACCGAAGACGCGTTGGAGGATGACGAAGACGTCGATCTCGACCTCGGCGACGACGTGTTGGAAGATGATGACGACGATGACAACGTCTCGCTCGACGAGATCGCAGACGTGGCCAGCGACGACGACGATTCCTGAGCCTGAATGAATTTGCGCGGGGCTGGATTTTCCTCTTGATCCCGCCCCGCGCATCGCATACATCGCACCGCACAGCGTCGGAAGCGATGCTGCGGAAGGGGCCTTAGCTCAGCTGGGAGAGCGCCTGCATGGCATGCAGGAGGTCAGCGGTTCGATCCCGCTAGGCTCCACCAAACTCCTTTTGAAAGGCACCAGGTAGTTCTGCCTTTCTTGTCAGAGGATTTACCTCTGCCACGCAGACGGGTGGGCATTGCCAACTTTCTACCGCACCTTGATCATCGCGATGATATGCGCCTCGGTGAAACGGCTCTTTCGCATGTTTCTGCTCCTTCTGCGTTGGCGCAGACTCTGAATTAAGATGAGGGATTTCGCGGGGGGCAGGTCACCGAACCCAAAGTTTTGCTAGCCGCCTTCTGCAAATTTACAGCACCCTACCAGTAGCCTTTTGGTTTGTTCTATGGCAGGAATTCAAAAGAGAGATATGCCTGCAGAAACACTGTGGTGCTCCCAACTTCAGCCGTCGATTGAAAAGCAGGAAGATCATGCGCAACAGATCGGGATCATTTGCTGCGAACTCGACAGGGTGCAGAGCGTAATACGGTGAAGGTCGCATTGATCCACTACTGGCTTGTCGGCATGCGCGGGGGCGAAAAGGTTCTTGAAGAACTCTGCCGCATATTTCCGCAAGCCACCATTTTTACCCATGTTTGCGACCGATCTGCGTTGTCACCGACACTGCGCGCGATGAAGATCGTAGAGACCTCAATCGCCCGGTTGCCAATGGCACGTCGACTTTATCCCTCCTACTTGTCTTTTATGCCGCGCGCGCTGGAGGGCATCGATCTGTCTGGATTTGACCTTGTCATATCCAGCGAGGCTGGTCCGGCGAAGGGTGTCATCGCGCCACCGGACGCCTTGCACCTTTGTTACTGCCATTCCCCGATGCGCTATATCTGGGATCAATATCACATCTATCGTAACGAAGCGAACGCTGTCACGCGCATCGCGATGCCCTTTCTCGCGCACCGGTTGCGCCAGTGGGATGTCACATCAGCGGCGCGTGTTGACGGATTTATCGCGAACTCCGGACATGTCGCGCGTCGGATCAACAAGTACTGGCGGCGCGACGCATCGGTCGTTCATCCACCCGTTGATGTTGACCGCTTCTCCATAGGAGAGAAAGAGCCCGAAGACTACTATCTGTGGGTGGGAGAGCTCGCCTCTTACAAGAGACCGGATATCGCGATCCGGGCATTTGCGGAACTTGACCGGCGATTGCTTGTGGTCGGTGGACCAGAGAAGATGAAACGAAAACTGGCGCCAGCGAAGGGACCGAAAACAGAATTTCTGGGCGCAGTCAGTCAAGACCGCCTGGCCGAATTGATGCGCAATTGCAGGGCATTGATCTATCCCGGCGAAGAAGATTTTGGCATCATCCCTGTCGAGGTCATGGCATCCGGTCGCCCCGTTATCGCATTTGGCAGGGGTGGCGCTTGCGAAACAGTCGTGGATCGCAAAACCGGCCTGCTATTCGAAAAGCAAACATCCGAAGGTCTTGCAGATGCCGTAAAGACATTCGAAGCGGAGGGTCTGCACAACTTGGACCCGGCGTTGTTGCGGCAGCACGCAATGCGGTTCGCGCCAGGTGTTTTTCGGGACGGAATCCTGTCGGAATTATCTGCCCACGGCATTCGTCTGGCCGATGATCCGGCGCCGTGATCGCTCGACGGATTTCTTCGCAGCTCGACGCTGGTCTGGCTCATGTCTTCACCCAAGGTGCCGTCGCGTTCGTGGTAAAAGTGTTGGCCGCGCTTTTGTCGTTCCTCATGTTCATGGCGATTTCGCGCGTTCTGCCCGAAACTGCATTCGGACAATTCGGATTTGCCTTCTCACTTGTCACCATGCTCTCTCTGATCGGAAGCTTAGGGCAACGCAGCATGATATTGCGGTTTGCCGGCGCCTATCAGGCAGACGCATCGACCGAGCGGCTGAACGCTGTCATCCAGTTCGGATACAAGCTGGTGCTGGCGGGATGCGCGCTGACCGCTGCTTTGCTTTTGCTGCCCGCCTTCTTGATGCCGGGACTGCCTGATTATCTTTACGCATCTGCTGCCTTTACCCTCGTGCTCGGGTTTGCAGAATATCAGGCCCACGCGTTGCGCAGTTTTGGGTCGATGGCCCGGGCGTTGGTGCCCCGCGACCTGGTGTGGCGCGCCGGTGTCATCGGGGTGGCTTGGCTGAGTATCGCCGATGTGATCCCCATGCGATCTGCATCCGATGCTTTATGGGCCTGCGCCCTTGTCCTGCTGATCGTCGCCACCGCGCAAATGGTGCTGACACCCAGCTTGCGCGCAGCGATATCCGCGCGGAATATCCAACCCCTTCCAGAACGCAAGACTTGGCTGCACGCCGCCGCCGGGCTTTGGGGGACATCCATCGTGCTGGCCGCGGGACCAAATCTGTCAGTTGTTCTTCTCGGCCTCCAGCTCAGCCCCGACGAGGTAGGCCCGCTGTTTGCGGCGCTCAGGACATCTATGCTGCTTAGCCTTTTTCTTATGGCAGCCAATATGATAGCGGCCCCCCTCATCGCCCGTGATCTCGCCTTGGGAAACCTTCCGAAAGTGCAGCGTCTGTGTACCTTCATCGCGATTGCAGTCGGGATCCCGACACTTGCCGTGTATCTTGGTCTGTGCCTGTTTGGCAGCAATGTGCTTGAACTGTTCGGGCCGGAATTTGGCGAAGCACGGGCGGCTTTGATCGTTCTGTCGTCCGGCTATCTGGTCAGTGCTCTGGCGGGCCCCAACTCGCAAGTGATGGAAATGGCTGGAGCCGAGAGGAAGTATCTACGGATCCTCGCGATCACCACCCTGATATCACTGCTGTCTTTACCCCTCCTCGTCGCCATGTTCGGTGCAACGGGTGCCGCCATGGGGATCGCCGGCGGCATGATCGCCAGCAACATTTGGACGACGCGATATTGTGTTCGCCAACTGCATATTCGACCCGGCTTGCTGCCGGGCCGCGTCGTGCACCAAACCCCGAAAGAGCGCGGTGTCGACCTATGAAAGCGCCCGCGAACTTTCTCTATCTGGGTGGCGACAAATGCGGTTCGACCTGGATCCATCATATTCTGGACAAGCATCCGCAGGTGAGCCTCGCTCTGGCAAAGGAGCTGTTCTTTTTTGATCGGTTCTACGCCAAGGGCATGGACTGGTATTCCAATCAGTTTCCCCCTCCTGGCACGACGCGTCGACAGGGAGAAATTTGTCATGACTACCTCTATTCGGCAACGGCTCTGGCCCGGATCGCCACCGATCTGCCGACAGACTCTGTCTTTTTGATCTGTCTGCGTGATCCCGTAGCGCGCAGCATCTCCCACTACCGGTATCTTCTCAAGATCGGGCACGTGAAGGGTGATTTTCCAACCGCGATTGTAACGCACCCGCAGATCATTTCTCATAGCCTGTATTCTGAACACGTGACCCGCGCGCGTAACCTTTTGGGGAAGGAGCGGGTCAAGGTGCTGTGGTTTGACCAGCTTCAGTCCGATCCGGCGGGCTTTGGAAGCGCAATTTGCGAGGCACTTGGCATCGATTATCTGCCGCATCTGCCCTACTCTGATCGAATTCTGGACAGTGCCGGAGCGCGGTCGCCATTGCTGGTCAGGAACCTAAGATCCACTGGTTGGCTGGTGCGTCGCTTAGGATTTCCTGCGTTGGTCAGTCGCGTTAAGGACAGTCGCGCCATGCACAAGCTACTGTTCAAAAAGGCATCTTCGGCTCCGGTCCTGTCTGACCTTGCAGGCGAGCGTTCTGTTATGGACATGCTTTCCGACTTTCAGAAAGACTTCATAAAGATCCGCGATCTCTTGGGGCCGGATGTACCAGACTGGCCCTCAAAATGGCCAACATGAAGCTTGTATTGGCGGGCGTGATGCACAGCCCCAACTTGGGCGATGGTGTGATCGCAGCCTGCATCGACGAAGCCGCGCGGCAATATGGCCGGGACGTGACGCTTGACTGGCTTGATCTTGCTGGCCGCACGTCTCCGGTTCCGTCTCTCACACAGCAAAGTCGGCGCACCGCCATCCTCAATATACTGGATGCGATGCCTACATTTGCGCAGCAAATTTTGGCGCAGCCTCTTGTCAAAGCACAGGTTCGGCGAAAGCTCGCTCCACTGCTACCCGGTAAGTTTGAGAACGCGCGTGGTGTGATCATCGGCGGAGGCCAATTGCTATCCGATGTGCACCTCAATTTTCCGGTCAAAATCGCGCGCATCGTGGCAGAGGCAGAAGCGCGGGATTTGCCGATTGCGCTTCACGGTGTGGGTGTCGCGCAAGACTGGACAGCAAAGGGTACGCGGCTGTTCGGCCGCTTGCTGCACAGTCCAAAGCTACGCTTTGTCTCGGTGCGCGACGAGGCCTCGCGCTCGCATCTCACTCAACACTTGATTAACTTGAACACTCCGAAGCTACCGGAAATAAACGTTTTTCCCGACCCAGGCTTGCTTGCTGCCGACCTGTTTTCCAGCGGCGCTCCGGCAAATTCTTCTTCACGCCCGCGCGTCGGTCTCGGGATCACCCATCCCGTCGCGATCCGCGCGCATTCCTCGAACGCGGACAATGTGGCTCACCTCGATTGGGTAAAATGGTACAGAAATCTCGCCGCAGAACTGGCCAAGACGTATCAGGTCATATTGTTCACAAATGGCAGTCCGGAAGACGAAACCATGCTTGCCGAGGTCACCGCTCTCCCCTTACCGGACAACATTGAACGGCTTGCCCGGGTCGCAGACCCAATCGCTTTGATAAACTTCATCGGCGGTCTGGATGGGATCGCGGCACACCGACTTCACGCACTCATCGTTGCCTATTCACTCAATGTGCCCTCTCTCGGATTTCGCTGGGACGCCAAGGTCGACGCTTTTTTCAAGTTGACGAACAGCGAAAAGTTTCTCGTGGATGCACCCGAGTTACCTGTGAACGAGCTATCCGGTTTGATCGCAGCGGCAGGCCAGACCACCGATAGACGCGCGGAATTGCGTGCGGCGGCGCGTAACGGTGTTCACGAAGCAATCAGCGCCCTACTAAGCTGACAAGCCCATCCCGTCCGATCAGCAGACCTCAAGCAAGCCACGATAGCCCGCTCATCCATCCATGGGGCGGGCCCTGATTTCGCGTAGCCGGTGCCAAAAACAACCTTCACGCGGGCAGCAGCCGCCAAATTCAATTCAAGGCAGCGCCGGAAGAAGAAATTTTGTGCAAAACGCTCTCCTGTACAGATATTGTTGTTTATTCTCAATATTCTGCGTTGCTGAAATATATTTTACTCGTTAATCTTTTCAAAGGGTGCAGGTATTAGTTCGACTTTTTGATTTGCATTTTATTGAGACGATCGGCACATTATGAACGAGACTTTGCATTGCGATGCTGCATCTTCTGATGCGGCAAATGAAATTCCATCTCCAAAAAATGGAACGAAGCGCCTTTTCGACCTTGTGGTTGTCATATTTGTGCTTCCTGTTTTGTCACCGCTTATCGTGCTACTTTGGCTGATTGTACGTATGGACGGTGGCCCCGGTTTTTTTGGCCACGAACGCATAGGTCGAAACGGCGTCTCATTTCGGTGTTGGAAAATTAGGTCGATGGTTCCAAATTCTGAAGAGCGACTCAAAGATTACCTCGCGAACAATCCCGAAGCTGCACGAGAATGGTCTGAAAATTTCAAACTCAGGAACGACCCGCGGATCACTCCGATCGGAAAGTTCCTGCGAAAGTCCAGCCTGGACGAGTTACCGCAATTCTGGAATGTTCTTCTCGGAGAAATGAGCCTGGTCGGCCCAAGACCCGTCAGCCGCGACGAATTGCAGATGTATTCGATCCATCTGGAATCCTACCTCAGCATGTCTCCGGGGATCACCGGCCCATGGCAGGTTTCGGGGCGCAACAATCTGACATACGAGCAGAGAGTCGCGATCGATGTGGATTACAGCCGCCAGGCGCATCTTCGGTTGGACATAAAAATCCTTTTAAAAACAGCGTCTGTCGTGCTTCGGCGGACCGGACTTTAACATCCTGAAATCTGGCGGATCGGTAAAGGCTTTTCCCAGATATCGCTGACCGCGCTGCAATTTCAAACCGACCTGTTATGCTAACGGCCGAGCTTCTTGCCAGGCAACCCACGGATAGTCACGCGCCACTGTAAAACCGGTGTGCCGGAACACAACGCACTCGGAAAAACCAGTGTTTACCCTATTCCATATCGTCGCCAGGGATGGAGGCCGACCGGTTGGCCGGATCAAACGGACAGGTTAACAGGCATTCGAAATGCTTCATTCCCTGACGAGCGGCAAAGTGTTCAGCGTTTGATCAGCAGGGTGAGAATTCTTGGTGCGATGTCAATTTACCACCGGGTGCCGCGATAATCCTGACGATTGATGTGAAGGAAGCAGGGTCGCCGCATGCAGCGAAATTTAATATTTCCGCAAACCTCGCCCCTTGATGAAACAATCCCAATTCACATTATCAACTTGAGAACGGTAGTATCGCCGCCCCCTTTTTATACTTTCTCTATCAATATTTGAAAATAGGTTCGTGGTTGTATTCCGCCGCTTTAAGTTTGAATTTTTCATCTGCAAAAAAGATGGGGGCGCCATTGTCAGGCACCCCCAATTTTTATTTCAGACGATCTGGTCAGAGCAGAGCATCATCCTGAAGAATGATGACCAATTCGGGAGCATCTCCTCCAGCGGAGTCGAAGGAATGCGCAGCGCGTCCGCCCGAACCCGTGATCCTGAAGCCCAATGCGCCATCATCAATTCCATCCGAGCCAATAACGGATTCGATCAAATCGCTTATATCCGGCGAAGTATATTCGGCCCCATCCGTCCAGCTTTCGACATTGCTCCAGACAAAATCGTCAGCGTCGTAGTTCCGCGCATCGGGGTTAGATCCGGCCGAGTAGGTCGCGGCAACTTCGGTATCCTCAATCTCGATGACAAAGGACGCTGCGGAGGATGACGTTTCGTAGGCCTTGAACCTGATATACGCTTCCTCAATTACCGCACCATCAGGGATCGTGACACCGTCGAAGCGAAGACCGACACTTTGCGGATTGGACCCATTCAAACCAAATTCGAGATCTGAACTCCCGGCTCCGCCGAACTCTTCCCAGTCATCGGACGACGCGTCGATTGCATAGACCAGTTCGCTGCCCCCGCCCGTCACCGGATCATCGGTGACAAAGTCGGAATTCGCCGCGCCGCCGCCAGGGTTGGACCCTTTGTAGAGCTCGAAGTAATCGACATGATAGCCTTGGCTGCGGCCATCGATCTGGACGGTATAGAACCCTTCCTCTTCGATCAAAATGGATGCGCTGAAGTTGCCAGGCAGACCGTCGATGCTGGCAGCATTGCCCCAGGTCCCGTCGTTTGGCCCGCCGTAAACTTTGACGAACCCTCCCGAGACCGGCTCCGGTTCGTTGCTGCCATTGCCCGTCAGGAATTCTTCAATGTCGCCTGTTCCGGAGTCTTCGGCATGTTTGAAGTTCAGCCAGATATCGTTCTGCTGATCCGATGCCGCCTCGCCATCGCGCGAAACAACGAAGCTGAAGTTATAGGTTCCGACGGCTTCCTGGGGCACAAAGATGGTGTATTCGAGCATTTCGCTGCCACCGACGGCGTTGTCGATACCGGTCGAGGTGTTGGAACCGAACAGATAGTAACCGTCGCCCTGGAAGCCGGACTGGCGTCCTTCTTCGTCGACCGCAGTCTGATACGACCACTTGCCACCTGGATTGGTACCACCCGAGCCATTTTCGTCTTCGATCTGAATTTTGAAGAACGTGTTGTTCCCAGATCCGTTCATCTCGAAATAGCCATCCGGCGTTATGACAGGGTTGCCCTCTACCGGGCCACCGTTATTCGTCAGAACGATGGGCGCCGTGACGTTGCTGATCGGCAGATTACCGTTGTTGGTATCAATGACATTGGCCACGAAGGTGATTTGCGCAACGTCGTCGCCCGCAAAGGTGCCATCTGCCTTGTTGTTCGCAATGGCATCGTCATAGTCGAACATCCCGGTTGCATCAAAGGTCCCATCACTGCCGATCACGACATCGACGAACTGCGTGTCGAAGTTGTTCGAAACCTTGAAATCGTACCGATCCAGACGATTTTCGACCAGTTCGGCAATGCCGTTCGACGTTTCGGTCACAGGGTTGAAGCCTTTGGACAGCATGATCCGCACCGTATCACCCGGCGTACCAGTCACCAGGATCGTCGGCTGGGTTCCACCGTAGGTACCGGTCTCGCCGACGTTGGTCCCGTTGACCGAGAGTGTCGGCGTGACCGCAGGCGATACATCCTGGCTGGCCAACGCGACCGAACCTGATGCGCTGCCATCCGTGGCCAGTTGACCCGTGGCTGTCGTGCCATCGTCAAACAGAACCGTAAAGCTCGACCCGATCAGTTCATGGCCTGAGATACCGCCGACATCCCAGCTGTCGATGGCGGTTCCGTCAACAGAGGCCTTGGTCAGCCCTGCAATCGAGTTGGGATCCATGTCACCGGAGAACCCGACTGTTTCGCCGTTGGTGAACCCGCCGTCAGTTGTCGCGCTGAACTTGACGATTGCCCCCTTGTAGCCCCCGTTGGATGTGCCGCCGGTGCCTGTAGAGTTCGGCAATGGATCGACACCGGGCAGGAAGTATCCTCCGTCACCGCCTCCGATATATGCACCGGTGCCACCAGCCGAGTTTATCGCCCAAGGCTTGGCAACATTGTCGCCGCCCTGACCATCAGGGTCGAACACACTGTCGGGATAGATGGAGTCGCGGACATCAATAAAGACGGCAGAGATTTTCTTGTCGCCAACATTCGTGACCTGGAACGAATTGGCCCCGTAGTTCGAGCTTTCGATGTTGTCGTTCCCGGCCATGATTTCCAGAACGGCCGCCCCCGTCGTACCGCCAGCGTAGCTGGCAGATGTCGTGAGATCGGTTTGGTTCGAAAGGATTTCCAGAACATCCTCGGAACTTGGAGCACCCGTGACGGGGCCGCCCACATTCTCGAGATAGATTGGTGCGGTGACCGGGCTGATCGACAGGTCGTTGTTGGCAGGGTCGATGACGCTGGCCACGAAACCCAGCTGCGCAACATCGTCGCCGGGGAACGTTCCGTCGGCCTTGTTGTTCGCAACCGCGTTGTTGTAGTCAAACATCCCCGTGGCATCAAAGGTACCGTCGGCCCCGATCAATACATCGATCGATTGGCTGTCAAAGTTGTTCGACGCCTTGAAGTCATAGCGTTCCAGCCGGTTCTCGACCAGATCAGCGATCCCGTTCGACGCCTCGGTGACCGGGTTGAAGCCCTTGGTCAAGGTGACACGCACCGTATCGCCCGGCGTGCCCGTGACCGTGATCGTAGGCTGCGATACACCGTACGTACCGGTGCCCCCCGCGCTTACACCATTGACTGTCAGTGTCGGAGCCGCAGCGGTAAAGCCCGCTTCGGTTGCCATGGCCTGCGACCCGGAGGCACTGCCATCACTGGACAGTTGACCATAAGCCGTGGTGCCGTCATCGAACAGAACCGTGAAGGTCGACCCTATCATTTCGTGACCCGAGATGCCGCCGACATCCCAGCTGTCAATGGCCGACCCGTCCACGGATCCCTTGGTCAGCCCCGCAATCGAGTTGGGGTCCATGTCGCCGGAGAAGCCGACTGTTTCGCCATTTTCGAAGCCACCGTCAGAGCCATCAAATTTGACGATCGCCCCTTTGTAGCCTCCGTTGGACGGAATACCGGTTCCGGTGTTGTTCGGCAGCGGGTCTTGTCCCGGCAGGTAATAGCCGCCGTCACCGCCACCGATATAGGCTCCCGTGCCCCCATCGGAGTTGATCCCCCAGACCTTGTAGGCGTCATCGCCGCCGGCCCCGTCGGGATCAAAGACAATGTCCTGGTACAACGCATTGGAAACATCGACAAAGACCGCAGCGATCTTCTTGTCGCCGGTATTGGTAACCTGGAACGAATTGGCGCCGTAGTTTGACGATTCAATGTTGTTCTGGCCGGTCATGACCTCGAGCACCGCTGACCCGACCGCACCTGCACCATATGTGGCATTGGTGTTCAGATCGGTTTCACCGGCAAAGGCATTCAATGCATTTGTCGGATCACCGGTCACAGGTGGTGGCGTGATTTCGCCGCCAAGCTTGATGATCTCGATCGCGTTGATGATCGGGTTCTGGAGCGTGTCCTGCAGGAACCCGATGTTCAGCGTCCCGTCCGTAACCGTCACCTGCGCCGAGAGCACGCCAACGTCAGCGCCATAGAGCGCACCCGGATCGATGTCATTCCACGCGGCTGGCACGACGCCTTCCAGTGATGCATCGAAGTTCCGGAAGCCACCTTCCTGAGCCGTTGAACCCGTATAAAGTTCAGAAACGATCAGGCGCACTTCGTAGTCCTGGCCATTGCCCAGCACCGATGTCGGAATGTCATAGCTGAATGCCGCGTCGCTGGACCGCAGCGCATCGATCACTGCAACCGGCACCCCATCCGGGATCGCCCCCAGATCACCGCTATAGCCGAAGGTATCGCCGCGGTTGTCAATTCCGTTGTAGTACGAAATTGGCGCATCCAAGCTGTCTCCAAGCCAGTCGGGACCTTCGTCAATGGCTGCCACTGTCGACCCAAACGCATTGATCCGCAGGACCACTTCGTCTTCGACAATGATGACACCATCATCAGGCGCCGTGATCTCCAGGCTGTCCATTTGCGCGACAAAACCCGCCGAAGAGGCCGGAACGGCGTGGGTAAAGCCGACTGCCACACCTGTTTCGCTATCCGCCAGTGCGGCCGCAAGCGCGCCCCCGATCAGCGCAGCGCCCAGGTTCAGCGTTCCCACAACGGTTCCGTCATCCGCCAGGAATTCAATTGACCCGGTGATCGTCGCCGCGGTCGCGTCCGTGGAAACGACATCAAGCGTGATCTCGGCCGCGACAAAGTTGTCCAGCGTGACACCATCGGGAAGCGGGACATTTGCATTCGCTGTCGCACCGCCAAATTTGGTCCCGACATCTGCATCCTGCTTCTGGAATTCGACGACACCCGCAGTCTGGCCAAAGACCAGCTTGATCATATCCGCACTGTCGACACCCACGACCAGACCCAACTGATCATATCCAGCCGGGTTTGCAGCATCGCCGGCCCAGGGATTGAGAATAACCGCCTTCGCCGTGAAGTCGCCGTTCTTGACGCCAACCACGGTGTCGTCCTCGGGCGTATTCAAAGTACCCGTGTCACCCGTTGTCACCGGGCTGACAGACAACACACCACCAGAGACACTGGCCGCACCGGTGTTTTCGTCAAAGACACCGGCATTCGCCGTTCCTTGCAAGAAACCAGTCATTCCGTTTTCGAAAACGGTACCGTCAATGTCAAAGTCATAAAGGCGCGTTTCGCCTGCGGTAAGGGTCATGCCGTTCTCGGCATCATAGGCAAACGCATCATCCGCGTTGTCGATACCATCGCCATCCACATCGGTATCAAGCGCGTTGTCGATACCGTCGCCGTCCAGATCCTCATCCGGGGAAACAGCGCCATAATCGAAGGCCACGGTCAGTTCAAAGGTGGCAACCACCGGATCCGCAATGCCGTCAGAGGCTGTCACTTCGATTGTGAACACCCCTTCTTCGGTCGGCGACCCAACGAACGCGCCATCCTCTATCGTGACCCCGGCGGGCAGACCCGTTGCCGAGAGGGTCAGGACCGCGTCGGCATCCTGATCCTCGAACAGGGTCGCAAGACCGGGCAGCGTGATCGGCTGGTTCAGGCCGACCGTGGCATCAACCAGAAGGTCGGTCGGTTCCGGTGCGTCATTGGCATCGCCGACCGTGATTGTCATCTGCTGCGAGGTCATGACGTTGCCATCATCGGCGGTCACGACCAACTCGTAGACGTTGTCACCATCAGCATCGCCGGGCGTTTCGAAATCCGCCGGGGCAATGAAAGAGACCACACCCGTATCCGCATCAATATCGAACGCCGCCGCGTCCTCACCATCGGTGATGGCATAGATAACATCGACACCTTCAGGGTCGGTCGCCAGAACGGTCGCCGCCTGTACCTCTCCTTCAGCCACGGTCTGGTCGGCAGCCGAACTGAACTCTGGCGGGGCATTGTCCACTGGGTCGAAGCGAACCGCATCGATCCTGAGAACCTCACCCGATTCCGCCTGACCGCTCAGAACAAGGCGGGCGCCAACCGGGATATCAACCGATTCAAAGGTGAATTCCGTCAGGTTCCCGGCCTGGTTGCCGTTGCCTTGTCCCGGCAGGTCGGTGCGATCCATCAGGAACGTGCCAATCTCGACCAGCGGCGACCCATCGCCATAATCCAGCGATGCCGTCAGCGAGGCTACACCATCGTTTTCATCAAGGTGGATGATCGAAACGTCATAGAAACCCGGCACGACGCCCTTCGATTGAAGATCGGTCGAGATGCTGCCGGTCTTGTCCACGCTGACGCGGATAACCTGCTGCCCCGAGGCAGGAGCCGCAAAGCTCTTGTAAAAGCCTTCTACCGCATGATCTGGTTCGTTGAAGGCGCTGAAGTCTTCGGCCTCGATCAGGACAGTTTCACGCGGCGGACCGCTCGCAACGTCCAGTTCGAACGAGGTGAACGCCGATGCCTCACCATCGCTGGCCGTCACCGTCACCGTGAACACGCCGCTTTCAAGTGGTGTACCGGAAATCCGGCCGGTGGAAGCATCGATCGTAACGCCTTCGGGCAGTCCGATGGCCGAATATTCCAGAACGGTGCCCTCATCGACATCGGTGAACAATCCCACCGGCAGTTCCAGGATGAAGTCACCGTTCACGATGATCGATTGATCTTCGAAGATACCTGTCAGAACTGGCGCATCATTGGTGTTTTCGACCGTCAGTTCGAATACGCCGGTCGTTGAGTTGCCTTCTGGGTCGGTGGCTGTGACGCCGATCGTGTAAGTGCCGACATCATCATTGTCAGGCACGCCGACAAGGACGCCATCGACCATGCTGACAAAGTCGGGCTTGTTCACGAAGGTGAATGTCAGATCCTCGAACGGTGTATCGGTGTCAAAGAACGGCAGGTCGATTTCAAAAGCGGCGTCCTCGGACAGAACTTGATCAGGGATCACGTCGCCAAAGATTTCGGGTGCGGCAGTGCCCGATCCCCCTCCCGGAAGCGGCTCCACCAATTCTATGTTGGAAAAGACCACAGAGGATGTTGCGTTGCTATCGTCATCATTGATGAAGGCAAGCGAGGCAAAGGACTGGCCGGCAAAATCTCCGAGCGAAATCTCATAGCTGGTTGGTTGACCGACTTCTCCATATTGCCCCCGGTAGTCCTGGTTGGCAAAGGTCGAGAAATTCTGATTTCCAAAGAGTTGGAACAGGGCCTGAGTGCCGGACCGGAAGTTGCCGTCATTCTCCAGACCGATCGCGACCACTTCTCCCGTCGGGTTCAGCACGGTCAGCTCGAAACGCAACACCGTGTCTTCGCTGACAAGATAGTCTCCGTCGATGAAATCCGTCATTTTCCAGACGTTTCCGGTCAGGGTAAGGCTATCCCCAGTCTCCGATACGACATATCCCGTGCCCGGAGACGCATCCTGCCCGCCATAAGAGGCAATTGGACCGTCATTGAAGTTCACAGGCAGAGTGACATCAGCTGCGCCGGGTTCCAGCACATTGATCGAAACCGTCGAGACCGAAGTTTGACCCGAGCTGTCCATGATCGTGTATTCAAAGCTGGCCGGTCCAGTGTAGCCCTCTGTGGCGGCAAAGACGATCAGGCCGTTCTCCAGCGTGACGTCACCGTTCTTGGCGTTGGCAACGGCGGTAACGCTGATCTCATCGCCATCTGCATCCGTGTCATTCGCCAGCAGCGAACTTGCCTCGATGACCAGTTGGGCATCAGATTCCATGATCGCGCTATCCTCACCGGCGAGCGGTTTGGAATTGAACGGCGCGGGTTCAACAATGCGGATATCCGAGAAGACGCTGCTTGTTGACGTCGGATTCGCATCCTGATCGTGCATGAACACCAGGTACTCGAACGCCGTACCCGCGAAATCTCCCAAGGGGATCCGGAACGAAACAGTCTCGCCCGCGGTATCGTATGTCCGGAAATCCTGGTTGGCCTGTCGCAGGGTTCCCATGGTTCCGCCAAGCTGGAACAGGGCCTCGTTCCCGTTTGTAAAGGCGCTGTTGTTGTCCAGACCAATCCCCACCATCTCGGGTATCTCGGGAGATGTCAGTGTGACCCAAAGTTCGCTGTTTTCGGTGATGGTGACGTCTTCCGGCAGCTGGATCTTCTTCCAGGTGTTGCCTGACAAGGTGACGGATTGGTCCCCTTCATTTACCAAAGCAGCGCCATTTGATGAATCCTGCCCCGAGTACGAGCTGACCTGCGACTGCGCGACAAACAGCTCCGTCGCAATTCCGCCGACGTCGTTGCTCACGTCAATCACAACGGTGCTTGTCGTGACAGCGCCCCATTCATCGGTCACCGAATAGTCGAAGCTCGCGGTGCCATTGAAACCAGCCGTTGGCGTGAACGAAACAGTCCCAAGAACCGGGTCGAAAGCGACTTGCCCATTGATCGGGTTGTCGACGCCTACGAACGCGATGTCATCGCCTTCCGGATCGGCATCATTCATCATCAGCTCGGTGCGGGAAATCTCAAAGACAACACCCGGAGCCGTGGAACCGCCATCGGCCCCCAGGACCGGCCCGAGGTTGTCTTCGTCTATCTCGCCGTCCTGATCATTGTCCTTGCCATCGTTCAGTTCCGGCGCGTCAGGATAGATGGTGGCATCGGTATCGTCCGCGTCAGCCATATTGGTGACATAACCCGTGGGGGCCTCGTAGCCTTCTACACTGTCGGACGCGTCACCAAAGGAGTCTTCGTCGGCATCACGGTAGAAGGTGAAAGGACCATCAACGCCGCCCACCATGAGTGTCGAGCTGCGCGGCACAGATCCGCCGCCTGCCACATCGACGTCATAGGCGATGGTCACCTGAAGGCTCTCGCCACCCGAAAGGGCCGTGGCGAATTGTGCAGGGTCAATCGTGATGGTCGTAGCAACCTGCGCAAAGGTCACAGGATCGCCATTGGCATCAAAGACGGAAAGGCCGCTGACGCCCTCGGCGTCCACCTCACCCGCTAGAAGATCAATCTCGACGGGAGCAGCAGTTTCCAGCACGTCGTTTAGATCCGGGGCTGCCGCATCAAGCGTCAAGGTGGCGTCCGTTCCATCATCCGACAGAGTGACCGTTTGCCCGTCAATTTCGCCGGGAAGCGTAATTGTGGTATCGGTCAGCCCGTCGCCATCGGTATCCACACCGATTATGGCAGAGCCATTGGTGCGGCTGACGATGGTGCTGCCGCTGCCATTCTCAATGGTGATCGTGTCATCGTCGCCGAACCCGCCGAAGGTATCGCCGTCAAGCTCGCTCGCGGTGCCGGATACGGAATCTTCGCCGCCGCCCAGCTCAACAGTATGCGCGCCAAGGCCCGCTTCCACGTTGTTGCTGCCGGTATTGAGAGTAACTGTGCCGCCATCGTTTGCATTGCCCGACAGGTCCAGATCTTCCAGACCGGGATCGCTGAGATCCAGATCGCCGGGGCCATCGAATTGAACCACGTCAACCCCCTCGGTGGCGACCGGAGGGGTCGCAGGATCAGTGACAACAATCCGGTTCTCGACGTTCACGGTCACGATGCCAGTGCCTTCGCCGCCGTAGCCGTCAACAACCGTGTAGGTAAAGCTGGCTGTGCCCGTGAAATCGGGGGCCGGAGTAAACGTTACGATACCCGAAACAGCGTCAAGAACGGGCGTCCCACCTACGGACGCCGCGACGCTAGCTACGGTGAGCGTATCTTGGTTTACATCCGTATCGCCCATGAGCAGCGTGGACACCGCAATCTCGACCGGCGCGCCTTTCTGGATCGTAAAGGATTCGTCGTCGGCAACCGGATCGGCATTATCTTCGTCGATTTCGCCGTCCTGATCGTTGTCCTTGCCGTCGTTCAATTCGACCGCGTCTGGGTAGATCGTCGCATCGGTGTCGTCATCATCACCGAATTCGAGAGCGTGGAAATCAGGCTGTTCATAGGCGACGATCGTCGCGCCCGCGTCAACGCCATAGCCGTCGCCATCAGCATCCGGATACCAGGTGAACGGCCCGTCAACACCACCGACCAGCAAGGTCGCGGTGTTCGACAGTTCACCGCCAAGGTTGTCGGTAATCGTGTAATTGACGGTCAGCGCAACACTGTCCGCATCATCCAGCAGACCGGCGAATTGGGACGGATCGATCGTGAGTGTCTGACCGACGAGATCAAAGAGCACCGGATCACCACCGGCCGTCGTGACCGTGACGTTGATGACCCCCAGAACATCGCCGTCCTCGTCCGTTGCTGCCGCATCCGTCAGCAGGGCGATCGTGACCGGAGCAGCTGTTTCCAGAACGCTGGGCACCGAGATGGCTGTCGCAGTCGGGACATCGTTGACGTTTGCAATCTCGATGTCAAAGGCCGCCTCGGTAGGCGGATTTGTCCCGTCATCCGCCAGAACCTTTACGGAAATAAGCCCGACGTCACCTTGTGCGGGCGTTCCGCTGAAGGTGGTCCCGTCAAAGCTGAGCCATGCCGGCAGGGGGCCGTCATCGGCCAGTACCGCCGTCAGCGTAAGGTTCTCGACCCCGCCATCATCGGCAAAAGTTTCGGCAGGAACCGCAAAGCTGAACTCCGCATCTTCGTTGATCGCTTGCGCAGTGATTGCGTTGACAACCACGGGCGCATTGTCGGGCGCGGACAATTCAAGGTAATCCCATTCCCCGACAAAACGGTTGTTCGCCCCGTTGGACCAATCGGTGATGGTGATGCCGTAGGCGACCCCACCTTCGCCACCTGTCAGCGGGTTGGCACCATCCAGTGCATCGGCCAGGGATCCGGTGATTGTGCGGGTTGCCGTGGTGATCGTAGCGATCTCGGTGTCGGTGTCATCAAACAGGATTGCGGTGCCGACAAGGGTTGCCTCCTCGCCCGACTTGTCGACCTCAAGCCGGAACAGAACCGACGCGATGTCTTCTTCGACGATTTCCGGCGTCTGGTTTTGAAGAATGATGTTCTCTTCTTTGGCATCCGTCAGGCTGTTTTCCTGCGAAAGCTGAAGGCGCGGTGTAGTTTGAAATCCGCCGATCACGAACTTGATGTAGTCGTCGGTCCCACCGGCCCCAAGCGTAATGCCAAACGACGCATATTGCAGTGGAATGGTGCCCAGCCAGCCTCCCTTGACCAGACTTTCCACAACAAAATGATCCACGCCCGAGACATCCGCCGCAGAATGATAACTGTCTTTCAACGTATTGCTCGCGCCGGTGCCAGTGGCGTAGGCGTCGGTTTCACTGGACTCGACCTTCAGAACGCCCCCCTCGATCAGGGATGTCCCTTCGGTAGTGCGGTCGCCGTAGGGATCAGTCTCGGACGACCCTGCGGGAGAGTAGGCAGGGTTGACCATGATCCCGGAAAATCCACCATCCTCGCCGAACAGATCCGTCGTATCGACGTTGAAGTCCTGACGAATGCTGCCACCCAATGCCAGGACATTGCTCAGGCCGTTATCCTCGTCATAGGCGAACGGATCCGCCGCGTTGAGGATGCCATCACCATCGATGTCAGCCGGATCAATTGCGTCGTCATCCAGAATGGTGACCGTGGAAACACCATTGTCCAGTGATACCGGGCCCGTCGCGACGGCATCGGTGATGGTGACAGTGAATTCCACATCGCTGAGTTCCGCATCATCATCGATCAGCGTAATCGGCAGCGTCGCCGACGCCTCGCCTGCCGCGATCACGATAGTATTCGTGGCCGGTGCATCATAGTCAGTTCCGGCAATGGCCGTTCCGTCCGCGACGCTGAAGGTGACGGTCATTTCGTCCGTCAGATCGCCCGACCGGGTAAAGACGACTTCGGCAACCCCGTCGCCCTCTTCGACCGAAACATCGGAAACTGAAAGTGTTGTGGCACCAGACACCACCTCGACCGCTTCGCGCACGACGATCGCACTGACCTTGCCGCGGTCGGCACTCGCCAGGAACGACAGGTCGATTGTGCCATTCGCGCCCGGAGTAACCGGATCGGGCAATTCCAGAATGATCGGCGCGTTGATGTCGCCGCCATTGTAGGCCAGGGGGTCAAAATCATCCAACACGCTGCCTGCCGCAGGGGCTTCGCCCTCGACCAGGACATCAAAGACGCGTGCGCCGGCAACAGTGGCGTAAATCTCGGCGAAATAGAGGTCTACGTAGTAACTTTTTTCCGGGTCGATCCCCGGGAAACTGATTGCTGCGGCGAATTCGAAATCGCCATTGTCGTTGATTTCGGTTTCATAAACTGTTCCGTCAAACGCGGGCTGCGGGCCGTTGCCACCGTTCCCGTCAGCAAACGCCGTCCCCCCGGTGAACGGGGCACCATCAGTGCCGCTGGTTCCAGCAACAAAATCGATGCCATCTTGCGTCAGAGCAGGACCACCCGCATTGACGGCATAGAGAACGTCCCCGCGTTGATAGGTGGGCGAACCGGCCGCGTCGTCATCGAGCACCTGCGCCGTTGCCGCGGTCGTATCGACGGCAACGTCAAGCGTGCCACCGACATCGCTTGCACCTGTCAGCGTGACGGAAACGATGTCAGGACCGGTGTCGACATTGTCATTGGCCACGGCCAACACCAACGTGCCCACACCGCTGACAAAGGACACAACAGCAGTTTCCCCGACCGAGTCCGCCGTATCGTACGTTATCGTCAGATCGCCAGTGAAGGCATCGGTCGCCGTCAGTTCAAAGCCTACATTTGTGTCACCAAAATCACCCGCTTCAGTCACGTCGGCGGGGCTGGCCACGGAAACAATGACGTCCGCCGGGGCATCAGACAGCTGGAAGTTCAGCGTGGCAGTCGACGGGAAATTTCCGCCCTGGTTCAGCCAGATCGTATATGTACCGGCCTCCAGCGGCAGTGAAAATCCTGGGAAATCAACACCCTGCTGATTGCCCCCTGCGGCGAGTTCGGCCAGGATGTCGTTCCCGATCAGGCCATCGCCGTAGATCAGACCGCCCAGTAGATCGCCAACGTTTTCATAGGTGGTCGGGTTGGTCGTAACCGTGTCGCCCACCTGAATACCGATAAACCCGTTCGTATCGGTGCCACCGGCGACGTCGTACCCATCCAGGATGATCGAAGACAGCACCTGACCGTCGGGAACCTCGATAGTGAAATAGTCTCTGTCCCGTCCGCCATCAGCGGCATCACCCTGTTGGCTGGCGGTGACGATATTGTCGCCATTCTCCAGCGCAGGAAGGTCGGTGGGATCAAGCCCATCGTTCGAGAAGTCGCCAAATACGATGCCGTCTGCGGCATCCGTGCCTTCGATGATATCGACCTGTGGCGAGGTTACGCGCACATAGTCCCAAGTGGCGTCGAAACTGCCGATAGCAGACCCTGAGTCGAAGTCGGTCGAAGTGACACCCACAACAGTCGTGCCAGCATTGATCGCAGCAAGGACAGCAGGCGGAAGCGCCTGGGCCGCAGCAGTCGCAAAACCGTCGGTCGCGTCGGGACGGACTCCGCCCAGGACCGTTCCGGAATCATCGAAGAGGGTCACGAATTGCGCGATTGTCCCGGCCATCTTGTCGATCACCAGTGCCAGCTCGACAGATGCCACATCAAAGAGCGTAAATGGCGCAGCCGCGGCATCGCTGATCGCGGTCAGGGTGATCTTTTGATCGATTGGTGCCTGTGACCACATCTGGACTCCGTTGCCGCCGCCACCTCCCCAAATCAGCTTGGTGAATTGACCGGAATCCTGGTTGATTGCCTCATCATTGGTGGCAATGATGATCCCCTGCTGAAGGTAATTCGGAATAACGTCGCCGGTAACGCCCAGACGGGTCAGCTCTTCGGCCGTAAACGGATTATCAAATCGCGTGCTGATAAAGACTTCTTGCAGGGCAGCATCAGAGATATCGACGGTCTGGACCAGATCGTTCTTGGACGCTGTCTGCGCAGGCTGGGACAAGTCGCCATCTGACGTTGTAATCACCAGCTTTCCGTCCACCACGGTCACTTTCGCATCCTCAAGCGCGGCCGAACCGCCCAACACCGTTGCGAAACCGGTCGAAGCAATCCCGCTTCCAGCCGCATCAAATTCCAGACCGAGGATTTCGCCGCCGACCGGCAGATCGGTCCCAACATCGTTTGCAGCGATCGTTACAGTTGCATCGCTGTTCGCCGCATCCGCGACGGCGTCGCCAGACGTGTTGCTCACCGCGGTGATGGAAACGGTAAAGGTTTCAGTGCCTTCCGTCTCTTCATCATCAACGGTCGGAATTGTGATGGACGCGGTCGACTGGTTCGCAGCGATGGACACCGTGAAATCTGTCGGCGCTACAAAGTCAGCACTGCCTGCACTGTCCGGCGTGACGGAGAAGGTGACTTCGACCTCTTCGGTCAAATCGCCGATCCGCGTGAACGTGACAACGGCGTCGCTGCCCTCGGCCACTTCGACATCTGCAACCGAAATAGTGGGGGGCAGATCAGAGGGAACCGCATCATAGACGACGATCGCACTGTAACCCGCCTGCCCCGCAGAGCTGTCGACGTCGATCGTGATCGTACCGTCTGTAACCGTCACATTGTGCCGGAAGAAGGTAGGCGCATCAGCCCCGCCCGCATCCGTAAAGGCATCAAAACCGGCCTCGACCAGTTGGCCCTGAATGTAGAAGTCACCGACGCGCGTACCCGCACTTGTCTGGTAGAGTTCCGCGAAATGCAGTTCCACGACATAGGTTCCGTTGGCAAACCCGTCATAGGTCGCCGTCCAGGTGTCCGCGTTGCTGTCGCGATATGTGTGATAAGCCGACCCGTCCAGATCCACACCACCGGAATTGCTGCCGGTGCTGCCGGATTGGCCATCGACATTGGCATTCAATTGGCCATTGGTCTTGGGGCTGGTGTAATAGGTGTTGCTGTCAGCCTCGAACGCGATCGCAGTTCCAGTGGCATCCGTTATCAGCGTATCGGCCGCAATCGCCCCGCCATATCGGTTGTTGTCGGTTCCGCCTTCAACCAGGTCGGTACCAAGGTTCGTTGCGGCAGTCAGATCCGTCGTGCCGACGTTGATCGCACGTACGACATTGCCCCTGACGAGGTTTCCAAGGTTTGGCTCCAACACGAACGCGCCACTGGTTTCCGCCGAGGTATTTTCGGCGGCATCAGAATATGCGCCAGCGGCCACGGTGATCTGGCCTTCGCCAGCGGGCCAGGAGTTATCGTTGCGTGACAACGTGTAGGTCAGCGTTGCGATTGTGCCACCTGCGCTGAAGACCACGTCCGGGCCAGACACGGTGTCAGGAACAATACCGCTGAACACCAGTTCGGATCCGTCCAGAGCGGCGAAATCGCCGGCATCAAACCCGGTGTCATCGCTTAGCACAACTGTCGCAAAACGGTCCCCGTCCTGAACGCTTGCGGGATTATCGACATAGATCTCTTCGATAACCGGTGCGGTATCGTCAACCGGCGGTGCCACATATCCCAATTGGGTGATCTGGATCGCGTTGACCTTGGGGTTTTCGAATTCGTGCAGAAATTCAAGCGTCAGCGTATCGTCAGTTGCTTCATAGGTGAACTCTCGCTGGAAAGTCGTGCCATTGATCGCTGCCTTTTGCGCGGCGGACATGGCATTCGTTACCGTGCCATAGCCCAGCAGATCAGCTGCTTCCTGCGCCGGATTGAGGTCTTGGAATTCAGTCGGCACTTCGCCTTCGACCGAAACGTCAAATTGGCGGGTTTGACCGCCATTGGCGTCCGCAAAGCCGTAAATTCCGTTCCAGTTTTCGGTATAGAACAGCGTGATCTTGTAGGATGTGCCCGCTTCGACATCAAATTCGTATGTCAGTTTCGGATCGGCAGCGGCATTGTCACTCCGCTCGTTTGCAAAGACCTGCCAGGGAACCTCGGAAAGGTCGACGTTGCCCGAGTCAATTTCGCCTTCTGCATCGGTCCCGCCGTTAGAATATGTATTGGCCGTGCTACCGGTCACCCGTACCGTTCCGCTACCGTTGACAAGGCCAGCATCGCCGATCCAATCCGGTCCGCCATCAATGGCGGCAATCGTGCCTTGCGTGGCAGCTGGCCCTTTGTCTGACCCGGCATTCACGCGGTAAAGGACAGTCTCCGGAGCGACGAGGCGAAGTTCCAGTCCACCTTCAGTTTCGGTGAACTGGAACATGCCCGGACCCGTGAGTGGATCGAAATTTTCAAAGTCCGGCCCGGAAAATGTGAGCGTCATGTCGCCCATCGTGATGATGGCCGATCCGGCTGTATAAACCACGCCATTGGCGTCAGCCGCAGTGGCATCGGTAATCAGGATACGATCCGCCAGAGAAAAGTCCGTGATGTCATCTTGTGACAACGACGCAATTGTGCCGACAATCGTATCCTCACCCGCACCGGTCGTGATCGTGTTTTCCCCGCTCCCGACGACGATGATATTGTCGCTGTCGTTGCCCGTTACGGCGAAGTCCGCAGCGCTGCCGCTGCCATCGAAGTTCTCGACAGAAGCATCCAGCGGCGCAAGGGCCGTTTCATTCCCGGTGTAGATGATCGTGTCGAGACCGGCAGTCCCCGCCTGACCGACTTCGGCGCCTGTGGTTGCGTCGATTTCATTGCCGAACGCTTCGATATCCAGGTTGTTGAAATCGATTGCGAGCAGACCGTTGAAGCCCGCATCTTCGGTATCGTCGCCACCCGTGTCCTCCGCCAGGAAACCTATCGCAGCGCCGGAATTCAGTTCATTGGCCCCCGTGCCAATGGTGTGGTCCCCGGTCAAGACGTCCTGCAATACGCCGCTCGGCAATGAGAATCCGGGCGTGCCATCGTTCAGCGGCACATCAGTGAACCCAGTGTCCCCCTGCAGCCTGTAGGAGACCGAGACGGCAAAGCCATCGTCCATGTCGATCTCAAGCCGCAGGTCCAGAGTTTCAACCGATACGTTCGCCAGACCCGGCACAGCGACCTGCGCCAGCGTGACATAGTTGGCATCGCCAATTTCATACCCGACTTCGATGCCGGGTGCGCCATTGACCGAGCCAAAGACAGCACGAACAAAATTGGACTGGGTGCCATCAGAATAGATCAGCCCGGTCAACTGACCGTCCTGCTCGGCTCCCCCCATCGCAGGAATCCAGTTCTTCAGGTTCATCGTCGCAACAATCCGCTGAACATCGTCAGCTGGCCGAATACCTGTATGCAGGACATCACGTGCGGCATTTGCCGATCCCACAACCGACCCATCCTTGACGTTCTTGATTTGCAGGATGGGGGCGTTTCCGCCGGGCAACACGTTGCCGCCGATGTCATAAAGACCGTCCTGCTGCTGGTCGATCGAGAAGTTTTCTGCTGCCGTCTGCGCATCCTGGTTGGCGGTCACACCATCCAGTGCTGCCCCCAAGAGCCCGGTTCCCGCCAGTGAGGTCGGGAAATTCGTATTCTGGGGATTGAAGTCCAGCGTCAGAGTTTGGCCGGCATCAAGCGCATAGCCGTTTTCAAGGCTGTACTCGAACGGATCAGCCACGTCGCCCACGCCATCCAGATCATTATCGAGCGGATCAACGATATCCGAACCCGCAAGCGCGACAGTGCCATTCGCAGGTTGGAAGATTTCGATCAGCGGACCATTCTGGTTGTAGGTTGCGGCCCAGACCGATCCCTGGAACGGTGTTGTCAGCCCCATCGTGTTCACGTCATCGCCTAGTGCGGCCAAACCCAGCGGCCCGCCCCCGGCATCGAGGGTGGTGCGATCGGACGCGACGGCGTAACCGCCATTCAACCCGCTCTCAACCTGACCGTCCTCGTTACGGCCCATGATGATCAGGTTGCCCTGGTTCAACGAAGCGGCGAAAATCGCACCGGACATCTTGATACCGTTGGCTTCGTCATCCAGCAAAGTGGACGTATATTCGGTGAGGCCGTTGATCGACCCGTTACCGGTGTCCAGTGAACCATCGTGTTGGCCGGCTTCCAGATAGTTGCCTTCAATCGCGTTGGGGCTGACGACAATCTCTGCAATGTCAGCGGGCAATCCGGCGGTACCAACAAACGTACCGCCAGGCGAGGTGCCGCCGGTTTCCACAATCAGGGCCGAACCATCCGCCTGCGCGTAAATGTCATAGGCAATGCCGGGGGTGACCGCGATGACCTTCTTGGTCAGATCGCCCGTGTCCGCGCCGTAGATCCCGGTGGACGGAAAATCGGTATCGTTGTCCTCGACCTCAGTCAGCCATGCGATAACTTCATCATAATCGCTGCCACCGCCGTTTCCGTAGCTGTCCTGATTTGACACCAGCAAATAGGCATTGTCTGTCCCGGCCTCGGGCGAAAAGAGAATTCCAGCGCGGCTGCCTTCGGCCCGCGTCGGGTTCGGGTGGCCACCATAGACGACCGTCAGCCCTGCGTCGTTTTGATAGACCTGCGCGCCGCCTGCCCCTTGCGACAGTTCGCGCCCGTCCAGATCGTCAGACCGGGTGACCTCGTGAAAGTTGTCTTTGTTGGACGGATTCCACGCCTCGAGGTTTATGTCGTCGTTGCTGTTGCCTTCGCCGTTGTTCAGGTTGGTCGCGATGTACCCAAGTGCCTGAGCGAAATCCACGCTGCTGGTCGATCCGGCCTCGCCCACAGGACGCCCGCCCCAAGAGTTGTTGGCGCCATTGTCGTAGGTGAAAATCCGGCCATCGTCGGTGACTTCGACGTCATAGGCATTGCGATAGCCTGGCGAATAGATCTGAACCGGACTATCCGCGGTGATCTTCGCAGAATTCATACCATCGTTGCCACCATGCGGATCCCCGGCATCATCACTCCCGGCGCGGGTGGGATCGTCGAGTGTCGGAACATCGTAGACGTAGCTGCGCCCGCTGTCCGGGTCAGTCAGCACATCCATTTCGCCAATTGCGTCCAGATCAATCTCGAGGATTGCGCCGGAATAGGGCTGTTCCTGCTGACCGGCAAAGTTGTTTGACGGAGCGCCAGAATTGGCATTGCCGCCATTGGCAACGATCAGGCGTTCGGAGATCAACAAACCCTCAGAGTCAAACTCCTGAATGACTTCAAGCCCGTTGAGGGCGTGGTTTTCTTCGGACCGGGCCAGGCCGCGCACAATGTCGACCGCCTCCCAACTGTCAGGGCCGGTTTGCGTCAGTTTTGTAATCGTACCAGAATTGGTATCCAGACCTGCGTCATTGCCCGAACCACCGGCGCCGATCCGGCTGTCCGAAGAGGTCACATACATCGTAACTGCAGGTTTTCCGTCGATAAAAACCTGCTCACCTGAATCGTCATACTGTGCGGTCACATCTATTCCGGTGACCTGACGATTGGATTGCGCGCTATTCGTACCGTCGTCATTGAAATTGGGAATGGATTTTACCTGGCTCAGGGTGACCGAGTCTGTAACGTAAAAACTTGCCGTGGGATCCCCGTCAGTCGGGTCCGCATCTCCGAAGGCAATTGTCAGAACTTTCACATCGCCATCAACCTCGGTGACATAGAGCCGCCCATCAGCGCCCCAGACCAGTGCTGTTGGTTGAGAGAGGCTTACCTGTCCATTGAGATCGAGAGTGCTCGCAGCAAAGTTATTTGTTACAGCCATAACCGTATTCCCCTATTTGGGTCATAAAAACAGCGCTCGAAGCGCCAAAAAAAATCGAGTGAGATTGCGAATGGAACCGACTAGAAATTCGTCTTCTTAGATAAAACAATATCGCTCGCGCAACGCGGTAATTCCGCACTACGCCGCTCTGCATTTCCCATGATGCAACTATTCTTTAAACGTCCCTTACACTCACTCCCCTAACCGAAATGGAGCGCAATTGTGGATTTCAGGCAAGTGTTAATGTCTTGTTAACCTTGCGTAATCTCTTAATCGCCTAAATTAACATAAATATTTTATGAATCTTATCGCATGCTTTCAGTATCTTACGTTCTTCATTACTAGGCACCAAAAAAAGTGAGCATTTTTTTGGCACTAAAAATAAGTCGCAACCCATACATGACGCGCACAGTATTTCTCACCACCATAGCGATAGTTACATTCCGAATAACGAAGATATAGAACGTCAGAATCGTATCTATGTATGCAGGGTCGACACCAATTTCGCTTACGTTGCAGCCTGCAAACCGTGTAATTTTCCAAAACGTCCAACGTTGTATCCAATTTTCAGTTTCTTACGTCGTAGCAACTGTATCTCTCAAGCGGCTTTCGGTACCCATTCCTGACGTCGCTTGCACCTAGCGTTGGCAGTGACGACGAGCTTTCGCGCGACTGCAGTGATTGCGACTTTGTGCGGCTTTCCTGCTTTGCGAAGACGGTCTGCGAAGGCTTTCAGGTTGGGATTGTGATGTGATGCGACCAATGCGGCCTGGAACAGGACATGTCGCACAGCGCGCCGACCGCCGGTGATGGTGCGCTTTGCACGAAGCGTTCCACTGTCCTGCGCAATGGGTGCCAAGCCGGTCAATGCAGCGGCGCGCTCTCCCGAGAGAGTGCCGAGTTCAGGGAGCTCCGCGATCAGCGTCGAACTGGCCACCGGACCAATACCGGGCACGGATCGGAGGATCCGCGTGGTCTCCGTCAAGCGCGCATCGCTGCTTGGAAGCCGCGATATGCGGTTTTCCAGATCGGCGATCATCCTGTCCAGCCTGTCCTGGAGTTCCGCGTCCAGACCCACGAACAGCTCTGCGGTGCCTGACTTCCCGTGCGCCCGTATCTGCGCCAAAAGCCTTT
>NZ_SLZU01000012.1 GCF_004342065.1 Primorskyibacter sedentarius | reverse complement strand
TGTTCTTCGCTGAAACGGCTTCTCTTCATCGTCTGTCTCCTCAGTTGGAGAACAGGCTAACCAAAAACGCCGGACATTTCAGGGGAGCACGTCAGGGTTTCGAAGGTGACGTCTTTGAAATCGACGTCCAAATCCACTTTTTTGATCAGGTCATCTGCCTTCGGGAAGGCTTTGTCGAGTTCGTGCGTCAGCCAAGTTTTTACATCTGATCCAAACAAGCCAACGGCGGAATCGGGCGGGTTTTGTTTAGCGAGAGGTAGATAATATTCAACGACAGCATCTCTTGACCCATCCAGTTGTACTTGAATGTCAGTCTTTACCCGCCCCTGGTACTCCTTCAGTTCCTCTCTCAGACTTGCAATTCTCTCTTCAAACTGTGGTTTTGCGGACTTGAGGAGTGCGCGACCAAATTTCTTTCTGAGGGATGGTGTAAAATCCTTTCGGAGCTTGGCAACTTTGTCATTGAGAGGTTTGGACGATATTGAGCTGTTCTTGGCAATCAGGTCGAAAGATGACTTCAGCCGTCCATCCAGTTCCTGCCCACCACCCAATGCTTGAATTTCAGCCGGAATTGCTACGCGTTTCTTGTCGATAGACGCATTCCGGAGTTCGACTTCTACATATTGAAGAAATGTATTGTAGACGCGAACTTTGCGCGCAACATCGAACTTCGTAAGGGGGACTTCTTGGATCGCCTTGTCAATCTTTTCGATTGTCTCTGGCGGAACAGCAGTCGGCGCATTTTCCACTACGATGCTTTCAAGGTGCTGTCGCTCTTGGTCTGATTTTGCCATGACAAGAGCGACAGCCTTGGCGGCAGGGGAAAGCCTCGCCATGGCTTCTTTCGCCTGTTGGGGCGCAAGACGCATTGCGTTCATGCCTTGGTCGTCATGGTTCTCGGCTTCGAGCAAAAGCGCAGTGGGCGTGAAAACGAAGCCTTCATCATCAACGACCAGCAGGCCCATCCGGAGGCTGGGTGACGACTGTGTCGCAATCCCTGCGCCCTGTAGTTTCTTTATCGCCTCCAGGTCGCCGTAACCTATTCGGAAGACGCGCTCATCGAAGTCCACACAGACGGTGATCAGATCCGAACCGATACGACCTGCGACTCCGAACAAAGCATCTGCAACCAGGGTGTGCATTCCGGGGGCGGCAAAACACACAGATGCTTCCGCATTGGAGATCAGCACGGCCATTTCGTCTGACGACAGTGTAGAGAAGTAGGAACTCATACTGCTTCTTCTCGATCCCTTTCCCGGTCCTTCATTGCGCGATGCCAGTTTGGACGATGCGCACGATAACTATGCGCACCCACTTTCTGTGCCTGCTTCACGCTACTTCGGAGTCTCTGCGTGTTCAATCGAAATGCTTCATGTCATTGCCTTTTCGGATGCATCGTTTCGAATGGAGTGGAGGCTCGCTCAGACCTCACTGGGTGGATGATCGGGAAAGCTCTGAACGTCGCGTTCAAATGCCTCGACGTCGGACAGTCTGTACACGACCCGGCCGCCGATCTTCAGGTATCGCGGACCTTCCTTTGCCCAACGCCAGCGCTCGAGTGTTCGGTGGCTGATCTTCCAGCGGGCCGCCAGTTCTTTCTGATTCACACATACTTCGCTCATTTTCGTCTCCTTTTGCGCAACTCACTTCGGTCGCAAGAGAACGAATGCGTGAGAAGAAAGCCTATTCAAGTCGGTAGGTTGCGTGCTCGGAGGCTATGTTCGAAACAGGCGGCCAAGGCGTGAATGGGCGCAAGCCTTAGAAGCGACGTCGGAACGTTCGGGACGGAGCGGCCCCCATCGGCATGGGGTCGGACACTTTTCTCAAGATTTCAGGGATTATCGTGGCATCTAGACTCGATCCGAAACGCCAAAACAGCCGAATTGCGGAGCGGGTCATTCCCTCCGCCACCACATCCTTTCCCGTCGAAATCTTTACTGCTTTAGGCCTGTTGCAGAGTGCGCTGCGAAGTCGTCCCGGCATGCCCGATAGGTGCTGTTTGGGGACATCGTGCAAGCCCCAAGCAATCAGCAAAGGTGCAATGGATAGTGACCCTATCCGTTTGCGCCATTGGCCATACTTTTCCGGTTCTTACCTGCGGCGGCCGATACGAGCAAAAGGGCGCTCAGAAAGTATGGCGCGAGAATGCGTTTTCCCAGTCTGAATAGAAAGTTGAGTAACCATGCCCGTATCGCCCACAGTTTCCTATCTTGGCACATCCACTGACAACGACCTTTCCGATGGTTTCACCAACCAGAATGGCGAAACACTTGCCTCGGATGCCGATACCGCCGACTCGGTAAACGGGCTCGAAGGCAACGACGTCATATCCACCGGTTTGGGCAACGACCTTGCCGCGGGCGACATGGTTGGTGATGAGTGGGTCTTTGTCGACGGCAAATGGGTCTTCGTTCCGAGCGCGCTTGTTTCGAGCGCTTACGGCCAGGATTTCTCTTTCGACGACCTGATCCAGGCGGGTGCAGGTGATGACGTGCTTTTGGGGAATGGCGGCAATGACAGCCTCTATGCGGGTCTGGGCGATGACATCGTCAATGCCGGACGGGGCAGCGATTTTCTGTTCGGGGATCACGGCGACGACACGCTGAACCTTGAAGCCGGCGATGACATTGCCGAAGGCGGCCAGGGCGCAGATATCGTGAATGGCGGGGCCGGGAACGATGTCATCTTCGGCGACGAAAACGGCCGGAACTTTCTGCGCGAGACCGATGGCGCCACGACGCTGGCACAGCATGCAAAGACCGGCGGCTGGACGCTGACGGGCGCAGCAGGCCAGCAAATGATCTCGCAAACCGCCGCCACGGTCGCGGGCGAAACCTACACGATCACGTTTGATCTGGCGGCGAACCTGTCTGGCGGCCATTCCGCTGCTGCTGTCGATGTGATCTGGAACGGCCAAACCGTTGAAACAGTGCAGGCGACGTCCGGTGTCTTTTCAAGCTTCGAAATCGAGGTGCAGGGCCAAGGCTCTGAAAGCGCGCTGAGCTTCCGCTCCGCCACCCCGGCAGAGGCGACACCGTATGACACTTCCGGCCCGATCGCGTCCTACGATAAAGCGATGACAATCGGCGGGACCGACGTGACGGTCAGCGCGTTTGCCCCGGGTCAGGCCAAGCTTTATCAGGTGATCGACGGCCAGCTGAACGTCTTTGATCCGGCGGGCCAGACTTACACAGCCGTTGGTGCGCAGCCGGACTTCAAGATCAACGGGGTCGGGTACAATATCGAAGACGACCTGATCTACGGCGTTGCAAAGTCCACAGGCACGGACAGCCTGGGCAACGCGGTTGCCATCGCCGATGTCGTCATGATCGATGCCGAAGGGGCCACCTACCGGATCGGCAAAGGCTATTATGGCGATTACGTCGGCGACTTTGACGACAAGGGCAATCTGTGGACCTTCCACAGCGCGCTCAATCGCATCAGCATCATCGATGTTGACGCGCTGGACGCAAACGGCAATCCGACGATCACCTATCATCATTTCCCGGCAGGCATGTTCACCGATCGAACGTTCGACCTGGCCTTTGATGCAGCGACGAATTCCTTCATCGGCGTTATCGCGCCGCAAACTCAGGGCGGGCACGGGAAGGTCGTGCGGATCGACGTCAGCGACGTGATGAATGGCGGCAAGCCCACGTTCACGGAGATTGCCGTGACGGCGACCCTGCAGGACGGCGCCATGATCGATGGCATGGCGAAGGGTGCCTATGGCGCGGTTTTCTTCGATGGCAGCGGCAACATCTATTACGGCCTGAATTCCGGTGATCACGACATGGACGCCTCCACCGGTCGCAGCGGCGCGATCTTCAAGATCAACGCGGATTGGGAGGCTGGAACCGCCTATTCCGAATTCATGTCCGATGCTCCGGTCACCGGGTCCAATGATGGCGCTGTCGACCCGCGTTCGACAGATGCCTTCGCCCAGACCGAAACGGACGCCCCGTTGCTGCTGCGCAATGCGTCGCTGACCATCGAGGCCGGCGGCAATGACACCCTGCGCGGGGGCACAGGGGACGACACGGTTCATGGTGACGAGGGAGATGACGTCATCAATGGCGGGGCTGGTGAGGACCTGTTGTACGGTGACGAGGGCGCCGACAGGATCCTTGGTGCGGCCGATGGGGACACTCTCCACGGGGGGGCTGGCAATGACAGCCTGCTTGGGAATGCGGGCTCTGACGATCTGGATGGCGGCGCGGATGCAGATTACCTTCACGGCGGCAATGGCTATGATGCGCTTGCCGGGGGCGACGGCCAGGACAAGCTTGTCGGCGGTCTGGGTCAGGACACGCTGGAAGGGGGCGCAGGCAACGACCACATCTGGGGCGGCGACTGGGCAGCGGACGGCATGCAGGACGTTTTCGTGTTCAAGGCCGGGTCGGGCAGGGACTTCGTGCATGATTTCGAAGCGGGGACGGATCTTCTCGATCTCACCTTCTTTGAAACCGGGATGGATGCCGTCCTGAATGCCGCGCAGGACAAGGGTTGGGCAACCGTCATCGACCTCGCCGCGCTGGATCGCGGGCAGGCAGAGGACCGTCTGATCCTGAAATCCGTCGATCTGGCCGACCTGACGCAGGACAGCTTCATTTTCTGAGTACGGCGCGGGGATTACAGTGTGACCAGACTGGCCCGTTACGTGCCCGTGTTGTGAAAGGGAGCGGCCGTTATCAGAATGGCCGCTTTCTTTTCGGATCAGAACTGTGATCTGCTCGGGTCGCTCTGGCCGCGGTTCGCCATAAAGAAGCGCTGACAGCGCATTAGGACGAGGTGGCGTTCTTCGTATCACAGGCGATGTTCGGCATGGCCGCTTCGCCGCAAAGGGCACCGGGGAAACGCTGACGCTGAAGATCTACGACAGGTTGAGAAACAGCCCGCCCGCTGCGGTCAAAAGCACCACGAACCACGGTGGCAACTTCCAGACCGTCAATAGAATGAACGCTGTAAGGCCAAGGGCAAAATCGTATGGCGAAAGGATCGCGCTGGTAAAGACCGGGTGGTAAAGCGCCGCACCAAGGATACCCACGACAGCCGCATTCGTCCCCCTCATGGCGGCTTGCGCGGCGGGACGCGCGCGAAGGCTGTTCCAGAAGGGCAACGCGCCGACCAACAGCAAGAACCCCGGCAGGAAGACGGCCACCAGTGCAATTGATGCGCCCGCCACCCCGCCAAGCCCCGACTCCGCTACCGCACCGAGATAGGCCGCAAAGGTGAAGAGAGGTCCGGGCACGGCTTGGGCCAGACCGTATCCCGCAAGAAAGGCGTCTTCGCTGACGGTCTCGGATATGGCGGCTTCTGCCTGCAAGAGTGGCAGAACGACATGCCCGCCACCGAAGACAAGCGCCCCGGCGCGGTAAAACGCGTCAAAGAGCGCGGCGCCGGCCCCGGTGGTGGCAGCGACCGGCAGCGCCAAGAGCAACAGGGCAAACAGCAAGAGCGAGACTGTCCCGGCACGCCGCGACACCGGGAAAGAAAGATGGGTTGGCGCGGACGCGCCGCCACCTTGGCAAAAGGCGAGCCCGGCCAACCCTCCCATCACGATGGCGGCGATCTGACCGACCGACCCGGCCATGAAAACAACAATCAGCACCGCCACCAGCGCGATGCTTGCGCGTGGCCTGTCGGGGGCAAGGCTGCGGGCCATCCCCCACACGGCCTGGGCTACGACCGCAACAGCAACCACCTTCAGACCGTGGATGATGCCCGACCCGACAGGCGACGCGAATGTCGGCATAGCGAGGGCAAAGAGCACAAGAAGCAAAGCTGATGGCAAGGTGAAGGCAGTCCACGCCGCGAAGGCCCCGACCGGCCCGCCCCGCAGCAATCCGAGCGCGAACCCCACCTGGCTGCTGGCCGGACCGGGCAGGAACTGGCACAGCGCGACCAGATCAGCATATCCGGCCTCATCGATCCATTTGCGGCGCGTGACCAGTTCGTGACGGAAATACCCCAAGTGCGCCACGGGGCCGCCAAACGAGGTCAGCCCCAGTTTCAGAAAGGCGCGAAACACCTCCCCGGCCGTTCCATGTGGTTGGGCATGTCCGGCATTTTCCAGACCGTCATCTTGTGCCGCCATGATGCCACCCCCGCTTTTGGTCGTGCTGTGTGGATCGATGCCACAGAGCGTTGCGGATTTGAAGGGCCAGAGAAACCGCCTCAACGGGCTGACGCTGCCGGAGCCTTAACCAAATATTAACCGACATCGCAGCAGATTGACCCGAGTGTTTGGCTCGAGTGACCCATGGTTGTGATGCAAGGTGAAACCCGTGAGTCCTTTGGCGTAACCTCGGGGTGGTTCAGCTACGTTCCGACCCTTTTGGTGTTGGTCGCGGTTGTCATCATCGGCCTTGTCGGCGGACGGCAGCACACTCTAATCGAAACGCAAAAAGAACGTGACCGGGTCACAACCCGGCTCGAAGCGCTTGGGGGGCGGATCGAGAGCAATCTCAACACGCCGATCCAGTCGGCCCGCGGGGTTGTCGCCGCGCTTGCATCAGAGCCTGATATGTCCCAGCGGCGCTTTTCCTGGCTAGTCAGCAGGATCATTGGCTCCTCGCGCGAGATCCGAAATGTTGCGGCGGCGCGCGATCTTGTCGTGAACCTTGTCTACCCGATAAAGGGCAACGAATCCGCGCTTGGATTGGACTACCGCCTGCAGGAGGCGCAGCGCGAAGCGGCGTTTCATGCGCGCGACACTGGCGAGTTCATCCTGACCGGTCCTGTCGATCTGGTGCAGGGTGGGCAGGCCTTCATCGGGCGCATCCCGGTCTTCAGCGGAACCGAGGGCTCTCATCAGTTCTGGGGAATTCTTTCGGTGGTGATCGACCTGCCGACGCTTTACGAGACCTCCGGCCTGTCGGATGAGGACCCGGCACTGGAAATCGGCATTGTCGCTGCCAACAAAACGACCGGGGCCGAGAAGCAATTCTACGGCTCCGCCGATCTGCTGGGCGATGATCCGGTCAGCGCGGATGTGCTTTTCCCCAACGGGTCCTGGCGGATGTATGCGCGGCCGATTGATGGCTGGGGGTCCACCGTGTCACTTTCGGCATACCGTATCCTGCTTGTCACCGGCGGTCTTGCTGCTGTGTTCCTTGCTGCGATGGCCAACGTCATGTTCGTGCAAAGGCAACATACCATCCAGGTTCTGCGCAGCCGCGAACGGGATCTGGAACAGGCCCGCCAAGAGGTGGAAACCCTCGCATTGCACGACCATCTGACCGGGCTTCCCAACCGTCGACATCTGGACCGCAAGTTTCGAGGCATGGCCGGACGCAACCACCCCGGTCTGATCCTGCTGGACCTCGACGGGTTCAAGGATGTGAATGACACCCATGGGCACGCAAAGGGCGACGCGCTGCTGGTGGAGGTTGCTCGCCGTCTTTCCAAGGCGCTGAGATCGGGCGATTTTCTGGCGCGGATTGGCGGGGATGAATTCGTGGTCATCTGCGGGCCGTCGCCACAGGAAGACCTGACACCTGAACGCAGCAAGGCCATTTTGAAGGAGGTGGCGCAGCGGCTTATCGGTTGCGCTCAATATCCCTTCAGAATCGGTGAGACGGAGTGTCGTATCGGGATCTCTACCGGCATCCACCAGATATTGGACGAGAATGACGATGCGCCGGATTACTGGCTGTCACAGGCCGACCGCGCGATGTACGCCGCCAAACAGGCCGGGCGGAACCGCTTCGCGTTCTCCACCCCGCAGCCCAACCGCGCGTCGCTGCGCGGCAATCGTACCGGCGAGTTGCTCGAAGCGCTGAGCGGCGACCAGATCCAGCCCTATTACCAGCCGCAATTCGGGCCGGATGGCAGGTCGGTGGTCGGGGTGGAGGCATTGGCGCGCTGGATTCACCCCAGAGACGGTTTGATCAACCCGCAGGAATTCATGGATCAGGCGCATGCCCTGAAAGTGGAGAGCGAGATAGATCGGTTGGTCTTGGCTCGCGCCATCACTGACCTGTCGAGGTGGGAGCGCGCAGGCCTGACGGTGCCGCGCGTTTCGGTGAACACCTCCTTCCGCAGCCTGGGCGATCCGCATTTGATAAGCGCGGTGGACGCTGTGGATGTCGATCCTGACCGGTTCACATTCGAGGTGCTGGAGTCGATCTTCATAGATGACGGTCAACTCATCCTTTCGCGGAATGTCGAGGCGCTCAAGGCCCGGGGGTTCAGGATCGAGGTGGATGATTTCGGCACCGGCCATTCCTCGGTCACCAGTTTGCTGAAGCTACGTCCGCACGGGCTGAAGATCGACAAGATGCTTGTTCAGGCGGCGCCATCATCGCAGCAGAACCGCCAGCTTTTGGCCGCGATTGCCGAGATGGGCCACGCAATGAAGATCACCGTCTGCGCGGAAGGGATTGAGACAGAAAGCCAGCTGTTCACCGCGCGGTCCGTCGGATGCACCCGGTTCCAGGGGTTCCTGCTGGCCCACCCGATGAGCGCGGATGATTTCGAATTCTTTCTACAGGGCGACAGGGCGAAGGCCGGGTAGGGCGCTTGTGCCTTCGGTCTTGTTCGCATCGGGCTCAGGCGTCGCAGACCACAACATCTGTTCCCCAATCCACACAAGAGGCCCCTAACGGGGGCGACAACGCCTTGTCGGTGAAGAACGTGTCCACCTCTGACAGCGAGGCGATCTTGGCAGGCGCGCTGCGAGAGAATTTCGTGTGGTCCGCGACGAGCAGCGATTTCCGGGACTGGCTCAGGATGGCCCGGCTGACGCTGACCTCCTGTATGTCGTAATCCAGCACGTCGCCATCCGGGTCGAGAGCCGAACAGCCGATCACGGCCATGTCGAATTTGAACTGGCGGATCGTGTCGGCTGCCAGATTGCCGATCAGCCCACCATCGGCGCGACGCAGCAGCCCGCCGGTCACGATGATTTCGCAATCGGGATTGGCAACAAGGATATTGGCCACGTTCATGTTGTTGGTCACGACCATCAGATTGGTATGATGCAACAATTCCCGCGCAACGGCCTCTGTGCTCGTCCCGATGTTAAGGAAGATCGAAATGTCGTTGGGGATCGTCGCGGCGCAGGCACGCGCAATCGCGGCCTTTCCGGCCGGGTTGATGGTCCGGCGTTCTTCATACCCGATATTGGTGGTGCCCGACGGCAGGACAGCACCGCCATGCACTCGTTCCAACCTGCCGACCTCTGCCAGATCGGACAGGTCGCGCCGAATGGTCTGCAATGTGACGCCGAAACGCTCTGCCAGACCCTCGACCGTCACTTTGCCTTCCCGTCGCGCAATCTCCAGGATTTCGGGGTGACGGAAGGATTGGGACATCGGCGCATTCCTGTTGTTTCATCGCCTTTTGGCGGTATGCTCAACCTGAACTATAGTGCCGTTCCTTGCAGTTTCGCAACGCATAGTGGCGCGGGCGCGCATGGATGATCCAGGGATTGCGTTGCGGTGCATGCACCGGGGTTGCGATTTGCCGACCGTTTTAAACGAAAAAAACCGAAAACAAGACGATTGCGATTTCGCTCCTTTTGGAACATAAAGATGGAGAACATGCGTTGAGGGGGAATCGCGTGGCTGACTCTGTGGATACTGATGTTACGGATCTCTTTGTCATTGGTGGCGGCATCAATGGCTGCGGAATTGCGCGCGACGCGGCCGGGCGGGGATTGTCTGTCACTCTGGCCGAGATGAACGACCTTGCATCGGCCACATCCTCCTCTTCGACAAAGCTGTTTCACGGTGGTCTGCGCTATCTAGAATATTTCGAATTCCGGCTGGTGCGCGAGGCGCTGATCGAGCGTGAAATTCTGTTGCTTGCCATGCCGCATATCAGCTGGCCGATGCGCTTTGTTCTGCCTTATCATAAGGATATGCGGTTCGAGTCCGAAACGCCGACCTCCCGTCTGCTTAGTGTTTTCATGCCGTGGATGAAAGGGCGTCGTCCGGCATGGCTCATTCGTCTGGGCCTGTTTCTTTACGACCATCTGGGTGGAAGAAAGATCCTGCCCGGGACCAGAACGCTCAGCCTTGCGGGTACGAAAGAAGGCGCGCCGCTTCAGGGGCGTTTTGCCAAGGCTTACGAATATTCGGATTGCTGGATCGAGGATTCCCGGCTGGTCGTTCTGAACGCACGAGACGCCGAAGCGCGCGGTGCCCGGATCATGACGCGGACGAAAGTGATCTTGGCAGAGCGTGACGGAGAGCTCTGGCGCATAAAAACGCAAGATAACGAAAGCGGCGAAACCGATGAGTTTCGTGCCCGAATGCTGGTCAATGCTGGCGGGCCTTGGGTTGGTGACATCATCCGCAGCAAGGTGCGGATCAATTCCCGTGAAGGTGTCAGGTTGGTGCGCGGAAGTCATATCGTGACGCGCAGGCTGTACGATCATGACAAGTGCTATTTCTTTCAGGGAACGGATGGGCGGATCATCTTTGCCATTCCTTACGAGAATGATTTCACCCTGATCGGCACGACCGATGCGGAACATCACGATCCGTCGGAAAAGCCCGTCTGCACGCCGGAAGAGAAGAAGTATCTTGTTGATTTTGCAAATCAATATTTCAAAGACAAGATCACGGAAGGCGATGTTGTCTGGACCTATTCGGGGGTGCGGCCGCTTTATGATGACGGCGCAAGCAGTGCGACCGCGGCGACCCGTGACTACACTTTGAAAGTCGACAGCGAAGGCGGCGCCCCGATCCTTAACGTGTTTGGCGGCAAGATCACCACCTATCGCCGCTTGGCCGAAAGCGCGTTGGAACAGGTCGCCGCCCACTTGCCCGGTGTGAAGGACCCATGGACGGCGGGTGTGCCGCTTCCCGGGGGTGACTTTCCCGTGGACGGGGTTGCGGCGCTTGTCGCTGGCTTGCATTCAGACTTTCCATTCCTTTCGGATTTCCTGGCGCGTCGGCTCGTGCGCGCATACGGAACCGAGACCAGACAGATACTGGCCGATGCCAAGTCACTTGCCGATCTGGGGCGGGACTTTGGCGCTTCGCTGACCGAGGCGGAAGTCGTCTGGCTGATGGAAAAGGAATATGCGCGCACGGCCGAGGACGTGGTCTGGCGTCGCAACAAGCTGGGCCTGCGGCTCAGCACCGAGGAAATTGCGGAACTGGACAGGTGGATGGCTGAACGTCGTCAAGCCGCGTCCAACGCCGCAGAATAGGATTGCTCCGCTTTGGCGGGCAGGGAACAGATTGGGGGGATCTGATGACACTCGAACTCAGAGCTGTGTCAAAAGTCGTGGAGGGACAAACCCATATCCATCCGACGGATCTGACGCTTGAGAAGGGCACGATGAACGTGCTTTTGGGGCCGACCTTGTCGGGCAAGACGTCATTGATGCGTTTGATGGCAGGGCTCGATACGCCTGCAACCGGCCGGATTTTCTGGCAAGGCGAGGATGTGACCGGAATGCGGGTGCAGGACCGCAAGGTCGCGATGGTCTACCAGCAGTTCATCAATTATCCGTCGATGACCGTCTATGAAAACATCGCGTCGCCGATGCGCCTGCTCGGCATCGACAAGGCAGAGATTGACCGCCGTGTCCGCGAGAATGCAGAACTGATGAAGCTGACGCCGATGCTGGACCGCAAACCGCTGGAACTGTCAGGCGGCCAGCAGCAGCGCTGTGCGCTTGCGCGGGCGTTGGTCAAGAATGCCGGTCTGGTTCTGCTGGACGAACCGCTTGCCAATCTGGACTACAAGCTGCGCGAAGAGCTGCGCGTGGAAATCCCAAAGATATTCGAGGCTTCCGGGGCGATCTTCGTCTACGCCACCACAGAGCCGGAAGAGGCTCTGCTGCTGGGCGGCAACACCGCAACGCTGTGGGAGGGCCGTGTCACGCAGTTTGGAGTCACGCCGCAGGTCTACCGCCAGCCGGTGGATGCCACCACGGCGCGGGTCTTCTCGGATCCGCCGATGAATTTCCTGCAAGTGTCGAAAACGGGCGGTAAGCTGATGTTCGGCAAGGGCCAATCGACGGAGGCCGTTGGAAAGCTGGCAGAGCTGCCGGATGGCCGCTACACGGCCGGCTTTCGCCCCAACCATCTGGAAATCGGCAGGCATTCCGCCGATGCGGTGGAATTCACGACCACGTTGACCGTGACAGAGCTGACCGGGTCCGAAACCTTTGTGCATCTCGATCACCACGGCGAAGGCTGGGTGGGTCTGGTCCACGGTGTCCATGACCTGACGATCGGCGCGCCGCTCAAAGTCTATCTGGATCCGCGTCATGTCTACATCTTCGACGAGGACGGCAAACTGATTGCGCCCGCGTCCTATGCGCTCGCAGCCTGAGGGGAACACAGATGGCCAAGATCACGCTTGATAACCTCGCGCATTCCTATCTGCCAAATCCGACATCCGAGGATGATTTCGCTCTGAAAGAGCTGAACCACGACTGGGAGGATGGCGCGGCCTACGCGCTTTTGGGATCGTCTGGCTGCGGCAAGTCTACGCTGTTGAACATCATCTCGGGGCTTTTGCATCCCAGTCAGGGCCGCATCCTCTTTGACGGAAAGGATGTAACCCACGCGCCTACGGCAGAACGCAACATCGCTCAGGTGTTCCAGTTTCCGGTCGTCTACGACACGATGACAGTGCATGACAATCTGGCCTTTCCGCTGCGAAATCGCGGCAGGGACGAGGCGTATGTTGCTGAACGCGTTCAGGAAATCGCCCGCATGATCGGGATGGAGGAGATGCTGTCGCGCAAGGCACGCGGCCTGACAGCCGATGCCAAGCAAAAGATCAGCCTTGGTCGCGGGATGGTGCGCAAGGATGTGAACGCGCTGCTCTTTGACGAGCCGCTGACAGTGATCGATCCGCATATGAAATGGGAATTGCGCACCCAGTTGAAGAAGCTTCACCACGATTTCGGCCATACGATGATCTACGTGACGCATGACCAGACAGAGGCGCTGACATTCGCCGACAAGGTCGTGGTGATGTATGACGGCCGCGTCGTCCAGATCGGCTCGCCGGAAGAGCTGTTCGAGAGGCCCGAACATACGTTCGTTGGCTATTTCATCGGCTCGCCGGGCATGAACGTCATCCCCGCGCGTATCGACGGGAATATTGCCTATATCGATGGATCAGAGATCGCTCTGGCCGGGGGCTACGCGCCGCTGGATGGCAAGGTAGAGATTGGCGTGCGCCCGGAATTCGCGCGGCTTAGCCAAACGGAGGGGTTGCCGGTGCGCATTCGCCGTGTCGAAGATGTCGGCAGGCACAAGATCATTCGCGCCGAGTTCTTTGGTCATGACATCAACATTCTTGCCGGTGAGGACGATCATGTCAGCGCCGACATGAACCGTGTGACCTTCGATCCGGCGCATGTGAATGTCTATGCCGATGACTGGCGGGTGCGGACACAAGGGGAGGCCGCCTGATGAAAACCGTTGAATTGCGCGCATCCCGTCTCGGGCTTGACCCGAGACCTCTTGCCAGAGGCTCCGCGCCCCGGGTCACACCTGCAGCGACCGACATTGGCAACGGGGGGATCGCCTGATGGAAAAGACAGTCAATCAGAAAGCATGGTTTCTTGTACTGCCGGTGCTTTTGCTGGTCGCATTCTCGGCGGTGATCCCGCTGATGACGGTGGTCAACTATTCGGTTCAGGACACGTTCGGCAACAACCAGTTCTTCTGGGCGGGGCTTGAATGGTTCAGCGAGATGCTGGAATCCGAACGGATGTGGGATGCGCTGGGGCGGCAGCTGATGTTCTCGGGCATCATCCTTGCCATCGAGGTGCCGCTTGGAATTTTCGTGGCGCTCAACATGCCGAAATCGGGGTTCTGGTCCTCGTTCTGCCTGGTGATGATGTCGCTGCCGCTGCTGATCCCCTGGAACGTGGTTGGCACGATCTGGCAAATCTTCGGACGTGTCGATATCGGCTTGCTCGGTTACACGCTGGACGCGCTTGGCATCAACTACAACTACACGCAGGACACTCTTGCGGCCTGGGTCACCATCGTCGTGATGGATGTCTGGCACTGGACGTCGCTGGTGGCGCTTCTGGCTTTCGCGGGTCTGAAATCCATCCCGGATGCCTATTATCAGGCCGCAAAGATCGATCAGGCCTCGCGCTGGAAAGTGTTCCGTTTTATCGAACTTCCCAAGATGATGGGCGTGCTGATGATCGCGATCCTGCTGCGCTTCATGGACAGTTTCATGATCTATACAGAGCCATTCGTCGTCACCGGCGGCGGGCCGGGCAACGCAACAACGCTGCTGTCCATCGACCTTGTGAAAATGGCGCTGGGGCAGTTCGACCTTGGCCCTGCAGCGGCGTTCTCACTGATGTATTTCCTTGTGATCCTGCTCATCAGCTGGGTGTTCTACACCGTGATGACCAATCTCGAAAAGCGGGAGGGCTGAGCCATGGCGGACGCCACAACCAACACGTTCCCGACCACGCAGCGCCGCGCGCGCAAGCGGATCAAATCCAGCGCGGTCGTGATGACGCTGTACCTGCTGTTCCTGCTGCTGCCGATCTACTGGCTGCTGAACATGAGCCTGAAGACCAATACGGAGATCCTGAATTCCTTCACGCTGTTCCCGCGCGACCTGACATTTGCCAACTATGCCACGATCCTGACGGACCCGGCCTGGTATATGGGCTATGTGAATTCGCTGATTTACGTCACGATGAACACGGTCATCAGCCTCGCCGTGGCGCTGCCTGCCGCCTATGCGTTCAGCCGCTATCACTTCATGGGCGACAAGCATCTGTTCTTCTGGCTGCTGACCAACCGGATGGCACCGCCCGCCGTCTTCGCACTGCCGTTCTTTCAGCTCTATTCCAGCGTCGGGCTGTTTGACACGCATATCGCGGTGGCACTGGCGCATTGCCTGTTCAACGTGCCCCTGGCTGTCTGGATCCTCGAAGGCTTCATGCGCGGCGTGCCCAAGGAAATTGACGAGACAGCCTATCTGGACGGCTACGGCTTTGGCCGCTTCTTCGTGAAGATCTTCATGCCGCTCATTGCATCCGGTATCGGTGTTGCCGCCTTCTTCTGCTTCATGTTCTCATGGGTGGAACTGCTGCTCAGCCGCACGCTGACCACAGTTGACGCCAAGCCCATCGCCGCGATCATGACCCGCACCCAAGGCGCGTCGGGCATCGACTGGGGCGTACTGGCCGCGGCCGGCATCCTGACCATCGTACCGGGTGCACTCGTGATCTACTTCGTCCGCAACTACATCGCCAAGGGCTTCGCCCTGGGCCGGGTATAAGGGAGACATCTCATGGCATGGATGGCATGGACATGGCCGACAGCGATCTTTTTCGCGGTTATCGCGTCGCTCCTGATTACGTTCACGGTGCTCGCGATCAAATTCCCGGAAACGCCCCGCACGGGGATTCTGCGGATTGAGACGACGCGGGGCGACCGGCTTTTCATCACGCTTCTTGGCTCGGCCTTCATCAATCTGGCCTGGCTTGGACTTGTCGGGGCTCACCAGCCCTACGCCTTGATCGTGTGCCTTGTTTACGCAGCGGCTGTCTTTCGCTGGGTATAGGCGCAGGGTTGCGGTCGGGAGTTGAGGAGGCCCGGCCATCACCAACGAAATCCTCGAACAAACTGGTTTTAATTGGGAGGAAACCAATGAACTCGAAACTCAAGTCAACCACGGCAGCGCTGCTGATCCTTGCGGGTCCGGCCTTTGCCGATATGGACGCCGCACGCGCGTTCCTGGACGCAGAGATCGGCGATCTGTCGACGCTCAGCCGTGTGGACCAGGAAGCCGAGATGCAGTGGTTCGTCGATGCCGCAGCCCCGATGGCAGGCATGGAGATCAAGGTGGTGTCGGAAACCATCACCACGCATGAATATGAAAGCCAGGTGCTGGCACCTGCCTTCACCGCGATCACCGGCATCAAGGTCACCCATGACCTGATCGGCGAAGGCGACGTTGTCGAAAAGCTTCAGACCCAGATGCAGTCGGGCGAGAACATCTATGACGGCTACATCAACGACTCTGACCTGATTGGGACCCACTGGCGCTATCAGCAGGCGCGCAACCTGACCGACTGGATGGCGGGCGAGGGCGCGGATGTGACCAACCCCGGTCTTGATCTGGACGACTTCATCGGCACGGAATTCACCACCGCGCCCGATGGCAAGCTCTACCAGCTGCCAGACCAGCAATTCGCGAACCTCTATTGGTTCCGCTACGACTGGTTCAACGACGAAAAGAACAAGGCCGATTTCAAGGAACAGTTCGGTTACGATCTGGGCGTTCCGGTGAACTGGTCCGCCTATGAGGATATCGCCGAATTCTTCACCGGCCGCGACCTTTCGCATATGGGTGTCGACGGCGAAGTCTATGGCAACATGGATTACGGCAAGAAAGACCCGTCGCTTGGCTGGCGCTACACCGATGCGTGGCTGTCCATGGCCGGTGTCGGATCGAAGGGCGAACCCAACGGTCTTCCCGTCGATGAATGGGGCATCCGCGTGAACGAGAATTCGCAGCCCGTCGGATCCTGCGTGGCCCGTGGCGGCGCGACCAATGGCCCGGCTGCCGTTTACGCCGTGACCAAGGCCATCGAATGGCTGGAAAAATACTCGCCGCCCGCGGCCGCAGGCATGACCTTCTCCGAGGCCGGCCCGATCCCGGCACAAGGCAACGTGGCCCAGCAGATGTTCTGGTACACCGCCTTTACCGCTGACACGGTCAAGCCCGACCTGCCCGTCATGAACGAAGATGGCACGCCCAAGTGGCGAATGGCCCCCAGCCCGCATGGCGTCTATTGGGAAGAGGGGACCAAGATCGGTTATCAGGATGTGGGGTCCTGGACGCTGATGAAATCCACCCCCGTGGATCGTGCAAAGGCCGCGTGGCTTTATGCGCAATTCGTCACCTCCAAGACCGTGGATGTGAAGAAGGCCCATACCGGCCTGACCTTCATCCGCGAATCCACCGTGCAGCATGACAGCTTCACCGAACGCGCGGACAAACTTGGTGGTCTGGTCGAATTCTACCGCTCGCCCGCCCGCGTCCAGTGGTCGCCCACCGGCACCAACGTGCCTGACTACCCCAAGCTGGCACAGCTGTGGTGGCAGAATATCGGTGACGCCATGTCTGGTGCCAAGACCGCTCAGGAAGCGCTGGATTCGCTCTGCGCCGATCAGGAAAAGGTCATGGAGCGTCTGGAACGTGCTGGCGTTCAGGGCGATATCGGTCCCAAGCTGAACGAGGAAAAAGACCCTCAGGAATGGCTTGCGATGGAAGGCTCGCCCAAGGCAAAGCTGGACAACGAGGATGAAGATCCGGTCACCGTCTCTTATGACGAGCTGATCAAGTCCTGGCAGTAAGCCATGTTTTCGTCGGGGCCCTGTCGCGGGGCCTCGACATCTTCCACTGAATTCCGACATGGTTCGGAAACCGCATGGTGGGCGACTTTTCAACACGTCCCCGCGAATGATGAGGCTGGCCATGACCCATATCCTTGCAATCGATCAGGGCACGACATCCACGCGCGCAATCCTGTTCGACACAAAGCTTTCGATCATCGCCTCCGCGCAAGAGGAGTTTGCGCAGCACTTCCCGCATAGCGGCTGGGTGGAGCACGACCCTTCGGACCTGTGGTCGACCACGGCGGCGACCTGCCGGTCGGTGATCGAAAAGGCCGGGCAGGGTGCCGATCAGATCGCGGCCATTGGTATCACCAATCAGCGTGAAACCACGCTTGTCTGGGATCGCAAGACCGGCCGGCCGATCCACAACGCCATTGTCTGGCAGGACCGGCGCACCTCTGACATGTGCAAGGCGCTGAAGGCGGACGGCTTTGAAGAGACCGTGACCGACCGGACCGGATTGCTGCTTGATCCCTATTTCTCGGGCACGAAACTGGCCTGGATCCTTGATAATGTAGAGGGCGCGCGCGACCGCGCCGAGGCCGGAGAGCTGGTGTTCGGCACCGTCGATACCTGGCTCGTCTGGAACCTCACCGGCGGCAAGGAACATCTGACGGATGCCACCAACGCCGCCCGCACGATGCTTTACGATATTCGCAAGGGGCGGTGGTCCGGCACGATTTGCGAACGGCTGAACATCCCCATGTCGATGCTGCCTGAAGTCCGCGATTGCGCTGCCGAATTTGGCGAGACGCGTCCTGATCTGTTTGGTCGCCCAATTCCGATCCGCGGGATTGCGGGCGATCAGCAGGCGGCCACCGTGGGGCAGGCTTGTTTTGAACCCGGCATGCTGAAATCGACCTATGGCACCGGGTGTTTCGCGCTGTTGAACACCGGGGATACACCGGTGCGGTCGAAGAACCGTTTGCTGACGACAATTGCCTACCAACTGGACGGCAAGCCGACATATGCGCTGGAAGGGTCGATTTTCATCGCCGGTGCGGTGGTGCAATGGCTGCGCGACGGGCTCAAGATGATCCGCGACGCGGCCGAAACCCAGCCCATGGCAGAGCGGTCAGACGACACGCAGCAGGTGGTTCTGGTCCCTGCTTTCACCGGGTTGGGCGCGCCTTATTGGAATGCTGAATGCCGGGGGGCCATCTACGGGTTGACCCGCAATTCCGGGCCCGAGGAACTGGCCCGCGCTGCGCTGGAAAGCGTCGGTTTCCAGACCCGCGATCTTCTGGACGCCATGACGAATGACTGGGCCGGGTCAGCCGACGCTGATGCCGCGACCCCGGCGCTGCGCGTTGATGGCGGGATGAGCGCGTCTGAATTTGCCATGCAGTTTCTGTCCGATATCATCGACGCGCCGGTAGAGCGTCCGCGCGTGCTGGAGACAACCGCGATGGGGGCCGCGTGGCTGGCGGGCCATCAGGCCGGGCTGCTCCCCGACATGCAGGCCTTTGCCGAAGGCTGGGCCGCGGATGCCCGGTTTGATCCCGACATGTCGCAGGACGTGCGGGAGGCCAAATACGCCGCATGGAAGCGGGCGGTTCAGGCCACGATTGATTACGCGTCCTGAAGATTGTTGCGCTTGCGCTGGATGCCCACCGTAGAAGGCAATTTGCTCAATCGCAGCGCATCATAGATGGCTGCGATCCTTTTGGCTTTTGAAACATTGACCTGCTCCGCCATCTGACGCTCTTCAGGCGATAACGTCAGACGGAGTATGAATTATATCAACGGCTTGCGCGCCACTCTTCCCAGTCTTCCGGAGTATCCAGATCTGCAAGGGCCGCGCGTCCGGGAAGATCGACAAGGTGAACGCGGTGCGCCATCTCCTTGAGAATGGCGCGCGCACCACGGTCCCCGCTCAGCCGAGAGAATTGCGCCACGCAATCAATTGGAAAAAGGACGGGGTGACCCGGTTTGCCGGCGGATGCCCCTTGAACTATTGCATTCGGGTCGGACTCGAAGGCGTTGATCAGATGCGATATTTCAACTTCTGTGATGTCCGGCATGTCGGCGGGCAGGACCATTACACCGTCAACGGTATCTGGCAAGGCCAAGGCTGCTTCGCGCAAGGATGCTGCCATGCCCTCTGCCGCATCTGGTACGGTCACGACCTTGATGGGCAGCCCGCTTAACGCGCCCGCGCGTGGATGACTGGCCGATGGCAGGGTCACCAGAACAGTTTTGGACGCAGCGCAGGCGCGCGCCGCCATCAGCGCCAGCAGGGGCTGTCCATCGACCACCTGCAAGAGCTTGTCAGCGCCGCGCATTCTGCTGCTGGCACCGGCGGCGGGCAAGATGATGGCGACAGTCATCCGCGCATCCGCACCCCTTCGGGATCGAAGGGCGACTGCGTGACCAATCGGGCCGGGCACCGTTTTCCCAAGATCTCAATCTCGGCCTCCAGCCCGTCAACCACCCGGCCACGCGGGATCAATGCCAGCGCAACGGACTGACCAAGGTGATGCGAATAGCCGCCGGACGTACAGAAACCCTCGACCTTGCCGTCGATCCAGACGGGCTCGTAGGCTTGAACATCGGCGTCCTCCGCTTCGACAAAAAACGCTACCAGCTGGCGTTTCGGCGGCGTTTTCTGCTCCTCAATCGCGGCAGGTTTTCCTATAAAATCAACATCTTTCGAGAAGTCTATAAGGCGATCCAACCCGGTCTCGGCTGCGGTGTAGTCGGGCGAGAATTCCCGCAGCCAGGCACCAAAGAAACGGTCCAGCCGAAGGCTCATCATCGCGCGCATCCCGAAGGGGCGCATCCCATGTGGCTTTCCGGCGTCCCAAAGGACATTCCAAAGCTGGCGCTGGTCCATCGGGTCACAGTAGATCTCGTAGCCCAGATCACCAGTGTAGGAGAGACGCTGCACGCGTACCGTGCTCATACCCACGGTCATCTCGCGCACATCCATGAAGCGCATGGATGCGACATCGTCGCGCGTGCAGGCGGCAAGAACCTCTCGCGCCCTTGGTCCTGCGATCTGAAATCCGGTGAGTTTATCTGATATATTCTCGACAGTTACATCAGCTTCCTGATGTTGCTGGAACCAGCGCATGTGGTAGGCCTGCGCGCCATAGCTGGCAGTCAACTGAAACCGCTCCGGCCCGAGGCAAGAGATGGTGAAATCACCAATCAACCGGCCAGACGGCGCCAGCATCGGGGTCAGGGATACGCGACCTTGCTTGGGGATGCGACCCGCCATGATCCAGTCCAGCCATCCGCGCGCGCCCGCGCCGGTGACCATGTACTTGCCGAAGTTGTGAACCTCATTAATTCCAACACCTTCGCGTACGGACTTCACCTCGCGTGCGGTGGCGTCAAAGGCGTTGGAGCGGCGGAAAGAGGGCGTCTCATAGCGCGGCTCCCCTTCGGTGGCAAAATAGTTCACCACCTCCAGCCCGTATTGCTGGCCCCAAACCGCGCCCATATTGTCAAAAATGTCGTAGATCGGCGTCGTTCGGTTCGGGCGTGCAGCTGGCAGTTCCTCGTTCGGGTAGCTGACGGAGAAGCGGGTGCGGTAATTCTCGATCACTTTCGGACGGGTGTAGCCGGGGGTGATCCAGTCGCCAAAGCGCGCGACATCCAGCGCGCTGACATCGCGCTCTGCCTCGCCTTCGATCATCCATTGCGCCAGCGTCAGCCCGACGCCACCGCCCTGGCTGAAGCCCGCCATGACACCGCAGGCGGACCAGTAATTGCGCATGCCCGGAACAGGCCCCACCATTGGGTTGCCATCGGGCGCGAATGTGAAGGGGCCGTGGATCACGGTCTTGACCCCGGCGCGTTCCAGAATGGGGAAACGTTTGTAAGCAAATTCAATGCTGTCGCCGATCTTGTCAAAGTCATCTGGCAAGAGTTCATGCCCGAAATCCCAAGGCGTGCCATCCACGGCCCAGGGTCGGCAGGGCTGTTCATAGAACCCGATACACAGCCCGCGACCTTCCTGACGCAGATAGCTTTCGCCGCCGGGATCGATGACATGCGGATGCTCGGTGCCGCGCTCGTAGATCTCGGGCAGGTCATCGGTGACAAGATATTGGTGTTCCATTGGATGTAGCGGGAAATTGACACCCGCCATGGCGCCAACCTCGCGGGCCCAAAGGCCGCCCGCGTTGACCACATGTTCTGCATGCACAGTGCCCTTGTCCGTCACGACGTCCCAGGTTCCATCCGGCCGCTGATTGGTTTGCTTCACCATGCAATGCGTTTCGATCGTGGCACCGCCCATCCGGGCCGCCCTGGCATAGGCATGGGTGGTGCCGGAGGGATCAAGATGCCCGTCAAGCGGGTCATAAAGCGCGCCACGAATGCCATCGAGGTTGACGATGGGCGCAATCCTGGCGATCTCTTCGGGGCCCACGACCTCTGTCTCCAGCCCCATGTAGCGGTGCTTGGCGCGCTCGGCGAGCAGCATGTCGAACCTGTCGGAATTGTCCGCCAGCGTCAGCCCGCCAACATGGTGCAACCCGCAGGACATGCCGGTGATCTCTTCCAACTCTTTATACAGATGGATGGTGTAGCCCTGAAGCGCGGCCATGTTGGTATCGCCGTTCAGCGTGTGAAACCCGCCCGCCGCGTGCCATGTACTGCCGCTGGTCAATTCCGACCGTTCCAGCAGCATGACATCCGACCAGCCCAGCTTGGTCAGGTGATACAGAACAGAGCAGCCAACGACGCCGCCCCCGATAACGACGACCCGGGTTGTGGTTTTCATCAGTTGCTCCGCTATGTAGTTCGGTGCGAGTGTCGGCGGGGCAACGGGCGCTGGCAAGCCGAAACGCGACAAAGGGCGGTCCGGCAGCGTCGGGAAAGGGTCAGAATGCTAAGCACAATCCTGCGCCGCGGGCGGCAGATCTCCCGGCGGCTTCCTGTCCGGGTCATCCTGTTTGCGGTTCTCAACCTTGTGGCGCTGGCTGTGGCGAAATTCGTCTCTCCCATCGTGCCGGACTGGTTGGGCGAACGGATCGGGGCCAAAGCGGTCGATCCGATCCTCAGCATCATCGCCTCGTCCATGCTGGCGGTGACGACATTTTCGCTGACCATCATGCTGATGGGGTTGCAGCGCGCCTCCAGCCAGTGGACACCGCGCAGCCATCTGATCTTGCGCGAAGATACGATCACGCAGTCGGTGCTGGCAAATTTCCTGGGCGCCTACCTGTTCGCGCTGGTGGCAATCATCCTGCGTGCAGCCGATGTGTTCGACCAGCGCGACATTGTTGTGCTGTTCGGAATGACGCTGATCGTGGTGGCACTGATCATCATCTCCTTCATCCGCTGGATCGTGCATCTGGAAGGGCTGGGAAGCCTGCCTTCCACTGCCGCGCAGATCGAAAACCGCACCAGCGAGGCGTTGCGCCGGATTGCCGAACATCCCAGCAAGGGCGCGCATCCATTGACTGATCCCGCCACTCAGATACCTGACGGGGCGCTGCCTTTCCGAGCGTCGCAACATGGGTACGTTCAGCAGATATTCGAGCAATCCTTGCAAGAGATTGCCGAGAAAAACGATCTTCGGATATTTATCGTGACATCCGTCGGGCGCTACCTGCACAAGGACGATCTGCTGGGTTTCGTCGCGACGCCCAACGGTGCGCTGGAGGATGATCTGGCGTCGAAGATCAACGCGGGCGTGGCCATTGCCGACCTGCGCAGCTTTGAGCAGGACCCGGTCTTTGGGCTTGCTGTGATGGCTGAAATCGCGACCCGTGCACTGTCGCCGGGCGTGAATGATCCCGGCACGGCCATCGACGTGATCTACCGTCTGGGCCATTTGGTGACTTTGGCCGCCCCGCAAGAACAATCCGCGGCCAAGCCGACATTTGACCGCCTCTACCTGCCGCCGGTTGACCTGTCAGAGCTTCTGAACGCCAGTTTCGATCCGATCTGTCGCTATGCCGGCGATGCGGTAGAGGTGCAGCTTGCCATCCAGAATGCGCTGTCCCGTGTCATGATCCATGCGGCCCCCGATCTGGCGGAAGAGGCCCGCAAGGCCGCAAGGCAATGTGCGGAACGTGCCGAGGCGGCGATCAGCTTTCCGGCGGATCTGGAACGGTTACGCGCCGCGAAGGCCGACGCCTGAGGACATCAGCAAAGTGCCGTCAAAGGGGCCGGATCTTCAGCCCGGTCACGCGGTTTCCTTCGCGGCCCGTCACCTCGAATCGGAAGCCGTGAAAGCTGAAGACCTGTCCGATATTGGGGATCATCTGCGCCTCGTGAATGACGAGGCCCGCAACGGTGTTGGCCTCTTCATCGGGCAGAGTCCAGTCGGTCGCGCGGTTGAGGTCGCGTATCGTCATCGCTCCGTCCACCCAATAATGCCCGTCATCGGCGCGGTGCACCGGGTGATCGGCATCCGGATCGAACTCATCGGTGATCTCACCCACGATTTCTTCGAGGATATCTTCCAGCGTGATCAGCCCTTCAAGCGAGCCGTATTCATCCACGACCAGCGCGAAATGCGTGCGCCGCCGCAGGAACTGGCGCATCTGTTCGTCCAGGCTGGTAGTGTCGGGCACGAAATACGGTTTCATCGCCACATCAGTAATCTTGAACGCTTCCAGCGCCTTGGCACCTTCGGCTTCCTGCGTGGCGATCAGTTTGTACATGGCGCGCAGAAGGTCCTTGGCGTGCACGACTCCGATGATGTTCTCGGGCTCTTCGCGGTAGACGGGCAGGCGGGTGTGGCTGCTTTCCAGGCATTGCTCCAGGATCTGGCGCGGGTCGTTGTCGGCATCGATCATCTCGATCCCCGACCGGTGGAGCATGATCTCCTCGACCGTGCGATCGCCAAGATCGAGCGCGCCAAGGATACGGTCACGGTCTTCCTTCTCTACCACGCCTTCGGAATGGCCAAGGTTGAGCGCCCCGGCGATTTCTTCGCGGACTGCAAGGATATGGCTGTCGGGGTCGGTCTTCACACCGAAGACGCGCAGAACGCCGCGCACCAGCCACCGCACTGCCGCCACCACGGGCGAGAAGACGAGGATAACCAGACGTATGATCGGCGCCACGCGCGCCGCCGCCGTTTCCGCATTGGTGATGGCATAGGTCTTGGGCAGCACCTCGGCAAAGATCAGCACCAGAAGCGTCATGACCAGCGTCGCAAGGGCCACCCCGGATTCGCCAAAGGCCCGCGTGAACAGCGCCGTTGCCAGAGACGTGGCGAGGATGTTCACAAGGTTGTTGCCCAGCAGGACAGACCCGATCAGCCGCTCGTTATCCTCGGTGATGGTCAGCGCACCTGCGGCACCGCTTGATCCCTTGTCGGCTTGGGCGCGCAGCTTGCCCCGAGAGGCCGCAGTCAGCGCGGTTTCGCTGCCCGAGAAGAAGGCGGACAGCACCAGCAGGAACACGATTGCCCCTGCCGTGGTCCAGAAAGCAGTGTCGAAGGTCGATATCGTCGAGGAGTCCATTGGGCGCCCTTGGTTGTTCTCATCCCGGTTATGGGACCGCGCTGGCAGTCAATCAAGAGGACTGGGCGCGCAAGGGGGTGCAAAACACCTGCCGCTGCGCAAATCCGCCCATCGTCGGGGGGCTTTCAGTCCGTATCGGAGGTTAAGCCGCCAGCCTTCCTGTCGGCCACATCCGTCTGTGCCAGCGGGTGATGATCCAGTACAAGATCACGCAGGCGGTCTTCCAGGACATGCGTGTATATCTCTGTCGTCGACACGTCGGCATGGCCCAGAAGCGTCTGGATCACCCGCAAATCCGCGCCTCCGGCAAGAAGATGCGTTGCAAAGGCGTGGCGCAGCGTATGGGGGGTGACCTTGGCGGGGGAGACGCCGCCTTCGACAGCGATATCCTTGAGCATGATGTAGAACGCATGCCGCGTCAGGTGCCCTGCCTTGCTGTGCGACGGAAAGAGATAGGTCGAAACCGGTTTGCGTTGGGCGCGTGCTGCATCCTGTTGGATGTCCAGAACTTCCAGCCATTGGGCCAGGGCAATCCGTGCCGGGGGCGAGAGCGGCACCATGCGCTCTTTACCGCCCTTGCCGCGGATCAGCAGCATATGCGGATTGCCGCGTGCGGCCGCGACAGGCAGGGATACCAGCTCTGACACGCGCATGCCCGTGGCGTAAAGCAGTTGCATCAGGCAGGCATTGCGCAGCTGTTCGTTCCGGTTGCGCCCGTGGTTTTGCGCGGCCTCCAGAAGGCGGTCGACCTCTTCGTGGCTCAGCGTCTTGGGCAGGCGGGCATCGCGCCCCGGACCGCTGATCTGAAGCGCCGGGTTGTCTGTCCGCCAGCCTTCCTCGTAGGTGAACCGGTAAAGCTGCTTGATTGCCGACAGGCGCCGCGCGCGGGTGGATTTGGCCAGCCCCTGCGCATCGCAATGTGTCAGGTAGGCCTCGACCTCGTCGCGCATGGCAGAGGCGAGCGAACCACCCGCATTTGTCAGCCAGTCGAAGAAATCGCCCAGGTCGCGGGCATAGGCCAGAAGCGTGTTTTGCGCGGCCCCGCGTTCGGCAGCCTGCGCTTCGAGGAATGCGGAAATCCAGTTGCGTTCAGCCATCAGGTGCCTGTTCCGGTCAGCAAGAGTTGCAGCGCCGCGCGGCGGGCGACATCCTCCAGCCCGACCGTCCGCAGGACCGTCAAAGCATCGGCGATATCGCTGGGATCGCCGCGCATGCCTTGCCGCATCAGCGCCGTGCTGCGCAGCAGGACCTCTCCGAGACGATTGTCCGCAAGCTGTTCGGCAAGCGCTTCGGGCGGTTTGGCATCGGGCGCGAAGGCATGGGCAATGGCCCGCGACAGCCCGTCCCGATCCGGCGGCTCGGCCGTTTCGCCCCGGGCGATGGCGGCAGCAAAGGCAAGCGGGCTGTCATCGGGCAGCTTGGCGGCCATCAATTCATAATCCGTGGACAAAAGGGCAGCGCGCGCAGCCAGATCTGCCGCGCGGCCCGTCAGCGGATATTCCATCAGCCGACCGCCGTAAAGCCGCGAGAACGGCACGCTGAGCTGAGCCGTGTGCATCAATGGCCAGACCCGTTCTAGCGCCGCAGAGATGGCCTGCGGATCGCCGGAGGCGAGCGCCGTGTCAAACCGTTGCAAGCCCTCGACCCGGTCCCAGATCCCACCCGAGGCCGCGCGCAACCGCTCGGTATAGATCCCCAGCATCCGGTTTTCCGAGATTGCCCCGACACGCGCCAGCCTTTCAGCGGCTTCAAGCTGCGCCTTCCAGCCGGCATCGCCATTGAGGTTCACGGTGGCGAAGGGCCGGGGCAGGGTGGCTGTGGGCAAGGGCTCGCCCAAAGCCTCGAACAGGCGAAACTCCAACGGGGTGGGCCGCACGGGCGGCACAAGCGGGGGCAGCTCCTCGGCAAGTTCGGGATCAAGAAACCGTTCCAGCAGGGCGAATTCACGCGGCGTGATCGCACCCAGCGCGTGCGCGGTGCCCAATGTGGTCATCGCGGCGTCCCAGTCGCTGTCCCGCGCGGCACAGAAGACACGCGCACTATATCCCGGTGCCAAATGCGGCGCACCTGCGAGCTTGGCGCAGGCGGGGCCGGTCTGGCCGGTCAGCAGCGACAGATCGAACCAAAGGCTGAAGAGCGCGGGCGTATCCGACCCGGCGCGTTCGATCAGCGAAAGCGCGGGTTCCACCGCGCCCATCTGCATCAGCTTGTCCACCCGCGCGGCAAGAAGCGATTCCCCGACACCTGCATCAGCGGGGGGATCAGCCTCGGCCAGAAGCAGGGTGAAGAGCAGGGCATTGATCGCGGGCAACCCGTCATCGGGCTGCGCGGCGATCAGCTGCTCTACCGTTTCACTGCTGGAGGCGACCCACATCGTGCGCGGCAGCCCCGTTACATTGGGCGGCAGTAACCCGACGGCAGCCAGGCTGGTCTGGTCAAGCGGCATCACGGACACTTCGGGCGAGCGCGCGGATTCGCTGACCGGCGGTTCGTTCTGTCGTTGCGGCTGTCGCCTTTCAGGGGGCACCTGCTGCGCTGCGGGCGAGGGCAAGTTAAGCTCCAGCCAGTCTATCGCGGAAAGCGGTTCCTGTGCCCAGGCCCCGCCCGCGATCAGCGCAGTAAAAAGAACGACGGCCGTGCTATTGCGCATGCAACGTCACCGGTTCGCGAACTTCGCTCGCCGGTGCGGAAAAATCTGCGCCGAAGAACGGCCCGACATAGGCATATGCCACCAAAGCGATGGCGCCCAGAACGAGCAAATAGAATAGCCACTTAAAAATGCGCCACATAGAATTCCCTTTTAGCCTGCCTGCCTGCTTCTTTTGAGGAACTTATAACTGGCCTTTTGCCCAAGATCACGTCATTCAGACCCGCAGATTGAAAAATGGCGGCAGTTGGCCGAAAACCGCAACATATGACAGTGAAGCTGAAGAAGACAGTCGTCCTGGTGGGCATGATGGGGGCAGGAAAATCCGCGGTTGGCAAGGCGCTGGCGGCGTCTTTGCACGTGCCTTTCATCGATTCCGACGAAGAAATCGAGAAGGCCGCCAACATGACGATTGCAGAGATTTTCGCGCGTGACGGCGAGCCGTTTTTCCGGCGCAAGGAAAGCCAGGTGATCGAACGGTTGCTGGGCAGCCAGAGCGGGATCCTGTCCACGGGGGGCGGGGCATTTCTGGACCCCGCCAACCGCAAGATGATTTCGGATCGCGGCGTGTCGGTCTGGCTGGATGCCGATCTTCCCTTGCTCTGGCAACGCGTGCGGCACAAGGACAGCCGCCCCTTGCTGCGCTCTGCCGATCCGCGCGGAACGCTGGAAAAGATCTTTAAGGCGCGGGTGCCGATCTATGCGCTGGCTGATCTGAAGGTCAAAGCCGATCCGTCCTATTCAATCGAAACCATGGCCACGAAGGTCCGCGATGCCCTGCACGCGCGCCCTGACGTTCTGGAGGATGACACATGAGCGAAACCGTACATGTCGACCTTGGCGACCGCGCCTATGACATCCGCATCGGCGAGCGGCTGATCGAACGGGCCGGTGCCGAGATTGCGCCGCTCCTGCACAGGCCGCGTGTTGCCATTGTCACCGACGCGAATGTTGCCGCAGCCCATCTTGACGCTTTCCGCGCAGGGCTTCGGGCCGAGGGGATCGACGACGTATCGCTGGAGCTTCCGCCGGGCGAGTCCACCAAGAGCTGGGCAGAGCTGCAAAACGTTGTGGAGTGGCTGCTTTCGCAAAAGATCGAACGGCGCGATGTCGTTGTGGCCCTTGGCGGCGGCGTGATCGGCGACCTGGCAGGGTTCGCCGCCGCGATCCTTCGACGCGGGGTGCGATTCGTGCAGGTGCCGACTTCGCTTCTGGCGCAGGTCGACAGCTCTGTCGGCGGCAAGACGGGGATCAATTCTCCTGCCGGAAAAAATCTGGTGGGGGCGTTTCATCAGCCCTCGCTGGTGCTGGCCGATATCGCGGTGCTTGGCACGTTGACGGAACGCGATCTGCTGGCGGGCTATGGCGAGGTGGTGAAATACGGCCTGTTGGGCGATGCGGCGTTCTTCGACTGGCTTGAGGAAAACGGGCCTCTGCTGGCGCAGGGTGACATGGCCGCGCGCGCCTATGCGGTGCGTCGGTCCTGCGAGATGAAGGCCGACATCGTGGTGCGCGACGAGACCGAACAGGGTGACCGGGCGCTGTTGAACCTTGGTCATACCTTCTGCCACGCGCTTGAGGCTGCGACCGGTTATTCGGACCGCCTGCTGCATGGCGAAGGCGTAGCCATCGGCTGTGCATTGGCGTTCGAGCTTTCGGCCCGTATGGGGCTGTGTTCGCAAGAAGAACCCAGCCGCGTGCGTGCGCATCTCAAGGCGATGGGCATGATGGTGGACCTGACCGACATCCCGGGTGACTTGCCCAGGCCCGAGTCTCTGCTGGAGTTGATGGGTCAGGACAAAAAGGTTCTCGACGGGCAGCTGCGCTTTGTGCTGGCGCGCGGCATTGGTGAGGCCTTCGTCACATCGGACGTATCCGCCGACAAGGTGTTGGACGTGCTGCGCGACAGCGCGGCCTGAAACGCAACAAAAAAACGCGGGAGCCCAGCCCCCGCGTTTCTTGCATTCCTGTTCCGTATCAGAGGTTTGTCTGACCGTTTTCACGCGATTGTGCAGCATCGACGCTCCATGCGCCGGGCCCGGTAAAGACGAAGAGCAGGAAGACGAAGCAGAACAGGATCGACGCATCGCCGCCATTATTGGCCGGGAAGAAATTGTTCGGGGCGTGGAACATGAAATAGGCGACCGCCATCATGCCCGAGGAGAGGAAGGCAGAGGCGCGGGTGAACAGGCCGATCAGGATCAGGCCACCACCGACAATCTCCAGCAAGCCGCCCCACCAGAAGAGCGAGAATGCCGCGGGCGAGAATTCGGCCGCCGGGAAACCAAGCAGTTTCTGTGTGCCATGCTGGATGAAAAGCAGCGCGGCCATGATCCGCAGGACGGCAAGCATTTTGGGCGCGTGGTTGGACAGGGATTGGAACATGTGAGTCTCCGTAAAGGGTGAGTGTTTCTCTGGAGACCGCATTTAGCGCGGGGCCGCGTGCAAAGATACGCAGATTGCCGCGCAGAGATCATGCATTTTTGCACAACCTTCAAAGATGGCTAACGCTTTTTGCACAATGCTACCATGTTCATGCACAGATAAAAGACCCCGGGTCGCCAAGGCGCCCGGGGTTTGTTCCACCGTCACGATCCGCGCGAAGCGGCGAACAGGGTCAAAAGGGGATTTCGTCGTCCAGATCGCGGGAAGGGCTGGGCTGGCTGCTTCCGCCGCCGCTGCCACCGCCATAGCCGCGATCATCCTGAGGCCCGCTGTCATAGCCGCCGCCGCCACCATAGCCGCCACCCTGACCGCCACCACCGCCGCCGCCTTCGCCGCGACCGTCAAGCATGGTCAATGTCGATGTATACGGGCGCAGAACGACCTCTGTCGAATAGCGGTCCTGGCCGGACTGGTCCTGCCATTTGCGCGTTTCCAGCTGTCCTTCAAGATAGACCTTGGACCCTTTGCGCAGATATTGTTCGGCCACGCGGGCCAGAGGTTCCGAGAAGATCGCAACCGAGTGCCATTCGGTGCGTTCCTTGCGCTCGCCTGTGTTACGGTCCTTCCATGTCTCGGACGTGGCGATGCGCAGATTGCACACCTTGCCGCCATTCTGGAAGGTCCGGACTTCGGGGTCACGACCCAGATTGCCTATCAGGATGACCTTGTTAACTGATCCCGCCATTTGCGCTCCCCGTTCTTTCTCTTGCGTACGAATCTACCCGTCGGGCTTTGGCAGACATTACACGACAGGCCCCGGGGGGGAAGGTCAACGGGGTGGCCTTGAAGAGAATTTCGGGTATAGTCCGGGCAATATTGAGGGACAGTAGGAAGTATCGGTAATGCGCAACTTGGTTTGTGTGGCAGTTCTCAGCGCGATGACGCTGGGGATGGGGGGAACACCTGCCGCTGCGGAAACGCTTTCGACGAAGAACAGGACAAAGATCTTCGGCTCGCAGACGCGGATCCTTGATACGCGGGCGGCGCAACAATACAACAATTCGGTCCGGCTTCAGCCTCCGCGGGTGGTGACACCCACGAAATGGGGCACCACCGACACGACGGAAACAAGCACCAAGCGGTATACGGGGCGGTATCGAGGCGTCTACACGACCATGGCCCGCGCGGCTGCGCGCAAGCATGGCATCCCCGAAGACCTGTTCCTGCGGCTTGTTCAGCAAGAGAGCGGTTGGAACGCCAAGGCGAAGTCCCACAAGGGGGCGATCGGATTGGCGCAGCTGATGCCGTTCACCGCTCGACAATTGCGCGTAAACCCCCATGATCCCGAGCAAAACCTGGAAGGTGGGGCGCGCTACCTGAAGCAGCAATATGCCGCATTCGGATCCTGGCGGCTTGCCCTGGCTGCGTATAATGCCGGTCCGGGAGCGGTGAAGAAATACGGCGACGTGCCTCCCTACAAGGAGACACGCAATTACGTGAAGAAGATCTGGGGCGGCTAGGCCGCTGCCATTTCGGACTCTGCGATGGCTTTGGTCGCGGGCCGGTTCAGGCACCGCGCGATCCAGTCGCGAATGATCGGCACGTCCGGCGCCAGTTGCGGCGCCCAGGCATATGTGGATGAGATCAGGATGTCGGCTGCGCTGATCTGATCATCGACCAGATAGTCATGCGTGCTCAGCGCTTCGGCAAGCCGTGTATTGGCCGTGTCCATATCGCGGAACGTGTTATCCAGCCCCGGATGCGACAATTCGCAAAACTGCATCACGATGAGCGGTTCGAACACATTTCCATACCATGCAAGCCAGGACAGGTAGGCGCCGCGACCGGGCGCACCGACATCTCTGCCAAGCGGATTTCCGCTGAAATGATCGGTTAGGTAAAGCATGATCGCATTGCTCTCCCGGATCACCGCATCGGCATGGACAAGAAGCGGCACCTTGCCTTCGGGATGCGGGTTGGCCGTGTCCCGGGCACCGGTTCCGTCACGGCGCGGAATAACAACCCGGTGGACCTCCACCTGATCGGCAACGCCCATTTCATGGATCAACTGGACAATCCGGGTCGAGCGGGATTGCGGCGCGTGGTACAATTTCAGCATGTCAGACTCCTATGGATGCTGCCTGATCTATGCCATCCGCTGCTGACATTTCCTGTCAGGAAACCCTGATGCGTGACGATCTTCGAGCCGGAGCGACCGGGCGTCAGGCGTCTGCTGTACGCATCTCTATCACCGGTTCCATGCTGGCGAATTCCTCTGCGGACAGGTGGCATTTGACCTGATGCCCCTCGGCGAGCTGTCGCATCGGCGGCACCTCGGTCTCGCAGAGCGTTCCGGGCACCCGTTCCTTCCACCGGCATCGTGTCTGGAAGGGGCAGCCGGGCGGCGGGTTCATTGCAGACGGAACATCGCCCTCCAGAACAATATGCTTCTTGTTGATGGAGGTATCGGCAATCGGCACGGCCGAAAGCAACGCTTCTGTATAGGGGTGATAGGGCGGGGCGAAGACCTGCGCGGTCTGCCCCAGTTCGACGACGTGACCCAGATACATGACCATCACCCTGTCGCTGAGATAGCGCACGATGCTCAGATCATGGCTGATGAACAGAAGGGTTGTCCTGTGTTCGCGCTGGATCTCCATCAGCAGGTCGGTGACGGCGGCCTGCACACTGACATCAAGCGCCGAGACGGGTTCGTCCGCGACGACGATCCGCGCATCCCCGGCAAAGGCGCGCGCGATCCCCACACGCTGTTTCTGCCCGCCTGACAACTGGCGTGGCATCCGGTTGGCGAATTCGCGCGGCAGCTTTACGAGGTCCAGCAGTTCAAGCATCCGTGACCGCCGCTCGGCCTCGCTTTGACCGACGCCAAAGATTTCGAGCGCCCGGATGATCTGGCGCCCCACCGTCATCGACGGGTTGAGCGTGTCGAACGGGTTCTGAAACACCATCTGCACATCGGCGATGGTCTTGGTATCGCGGCTCTCGATCGGGATCTGTTCGATGTTCCGGCCGTCCAGCAGGATTTCGCCGTCCGTCGCGGTTTCCAGCCCCATCAGCACCTTGGCGAAGGTGGACTTGCCGCAGCCGCTTTCCCCGACAATGGCCAGCGTTTCGCTTTCGCGCGCCTCGAAGGTCAGGGTCTCGTTTGCCTTGACCACCTTTTTCTGACCGCCAAACAGCGCATTTGCCGCGACCTCGTAGTATTTCTTCAGCGAATCCATCCGAAGGATCACCTTGCCGATCTCGCCCTTGCTATGGGTTTCCCCGATGGCGGGTGGGGCGGTCCAGTCGATCTCTGCGAATTTCACGCAGCGGCTGGCATGGCGTTCATTTCCGGGGACGTCGAACATCGGGATATGGCCCGCGTCACACCGCCCGGCCTCGAAGTAATCGCAGCGCGGACCGAAGTTGCAGCCTTGGGGACGTTCATGCGGCAGTGGAAAATTGCCCGGAATGGCCACCAGCGGGCGCGCATTCTTGTCTGCACTCGGCAGCGGGATCGAGCGGAACAGCGCCTGCGTATAGGGGTGCTGCATTGTGTCGAACACATCCTCGATAGAGCCGCGCTCGACCGCCTCGCCGGAATACATCACGCAGATCCTGTCGCAGGTTTCCAGCACCAGCCCCAGATTATGGCTGATGAACAGCATCGAGGTGCCGTATTTGCGCCCCAGATCCTTGACCAGTTCGACGATGGAGGCCTCTACCGTCACATCCAGCGCCGTGGTGGGTTCATCGAGGATCAGCAGCGCAGGTTTCGACATCAATGCCATGGCGATGACGATGCGTTGCTGCTGCCCCCCGGAAAGCTGGTGCGGATAGCTTTTCAGAATGCGCTCCGGGTCGGGCAGTTTCACGTCAGCCACCACTTCCAGCGCGCGCGCCCGTGCCTGCGTTTCGGAAATGCCTTCGTGGAGCATCGGCACTTCGGTCAGTTGCTGGCCGATCCTCATCGCGGGGTTCAGGCTGGCCATCGGCTCCTGATAGATCATCGCGATCTCGTTGCCGCGGATGTGGCGCAGCTCGTCTGCGCTCAGGCTCGACATGTCGCGGCCCTTGAACTTCACCGTTCCGCCGACGATGCGCCCGTTGCGCCCCAGATCGCGCATCACGCCCAAGGCGACCGTCGATTTTCCGCAACCGGATTCGCCCACCAGCCCCACGGCCTCGCCGGGCTGAACCTTGACCGAGAAATCCATCACCGCCGGGATCTCGCGCAGCCGCGTGAAGAAAGAGATCGACAGATCGTCAATCTCCAGAATGGGCCCGTCATATGGCTCTTTCATCGCGTCTCTCCCTCGGCGGCCACCTTTCGGGGGCCTTTTGTTCTTTGTGGCGGAAATTCCCGGGCTCTGGCCCAAGGGTCAATCGCGCAAGGATTCTTCGCGCAATCCGTCCGCCAGCAGGTTCAGCCCAAGCACCAGTGACAACAGCGCAAAGGCCGGGGGCAGGGCGGGGTGCAGGTACACTGTCAGCAATTTGCGGCCCTCGTTGATCGTGGACCCCCAATCGGGGCTTTCTGGTGGCATGCCCAGCCCGAAGAACCCAAGCGTTCCCAAAAGGATCGTCGTATAACCAATGCGCAAACAGAAATCGACGATCAGCGGACCGCGCGCATTTGGCAGGATCTCCCACAGCATGATATACCACGGACCTTCGCCCCGGGTCTGTGCGGCGGCGACGTAATCACGCGTCTTGATATCCAGCGTCAGCCCGCGCACGATACGGAACACGGTGGGCGAGTTCACGAATACCACCGCCACGAAGACCACCAGAATTCCACCCGGCACATCAAAGAGATCGAGCCAGCCCGGCAGCACCTGCAACGGGGTCCCCGCGTCTGAAACAAGCGACAGATACAGCCAGCCCATCACGAACAGAACCCCGATCAGCAGGGGCGTCCGCAGCGTGGGCCGCGTGTGGTAGCGCGAATTCAGCAGCACGCCCGCAAAGATCAGCGGAAAGACGAACAGCACCGCCGCCATGTAGCTGGGGATGCCCGTGGCCACGATCTCGGGCGTGACCAGCAGGTAGAAGAGCAGGATGACTGGGAATGCCAGAACCAGGTTGGCCACGAAGGTCAGCAGAGTGTCCAGCTTGCCGCCGTAATAGCCGGCGGGCAGCCCGAGGGTGATCCCGACCATGAAGGCAAAAAGCGTTGCCAGCGGCGCAATCTGCACCACGATCCAGGCGCCCTTGATCGTCCGGCTGAACACGTCGCGCGCAAGGTTGTCGCCGCCCAGAAGGTAATAGGCATATTCGCCCTCTTCGGCGCCGCGCAGCGGTGTGCCCGGAACCTTGTTCTTCATGCCCGACGCCTGTGCCAACGCATCATGCGTGACGATCAGATCCATCGCACCGAAGATGCCGGTGAAAACCCAGAACATCACCAGAGCAAAGCCGATCATGCCAATACCGGAGTCGAAAAGTTTGCCGTAAAGCCCCAGCCGTCGCTTGAATAGGATCGAGACGGCAAAGACGCCTACAAGTGCTATCCACACCGGCAGGAATTGCCACAGGATGCGGGGGATGATCTCTGCCCAGGTCAGCGTTTCCATGATCTGTCGCTCCTCAGGACACGCTGATGCGCGGGTTGAGATACACGTAGCCGATATCGGAAATCAGCTGCGTCACCAGCACCACGATCACGGACACGACCGAGACACCCAGCAGGAGCTCAATGTCATTATTGCCGGCGGCCTGCACCAGCGTCCAGCCGAAGCCTTTGTAATTGAACAGGGTTTCCACGATGACAACACCGTTCAGAAGCCAGGGAAACTGCAACATGATGACGGTGAAGGGTGCGATCAGCGCGTTGCGCAGCGCATGTTTCATCACGATGTCGCGAAAGCTGACGCCTTTCAGGCGGGCGGTGCGGATATATTGCGCGGTCATGACTTCGGCCATGGAGGCCCGCGTCATTCGTGCGATATAGCCCATCCCGTACAGGGCAATCGTCAGGACCGGCAGGAAGAAATTGCCGAAATTCGCGTCCTCCATCGCAGAGGTCGCCGTGCCCTTGAACCATTTCAACCCCACGGCAGATGAGGCGAAGACCGCGATCAGGATCACACCAGAGACATATTCCGGTGTCGCCGTAGTGGTGATGGAGATGGTCGAAAGCGTCCGGTCCGTGCGGGAGCCTTCTCGCATTCCCGCAAGCACGCCAAGGATCAGCGCGGAAGGGACCATCAGCACCATGACCCAGAACATCAGCTTTGCGGTCAGGCCCAGACGGATACCGATGATCTTGCTGACATCCTCGCGAAAGACGGTGGAATAGCCCCACTCCCCCTGAAGGATGCCGCAATAGCGGGGGGCTGTTTCGATCGATGCGCCCTCGGTCAGGCACCTGGCCTGAACAGAGCCGTCCGGCGCGTCATAGCGCCATCCGGGCACCACGCCCAGCCATTCGCCATATTTGACCAGCGCGGGCCGCGCATAGCCGCGCGTTTCCAGCCAGGAGGTGACCTGCTCGTCGGTCATGCGCATGTTGCCTTGCGTCTTGGCGAGCTTTTCGAGGTTCGGCTGAAGGTTGGTCAGCCAGAACACCACAAAGGTCAGGCAAAGCGTGGTCAGCAGCATCACGCCCAAGCGGCGTAGTATGAACAGTCCCATGGCGTCCCTTCTGACTGATGGTTTGGTCAGGCCGGGGCCGCGAAGGGCCCCGGCAAGGGATCAGGCGGCAAATCCGAACTTGTAGAAGTGGAATTCATGCGCTGGGTGTTTTTCGACATTCACCAGCTTGCCGTTGTGGTGATTGTAAAGATTGCGCCAGTAAGGCTGGATGATGACGGCATCGTCGCGCATCAGCTGCTGGATCTTGGCCATCACCTCGCGCCGCGCATCCGCATCGGCAATGGACAGCGCCTCTGCCATCAGCGCGTCGAAATCCGGGCTGGCATAGGCGCTTTCATTCCATGCCTGACCGCTGCGATAGGCAAGGCTCAGCACCTGAACCTCCAGCGGGCGGTGGTTCCAGCTGGTCGAGCTGAACGGATATTTCGTCCAGTCGTTCCAAAAGGTGGACCCGGGCAGGATGGTGCGCTTGATCGAAATACCGGCGTCGCGCAGCTGGGCCGCGATCACGTCACCCGTATTCTTCTGCCAGTCATCGTCGATGGTGATCAGCTCGTGTTCGAAATCTGCGAATTCAGAGGCATCCATCATCTCCTTTGCCTTCGCCGGATCATGCTCCGCCGGTCCAAGATCCGCATAGGCCGGGTGTATCGGGCAGACGTGATCGTTGCGCGCGATCTCGCCCCGGTCGGCATAGCCAAGCTCCAGGCAGACGGCATTGTCGACGGCCAGCGCCAGCGCCTTGCGGACGTCGGCATTGGCGTAAGGAGCCCGGCCATCGACCTCTGCAACCTGATTGGTGCGGAACACCGCGGTAGAGGCGGTTACCGTCTCTGTCGGGGTCCAGCCAATCGCGGTCAGGATGTCGACGAAATCACCGACGGATTCGTAAAGCAGATCAACCTCTTCGGATTCTGCCGCCGCCACCCAAGAGGCCGGATCAGTGCCGTAATCGATCATCTCGATCCGGTCGAGATAGGGTCCGCCGAAGACCTCTGTTCCCCACCATGTATGCTCGGTATTGCGTTCGATGACGCAGCGCACGCCGACCTCCAGCACCACCGGCTTGAACGGTCCGGTGCCGATGCCGAAATCGAACGGGTTTCCGCCGTCGTAATTGGCATGCATGATCGCCGATGGGTAATCGGACATGTTGGCGATCACCGCGATGTCAGGGGACGAAAGGTTCAGCTGAACCGTGTGGTCATCAACCACCACAACGGCATCTTCGCGCGCCTGACCTGTGGCCTCGTCAATCAGCCCACCCATGCGCGACGCCATGGAGTTTTCTTCCATCGACGTATCGCACCAGCCGCGAATGTTGCGGGCCACATCCTCTGCGGTGAAGGGGTCGCCGTTGTTCCAGGTTACGCCCTGTCGCACGTTAAGCGTATACTGGGTGGCGTCATCATTGACCTCCCAGCTTTCCAGAAGCATCGGTGTGAAGCTGCCGTCATTTTCGTACTGAACAAGGTATTCGTAGATGCCGCGGGACTGGTTGCCGATCTCGGACCAGTCATAGGCTCGGGGATCCTTCATCGCCTTCACGAAAGTTTCGATCCGCAAAGTGCCGCCCTCTGCCGGGGTTTCCTGAGCCTTCGCCGGTTGCGCCAGCCCGCCAAGGGCATAGGCGGCGGCGGCAGACAGGCCCAGCGTCGTTGTGCGGGTCAGAAACTCCCGGCGGCTGAGCTTGCCCTGTTTGAATTCATTCGCATACATGTGCGCTGCGGGGTGCAACGGGTCGGGCGTTTCGATGTTATTGGTCATTCCAGTCTCCCAGTGGACAGTCTTGTTTTGGAACGGTTATCGCGCGTATCGGGTGCGGGGCGATTGCAGGCTCCAGTCCCGGCGCTGCCGTTTTGTTTTGCGCATTCGGCACGTTTTGTGCGCTGCCGTCAACGGTTTGATCCGCCCCTTGATGGCGCGATTGCGACATTGATACTAGCCAAAAACGACCAAATAAGGTGGGCAGAAAGGACGAACACGTCTCTGGGGCGCATGGCGGTCGGGCTGTATGGCAGGTTTCCAGGCGTCGATTTCCGGCAGGACGCATTTCGAAAGATCGGCGGGCCTTGCGACTGTTCTGCGCCTTCGCCTGCCGTGGCGTAACTCGTCGCGTTGACGGTCGTTTAAGGGTCAGGCCTTGATGTCTGGCCGGTAGCGCGCCCAGCATTTCATGCGCGCCCGGAACCATGTCCGCTGTCGTTTGGCGAACTGACGGGTCGCGATGGTCGCTGCCTCGCGCGCTTCGTCCAGTGTCATCTCGCCGCGCAGATGGGCGATCAAGTCGCTCGCCCCGATGGCCTTGGCCGATGGCAATGCGGGCGAAAAACTGTCCAGATTACTGCGCGCTTCCTCCAACGCTCCCAGTTTGAGCATCGCGTCGAACCGGCGGGCGATACGCGCATTCAGCCAGTCCCTGGATACGTCGAACAGCACGGGCTGCACGCCCGATAGGGGCAGGCGCGGCGGCGGCGTGTCATCTTGCCAGGAGGCGATTCCCCGGCCGGTGCTGCGCTGCACCTCCCAGGCGCGCTGAACGCGCATCGGGTTCAGCACGTCAATCCGGCGGAGCGTGTCGGCATCCAGCTCTGCCAGCAGCGCCTCGCGGCCTTGCGTTGCAATACGGTGATCGGCCTCGGCGCGGATCGGGGCAGGGGTTGGCGGTATCTCGGCCAGCCCTTCCGTCAGCGCCGTGAAATAAAGCCCGGTGCCGCCCACGATGATCGGTCGAAGCGGGCCTTGCAGGATCGGTTCAAGCTCGCGCAGCCAGTGGCCCACCGAATAGGCCTGATCGCCGGGCACATGGCCATAGAGCTTATGCGGCACGCGGGATTCGTCCTCGGCGGAAGGGCGCGCAGTCAGGATGCGCCAGTTGGCATAGACCTGTATCGCGTCCGCATTCACGATCACACCGCCCTGGGTTTCAGCTATCTCCAGCGCCAGCGCGGATTTTCCTGAGGCGGTTGGCCCGGCAATCAGCACCGGCAGATCAGGCGACAGCGCGCTGGCCGAGAACGCCTCAGCCAAGACGGATCACCGTTGCGACAAGAAATGCCGCGATTATCCGCGTAGGGGGGTTACCATGCATTGTATCTGCTCGCGTTTTCGGACATTTTGCGCGCGATCCTATCCCCTTGCCCGGAAGAGACGCAACATGCCCCAAACCGCCTCCGCCCCGCAGACGACATTCAAACGCGTCCTCTTGAAGATTTCAGGCGAGGCGCTGATGGGCGACCAAGGCTACGGGCTGCACCCGCCAACCGTGCAGCGCATCGCCGAAGAGGTCAAATCCGTCCATGATATGGGTGTCGAGATTTGCATGGTCATCGGCGGCGGCAATATCTTTCGCGGATTGTCTGGCGCGGCCCAGGGAATGGAGCGGACGACCGCAGATTACATGGGCATGCTTGCCACGGTGATGAACGCATTGGCGATGCAGGCGGCACTTGAACAGATGGGTGTCTTCACCCGCGTCATCAGCGCCATCCCGATGGATCAGGTCTGCGAGCCCTATATTCGCCGCCGCGCTGTCCGGCACCTTGAAAAGAAGCGTGTCTGCATCTTTGCCGCAGGGACGGGCAACCCCTATTTCACCACGGATACGGCGGCAACTTTGCGTGCCAATGAAATGGCTTGCGAGGCGATCTTCAAGGGCACGAAGGTTGACGGCGTCTATGATAAAGACCCTGTCAAACATGACGACGCCAAGCGCTATGACAGGGTGACCTATGACGAGGTTCTGGCGCAGCATCTGGGCGTGATGGACGCGTCGGCGATCGCGCTGGCGCGCGACAACAACCTGCCGATCATCGTCTTCAGCCTTGACGAACCGGGCGGCTTCCGCGGCATTCTTGCAGGGCAGGGCACCTACACGACCGTCCATTCCTGAGAAGGGGCGTTGACCCGATCACGCGGCCGCCTTGGCACATTCGCGGTGCCGGTGCGAAGTTGTTAATGTTTCCGACCGATACCACAGGGGATGGACGATTCCTTCGCTTGTCGTGCCGGTTGCGTTGCATTGCTGCATCTTGGGCAGCGGTTTTCCCCCCGAGCGGGCGCTGCTTCGCCTATACATTGCGCTAACAATAGCGTTATAGAGACCTCATATTGCAGGCTCCAAGACCAAAGAGACCAACAAATGGCTGATGAAGATTTCGAACTCGACACCGATGACCTGAAACGCCGCATGGATGGCGCCATGGCCAGCCTCCGCACCGAATTCGCCTCGCTGCGCACCGGTCGGGCTTCGGCGTCGATGCTGGAACCTGTTCAGGTCGACGCCTATGGCCAGATGACGCCGATCAACCAGGTCGGCACGGTGAACGTGCCCGAACCGCGCATGGTCACGATCAATGTCTGGGACAAGGGTCTTGTCGGCAAGGTTGAAAAGGCGATCCGCGAAAGCGGGCTGGGCATCAACCCGCAGCTCAACGGCACCATCATCATGCTGCCGATCCCCGAGCTGAACGAAGAACGCCGCCGCGAGCTGACTAAGGTTGCCGGTCAATATGCCGAACACGCCCGCGTCGCTGTGCGCAATGTGCGCCGGGACGGCATGGACCAGACCAAGAAGGCAAAGAATGACGGCAGGCTTTCCGAGGATGACCAGAAGTTCTGGGAAACCGAGGTGCAGGAGCTTACCGACAAGTATATCGCCCTGATCGACAAGGCTCTCGAGACCAAGCAGGAAGAGATCATGCAGGTCTGAATCGGACCCGCCGACGAGGAGAAAGCAATGATCAAACCGATCCGCGAGGGCAAGGGCCCACGTCATGTTGCCATTATCATGGATGGCAACGGCCGCTGGGCCACCCAGAAGGGCAAACCTCGGCTGTTTGGTCATCATGCTGGCGCGAAACGTGTCCGCGAGATTGTCGAGGCTTGCCCCGATGCGGGCGTCAAGTACCTGACAATATTCGCGTTTTCTACCGAAAACTGGAAGCGGACCCAAAGCGAGGTCGCCGGGCTGATGAGCCTGTTCCGGCGCTATATCTCCCGCGAGGCGCAATCTCTGTTGAGGGAAAATGTGCAGGTTCGCTTCATCGGTGACCGGATCAAGCTTGACGACAAGCTGGTCACGCTGATGGACGATCTGGAGCTGATGACGTCGCATTGCACTGGCGTCAACCTGACCATCGCGATCAACTACGGTGGGCGGGACGAGGTCGCGCGCGCCACCCGCAGGCTGGCACAGGATGTCGCCGATGGCAGGCTTGATCCGCGCGCGGTCAACGAAGAGACGCTGCCACGCTACCTGGATACCTGCGTTCTGCCCGATCCGGATCTTGTTATCCGGACCAGCGGCGAGGCGCGAATTTCCAACTTCCTGCTCTGGCAATCCGCCTATGCCGAATATGAATTCATCGACACGCTCTGGCCCGATTTCACGGCCGCCGAGTTCGCGCAGTTGACCAAGGCGTTTTCGGGGCGTGATCGCCGTTTTGGTGCTGTCATCGCATGACGCCATCTCCGAAATGGGATGATCTGGCCCCACGGCTGATATCTGCCGCGGTCATGGTCGTTGTGGGCCTTCTGGCAGTGTCCCTTGGGGGCATCTGGTGGCACCTGCTGATCGCTGCTGTGTCGGGGATCATGGTCTGGGAACTTGCGGTCATGCTTCAGGGCGAAAGCTATGAGCGGATGCTTTTTCTGGGCGCGTTCGCCGCACTGGCCACGATGCTTGCCATCGAACTGCCGACCGGTTTCGCGCTGCCTTTGCTTCTGGCGCCCGCACTTCTGGGCTTTGCCCTGCTGCGTCGCCGGGCACCCACCTACATGATCTACACCGCCTTCATCATGCTTGCAGGCTACGGCATGATGGCGCTGCGCGACGAATTCGGGCTTGTCTGGATGCTCTGGCTTGTCCTCGTGGTGATCGTCACCGATGTCGGTGGCTATTTCGCCGGACGGATGATCGGGGGGCCGAAATTCTGGCCCCGTGTCAGCCCCAAGAAAACCTGGTCAGGCACGGTTGCGGGCTGGATCTGCGCGGGGATCGTGGGCGCGATCTTTGCCAGCTTCACCCAAACCGGATCAGAGCTGATCGGGATCAGCATCGCGGCGGCTATGGCGTCGCAAATGGGTGATATCGCTGAAAGTGCCATCAAACGCCGCTGCGGGGTGAAGGACAGCTCCAGCCTCATTCCCGGCCATGGCGGCCTTCTTGATCGCTTTGATGGCATGCTGGCGGCGGCGGTTTTTCTTCTTCTGGTCGGTCAGATCGTGCATTTCCCGCCGGGGGTGTAATGAGGCGCATCTCAGTTTTCGGGTCAACCGGATCCATCGGGCAAAGCACGCTGGACCTGATCGGGCGCGCGGCGGACAACTATCACGTCGTGGCGCTGACCGGCGGCCAGAATATCGCTCTCTTGGCCCAGCAGGCAAAACAACACCGCGCAGAGATCGCTGTGACGGCGGATCCCGAACGCCTTGGCGCGCTTCGGGAGGCGTTGGCGGGCAGCGGGATCAAGGCGGCAGCCGGGCAGGGCGCGCTGGTTGAGGCGGCCACCCGGCCTGCTGATTGGGTGATGTCGGCCATCGTTGGGGCTGCGGGTCTGGCCCCGGGTTTGAAGGCGCTGGAGCAGGGCGCGACACTGGCGCTGGCCAACAAGGAAAGCATGGTTGCTGCCGGCGCGCTGATGTTGCGCATGGCGAAGGACCACAATGCCCGCATCCTGCCGGTTGACAGCGAACATTCCGCGGTCTTTCAGGCCCTGATCGGCGAGGATATCGCGGCCGTGGAGCGTGTGATCATCACGGCATCCGGCGGGGCGTTCCGCGATTGGCCAATCGAAAGGCTGGCCCATGCCACGCCCGAACAGGCGGCGACCCATCCCAACTGGGATATGGGCCAGCGGATCACGATCGATTCCGCGTCGATGTTCAACAAGGCACTGGAACTTATTGAAACGCGGGAGTTCTTTGGTCTGTCGCCCGAGAAGATCGAAACCGTGGTGCACCCGGAATCGCTCGTGCATGCGCTGGTCGGGTTCAATGACGGGGCGTTGATGGCGCATGTCGGCCCGCCGGATATGCGCCATGCGATCGGGTTCGCACTCAACTGGCCCGAGCGGCAAGAGCTTCCTGTGGCGCGGCTTGACCTGGCCAGCATCGGCACGCTGAGTTTCCGCAAGGCCTGCGAAGATCGCTACCCGGCTTTGCGGCTGGCAAGGGAGGTGATGCAGGCGGGCGGGCTGTCAGGGGCGGTGTTCAACGCCGCCAAGGAACAGGCGCTCGACGGGTTCATCGCCGGAGAGATCGGGTTTACCGATATGCCGGGCGTGGTCGAGGACGTGTTGACGCAGATTTCGGGGCGGCCGGGACATATTCATGCGGAGTTCACCCTTGATAACGTATCCAGACTGGACCATCTCGCTCGGCAAACCGCGCGGGAGGTGATAGGGCGTCTCGGGAATGGCAGGAAATAGGGTGAGTACGTAAGCATGTCAGGGTTAATCCCTCAATTCGGTAGTGTTTTTCTAACCCTCGCGGCCTTCGTGGTGGCGCTTTCGATCATCGTGGCGATCCATGAATTCGGCCATTATATCGTCGGCCGCTGGTCAGGGATCGGCGCGGATGTCTTCTCTCTCGGGTTTGGCCCGGTGATCTGGAGCAGGGTCGACAAGCGCGGCACCCGCTGGCAGATCGCGGCCCTGCCGCTTGGTGGCTTCGTCAAGTTCCGCGGCGATGCCAATGCCTCTGGTGGGGTGGACGAGGCGTCACTGGCGGGGCTGGACGCCAAGGAACGTCGCCAGACAATGAATGGCGCACCGCTTTGGGCGCGCACGGCCACGGTGGCTGCGGGGCCGGTGTTCAACTTCATCCTGTCGATCATTGTGTTTACCGGCGTCTTCATGGCGCGCGGCGTGGTCTCCGAACCCCTGACGGTCGGAGAGTTGCGCCCCTTGCCGGTAGAGCAACAGCTCTTGCCGGGGGACGTCATACTGGAAGTGGCCGGGCAGAAACCGCCGTCTTTCGACGATGCCGCCGCGTTCGAGACCTTCATGTCGTCGCTGCCAGTCGAGGCGCAAATCACCTATACCGTCGAACGCGATGGACAGGTGGTGGAGGCGCAAGGCCCTTATCCCTATCCGGCCATCGCCACGCGCATCGTGCCGCAATCGGCCTCTTACGACATCGAAATGAAACCGGGCGATGTGATCCAGCGGATCGACGGCGCGCCGGTATTTGCGTTCGATCAGCTGAAAGAGGTCGTCGAGAATTCGGATGGTCGCCCGCTGCAGCTCGATGTCTGGCGCGCCGGGGAAGAGCTGGATTTCGTGCTGGTTCCGCGCCGCGTGGACGAACCGCAGCCCGACAATAGTTTCAAGACGCAGTGGCGGATTGGCATCGCGGGCGGGCTGTTCTTTGAACCTGCCGTTTCGACCCCCGGTCCGTTAGAGGCCGTGAACGCGGCGGGCGCGCAAACCTGGGGGATCATCACCGGGTCGTTGTCCGGGCTTTATCACATGGTCACCGGTGCCATCAGCAGCTGCAACCTGAGCGGCCCGATCGGGATCGCGCAGGCGTCAGGCGCAATGGCAAGCCAGGGCACGACCAGCTTCATCTGGTTCATCGCGGTGCTGAGCACGGCTGTCGGCCTGATGAACCTTTTCCCCATCCCGGTGCTGGATGGCGGTCACCTGGTGTTCTATGCCTATGAGGCGGTCGTCGGTCGACCACCCTCTGACAAAGCGCTGCGCCTGCTGATGTCGCTTGGATTGGCGGTGATCCTGTCAATCATGGTTCTGGGTGTGACGAACGATCTTTTCTGCCCATAAAACGCGGCACAATTCCTGCGCGCCCGGGCGAAGGCCAATAGCCTCGGCCGGGCGCGGGCGCGGAATTTTCCCGTTCCGTCTTGCGCCTGCGCCGCGCGAAGGGGGAAAACCACGAAATTCAAGGCCCTGCGCTTTTGACAACCCGCTGTTTAGCCGATACTCACATTCGAAAGGATGTCTGTACGGAATGGAAGCATGACCAACAATGCTGAGGGCAGGGCGTTCGGAGCAGCCTTGAAATCGGGTGCGCCCCGAAAGCTGATCGCGACGCTTTTTGCAGTGATTACAATTGCCTTTGCGGCGCTTCCGCAGGCAAGTCTGGCGCAGAATTATCAGTTCAACTCGGTCTCGATCGAGGGGAACCAGCGGGTCGAGGCTGGGACGATCCTCAGTTACGCAGGAATCGCCCGCGGACAGAGCGTCAGCGGCGGCGACCTGAACGAAGCCTATCAACGCATCGTCGGCTCGGGCCTGTTCGAAACGGTCGAGCTCGTCCCTCAGGGCGGCACGCTGGTGATCCGGGTTGCAGAATATCCGACGATCAACCGCATCAATTTCGAAGGCAATGCCCGCATCAAGGACGAGGTTCTGGCCTCTGTCGTTGAATCGCAGTCGCGCCGCGTGTTCAGCCCCACCCAGGCAGAGGCAGATGCCGCGAATATCGTGACCGCCTATGCCCAGCAGGGACGGATCGCCGCCCGCGTGACCCCGAAAGTCATCCGCCGCAGCGACAATCGTGTCGATCTTGTGTTCGAAGTGTTCGAAGGTGGCGTGGTCGAGATCGAGCGCATCGGCTTTGTCGGCAACAAGGTCTACTCGGATTACCGGCTGCGGCGGGTGCTCCAGACCAAACAGGCGGGCATCTTCCGGCTGCTGGTCAAAAGCGACACGCTGATCGAGGATCGGATCGAGTTCGACAAGCAGGTGCTTGCGGATTTCTACAATTCGCGCGGCTATGTCGATTTCCGCACCACCGCTGTGAACGCGGAACTGACCCGCAACCGCGATGGGTATTTCCTGACCTTCAACGTACAGGAAGGTCAGCAATTCCGGTTCGGCGAAATCTCCACCACCTCGGATCTGCCGGAAGTTGATACAGAGCTTTTCCAGGCCGCGCTGAAGATCCGCCCCGGCGTCGTTTATTCGCCGCTGCTTGTGGAAAACTCCATCGCGCGGCTGGAGCGTCTGGCAATTCGCGAAGGTCTGAACTTCGTGCGTGTCGAACCCCGCATCAACCGCAATGATCGCGACCTGACGCTGGATGTCGAATTCGTGCTGTCGCGCGGCCCTCGCATCTTTGTCGAGCGGATCGACATTGAAGGCAACACCACCACGCTGGACAGCGTCGTGCGCCGTCAGTTCAAGGTCGTCGAAGGCGACCCGTTCAATCCGCGTGAAATCCGCGAAAGTGCCGAACGTATTCGTGCGCTTGGCTTTTTCACGAATGCAGAGGTGGATGCGCGCGAAGGCTCCAGCCCCAATCAGGTTGTGGTTGACGTAAATGTCGAAGAGCAGCCCACAGGCTCGCTCAGCTTTGGCGGCAGCTACTCTACCGGCAATGGTTTCGGCGTGGCGCTGCAATTCCGGGAACGCAATTTCCTGGGTCGGGGCCAGTCGCTTTCGCTGGGCGCCACCACAGGCGTCAGCAACCGGCAGTATAATTTCAGCTTCGGCGAGCCTGCCTTCCTTGGGCGCGATCTGGCATTCAACTTCGACGCGTCTTACCGCGAAACCGATAATGACAACGCCGAATACGACACCAATTCGGGTCGGATCTCTCCTTCCTTCACCTTTCCGGTCTCCGAAAACGGTCGCCTGTCGCTGCGCTACACGGCCGAAGTGTCCGATATCACAGATGTCGACGACACCCAGGTCGGCGACCTTATTCAGGCAGAGGCCGAGCGTGGCGAGGTGTGGAACAATTCCATCGGCTACACCTATTCCTATGACACGCGCCGGACGGGCCTGAACCCCAATGCAGGCGTGCTGCTTGAATTCGGGCAGGATTTCGGCAAGGCCACGGGGGGTGCGACCTTCATCAAGACCAATGTCCGCGCCATCGCGCAGACCAAGGTTCTGAACGAAGATGTCACCTTGCGTGCGACATTGCAGGGCGGTGCGCTGAACTATTCCGGCGGCAACGGGCGGGTGACTGACCGGTTCTTCATGGGACCGTCCGTCATGCGCGGCTTTGAATATGGCGGCATCGGCCCGCGTGAGCGTGGCACGAACAGCCAAGGCAATTTCGTTGACGATGCGCTTGGCGGCAATCTGTTCGCTGTCGCCCGGTTCGAGGCGGAATTCCCGCTGGGTCTGCCAGAGGAATACGGCATCTCGGGCGGCGTCTTTTACGATGTCGGGTCGCTGTGGTCGCTGGAGGAAAGCAACGCGAACACGCTTTACGAGGATTTCAGTGCCCGCCACGTTGTCGGTGTTTCGATCTTCTGGGATACGCCCATCGGCCCGCTGCGCTTCAACTTCACCGAGGCGTTGCAGAAAGAGAAGTATGACGAAGAGCAGAACTTCGACCTGACGATTTCAACGCAGTTCTGACATGACACGGCTGAAAAGTTTCAAGGCGGCGGCGTTGGCTGCCGCCTTTGGCGTCCTCGCAGCGGCGGTGCCTGCGCAGGAGGTTGTGAAGAGCCCCATTCTGACGGTCGAGGCGGACAGGCTTTTTAACGAAAGCCTTTACGGCCAGCGTCTGACCGAAGAGATTGAGGCGGCAGGCAGCGAAATCTCTGCGGAAAACCGCCAGATCGAAGCTGCATTAACCGCGGAAGAGAAGTCTTTGACAGAGCAGCGCGCGAACCTGCCCACGGCGGAATTCCGCAAACTTGCCGACGCGTTCGATGAAAAGGTGCAATCCATCCGGCAGGAACAGGACGCGAAGGGGCGCGCTTTGGCCGCGCGCACCGAGGATGTGCGCCGCGACTTTCTTGAGGCTGCGCAACCGGTGCTGGGAGAGTTGATGCGCGAAGCCGGAGCGGCCGTGCTGATCGAACGGCGGAATGTCTTTCTGAGCGCGGATGCCATCGACGTCACCGACGAAGCGATCGAGCGGATCAACGTGCGGCTGGGCACCGGGGCCGCTGAGGATACCGGAACAGACGAGCCTCAGACCGGCACCCCCGAACCGGATGCCGAGCCGGACGACCGCTAGCCCGCTTGCCCCGGAGCGCGACAGTTGCTAGGTCATTGGACCAGTGACACATGTCGAGGACACCATATGACCGAGGCTCTGCAATCTGCGGACATCCAGCTGATCCAGCGTATCCTGCCGCACCGTTACCCGTTCCTTCTGGTTGATCGCGTTGTCGATATCGACGGCACGTCCTCTGCGGTCGGGATCAAGAATGTCAGCATGAACGAGCCGCATTTTCAGGGCCATTTCCCGGGCACCCCTATCATGCCGGGGGTCACGATCGTCGAGGCGATGGCGCAGACCTCTGCGGTGATGGTTGGTGTGGCACTTGATCTGGCGGACAAGGAAATGCTGATCTATTTCATGTCCATTGACAAATGCAAATTCCGCCGCAAGGTCGTCCCGGGCGATGTGCTGCGGATGAACCTCAAGACCCTGCGGGGCAAGCCCGGCGGCAAGGTCTGGAAATTCCAGGGCGTGGCCGAAGTGGACGGCGAAATGGCAGCAGAGGCAGAGTTCACTGCGATGATGGATCTGCCGGCGTGACATCTGACATCCACCCTTCCGCCGTGATCGAGGACGGTGCGCAGATCGGCGAAGGCTGCCGGATCGGCCCGTTCTGCCATATCGGCCCCGAAGTCACGCTTGCCCCCCGTGTCGTGTTGAAAAGCCATGTTGTGGTCACCGGGACCACCACCATCGGCGAAGACACCGAGGTCTTTCCCTTTGCCGTGATCGGCGAGGTTCCACAGGATCTGAAATTCAAAGGCGAAAAGACGCGGCTGGAAATCGGCGCGCGCAACCGCATCCGCGAACATGTCACCATGAATGCCGGGACAGAGGGTGGCGGCGGCGTCACCCGTGTTGGCGATGATGGGCTCTTCATGGCGGGCTGTCATGTGGCGCATGATGCTCAGGTCGGGGACCGCGTTATTCTGGTCAACAACTGCGCTTTGGCCGGGCATTGCGTGCTGGAGGATGACGTGATTGTCGGCGGGCTGTCCGGCGTCCACCAATGGGTTCGCATCGGTCGCGGCGCGATCATCGGCGCGGTCACGATGGTAACCAATGACGTTATTCCCTACGGCCTTGTGCAGGCGCCGCGTGGCAAGCTCGACGGGCTCAACCTCGTCGGTCTGAAGCGCAAGGGCGTCGCGCGCTCTGACATCACGGCGCTGCGGGCGGCGTTTCAGATGCTTGCCCAAGGGGAGGGCGCGTTTCAGGATCGTGCCAAACGGCTGGGTGCCGAAACCGAGAGCGACTATGTCCGGCATATCGTCGATTTCATCCTCGGCGAAACCGACCGCTCTTTCCTGACACCGGGCTGAGCGTGGCCGGTCGTCTGGCGATTGTTGCCGGCAGCGGGGGTCTGCCCCTGCGTCTGCACGAGGCGCATCCCGATGCTTATTGCGTCACCTTGGCCGGCACGCCTCATGAGCTGCCGGAAGGGGTCGTGCACACGCATCGCCCCGAAAGGCTTGGCGAGCTGTTCGAAGATCTTCGCGACCACGATGTGACCGACGTGGTCATGGCCGGTGCGATGGCGCGGCCGAAGCTGGAACCAAGCGCTCTGGACGCGGTGACAGCAAAAGTGGCACCGGCGTTGATGGCCGCGATGCAGCAGGGAGATGATGGGCTGCTGCGCCATGTCATCGCGCTGTTTGAAGATCGGGGCTTCACGGTGGTGGGTGCGCATGAGCTTGTCGTGGGTCTGACCGTTCCCGCGGGCATGCTTTGCGGTATAGCGCCCGACAGCGCGGCGACGCTGGATGTGGAATTCGGTCTCGATATCCTCTCTGCTCTGTCGCCTCTGGATCTGGGGCAGGCGACCGTTGTGGCGGGCGGGCTGTGCCTTGGGATCGAGACTTTGCAGGGCACGGATGCGCTGCTTGAACAGGCAGCAGGCACCCCGACCCATAAACGCCCTGAGGCGCCCGGCGTGCTGGTCAAGCTGCCCAAACGCGGGCAGGACCTGCGTGTCGACATGCCCGCCATCGGTCCCGCAACCATAGAGGGCGCCCGCCGGGCGGGCCTTGGCGGGATCGTGATTGCGGCAGACCGTGTGCTGGTGCTTGAACGCGAGGCAACGCTCGCCGCGGCCCGCGAGGCCGGGCTGTTTGTGCAGGCGCTCGATGTCTGAGCCGCTGCGGGTCTTCGTCATCGCGGGCGAACTTTCGGGCGACAAGCTGGGCGCTGCGATGATGCAGGGCCTGACAGAGCTGGCCGACGGGCAGGTGGAATTTCAGGGCGTCGGCGGGCCAAGGATGGAGGCCCAGGGGCTGAGCAGCCTTTTTCCCATGGACGAAATCTCGGTCATGGGGATCACCGAGATCCTGTCGCAATATTCGCATCTCAAGGCGCGCATCCGCCAGACCGCAGACGCGGTACTGGCCGCGCGCCCCGATGTGCTGATCAGCATCGATTTGCCGGAATTTTCGCTGCGCGTCGCGCGACTGGTCAAAGCGGTCAGTGACATTCGAACCGTCCACTATGTGGCGCCAACGGTCTGGGCATGGCGGCCGGGCAGGGCGGCGAAGATGGCGCGCCATATCGATCAGGTTCTGGCGCTTTTTCCGTTCGAGCCGCCCTATATGGAAGCCGCAGGCATGCGCTGCGATTTCGTGGGCCATCCGGTTGTCACCGATCCCGTCGCCACGGCGGAAGAGATTGCCGCATTTCGCACCACCTTTGGCCTGGAGGGCGATTACCTGCTCGTCCTGCCCGGATCGCGCAAGTCCGAGGTCAGCCGTCTTGCGCCGATCTTTGGCGAGGTGCTGAGCCGTGTGGTGGCGGCGCGCCCGGATCTGCGACCTGTCGTTCCGGCGGCGAGCCCGGTTGCCGAGGCTGTCAGCGAGGCCGCAAGCACATGGCCGGGAAACCCTGTGGTGCTTGACCCGCGCAGCTATCCTGATCCGGCGCTGAAACGCGGTGCCTTTGCAGGGGCGCGCGCCGCTCTGGCAGCCTCTGGCACGGTCAGTCTGGAACTTGCTGCCGTCGGCACACCTATGGTTGTGGCCTATGATATGAACTGGTTGTCGCGGCAGGTGATCTCGCGGATGTTGCTGGTTGATACGGTCACCTTGGTCAATCTGGTGACACAGACGCGAAGCGTGCCGGAATTCGTCGGCAAGAATTGTCGCCCCGAACCCGTTGCTGATGCGCTGTTGCAGGTGCTGGACAATCCCGAAGCGCAAGCCGCCGCCATGGCCGAGACCATGCAAAAGCTGGGTCGCGACGGGCCACCGCCCGGCCTGCGGGCAGCGCGCGCCGTTCTGGATGGGATTGCGGACGCCAATACCGCGCACTGAAGGCGAACGCGCTCTCCAATAAAAAACGCCGCACCGGGGAAACCCGGCGCGGCGCATTCGCAATCAGTGTGGGCCGTATCAGTTGGCTAGTTCGCTGGTCTTTCCGTAGCTGTCGGTGAAGCCCGACAAAGACATGTCTACGACCACTTTCTGATCGGGCGCAAGCGCCGGCACGATGGTGATCTTGGCGACATTGCCGCGCTTGAACCGGTTCACGTCGTCAGCGGTAAAGCCGACACGCGCGTAGCAGCCGATCGGATTGCACAGCGTGAAATCATAGCGCTTGGGCTGGCCACCATCCACGGAGATCGACAGCTTCTGCGTCAGCAGTGTTTCCAGTGGAACGACGAAAGTACCGCCGGCCTGTACCTGCCCGCCATTCTTGACGCGGAAGATGCTGACCTCGGCGACGCTGTTGCCCTGACCATCCGTCAGAAGCTGGTACATCTGGCAGGGTTCTTCGCCTTCTTCGGCGCGAAGGCATTGCAGATCCCAGTCGCCAATCTCTTCGCGGATATAGGTCTGCGACTGCTCGCCGGGTGCTTCGGCGGGCTGTTCCTCGCCTGTGTCGAGCTGATCTACCAGACCTTCGGCCGGCGCGTCCTCGGCGGGGGCGGCGTCTGCGACAGGTGCGGCGTCTTCCGCGGCTGCATCTGCGGCAGGGGCGGCCTGTTCCGTCGCGATCTCTGCCGTCGTCTCTTCGGTTGCGTCCTGAGCGAATGCGGCCGGTGTCGAAGCCAGCATCGCTGCAATGGTCAGGGCGCCGAGATAGGTGTTCATGAAAGGCTCTCCCAGAGCTATTTGTCTTTGGCAGGCGCTTATCACGCGCCATTGCCAATGTCAGGCCAAAATCCTTGTGATCAGTCCGGTTCAGGCAAGAACCTGCCCGCATGATCGACGTGAATAAGGTTCCGAAACAAGGGGTTGTGTCAAAATGCGAAAGGAGCCCGAAGGCTCCTTCCAGTATTCTTCACTCCCCGTCGGACTGGCCGACTTTGTCATTGCCCAGACGGTACGAGACTTGAAAGTCACGGTCAACTATAAAAACACCCGTTTCGAAGGCGGTTTGGATGAATTGACGCTTGACTGACTAGGCTACGCGCAAATCCCGCGCGACTCGGTCCCAAAGCGGTCCCGGAGTATAAAAATGCCGCGCCCGAAGGCGCGGCCAGTCTAACAGGGAGGAAGTCTACCCGACACCAAAGAGGACTAATGATATCGGACGTATTACACTTTCACCGGAAATGGTTAAGGTTAGATGTTCAGGCCGTTACGGCCAAATTGGCAGGAGAACGGGACAAGATGGAAAACGGACTCTTCATCGGCGGTGGCGGTGCGGAATATGGCGAAAAGCAGTATCTGGATCTGAAATATGCAAACCGTCACGGGCTGATCGCGGGGGCCACGGGGACGGGCAAGACCGTCACGTTGCAAATCCTGGCCGAAAGCTTCTCTGCTGCCGGGGTGCCGGTTTTCCTGTCCGACGTGAAGGGCGACCTTTCCGGGCTGGCAGATCGCGGCAGCCCGGATTTCAAACTGCACGAGGCGTTTACGAAACGCGCGGCCCAGATCGGATTTACCGAGTTCACCTATGACGCCTTTCCAGCCGTGTTCTGGGATCTGTTCGGACAGCAGGGCCACCCTGTCCGCACGACCGTGGCGGAAATGGGGCCGCTCTTGCTGGCGCGACTTCTGGATCTGACAGAGGCGCAGGAAGGTATTCTCAACATCGCCTTCCGTCTTGCCGACGAACAGGGTTTGCCACTGCTCGACCTCAAGGACCTTCAGGCTTTGCTTGTCTGGACGGGTGAAAACCGCGCAGAGCTGAGCTTGCGCTACGGCAATGTCTCGGTGGCGTCGATCGGGGCGATCCAACGCCGGTTGCTGGTGTTGGAAAATGAGGGCGGAGCCGAGATATTTGGGGAGCCTGCGCTGGACCTTGCCGACATGATGCGCCTTGATGCGGACGGGCGCGGACAGATCAATATCCTGGCCGCCGACACGCTGATGGCCTCGCCAAAGCTTTACGCCACGTTCCTGCTCTGGCTTCTGTCTGAACTCTTCGAGGACCTTCCCGAAGTGGGCGACCCGGACAAGCCAAAACTGGTCTTCTTCTTCGATGAGGCGCATCTGCTTTTCGATGGCGCGCCCAAAGCACTGGTGGACAAGGTCGAGCAGGTCGCGCGGCTGATCCGTTCCAAGGGGGTCGGGGTTTATTTCATCACCCAGAACCCCGATGACATCCCCGAGGATATTCTGGGCCAGCTTGGTAACCGCGTGCAACACGCGCTGCGTGCCTTCACGGCCCGCGACAAGAAAGCCTTGCGCATGGCGGCAGAGACTTACCGCCCGAACCCGGATTTCGACACTGAAACCGCGATCCGTGAAGTGGGCGTGGGCGAGGCTGTCACATCCATGCTTCAGAAGAAGGGCGTGCCCGGCATCGTGCAGCGCACCCTGATCCGTCCACCATCGTCAAAGCTGGGACCGATCCCGGCGAGTTTGCGCGCGCAGTTGATCGCTGCGTCGGATCTGGGCGCGAAATACGCAAACGCCGTTGATCGCGACTCCGCCCATGAAATGCTCAAGCGGCGCGCCGATGCCGCGGCGAAGGCCGCCGAAGAGGCAGAGCGGCGCGAAGAGGAGCAATCCGCCGCGGAACGCGAATTCAATGCCGGGCGACGCTATTCCGGAACCCGCGTCTCGCGGTCGAGCGCAAAGACCCGCAAGCGCACGTTGAATTTCGACGATAGTAGCCTTGGCGGCGCCATTGCCAATGTTCTGGTCAAGGAACTAAAGGGCACCACCGGGCGGCGCATCGTCCGTGGAATCCTCGGGGGGCTTTTCAAGGCGCGATAAGCGCCCCGAGCACCGGGGGCGGCAACGTCCTGTTGACGCGAAGCTTTGGCCGGGTGTTTCCATCCGCGCCAAAGCTGCGTGTAGTTGTCCGCGTTGCGCGGCCCCCGTGGTTGGGGTCCGTATCAGCGTTCGGGAAGCAGGCCGCGCGGGCTGAAGCGCAGAACCAGTAGCAGGATCAGCCCCATCGTCGGCAGCCGCAAATGCGCGACACTGTCCTGAAGATGCGCCTGCCATGATCCGCTGCTTGCATCTGCAGACAGATCAGCCTGGGCATGAAGGCCGAGGATATTCGCCTCGAACCAAAAGCCCCAATTCGTGATCAGTGTAACCAGCGCAGCGCCGATCGGCTCCACCTCGACCCAGAGAAACCAGATCAGGAAACCGCCCAAGACCGCGCCAAGATTGTTGCCGGATCCCCCCACGATCACCATGACCCAGATGAGGAAAGTGTATCGCAAGGGTTGATAAGAGCCGGGTGTCAATTGCCCGTCCAGCGTCGTCATCATCGCGCCGGCAATGCCGCAGATGGCAGAACCAAGGATAAAGACCTGCAGATGTCTGCCCGTGACATCCTTGCCCATCGCCCGCGCCGCTGTTTCATTGTCGCGTATGGCGCGCATCATCCGGCCCCAGGGGCTTTTCAACGCGAGTTCTGCCAACACCAGAAGGACAATCAGCACCGCCGCGAACAGCAATCCGTAACCAAGCTTCACATACAGGGTTGAAGCTGTCGTGGCGTCCAGTCCGAGGCCGGCGGCGGTTTCGACAAAGCCGGGATCGTTCTGCAGATCGATTTCATAGGGCAGGGGACGCGGCAGGCCGATCACGTTCTTGACGCCGCGTGCCAGCCAGTCTTCGTTCTTGAGCACGGCAATGATGATCTCCGCGATGCCAAGCGTCGCAATTGCAAGGTAGTCAGAGCGCAGACCCAGCGCAGTTTTGCCGATCACCCAGGCCACGCCTGCCGCCAGCAAGCCACCGACAGGCCATGCGACCAGCACCGGCAGCCCCAAGCCCCCAAGGTAGCCGGTGGTGGCAGGGTTGATCGCCTCTACCGCTGCCACGCCCGCGTCATAGACGCTGCGGAACAGGAAGAATCCCGCAACAAGCACCCCGAACACCACGAGCCCACGAAGCCGCCCGTGCAGGCGCCCCCAAGCGAAAACGGCCGCAGCAACGACGCCCGCACCGACAAGAAGGCCGAGGATGACGCGCATCCCTCCCGCCGCCCAGGCTTCGGCCACCGGGGGCATGGAAACGAGGACCGTGGCCAATCCGCCAAGCGCCACGAAGCCCATCACGCCCACATTGAACAGCCCGGCAAAGCCCCATTGCAGGTTCACGCCAAGGCTCATCACCGCGGAAATCAGGCCCATGTTCAGGATCAACAGCGCAGTGTTCCAGCCTTGCACAAAGCCAGCGCCAAGGATCAGCGCCCCCACGATGATGAACAGGATAAGCTCGCGTAACGTCACTTCTGGGCCTCCGTCTTCCGGCGAGAGTCAGGCGCCGGGTTGCAGTGCAGGTTTGCACGTCACGGGGCCGGAGGCAAAGCGGGAATTGGCGTCAACCGGCAGAGATAGACAAAGAAAAACCGGCATCACGCATGTGACACCGGTTCATCCTGATCAGGGGTGCTGATGCGTTCAGGCGTCGGCCTTCTCTGCCGTCTCGCCGGAAATGGCCAGGGTCAGCTTGCGCAGCATGCGCGCCGACTTGTCCATGGATTTCTCGGGCATTTCGGACAGCGCATCGCCAAGCAGAGCGGTCAGCTCTTTTTCGACAGCTTTCAGCACTTCACGACCTTCAGCCGTCAGCAGAACCTTGCGGGCGCGCTTTTCTTCTTCGTTGATCTGCAACTCGACATACCCCTTTTCGGCCAGACGATTGACGATCTGGAACATGCGCTGGCGCGTCAGCGAGAATGCCCGGCCAAGTGCCGCAACGGACAGGTCTTCCTTGTTCGACAGGCGGCGCAGGACAAGCCAGCCAGCAGTGGTCAGGCCCTTGTCGGCCAGCATCTGGTTGCTGGTGATCGCGGACTGAAGGGAAAAGGCGTTGACGATGATGCGGGCGAAGTCGTTGGTGGTGCTCTTGCTCATGGAATGATGCTCCGATCGGGTCTCAATACGGTGCGCATGCACCGGCTCATGCGGAACATTTGTGGTACGCGGCACAAATTGTCAAGGGGCTTTACGGTTTTCTGGAAGAGCCCGACGCGGAAATCTTGCGTTTCTTCAGCGCCGAACGAAGTCTTTTCTCTTGCGCCAGCTGCGCTTTCCACACGGTGTGGGCGATGTTCACGGCCTCGTCGGCCGACAGGCCGGGATACTCTTCCCAAGGTTCGTTCGGCTCGGGCAGGGGCGCGCGGAACAGCGTGCTGCCCGACGGAAAGTACCGATCTTCGATCCGCTTGTTGCCCTCGGCATGTTCGTCGGCAATGGCGCGGCGTTCAGCGGGCGGATAGAGCGTCTGGTGTTCAGGCCGGTCCGGCCGACCTTGCGACCATGCTTCCAACTCCTTCTGAAGCAGTTGGTAATCATGGCTGATGCGCCGCTCGTTCGGGAATTTCATCAAGAAGTCCATTGCAGCGCGGTTGAGCTTGTCATTCCGCCTTGGCGCTTCGTCGTAGTCAGATGTCAGAGTCAGGCCCAGCACATCCATGAACTGTTCCACCAGCGAGATTTCGAAAAACTTCGGCTCGAAGCTGCGGACGCAGATATGATCGACCCCCAGCACGCTTTCCCACTCCCCAAGCACACGATCATAGTCGAGGCTTGACTGCACTTGCCGAAGATAGCTGTGCCGGTCGGTAAAGACAGCGCCGCCGCGCAATTGCTGACGGTAGACGGATTCAAGCCATTCATCCTGCCTGCGCAGGTAGACCAGCATATTGATCTCGTAATCGGGAAAATACTGCGCCAGTTTCCTGAGGCTGTTGATGTGAAACAGCGATTCCGAACTGATGATCACATTGTCGGCACCGCTTTCAACACGCTCGCGTTCCAGCATGCGACGGACCTTTGCGGGATCAGCCTCGCGGATCCATGCGAGCTTTTTGCCTTCGGACCGGAAGAAGTTACCGAAAGTGTGATGCGCGTTCCACTGCCGCCCGGCCTGTGGATAAAGCCAGCCGTTCCGGGCCAGCACCTGCCGGTTGAGCGCGCAATGAAGCTGGATGGTGGTGGTTCCGGTCTTGGGCAGGCCGGAATGGATCAGCAGCTTTGGTTTCATCGGTCATCCGTTTCGACTGGGTACGCGCCAACATGGCTGGCGTCCTGTTAGCGCGGCGAGGACAAGAATCAAACTGATTTTCCGCGGAAAAGACCGGTTGGCCGGATCAAGAGCACGATCAGAAGGATGACGAAACTGACCGCGAATTTGTAATCCGTGCTCAAAAGCTGCACGAGCCCCGACGGCTCAAGCTGCTCGGGCAGCAGGTAGACCAGAACCTTTTTCCACGCATAGGTGATGCCAACCTCGGAAAACGCGATGACGAACCCGCCCGCGATGGCCCCCAGCGGACTGCCCAGACCACCGACGATGGCGCTGGCAAAGATTGGCAGCAGCAGTTGGAAATAGGTGAAGGGTTTGAAGCTTTTGTCCAGCCCGTAAAGCGTGCCCGCCACGGTCGCCAGTGCCGCCACGATCAGCCAGGTCACCATTACCACGCGTTCGGGGTTGATCCCCGACAGCAGCGCCAGATCCTCGTTATCCGAATAGGCGCGCATGGATTTGCCGGTGCGCGTGTGGTTCAGAAACCAGAACAGCAGCGCCACGACGATCACGGCCGTCACCAGCGTGATCGCCTGCGTTGACTTGATTGCAAGCCCTTCATCAAGCCCAGTCATCGCCTTGAACTCGCGCGCGCCGATCAGGAACCGTTCGCCATCGGCGAACCGTTGGTCATTTGGCCCGATGATCAGGCGGGTGATGCCATTATAGATGAACATCACCCCCATGGAGACGATGACAAGGATCACCGGTTTGGCCTTCTGCTCCCGGTAAAAGCGATAGACCGCGCGGTCTGTCAGCAGCACCAGCGCTGCCGCGCCAAGGATGCCAAAGGGCAGGGCGAGCAGCGCCGTGGGCAGCGGCCCGAGGCTGATCCCCGCTGCCTGCATCGCCCATGTCACCAGAACCACGACCATCGTGCCAAAGGCCATCGTGTCGCCATGTGCGAAATTGGAAAACCGCAGGATTCCGTAGATTAGCGTCACACCCAACGCCCCAAGCGCCAGCTGGCTGCCGTAGGCCAGAGCCGGGATCAGCACGAAATTCGAAAGCGCCACAATGGCGTTCAGGAAATCAATCACGATGCGTCCTCGCACTGTCCGAGATAGAGCATGGAGAACTCCGCGCCCTCGAAATGCACCGAATACCGGGCCGCACCCTGAGGGGAGACAGTCAGCAGATGGGCGCCAGCCGCACTGATACCAAACCAGCTCTTGTCACCTTCACGGCGCCCCAAGGGCAGAACATCAAAACGTCCCGCGTCGTCAACAATCGCCTGACCGCCAAGCGCCTCTGCTACGGCGTCAGGCTCGATGTCGTCACCCATCGCATCCTGCGGTACGACTTGCATCTCATAGCCGCTTTCGGCGCAGGTTTCGCCTTCCGGACATTCCCGCTCAAAGCGGCAGCTCAGGTCTGCCATGGCAAGGCCGGGGACCAACCACAGGGCCAAAGCCGCCGGCACGCTGAAAAATTGCATGTTTGATACCACCATCAGCCCCCCAGAAAACTCTTGCGCACATCGTCATCGGCCAACAACTCCTTGCCCGTGCCGGCAAACGCGTTCGCCCCCTGCACCAGCACATAGCCCTTGTCTGCGATCTCCAGCGCTTGCCGGGCGTTCTGTTCCACCATCAGGATCGGAATGCCGGTGCGGGCAACCTCGATGATCCGGTCAAAGAGCTCGTCCATGACGATGGGGCTGACGCCCGCGGTGGGTTCGTCCAGCATCAGTACCTTGGGTTTTGTCATCAGCGCGCGGCCCACGGCGACCTGCTGGCGTTGCCCGCCCGAGAGCTCACCCGCCGCCTGGCGACGCTTGTCCTTGAGGATCGGGAACAGGTGATAGACCTGCTCCATCGTCTCGCTGAAATCGTCGCGCCGGATGAAGGCGCCCATCTCAAGGTTTTCCTCCACCGTCATAGAGGTGAAGATGTTGTGCGTCTGCGGCACGAACCCCATGCCCTTGACCACCCGGTCCTGCGGGCTGAGGCGCGTGATATCCTCGTTGTCCAGCATCACATGGCCCTTGCGCAGGTCAAGCATGCCAAAGACCGCCTTCATCGCCGTCGATTTGCCCGCGCCATTCGGCCCGACAATGACCGCAATTTCGCCGCGTTCCACCGCGATGGTGCAACCGTGCAGAATATCCGCGCCGCGCCCGTAGCCGCCGGTCATCTCATGCCCGATGAGGAAAGGGTTGCCCGGCGCTGGCTGCGCCTTACCGCCGCCTGCCGCGCCGATGACAGAGCCTTGCCCGTCGGGCTTGGTGATCGAGCGGTCGCGATTGCCGCGATCATCCTGATAGGGGTTGCCGCTCATGCGTTGCCCGCCGTAATTGCACTGTCCTGGGGATCATGGGACCATGTTACGGGCTGCCGCGTGGGGAGGGGAGCCGCACGCATCACACCATCTCCTTGTTCTTCAAACCGGTGCCCAGATAGGCCTCGATCACCGCCTCATTGGCCTTGATCTCGTCAATCGTGCCCTGTGCCAGCACTTTGCCCTCGGCCATGACGATGACGGGATCGCAAAGACGTCCGATGAAATCCATGTCATGTTCAATCATGCAGAACGTATAGCCGCGTTCCTGATTAAGCCGCAGAATGGCATCGCCGATCGTGTTGAGCAGGGTGCGGTTCACGCCTGCGCCAACCTCGTCAAGAAAGACGATCTTGGCATCCACCATCATCGTTCGCCCAAGCTCCAGCAGCTTTTTCTGACCACCGGAAAGATTGCCAGCCCGTTCGTTCTTGAGGTGAGATATTGTCAGGAAATCAAGGACCTCGTCGGCTTTCTTCAACAACGTCTCTTCTTCCTGCGCAATCCGTCCGCGCTGGAACCACGCATTCCACAACGTCTCGCCCGATTGCCCGCCCGGCACCATCATCAGGTTCTCCCGGCAGGTCATGGAGCTGAATTCATGTGCGATCTGAAAGGTGCGCAATAAGCCCTTGTGAAACAACACATGTGGGGGCAATCCGGTGATGTCATCACCGTCCATGCGAACTTGACCCGAAGTTGGTTCAAGAACTCCCGCTATCACATTGAAAAGCGTTGTTTTCCCGGCGCCATTCGGCCCGACAAGGCCGGTAATGGACCCGGTGGCGATCTCCAGTGATGCACCATCCACGGCGTGAAACCCGCCAAAATGCTTGTGAAGGTTCTCAACCCGGATCACAGCACCCCTTTCCGCGCCTTGAGGGCGTCTCTCATCTCATTGAAACAGCCCGGAAAATCCGGGCTGTTCATTCTTGTCGGGTGCGATCAGCGGAACTGAACTGTTTCGTAAGCGCCACCCGTGACGGTGTATTCGCGGTAGGTGCCTGCCGCTTCTCCCGGTCCGATCAGCTCGACATTCGTGGCGCCGACATAGTCGATTTCGCCGCCATTCGCGAGGATCTCGAAGGCCTTGCCAAGCTCGCCCGGCAGGATCTTTTCGCCCGGCGCGTTTGCGACATTGATCACATTTTCGGCCACGGCCTTGGATGTGGCTTCGCCGCCCGCCATCATCGCCAGCGCAATCAGCGCCGCCGCGTCATAGCTTTCGCGGGTAAAGGAGGATTCACCGTTCACGCCCGCGGCCTCGGCCAGAGCTGCGAATTTCTCGGTGCCTTCACCTTCGGACCACGGCACAGCGCCGAACGAGCCGTCCAGATCGCCGCCAAGATCAGCAAGCAGGGCGTCGCCATACATGCCGTCGCCCATCATGAACATGTCAAAGGCGCCGGTGTCGAGAGAGGCCTGAATGATGCCCTTGCCGCCCTGATCGGAATAGCCAAGGACCACCAGCAAGTCGCCGCCGGCCGAGGCCAGCGCGCCGATTTCCGCCGAGTAATCGGCTTTGCCGTCTTCATGCGGCGCATTCAGCGTGACAGTGCCGCCATTCGCCTCGAAGCTGGAGATGAAGCTGTCCGACAGACCCTTGCCATAGTCGTTGTTGGTATAGGTCACGGCAACCGATGTGATGCCTTTGTCGGCAAGGATACCGGCCAGAACTTCGCCCTGGCGCGCATCGGACGGTGCGGTGCGGAAGAACAGGCCGTTATCCTCTGCCGTCGTCAGACCCGGAGAGGTCGCGGAGGGCGAGATCATTGGCACGCCGTTTGGAACGGCCACGTTGGACAGAACGGCGCCCGTCACGCCCGAGCAATCCGCCCCCATGATCGCCACGACACCATCGGACGTGACCAGACGTTCGGCAGCTGCGGTAGCGGCGGCGCTGTCAACGCAGGTCGAGTCCGCACGCACCGGCGCCAAAGTGACCCCATCAAGAAAGGTGCCGCTTTCGTTCACTTCGGTCAGCGCCATCTCTGCGGAGCCTGCCATCATCGGTGTCAGGGATTCGATCGGGCCGGTGAAGCCAAGGATCACACCGATATTGACGGTGCTCGCGTGGCTTTCAGCAGTTGCGCTGCCTGCGGCAAGGGCGCATGCGGCAGTGGCCAACAACAGGTTTTTCATTTTCTTCTCCCAAGTTGGAACATATGTCCTGCGCGGAGCGTAAGCGGCGCAAACCTAAATGAAAAGAGGTTCCGAGATTACCGTTACGCGAGGTGGGCAAAGCCTCGCCCAGCGCTGGACAGGCAAGGGCTTTCCCCTATCTCAAACGGTCAGGAGGATACGCCATGCGATCATTCATTCTTTCTGCTGTTCTGGGGATTGCTTGCGCCATCACCTCGCCACTGGGGGCGGAGCCTGTCGCGTCGAACCTGCGCAGTTACGAGGCGCAACCCGTCCTGCGCGGGTTGAAAGACCCCTGGGCTTTCGGGTTTCTGCCTGACGGCACCATTCTGGTGACCGAAATCGGCGGAACTTTGACAGCACGCCTGCCGGACGGGTCGGTGAAACGCGTGGCGGGCCTGCCGAAGGTCCGGGTGCATGGGCAGGGTGGTTTGCTTGACCTGCTGATCCCGCAGGATTTCTCCCGGCGGCGCGAGATTTTCATGACCTACGCCAAACGTCAGGGGGTGAGGCAGGCCGGAACGGCTGTTCTGCGGGCGCGGCTCTCCGACGACCTGTCGGAGCTCACAGAGCTGCGCACGATCTTCGAGATCAAGCAAGGCTCTACCGGGGGCCGCCACTTCGGTTCTCGACTTGTCGAGGCGCGCGATGGCACGCTTTTCGTGACCGTGGGCGAGCGTGGTGCGCCCAACTCGGCGCAGGACCTGACATTGCATAACGGATCTGTCCTGAGGATCACGCGGGATGGCAAGGCCCCACGTGATAACCCCTTCTCCGGTCACGAAGACAAGCTGCCAGAGATCTGGTCCTACGGTCACCGGAACCCGCAGGGCGCCGCGCTGGACCCGACCGGCCAGCTCTGGGTGAACGAACACGGCGCGATGGGCGGGGACGAGGTCAACCGCATCCGCAAGGGAGCAAATTACGGCTGGCCGGTCATCGCATATGGCCGCAACTATAACGGCACGAAGATCGGCGAAGGCACCGCCAAGCCGGGGATGGAACAGCCCGATTTCTACTGGGACCCGTCGATTGCGCCCTCCGGCATGACGATCCATTCCGGCAAGGGAAATGCTGCGTGGCGCGGCCATTTCTTTGTCGGGTCGCTCAAGTTCGACTATATCGCCCGGCTGGAGGGCACGCCGCTGCGCGAAGTCGAACAGATCAAGGGGGACGCCACGATCCGCGTCCGCGATGTGCGCGAAGGTCCAGACGGCAGGCTGTGGTTTCTCAGTGTCGGCAACGGCACGCTCTATCGTCTGGTGCCGTGATCCAAGCAGGGATACGCGTCCCGGCCCCCGAGCCGGGACCTGATGTTCAGCGCATCGCCCGGCTGAAGATCGGGTATGCCCTACTTCCCGGATGTCGGACGGTTCAACCGGTAATAGGCCGTGTCGCACCATTCGTCTTCGCCATACAGAAAATTCTGCCTCTCGATCCTGACGCAGTCAAAGCCGTTCTTCTCCAGCACTCTGGCAGATCCGGTGTTGCGCGGGTCGATCTCTGCGGTCAGGGCACCTGCATTGGGAAAACGGACAAACAGTTCCGGCAGAAACGCGGCAATGGCTTCCGTTCCCAACCCCTTGCCCCACCAATCTGGATGCAGGATATAGCCGATCTCAAGGTGCCGCGACATGCCGATACGGCCGATCAACTGGCCCTCGTGCTCAATAGCACATGACAGCTGCCTCTCGGGCGCATCTTGCATGAACGCTGCCAACAGCTTGCGCGTGGTTTCCATGTCCTGCCATGCAGGGCGATCCCAATATCGCATGGCCAACGGGTTCGAAAAAATCTGGTGCAGATCCTCCAGATCCTCCTCGCGCAAGAGGCGCAGGACAAGCCGGGCTGAGCGGATCACACCGACAGACGCGCCGCGTGGCTGCCACGTTCGCGGTAGGGTGTCGTCTGATAATGCGCCCGGTAGCATTTCGAAAAATGCGACGGTGACGCAAATCCGCAGGCAAGGGCCACGTTGATCACGCTCATATCGGTCTGCATCAGCAGGTTGCGCGCCTTTTGCAGCCGCAGTTCCATGTAATAGCGCTTGGGGCTGCGGTTGAGGTAGCGGCGGAACAGGCGCTCCAACTGACGCGTGGACATGCCGACTTCCTGCGCGAGGATGGAGGGGCTGATCGGTTCCTCGATATTGGCCTCCATCATATGGATCACTTGGCTTAGTTTCGGGTGCCGCACGCCGATGCGCGTGGGAACGGACAGGCGCTGCGTGTCCTGATCGGTCCTGATCGCAGAGTAGATCTGCTGGTCAGCCACGGCATTGGCCAGTTCCTCGCCGTGATCCTCGGCGATCAGTTGCAGAAAAAGGTCAATGGAGGACGTTCCCCCCGCGGTCGTCAGGCGAAGCCCGTCCACGACAAAGACCGATTTGGTCAGCTGTACGTCTTCGAATTCCTCGGCAAAGCTGTCATGGTTTTCCCAGTGGATCGTCGCGCGTTTCCCGTCCAGAAGCCCCGCCCGCGCAAGTGTAAAGGACGCGGTGCAAAGACCGCCGACCGGCAGCCCGCGACGCGCCTCGCGCCGAAGCCAGTTCAGCAGTCGCTTGGACGTCGCTTCCTGCACATCCATGCCACCACATAGCATGATCGTGTCACCGCGCTGCAGCTCTTCCAGGTCGCCCTCCAGCGCAAATGTCGTGCCGGTGGAACTTTGAACCGTCTCGCCGCCTTCACCGATCAGACGCCACGTATACAGCTCTTTGCCGGACATCCGATTGGCCAGACGCAGGCAATCCAACGCGGCGGCAAAGGACAGAAGCGTGAAATTTTCAAGCAGAACAAACACAAAGCGTCGCGGCTTGAGGCCTGTCTCTTCGATATCAGTGAAGTGACGTGGTGCCGCCATCCTATTGGTTTCCCTGTCTTTGATGGCGCACGCGTCGCGCGCCCGTTGAGTGTCTTGTCTCACATGGTCAGAAGCTGGATAATGCGTCAAGGGGGAGGGCTACATTTGCAGGTGGCCTCTCTGGGTGCGGGTCTGTATAGAGACTCCGCTATCGCTAACGACCGGAGAACACAGATGACCGAGTGGCAGAAATCGAACTGGCGCAACAAGCCGCGGGTTCAGATGCCCGACTATACGGATGAGGCTGCGCTGAACGCCGTAGAGGCACAGCTGGCAAAATATCCGCCGCTGGTCTTTGCCGGCGAGGCCCGCAAACTGAAGGCCGGGCTGGGCGCTGCTGCGCGCGGCGAGGCATTCCTGTTGCAAGGCGGGGACTGCGCGGAATCCTTTGAACAGTTCAGCGCGAATTCCATCCGTGACACTTTCAAGGTGATGTTGCAAATGGCCATGGTGCTGACTTATGGCGCCAAGGTTCCGGTGGTGAAGGTTGGCCGCATGGCCGGACAATTCGCCAAACCACGCTCTGCACCGACAGAGGTGAAAGATGGGCTGGAACTGCCCAGCTACCGTGGTGACATCATCAACGAGCTGGATTTCTCGCCCCAGGCGCGGATCCCCGATCCTTCAAAGATGTTGCAGGCCTACACGCAGGCGGCGGCCACGCTGAATCTGCTGCGCGCGTTTTCCACCGGGGGCTATGCCGATGTGCATCAGGTCCATCAGTGGACGCTTGGCTTTACCGAAAGCGAAAAGGCCGCGAAATACCGCGACATGGCCAACCGGATCAGCGATGCTCTGGACTTCATGAAGGCCGCGGGCGTGGATTCCAACTCTGCCCACAGCCTGCAAAGCGTGGATTTCTACACCAGCCACGAATCTCTGTTGCTGGAATATGAAGAGGCGCTGTGCCGTCAGGATTCGACCTCTGGCAAGTGGCTCGCAGGGTCCGGGCACATGATCTGGATCGGCGATCGCACCCGTCAGCCTGACGGCGCGCATGTCGAATTTGCGCGTGGCGTGCTGAACCCGGTGGGCCTGAAATGCGGCCCGACGACGACTGCCGAAGACCTCAAAGTGCTGATGTCGAAACTGAACCCCGCCAACGAAGAGGGCAAGCTGACTCTCATCGCGCGTTTCGGCGCCGGCAAGGTTGGCGAAAACCTGCCGCGCCTTATCAAGGCGGTTCAGGAAGAGGGCGCGAATGTCACCTGGGTCTGTGACCCGATGCATGGCAATACGATCAAGTCGTCGACCGGTTACAAGACGCGCCCGTTCGAATCCGTGCTGCGTGAAGTGCGCGAATTCTTCGGCATTCATAATGCCGAGGGCACTATCCCCGGTGGCGTGCATTTCGAGATGACCGGCCAGGACGTGACCGAATGCACCGGTGGCGTGCGCGAGGTCAGCGACGAGGATCTGTCGGATCGCTACCACACGGCCTGCGACCCACGGCTGAACGCCTCGCAATCGCTGGAACTGGCGTTCCTCGTCTCCGAGGAACTGACCAACCGCCGCAACAGCCTTGCCGTCGCTGCGGGCTGATATACGCCCAGCGGGTTTGACACTAAAAAGAAAAGGCGCCGTAGCTTCGGCGCCTTTTTGAATTTTAATCAAGCGGTTGTGCAATCATCTACAAGTTATACTCAAACGAAATAAAACGGGGGCAAAGGTTGCGTGCCTTGCCCCCTTACTTGTTAAATTTGAAATCGGCAGGCGACATGCTGCAAGATAATTCGTCAGCTCAAATTTTTGACGTCAGTCACAATCCGTTTTGACCAAACGCAGCTTTGGTTTCGGCTCAAACGGGCTGTTCTGCTCTGCAAACCCTTCGGCCATGACCTTGGGGGCGGAGGGCAGCGGCGTGGCCATTGCATCTTGTCGCGGCAGGACCAACGCATCCTCCCGTGCCGCGGGTTTACGATCAGGACGAATGTCGATGCGCTGTACGGAAGACGTCAAAGGCTCCACCCGGACACCGACAATTTCCATCCGGCAGGGCACGCGGCCGAAGGCTCCCCGCGTCACCAGCACGCCGAGCGCCCGGTTCACATCGTCCATGTCCGACCGCAGCGGGTAGATCACCAACTCGCCCGTCAGGGCAGGGCGGCCGGGACCTGTTTCCGACCGCAGATCGACGCGGATAATCGCCGGGCTCGTGAACAGCTTTTCAAGCACCGAGGCCAGCGTATCGCGGCTATCCGGCACGAACAGCGCGCTCAGCGGCATGCCTGCCACCTCCATGCCCATCAGGTCGGACAGATGCGTGCCCGCCACGCGAAGCCGGGCCAAGCCTTTTCCGATACGTTCAGCCACAAAGGCCACGTCCAATGCGCCGTCCAGGCCGCGCGGATCGATCTGCGAACGTGCCGGGATCGGGTGATCATGGCGAAGCCCGTGCCAGTAGGTGTCGACCAGGCGCAACGCGACAGCTTGCGGGGTATCCGGGTTTGGTTTCATTGAAATCACGTTGTCTTTGGTTTTGCTTTTAAAAAACACGGCAAATACTCCACTCGATACGCGCCTTCATTCGCCGTTGGAATTCAGGGTAAATATGCGTTCATAAAGGTTACATTCATCTTAATATCCTCCTTCGATCGGGAAATCCGTACATTTCCTTATAAAAGGTTAACAACCCGGCTCGGCTTGCCAGCGCGGCGGGGATTGCGTAACCGGGGGGCGACGGAGTTGAAGGAAGAATTCATGCGGCAATCGATGACGGGCTTTGCCTCGGGACAAGGCAGCGCGGGACGCTACCGCTGGACCTGGGAGATCCGCAGCGTGAATGCCCGTGGGCTTGATCTGCGCTTGCGCGTCCCGGATTGGATCGAAGGGTTGGAGGCTGCCTTGCGCGCGCGTCTGGGCAAGGCCGTTTCGCGGGGGAATATCTCGCTGAACCTTCGCCTTCAGGCAGAGGATGAAGCAGCCCTTCAGGTGCTGAACTCTGCCCAGCTTGATGCCACATTATCTGCATTGGCAGAGGTAGAGGCCCGCGCGATGGATCGCGGCATCACCCTTGCCCCCGCGACGGCGACCGGCATCCTTGGCTTGCGCGGCGTTCTTGACAGCAAATCCGGCGATGAGGACAGCGCAGAGATCCGCGCGGCTCTTGAAGCGGATTTCACGAACGTTCTCAAAAGCTTTTGCGCGATGCGTGAGGCAGAGGGTGAAGCCTTGCAAGCCGTCTTGTCCGACCAGGTGGACCAGATCGAAGCCCTGACTGCCGAAGCCGCGGCACTGGTGGACGCCCGGCGCGAGGATATGAGCACACGTATGAAAGCCGCGCTTGCCCGCGTCATGGAAAATGCCGACGGTGCAGAGCCCGACCGTGTGTCGCAAGAGCTGGCAATGATAGCCGTGAAGGCCGATATCACCGAAGAGCTGGACCGCTTGCGCAGCCATGTCTCTGCCGCGCGGGATCTGCTGGCAACGGACAGCCCAGTCGGGCGCAAGCTGGACTTCCTGACGCAGGAATTCAATCGCGAAGCCAACACCTTGGGCTCGAAAGCTCAGTTCCAGCCATTGACGCGGGTCGCACTGGATCTCAAGACGGTGATCGACCAGATGCGTGAACAAGTTCAGAATGTGGAGTAGGCGATGACCAAGCGGCGCGGCCTTCTGATTATCCTGTCCTCGCCTTCGGGCGCTGGCAAATCTACCCTGTCGAAACGGTTGCTGGAATGGGACCCCTCCCTGCGGTTCTCGGTTTCGTCGACCACCCGTGCGCCACGGCCCGGAGAGGTTGATGGCAAAGACTATCATTTCACGACCGAAGAACAGTTCAAACATGACGTGACCGAAGGCCAGATGCTGGAACATGCTCATGTTTTCGGTAACTTCTACGGCTCTCCTGTCGCACCGGTTCAACAGTCTATCGACAATGGCTGCGATGTTCTGTTCGATATCGATTGGCAGGGTGCGCAGCAAATCTCCAACTCCGTGTTGCGGGATTTTGTGCTGTCCGTCTTCGTGCTGCCACCCTCGATTGCAGAGCTGCGCCGACGTCTGGAAAGCCGGGGTCAGGACAGTGAAGAGGTGATCGCCAAGCGCATGCAGAAAAGCTGGGACGAAATCAGCCATTGGGACGGCTATGATTACGTGCTGGTCAATGATGATCTGGATGCCACTTTCGAAAGGCTGAGAACGATTGTCACCGCCGAACGTCTGCGCCGCGCGCAACAGCCCGGTCTTTTGGATCACGTGCGGAAGCTGCAAAAGGAATTCGAGGAGATTTCGGCATGACACTTTATAGCATCGACGGGCAAGCACCTGAAATCGCAGAAGATACATGGGTCGCACCCGATGCAAACCTGATCGGTCGGATCGTTCTGGAAGAGGGTGCATCGGTCTGGTTCGGCAGCACCTTGCGCGGCGACAATGAGCAGATCCTCATCGGTGCAGGCAGCAATGTTCAGGAAAACTGTGTGTTTCACACCGATATGGGCTTTCCGCTGACCATTGGTGCGGGTTGCACGATTGGTCACAAGGTCATGCTGCATGGCTGCACAATCGGCGATAACTCCCTGATCGGTATGGGGGCCACGGTTCTGAACGGCGCCCGGATCGGCAAGAACTGCCTGATCGGCGCGGGGGCGCTGATCACGGAAGGGAAAGAGATCCCCGACGGATCGCTCGTGATGGGGGCGCCGGGGAAAGTCGTGCGCCAGCTGGACGAGACCGCCATTCAGGGGCTGGCCAAGAGCGCCCTTGGCTATCAGGCCAACATGCGGCGCTTTCGTGACGGGCTCAAACCGATCTGAGCCGCGACGGAGATACAATTCGGGTCTGACGGCGATGGTTGCAATCCGACCGCGAAATGGCGCAAATCACCGGAAGGGCAGTCGCTGAAGGCGCGCTGCTGAACAGGTTTTGGAAAACGCGGCGCGCGTCCGGCGGTCATTGTCACCCCCGCCGGCGCTTCGAAAGGACATGACATGAAACCCACACTGATCCGCCCCGGCGGCCTGCCGCACAGCGCCTCCACACCGGTGGTCACGCCGCTGATGCCTTCGGTTGTCTATGCCGCTGAGAGCCCCGACGCGCTGGATGCGCAATATGAAGGGCGTACGGAGGGGTACACCTATGCGCGCGAAGGCCATCCCAACGCGGATGTTCTGGCGCGCCGGATTGACGCGATGGAAGGGGCCACCGGCGGGATCGTCGTAGGCTCTGGCATGGCAGCGGTGACGGCGGTTCTGCTGGGGCTGCTGAAAAGTGGCGATCACGTGGTGGGCGGCAATCAGCTTTATGGTCGGTCACTGCGCATGTTGCGCGATGACCTGCCGCGGCTTGGCATTGCGACCTCGCAGGCCGACCCGACGGATGTTGATTCTGTTCGCGCCGCGCTGCGACCCGAAACGAAGCTGATCCTGATCGAGGTCGTGTCCAACCCGACCCTTAGGGTTGCCGATCTGGAGGGGCTGATCGCGCTGGCGAAAGACAAGGGCATCCTTCTGGCCGTTGACAATACCTTCACCACGCCGCGCGCCATCCGGCCGCTGGAGATGGGCGCGGATATCCTGATCCATTCGGTGACGAAGCTGATGGCGGGGCATTCTGACGTCACGCTGGGCTATGTCGCGGCAAAAGATGCCGGGCTGCGTCAGCAGCTATATGATTTCGCCGTCACAACCGGGCTGACGGCAAGCCCGTTCGATTGCTGGCTGGCCGAGCGCGGGTTGATGTCCTTTGACCTGCGGTTTGACCGGACAGAGGCTACGGCGCAACGGCTGGCCGATCATCTGGCGGGTCAGGCGGGCGTGAAGCGCGTGCTCTACCCGACCCGCATCGACCATCCCGACCATGCCCGCGCACAGGGTCTGTTGCGGGGGCGCGGCTGCAACATGGTCAGCTTTGAACTGGACGGCGGGCGCGAGACGGCAAATGCCTTTGTCAGGGCCGCAGATGGCATCGCCTTTGCCCCGACGCTCGGCGATATCGGCACCACCCTGTCGCATCCGGCAAGCTCGTCGCATCGTGGCCTGACACCCGAGGCGCGGCTTTCGCTCGGCTTGACCGAAGGGTTCTTCCGGGTTTCCGTCGGCCTTGAGGATCCCGAGGCGCTTCTTGCCTGTTTCGACCGGGGGCTGGAGGCTGCAAGGCAGGCATGAATTCCGATCTGACCAAAAGCCTGATCGAGGCCATTCCGATGGCGACGATCCTTGTGGGGTCGGACGAGCGCGTGCAGGCCGCCAATACCGAGGCGGGCAAGCTGCTGGGGCAGGGGATCACGGGGCGGCATTTCATCACCGTCCTGCGCCAGCCCACCGTGCTGGACGCGATTGAAAGCTGTCTGCGCGGGGTATCGTCGGCAAATTCGCGCTATCTGACATCCGATGGCGGGCAGGATTCGACCTATAAGGTCAGCGTGCGCCACATCCCGGAACTGGGTGCGATGATCTGTTTTGAGGATGTCACACATCTGGAACAGGCCGGGCAGATGCGGCGCGATTTCGTGGCGAATGTCAGTCACGAGTTGCGCACGCCGCTGACGGCCCTGATGGGGTTCATCGAAACGCTTCGCGGGCCCGCCAAAGACGACGCAACGGCGCGCGAACGGTTCTTGGCCATCATGGAGCGTGAAGCCGGCCGCATGAACCGTCTGGTCGGCGATCTTCTGTCGCTGAGCCGCGTCGAATCCGAAGAGAGGGTTCGCCCCAAAACGCGTGTCGACCTGTGCGGGCTTGTACGGTCCACGGCGCATTGGCTGGCGCCGCTGGCCAAGGATGCCGAGGTGACGCTGACGCTTGACCTGCCGGCTGACCCGCTGGAGATCGCGGGCGATCAGGATCAGCTCCGTCAGGTGCTTATCAACCTGACGGAGAATGCCATCAAATACAGCGGCAAAGGGTCAGAGGTCACCTTGTCTGTCACCGCGCCAGCCTATCACGCCCGGCTGCGCAGCGCCGGAACGGAGCTGACCATCCGCGACACCGGTGCGGGTATCGACCCGGTGCATATCCCCCGCCTGACAGAGCGATTCTACCGGGTAGACAGCCACCGGTCGCGCGAAATGGGGGGCACCGGTCTGGGCCTGGCCATCGTTAAACATATCGTGAACCGGCACCGCGGACGGCTGCGGATTTCCAGCACAAAGGGGCAGGGGACGGCCGTCAGCGTGCTTCTGCCTGCGGACTGACAGCCTTCAGATTCCCGTGTTACATTCAGCGATTGCACGGGCACAACTGGTGATTGATCAGGCCTGATGCGCCTTCCGCCGCGTAAGTGCATCAAATATTTCCAATCAAAATCAAAGCGTTGTGACATTTGTTCGCATCGGTCGGCGACTGTCATAAAAGCGTTACACAACTGTCACAAAACCATTGCCAGACAGGCATATTGCCTCGGCCATGATCATCACAAAGATGATTGCGAAATCTGTTAAACAGGAGCCACCTATGACTTCCGTCAAACTGACCGCCTCTGCTCTGGCGATCGCTGCCGTTTCCGCCACCGCTGCCGCGGCTCGTGACCAGGTTCAGATCGCTGGGTCCTCCACTGTTCTGCCCTATGCTTCGATTGTTGCCGAAGCTTTTGGCGAGAACTTTGACTTCCCGACACCCGTCGTTGAATCCGGCGGCTCCTCCGCTGGTCTCAAGCGTTTCTGCCAGGGCGTCGGCGAAGAGCATACCGACATTGCCAACGCCTCGCGCAAGATCCGTGAGAAAGAGATCCAGGCCTGTGCCGAAAACGGCGTGACCGACATCGTCGAAGTCCGCATCGGTTATGACGGCATCGTCTTTGCCTCGCAGCTGGAGGGCCCCGAATACACCGCCTTCTCCCAGTCCGACATCTTCAACGCACTGGCCCCGAAGGTGATGGTTGACGGCGAGCTGGTCGACAACCCCTACACGAAATGGTCCGATTTCAACGCCGATCTGCCGGCCGAAGAAATCCTTGCCTTCATCCCCGGCACCAAGCACGGAACCCGCGAAGTCTTTGAAGAAAAGGTGATCGCGGCTGGCTGTGAAGCCACCGGCGCCATGGAAGCGATGATCGCCTCCGGCATGGATGAAGACGCAGCCGAAGATGCCTGCCTTGAAGTGCGCTCTGACGGCCGGTCCGTTGACATTGACGGCGACTATACCGAGACGCTGGCCTCGATCGACGCCAACGCCAACGCCATCGGCGTGTTTGGCCTCGCGTTCTACGAAAACAACACCGACAAGCTGAAGGTCGCCACGATGGCCGGCGTCGAACCCACCACCGAGAGCATCGCTGCAGGCGAGTACCCGGTTTCCCGCCCGCTCTTCTTCTACGTGAAGAAAGCACATATCGGCGTGATCCCCGGTCTGAAGGAATATGCCGAATTCTTCGTCGCTGACGAGATCGCAGGCCCCGACGGCCCGCTGGCTGAATACGGCCTCGTCTCTGACCCCGAGCTGGCAGACACCCAGAACGCCGTTGCCGAAGAAAAGACCATGGGCGCGGACATGTAATCAGGCCGCTGGCCCAAGACGCGGGGGCGGCACAACGCGCTGCCCCCGTTTCTTCGTCTCTGAACCTTTGAATTGACAGACACACTGGGGGGCTCATGCCTGTTTTATGGCTCGTGATAGCGCTGCTCGCAATCGGGGCGGTCGGGTATATCCTTGGCCGTGGGCGCGCGCTGAAAAGCGCCGGTGGCGATATCCGCAAATTGCACTCGTTGCCCTCTTATTATGGCTGGAACGCCGCACTCAAGGCATTGGTACCGGCCCTTCTTTTGCTGGTGCTCTGGTCACTGGCGCAGCCCTTCTACATCAATAATTCCGTCTCTGGCATGATCGGGGACAGCGAGATTTCCGACGGGTCCAACCGCGGTTTGGTGATGGCCGAGGTTCGGCGGGTCGCAGACGGGTTGGACAATGTGGTTGCCGCCGGTCTGATGTCTGCAGAAAACGCGCAAGACGGGCTTGCCGATGTCGCAGCCATCACCCAGCAGCTGAAGGATGCGGGGCAGGTCGTAACCTCCGAGATCACCCAGCCCGTTCTGGCCGCAGCCCAACGTTACCGTGTCATGAAGGGCACGGGGAACCTGCTGATGTCGATTGCCGTCATCGCGCTTGCCCTGGCGGGGATGGTTTGGGGCGTCAAGGAAAGCCATTTCGATTTCTGGGCCCGCAACGTGGTAGAGCGCGGCATAAAGGCGCTGCTGATCGCGGCCGCATCAATCGCGGTTCTGACCACGGTCGGCATCGTGTTTTCGCTGATCTTCAACACCTGGGAATTCTTCCGGCTTTATCCGGCGGCGGATTTCTACACGCTTCTGGAATGGGCGCCCAGCTTTTCCGGGCGCGGCGGATCATCCGATCTGGGCATCCTGCCGCTGCTGTGGGGCACTTTCTACATCTCCGTGGTCGCGCTGGTCGTGGCCGTACCGATTGGCCTGTTCGCGGCGATCTACCTGTCGGAATATGCAAGCCCCGCCGTTCGCGGCTTTGCCAAGCCCTTGTTGGAACTGCTCGCCGGTATCCCGACCATCGTTTACGGTCTTTTCGCGCTGCTGACCGTCGGGCCGATGCTGCTGACAGTGTTCGGCGATGACGGGTTCGGCTGGATGAGCGGTGGGCGCGCCGTCATGACCGCGGGCATCACGATGGGGATCATGCTTATCCCCTTCGTCAGTTCGCTGTCGGATGACATCATCAACGCGGTTCCGCAGGCGATGCGCGACGGCTCTTACGGGCTGGGCGCCACCAAGTCCGAAACCATCAAGCAGGTCATCCTGCCCGCCGCGCTGCCCGGTATCGTCGGTGCGATCCTTCTGGCCGCATCACGCGCCATCGGCGAGACGATGATCGTGGTGCTTGGGGCAGGGGCCGCAGCCCGGCTGTCGCTCAACCCGTTCGAGGCGATGACCACCGTCACCGCCAAGATCGTCAGCCAGCTGACCGGCGACAGTGACTTTGCCTCGCCCGAAGCGCTCGTGGCCTTCGCGCTTGGCATGAACCTTTTCATCCTGACTTTGGGGCTGAACGTCCTCGCGCTTTACATCGTGCGCAAATACCGGGAGCAGTACGAATGACCAATGCAAGCATCATCCCCCCCGGAAGTGCGCCGGAACCGCGCCACGGATCACTGACCACAGCCGATGCCAGAACGAAAAAGCGCAACGCCGCCGAAAAGCGCTTCCGGATGTACGGCATTGCTGCGATCGCGGTTGGACTGATCTTTCTGGTTGTCCTGCTGACCGCCATCATCACCAACGGCAAAAGCGCGTTCCAGCAGACCTTCATCATGACCGAAGTCTTTCTTGATCCGGCCAAGCTGGACAAGAAGGGCGACCGCAACATCGAGGACATCAAGAAGGTGTCCACCTTCGGCTACACGCCGCTTTTGCAAAACGCGATCCTTGCAGAGGTGACCGACCGGGGCATCGAGACGCCGCTGACCAAAGCCAAGGACATGAAGGCGCTGATGTCCGCATCTGCCGCTGCGCAGGTGCGCGACATGGTGATCGACAATCCTGCGCTGATCGGCCTGACTGTCGAATTTCGCATCCTCGCCTCCTCGCGCGTTGACGGCTACCTCAAGGGCCGCGTCTCCCGCGAGAGCGTCGCACGTGACAAGAGCATCGATGCCGAACATCTGGACCTGACCGATGCGCTGCGCGAGGCGGGCGTGATCGCGAAGAAATTCAACCTCAGCTTCATCACCGGCGCGGATGCGTCCGAAAGCCGGGCAGAGCAGGCGGGTATGGGTGTGTCGATCCTGGGGTCTTTGTTCATGATGCTGGTGGTGCTGGGCCTGTCGCTGCCCATCGGCGTCGCGGCCTCCATCTACCTTGAGGAATTTGCACCGCAGAACCGCTGGACCGACCTGATCGAGGTGAATATCTCCAACCTCGCGGCGGTTCCGTCGATCGTCTTCGGTATCCTTGGTCTGGCCGTCTTCATCCAGTTTGCGCATCTGCCGCAATCCGCACCGCTTGTCGGCGGTTTGGTGCTGACGCTGATGACATTGCCGACGATCATCATCTCGACGCGCGCTTCGCTGAAATCCGTGCCGCCGTCGATCCGTGACGCGGCTTTGGGAATTGGCGCGTCAAAGATGCAGTCGGTGTTTCACCATGTCCTGCCTCTGGCCGCACCCGGTATCCTGACCGGCACGATCATCGGTCTGGCGCAGGCGCTTGGGGAAACCGCGCCACTCTTGCTGATCGGGATGGTGGGCTACATCGCGTCGAACTATCCCGACGGGATCGCCTCGGGCTTTCTGGACCCGAATTCCGCAATGCCGGCCCAGATCTACGAATGGGCGAAACGTGCCGACCCGGCCTATTACGAACGCGCCTGGGGCGGTATCATCATCCTGCTGGTGTTCCTGCTGACGATGAACCTGATCGCTATCATCCTTCGCCGCCGCTTTGAGCGTCGCTGGTAAACGGAGACCACCCATGTACGATGCGCCTAAAAGTCTGGAGACGACATTGGACCAGAAAACCATCAAGATCACGGCCCGCGACGTGCAGGTCTATTACGGCGAAAACCACGCCATCAAGGATGTAAGTGTAGACATTCAGGCCAATACGGTCACGGCGTTCATCGGACCGTCGGGCTGTGGCAAGTCGACATTCCTGCGCTGCATCAACCGGATGAACGACACGATTGATATCTGCCGGGTCGAAGGGTCGATCCAGCTCGACGGCGAGGATATCTACGACAAGCGCGTGGATCCGGTTCAGCTGCGCGCCAAGGTCGGCATGGTGTTCCAGAAACCCAACCCGTTCCCGAAATCGATCTACGACAATATCGCATATGGTCCGCGCATCCACGGGCTGGCCACGAGCAAGGCAGACCTCGATGACATCGTCGAGAAATCGCTTCGGCGCGGCGCCATCTGGAACGAGGTCAAGGACCGGCTGCACGCGCCGGGCACCGGGCTTTCGGGTGGTCAGCAGCAGCGCCTTTGCATCGCGCGCGCCATCGCCACAGAGCCGGAAGTGCTGCTGATGGACGAGCCTTGCTCGGCGCTCGATCCGATTGCGACCGCGCAGGTCGAGGAGCTGATCGACGAGCTGCGCCAGCAATATTCGGTCGTGATCGTCACGCACTCCATGCAACAGGCGGCCCGCGTCAGCCAGAAGACAGCGTTCTTCCACCTGGGCAATCTGGTTGAATTCGGTGACACGGCACAGATCTTCACCAACCCCGAAGACAGCCGCACTGAAAGCTACATCACTGGGCGGATCGGATAAGATGATGAATGACGGTAAACATATCGCCTCGGCTTTTGACCGGGATCTGGAATCGGTTCAGGCAAAGATCCTGAAGATGGGCGGCCTTGTAGAGGCGTCGATCAAGGATTCCTCCAGCGCGCTTGATAACCGTGACGAAGAGCTTGCGGAAAAGGTGCGCAAGGGCGACGCCGCGATTGATGCGCTCGACGAGCAAATCAACGACGAGGTCGCAAACCTTATCGCGCTGCGGGCACCCACGGCCGTGGATCTGCGGACGGTCCTGGCGATCATGCGCATGACGTCGAACCTTGAGAGGATAGGGGACCTGTCCAAGAACATGGCCAAACGGTCCAATGTTCTGGGTCAGCTGACGCAGATCGAAGGCGCCACCGGGTCGGTCCGGCGGATGGCCCGCGCGGTCGAGGCGATGCTGAAAGACGCGCTCGACGCGTTCATCCAGCGCGACGAAGATCTTGCCCGGGACGTGATCGAACGCGACCGCGAAGTCGACGAGATGTACAACACGCTGTTTCGCGAGTTCCTGACATTCATGCTGGAAGATCCGCGCAACATCACGGCCTGCATGCATCTGCATTTCATCGCCAAGAATGTCGAACGTATGGGGGATCATGTGACCTCTATCGCGGAACAGGTCCTGTTCTACGTGACCGGTGATTACCCGGAAGGGGACCGTCCCAAAGCGGATGTGACTGCCACTGACAGAAGCTTCAGCCCCGAGTCGGAGCTCGACTGAGATGAGTGCAGCCCAGCCAACCGTACTCGTGGTTGAAGACGAGGCTTCGCAGCGCGAGGTCTTGTCTTACAATCTGGAGGCCGAAGGTTTTCGTGTCGCGATGGCAGAAAACGGCGAGGAGGCGCTTCTTCTGGTGGCAGAAGAAACGCCGGACCTCGTCGTGCTGGACTGGATGCTGCCGAATGTCTCTGGCATCGAGGTGTGCCGAAGGCTCAAGAGCCGGTCCGAGACCCGCGCGATCCCGGTCATCATGCTGTCGGCACGAACGGAAGAAGTCGACCGCGTTCGCGGTCTCGAAACCGGCGCGGATGACTATGTGGTAAAGCCGTTCTCTGTGGTCGAGCTCATGGCGCGGGTCCGGGCGCAACTGCGCCGCACGCGTCCGGCCACGATGGGCGAGAGGCTGGAATATCTCGACATCCTCCTTGATGCCGAGACGCACAAGGTAACGCGCGCGGATGCACCGCTGAAACTGGGGCCAACCGAATTCCGGCTTCTGTCGACCTTCATGGAGAAGCCCGGCCGCGTCTGGTCGCGTGAGCAGCTTCTTGACCGCGTCTGGGGCCGCGACATCTATGTCGATACACGCACTGTCGACGTTCACATCGGACGTTTGCGTAAAGCCCTGTGCCAGCACGGCGGGGAAGATCCGTTGCGCACCGTACGCGGCGCCGGGTACGCACTGGGCTGAGCACCGTATTCGGCTGCACATTCGCTTTTCGCGCTTAGGTGCTGAAATCGTTGTATTATACAGGTTCAGGCGGGGGCGTTGCGGCTTGCGCGAATGTTTCGTATAATCGGTATTATGTAAATGTTTGACGCACGCAAACGGCCCAGAGACAAGCTTAGCCAGCGCCAGAGCATGCGCGCCGATCGTCAGTTTGTCGGAATGCTGACCCTCAGCTGGATCGTCTCCAGCCCGAGGTTGCTGTCATATATCCCGGCATTTGAACGGTGGTCATAGGCCAGACCAAACCTTGCACCACTGCGCGCCTGCAATCCGAACTCGATGCCTGAACGGAACTCGATCGGACCGCCAAGGTCCGGGCCGTCGCCCTGAAGGTAGAGACCGGTCATGGCGTGAAGCTGCATATAGGCGCTCTGACTTGCGTTGGACATCGTATAGGCATGGCCAACACCCGCCCAGGCGTCACCATCGCCTGTAACCGAAATGCCGTAGATCAGTTGGAACGGCCCATGCGCCGTCCGCGTGTCGCGCCGCAGATAAATCTCTTCGTCGACACGTTCGTCCTGAAAGTAAACCGACCCGGCCGAGATCGCCGTGTGCGAGGGAACCTGATTGTACGCGAGGCATCCCTGGTTCGGGCAATGGTTCTGGGACATGTCCCAAAGTCCAAGTGCCAGCCCCAATACGGCAAAGGTTCCATCGGCCATGCTGATCTCCGTTATTCAACTGGGGCTTTGAATGCCCCGGTTATTCTCGGCTGTCCAGAGCGTTAGCGCCTTGTTCTGTTCGAAACTGCGTGGATGTCAGTCAAATTTTTCGAACCAGTCCGGCAGCGTCGTTCGAAATGGAAACTTCAGCGCGCGGGCCTTTACGATGCCCAGCCGCTCACTGCGCGCTGGCACGGCAGAGAGGACGCGATAGGCCTTGGCGCGCGCCCTGCCCCATGGCAGCAGCGGCTTGGCTGCGAACCCGTCGAGGAAGCGCGCGGCATCCGCATCCGCTTCGCGCCATCCCGTGCCGGGCAAGCCTTTGGCGGCACTGTTCCCGATACGCATGCGGTCGGAGTTGACCTGCCTAAGCGCTTCAAGATTGGCGTATTTCACATGAACCAAGTACAGGCCCTCGGGCATGAGATACGGAAAACCCTGCAATTTTCGTGGCTTCACGCGCGTTCCATGCAAGGCAAGGTTCGCCGGTCGAGACAGCGCGAAGGCCTTGCTGTAGTGACCTGAAAAAGATGCGTTTTTTCTGGATGAAAACACTGTGTCAGACAGAGCGCGATCATCAGGCATTTCAACCAGATCCAGCCCAAGCGCGGTCAGAACCGGATAATCAGCGGCCTGAGAGAAGATTTGGTCTAAACCGCCAAGCTCCGGATCTGCGCAGATCAGCTCGTCCACATCCGTCCGGATAACCCAATCATAGCTTTCAAGCAGCCCTGCCTGAAATGCGTTCAACATGTCTGCGCGGCGTCGATCAAAATGGCTCAGGTCATCACGTGGAATCGTCACAACGCTCGCGCCCGGACAAATCCGCTCTATCTCGGGGTCGGATCCGTGCGCCACGACGTAAAGCGCCTGTGGTCCAAGCAGCCGCGCATAGTGACGGTACCAGACGCCAAGCGCCCAGTAGTCCTTGTAAGCCATTGTCAATGCGCAGATTTTCATGTCACCCCCGCGAGCCTCACCCATGGGTAATCATCTGTGTGAGGACTGGCAAGGGGCATCGCGGGGCCATAAACCTGATTGTTATAGTCGGATTGACTTACCCAACTGATTTTGTCAGTAACTCGAAAGACCATTCAAAGCTCTGACGCATCAAGACAGAAAGCAGATATGATGAAGCATTCACTTACAGCCGCCTGCGCCCTTCTGGCGTTGTCCACCCCGGTTTATGCAGGCAAGGCGGAGGTTCTGAACACCTATGCCGATATCGCGCAGGCCGGTTACGAGGACAGCCTGATCTCTGCCCGCCGCCTGTCTGATGCGATTTACGCGCTGTTGGCAGACCCCTCGGCCGAGGCGCTGACCAAGGCGCGTCAGGCGTGGATCGCTTCGCGCGTGCCCTACCAGCAGACAGAGGTGTTTCGCTTTGGCAATGCCATCGTCGATGACTGGGAAGGCAAGGTGAACGCCTGGCCGCTGGACGAAGGGCTGATCGACTACGTGGGCGATGGTGCCGGTCCGACCGACGAAAACCCCTATGCCGCGCTTAACGTGATCGCCCAGCCGAAATTCGTGCTGTCGGGTCAAGAGGTCGATGCCAGCACGATCACGCCTGAGTTTCTGGAAACCACGCTGCACGAGGCCGATCAGGTTGAGGCAAACGTCGCAACCGGTTACCACGCCGTGGAATTTCTTCTTTGGGGGCAAGACCTGAACGGCACCGATCACGGTGCAGGTGACCGCCCATGGACCGATTACGCCGCAGGCGAACTGTGCACCAATGGCAACTGTGACCGGCGCGCGGAATACCTGCGCGCGGCGACCGATCTGCTGATTTCAGACCTCGAATGGATGGCCGCGCAATGGGCTGAGAGTGGCGAGGCACGCAGCACCGTCCTGGCCGATGAGGATGCCGGTATCGTCGCCATTCTGACGGGTATGGGCAGCCTTTCCTATGGCGAGCAGGCCGGAGAGCGGATGAAGCTGGGCGTCATGCTCAACGATCCCGAAGAAGAGCATGACTGCTTCTCGGACAACACCCATAACAGCCATTTCTACGACGGGCTTGGCATCCGCAATGTCTATACCGGGCACTACACGCGGATCGACGGCAGCACCGTCACTGGCGAGAGCCTCTCGGACCTCGTGGCAGAGGTCGATCCGACCGTCGATGCCGGGCTGCGCACGCAGTTGGACGCCACGATGGCGCGGCTTTCGGCCATCAAATCAACCGCCGAAGCGGGCACCAGCTACGATCAGATGCTGGCGCGCGGCAATGCGGCGGGTGAGGCTTTGATCATGGGTGCGGTGGACGCGCTTGTTGACCAGACACGCGGGATCGAACGGGTTGTCACCGCGCTGGGGTTGGACGGTGTTGGGATCGAAGGCTCTGACAGCCTTGATGAGCCGGAGGCAGTCTTCCAGTAACCCGGTCAATTCGCGACGGGCTCCGGTTACGCCGGGGCCCCATTTCTTACCGATGTAGCGGCGCCACGGCCGGCGCATACCGCGCGCAGGATGTCGCAGGGGCTGGAAGTTTTTTCCGTTTGAAGCAGTCAGGAAAGAGTGGCACGACCTTTCCAAGCCGGAGTTCAAGATGCGTCCCAAATATTTGCTCCCCCTGCGGATAATGATCTTCAGTTCCGCCCTGCTTGCGCCATTCGCGGCAGGCGCGGTGGATCAGGATTCAATCGCGAATGATCTGTCCCACCCGGTATTGAACGCCCTGCCCCGCACTGATGAAGAACGCGCGCGCATCGCAGGTGTCACCGCCCCGGCCACAGATTTCACCGCCCCCGAGCCGTTCGAGGCCCATCCCGGCGGTGCGGCCACGGTGCGTGCGCGGGACACGGCGGATGCGTTCTCGGACCCGTCCGGCAACATGAGCTTCGAGAAAGAGCTGGACTTCAAACTCGGCAACGGGTTGTTCAAGAAGCTCTGGGTCTCGTCGCCCTCGTCAACCAAGGCGTCGGATGGGCTGGGGCCGGTCTATAACGCGCGGTCCTGCCAGCGATGCCACCTCAAGGATGGGCGCGGCCACACGCCCGACGGCCCGGAAGACAGCAACGTTTCGATGTTCCTGCGGCTTTCCGTGCCCACCGATGCAGAGCCGTCAAAGATCGAAACCTATCTCGCCGGGCTGGGCGACACGACGCCCCGCACGCGGCCCGATCCCGTTTATGGCGGGCAGCTTCAGGACTTTGCCGTGCCCGGCCATGCCGCCGAGGCGCAGATGCAGGTCACCTATACTGAGCGCCCCGTGACACTGGCCGACGGCGAGGTGGTCACGCTGCGCAACCCCAGCTACGCAATCGTTGATGCCGCTTATGGGGCGCCCTCGCCCGATATTCAGATCTCGCCCCGGCTGACCCCGCAGATGATTGGTCTGGGCCTTCTGGAAGCCATCCCGGTCGAAGATATCCTTGCCCTCGCAGACCCGGATGATGCCGACGGCGACGGAATTTCCGGCAAGGCGCAGATCGTCTGGTCGGTGGAGCATGACCGGCCAATGCTGGGCCGCTTCGGCTGGAAGGCCGGCAACCCTTCGGTGCGAGAGCAGGCCGCAAGCGCTTTTGCGGGCGATATCGGCATCTCCAACCCGCTCTTTCCCGACGCGTCCGGCGATTGCACCGCGCGCCAGGATGCCTGCATCGCGGGGCCGCATGGGGATGATGACGACCGCGTGACAGAGATCGACGCCGAGGGGCTTGACCTCGTCACCTTCTACAGCCGGAACCTGGGCGTTCCTGCACGCCGCGATATTGACGACCCGCAGGTCCTGCGCGGCAAGGAGATCTTCCATGTCACTGGCTGTGCGTCCTGTCATCAACCGAAATTCGTGACCGCCCGCCTGAACGACCAGCCAGAGCAGAGCTTTCAGCTGATCTGGCCGTATACGGATATGCTGCTGCATGACATGGGGGACGGTCTGGCCGACAACCGTCCCGAATTGCGTGCGACCGGCCGGGAGTGGCGGACCGCACCGCTTTGGGGCATAGGGTTGACCAGACAGGTCAGCGGCACAGAGGCTTATTTGCATGACGGACGCGCCCGAACCCTGCTCGAAGCGATCCTCTGGCATGGTGGCGAGGCCGAAGCTGCCAGGGACTCCGTAATGGATATGCCGAAAACTGACCGTGACGCCCTGATACGTTTTTTGGAAAGCCTGTGACGATGCGTGTTGTTCTAGCCCTTGCCTTACTCGCCAACCCCGCCCTTGCAGGCGTGCCCGAGGCGGTGCGCGACCATATCCTGCCAGCCACAGCGCAGTTTTCCGACGCTTCGGGCGCGCTTGCGGAGGCCGCATTGAATGACTGCACAGCCAATGCCTTGCAGGACGACTTTCACGCAACATATGATGCGTGGATGGGGCTGGCGCATCTGCGCTTCGGCCCGGTTGAGGAAGATGGCCGCGTGCTCGCGATCTCTTTCTGGCCGGATACACGCGGCATGGTGCCCCGTACCGTCGCCGGGCTGATCGCCGATGAGGACTTGGCTGTTGAAGACCCTGCAAGCTTTGCCGAGGTTTCCATCGCCGGGCGCGGCCTGTCCGCGCTCGAACGATTGCTGTTCGAACCCCAGCTTTCTGGTTATATAAAAGAGAGTTACAGTTGCAAGTTCGCGCAGGCACTTAGCGTTGATCTGGCGGCAATGGCACAGGCGATTGATAAGGAATGGCGCACAGATTTCGCGCAGGTCGTGACAAGCGCCGGGGCCGAAGGCAACGCCACTTTCCTGACAGAATCCGAAGCCGCACAGGCGCTGTATACCTCTCTCACGACAGGGATCGAGTTCAACGCGGATCAGCGGATTGGCCGCCCTCTTGGCACGTTCGACCGTCCGCGCCCGACACGGGCAGAGGCGCACCGATCTGGCCGGTCGCTGCGCAACGTGATCCTGTCGCTGGAGGCGCTGAACAGCTTTGCCCATGCACTGGCGGACGGGCCGACGCCGCAGACAGATGCCGCCTTCCAGGCGGCGCTTGGTGCGGCGCGAGAGCTGGATGATCCGGTTTTTGCCGGGGTCGAGGACCCGCAAGCGCGCCTGAAGGCGGAGATCCTGCAACAGCGGATCAAGGCGATCCTGCCTGCCGTCAGTAACGAGGTCGGCGTGCCCCTTGGCGTCTCTGCCGGGTTCAACGCGACCGATGGCGACTGAGCGATGATCCCGCGCCGCGCTTTCCTTGGCAGTCTGCTTGCCGCGGCCAGCGCCCCACGGCTTAGCTGGGCAGATGCCGGTGATCCGGCCTGGCTGGGCGCCGCGCGGGACAGCAGCGGTGCCTACCTGCTGATCGGTCTGGCGCAGGATGGCGCCGAACGGTTCCGCATCCCTCTGCCCACCCGTGGCCACGCCGCCGCAGCGCATCCCACCGCGCCAGAGGCCGTGGCCTTTGCCCGCCGTCCGGGAGCATTTGCGCTGGTGATAGATTGCGTATCGGGCGCGGTGACCCACCGGCTGCAAAGCCCGCAAGGGCGGCATTTCTACGGTCACGGCGCATTCATCGCCGGGGGTGACATCCTTTGCACGACCGAGAACGAGATCGAGAGCGGCGCAGGGCGGATCGGGCTTTGGTCGCGCAAGCGCGGCTATGAGCGGATTGGCGAAATTGCCAGCCATGGCATCGGCCCGCACGAGATCCTCAGCACGCCCGATGATGTGCTGATCGTGGCGAATGGCGGCATACGCACGCATCCCGACCACGGACGAGATAAGCTGAACGTCCCCGAGATGCGGCCAAGTCTGGCCTATGTCGCGCCGGATGGCACGCTTCTGGAAGAGGTCGTACTGGAAGAGGATCTGCACCTGAATTCGATCCGGCATCTGGCGCGCGCAGCAGATGGCACCGTCGCCTTTGCGATGCAATGGCAGGGCGATGTGTCGGATCCGGTGCCGCTGCTTGGACTGCACAAACGCGGTGCTGCCCCGCGTCTGCTTTCCGCCGATCTGGCGGAACAGATGGCGATGCAAGGCTACGCGGGCAGCGTCGCCTTCAGCCGGACCGGCGCGGATGTTGCCATCACCTCGCCGCGTGGGGGCCGGGTGCACCGCTTCAACGTCGGCTCCGACGCTGTTCAAAGCCTGACGCGGGCCGATGTGTGCGGTCTTGCCCCTGCCGCTCGCGGGCTTGTTGCAACCGATGGGTTGGGGGGCGTCATACGCCTGTCAACCAGCGTCGAACCGCTCGCCAGCTTTTCCGGGCTGAGCTGGGACAATCACCTCGTCGCTCTGTAACCCCTTGCACTGACCCGTATTTCCGGTCAAGTTGCCGCAAGGGCATGATCGCGGGAAAGGCGTCCCGATAGTTTCCCTATTCGACCAAGCCAATTGACAGGGCGCTGATCTGCGCCCCCAGCCCGGGCGTGTGGCCGGGTTCTACAGGATGACTGATGACCTTTGCTGCACTGACCTATTTCACCGATCTGCAAACTTTTCTTCTGGGCGTGGTGGCGGTGGCACTGGTCGGTCTGTCCAAAGGGGGGCTGGGCGGCGCGATGGCGCTGATCGCGGTCCCGCTGCTGGCCTTTGTCATGCCCCCGATGCAAGCGGCGGCGCTTCTCTTGCCGGTGCTGCTGGCGATGGATGCGATCAGCCTCTGGGCGTGGCGCGGCTATTACGACAAGCAACTGCTGCTCGACATGCTGCCTGCAGGCATCTTGGGAATCGCTGTCGGTGCCTCTGCCGTGTCGATCACCTCGGACGACTTCGTGCGGCTTGTGGTCGGGCTCGTGGCGCTGCTTTTCGTCATCCGCACGGCGATTGCTGCGCGCGGTGGCACGGCAAGGAGGGCTGCACGGCAGAACCGCCCGCTTGCGGCAGTCTTTGGCACGTTTGCAGGCTTCACCAGCTTCGTGGCCCATGCCGGCGGGCCGCCGTTCCAAGTCTACGCCATGCCGCTGCGGCTTGACCCGAAAGTATTCACCGGGACGTCGGTGATTTTCTTTTCCGTGATGAACGCGATCAAGGTTCTGCCCTATGCCGCATTGGGCGAATTCACCTCCCGCTCGCTTTGGTCTGCGCTGACCCTGCTGCCGATCGCCCTTGTGTCGACATTTCTTGGCGCGGCAATTGTCAAACGGATGCGGGCAGAGATCTTCTATCCGATCATGTATGTCATGGTTGCGCTTGTTTCGGCCAAGCTGATCTACGACGGCGTCACCGGCATGCTTGGCTGGGCCTGATCCGGCCTGCGAAAATGCTTTGTGACGCGGCAGATCGCCACTGTTTGCGCCCATTGTACGCCATAGTATGCAGAGCGCATTGACACGATGGGTCGGCTGTTCTAGGCGACACGCAACTACGCGGAAACGGGGACCGTGGATGCCCTGCGTGTCTTCCCGCCGCGTGTATCCGGGCGCTGCCATTATTGCCCAGGCTCGCCCGATCAGAATGCGGAGACGGCTGACATCATGGCGAATTCAGAAACACCCGATATCATCTACACCATCGTGGACGAGGCCCCGGAACTGGCAAGCGCGTCGCTGCTGCCGATCATCCGGTCCTTTGCCAAGGCCGCCGATATCGACGTCGAGACGCGCAACATCTCGGTTGCCGCGCGCGTCCTTTCGGCCTTTCCCGAATTCCTGACCGAAGCACAGCGCGTCTCGGACGATCTGGCGGAACTGGGCCAGCTGGTAAAGCAACCGGCCGCGAACGTCATCAAGCTGCCCAACATCTCGGCCTCGCAGCCGCAGTTGAACGCGGCCATCAAAGAGCTGCAAGAGCAAGGCTATGCCCTGCCCGACTATCCCGCAGACCCGCAAACGGACACGGAAAAAGACATCAAGCGCCGCTATGACGCGATCAAGGGGTCTGCCGTGAACCCCGTCCTGCGCGAGGGCAACTCTGACCGCCGCTCTGCCAAGGCGGTGAAGGCCTATGCCATGCAGAACCCGCATTCGATGGGCAAATGGAGCGCTGACAGCAAGACCCATGTCGCCTCTATGACGGCCAATGATTTCTTCTCGAACGAGAAATCCGCAACCATCACCGCAGCGCAGGCAGGCCCCGCCAAGATCACCTTCACCGCCGAAGACGGCACCGAGACGGTTCTGAAAGACGGGCTGAGCTACGAGGAAGGCACGGTCGTTGACGCCACCTTCATGTCGGCAGCCGCCCTGCGTGATTTCATCCGCGCCGAAGTCGCCAGCATGGAGCCGGGCGTGCTCTTCTCTGTGCACCTGAAAGCCACGATGATGAAGGTTTCCGATCCGATCATCTTTGGCCATTTCGTCGCCGTTTATCTTGAGGATTTCCTGGCCAAGCATGGCGATGCCGTGGCAGCCACCGGCTGGACGCCCAATGCGGGCATTGGCGATCTGGAAGCCAAGATCGCGGGCAATGCAGAGCTTGAGGCAGACCTCAAGGCCGCGCTGGAAGGCAAACCGCCGCTTTACATGGTGAATTCCGACAAGGGCATCACCAACCTGCACGTCCCCTCTGACGTCATTATCGATGCATCCATGCCCGCAGTGATCCGCGCAGGCGGCATCGGCTGGGGCCCCGATGGCAAGGCGGCCGACACGAAATGCTGCATCCCTGACAGCTCTTACGCGCCGGTCTATGACGAAGCGATCAATTTCTTCAAGCAAAACGGTGCGCTCGATCCGACCAGCTGTGGCGCAGTGTCCAATGTGGGCCTGATGGCGCAGAAGGCCGAGGAATATGGCAGCCACCCGACCACTTTCGAAATACCTGCCGCTGGCACCGTGCGGATCGTTCTGGGCAATGGCGACGTGCTGCACGAACACGCGGTGAATGCGGGCGACATCTGGCGCTCTGCCACCGCCAAGAAAGCGCCGATCGAGGATTGGATCCAGCTTGGCATCGCCCGCACCAAGGCCACCGGTGCAGCCGCCTTCTGGCTCGATGCAAGCCGTGCCCATGACGCCGAGCTGATCAAATACGTCAAGCCCGCGCTTGAAAAGGCCGGGATCGACATTCCGATCATGGCACCGCGCGAAGCCACGCGTTTCACGCTGGAGACGATGACCAAGGGCGATGACTGCGTGACCATCACCGGCAACGTGCTGCGCGACTACCTGACCGATCTGTTCCCGATCCTCGAACTGGGCACCTCGGCCAAGATGCTGTCCATCGTCAAGCTGATGAATGGCGGTGGTCTGTTCGAAACCGGCGCTGGCGGCTCTGCCCCCAAGCACGTTCAGCAGTTGATGGAAGAAAACCACCTGCGCTGGGACAGCCTTGGCGAGTTCTGCGCGCTTGGCGAGTCGCTGAAGTTCCTGGCCGAAAGCCGCGGCAACACCCGGGCCGAGATCATGGGCGAAGCGGTTGAAGTGGCCACCCAGAAGCTGCTGGAGACCAACAAGTCGCCAGAGCGCAAGGTCGGTCAGCTGGACAACCGCGACAGCCATTACTGGTTCGCCCGCTATTGGGCCGAGGCTTTGGCAGCGCAGTCCAAGGATGCCGATCTTGCCGCGCATTTTGCCCCCATCGCCAAGGCGCTTGCCGAGGGTGAAGAGGCGATCACGGCCGAGATCAAGGCCGCCGAGGGCAGCCCTGTCGATCTGGGCGGCTACTACCACGGCGACGCATCCAAGACCGCAGAGGTCATGCGTCCAAGCGCGACGCTGAACGCGATCATCGGCTGAGCCTTTCGAGGACGAAAAACATTGCGCATAGCGGGTGATTTGCCCGCTATGTGCGCCTTACGCCGCATTTAGGCATCTCGCGCATTGATCGCCGCCTTGTCGTGACTGGTCCAAAAATGCGTGCCTCTGCAGCAGCGACCAATCCACACGGTTCCGGCGGCCATCCCCTTTTTTTCAAGCCATCACCGTCTCCGCCCAAGGCCCCCTCGCGTGGCGCCCCACATATTCCGGGGCAGGCGCATCCGCCGGTCTGATTTTCTGCATTGATTTGTGTCAAAGCAGCCATCCGCGTTTGATGTGACGCTGATTTGATAGGCAGAAAAAAAGGGAATTGAAAAAATGACACTTAAAACCATTGCTCTGGTTGCGGCATCACTCACCGTGCTCGCAGCATGCGCGCAGAAACCGGAACCAATCTCGGAAGAGCCTGTTTTCGACAAATACGGCGTCCCATCCTGTCGGCCGCATGACGTTCCGGTCGGGGGCATCTATACGGCAGATCTGCCGATCTGTGCCTACACGGCCATGTCGCCAACCGGTGCCGCACATGAAGACAGCGACGGCAGCGACAACGGCGACGATGATAGCCCGAACGATGACTCGAATGGCGGCGGCAACCAAAACCAGAACCAGAACAACAATCAGAACCGCAATACCAACGAGAACCAGAACCGTGCAGGCTGATCCTGTTCCGATCGCCGATCCGATTCCTGTCAGTGGATCGGATCGGCAAAGGCTGACGCGCGGCTCATGGCAGGTTCGTGTCGGATTGGGCAGCGCTGCACGCGCCGCCGCAAAGCCAACCCCCTGAAGCCGTGCCCGGTACCGGCTGCCGCCCTTGCGCCAGCCAGATGCCTGCGCGCCTGTGCCTTAAAATCCGGCCCTGTCGGCTCCCGTTCAAGAAGCACTGCCCGGCCGGTTGCCGCACGGGGTGAATTGACTTGCAATTCCGGCGGTCGAAGAGTGATCTGGCGTCACGTTCCAGTCAGATCAACGAAAGGCCCCCCCCATGACAGTCATGACCTATGCCACGCTCTTTCTGGCGGTTCTGGCCGAAACCATCGGGACCACGGCCCTGCAAGCCAGCCAGCAGTTCACAAAACCCCTGCCCTCGGCTATCGTGGTGGTGGCCTATGCTGCGGCTTTCTACCTTCTGGCGCTGACCCTGCGTAGCGTTCCGGTGGGCGTCGCCTATGCGCTTTGGTCCGGGCTGGGCATTCTGCTGATCGCGCTGATCGGCTTTGTCGTCTTCGGGCAGCGGCTTGACTGGCCGGCCGTGATCGGAATGTCGCTTATCGTGGCCGGAATTGCCGTGATACAGTTGTTTTCCGGGGCTGCGACGCATTAGGGGCTGGCCTTTTGCCCGCAGCACTTGTACGGCGCGGGCGAACAGAAAAGGTTTCCAAATGGATCTGCGTAATATCGCCATCATTGCCCACGTCGACCACGGCAAGACAACGCTTGTGGACGAATTGCTGAAACAGTCGGGCGCTTTCCGCGAAAATCAGGCAGTTGCCGAACGGGCGATGGATTCCAACGATCTGGAGCGTGAGCGTGGCATCACCATTTTTGCCAAGCCGACCTCGGTCGAGTGGAAGAACCACCGCATCAACATCGTCGACACTCCCGGCCACGCCGACTTTGGCGGCGAGGTAGAGCGCATCCTGTCGATGGTTGACGGTGTCGTGCTGCTGGTGGACGCGGCCGAAGGCCCTATGCCCCAGACGAAATTCGTGACCTCCAAGGCGCTGGCACTGGGCCTGCGCCCGATCGTCGTGCTGAACAAGGTCGACAAGCCGGATGCCGAGCCCGACCGCGCGCTGGACGAATGCTTTGACCTCTTTGCCAGCCTTGACGCCGATGATGACCAGCTGGATTTCCCGCATATGTATGCTTCGGGCCGCAGCGGCTGGGCCGATCACGAACTCGACGGACCGCGCAAGGATCTGACCGCGCTGTTCGACCTGATCGTCAACCACGTCCCTGCCCCCAAGCAGATCAAACGTCAGGGCGAAGATTTCCGCATGCTGGCCACGACGCTGGGCAGCGACCCGTTTGTGGGCCGTATCCTGACGGGCCGCGTTGAATCCGGCAAGCTGAAGGTCGGCGCAACCGTGCAGGCGCTGAGCCGCATCGGCCAGAAAATCGAACAGTTCCGCGTTACCAAGATCCAGGCTTTCCGCGGTCTGGCGCAGCAGGATATCGAAGAGGCGCAGGCCGGCGACATCGTCAGCCTTGCAGGCATGACCAAAGCCACCGTGGCCGATACGATCTGCGCTCTGGCGGTGGACGAGGCGCTTGACGCCCAGCCGATCGACCCGCCCACCATCACCGTGACCTTCGGCATCAATGACAGCCCGCTTGCGGGCCGCGATGGCAAGAAGGTGCAGTCCCGCGTCATCCGTGAACGTCTGATGAAAGAGGCGGAATCCAACGTCGCCATCAAGGTCACCGACACGCCGGGCGGCGAAGCGTTCGAAGTTGCCGGGCGTGGCGAATTGCAGATGGGTGTTCTGATCGAGAACATGCGCCGCGAAGGGTTCGAGCTGTCGATCTCCCGCCCGCAGGTTCTGATGCGCGAAGGTGAAAACGGCGAGCGGCTGGAGCCGATCGAAGAAGTCACCATCGATGTGGACGACGAATATTCCGGCGCGGTCATCGAGAAAATCACCGGCGCCCGCAAGGGTGATCTGGCAGAGATGAAGCCCGCAGGCGCAGGCAAGACACGCATCATCGCGCATGTCCCCTCGCGCGGGCTGATCGGCTATCACGGTGAATTCCTGACCGACACGCGCGGCACGGGCGTTCTCAACCGCGTCTTCCACGGCTGGGCCGCTCATAAGGGCCCCATCCCGGGCCGCCGCGCGGGTGTGCTGATCTCGATGGATGCAGGCGTTGCTGTTGCTTACGCCCTGTGGAAGCTGGAAGATCGCGGCAAATTCTTCATCGGCGCGCAGGAACAGGTCTATACCGGCATGATCATTGGCGAGCATAGCCGCGAGAATGATCTGGAAGTGAACCCGCTGAAGGGCAAACAGCTGACCAACGTGCGCGCAAGCGGCACGGACGAAGCCGTTCGCCTGACCACGCCGGTGCGCATGTCGCTGGAAGAGGCCATCGCCTATATCGACGATGACGAGCTGGTCGAGGTCACACCCAACGCCATCCGCCTGCGCAAGCGCTACCTTGACCCGCATGAGCGCAAGCGCATGGCCAAGGCTGGTTGATCCAAATCATTGGCGGTATCGCGGACTTCATTGCAGAATTGCAGATGTGTCCGCGATATCGTACCTAACCCGCGCTACTGGCGCATTGTCCTGCCTGCTCTTCGCCACTGAAGGACGGGCCGGGACATTCGAATGCGACAACGACCTCCTGACAGTCACGGCGAAGACCCCCGTGCTCGCGGCGCGGGTGTGCAGGGTCGCGGATGACGCGTTGACGGAACTGGCCGCATGTAATGTGACGCTGGGTCTGGCGACATCGATCAGCATCCGTAACGACATGCAGGCCGATTGCATCGGCATCTATCACTGCGGCGAACAGCGGATTGACGTGCTGTCGCCCGCAGGTATCGCCGATCGGCGCACCGAAGACAGTGCCTTTGCCGGTATCCCGACAGACCGTTATTTTGACAGCGTCATCGTCCATGAGCTGGCGCATGCTGCGGCCGACGCCCTGCCATGCCCATTTGGGCATTGCGTCGCGACAACCGAATACGTGGCCTATGCCATGCAGGTACGGTCGCTTTCACCCGAAGATCGCGAGACCTTCGAGGCTGAGTTCGACATGTCGAAAAAGATCCCGAGAGACCGCCTGAACGCGATGATCCTTTACATGGCGCCGGACCGGTTCGCCCAGTTTTCCTGGGCACATTTCCAACAGCGCCCCGACAGCTGCGCCTATATCGGCCAGATCATGCGGGGCGATATCGTGTTGGACATCGAACACCCGTAAGGCGCGTTACTCGCTGGTCTCTACGATCAGAAGTTCCCGCTCTGACGCATCGCGCGCATGGCTGAGCGCCTCTTGGTATTCGGGCGAGTGGTAGCATTCTTCAGCCGCCTCGACACTGGGGAATTTCGCCACCACGTTGCGCGGACGCTCCTTGCCTTCAAGCTGAACAAAACGCCCGCCCCGCGCGATGAAGTGCCCGCCATGTTTGGCGATTGCGGGCCCGGCGAGTTCGGCATAGCGCCCGTAAGCCTCCGCATCCGAAACGGTGACGTGAGCGATCCAAAGTGCTGGCATGTCTTATCCTCCGATGACGGCTTCGGCCGCCTTGAACGCTGCTTCGGCATTGGCCGCATCCGCGCCGCCGCCCTGCGCCATGTCAGGACGACCACCGCCGCCCTTGCCGCCCAGTTCTGCAACTGCCGCGCGCACCAGATCGACAGCCGACACCCGGCCCGTCAGATCCTCGGTCACGCCCGCGGCAACAGCCGCCTTGCCGCCGGTATCGGCGATCAGCAGGACCACCCCGGACCCCAGCCGCGCCTTGTGTTCGTCAATCAGCGGCGGCAAATCCTTGCCGGACACGCCTGACAAGACCTGTGCGACCATCTGCACGCCGTTCACGTCGCGCGGCTCTGCACCATTGCCCTGCCCGGCCCCGCCAGCCATTGCCAATTCGCGGCGCAGCTGCGCCACCTCGTTGGCCAGGGCCTTGCGTTCATCCAGCAGCCCCCGGACGCGGGCGGGTACATCGGCCGCTTGCGTCTTGAGTTCCGCCGCAACGTCGCCCAGCCGGTGGGCCTGTTGCGACAGATAGCGGAACGCCTCGGCCCCGGTCAGGGCCTCGATCCGGCGCACCCCTGCGCTGGATGCGCTGTCGCCCAGAATGGCAAACACCCCGATATCACCAGTCTGGCGCACATGCGTGCCACCGCAGAGTTCAAGCGAATAGGTCGCGCCATTGCCACCTTTGCCCGACTTCGGGTCATGCCCCATCGAGACGACGCGAACCTCGTCGCCGTATTTCTCGCCGAACAGCGCCTGCGCACCCAATCCGCGCGCATCGTCCGGCGTCATGATCCGGGTTTCGACGGGCGTGTTCTGGCGGATGTAATCGTTCACCTCGGCATCAACCCGCGCCAGTTCTTCCGAAGATAGCGGCTTGGCATGGGAGAAATCAAAGCGCAGCCGGTCATCCGCATTGAGCGATCCGCGCTGCGCGACATGGTCGCCAAGCGCACGGCGCAGCGCCTCGTGCAGCAGATGCGTCGCCGAGTGGTTGGCCCGGATCGACGTGCGTCTTGCGTGATCAACCTCCAGCACGACGCCTTCGCCCTTGGCAATCTCGCCCTCGGTCACCTCTGCGAAATGGATGAACACGCCGGCAACCTTGCGGGTATCGGTGATTTTTGCTTGTCCCTTGTCACCCCGAAGGGTGCCGCTGTCGCCGACCTGACCACCGGATTCCGCATAGAATGGCGTCTGGTTCAAGACGACCTGCACCGTGTCACCAGCCTTGGCCGAAGCGACCTCTGCCCCGTCCGATACCAGCGCGAGGATCTGACCCTCGGCGGTTTCCGTATCGTAGCCCAGGAAATCCGTCGCGCCGTTCTTGTCGGCAATATCGAACCAGATGGCCGCATCCGCAGCCTCGCCGGACCCGGACCATGCGGCCCGCGCCTTCGCTTTCTGCTCTGCCATGGCGGCATCGAAACCTTCGGTATCAACCGTCCGGTCCTTTTCACGCAGCGCATCCTGCGTCAGGTCAAGCGGGAAGCCGAACGTGTCGTAAAGCTTGAACGCAGCCTCACCCGGCAATGCCGCATCTTCCGGCAGTTTCGCAAGCTCGTCATCCAACAGCTTCAACCCGCGATCCAGCGTCTGCTTGAACCGGGTTTCTTCCAGTTGCAGCGTTTCCTCGATCAGCGCCTGCGCCTGGCCCAGCTCTGGGTAGGCGGCCCCCATTTCCTGCACGAGCGATGGCACCAGCTTGTGCATCACCGGATCCTGGGACCCCAGCAGATGCGCGTGCCGCATCGCACGCCGCATGATCCGGCGCAGGACATAGCCCCGCCCGTCATTGGAGGGCATGACCCCGTCCGCGATCAGGAAGGATGTCGACCGCAGGTGATCCGCGATCACCCGGTGATGGATGTTGCCCGGCCCGTCCGGCGCGCCGTCGGTGACATTGGCGCTGGCCTCGATCAGGTGGCGCATCAGATCGGTGTCGTAATTGTCGTGCTTGCCTTGCAGCAGCGCACCAATCCGTTCCAGCCCCATGCCGGTGTCGATCGATTGCATGTCGAGCGCGCGCATCGAGCCATCCTCGAACTGTTCGTTCTGCATGAAAACGACGTTCCAGATCTCGATGAACCGGTCGCCATCTTCCTCGGCGCTGCCCGGAGGGCCACCCCAGATATGGTCGCCGTGATCGTAGAAAATCTCGGTACACGGACCGCAGGGGCCGGTCGGCCCCATCTGCCAGAAATTGTCCGACGTCGCGATGCGGATGATGCGATCCTCGGGGATGCCCATCTTCTTCCAGATCTCGAAGGCTTCGTCATCGGTGTGGTACACCGTGGCCAGAAGGCGCGAGGCATCGATGTCGAATTCGCGGGTGATCAGCTCATAGGCAAAGGGGATCGCCTCGGCCTTGAAGTAATCGCCGAAGCTGAAATTCCCCAGCATCTCAAAGAACGTGTGGTGGCGCGCGGTATAGCCGACATTGTCGAGGTCGTTATGCTTGCCCCCTGCCCGCACGCATTTTTGCGACGTTGTGGCGCGGGTGTAGTCGCGATGTTCGATCCCGGTGAACAGGTTCTTGAACTGCACCATGCCGGAGTTGGTAAACATCAGCGTCGGATCGTTGCGCGGCACCAGCGGACTGGAGGGAACGATACGGTGGCCCTGTTTCTCGAAATAGTTGAGGAAGGTAGAGCGTATGTCGTTGAGCGAGGGCATATTTCGGTCTCGTGCAAGGATTTTCGAGAGGTTTATCGCCCTGCCCCGCAACTGTCCATGACGCAATGAAAAAGGGCCCGCACCCAATTACGGTGCAGGCCCCTCAAATTCGTCTTTTCGCAGCGGTCAACTTTCCATCACATCGTCTGCCGCATCTTCACCAGAGCCGCCCATGTCGAAATCAAGCCCGTGGCTGGCGCGGATCTTGTCCTCGATCTCCAGAGCCATCTGCTTGTTTTCACGCAGGAAGTTCTTTGCATTCTCGCGGCCCTGCCCGATGCGTTCGTCGCCATAGCTGAACCAGCTTCCGGATTTGTCGACCACGCCGGCCTTCACGCCAAGATCCAGAAGTTCGCCCATCTTGCTGATGCCTTCGCCGAACATGATATCGAATTCGACCTGTTTGAAGGGCGGGGCCACCTTGTTCTTCACCACCTTGACGCGGGTCGTGTTGCCGACAACCTCGTCGCGATCCTTGATCGATCCGATGCGGCGGATATCAAGCCGAACGGAGCTGTAGAATTTCAGCGCGTTGCCGCCAGAGGTCGTTTCGGGGCTGCCGAACATGACGCCAATCTTCATCCGGATCTGGTTGATGAAGATGACCATGCAGTTCGACCGGCTGATCGAGCCGGTGAGCTTGCGCATGGCCTGACTCATCAGGCGGGCTTGCACGCCGACGCTGCTGTCACCCATGTCCCCTTCGAGTTCGGATTTCGGCGTAAGCGCGGCAACCGAATCGACAACGACCATGCTGACGGCACCAGAGCGCACCAGCGTATCGGTAATTTCCAGCGCTTGTTCACCGGTATCGGGCTGCGAAATCAGCAATTCGTCCAGATCCACGCCCAGCTTGCGGGCGTATTGCGGATCGAGCGCGTGTTCGGCATCGACAAAGGCGCAGACACCGCCCTTTTTCTGCTCTTCGGCCACGCAATGCAGGGTCAGCGTGGTCTTACCAGAGCTTTCAGGCCCGTAGATCTCGATGATGCGGCCTTTGGGCAGCCCGCCGATCCCCAGCGCGATGTCCAGACCAAGCGATCCGGTCGACGTCGCTTCGATATCCTTGATGACATTGTCGCCACCAAGTTTCATGATGGACCCCTTGCCGAACTGACGTTCGATCTGGGCCAGCGCACTGTCGAGCGCCTTTTGTTTATCTGCGTTGCGCTTGCTGTCCATAGTCAGAAGATCTGCCGTTGCCATGAGTTTCACGTCCTTATTCCACACCCGGACCCGGGCGGCAATTGCTGCTGCTTGTTCGCCTCTTGTTCTTTTCTATATGAGATCAAAACGAGAACAATTCAAGTCAATTCCTGCTCTCGTCAGTATTGGTCGAATTGGTTAAGGAAGGGTTGAGGAGCCTGCGCGAGACTCCCGGGTCATTGCAGAGGAGCAAGTAATGCTGGTGTTCTGGAAAGAAAGACTGGTCTTCCTGGCCGTGCCCAAGACCGGGACTTCGGCCTATGAGGCGACGTGGCAGACGCGGGCCTCCATCGCCGTCCTTGATCCGCCAGAGCTAAAACACGCGCCGATTTACCGCTACAACCGGTTTTTCCGGCCCATGTTCGAACGCACGGGCGGAGAGGACATGGAAACGCTTGCTGTCGTGCGCGATCCGCTGGACTGGCTGGGAAGCTGGTATCGCTATCGCAGGCGCCCCTTTCTTGATGGCAAGCGGACCTCCACCGCCGATGTCAGCTTTGAGCAATTCGTGCTTGCCTATATGAAGGGTGACAAGCCCCCTTTCGCGAATGTCGGGAGCCAGGCGAAATTTCTCGAACCCCGGCCCAATGGTGTGAGGATCAATCACCTCTTCCGTTACGAACACCAGCCCGCCCTGCGCGCATTTGTTGAGGACCGTCTATCAGTCACGCTTGATCTGCCGCGCACGAACGTATCGCCGAAGCTGGACCTAGAGATATCTCAGGAGGTTGTGCAACGGTTCCGCCGCAAATGCGCGGCGGAATACGAGATCTGGGAAAGCGGCACCTGAGCGGTTACCCGCGCGGCCGAAGTCAGTTGGATTCGGTCGCGCCAGACAGCTGTTTGTGAACCGTTTCTGTCAGGTCGCCAAGTGAGAACGGCTTGGGCAGGAATACAGATTTGGGGATACGTGCCTCGCTGTCGCGGAACACGTCCTCGGCATATCCCGACACGAAGACAACGCGGACGTCGGGGCGTTCTTTCAACGCTTCGCGCACCCATGTCGGCCCGTCCATGCCCGGCATCACCACATCGGTTACGAAGACGTCGACCTCGACCGTGGGGTCTTCGAGCAGTTTCAGCGCATCTTCCGCTGATGCGGCTTCGAGCACCGTGTAGCCGCGCAAACGCAGGGCGCGGGATGCAAAGGCACGGACCGGCGCCTCGTCCTCGACCAGCAGCACGACGCCGTCACCATGGCGGATCGCGGGTTTCTTCTCGACCGGACGCGGCAATGCGCCGACGGCCATTTCAACTTCGCTGGCGGGCAGCAGCAGGGTAAAGCAGGTGCCCGACCCGACCACGCTGTCGACAAAGATGAAACCCCCGGTTTGCTTGACGATCCCATAGACGGTGGACAGCCCCAGCCCCGTGCCCTCGCCGGTGCGTTTCGACGTATAGAAGGGCTCGAACACCTTTTGCATCTTGTCCGGCGGGATACCCACGCCATCATCGGTCACTTTGACCGAGACATATTCGCCCGCCGCGACCTCTGCCCTGTCGCGCCGCATCGGCTGATGCAGCACCTTCATCTCCGTTTCGATCAGGATCCGCCCACCCGTGGGCATCGCATCGCGCGCATTCACCACGAGGTTCATCATCACCTGCTCAAGCTGGCGCTTGTCGGCACGGACCGGTTTCAGCACCGGGTCGTGCCGCAGTTCCAGCACCACCTTTTCACCCACCAACCGGTTAAGAAGATGGGTCAGGTCGGACAGCGTGTCGCGCAGATCAAGAACAACCGGTCGCAGAGTCTGCTTGCGAGAGAACGCCAGGAGCTGCCCGACGAGGGCGGCCGCACGGTTGGCATTCTGGTTGATCTGGACAAGGTCGCCAAAATCGGGGTCACCCTGATCGTGACGGAGCAACAACAGGTCGCAATGCCCTGAAATCGCCGTCAAAAGATTGTTGAAATCATGCGCCACACCCCCGGCGAGTTGACCGATGGCCTGCATCTTCTGGCTTTGAACAAATTGCGCTTCGAGGGTCTTCAGCTCTGTCGCATCGTTGATGACGGCGATCAGGGCGGTCTGTCCGTTCTCGGTGATCCTGTTCAGCGTGACCTGAACAAACACCTCCTTGTCAGCGCGGGTCAGGCGCAGGAATTCCGAATGGTTCGTGCCGCGCCCGGTCGCTGTTTCCTGAATCCAGTCTGTCAGCGGGCGCCCAAGCCCTTCCATATAGTCCGACAGCAGCTTGCTTTGAGCGCAATCGCCCCCCAGCAGCGCGCGGGCCTCCTTGTTGGACCGCAAAAGCGCACCGTTGGGCGACAGCTTCAGCAAGCCCACAGGCAAGGCATCAAAGGCCGCCGCCGCGTCGTCAGAGGCTGCAATCTTTGGTTCCGGCAGAAGGAAAAGCTCTGACCGCCCGGCATTGGTTTGCACGCAGATCACAAGGCGCCGCACCACGCCGTCTGCAACGCTGATATCGTGGACGCCACCGGAGACCAGCGGAAGGTCAAGGATCAGCCGGTCCAGCGCCTTGATCCGGGCGCCGACAAGCTCTGTCGCGGCTGCGTTCATCTGAAGAACGGCGTTGTTCCGCCCCAAGGACACCATCGGAATATGATCCATCGCCGTGGCCAGCGGCGACTTCTCTGTCACTGCGCTCTCTTCCACCCGCCACAGCAGGCCGTCCCTGGCAAAGGCATGTACGGAAAGGCGGATGCATCCCTGACGGGTGACGATCTCTTCTCTGGCCGTACCGCCCGGCCCGATCCGGCTTTTCAACCGGTGGAGCACGCTGCCGGGATTGGCGAGGATCTCTTTCAACTCCCCACCCAGCGTTATGTCCGAGCGCGCGCCGCAGCGTTCTTCGGCGGCGCGGTTGCGGAACAGGATTTCCCCTTCGAAATCCGTAAAGAACGTATAGGCGCCGTCCAGAGCCACAGCCTGCGCCAGCGCATCCAATGTCCATTTGCGACGAATTCGGTGCAATGCGGTAAGGGCCTTGGACAAAAGCGCAAGGCTGAGCGCAGTCATACCCGCCACCAAAAGTGCAAGTTGCACCTGTCTGGAAGCCACGAGGAAAGAGACGCCAAGCAGCCCCGCTGACAGGATCAGCAACAGGCCAAGCCGTTGAGAGACACGACCGGATGCGCGTGTCATCGGTCCGGGATTCAATGACGTATAGGCCAAGGCGACCCCCATGTGATTCTTGCCACAGCCATTACGACGAGAGATTCGTTAACCGGTTATTAAGGCTACCAAGATCGTCTCAGGGTTGAAAACGTCGGTCAAGCCTTTGCTTTCAAAAGAGCCAGGAAAAAACCGTCCCCGCCCTGGCTGGGCAGGAACTGGTGTTGTTCTGTGTATTGCCATCCCGGATGCGCATCCAGAAAACGGTCAACCACCGCGCGATTTTCCTCTGCCAGAACAGAACAGGTGGCATAGGCCAGCACCCCATCAGGTGCCACCAAGTCGGCCACGCTCTGCAATATCTCCGACTGGATGTCCTGCAGTTCCGTCAGGCGCTCTGCGGTCAACAGCCACTTGCCTTCCGGGGACCGTCTCCATGCGCCCGACCCCGAACATGGCGCATCACACAGGATCAGATCATAGGGTCCGACAGGCTGATCAACGAGGTCAACCTCGGCGCCTGCGCGCATGGCACGCGCGGGCAGATCGGACATCCTGCGCGGATCGGCGTCATGCGCCTCTACCGGCCCGGACAGCCTTGCCGCTATTGCCAACGACTTGCCACCGCCGCCGGCGCAGTAATCCAACACCCGCATGCCGGGGCGCAGCGGCAGTTTGTCGACCACGGCCTGGCTTGCCGCGTCCTGAAGCTCCACCAGCCCATCGGCGTAAGCTTGCGACAGGTGAACGCGTCGCGCCCCTTCGGTGACTTCCAGCGCGCTGGGAGAGAGCGGATGCGGGCGGGTCTGGACCCCTTCGGGCAGCAACGACTGTTGCGCCGTATCAACATCGCCACGCAACGTGTTGATGCGCAGAAACACGGGCGCGCGATCACGCAGCGCCAGGGCGGTTGCCTCGGGATCCTCGAGCGACGCCTCGAACAGCGGCAGCAACCAGTCCGGCAAATCCAGTGCGGCAGCACCTTCGGGCGCATGGCCAAGAGACAGCTCGGCCTCGGTCAGGGGATCGGGCGCGTAACCCTCGCCGGTAAAGACTGTCGCCGGGTCCGCCCCTTCGTCCCGCAAAAGACCCAGCACAAGCGCCCGGCCATGCTCACCACCGCCAAGGGCTGCGCAGCTGCGCCGACGACGGACGACCGTATAGACATGGTCACGCACAGCCGCGCGGTCCTTTGATCCGGCAAACCGCGCACCGCGCGCCCAGTTCGTCAGGGCCTGCTCGACCGCAAGCCCGGAGCCCACGCGATCCAGAACTTCGATCGCGGCCTGATACCGTGCTGCTGGCGTCATCTGGAAAACTCCTCATATCCAATTGTCCGGAGCGTAAAGCCCGGACGAAACGGGCGGAGCACATCCGCATGTCATTGCAGAACCGGGTCTTGCAGGGATCCGATCCTTTCTGCCCCTACGCCGAAAACCGGCTGAATGAAAGGCTGACCGCAATGGGGCAATGCCCGCGGTGGGTTGCGAACCCCCGCGCTGCGCCCGTCGCGATCAAGTGGTCGCGCAGATTGCCCGAATGCTGTTTCGGCGGCGCTGCAATGTCCTGACGATCTGTGGCGCGCCAAAGGGGCTGAGATCATGGCTGCACCAAACACAGACGCTGATTTGACCGCCGATTGATGCGCCTGAACCTCTGCGGTTGGATCGGCTCGCAAGCCTCCCTTTCCTCAAAAAATTCAGACGGATGACAGGGCCGAGCCCATGCCGTCATACGCCTCATCACCCGGGATTTAAGTTTATTTAGAAAAATTGATTTCGGTCAAGAACACATCTCACTTTCTGCACATAACATATCCGTGAAGGCGCGATTTTGGCGGTCTTGATGCCACGAGACAACCGGGAGCCGCGCTCTCAGGCAGAGAGCCGACATTCGCCGGAACAGCGCGGCCTGACACCAACAGGTCCTCAGGACACGAACCGGTATTCAAACGTGAGGAGACCAAAATGGCCGTAATTATTGACCCGAGCAACGCAATCGACATCGATCAGCCGTTGAACACCTCCCCGGATTTTACATCCGTACATGTCTACAGCACCGCCGATGTCACCGGCACCTACTCTGGTTTGACCCAAGGTGACGTGGCACCCGGCGAAACGCCGGTGATCGATTTCTCGGCTACGCCGCTTGTCGCCAAAGACGGCACAAATCTTTACCCGATCAACAGCGAATTCGGCTTCATCGTGACTGACTTTGTCGGCGCCGAGGAAAAGGATTTCGTGCTGAACCCGGAATATGCAGAGGGTTGGGCGGGCGACATCACCGGCACTTACGGTCAGCAAATCGGGATCACCGTTTCGGATTCTCCGACCGATACGTTCAAGACACCTGCTGTTCTGGGGACGTGGCTGTCAGGTCTGGGTGGCAACACCGTGAAAGCATCGACCGAACACTATGTCGTCATGCAGAACGTCTTGTCGGATCAGAAGTATCCCGGCGATCCGGATGCGGTTTATCCGCTGGATAACGATCTTTACATGATCGGTGGGGCCTATGACGGCTGGCTTGCGGCGGATGCAATCGCGGATGCGGGCGATGCCAATGGCGACGGCGTGGCCGATCTGAAGGACGTTCTGGAACCGAACGAGACCGAGATCGACATCAACATCGCCGCCAGCGCCGACTATTCGGTGACGCTGAAGGACGATGGCAAGCTTTTGTACCGCTGGGGCAACACGATCAAAAAACCCAACGACATCCGGCTCGAAGCAACGCTGGACCTGCCGTCGGAATGGGATACCAAGGATTCCGAGGGGGATATTCAGCCGCTCTACAAGATCACTGCGGCAGAGCTTGTCACCCACCACCTGATCACCAACAACCCGAACGATCAGATCCGCCCCGAGGATTTTGAAAACGAATTCGCGATCGGCACCTTGCCGACCTACGAAATCCTCGCGGATGGTTCCTGGGTCACGACCGATGACTATTATGCCGGCGACGGCACGCTCTATCCGGCCGGGACCGTTCTGAAAGATCCGGCCCTTGCGGCGGCGTGGGCGACCTCTGATATGGCCGCGATCGGGGCGATTGATGGCGCCGAAGGGTTCACCAACGCCTGGTACACCACCATGGACCGTGAGCCGTTTGAACCGGAGCTGAATGCAGACGGCACTGAATATGTTGTCGGGCCCCGCTGGCGGCTTCAGCCTGACAAATACGGTCAGGACCTGCCCAGCGTCGTGATCCCCGAAGATCCCTCCACGCCCCCTCCGGTGAAAAACGGTGAAGAGAAATACATCGTTGGCGCAGAGACGCAGACCGTCATCAACCTTCTGGACTGGGAAAACCCGTTCTCGCCGCTGGCGATCAGTGCCGGATGGCAGAACGCGGCAGGCACGGTCACGGATAACGGCCTGAATATGACATCGGCCTTCGATGTGGCCGTCTACGTCAAGGGCGATATCAAGCCCACGTCGATCTACAGCTCGGAACTGGTGCTCAGCTACGAAGAGATCACCACCTATGCCGCGGGCGAGACCATCTCGGGCGGCGCGGGCGAGGATTACCTTGTCGGCCAGGGTGGCAACACCATGACCGGCGGGGCGGACTCTGACTTCTTCGTTCTCTCCTACGGTGCGCCGACGACTGCCGATATTCAGAACTCGGTGATCACCGACTTCATCGCGGGCGAGGACGTCCTCGGCCTGATCGGTCTGGATGTCACGCCCATGACCATCGATACGATCATGGTGGACACCAACATCACCCAGACCGTGGTTGGTGGAGATTTGCAGTTGGCCATCGACGGCGTTGATCTGGTAACGCTTCAGGGCGTGACTGAATTCCTGACAGCCTCCAGTTTCCTGACCATGGCGCCGGGCGAATCCAACGTTTCCGAGCCAATCCTCGGCACCGCAGGAGACGACCTTCTCGTCGGGACTGCCGGGGATGACATCATTGATGGGCTGGAGGGCAATGACCGCCTTATCGGTCTTGCCGGTGCGGATCAGCTTGATGGTGGCGCAGGGGCCGACACGGTCAATGGTGGCGACGGTGACGATGTGCTTACCGGCGGCGATGCAATCTCTGACGCGGGTGACGTCATCATCGGCGGTCTGGGCGACGATACGATCGACGGCGGCGCCGGAAATGACCTGGTCTACGGCGGGGACGGCGATGATGTGATTGACGGCGGAACGGGGGCCGACACGCTCCTCGGTCAGGACGGAAATGACCAGCTGACCGGATCAGAATGGGGAGACATGCTGTCCGGCGGGGACGGTTTCGACTTCCTCAATGGCGGCTACGGCAACGACCGGCTGACGGGCGGGGCGGATGCCGACAGGTTCTACCATGCCGGTTCGAGCACTCACGGAACCGACTGGGTCAAGGACTATACAGCCACCGAAGGCGATGTCCTGTTATACGGCGCAGGCGGAGCCACCGCGGCAGACTTTTCCGTGCATTTCGCCAATACCGGGGCCGGAAATGCCGCAATCGACGAGGCATTCGTGACTTTCGATCCTACGGGCCAAGTCCTCTGGACCTTGATTGATGGTGCCGGTGACACCGAGATCAACCTGTCGCTATATGGTAACCTCATCGACCTGCTCGCCTGATCGTCGCGAGCGACATGACACCGAAGGTGGCGGCAGATATGTCGCCGCCTTTCTTCGTTTCCATGCCGCAGACCGTTACAGGCGCGCTGGGCAACGGTTTGCCCCCAAAGTTGAGCGCGACACTGCGGATGGACCGCCTTGAGCGACGGCTCTTGTGCTGGCCCGGCAGTCCTTAACTTGACGATGGGCCGCAACGCCCGCCTCGCTGGCGGCGGGTGCGGCGTTGGAACTGACGCGCCGCAGGGGTCTCCGTTCGCAACCCAAGTGAAAGCTGCGCTTGCGTGGTCGTCGTCCAGCGCCCCAATTCGCGGACCCACCCCTCGGCGCTGTCTCGCCTTCACACGCCCATTTTGCTTGCGACGTTGACAAGGCTCTGTCAGACGGTTGTCGGAAAAACGCGTCTTGCGGCGCGGCGGACCGACAGGGAGAGCGCAGACATGACAGCACGCAAGATCATCATCGACACGGATCCCGGTCAGGACGATGCGGTGGCCATTCTGCTGGCGCTGGCCTCTCCCGAAGAGATCGAGGTGCTGGGCATCACGGCTGTCGCTGGCAATGTGCCGCTGGCCCTAACGCAGAAGAATGCGCGTATCGTCTGCGAACTTGCAAACCGCACTGACATTCCCGTCTTTGCGGGCTGTGACGCGCCGCTGAAACGCAAATTGGTTACGGCCGAGCATGTCCACGGAAAGACCGGGCTGGACGGACCAACACTCGCCGATCCAAAGATGCCACTGCAAGATGCCCATGCCGTCGATTTCATCATCGAGACGCTGCGCGCGCATCCCGCAGGCACTGTCACGCTCTGCCCGTTAGGGCCGCTGACCAACATCGCCACGGCATTGCAAAGGGCGCCTGACATTGCGCCCAGGATTGCCGAGATCGTGCTGATGGGGGGCGCCTATTTCGAGGTGGGCAACATCACCCCCGCCGCTGAATTCAACATCTATGTCGACCCCGAAGCCGCTGACATCGTTTTGAAATCCGGCGCAAAGATTACCATCATGCCGCTGGATGTGACCCATAAGGCGCTTGTCACACCACATCGCAATGACGCGTTCCGCGCGCTCAGCACTCCGGTGGGCGAAGCCGTGGCGCTGATGACCGATTTCTTCGAACGGTTCGACAAGGAGAAATACGGCAGCGAAGGCGCGCCTTTGCATGACCCTTGCGTGACGGCACACCTGATCCAGCCGGATCTGTTCCATGGCCGCCACATCAATGTCGAGGTTGAAACCACGTCCGAGCTGACGCTTGGCATGACGGTTGCCGACTGGTGGGGCGTGACCGACCGGCCGCGCAACGCCACCTTCATGGGGGATCTCGACGCTGACGGCTTTTTCACCCTTCTGACCGAACGGCTGGCCCGGCTATGAAAACCCTTCACCTTGCAGGCCCTGACGATCTGCCCCGGCTTCTTTCGATGGTGGCCGCCTTTCACGAACATCAGGGATTTGGCACGGACGAGGACCACCAGCGCGCCGCGATTGCGCCCTTGCTGGAGGGCTCGCCGCATGGTGCCATCTGGCTGATCGGGCCACGCAAGGCGCCGGTCGGATATGTTGTTGTCACCTTCGGCTGGTCGGTCGAATTCGGCGGGTTGGACGGCATTGTTGACGAACTTTACATCCGCCCTGCCGTGCGTGGCCGTGGCATGGGGTTCGAGGCGGTCAATTCCCTTGCCCATGCGCTGCGGGACAGCGGCGTGGGCGCCCTGCATCTTGAGGCGGATCGCAACGACGAACCGGTGACCCGCTTTTACACCCGCGCCGGGTTCCGCCCGCGCGACGGATACCTCTTCATGTCGCGGGTGCTTTAGACCACTGGCATTCCCGGCCCCAACGCCTATGTGAGTCCCATGACACTAACGATCCCCTTCGATAATTCCTACGCCGCCCTGCCCGATGTTTTTTTCACCCGGCAAGCGCCGACGCCGGTGGCCGCGCCGGAGCTGATCGTGTTCAACCACGCGCTGGCGGCCGAAATGGGCATGACCGGCACCGATGATCCGCGTCTTGCTGCGATCTTTGCGGGCAACGATCTGCCCGCTGGCGCAGCCCCGCTGGCGCAGCTTTACGCCGGACACCAGTTTGGTCAGTTCAACCCGCAGCTTGGCGATGGCCGCGCGATCCTTCTGGGAGAAACGGTGGGCCGGGATGGCCTTCGCCGCGACATCCAACTCAAAGGATCGGGCCGCACACCCTATTCCCGCGGCGGTGACGGGCGCGCCTGGCTTGGCCCCGTGCTGCGCGAATACCTCGTCTCCGAGGCGATGCATGCGCTTGGCGTGCCTACCACCCGCGCGCTAGCCGCTGTCCGCACCGGAGAGCCGGTTTACCGCGAAGGCGCCCTGCCCGGCGCTGTACTGACGCGCGTGGCCTCCAGCCATCTTCGTGTGGGCACGTTCCAGGTTTTCGCCGCGCGGCAGGACAGCAAGGCGCTGAGCGAGCTGACGGAGCACGCGATCGCCCGCCACTACCCGGATGCCGATGGGCCGCGCGGGTTGTTGCAGGCGGTGATTGCTGCGCAGGCAGATCTCGTCGCGCAGTGGATGTCTGTTGGGTTCATCCACGGCGTGATGAACACGGATAACTGTGCGATCTCGGGCGAGACCATCGATTACGGCCCCTGCGCCTTCATGGATGTCTACGATCCCGACACGGTGTTTTCGTCCATCGACCGGCGGGGTCGCTACGCCTATGCCAATCAGGCCGATATCATCATCTGGAACATGGCGCAGCTTGCGACCGCTCTGGTGCCGTTGATGCCTGACACGGACGCGGCGGTGAAGGGCTTTACCGAAGACGTGCAGGCCATGGCCACGCAGATCCGCACCGCATGGCTAGCGCGGTTTGCCGCCAAGATCGGCATTGCCACTCCCCGGCCCGAGGATGCCGCGTTGATCGGCAGCTTGCTGACGGCGATGGATGAAAATCAGGCCGATTTCACCAACACGTTCCGTGCCCTGCCCACCGGCAAGGCGCGCGACCAGTTCACCGATCCGACAGCCTTTGATCGCTGGGCCGAAGGCTGGATGCAGCGGCTGGAGGCGGAACCGGAGGCAGAGAAGACCATGCGCGCCGCCAACCCGGCCTTCATCCCCCGCAACCACCGGGTGGAGCAGATGATCGAGGCCGCGGTTGCGGGCGATGACGCGCCCTTCCACCGGATGCTGGAGGTGCTGTCGCGCCCCTATGAGGACCAGCCGGAGGCAGAGGATATGGCAAGACCGCCCCTGCCCGCCGAGGTTGTCCCCGCCACGTTCTGCGGCACCTGATCCGACCTGCGCGCCACCTGCTGCAGGTCGCAGATCGCGGGTACCGGGCGCTGTATCCGGCATAAACCTTTGCCGCTTTCGGTGTTCCGGCAGATTTCCGGTTACAGCTTGGCCCTGACATGGCATGGTGACTGCTGAGTTTGATGCAAACCAGCAGGGAGAGACCACATGAGCCTTATGGGGACACTGGCCAAGATCGCCATCGGATATGCCTCCGCACGCGGAGTCGACAAGCTGTCAGGAGGTCAGGGCGTGAAGGGCTTGCTGGGCGGCGGCGCTCAGATCAAGGGAGAGCAGACCGGCGGGCTGGGTGATATGATGTCACAGCTTCCGGGCGGTGCGGCGGGTCAGGACAATCCCTTGCAGGGCCTGATGGATCAGATGAAGAAAGGCGGACTGGACCTGTCCGCCCTGATGGGCGGCGGGCAGGCAGATGAGGGCGGCGAAAAAGGCGGCCTTCTGTCCTCCGGCTCGGGGGGCGGCACCGGGTTGGCAGGCATGCTGGCCGGTGTCGGCGCGATGGCGCAGGCGCAGGGCAAGGGGCTGAGCAGCCTGATCGACCAGTTCAACACCGCCGAGGTGATGCCCGATGCCGAGGCTGCGGCCGCCCTGATGTTGCGCGCGATGATCCAGGCCGCCAAGGCCGATGGCGGCATTGACGCCGAGGAGAAGGCGAAGATCCTTGAAACCGTTGGCGACGATGCCGATGCCGAGGACATCGCCTTCATTCAGGCCCAGCTTGCGGCCGATGTCGATGTCGAGGGGCTGGCAGCCGATACGCCTGCCGCGCAGAAGATGCAGGTTTATTCTGCCTCGCTGACCACCATCCGGGTCGACACAGAGGCCGAGGCGCAATACCTGCATCAGCTTGCACAGGCGCTGGAAATTCCAGAAGCCGCGGTCAACGCAATGCATGTCCAGCTTGGGATGCAGCCTCTTTACGCCTGAGCGTCGATCAATCGAAAGCTCGTTTCTGGGCGGATTCGCTTGCTAACAGGTGGTGGTCCGATCCTTCAGGCCAGACCCGCAAGATCAAATGGGCACCGACATGCGCGGTGCCCATTTTTGTTTGTTCAGCGTGCCTCTGTGCTCAGGCCGCGCCAGATTGCCCAGCACATCGCCAGCAGCACGACCGTGAAGGGCAAGCCGGTGGAGATCACCATGGACTGCAACGATTGCAGACCGCCCGCACTCAGCAGCAGAACGATGGCCACCGCACCTTCGAAGACACACCAGAAGACCCGCTGCGGTACCGGCGCGTCAACCTTGCCGCCTGCCGTGATCGTGTCGATCACCAGCGACCCCGAATCCGACGAGGTTACGAAGAACACGATGACAAGCACGATCCCGATAAAGGAAGTGATCGAGGCCAGTGGCAGTTCCGCCAGCATCTTGAACAGCTTGATCTCCAGATCCGCGTCCTGTGCCGCCGTATAGCCATCCGCGATGACCTGGTTGAGCGCGGCACCGCCAAAAACGCTCATCCACAGCACGCAGACAAGGCTGGGGATCAGAAGAACGCAGGTGACGAATTCGCGCACCGTGCGGCCACGGCTGACGCGGGCGATGAACATGCCCACGAACGGTGACCAGCTGATCCACCAGGCCCAGTAGAACGAGGTCCAGCCCTGGCTGAAGTTGACATCCTCGCGACCGATCGGGTTGGCCAGTGCGGGGAGGTATTGAACATAGGCAAGAAGGTAGTCGAAAAAGCCGGTCAGCAGGAACAATGTCGGTCCGACCAGCAGCACGAATAGCAAGAGCGCAAAAGCAAGCCCCATGTTGATCTCGGACAGGACCTTGACCCCGCCATCAAGCCCGCGAAGGACAGAGATCAACGCCACAGCGGTGATGGCGGAAATCAGCACGACCTCTGTGGTTGACCCGATGGGGATGCCGAACAGCTCGTTCAGGCCGGCATTGGCCTGGATCGCGCCGAAGCCCAGCGATGTGGCAAGCCCGAACAGCGTGGCAAAGACGGCAAGGATGTCGATGCAGTGGCCCCACCATCCCCAGACACGTTCGCCCAGGATCGGGTAGAAGGCTGAGCGGATCGTCAGCGGCAGACCCTTGTTATAAGAAAATAGCGCGAGGCTTAGCGCCACGACAGCGTAGATCGCCCAAGGGTGCAAACCCCAGTGAAAGATCGTGGCAGCCATGCCCAGACGAACGGCTTCTGCCTGATCCCCTGCTGCGCCACCAAGTGGTGCCCAGTCGGTCCGGATGCCGTCTTCACCCACGGTCGTTCCGCCGAGAGAGCTGCTGAAATGGCTCATCGGTTCGGCAACGCCGTAGAACATCAGCCCGATGCCCATGCCAGCGGCAAAGAGCATCGCGAACCAGCCAAGATAGGAATAATCCGGTGTCGCATCTGCCCCGCCCAGACGGACACGACCGTAAGGCGTGACGATCAGAAGAAAGCAGAACAGGACAAAGATATTGGCCGCGCCGATGAAGAACCAGTCAAAGCCCTTTGTCACAAAGGAAAACAGCCAGCTGAACACCGATCCTGCCTGTTCGGGCAAAGCCAGCGCGTAGAACACGAAGAAAAAGACGCAAAGCCCTGATATCAGGAAGACAGGGTTATGAATATCAAAGCCGAACGGCCCGACAGAGCCGTCGATATTGTCTTGTCCGATCTCGTAATCGGTGTCGATCAGGGCGGCCTCGCCTTCCGGCTCGGGTATGCCCTGATTGGTGTTTTCGTCGGTCATTTTGACCCCTCGTTTTATTTCATTTCCAATTGGTCGGATGCGAAGTCATCCACGCACCACGAAGACCGAAGCCCCGGAATGCGACGCGATGGTTCCGCCATTCGACGGCCAGATGTAGTCGGTCAGTCTGGGCAGGTGACTGGCCATCACGACCAGATCCGCCCCGGTGTCCTTGATGGCCTTCAAGAGAGTCGGATCAAGGTCCGTCACCGGATCATGGCTGAACACGGCCAGCGCCTCGGCCGTGATCCCGTGGGTTTCGGCCTGCGATGCGGCGAAACCCTGTAGTTTCGCATCGAACTCCGCCGGATTATGCGCGACCGAGCTTGGTGCTGCGGTGGCCACGCTGACATAGATCACCCTGGATCCATACTGCCGGGCAAGATCCGCGCCGCATTGCAGCGCCTTGCCCAAATGGTCCTGATGGGCCAGATCCACCGGTATCATGATGGTCGCAAACATTTTTGTCCCTCCTGTCGCATGCGTCGCAAAACAGATGCCTTGCTGCATTTCATTCGGCTGCGAAGATATGGCGGCGCAGGGGCCGACGGGCTCTTCGATACCCCAGAGTGGCGCGCATCCCTTAAATCCGACGCCACAAAACGACCTGTCGTAGAAACCAAACGACATCTGGTGGCGCACCCCTATCTGCGTCTCGGAACCGGTGCAACCCGATCTGATGCAGGGACCCGTGCACGCTCGTTTGCCCACAGGCCGATGGCACGTCGTTGATGAATGAGCTAGCGCGGCGAAGCGTGGTGGCCAGATTGGACTGACGCTTCCATGTAAAACCTTGCTCGCCCGTCACCTTGGTTGTCGGCCGCGAACCGCAGGTACCTATCACGGTTTGGGCTCGGCATTGGGATTTGGCGATTATTTCATGTTTTGCCAACTTGAGAGCGAACACTAAATAGGCGGCGCAACCCTAGGACGTCATTGGACGTTTTCGAAAACTGATTGTTTCCATTGACTGGCAATGGCGCAGCATTGCAGATATAGTATACGATACTACGACTACCCTTTAGTGGCTAAATTACGAAACTCAACCACGCATGGCTAAGCCTGCGCGGGAACAAGTCCAGACCGACGTGAGAAGAAAGCAGTCATGACCCGTTTGACCGGAAAAACCTGCATCGTCACCGGGGGTGGACGCGGTATAGGCGCAGCAATCGCCGCGGCCTTTGCGCGGGAAGGTGCGCAGGTTGTGGTCACAGACAAGGACGCAGAAAGTGCCGAAAGGGTCGCCAAGGAAATAGGGGGCGATCATCAGCGTCTGGACGTGGCATCAGAGGATGACTGGCGCAGCTTGGCGGCTGCATGGCCGCAATGCGATACGCTGGTGAACAATGCCGGGATCACCGGTTTCGAGGAAGCGATGCGCCCGCATGACCCCGAAAATGCCTCGTTGGAAGATTGGCGGGCCGTGCATGCCGTGAACCTCGACGGCACGTTCCTTGGGTGTCGCTACGCAATCGGGGCGATGCGCGGCAAGGGTGCAGGGTCGATCATCAACATCTCGTCGCGTTCCGGCCTTGTCGGAATTCCGGCGGCGGCGGCCTATGCATCGTCAAAAGCGGCGGTGCGAAACCACACGAAATCCGTCGCGCTCTATTGCGCGGAACAGGGTCTGAACATCCGCTGCAACTCGATCCATCCGGCGGCCATCCTCACCCCGATGTGGGACCCGATGCTGGGCGACGGGCCGGAGCGCGAAGCCCGTGTGGCAGCCTTTGTCGCTGACACGCCCTTGCGGCGCTTCGGTGCGCCCGAAGAGGTGGCCGCGCTGGCCGTGCTTCTGGCCTCGGACGAGGCGGCCTACATGACCGGTGCGGAGCTGAATATTGACGGCGGGCTACTTGCGGGCAGCGCCGCAACCCCTGAACAAGGATGAATAATTTGCCACGATCGCGCAGCGGAATTTCGCACCACACCAGACCCTACAAACCACCAGAGCGGACGATTGAAGAGACAGGGCAATCCAAACTTTCAGGAAATCGCAGCGCAGAGGCTCCGTAACCGAGTTTTCCCTTGTGCCCCGCCCAGTCTTCGAATTGGATTACTACACTAATTTACAAACAGTAAAATTGAGATGATGGACAGTATCAGATTTTCCGATTTCACGATGCATCGCAAAACGCGAAGGCTTTGCCGCGGAGAGGAAGATATTCCAATCGGTGGCCGTGCCTATGACCTTCTCGAATTGCTGATCGAACAACGCGATCGGGTGGTCGGGCGGGACGAAATTATGGCCCATGTCTGGCCCGGCACCGTGGTCGGGGACAACAATCTCAACGTGCAGGTTGCCAATCTTCGCCGCATCCTTGGCCCGGAAGCGATCGTGACGGTCCCAAGCCGCGGCCTGCGTTTTGCGCTGGAGATTGCCAATGGCACAGCGACCCCGCTGAGCTTGCCGGACCGCCCTTCTGTCGTTGTCTTGCCCTTCACAAACCTGGGCGGCGACGCAGATCTGGACTGGCTCGCAGATGGGTTTGTCGAAGATATCACGACGGAGCTGTCGCGCTTTCGCGATCTTTTCGTGGTGGCCCGCAACTCCGCTTATGCCTACCGCCAGATGCCGCGCGCCCTGCCCGTCATCTCGCAGGAACTGGGCGTGCGATATGTTGTCGAAGGCAGCGTCCGTGCAACGGCCGACCGTGTGCGCGTGACAGCGCAACTGGTCGATGCCGCCAATGGTGGGCAGGTCTGGGCCGAGACATTCGATCGTGACCTTGCAGGCCATTTCGACACCCAGACCATGGTGGCACGGGCCATTGTAAGCTGCCTCGCCCCGCAGATCGACCGTGCCGAAGCCGCGCGCATCAGCATCGCCCAACCCGAGGATCTGACCGCTCATGGTCTGGCAATGCAGGCATGGTCGGTGGTGTCCACGGCACAAATGAGCCCGGAATTCGGCCTTCGCGACAAGGCACGGAACCTTGCCCGACAAGCGCTTGCGCGCAATGAAAGCTCTGCCCTGGCATGGCGCGTGCTGGCCTGGGTCGCGTGGTGGGATGCTTACTACGGTGCGTCGGGATCTGTTGAAAAGTCGCTGCGGGACGGGTTCGACACCTCCAAACGCGCAATCGCGGCCGACCCCACAGACCACCACGCGCGGCGGGTGCAGGCGTTGCTCCATTTCGTGGACAAGGATTACCAGTCGGGGATGACGGTGCTGCGCAACGCTCATGAGATGAACCCCAATTGTGCGATCACGCTGGGTTGGCTGGGTGTGTGCGAGGCGCATTATGGCGACGCCGAAGCGGGGCTGCCCCTGATCGAGGCCGCGCTGCGCCGAAGCCCGCGAGATCCCTCCCGCGGTGTGATGCAATCCATGCTTGGCTTTTGCAATGTTGTGTTGGGTAACTACGCGGCCGCACGCAGCGCCGCCGATGCGTCGCTTTCGGAATCGACCGAATCCGCCTCGGCGCTGCTGTTGTCGACACTCGCGCGGGTCGGACTGGGCGATTATGACGGCGCGCGCGATGCCTTTTACAAGCTGGAAAAGGTCGCCCCGGCGCTGATCGATGCGCGTCTGGCCGGTCACTGGCTCACCTCAAACGTTGAATACCGCAAACGGGCGCAGCACTATTTGCACGTCGCGGCGGGCCTCGCGTTGCCGAAATCCGTTTGTGAACGGCGCTAAACCAGTTACTTACGCAACGTTATTTATGAATTTTTAGCCGACGTTATGGCGCATACAGGTTGCATTCAGGCTCATGAGTTCAACTGGCACCTACCTTGCCAGTGAAAATTCACGGGGGGTCGTGACACATCATGCAACATGGCAAACCAAATCTCCGCGTTGTGTCGGTTAACGACGTACTATCCGGGCAGCACAAAGAACGCCCCAATGCGGCAGAGTTCGCGCGTAAACCGCCTCTTCGGTTCCCGCAAGGGGATGGTCCAACGGCTGATCCTGGCGGCGCTGCCTCCGGGATGGTAGCGGGCTACACTGCTGCATGGAACAGTGGCAACTCCGAGTCTGTTGTCGAGTTCTTCACTCCCAATTGCGAGGTTTCGATAAATGGCGGGCCCGTCATGCGGGGCGCGGCCAATCTGGCCAATCTGGTCGAGGATTTTCTGGACGAGGTCCCCAACCTGTCGCTTGTATGTGACGGCTGTCGGATCGCGGGCGATCAGGTCGCATATCTGTGGACGTTGACCGGCCACCACGTCGAAACCGGCAAAGCGCTCCGGTTTTCCGGCTGGAGCGAATGGGATCTAGAGGATGGTACGAAGATCAAATGCTCTCGCGGTTGGTTCAATGCTTCGGAATACTACCGGCAGGCCGGGATTGCGGCACCGAAGCCGAGATTGACCCTTGTTCAGGCACCCTCCGCCACGCTTGAGGCGAATTGAGCCAGTCGTAACCTGATTGCCGGGCGGGCCTGAGCCCGCCCTGCCCGCGCCTGACGCAATCGCCAGTTCAATCGCGCAGCACGGCCATGCTGTCGCTGTCCCATCCGACCCAGACCGGATCTGCGCCCACCGTCTGACCGGTTTCGGCATCGACGAAGGCCCGCAAGGTCGCGCCCTGCGCATCCTCGATCATAAGATCCACCGCCATACGGCTGCCAAGGAAGGTCTTTCCGACGACCTTGCCCTGAACCGCATTTGCCGTGGCAGGCCGTTCGGCGTGAAAACCCAGTTTCTCCAGTCGTACTGACGCGGTGATCGGCGCACCCGTCCGGGGCGCACCGGCGGGCGCGTGGCCGCGCAGGGTTTGCCCGAACCAATCCATCACCACTGCGCCATCCTCATGCCCGCGCATCTCGCCGGACAGAAGGTTGGTTTCGCCAATGAATTCGGCGACAAAGCGGCTCGCGGGATGGAAATACAGGTCTTCCGGCGTGCCGTCCTGTTCGACTTTGCCCTGGTTCATGACAACGATCCGGTCGGACATGGTCAACGCCTCTTCCTGATCGTGGGTGACAAAGAAGAAGGTTTTGTTCGTCCGGCGCTGGATCGATTTCAGCTCTTGCTGAACCTGTCCGCGCAGCTTGGCATCCAGCGCGCCGAGCGGTTCGTCAAGCAGCAGAAGTGCCGGATTCGGCGCCAATGCGCGCGCCAGTGCCACGCGCTGACGCTGCCCGCCCGACAGCTGACCGGGATAGCGGTCACCAAAGGCAGAGAGCTCCAGAAAGGCCATGATCTCGTCCGAGCGCCGCTGAATGCCCCGCTTGTCCATCCCTTTCAACTCCAGCCCGAAAGAGATGTTCTGCTTTACCGTCATATGCGGAAACAGGGCGTAGTCCTGAAAGACCATGTTCACCTGCCGCTTTTCCGGCGGCTGGGTGGTGACATCTTTGCCGTCAAGGATGACCCGGCCAGAGGTCGGCCTTTCGAACCCGCCAAGGATGCGCAATGTGGTGGACTTGCCGCAGCCCGACGGGCCGAGAAAGGTCACGAACTCGCCGCGTGCGATGTCCAGCGTCAGGTTGTCCAGCGCCACGGTGTCGCCGAAATGCTTCGAGACGCCCTCGATCCGGACAAGGGGTGTTTGATCGGTCATGTTCAGGAATCCTTGTTCATGCGGCGGGTGAAACGCTCTGCCCAGATGCCGATGGCGGCGGTCAGGACAAGCGCCACTGTGGCGATTGCGTTGATCTCGGGCGACATGCCCGATCTCAGCTTGGCGAAGATCAAGACAGGCAGCGTCGGCTCGTACCCCCCAAGGAAGAAGGAGCGGACGAAGTCGTCAAAGCTGATCAACATGCAGAAGATCGAAGCGCCGATAATGGCGGGGATAAGGTATGGCAGCGTGATCCTGACAAAGGCAATCAACGGATCGGCCCCAAGATCGCGCGCCGCCTCGATCTGGCTTTTCGGCAGGGTCGACAGCCGCGCCATCACGACCAGTGCCACGAATGGCACGGTATGCACCGCATGCGACCAGACAATCGCGCCCATGCCGGGCTCTATCCCCAGAAGGCGTGCGTAGATGCGGAAGGCGATGGCCGAAATGATGCCCGGTACCAGCGCAGGCATGACCGTCAGACCCATGATAACCATGCGGCCCCAGAACTTGCGCCCTTCCAGCAGGACCGCGATCCAGGTGCCGACGAAGACAGAGATCAGGGTTGCCAGAACCGCGATGGTGACCGAGTAACCGAAGGTCGACAGGATCTCGGTATTGGAGAATACCGACGCGTACCAATCCAGCGTCCAGGACCGGATCGGAAAGCCGATGAACTTGCTGTCCTTGAACCCCATCGTGATCATCAAGATCAGCGGGATGAAGACGTAAAGGACGAAGGCCCAGTAAAAACAGGTCAGGAATATCCGGTTGCCGCGCATCATGTCAGGTCTCCCTTACGCAAGGACTTCATGATCATCTGGAACACCCCGGTGATCAGCAGAGCGGTTGCAAACATGATCGTGGCAAAGGCCGCACCCGTGGGCCACTGATCCCCCGCGACATGGAAGAACCCGGCAATCGTCTCAGCAAAGACCGTGGTCGACGGCCCGCCCAGCAAGACAGCGACGGCGTAAAAACCGGTGGAGATGAGAAAGACCAACGTACAGCCCGAAGAGATACCCTCGATCGACATGGGAAGGGTGACACGGCGAAAACGCGTCCACGGTCCCGCGCCCAGATCGGCGGCGGCCTCGTTCATGGATTTGGGCAGTTTCTCCAGCGCGGAATAAAGCGGTAGAAGCATGTAAAGCGCCGTCAGATAGACCACGCCCACCCCCATCGAAAAAGAGGTGTACATGAACGGGATCGGTTGCTCGATCAGGCCCAGCCATTTCAGCGCAAGGTTCAATGCGCCCGTGTTGCCCAGCAAGATCATGATCGCGTAGGTGCGCACGATCTCTCCGACCCAGAACGGCGTCAGAAGAAGCAAGAGCATCAGCATCTGGTTCTTGCGGCTGACATGGCGCGCCAGGAAATAGGCCACCGGATAGGTGATGATCAGCGTGCAGAAGGTAAAGACCGCCGCATAGACCAGCGTCCGGAAAAACGGCATCATGAAGATGCTGTCGGCAAAGAACCGGGCATAGTTGTCAAGGGTCAGGTTCTGCTCGACCCCGGGGGCTACGGGGTAGGCATCGGTCAGGCTGACGCGCAGCATCTGAAGCATCGGCCCAAGGTGCTGGGTAAGAACCCAGATGATGGGAAAGATCGCAAGGATCAGGAATTGTCGCCGTGGTGAGGCCGTCACCAGGCTCATCATCGCGTGATAAGGCGTCCACGTTGCAAGGCGCGCCCAAACGGACCGACCCCCATCTTTCGGGTCTCCCGAACGGGCATCAGTTGCCGTCGAGGTATCAAGTGTCATCCAATTCCTACTTTCCGAGTGAGTGCGGAGGTTTTCCGACCGGGCGGACCCGGTCGGAAGCTGGTATCAGGAAGGCGTCAGGACGCTTTCACCTTCTCGACGGCCACGTCGATCAGGCTGTACTTGATCTCGTTGGCTTCGGCGCGGAAGAACTGCAGATTGGCAAGTTGTTCGTCCGGGAAGCTGGTCGATTTCTTCTCAAGCTCTGTCAGATACTGCGTGGCATCCTTGTAGGTCGAAATGAAGCCCGACGCTTTCGTCATGGCTGCGCCAATCTCCGGCGAGGCGAGGATCGCATCAAGGAAGGTATAGGCGTTGTCCGCATTGGGTGCGTTCTTGGCGATGTTGTAGGTGTAGACAAACCCATAAGAGCCCTCGCGCGGGATGGTCATTGCCAGCGGGAAGCCGTCATTGATCAGCGCCGCGGCAGGGCCATTCCAGCTATGGCCCAACGCGATGTCCTGATTGATCATCATCTGCTGGAACTCTGCGCCGCCATCGTAGTATTTGCGCACAAGCGGCTTCTTCTCGATCAGGAACTCCTGCACTTCCTGAACAATCGCCGCCGCCTTTTCGGGGTCGTCCTTATATTCGACCATGTTGCCGTCATAGCCCTTCATCAGCATGACGATCGACATCATGTCCTGAATGATATAAGCAGTCCGGCCTTTGTATTTCTCGCTGAAGAGCGTGTCCCATGTCAGGGCCTCTTCTTCGCTGACCAGCTCGGTGTTGTAGGACAGGACCTCCATGCCCGACAGGATCGGCGCGCCCCATTTCTCGCCATTGATCGTCGACCAGTCGCTTTCCGAAAATGTCGGGTTGATCTTGTCCCAGTTCGACAGCCGTCCGGTGTCCAGGGGATCCAGCAGATCGCTTTCGATGAATTGCAGGAACCGGTGGCCCGCAACGGTCATGATGTCGACCGTGGGGTTGGGCTGTTCGGCGGCCAGCAGGTTGAACTGCTTGCCCTGGTCATCGACCAGACGGACATTCACCTTGATGCCGGTTTCCGCCTCGAATTGCTCTTTGAATGCGGCCGGGACGAAATCGTTATAGGTCCAGATGTTCACCTCGCCGCCCGCCGCATGGGCACGGCGCAAATAGGCGGGGCTGGCAAGGGCCGCACCGGTCATGGCGGCAGTGCCCAGAAAACGGCGGCGGTTGTAAATGAGTTTGGTCATGTGAGTGTTCTCCTTGTTGGATTTGTTGGATCAAAGTTTCCCGTATCTTTTCAAGTCACCGGTTCCGGCGTGCCCCGCAACAGCCCGGTACGGGCAGCCTGTTGCAGGTCTTCAAGGCCGAAGCGGTCAAGCTCCAGCGCGTTCAGAATATCGTTTTCACGGGCAAAATCGCGGCCATACATGGCCGAGAATATCTGTATGCCGGCCTCGTGCAGCGTCGCGGGTCTAGCCACCAGCCGCCCCAGAACTGCCGTAAGTTGCAGCCCGTAGGGAACGTCCTCTGTCACGTAGCGGCTGTCGGCGGTGGCTGGCCCGGTGCCGCCATTGCCCTGTGCGTGCATCTGCTGGTTCATCTCGGAAATCGACGCGACCGGCACGTGAAAGCTGAGATGGAAATGCTCAAAGATCGTCCGGACGCTCAGGCCAAGCGCCTCTGCAATGGCAAGCCGTTCCAGATCCAGCTGCTCCAGCAGCCGACCCACTTTGGGGGTCACGTTCTGCCCCTGGCTCCACGTCTCGCCACGTTCCATCCGGGTGATGTTGCCGAGTGCGATGCCCAGATGGTTCTGCGGATTGAGGTTGGAGAGTGAAATCGCCAAAAGCCCGTCGCGCGGCTGGAACCTGTCGCCGAACAGGCGTTTGCACACAGCCAGAGCGCAATCAGCGCGGGTTTCGGGGACAGTACACAGATCCACGCGGGCGCGGATGGTGTTGACCTGAACATTGGCGCCCTCCTGCCGCCGCCCGGTCACCACGGTGGTGCCCCATGCCGTGACCGGTGCGTTGATGCCGCGCGCGGCGAGCAATTGCGTCAGGTAGACCGCCCCCAGCGACGCATGGGACGAAATGATGACATGCTGCCCTTCGCGGATATGCGGCGCCAGCGCATCCAGAACGGTCTTGTGCCCATAGCCCGGCAGCGCGATCAAGAGCGCGTCGTTTTCCTCGGCCAGTTGTTGAGGCGACGATGCAACCCGCGGCGAAAACGCGGCCTCGATGGCACCTGACGCGTTCAGGGGCCCATCTTGCAGGGCTTGCGTCCTTGCCCCTGACGGGGACCACAGCATCGGGTCATGCCCTTGTTCATGCAGCAATGCAGCTGTTCCGAAAGCGATGGAACCTGCACCTGCGATACCTACCTTGGCCTGCGTCAACGTCAATTCTTTCCCTTTTCAGGCCCGGATGCCGGGACTGGTTGCGTGCAAAACAACAAACTGGATACGGCGGCGTACAGGTTGCCACCAGACCGAAAGGTCATGACCCGCGTCAGGCGGAAACTTCTTTACGGACAGGATCGCCCAGCACATGCATCAGGCGATTGGCCCAGCCAAACAAGGCCGAGGACAGGATCAGGTCCAGGATTTCTTCGTCGGACAAGCCCGCATCGCGCAGGGCTGAAACCTCTGCCGCGCCAGCAGAGGGTGGCGCTTCGGCGGATTTGCGGGCAAAGTCGAAAATCGCTCTGTTCCGGTCACTTAGGTCAGCATCTTCACCCTTTGCGAAAAGCGCATCGGTGACGCTGGTATCTTTTTCAATCTTTGCATGGCGGTCCGCGTGAACGGCCGCGCAATAGATGCAGCGGTTGACCATGGACGCGCCAAGTGCGCCCAGCTCGCGCTCTGCCCGGCTCATCCCGCCGGGATCATACATGATTGCATTGAAGAGCGGCGAGCGGACTTTCAGGCTTTCGACATCATGCGCCAATGTCAGCACGTAGTCCGACACTTTGGTGTTGGACGGCGTCACCTGCAGCGCTTCAAGCTGCGCCTCGGTCGCCTCGGCCAGTTTGACCGGCGTGACGCGGGGCTGCCAGTGCGGCACGTTGCGGGTGAACTTGTGAATGATCCTGCTCATTCCGCGGCCCCCTGCATCAGCCGCAGCCCGGAAATCACCCGGCTCTGATAGGCCAGAAAGGCAACGAGTTCGCACAGCCGCACGATATCGGCATCTGCGACGCCCTCGGCCTGTAGTCCGGCAATATCCTCGGCCGAAATATCGCGGGTCTGATTAGCGACTTTGTCGACAAAGGTCACAACCGTCCGAAGCCCCTGCCCGGCGCCCGTCTCTGCCAAGTCGGTCAGGTTTGCGTATTCGCCCGCGCCCTTCAGATAGTGCTGCGCCAGCGCCTCGTCCTTGGCTTGCTGCGCCACGCGTGCCGCCAGCCCGGCGCGAAGCGTATGCGAAAACGCGCCGCAGTCCTGTGGCCGCAGGACCGCTTCCTCGGCGGCTTGGGTCATTGCAAAAATCTTCGCACGGGTGGCGACTGCGTCCGCTACGGAGCCGCTTTCGGGAAGGCCTGCGATGGTGAATGTGGTGGTGTCAGTGTAGGTCATGCAACCTGACCTTCTCGCGTTTGCGCGCCAAGCTCAAGCTCTGTCGGCTCCCATTCATCACCTTTCAACTCTGGCGTGTCATAGTCCAGCATGGCTTGCCAATGGGTCTGCACGTCTTCAGCGTAAAGCGTTGCTGCCACCGACCGCGCCAGCCATGCGGCCCCGTCGCTGATCCCCGGAATATCGCCGCTGACCTTACCCAGGCTGGCCGAGGCGCCGTAGTTGAAGCAATAGACATTGCTGAGCCAGGGCGCCGTGCCGGGATGCTTTTCGCGAAAGGTGAAATCTTCGTTCAGATACGGAAAACGCCCCAGATCGCCGGATTCTTCGCCTTCGGGGGGCGTATAGACGTCCTGCCACAGGAGGATGTCGCCCGCGGTCTCGCCAAATTCGGTCCGTGCCATCGGATCGATCACGAACCCGGTCCCGAAGATCACGAAATCCGCCTCGTAGGATGTGCCGTCCGCGAAGTGAACGACAGCCGACGTGCCGCGCTTCTCGATCCTCGTGGTTTCCTTGCCAAAGTGGAAATAGGCGTTGGGATGGCGACTGACACGTTTCGTCGACCCATGCGGCGGCGGCGTCTGGGTGGCAAAGCTGTACTGCATGAACCGCCAGCGCCATTCGTCAGGCAGCGCGGCATATCCTGCGGTGAAGCCGAAACTGCCAATGCCCATCATCTTGTTGATCCGCGGCATCTCCTTGCGCCGCACCAGATGACGAACCTCGGCCGCGCCATGCTCCAGCGCTTCGGCGGCGTTATCGACCGCAGAGGCGCCAACGCCGATCACCGCGACGCGCTTGCCTTTGAGCGCGTCAAAGTCGATGTCATCGGCACTATGCGCCCAAAGATCACGCGGCAGATCGCGGATGAAACCGGGAATATTCGGCCCGCCCGTGCCGTCGCGCCCGGTGGCGAAGATCAGTTTTCGGGTCAGGACCGTGCCGCTCTGCGTGCCGGACAGCGTCAGGCGCAGCAGGTCGCCCTCGGGTTCCACCTTGTCAACGGAGACGCTATTTTCAATCGGGATATCAAGAGCCTCTCGGTACCACTTAAGGTATTCCATCCACATCGGGCGCGGGATCTTGTCCAGCTCTTCCCATGCCGCCGTTCCAAACTGCGCGCGGTACCACGCCTGGAAGGTCAACGACCCATGCCCATAGGCCGGACCCGTCAGCACTTTCGGGGAGCGCAGTGTTTCCATCCGCGCATAACTAAGCCACGGGCCTTCATTTCCAGCCTCTGAGCGGTCGAGGATGCGGATGTTCTGCATGCCGCCCGTTTTCAGGGCAAGCCATGCCACCATGCCGCACATGCCACCGCCGATGATCACGACATCCGAGACACCTTCACTTTGCGGTACCCAGTCCTTGCCGGGATAGCACAGGAACTCGAGGTCTTCCTTCAACCGCGCTTCCAGTGCGGGTAGGCCCTGTCCGTCAATGGGACTCGCTTCCGTCATCTGCATGTAGTCATCCTACGAAGTTATGTGAATCAGTTCAGCATCAACCTGCCCTGTCCATCCAGACCGGATGGATTTCGTCGATCCGGTAAGCATGTACATGGCGGTGTTGGGCCCCCTTTGCGGGGACGTTCAGAAGATGCGGGTGGTTGTCGGGAAGGTCCGGGTGGTTATGTGGGCGCTCCAATGGGTCATCGGCTGCCCAGACACGCGTGGCCAGGGCTGCGAACAGCGCACAGGTCACGGAAAGGATGAGCAGAGCCGTCTCCAGCGGAAGGGCTGCCGCGAGCCATCCGGAAAGAGGATAGGCGACCAGCCAGCCCGCATGGCTGAGAGAGAATTGCGCAGCGAATACCGCGGCCCGGTCTGACTGGCTGGCAGAGCGGGTGATCACCAGACCACCGGGCGTGAGCACCAGCGAAGAGGCGGCGCCGAACGCGATCCAGGCGGCTGCCATAAGCGCAAATGCAGGTGTGGGCAGCAGCGAAAACCCGGCCCCCACCGCAGCAAAACCGAACGCCCCGGCAAGCATGGCCGTACGCTCGCTGACCCGTTTGAGCAGACGCGGCACGATGACGGCGCCACTTGCCGCCCCCAAGCCGTAAAAGGCCATCAGGATCGGGTAGAACCGTTCGGCATCGTCCAGTCGCGCACCCGCATAGACGACCGAGTTGACCAACACCCAAGCCATGGCGAGCGACAGCGCGAAATTCAGCAGGAAGAGCCCGCGCAGCCGTGGCGTCCGGCCGTAAATCCACATGCCGCGCGCGGCGCGCTGCACGAATGGCCCCTTGCGGGCGGCCTCGCCCCGGGGCGGAAACCGGGTTGCCAGAAGCGCGAGGACGGAGCCTGCAAAGGCCAGCGCTGCGGCGATGAACAGCCCCTCGGCAGTTACAAGGTTCAGAACCGCGGCGGCGATCACCGGGCTTAGCACCGCCTCAAGCGTGTAGGCGATCCGGGACCAGGCCAGCGCGCGCGTATAATCCTCCTCATCGGGAAGAACATCCGGGATAACCGACTGAAATAGCGGCGTGAACCCGGCGGCCAGCACGAAAAAGGCAAAGGCCAGCGCGGCGACGTGCCAGGTTTGCGTCGTAAACACCATTGGCAGCAGGATCAGCATGCGCCCAAGATCCAGCCCCACCATGGCGCGTTTGCGTGACACTCCGGCGAGCAGGGTCTCGGCCAATGGTGCAAGCAGAACGTAGGCCACCATTTTCAGCGCCAGAAGCAGCCCAAGCACCTTGCCACCCGCAGCCACCCCACCGATGCGGTAGGCGGCAAGCGACAACGCAACCGTCAGCAAACCAACCCCCACGAGCGAACATATCTGCGCCGTGAACAGGCGACGGAAGGAAGGATTTGCCAGTGGTCCGGTCACGATGCGAGGTCTTCTTCGACTGGGGCGATAGGAGTGAATCGGGCGGTCGCGGGATCGGCCCGGTAATGATGCACATAGTCTGACGCTGCAAGCGCCAGCTTGTCCACCGCCGAAATGATGGCATCCGCCTTCTCGTCGGTCAGCAAAGCCGAAAGGTTCAGCCGAACCCAGCCCGGCTTTTCAAGCTCTTCACCATTCTCGATGGCCCGGCGCATGGACGCAGAGCGCGCCTCGTCCAGTCCCAGCAGGCGATGCGCGTAAGGCCCTGCACAAGCACAGCCGCCGCGCGCCTGAACGCCGTATACATCGCTGAGCAAACGGGTGAAGAATTGATGATGCACATAGCCGCCCGCGCCGTCTCGGACGCGAAAGCTGAAGATCGGCAACGCCTTTGCGCCTTGCTGGCCCAGCAGCTCCATGCGCGGATTTTCCGACCAGACCTTCAGCGCCCGTGCGCGCAGGTCCTCTTGGCGCGCATCCATCCAGGCCTGACCCAGTGCATCCTTGACCATCAGCGCAAGCGCCGCGCGAATATCCCCCAGAACATTGGGCGTGCCGCCCTCTTCGCGGTCGCTGAGGCGCGACGAATAGACATGGCCCCAAGGCGATACGAAGCTGACGGTTCCGCCACCCGGCAGGGTCGGGCGCGCACTGCGGGCAATGTCGTCGCGCAGAATCATGATCCCGGATGATCCCGGTCCGCCGGGAAACTTGTGCGGAGAGAAAACAATCGCGTCCTTCTCGGCCGAACTGCCCGCCCGCATGTCCATTTCCGTGTAAGGAGCGGCACAGCCATAATCCCAGATGGCAAGCGCGCCGTGCTGTTTCAGCATACGCGTCACGGCATCCACATCCGTCACGATACCCGTGACATTGGACGCGGCCGAGAAAGACCCGACAATCAGATCCGCCCCCTTCGCGGCGACAAGCGCATCGTTCAGAGCCTGCATATCCGGCCCGCCGCCCGGATGTTCCGGGATTTCAGTGACGTCGGCGGCGCTTTCGCGCCACGGCAACAGGTTGGAATGATGCTCATAGGGGCCCAGGATCAGCGCCACACGCCCGCCGCGTGCGGTGATCCCGGCAATGTCCAGCAAACCAACCAGACGGTTCAGACCGGCCGTCGACCCAGAGCCGGTGAAAACAACGCTCGTATCCGGCCCTGCCCCTGTCAGGCGGGCAATTTCTGCACGCGCGGCCTCGCGCAGACGCGTGGTGAATGCGCCGCAGAAGGAGGCTTGCGTATGGCTGTTGGCATAATAGGGCAGCACGCGGTCGCGAATGAAATCCTCGACCTGAGCCAGCGCCCGCCCGGAGGCCACATAGTCCGCATACAGCAAAGGCCGTGCCCCGAAGGGGCCATCGATCATCACGCCGTCACCGATCAACCCGTCCCGCAACCGGCTTGCGAGCTCTGGCCCGGCAAGTGATGATCTGAATTCGTCTAGAGGCGACATCCCGGCTCCGTGCACTGTTGGTTCATATGAAGCATGACACCTGATCTGGAAAAATATTCACCTAAATTTACCTTGTAGACACCAATATGCTATCATATGAACGGTGAATGACCCTGAAGTTAGATCATATTGACAAGCGCATCCTTGAAGAGCTCCAACGCGATTCCGCCCAGTCGCAACGCGCGCTGAGCGACCGGATCGGCTTGTCACAAAACGCGTGCTGGCGGCGGCTCAAGACGCTTGAGGGTGCGGGCATCCTGCGCAATCGCACCGTTGTGCTTGACCGAAAGCAACTGGGCATGGGGCTGGTTGTCTTTGTCATGGTGAAGACGCGGCACCACTCGGCCAGCTGGCTGAAGGAATTTCGCCAGCAAGTCACCAAAATCCCGGAAGTGATCGACTTTTTCCGCATCGGCGGCGAATATGATTATCTGCTGAAGATCGTGACGCAGGACATGACCAGCTATGACCGTGTCTACAAACGGCTGATCGAAGAGATCGAGCTGGAAACCGTCACCTCCTACTTCGCGATGGAAGCCATTGCAGAGCAACGCCCCATCCCGCTGACCTGAACGCCCAAAAACACCGCCCTTGTCAGACTTGGATACCGGTCGATCGGCCTGGGCGCGGCGCAGGTGCTACTGTCCCCGAAAACCGGTGCGCCGCCCTGCTTCAAAACTTTACCAAACGACAAGATTCTTGACGAGGGGCAAGTTTGAGACTTAAGGTCAACGAAAGATGACGTGCGTAAAGTTATGATCTTGACGAAAAAAATCGGTTCATTGTGGCGCGAACGCTGACAGACACGCATGATAAAACAGGGGCATAACGCTTGGCCGGACAGAAAATCAAGAACATGGATGAGCTGGCGAAAGTAAGCTCCATCTCTCGCCCGACGCTTTCGAAATACTTCAACGACCCCGAAAGCGTGCGCAAAACCACCCGACAGAAAATCGAGACCGCCCTCGAGAAATATGACTACCGGCCGAATATTTTCGCGATCAACCAGAACCGCAAGCTGACCAAGACGATCGGCATTCTGGTCCCCTATCTTGCCGATCCGTTCTTTGCCGAAATCGCCCGCCGGATAGAGCTTAGCTGTATCGAAGCGGGTTTCTGGCCCACTGTCTTCAGCGCGCATGGCGAGCAGGAGCTTGAAAACAACGCGCTGGCGACGATGCAGTCGCTGCGCCCCGCCGGTGCGCTGATTGCGCCCTTGGGTCGCCGGTCGGATTTCGAAGCGGTGCGGCGGTTTGCAGAAGATGTTCCCACGGTTGTCTTCGACAGCAATGTTAATGTCGGCGAGGCATTTGTCGGGCATGACAATTTTCAAAGCACAGAGCTTATCGTCGATTACCTGTGCCGGACGGGGGAGCCGCCCTGTTTTTTCGAGATGCCACCGCTGAACCCGAACGCGAACAAGCGCAGGGAAGCCTATGTCATGGCGATGGAAAACCTGGGCCAGACGCCGGAAATCGTTCAGGTGGATGGCGCTTCATGGGAGTTTGAACAGATCGGCCTTGAAGGCGGCAAGCGGCTGATCGAACAACGCGCCCTGCCCTCGAACACTGTTCTGTGCAGCAACGACCGGCTTGCCATCGGCCTGATCGCGGCCGCCTATCAGAAAGGCCTGCGCGTGGGCCACGGACCCGAATGCGCGATGCGCATTGCCGGGCATGACGACCATCCCTGGTCACGCTACACCTGCCCTCCCCTGACAACCGTTTCGCAGGATTACTCATCTATTGCCGACCGGAGCGTCGAGATTCTTTTTGACTTGATCAACGGGGGCAACAAGTATCAATCTAGGGTTGAGACCTTGTTCAAAGGGAATCTTGTGTTGCGGTCTTCCGCTTAGGCGTTCGCTTGAAAAGTTTACGTGAGTAAAGTTTTTTATTGACTCGTTCCGCGACGCAGGGTTAATTCGTACTACTGCACCAAAGCAGTTCCAGGGAGGAACCAGTATGAATTTGAGAAACGCACTCTGCGCCGCAACCGCACTTGTGTCGGTCTCCGCGACCGCCGCTTTTGCCGAGGAGCTGACCATTGCCACCGTGAACAACGGTGACATGATCCGCATGCAGGGTCTCACCGCCGACTTCACCGAAAAGACCGGGCACACGGTCGAATGGGTGACGCTGGAAGAGAACGTGCTGCGTCAGCGCGTCACCACCGACATCTCCACCAAGGGTGGTGCCTTTGATGTGATGACAATCGGTATGTATGAAACGCCGATCTGGGCCAAAAACGGTTGGCTCGTCGCAATGGACGATCTGTCTGAAGAATACGATGCCGACGACATTCTGCCCGCCATGCGCGGTGGTCTGAGCTATGACGGCACCATGTATGCCGCGCCCTTCTACGGCGAAAGCTCGATGATCATGTACCGCACCGATCTTGTTGAAGCGACTGGCATGGAAATGCCCGAAGCACCGACTTGGGAAGAGGTTGCGGCACTTGCACGCGCCATGACCGACAAGGACAACGAGATCTACGGCATCTGCCTGCGCGGCAAGGCCGGTTGGGGTGAGAACATGGCGTTCCTCACCGCGACGTCGAACGCCTTTGGCGCGCGTTGGTTTGACGAAGACTGGAATGCCCAGTTCGATCAGCCCGCGTGGAAAGAAACGCTTACATTCTACGTCAACCTGATGAATGACGCGGGCCCTCCCGGTGCATCGACCAATGGTTTCAACGAAAACCTGTCGCTGTTCCAACAGGGTAAGTGCGGCATGTGGATCGACGCGACGGTTGCGGCCTCTTTCGTGACCAACCCTGACGACTCCACCGTTGCTGACAAGGTTGGCTTTGCGCTGGCACCGAATACCGGTCTTGGCAAGAACTCCAACTGGCTTTGGGCCTGGGCACTTGGCATTCCTGCCGGCACCCAGAAAGAAGCCGCTGCGAAAGAGTTCGTAGAGTGGGCAACCTCGAAAGACTATATCGAGCTTGTTGCGGCAAATGAAGGTTGGGCCAACGTTCCTCCGGGTGCGCGGACCTCGCTGTACGAGAATGAGAACTACAAAGACATTCCGTTCGCGTCGATGACCCTCAAGAGCATCCTGTCTGCCGATCCGCAGAACCCGACGGTTGATCCGGTTCCTTATGTTGGCGTTCAGTTCGCAGCCATCCCGGAATTTGCGGGTATTGCAACCGAAGTCGGTCAGGAATTCTCGGCCGCTCTTGCAGGCCAGCAAAGCATCGACGAAGCGCTTGAAAAGGCGCAGGCTCTGACAACCGACGCGATGGAAGCCGCAGGCTACTAAGCGTCACAGTTCCGGAGGGCGGCCTTTGGCGTCGCCCTCCGACACCAGTTTTGATCTTTCATTTTTGACCAATCATCTGTGACGGTTCGTCCGTCAACGGGGGAGATGTGTCCATGGCGACCCAACAATCACGATCCGCTGCAAGGTTCATGTTGGCACCTGCCGTTATTCTGCTTTTGGGCTGGATGCTGGTGCCGTTGATCATGACTCTATGGTTTTCGTTCCGGAACTACCTGCCGCTGCGCGGCGGTGATCTGGGATGGGCCGGTTTCGACAATTACGTACGTTTCATAGGCTCCAGCTCCTTCTGGCCAAGCGTCCAGACAACGCTGATCATCGTTGGCGGTGTGCTGGTCATCACGATTGTGCTTGGCATCATTCTTGCGCTGCTGCTTGATCAGCCGATGTGGGGACAGGGCATCGTCCGCATCCTCGTGATCGCGCCGTTCTTCGTGATGCCGACCGTTTCGGCGCTGGTGTGGAAGAACATGTTCATGGACCCCGTGAACGGGCTGTTCGCACATATCTGGAAATTCTTTGGCGCCACGCCCGTCGAATGGCTTAGCCAAGCGTCGATGCAGTCGCTCATCATGATTGTCAGCTGGCAGTGGCTGCCCTTTGCGACACTGATCCTGCTGACCGCCGTTCAATCGCTGGACAGCGAACAGCTTGAAGCCGCAGAGATGGATGGCGCGCCCTTCCACAGCCGCTTCATCTACATGATCCTGCCGCACCTGGCGCGGGCCATCACGATCGTGGTCCTGATCCAGACGATCTTCCTGCTGTCGATCTTTGCAGAGATCTTTGTGACCACCGGCGGTGCCTTCGGTACGCGGACCCTGTCCTACCTGATCTTCCAGCGTGTTCTGGAAAGCCAGAATATCGGTTTGGGATCTGCAGGCGGTGTCTATGCCATCATTCTTGCCAATATCGTTGCCATCTTCCTGATGCGCATCGTCGGCAAAAACCTGGACTAGGGAGGAGCGAAACATGGCACGTGCTGTCACAAACAACCGCAAGGCGCTGAACACCGCCATTGCCTGGACGATCGGTCTGCTGATCTTCTTCCCGATCCTCTGGACCATCCTGACCAGCTTCAAGACAGAAGCGCAGGCCATCAGCGACCCGCCGGTCTTCCTGTTCTTCGACTGGACGCTGGAAAACTACTCGGTCGTGCAGGAACGCTCCAACTACATGCGTTTCCTGTGGAATTCGGTGGTCATCGCCGGCGGATCAACCATCCTGGGTCTGATCATCGCGGTTCCGGCCGCCTGGTCGATGGCCTTCGTGCCCAGCAAACGGACCAAGGACATCCTGCTTTGGATGCTCTCGACCAAGATGCTGCCTGCGGTGGGTGTTCTCTACCCGATCTACCTGATCTTCATCAAAATGGGCATTCTGGACACCCGCACCGGTCTTGTCATCGTGATGATGCTGATCAACCTGCCGATCATCGTCTGGATGCTCTACACCTATTTCCGCGAAATTCCGGGTGAGATCCTGGAAGCATCCCGGATGGATGGCGCCAGCCTGAAGGAAGAGATCATCTATATCCTCACGCCGATGGCGGTTCCCGGGATCGCGTCGACAATGCTGCTGAACTTCATCCTGGCTTGGAACGAAGCGTTCTGGACATTGAACCTGACTGCGGCCAAGGCCGCGCCGCTCACGGCCTTCATTGCCAGCTATTCGAGCCCTGAAGGTCTGTTCTACGCGAAACTGAGCGCCGCCTCGACCATGGCCATCGCTCCGATCCTGATCCTTGGCTGGTTCAGCCAGAAACAACTTGTCCGGGGCTTGACCTTCGGCGCTGTGAAGTAAGGAAAGACAAATGGGACATATTCAGCTCAAGCAGGTCAAGAAATCCTTCGGCGACGTGACTGTCATCCCGCCGCTCGACCTGGAAATCAACGATGGTGAATTCGTGGTGTTTGTCGGACCTTCGGGTTGCGGTAAATCCACCCTGCTCCGCCTGATCGCGGGTCTGGAAGACACCACCGCAGGCAATATCGAGATCGACGGCAAGGATGCCACGGGCCTGCCCCCCGCCAAACGCGGACTGGCCATGGTTTTCCAAAGCTATGCGCTTTACCCGCATATGTCGGTGCGCAAGAACATCGCTTTCCCGATGAAAATGGCGGGGATGCCGAAAGAAGAGCAGGACAAGCGTATCGCTGCTGCGGCCAAGGCGCTGAACCTGACCGACTATCTTGACCGCCGCCCCGGGCAGCTGTCGGGTGGTCAGCGTCAGCGTGTCGCCATCGGCCGTGCCATTGTGCGCGAACCCGCGGCATTCCTCTTTGACGAACCTCTGTCCAACCTGGATGCGGCGCTGCGCGTCGGCATGCGGATGGAAATCTCGGAGCTTCACACCAAGCTGGCCACCACGATGATCTACGTGACCCACGACCAGGTCGAAGCCATGACCATGGCCGACAAGATCGTCGTTCTTCAGGCCGGTGTGATCGAACAGGTCGGCAGCCCGCTGGAACTGTACCGCGCCCCGCGCAACAAGTTCGTCGCAGGTTTCATCGGCAGCCCGAAAATGAACCTGATCGAAGGGGCCGAGGCTGCCAAGCACAACGCCCATACGATCGGCATCCGTCCCGAGCATATCGATGTGTCGACCACCGAAGGCCTGTGGCAGGGCACCGTTGGTGTGGCAGAGCATCTTGGGTCTGACACGTTCATGCATATCCACGGCGTTCCCGGTTGCGATCCGCTGACCGTGCGGGCGGGCGGCGAAGTGGGCGTGAAACATGGTGACACCGTGTGGCTGACGCCGAACCTGACCCATCTGCACAAGTTCGACGCGCAAGGCCTGCGGATCGAATGAAACGGCTCGCGGGGAAATCAGCCCTGATCACAGGCGCTGCGCGCGGGATCGGGCTGAGTTTCGCCGAGGCGTATGTCCGCGAGGGGGCCACGGTCGCCATCGCGGACATCAATCTGGCGGCGGCCAAACAGGCAGCCGACCAAATTGGCGAAGCCGCCTATGCTATAGAGCTTGATGTCACCCGCCAGGACAGTATCGATGCCGCTATCGGCACGGTCGTGGACAAGGCGGGCAAGCTGGACATCCTGATCAACAATGCGGCGCTTTTCGATGCGGCAGAGACGGTGGATATCACCCGCGAAAGCTATGACAGGCTTTATGCCGTCAATGTTGCGGGCACCCTTTTCACCATGCAGGCCGCGGCGCGCCAGATGATTGCGCAAGGCCATGGCGGCAAGATCATCAACATGGCAAGCCAGGCCGGAAGGCGCGGCGAACCCCTTGTTTTGGTTTACTGTTCGACCAAGGCTGCGGTGATCTCGATGACGCAATCGGCCGGTCTTAACCTCATCAAGCACGGCATCAACGTCAATGCCATTGCCCCCGGTGTCGTCGACGGCGCGCATTGGGAACATGTTGATGCGATGTTTGCCAAGCTCGAAGGCAAGGCGCCCGGCCAGAAAAAGGCCGAGGTCGCCGCGGGGGTTCCCGCCGGCCGGTTTGCCACCCCTGACGATCTCACCGGAATGGCGATTTTCCTCGCCTCCTCCGAATCCGATTACATTCTGTCGCAGACGTATAACGTCGACGGCGGCCAATGGATGAGCTGACATGAAACTGTCCAACGAGACCCTCAACGACCTGCCCGAAAACATCGCCCGTCCGACCTATGACCGGGGCGCGCTGACACCGGGTATCGTCCATATCGGACTTGGTAATTTCCACCGTGGCCACCAGGCGTGGTATCTTCATCGCCTCATGCAGCAGGGTCTGGCGCAGGATTGGGCCATCATCGGCGCAGGCGTGCGCGCAGGGGACGAGGCTCAGCGCAAGCGTCTGGCCGCGCAGGATTACATGACAACCCTGATCGAGCTGGACCCGAAAGGCCGCTCGGCCGAAGTGGTAGGCTCGATGATCGACTTCGTGCCGGTCGAGGATGGCAACGGACCCTTGATCGAAAAGATGGCCGATCCCGCCATTCGAATTGTTGCCCTGACCGTGACCGAGGGCGGGTACTATATCGACGCCGCGACCAAGGGGTTTGACGCCAACCATGCCGATATCCAGCATGATGCGACAAACCCGGACACGCCGCGCACCGCCTTTGGTGCGATGATCGCAGCACTTCGGCAGCGACGCGAGGCCGGCACCGGGCCGTTCACCGCGCAAAGCTGTGATAACCTGCAAGGCAACGGCGCGATATTGCGGCAGACCGTCGTTTCCCTCGCGCGGATGTCTGATCCGGAACTTGCGGACTGGATCGATGCCAACTGCACCTTCCCCAACTCGATGGTGGATTGCATCGTGCCCGCCACAGGCCCCAAGGAACTGGCGCTGGTCAAGGAATTCGGGATCGACGATGCAGCCCCGGTGACGCATGAGAATTTCCGCCAGTGGGTCATCGAGGATGATTTCTGCGCCGGACGTCCGGATTGGGACAAGGTTGGCGCGACCTTCACCGACGATGTGCACGCTTTCGAGGCGATGAAAATCCGTATTCTCAACGGCGGGCATCAGGTCATCTCCAATCCCGGCGAGATCCTGTCGGTCGAGTTCATCTCTGGCTGCATGGCGCATCCGTTGATCGGCTCGTTCTTCCGCAAGGTGGCCGGGGAAGAGATTGTCCCGCAGGTCCATCCCGTTCCCGGCATGACGCCCGAGGCCTATGTCGATCTGATCAGCAGCCGTTTTTCAAACCCCGAGATCGTGGACACCGTCCGGCGCGTGGCCTTTGACGGATCGTCGCGGCATACCGGGTTCCTGCTGCCGACCATACGCGACGCTCTGGACGCAGGTACGCCGATTGACGGGCTCGCGCTGACAGAGGCGCTTTGGGCGCGGATGTGCGCCGGCACGCGCGAAGATGGCAGCATCATTGAACCCAACGATCCGCAATGGGACAAGCTGAATGCCGCAGCCCTCGCCGCGCGGGACGACCCGCAGGCCTGGCTGGAACAGCGTGATCTTTACGGCGATCTGGGCGACAACGCGCGCTTTGCCGAGAGTTTCTTGCGCTGGCTGCGGATGATCCGCGATGAAGGGACAGAGGCCGCATTGCGCGCCTATCTTCACTCCTGAACCCTGCCCTTGTGAGCCGGGAGCAACCCGCTGGGGCCCCTGCCCTCGGACAAATCCATTGCGCAGTTTCACCCGGCACTCTCGCCGGGTGATCGCATTTCCAAGTCGATGAGCTTCCGATGCGCTCAGTCAACCAGCGCGGGGATGGCCGTGCCACAATTTTGGTTCGCCGCCGACGCCGGACAATCACCAAATTCACAAGCACAAAAAAAGACCCCCGGCGGTAAAACCGGGGGTCTCAAACGTCATGGCTCAGCGGTCAGCCCGCTGCGGCGACGGCCCGCTTGGTCATCACGCCAACCAGATGCGCCCGGTATGCAGCACTTCCGTGCATGTCGGCAATCATGTCATCGGACGACACGGACATCCCATCCAAGGCGCTGGACGAGAAGTTCGAAGACAGCGCCGCTTCGGCTTCGGTCCAGCGGAACACGCCGTCATTCGATGCGCCCGTGACAGCCACACGCACACCGTCAGCGTATTTCGCGACGAAGACACCGACCAGCGCAAAACGCGACGCGGGCTGTTCGAACTTCTGGTAATTGGCCTTCTCGGGCACCGGGAAGCGCACTTCGCAGATGATCTCGCCCTCGTTCAGCGCCGTGGTGAACATGCCCTCGAAAAAGTCATCTGCCGCAATCTCGCGCGTGTTGGTCACGATCGTGGCGCCGGATGCCAGTGCCGCAGACGGATAACAGGCCGACGGGTCGTTATTGGCCAGCGAACCGCCGATCGTGCCCCGGTTGCGCACCGCGGGATCCCCGATATTGCCCGCCAGAGCGGCCAGTGCCGGATAGGCCGTGGCCTCTGCCGCGACGGTCCCGTGGGTGGTCCCACCCCCGATGCAAAGCACACCGTCATCGCCCGTGCAGACGCCTTTCATCTCGGCGATCCCGGCGAGGCTGACCAGTTTGGCAGGGCTCGCCAGCCGCTGCTTCAACGTCGGTATCAATGTCTGTCCGCCACCCAGGGCCTGCGCATCCTCTTCCCCAAGGGCAGCAACCGCATCGGCCACGCTTGATGGCCTTACAATGTCGAAATTGTACATCGTCTCTTCCTCTCCCAAAGCAGTTCCCGGCGCGCCGGCCCCCTGCTTCTTTGGTTCCCAAATAGGTCGGGGGTCCGGGGACAATGCCCCGGACCTGCCCTCTCATCTCAGCCGTTCATCGCCGCCCAGACCCGCGAGGGCGAAGCCGGCATGTCGATATGGGTCACATCATGTCCGCCAGATTGCAGCGCGTCCACCACGGCATTGATCACCGCGGGCGGAGATCCGATTGCCCCGGCCTCGCCGCAGCCCTTCACGCCCAACGGGTTATGCGTACAGGGCGTGACGCAAGAATGATCGACGCTGTAGAACGGAACATCATCCGCACGCGGCATCGCATAATCCATGTAGGAGGCGCTCAGCAACTGGCCGTTTTCGTCATAGACGCAGTTTTCCATAAGCGCCTGACCGACCCCTTGCGCGATCCCGCCATGCACCTGGCCGGATACGATCATCGGGTTGATGATGTTGCCAAAGTCATCGGCGGCCGAGAACCGTTCAACGGTGACCTTGCCGGTATCCGGGTCCAGCTCGACCTCGCAGGCATAGGCGCCCGACGGGTAGGTGAAGTTTGACGGATCGTAGAACGCCGTCTCTTCGAGGCCCGGTTCGATATCTTCGAGCGGGTAGTTATGCGGCACGTAGGCGGCCAGCGTAACATCGCCCCAAGCGACCGACTTGTCGGTGCCCGCAACGGTGAACTGACCGTCTTTCAGCTCGATATCCGCCTCGGAGGCTTCCATCAGATGCGAGGCGATTTTCTTGGCCTTGTTGATGATCTTCTCGGTCGCTCGGACCATGGCCGACCCGCCAACCGCGAGCGAGCGCGACCCGTAGGTGCCCATGCCCATCGGCGTGCGCGCAGTGTCGCCATGCACGATGTCGATCTGATCCTCGGGGATGCCCAGCATCTCTGCCACCACTTGCGGGAAGGCGGTTTCGTGCCCCTGCCCGTGGCTGTGGCTGCCGGTCATCACGCTGATCGATCCGGTCGCGTTGACCCGGACGGTCGCGCTTTCGTACAGACCCGCACGCGCGCCCAACTGACCAACGAGGTTCGACGGCGCGATGCCGCAAGCCTCGATATAGCAGTTCACGCCAAGCCCGCGCAGCTTGCCCTTGGCTTCGCTTTCCTTCCGCCGTGCGGCAAAGCCCGCGATGTCGGCGATCTCTTCCAGCTTGTCCATCGTGGCAGTGTAGTCGCCAGTGTCATATTCCACGGCGACAGGCGTCGCGTATGGGAATTCAGAGATGAAGTTCTGACGCCGCAGTGCAATCGGATCGACGCCCAATTCGCGCGCGGCCTTGTCCACCACACGCTCCAGCTGGAACGTTGCCTCCGGGCGGCCAGCGCCGCGATAGGCATCCACGGGAACGGTGTTGGTAAAGACCGCTTTGACATTCACATAGATCAGCGGCGTCTTGTAGTTACCGGCCATCAGCGTGCCGTGCAGCCATGTAGGCACCGAGGGAGCGAAGGTCGACAGATAGGCCCCCATATTGGCATAGGTGTCGGTGCGCAGCGCGGTGAAGTTGTTGTCCTTGTCCAGCGCCAGTTCGATCTTGGTCACGTGATCGCGGCCATGCGCGTCGGACATGAATGCTTCGGACCGGGTAGACGTCCACTTCACCGGGCGCGCCAGCTGGCGGGCGGCAAAGGTGCAGAACGCCTCTTCGGCGTAGTGGAAGATCTTGGTACCGAAACCGCCGCCCACATCCGGTGCGATCACCCGCAGCTTGTGTTCGGGAATGCCAAGGACAAATGCCCCCATCAGCAGCCGGATCACATGCGGGTTCTGGCTGGTGGTATAAAGCGTGCTTTCGTCATTGGCGCGATTGTAGTCGCCAACCGCCACGCGCGGCTCCATCGGGTTGGCGACAAGCCGGTTGTTCACCAGTTCAAGCGTGGTGACATGGGCGGCTTCCTTGATCGCTTTGTCCACCGCCTCGCGGTTTTCCTCGACAAACCCCCAGTCGTAGCAAAGGTTGTTCTTGAGGTCGTCATGCACCTTGGGTGCGCCGTCTTTCAGCGCTTCTTTCATATCGACAACGGCGGGCAGCTCATCAATGTCGAACTCGATCGCCTCGGCCGCGTCGCGCGCCTGTGACAGGCTTTCGGCGACAACCGCGGCAATCGGGTCGCCGACATGGCGGACCTTGCCTTGCGCCAGCACAGGGTGCGGCGGCTCTTGCATCACTTCGCCAAAGCGGTCGGTGACCTGCCAGCCGCAGGGAATGCTGCCAACGCCTTCGAAATCGGCACCCGTAAAGACGCGCACCACGCCCGGCATTTCAGATGCCGCAGCGGTGTCGACCTTGTTGATCCGGCCATGCGCCACGTCAGAGCGCAGGAAATGCACGTATAGTTGGCCGTGAACGTTGATGTCGTCGGTATAATTGCCGGTGCCTGTCAGAAAGCGCACGTCCTCGCGGCGCTTGCTGCTGGCTCCGATGCCATGATCTTTCGGCATGAATGATCCTCCCTTGGGATGGTGGGTCACAAACCCACCCTACGGTATCTGGGTAGCGTGGGCCCTGGACCCAGCTGAGTGACTTATTCCGCCGCGATGGCGCCCACGTCCTGACCTGATGCGGCCATGATCGCCTTGACGATGTTATGGTAGCCGGTGCAGCGACAGATATTGCCTTCGAGATACTCGCGGATCTCTGCTTCGGTAGGCTTGGGGTTGTCTTTCAAAAGCGCTGTGGCCGACATCACCATGCCCGGCGTACAGAACCCGCACTGAAGGCCGTGATAGTCCTGGAACGCCTGCTGAACGGTGGAAAGCGACCCGTCGTTTCCTCCGATCCCTTCGATCGTGGTGACCTCTGCGCCCTCGGCCTCGGCCGCGAACATCGTGCAGGACTTCACCGCCTGCCCGTTGACATGCACGACGCAGGCCCCGCACTGGCTTGTGTCGCAGCCGACATGCGTCCCGGTCAGTTGCAGCCCGCCACGGATGAAATCGGACAGCAGCGTGCGTCCCTCAACCTCTCCGGAGACGGTCTTGCCGTTCACCGTCATTTCTACCTTTGCCATCAAATTCCTCCCGTCAGTTTGTTCAAATTCTTGCTCGGGCCACGCGGATCAGGAAACGAACCGCTTGAACCAACCCTTTTTCTCTCCGGCTGCGGCAGACTCTCCGCCGCCCTCGCCAGCATCTTCGCCAGTCGCACCTGCGCCTTCAACAACTTCCTGAAAGCGTGTGAAGAACTGGTCGGCCATTTTCTTGGCAAAACCGTCGATGATACGGCTGCCCAACTGGGCCAGCTTGCCGCCGACCTTGGCCTCTACGTCGTAGCTGAGGGTGGTCCCGGTTTCAGACGGTGTCAGCGTGACACTCGCCCCACCCTTGGCAAAACCGGCAGCGCCGCCCTTGCCCTCGCCCGTCAGCACCAGGCTGTTGGGTTCATTCAGCTCCGACAGGGTAACCTGCCCCTTGAAGGTGGCCTTTACCGGGCCGACCTTCTGAACGACGACAGCCTCGAAACCTTCCTCGGGGCTGCCGGTCATTTCCTGGCATCCGGGAACGCATTCCTTGAGTACATCTGCATCCAGAAGCGCGGCCCAGACCACTTCCGGTGCTGCTGCAATATCGCGGGAATCAGTGAGTTGCATAGCTTGAAAATCCTCTTGCTGCGCCCAGCCTAGGCCAATGCGCTTGGCGGGGCATATTAGACCATGGGTGTAGACCCGACATGGCCGGATCAACGAGCGCCTGCACCAAGGAACGCATCATCGGCTCTGCCTTCGCATAAAGGCCCTTGCGCATTTCGAAATTCCCGCCGTGAAAGCGCAGCATGCCATGGCTGGGGTGCTTTGCAAAGCGGATGCTGCCGCTAGGTCAATCGCGACATTGGAAGGACCGGTTTTGCGGTCCGGTCGCGCCATGCAGATCACCCCTGCGGCGACCACCGCGCGATGCGCGACAGGACGGGTCCGACCTCTTCCAGAAGGAAGGTTATGAACACCCTGACCTTCGCGGTAAGCACGTTGGACTTTGGATAAACCAGCCAAAGCGCAGTTTGTTGATCGAGCATGAAATCGGGCAGGACCACTTCCAGCGAGCCGTCCTGCAATTGTTCATGCACGCTCCATAGCGAGTTGATGGAAATGCCGGCACCTGCTTGCGTGGCGATTTTCTGGCTCTGCCCGTCATCGAAGACAAGACGCGACTGCGAGGATTTCGGATCAAACACTGCCGCATCGCCGGTGGTGCTGATCAGGCGCCGTGTCGACAGATCCCGGAAGGCAATCAGCTGGTGATCTTTCAGCTCTTCGGGGCTTTGCGGCCGTCCCCGCGATGCGAGGTAGTCGGGCGAGGCACAAAGCACCCGCCTGTCTTCACCAAGCTTGCGCCCTTTAAGGCTGCTATCGGCGATTTCGAGGTTGCGCAGCGCCAGATCGAAGCTGCCCTCGATCAGGTCGAACTGCGTGTCAGACAAGCGCAGATCAAGTGTCACGTCCGGGTGGCGTTCAAGGAATTTCGGTAGGATCGGCACGATATAGAGTTGGGCAAAAGTGCTGGGGGCCGCGAAGCGCAGCGTACCGCTGACGACCGGAGTGCTCATGCCAAGCGCGGCCATGGCCGCATCTTCCTGCGCCAGAATCTCGCGCGCGAAGGGCAGGAATTCCGCCCCTTCGACAGAGAGCGACACTTTCCGCGTCGACCGGCGCAACAGATCCGCGCCAAGCAGGTTTTCCAACTTCGCCAGCCGCGCACTTGCCACGGCCGGCGCCAGCCCAAGCTCCCTGCCTGCGGCGCTGATATTCAGCTTTTCGGCGCAAAGGACGAACAGCCTGACGCTCTTGGTGTCCATGCGATTATCTCCGGAACCCGAATTATAAAATTGAGTTTTGCTACCTTATGTAAATTTTCAACACAATCTATCTGTAAGCGGCAAGACAAATTGTTCCTTTTACAGGGCAAGATGGACCCAACCCCGGCGGAGGCGCCCGAAATGACGAAACATGACGCAATCACCAGCTTTGCCCCGTTGAACAAGGCATTCGGGACGGTTTTCCGTCCGGGTCGGTTGAGCGTCGGGCTCGTGGTGCCGCTGGAAGACTACGGCCACAGCGCCGTCCCGACGATGAAGCGCCACCTGGAGCGCGCCAGGCTGGCCGACGACCTGGGCTTTGCGGCACTCTGGCTGCGGGACGTGCCGTTCAACGTTCCCTCTTTCGGTGACGCAGGGCAGATATTTGACCCATTCGTCTATCTCGGGCTGCTTGCGGGGCAAACCAGCCGCATCGCGCTTGGCGTTGCAAGCGTCGTCCTGCCATTGCGACATCCCGCGCATGTTGCCAAGGCGGCGGCAAGTGTCGACGTCCTGTCCGGCGGCCGCTTGCTGCTGGGCGTGGCCTCTGGCGACCGGCCGGACGAATACCCCGCCATGAACATGTCCTTTGAGGATCGCGGCGACCGGTTCCGCGACAGCTTTGCCTATATCCGTCAAATGGCCGAGCACCGCCCCGAATTTGATCTGGAGCAGGGCAAATCCCGTGCCGGTCTGGACATGCTTCCCAAGCCGGCCGCAGGAAGGTTGCCGATGCTGGTCACGGGTGGCAGCAGGCAGGATCCGGACTGGGTCGCGCAGAATGGCGACGGCTGGATCACCTATCCGCGCGATACGGCATCGCAGGCCCGGGTGATCGATGACTACCGCGCCCGCCTGAGGGCTTTGCAACAGCCGGACAAACCTGTCACGCAATCGCTCTATGTCGACCTGCTGGAAGACCCGGACGCCCCTGCCCGCCCGATCCATCTGGGCTTTCAGTCTGGCACAACCCACCTCATGCGATACCTTGCTGCAATAGAAACGCTTGGCGTGAACCACGTCGCGCTGAACCTCAGGTTCAACACCGGCGATATTGAAACAACGATGAAGCGGCTGGCCGACGACGTGTTGCCCCGCTTTGCAAGCTAAGGAAATTCCCTATGCCCAAAACAATTCTTATCACCGGGGCCACTGACGGTATCGGTCTGGAAACTGCGAAACGGCTTGCCGCCGAGGGGCATGAATTGCTGCTGCACGGCCGTAGCAGCGCCAAGCTTGACGCCGCCCGCGCGGCCGTTGGCGGCGCGACCGCAGGCTATATCGCTGACCTGTCAAAGCTGGAAGACGTCGTTCGCATGGCCGACGAAATCGCGCGTGACTACAGCCACCTTGACGTCGTGATAAACAATGCCGGCGTCTACAAGATGCCCGCACCCATCACGCAAGACGGGTATGACACGCGATTTCTGGTCAACACCGTTGCGCCCTATGTGCTGACAAAACGGCTGTTGCCGCTGATGGGCAGCGATAGTCGGGTCATCAACCTGTCCTCCGCCGCCCAGGCCCCCGTGAACCTGTCAGCCTTGCAGGGGCGTACGCGTCTAGACGACATGGGCGCCTACGCGCAGAGCAAGCTGGCCATAACGATGTGGACGATCCAGATGGCCCGCGATCTTCCTCAGGGGCCGGTCTTCATCGCAGTCAATCCCGGATCGCTGCTGGCCAGCAAGATGGTCAAGGAAGGGTTTGGCGTGGCAGGAAGCGACCTCGGCATCGGTGCCGATATCCTGCGCAGGGCGGCACTTGATCCAGAGTTTTCGGAGGCATCGGGCAAGTATTTTGACAATGACGCCGACGCCTTCAACCGCCCGCATGCCGACGCGCTGAATGCGGGCAAAGTGGCAGAGGTGGTGCGCGCCATCGAAGAGGTCGCATCGCGTTTGCTGAAGGCCTGACCCGCCCTCAAAAGCGGCTCATCCAAGCCGTTGGGAACGGTGGTGGCGGGCACCCTCAAAGCGTCAAGGGCGACGCACCCTATTGCGTCCCGCGCAGTGTCGCGGTCGCGACTCCCATCGCGATCAGCGCCGCCCCGCCGGCCCGAGAAAACCACGCGATCACCGAAGGCCGGGCGATCCGCGCCCGCAGCGTGTCGGCCAGCAACGCATAGGCCAGCGCATTCAATGCGGCGAGCCCGACAAACGTGGTGATCAGGATGGCGAATTGAGGCAGAAGCGGTTCGCTCACGCTGATGAATTGCGGAACAAAGGCAATGAAGAAGGCGATCGATTTGGGATTGAGCGCCGTCACTGCCGCCGCGTGGCCAAAGACATGTCCGGCGCTGCTGGTGCCGACCTGCTCTAACTCGGCCAAGGTGGCACTTGGCGCGCTGCGCAACAGTTTGACCCCCAGATAGACGAGGTAGATCGCGCCGACCCATTTCAGCACGGTAAAGATCGTGGCCGATGCCAGCACCAAGGCGCCGAGCCCTGCAAGCGAGGCTGTCATGGCGATCAGATCTCCGAGCGCCACGCCCGCCACGGTGGCCAACGCCACGCGACGCCCATGGCTGATCGCATAGCTGAGGACAAGCAGCACCGTTGGCCCCGGAATAAGCAGCAGCGCGGTCGACGCCACGACGAATGCCAGCCAGACATGTATTTCCACGATCACATCCAATTTTTCAGGGCCCTGCATGGCACTCAGCCACAACGCGCGTGCATGGTAAACCGCGAATTTCGTTTTGTGCAGACGACACGCGTGCAATGCCGTATTTGCGGGCCGTGGCAAAGCCATCCCGACCCTGCACTAAGACCTTTGGACAAGTGACCCTTTCTGTCATTACCCATAGGATCAAAGACAAAGAAGGACGTGCCCGTCATGCAACAGCCCGCCGCCCCGTTTTCTGATGCACAGCCGCTCACCGCGATGGTGGTCGATGACCATCCGCTTTTCTGCGACGCGCTGAGCCTCACGCTGCGGTCGCTCGCGGAATTCGACGACATCTCCACCGCCGGTACGCTTCAGGAAGCGCTTGACCGCATCGCTGAAAGCCGCAGCCCCGGCCTGATCGTGCTGGACCTGAATCTGCCGGATGTGAACGGGCTTGACGGGCTTGTGCGGTTGCGTGGCGCCGCGCCGGATGCTGCGATCATCATCGCCTCGTCCATGGCCGACAATCGCATGATCTCTTACGCGTTGAAGGCGGGGGCCAACGGCTTTGTGCCCAAACATTCGCAGCGCTCTGTCTTCCGCCGCGCCTTTGACGCGGTCCGCGCCGGAGAGGCCTTCGTTCCTGATGGCTATATCGACCCGCAGGGAACCGATGTCGAGGCCGGGCACGATGATGCGCTGACACGGCTGGCAACATTGACGAACCAGCAGGCACGTATCCTCAGCCTGATCTGCGAGGGCAAACTGAACAAGCAGATCGCCTATGACCTGTCCATCGCCGAAACCACGGTAAAGGCGCATGTCACGGCGATCATGCGCAAGCTGGGCGTTCACAGCCGGACGCAGGCGGTGCTGATCGCACAGGAAGCGCGTTTTGCGAAGGTCTTGCCAAGCGGCGACTGAAACCCCTATCGTCTCCGTCGGCGGGCCTGCAAAGACAAACGGTTGCAAACCGAACGGGCCGCATATGCGGGAGGAGAATATATTGCACGCTGCCTTGCGCTCCGCGCAGGTCGACTGGCGCGACCCCGACGCGGTGGACAGCCTCCGCGACCAGTTGGGTGTTGAGGCACTTGCCTTCGTCTGCCTGTTCGTCACACCAGAGGCGGATTTTCCCGCTGTCGTCGCGGCCGCGCAAGAGGCGTTTGCAGGAACACAGGTCTGTGCCTGCACAACCGCCGGAGAACTTGGCAGCAAGGGCTACGAGGACGGGCAAATCGTGGCAATTGGCCTGTCTGCCGAGCATTTCGCAACGGCCAGCTATGTGATCGAGAATCTCCAACTGCTTGACGCGCAGGCGCAGATCGACCGGCTGATCCAGACACGTATGGCGCTTGCCCGCGCCAATCCGCGAATGGCGCAGGAATTCGCGTTCATCATGATCGACGGGCTGTCGCTGGCCGAAGAGAACCTGACCTCTGTCCTGTCCACCGGGTTGGGGCCGGTGCCGATGTTCGGGGGTTCCGCAGGCGACGGCACGCGTTTCGATGCTGCCTGGCTTGCCTGTGACGGCGTCGTATCGCGCAACAGCGCAGTGATTACGCTGGTGCGGACGACCTGTCCCATCCGGGTCTTTTCTCTCGACCATCTTGTGCCAACCGAAAAGCGCATGGTCGTGACGGTTGCCGACCCTGCAAGGCGCATCGTGCACGAGATCAATGCAGAACCCGCGGCGCAGGAATATGCCCGCCTGCTGGGCAAGGATCCGCAACAGCTCGACCCGTTCACCTTTGCCGCGCACCCCGTCGTGGTCCGGCTGGGCGACACGCATCACGTCCGCGCAATCCAGCGCGTCGATGAAGAGGGCAACCTGGTGTTCTTTTCCGCCATCAACGAAGGCATGGTGCTGACGCTTGCCGATCATCAGGATATGGCAGACCATCTGCAACGCCGCCTTGCAGAGCTGGCCACGGACGGGCCGCCCGACCACATCCTTGGCTGCGATTGCGTGCTGCGCCGGATCGAGGCGGGTCAGGCCCAAAAGAGCCGGGAAATCAGTCAGATCCTTGCCGAAAACCGTGTTGTGGGCTTTGGCACCTATGGCGAACAGATCGGCGCGCTGCATGTCAATCAGACCTTCACGGGCGTCGCCATCTATCCACCCATTCCCGAGGCCTAGGCACGATGGCGCTGATCAATCCACAAGACAGCCTGGAACGTCAGAACGAAAAGCTGCTCAAGATTTCCGAGGCGCTGATGCGGCGGGTGGAATACGGCTCTGAACAGTCGAGCGCCGCCTACGCCCAGTTCGAACGCGCCGCCCTGCTGGAAAAGCAGGTGCGCGAACGCACGACCCAGCTGGAGCGCACGCTCGACCTTCTGCACGAATCCAACGCCCGTCTGGCAGAGGCCAATCGGGAGACGGAAGCCGCGCGTTCGAACCTCGCCAATGCGATCGAAACCGTGCACGAGGGTTTTGCCCTCTTCGATCCCGAAGACGTCATGGTGATGTGCAACACCCGGTTCTGCCGGGATTTCCGCGACACGCTCGACATGCTGCGCCCCGGCCTGCCCTTTGGCGAATATGTCGACAGGGTGAGCCGCTCGCGCTACCTCGCATTGCCGCCCGACGAAACCCATGCGCGTTGGGCAGAGCGGCGCATCCGTCGCCATCAGGACCGCCACGTCATGTTCAACGCCCAGCTGGTCGGTGACCGCTGGCTGCAGGTCAGCGAGCATCGCACGCCCGATGGCGGCACGGTCATCCTGCAAACGGACGTCACAGACATCATCCGTCTGGAACGGCAGGAACGCGACAGGCTGAAAGACAAGCAGGCGCAGATGATCCGCGCCACGCTGGATCACCTTGATCAGGGCGTGAGCATCTTTGACGAACAGGCGCGGCTGGTCGGGTGGAACGCCAAGATCGGCGCGCTTTTGTCACTGCCCGCGCGGCGTCTGCATCTTGGCGCGTCCTTCCCGGTCCTCTTGGGGCATATCGACGGCGAGCTGTCTTTTTCCAAAGGCATTGACCGCGACGGGTTCCGCGACTGGGCCTTGTCAAAGGAGCCCCGCAAACCGCTTTCTTTCGAGGTTTCGCATTCGGACGGGATGGTGCTGCATATCTTCGGCCGCGAAATGCCCGACCGTGGATTTGTCATCAGCTGCACAGACATCACCGCAGAGCGTGAAGCCGCCCATCGGCTGACCGAAATGAACGAAATTCTCGAACAGCGCGTGATGGAGCGCACGCTGGAGCTTGAGGACGCGCTGAATGCGGCCGAACGGGCCAATGCATCGAAATCGCGTTTTGTCGCAGCGGCAAGCCATGACCTGTTGCAACCGCTTTCCGCCGCGAAACTTTTTATCTCATCGCTGGCGGACAAGTGCCCCGAGGACGATGACCGGGCCATTCTGGGCAAGGCCGAAAGCGCGCTTTCCGGTGCGGAAAAGATCATCGACGCGCTTCTTGACATCTCGAAGCTGGAATCAGGGCGTATCTCCTTTGACGTAAGGCCCATGGCGCTGCGCGAGGTCTTTGCGCCGCTCCGCGACGAGATGGGCATTCTGGCCGCACGCAAGGGGCTGGACCTGCGGATCGTCGACAGCGGGCTGGTTGTCGAAAGCGACCCTGCCTACCTGCGGCGAATACTTCAGAACCTTATGGGCAACGCCATCCGCTACACAGAGTCCGGCCGGGTGGTGATGGGTGTCAGGCGTGTCAATGGCGCCGCGCGGATCGAAGTCTGGGATACCGGGCCGGGCATTGCCAAGCAGGACCAGAATGCCATTTTCGAAGAATTCCGCCGCCTTGACGCGACAGCCAGCGCCAACGAAGGGCTGGGTCTTGGCCTTGCGATCGTCGAACGCGCCTGTGCCAAGCTGAACCACCCGCTTCGCCTGTGGTCGGAACCCGGCCGGGGCAGCTGTTTCATGGTGAATGTTCCGGTTGCGACCTTGCCCCATCAGGTGACGCATGCCGCGCGTCCCGGTCCGCGACCGCAACGTCTGGCGCAGTCCGGGCTTATCGCGCTTCTGGTCGAAAACGATCCCGCCTTGCGCCGCGCAATCACGATCCTTGTCGAAAGCTGGGGCGTCAACGTCATCGAAGCATCCGATGCCGACAGCGCGTTGGAGCTTTTGATCGACCTGGAAATCACGCCGGATGCATTGTTGCTTGATTACCAGCTTGGCAACGGCATGAACGGGCTGGAGCTTTTCGACGCGATCACGTCACGGCTCGGCCCCCTGCCAGGGGCGGTGATTTCCGCCAACCGGTCGGAACCGCTTGACCAGTTCTGCCAGTCGCGCGGGTTGGAGTTTCTGCCGAAACCACTTGACCGCCACCGTCTGAGTGCGGTTCTTGACGCGGCTGCACAGGCGCAGGGCCGCACTGGTCGGCCCTGACTCTCTCAATTGTGGCAGCGCAGCGCCCGGCGAGAACTGCCCGCTACCGCGCGATCACGATATCGGCCCGCAGCCCGCCCATGGTGCTGCTCTCTCCCAGCCGCAGGATGCCACCATGCGACCGCGCAACATCCGCCGCAATCGCCAGACCCAGCCCGACGCCCGAACCACGATCCTGATTGCGTGCGGGATCAAGTCGGACAAAGGGTTTGAGCGCATCCTCGCGCCGGTCAGGCGCAATGCCCGGCCCGTCATCCTCGACCCGGAACCTCAGCGATTTCTCCGTAAGGGTGACCGAAACCTCGGCCCTTGTGCCATAGCGCACCGCGTTGTTGATAAGGTTTTCCATCGCCCTGCTGATGGCCATGGGGCGCAAGGCCACCTGCCCTTCGCCCTCAACCTCTTTCAGTGTCACAGCCTTGCCGCCGCGCTGCGCATCCTCGACAAGCTGAGTGACCAGCGCCACCGGGTCGACGGGTTCTGCCGTAGCCTGGCCCACATCATCGCGGGCGAAATCCAGAAAGGCATCGACCAGCCGCTCCATATCCCGCACGTCGCGTTCCAGAGGTTCGGCATCATCGGCATCCAGCATGGACAGGCCCAGCTTCATCCGCGTCAAAGGTGTGCGCAGATCGTGGCTGACACCGGACAACATCATCGTGCGTTGTTCGATTTGCCGTTCGATTCTGGCGCGCATGTCCAAAAAGGCATTGCCGGCCGCGCGCACCTCTGTGGCGCCAGCCGGTTGATAGGGCACCACCCTGCCCCGCCCGAACGCCTGGCTTGCCTCTGCCAGCCGGGTGATCGGACGCAGCTGATTTCGCAGGTAGAGATAGGCAATCACCGTCATGAGTGCCCCGAAAATCACCATATTTACCAAGAGCTGATGCGGGTTGTCGGCAGACGCGCGAAGCCTGTCGAAAGAGACAGCAACCGGCCCGTCCGGCCCATCTGCATAGACCGTGACCAGCCGGTCATTCGGCAGGGCAACGGCCCGGATATCCGGCACACGCTCCATCAGGGTGCCGATCACCACGAGGCCGGAAAAATCGTACCATCTGCGCTGGTTGGTTTGCGGCACCTCTGCCTCCATCACCTTGCGCAGCGTAAGGGACAATGCATCGGCCAGGCGGTCTTCCTCGCCCACCTCCAGAACAAGGTTCAATTCGCGCGCGACCGCAGTGCTCATCTGGCGGGTCACACCTTCGAAATGCCGCTGTATGAAGACGACCGAGACCACAAGCTGCAACGTCACAACGGGCAGAATCAGGATCAACAAGGCGCGGCCGTAAAGGCCATGGGGCATATAGCGTTTGAGCCAGCGGAAAGTCATGGCTAAACCTAGCCCGGAGCCGTGATGCATGCCATGCCGAAAGAGACGTTGATGAAAGATCCGGATCCTTCCTTCCAGCCCACGCCCGGCCTCGCAGAGCAGGTGCAGCCCGGGCTAAGGCGTCTTCTGGCGCCGAACCCGTCGCCCATGACATTCCGGGGCACGAATACCTATCTGTTGGGGGATCGCGACGTGGCGGTGATCGATCCCGGCCCGAATGATCCGGCTCATATGAAGGCGATTCTTGCCAGTCTACGGCCGGGACAACGCATCAGCCATATTCTTGTGACCCATGCGCATCTGGACCATTCTCCTCTGGCGCGTCCCCTCTCTGACGCCACTGGCGCACCGGTTCTGGCCTTCGGCGATGCGCTGTCGGGCCGTAGCGCGGTCATGCAGAATCTGGCCGCGCAAGGGTTTATTGGCGGCGGTGAAGGCGTCGATGTCACGTTCGAGCCTGACCAGTGCCTTGCCGATGGCGCCGAGGTCGAGGGAGATGGCTGGCGGCTGACGGCCCTCCACACACCCGGCCATTTCGGAAATCACCTCTGTTTCGCATTGGGGAACACCCTCTTGTCGGGGGACATCGTGATGGGATGGGCCTCGTCGCTTGTGTCACCGCCTGACGGGGATCTCACCGATTTCATGGCCTCCTGTCGCAGGCTTTCCCAAACCCCATGGAGGCGACTCCTGCCGGGCCACGGCGCCGCTGTAGAGTCGGCCGCGGACCGGATCGACTGGTTGCTTCGACACCGCGAGACCCGGGAAGGTGCCATTCTGAAAGCGCTAGAGGCCGGGCCCGACACGCCCAGAGGCCTGGCCGCGCGCATCTACAAAGAAACCCCCAGCAACCTCCTGCCGGCAGCAGAACGAAACGTCCTTGCGCACCTCATTGATTTAAATGGAAAAAACCTCATCTCGCCTGTCGGATCGCTCAAACCGGACGGGCAATTCCGCAGGCTATGACATTTTTCTGTCATTTTCATCGGATAGACCCACAAATGCTCTGGACGCCCCCAACCGAGGTTGCTATATCCGCCCCGTGTTCCGGCGTAGCTCAGCGGTAGAGCAGTTGACTGTTAATCAATTGGTCGTAGGTTCGATCCCTACCGCCGGAGCCAATTCTTCATAAAATCCAGCGATATCATATTGTTATATGGCATCACTGCGATTCCAGACCATTTTATCCGTCCTCTGTGCCCATATCTGTGCCCGCGGCTGTCGCCCGGGCCTGTGCCCGGAGACGACCGGAATGACGAAGATCCCCTACCTCGTGAAGCGCGGCAACATGTTCTGGTGGCGCCGACGCAAGCCCGTTTTCATACTTTTGCAACCTTCCCGTGGCACTGAAAACGCCTGTGTGCGCACCGACGACAATCGGTCCGGGGCGCCGGGCCATATCGCGATCAGCCTGCGCACTCCCTGTCTCAGGGAAGCCGGCCGTCGTGCGGCCCGCCTGAACCACCTGTTCGAGGAGAAGAGGCGCAGCATCGAGATCGCCAGATCGGGAAACTTGGGGATGAGTGATCAGAGCTACCTTGAACGTGCCATGGCGGACATGGCGGCGACGCTGCGCGCGCAAGCCGAAATGATGGCCCGCCAGATGGATGCCGGGGGCACGACTGTAATCGTCGCGCCGCCACAGGCATCGATGACGGTCGAGGCGCCGACAGCAGACCCGCTGCGCGAGCAACCGAACGCAAACGGCACCCAGTCCTCCAATCGAATCAACGATCCGGAGTTCGAGCGCGCACTCCTCGAGATGGCCGACCGCGAGGGCTGGTGGCACGAGGATCCGGACGAGATCGTGGCACAATTCGACATGATGCTGACAGGGCTCTTTACCCTGCAGGAGGAATACCTGCGTTATTGCGTGCGAAAGGGACTTGATCCCGCCGACGCCCTGCCCTCCCTCGCAGGGCTTGGCGGCGCCCTCTCGTCGGTGACCGGTGACATCAAGGCAATCTCGGCTCCCGTGGTACACTCCAAGGCGCAAGGCCCGGCGAAGATCGCCCGGGTCGATCGCGCCGCTTCCGGGAAGCATAGGGAGGGACGGCGGTTTTCCGAACATGCCGGGCGGTTCCTCGATCTGCGCGCGCAGGGATTTGATCTGAAGCGACGTCACGAGACGCCCGACGCCAAGGCGGGAGAGCGTTTCACCAAGACCAGCCGTGCGAACTTCGAGGGCACCATTCGGCTCTTTCTCGAAGCCCATGGCGACATGCTCGTGGAAAACATCGACGAGGCGCTGCTGGTGGAATTCTTCTCGCTTCTCGACCGGATCCCGGCCACCCACGGCAAGTCCTCGAAAGACCGTCGTCCCATTCGCCAGGTCATCAAGGAGGCGGACCGGGACGAGCGAAACACGATTAAGCGTCGGGAGGCCGAGATACAACGCGATGGCCTGAGTCCCGGCGAAGCCGAAGAAATCCTCGACACGTTGCATGTCAGAAGGCTTCGCACAAACACCTGCAAGCGCCACATGGACACCATCGACCAGATCATGGCCTTCGCACAGTTCGAAGGGTTGCGGCAGGACAACCCGGCCAAGCAGGTCAAGTGGACCCGAAAAGAGATTTCGCGCCGTCTTGCCAACGAAGAGGATTCCGATCGCTTGCCCTGGGGAGACCGTCTGCCCGGGCTCCTTGGTTCTCCGATCTATTCCAGCCCGCTTGACGAACCGGGCAATCCGCTGTTCTGGGCACCGCTGCTGGGCCTTTTCGCAGGACTTCGCCTGGAAGAGGCATTGCAACTCGGAACCGATGACTTCGACACTGACGACGGAGTGCATGTAATCAAGGTCCAGATCAGCGGTGCGGCGCAAAGCAGGAAATCGAAGGCCGCAAAGCGCGGCATTCCGATCCACGACACGCTGCTCGATCTCGGGATCCTGTCGCTGGTCGAACTGCGTCGTAAAGCCGGCCAGGGTCGGCTGTTCACCTACCTCGAACGGGGACAGGCAAAAGGCACGTTCGGCGAAATTTTCTCGAAGAGGTTCACCAACTACCGCAAGAAATGCGACATCTATGATCGCTCGCGGGATTTCCATTCGCTCAGGAAAGACTTCCAGACCAAGCTGACCCGGGCACAGGTTCCCTATCACTCGCGAAAGCTCCTGATGGGCCACGAACTTACCGATGTGACCCACAAGCACTATTATCCCGAAGGCGACACCATCGAAATGATGCGGGACTACGTCAACCGGATCGACGTGGATTGCTCGCGGATCCTACGTCCTTTCGGTTCCCCCGACGATACGAATGTTCACAAACTTACCACCGTCAGGTGAGGATTGCGGTATGGCACGATGGTCCCGAGGGTCTCCAGACCGAACGTCCCGCAATTCATTTCCAAATCGGCCAATTCGATTTTGGGGGCATGTCGATCGAACCCAAGTTCTCCTCAGCAGAAGAGACTGCCACTTTCACAAACCCACTTTCGCAAAGTATTTGCGAAATGCACCGAGGAAATAAAATGACTGAGAAGAGAAATGGACGCCCGCCAAAATACACCGAAGCACAAGTGTTGGAGGGTATCGAAATCGTCGAACGCAGTGGTGACACCCCAACCGGGGACACCGTCAAGAAGGCCATGTGCACGCAACTGGACGTGACCAGCGGCATCAATGCACAAAGCCTTGACAGGGAGGTGCAGAGGCTTCTGGAAGAGCGTGAACAGCAGCGCCGCGACAAGCTGATCGCGGCATTGCCCGCTGAAACACGCGATACCGTGCAGCAGATTGGCACTCTCGTTGAGGCTGCGGTCCTCGGGCATCTGGGCGAACAATACGGCTCGCTGACAACGATTTCGGGCAGAAAACTGGCGGAATTGAAAGTTGATCTCGGAAATCAGCGGGAGCAGATTCGGGAGCTTCTCACCAAAGTCGATAGAAAAGACGCGGAGATTGCTTCTGTGGAGGAAGAAAACAACGCTCTTAAGCAGCGACTGGCAGCAAAAATCATCGAGGCATCAACTCATAAGGCACGGATTTCCGAACTTGAACGGGACGAAGACTTCCGCGCAAAGATGATTGCGATATTGCAGGAAACGCTGGGACAGCACACCGACCCTGTGCCGCAAGCACCAGTTCTACCCACTTGAGCAACGAAGTTATTGCTGTGTGACGCGGCGCAGCAAGAAATCGACCTGACTGTCAACGGCGGAGCAAAACCCGGCCAGTGTGGCGGAGCAAAAGTCGGCCACATGGGCGAGCGCCTTGGAGCGTGAGGCCATCATGTAGCCAGCACGGTCCAAGGCGCATTGGCCGGGAGGCCAATTCTGGTCGGATTATTTGTTTGCAGCGGCGAGGCGGGCTCGGCTCTGGCTGAGGCGATAGCTTTCGCCGTTCATCTCGAGGATGTTGACGTGGTGAGTGAGGCGGTCAAGCAAGGCCCCTGTCAGGCGCTCGGTGCCGAAAGTCTCGGTCCACTCCTCGAACGGCAGATTCGATGTGATCAGGGTTGAGCCGCGTTCGTAGCGTTGCGAGATGAGTTCGAACAGGAGCTCGGCGCCGGTCTTGCTCAGTGGTACGAAGCCCAGTTCATCGATGATCAGCAGCTTGACTTTGGCCAACTGGCGCTGGAGGCGCATCAGG
>NZ_SLZU01000011.1 GCF_004342065.1 Primorskyibacter sedentarius | reverse complement strand
CGAAGCAGAGGCAAACTTCTATGCTGCTCTGAAAAGATCAGATATGGCCGCGTAACTAAGACAAATCAGCCTCCGGCAAACCCGGCGCGGTTCAACGCTAGGTGCAAGCGACGTCAGGAATGGGTACCAAAAGCCGCTTGAGAGATACAGTTGCTAAAAGAGTTGAGAGACCGGAACGAAACCGTGGCAAGACCAAAAATCACCAGAGCTGTCACGAGATACTGCAGAACCTCACGCCGACTGACTCCTACTCCGGGCGCGGCCAGATCATTCTGAAAGAGCGAGAAATAATAAACGAAAGACTTTCAAAACCCTGCGCTTGCTTCGTCGAAAAACCGCCTCATAATCAAAAGGTCTGGATGGGCCAGTAACTCTTTTGATTCAGGGGGCGGAGTGGCCCAAAATCCCTGACGATGGACATAAGGAAATAAACATGAAACGGATCCTTCTGACAGCCGCCCTTCTATTCGGTACAGCAGGCGTCGCTGCGGCGCAGTCAATCGACATCGATGCACTAATAGCGGGCATCGACAAACGCAGCACTCAGTATGAGGCGCTGATCGACATTTTGCAGGGCACTGACGGAAACCGGTCCCTTGCTGCATTTGACGCCATGATCGAAACCGGCGACGCAACGATGATTGAGGTTGCCGTTAACACAGGGATTTCTGCGACAGACAGCCGCCTGCGTGCTCGCGCGCTTTGGGAGGCCCTATCGCGGCGCGACGCCCTGACCATCGAGATTGAAGTCGACGAACTTGCTGATGATCGCAAGGCCGCTGTCAAGGAGTGGTACGGCGCATTTCAGACCTGGTCCTTGCAGCAGAAATTTCCGGACAGTCAATGCATAAATCTTTCTTCGAAAAGCGACTGCTACGTAGGAAGAAATCTGACTGCTTCGGGCCTCATCGTTGACATCGTATACAACGCAGCACCGGGTATTTCCGGGCAGTTCGAATTGAACGGATCCGGAGAACTTTCGGGGACCGTAATGGACCTCAGCAGCAAATCGACTTATCCCGCAAGGATCACATTCCGATGAAACATTTTTCCAAACTTTTTTCAGTCCTGATCGTCACGGTGGCCACATCCGCAGCAGCGCAGGTGACGCTCGAAGAGGCCGACGACGTAATGAACAATCGAAATACCGAGTTGCAGGCTTTTCAGGACCGGCTGAACGATCCAGATCCCGAACGGGCGCTGGCCATCCTCAAGCTGTTGATCGTCAAGGGGGACGCCGATCAACGCCGTATGGCTATCCGGCATGGATTGCAAAGCACCGACAGCGCGATCCGGGCCACCACTGTGCGGGCCATTCTGGATTCGGAACCGACGATCGTGATTACGTTTGACCCCGTATCGGAAGAACCGGACGGCTATTATGCCCGGACGATTGCACAGGCGGGCGGAATCGTTGCCGAGGACGGAACTTCGGAAGTCACTCGGAACATCGCGGGCTTTGATGATGAGGAAGAGTGCTGGACATATAAGCAGGGCGTCTACACCCCATGCCTGGCGATGATGCGCGGGGAAGTAGTCAGCATTTTGTTCGGCGGCACCTGGGGCAGCTATACTCTGAATTCCAAAGGCGAATTGGAGGGTCAGCAAACGATCACTGGCAATCTCGCCAAGGGAGTAATCGAACTATACGAATAGAGATTTGGGAGTATCAGATTTGAAGAACTGTTTTTACGGTCTCGCGGTGGCCGCGATTTGTATGGCCACGGCAGTCACGGCTCAGGTAAGCCTCGACGAACTCGATCAGGCAATGGAAGGAAAGGAAGATCAGCAGGAAGCAATCCGTCTCAGACTAAATGACGAGAACCCCGACCGCGCTATGGCGGCGATGCAGCTGTTGATCGAAAAGGGCGACGACCGGCAACGGAAAGTGGCCATTTCGCACGGTCTGTCCAGCACGAACCACGACGTACAACTTGCCGCAGTCGAGGCAATTTTCAACTCCAAGCCGATCCTCGTAACGCGCTGGTATTCCGAGGAAGGTGCCAAATCGGGGGGATGGAGACAAACTGCAGAACGTCTGGACGGCGCGATAGAGATTGATGGCACCGCGCGGATGCCGATCCAGATTTCAGGCTATTCGGAAGAGAAACGCTGCTGGACGAACACAAAGACTTACTGTGTCTTCCGCATCAATTCCGGCGAAATCACATTCAACACTCATGGCGGCTGGACGCCCCTGATGCTCGATGTGGCAGGACAGCTTGTCGGTGAACGGTTTGTTTTCAACATCCCGACCCGCGTGGTCGTTGACCTTGGCGCCTAGTCGATCACAATTCGGTCAATACGGATCGGCGACCCACCTCCCCAAGACGACGTAATGCGGATCGTCACGCGCTTGGCGAAGCGTTCGCCGACCCTGTTGTCGTACCGCCCGTCAGGCGACATGTCGCGACGCGGCATTGGGTTTGGGCGGCTGCGCCCTTCTGCCGAGACATCGGTGACGATCTCGATATCCTTGGGTACTGCCGTGTCTTCGCCCGGCTCGGACAGTATACGGATGCGCCGCAAGCGGTCAGTGTCTGTCAGCAAGAGGTCCAGCACCACAGGCTCATGCGGAGACAAGGGCGCAATATAGGGACCCTCGCCGCTGGCGATCGCGGAGGGGTCCGCCGCGCCGCCGACAGGGTGGGCCGACCAGGCGAGCACCTCGTAGGGGGCGCCCTCGGCGGGCACCACAGGCGCGTCGCACGCTGCCGAAAGCACGCCCTGCTCGCAATTCGCCTTTGGGGGAACCTCGCCCATAAACCGGCCTAGCATGTTGACGATCTCGTCCATCCGCAGCGCCCAGGCCGCGTCGGCGGTCTCGGCCTGTAGCACCATTCCAACCGGGGTCCCGTCCATGAAGACAGTCGCGCCACTGGTGCCTCCGAAAAGATCGGGCTGCTCCTCCGGGGTCGGGACAAGCCGGATCCTTGCGAATTCCTTGCTGTGAAGCTGCACACGGCGACCTTCAACCGACTGCTGTCGCGCCCGTTCGATGATCCCGACCCGGCCGACGTCCAATTCGTCGGTCAGGGTTCTGGGCAGGGCGGACCAGTCCGGTCCGCAATCCTCGGTCACGGCTCCCTTGACCAGACCAAGCGAAATATCAGACAGCCTCGGCGCGCGATAGACGATATCGGCGGATCCGATAGTACCGGATTGGTAGCCATCAATGGGGATGTTGGTGTTGAACCGACCATGGACATGGCTTGGCATGATGACAAAGCAATTTCCACGATGGGTATAGAGGAAACCAGAGCCGGTCCCGTTCTCGACCCCGACGACCTTGGCTTCAGCAAGCGATGCAAAAGCTAGCCAAATCAGGCCAGCGGCGATACTATTTCTAAAAATCATTTTTTCGACTCGGATCCGTATAAGTGCGTATTTCTGTTATTCTATGCGTTACGCTTCTGCCCGCCACGGTTTTCGCACAGGAGATCAGATGGGCCGGGAAAGATTTCAATGAAACGGTGTCCGAAAACGCCCGGGTGTCGGGGGATATCGTATTGGGTGTGATGCTGACCGAAGATTCATCCTCGCCGGGGGGGCCGACGGTGACGACCGGCAACCACTGGATGGCAAGCGACGCCGAGGCGCAGGTCTGCGTCAGGATCGTGACTAAGGACGGGCGCTACGAGGCCGAAAACACCTACCTCATCCCGCAGCATTACCAGAAGCCCGACGCGATTTTTCCGTATGGTGGCGAAGGTCCGGACATCCTGTCCGAGGAACCAGTAGCGGCTCTGGTCAAGACCGGCCCCTGTGGCAGCCGCAATGCCGTCGCGGTTCCGGTCCTCTCGCTGAACGAAGGCGGGGCGGCATCGGATATGTTGCGCGTGTTCGTCAATGCCGCCGGTAATCCCGTCGATGTGGCGTGGGGGCGGGGGCGCGACCAGTTCACGGATTGCGATGACGTGACCGAACTTGACGGGTTGAAATACACTGCGCGCTGCGATGTGCCGCTAAATAAACTGCCCCAAGCGGGGGCAGCCAACCTCACATTCTTCATTGCGCGGGGCAATACCGAAGAGGATTTCGAACTATCTGTCCTGCCGCCCTATGTCGGTGAATAAGTCCGGGCGGCCAAGGGCCAGATGCCTGATTAAGGCGGTTGTGTTTGCGGCGATAGTGCTTGTCGCGATCTTTTGTGACCTTCTTTACGACCGCTACATAACGCGTAGCGCGGTAGTCGAGGCCACCACGGGAACGCTGCAGCTGGTTCTGACCCGCGAATTGAACGGCAAGTTCTTTGAGAACGCTATCGTTTGCCGTCGGCAGCAAGACGACGACGCCCCAGTGGCGCGCGGGGCGCCCTATGGGTGCAGCCGCCGGACACACGCATTGACCCCCCCGGAAGATGAACAGGTGCAGACACGCCCGCAGAACGACGAGGAAAATATCGGGCGCGAGAACTACAATCTGACCCTGCCGGCGGGCACGAAAGTCGTGCTGACCGCGCGCCCTGGTCTTGTCGCGCTGCGGGTAGTCGATGTGCCGACCGCCTATGCCGAAGCCGAGGCCGGTCTGCTTGTCGGTGGCGGTGTCATCCTTGACGCGCGCGCGATCCCCGCTTTCGGCACCCTCCCGATGACCGGCCGGGCCTTGATCGGCGCCAGCCAGAGCGAAACGGACTTTCCCACGATCACCACAGGGAGCTACCAGTTCACAGGTCCGACTCCCGCGGCGTTGCTGGACGGTGAATGGCGAGTGGTGCGGGAAGGCAAGCTATTGTCCGGAGCGACAGTCTATTTCGCCGAACGAGGTAGCGACGTGCAGGATCCGCTTGAAAAGCCGGCGCCGGAAACCCGCCTGACCGTCTCAATCCCCGATCCTGGGTCCTCTCTGCTTCGGGTGACGGGAATTTCGGATGCGGGTCCAATGGTGTTGAAGATCGCCTATTATTCGACAGAGGGTCCGACGGTGCGGCCCTCGATCACAAATGTCCTGCTTGCCGACCCCATCCTGACCTTTCTTGCCTCGCTGATCCTCGGCCTTATTGCATTCTACGAGTTCCTGCGATCCCGCAATTGATCAGCGGCGTTCCCGCATACACTCTAGGCGTCCTGCCAAAACAAAGGCTTCCGGATCAGAAGCGGGCACTGATCGACTGGAGTGGGCAGAACCCCCAGCTTTTGCCGGTGTTGTCACATTAGCTCAACCAGTCTTCAGGTTGGTGTGCCGATTTCACATCAAGCGACGTTGGCCGCGATTTTCCATACCTCGAATGCTTCCAGCCGGTGGTAACGGATCATAAGATCTGCGCGGCGGCGGGCTGGGGCGGAGAAGAAATTGCGGGTTGCGGAGTGCATGGAGACGAAGCGTTGCAATCCCCCTGGTGATCGGAAACGCTGCATCGTCCGTTCTCTTTTCCTCAACGGCAAATGGCTGTTCTTGGCGCGGTTTTTGAGCCCTTTGTGGGACCAGTGATCAAGGCCGGGGGCGACAGCTCGCTTCGCTGTGCCGTAGGAGCAGCTTGTCTGTGATGATCCGTCTGGGCACGAAGCCCCAGCGTTTCATCAGCCTGACCAAGAGCTGCTTTGCCGCGCGCTCGTCCCGCCGGGGCTGGAGGATTTCATCCAAAACAACACCGTCCTGATCGACGGCACGCCAGAGCCAGAATGACCGGTCCGCGATCTTCACCACGACTTCATCCAGATGCCAAACATCGCCGGGGCGGGCCTGTCGGGGGCGTAAGTTGTGCGTAATCAGCGATCCGAACTTGCGGGTCCACCGGCGGACCGTTTCGTAGGAAACATCGATGCCACGTTTCAGCATCATCTCCTCGACCTCGCGCAGGCTCAGATTGAAACGGACGTACAGCCAGACCGCGTGAGCGATGATCTCTGGCCGGAAGCGGTGGCGTTTGTAGTTGATGGAGGGTTGGATCATGCATTTCAATTACGCTGATGTCGGCACACCGACAACCGACGCCGAGTTTACGTGACAACACCCCCGGTCATTAATGTAACCGACCTATTTGACGACGCCTTTGCGCAAAATGATGTTGCCGTAGAGCCGTCTTTCGCCAGTTTGAACGATTGCAAATGCCTGTTTGGCCCGGTCGTAGAAGTTGAACCGCTCGATCGAGCTTAGTTGAGCGGGGGCGTCGGCGGTCTCATCAATGGTGGACTGGAAGATGGCAACCACTGGCGGGATCTCATCCGGGTTGCCGACCACCGCCATCACATTTGCCGGGTTCTCGCCGAAAGTATCCAGCGGCATGACCCCGAGGATCGCCTCAAGGAGGCGTGGCGCCTCGATCCCGTCGACCCGGTGCAAAGTACGGGCGCAGGCCTCGGCTGGAAAGTTCGCGTCAGCAATGACGATTTCGTCGCCGTGTCCCATCGCCCGAAGCGTTCTGAGAAGATCAGGCGAGAGGATGGGGTTGATTCCGATAAGCATGTGGCAGCACCTTTCTTCAATTCATGAGTCTGTCCGGGCGGGCGCAGGGTTAGGGATCCCCGATCCCGTAAAACCTTTGGGCGGTCCCACCCATGATGTCGGCACGTTCGTCGGCGCTCCGACCGGCAATCAGATCACCCGTGCAAGAAAACCATTGCGGGTAGGAACCATCAAGCTCCAACACCGGCCAATCGCTGCCCCACATGACGCGCGACGGCCCGAATGACCCGATCACATGCTCCGAGACCGGGCGGAGCGTTCCTTTCCGCCACCCGAGTCCGGCTTCCGTCACCAGCCCCGAAATCTTGCAATAAACCTGTGGATGGCGAGCAAGACTTTCCATGCCATCCCGCCAGTTGGCACTTGGGGCTGCACCCCCTCTGATGACCGGTTTCGCAGCGTGATCCACGACAATCGGCAGGTCAGGAAGTGCCTTTGCAAGGCGGTCAATCACCGGCAGATGGCGCGGCTGGATCAGCGCGTCAAAGCGCAGCCCGAGGGGTGCCAGCCGTGACAGTGCCTTCACTACCGCTGGGCGCAGGATCCATTCGTCCTCAGCGATGCCTTGCAGCACCGGACGAATGCCCTTGACGATGGGATGACGGGCCAGTTCTTCAATCTGTTCTATCGCCTCGGGTGCAGCCAGATCCACCCAGCCAACAACTGCTTTCACAAACCCACTCGCTTCGGCCTCGGCAATCATGAAGGCATTTTCACACCAAGTTTCGCTTGCCTGAACCAATACGGTGCCGTCGATACCAAGATGCGCCAGATACGGCGCCAAATGCTCGGGCAGGTAGTCGCGCCGGACGCCGGAAATTTCGTCGGTGATCCAATCGTTCACACCGCGATCAATGCGCCAGAAATGGTGATGTGCGTCAATGACAGTCCTCATTCCCAGACTACCGAGTTCAGCAACGTCCGCCGCGCGGATTGCAAGTGGGCTTTCAGCGCGTCTTCTGCCTTGGTCCGATCGCTCGCCAGGATGGATTGAATGACCTTCAGGTGCTCCTCTGCCGCCACCTCGTTGCGTTCACGCTCGTCAGTTTTCCTCCAGCGATAGTGAAAGTGGAAGATCATCGCCACGAGTTCGTAGAAATCATCGACGAAACGATTGTGCAGTTTGTTCGTAAACATGCGGTGAAACCGTTCATCAAGATTGGGGAACCGAAGATAGTTGGCATCCATATCGTCAAGGATTTCCAGATGTTCCTGTTCAAGCTTCGCAAGTTGCGCCTGCGCCTCCGGGGATGGCCAGGCATCAAAAAATGAATTGAAGGCGCGCAGTTCGAACATCTCACGCACGTCGAACAGCTCTATCGCGAATTCTCGGGTGAAACCGTTCAGAACCCAATGGCGGTTAGGTTTTTTTTCGATCAACCCGAAGCGGGAAAACCGGATCAGGAACTCACGAACCGCCGAGGTACTAATGCCAAATTCGCGAACAAGCTCGGCCTCGCGCAGGATCGTACCGGGGGCCAGATCCCCGCCAAGCACGTACTCCATAAAGGCCGTCTCGACCCTCTTTCCTGCCGAGCGCGTCTCTTCCACGGCAAAATAGTCAGACTTGCGGGGCTTGCGAAGAACCTGCTTGTCGCGGCCTTCCCAGTGGATAATCTGTGCCTCGTCGAGATGTTCCAGCACTGATCGAACAGTCGTGCGGCTTATGTGCCATTTTTCGGCAAGCGTTGTTTCAGGGGGCAGGTTGGATCTTGGCCCGAGTTCCTTGATGAAATCGAGACACCGGTTGTAGGTTTCCTTGTAAACGCTGTTGGTACGGGACACGGTGCTTCGATCCTTGTGTCTTTATTGGATTGTTCGACAGGTTACCGTTCGGTCCGCGATACGCCAAGTCCTGATGGTTGAGCAGTCATTGGCCCTCAAGCGAGATCATGACCTTGAAGGTTTCGTTCCTGTGATCTTGCCAATACTCAAAAGATCCTTGCGCTTCGGCCCATGGAAAAATCCGGGAGATCAGCCGGTCTCCGATTGTTGGATTGGCTTCCAGGAAAGCGATGACCTCGTTGAAATCGGCGCGGGTCGCATTGCGCGAGCCCATGATGTCCAATTCCTTGAGGTTGAACAAAGAGGTGTTGTAACTGACGTCCTGCTTTGCATAGCCAACATAGACGACACGGCCCGCAAAACAGACAAGGTCAATCGCGCTGCGGAAGGTTTCTGGCAGGCCGACAGCTTCTATCACGACGTTGGTGCCATGGTCGCCGGTAAGGCGCATCACCTCGTCGGCAAGGTTACATCGGGTGGGGTTGAGCACTTCAGAGACGCCCAAGTCCAGCAAGGTCTGTCGTTTTGACTCGCTGACTTCGACCGCCAGAACGCGGGCTCCGCGCGCCAGAGCGCCCAACATCGCGCCTACGCCGATCATTCCACCACCAAGTACAACAACGGTGTCGTCAGCGGTTACACGCCCTCGGGCGACTGCATGGAAGCCGACGGACAGGGGCTCCACCAACGCCCGGTGGGGAGATGTGAGTGTGTTATTCAGGATAAGGCGATCATGCCTGACAACCAACAGGTTCGACATGCCCCCGTCCTGCTGCACACCCAGCGTGCGATTGTAACGGCAGGCGTTCTGCCGCCCGGCAAGGCAGGCCGAACATTCGCCACAGGTCGTGTAGGGGATGACAATCGCCGTCGCGCCGACCTGAAAGGTTTCCGGTACGTTCGCGCCGCGTTCAAGTATCTCACCACCAATTTCGTGGCCGGGAATGCGGGGCAGTTGCACCAGAGGATTGAGGCCAGAATAGGTGTTGAGGTCCGATCCGCAAAGTCCAACATGCTGCACTGACAAGAGCACCTCGTCCCGTCCTGGGGAGGGTGCTTCGACCTCTCGGATTTCGGTTTGTCCGATATTGGTGATGACCAGAGCTTGCATGATTATTCCTGACTTTCAGTTTGCGTCTTCGACGTGCCGTGTCTGACCGCGAGGCGGGTGATCGGGGGCGGGCGGGTTGTGCATCGCAACGTCCAAGGGCTGCATCGTGTGGCATTTGCCAATCATCCGGTCGGGCGCATTGATCCGCTCGGGGGTTTGCGTGACCATAGCTTGGAAATACGGCACATATTGCGGTTTTGCACATGGCGGGAAAGCCTTGCACAGAAAACGCCAGCCTATGAATGACCGTCGCCCCCGCAGCTTTCAGACTCATGACGCGACAGTGCAAATTGAGCTATGCCTTACGGGTGTTCGAATTGTTGCATGATGCGCACAGAAGGTCCCTTCGCTGCAATAAATGTTTATATTGCCTTAAAAACACTATTGCGTTCCGTCAAGTGTTCTTTTTATATATTGTACATATCATACGCCGTAACGCGCCTTGATTCTGGAGGTCAAATCTTTGAACGAACTTCTAATTCTACATTCGGATGACAATGTCGGAGTGTTGAAAAATGCAGTGGAAAAGGGGGTGCGGCAGGTGGTTCGCGACAGGTCGCTTGTCGTATCTGACAGCCTTTCCATGGGGCACAAGGTGGCGATCAGAGAGATACGGAAGGGAGAAATGGTGCTGAAATACGGCGTTTGCATCGGGCTGGCGAAATCCGAAATCCCGGCTGGCGCTCATGTGCATCTGCACAACCTCGAAAGCCGTTACACGCAAATCGAAGACATGGAGACAGGCCAATGACCAAGCCGGGGGCAATGCATGCGTGGCGCCGAAGTGACGGCCGCAAGGGTATTCGTAACACGGTAGTTGTCACCTATCTCGTCGAATGCGCACATCACGTTGCCCGACAGATCGTGCGTCCGTTCGAGGGGATGGATGTCCATGTCATCGGGTTTCCGGGCTGCTTTCCGAACGACTACTCGCAGCGGATGATGGAGACTCTTTGCACCCACCCGAATGTCGGCGGCGTGCTGTTGGTGTCGCTGGGCTGCGAGAATTTCCGCAAGGGACAACTTTTCCGGCATATCGAGGCCACTGGGCGACCTGTCGAGTTGCTGACAATTCAGCATTCCGGTGGGACCGAAGCGAGCGTGCGGCTTGGGCGTGACTGGGTAAGCAAGACGCTTTCCTACCTGATTGATGCGCCGACGGTGGACATGGTCCCGTCTGAATTGATCATTGGTACGATTTGCGGGGGGTCCGATGCCACGTCTGGCATTGCGGGAAACCCAGCGGCGGGCAGGGCCTTCGATATGCTGCTCGCTGAAGGAGCGACATGCATCTTTGAAGAAACGGGCGAATTGATCGGGTGTGAGCATATCATAGCCGAGCGAGCGGCGAACCCGGCACTGGCCAATGAACTCGTTGGGTCGGTTAAGAAGGCTGCGCGCTATTATGCGGACATGGGCTATGGCTCGTTCTCGCAAGGAAACGCAGAAGGCGGGCTTACCACCATCGAAGAGAAGTCGATGGGCGCATATGCGAAATCGGGCAGTGCGTGTATCCAGGGGATCGTCAAGCCCTGCATCGTGCCACCGAAGCAAGGGCTCTACCTGCTGGACGTGGTGCCGGACGGGCCTCCGCGTTTCGGATTTCCGAACATTAATGACAATGCCGAAATCATTGAGCTGATATCCTGCGGTGCACATGCGGTGATCTTCGTGACCGGGCGTGGGTCGGTTGTGGGTTCTGCGATCTCTCCGGTGCTGAAGGTTTGCGCCAATCCCGAAACATTTGCGCGGATGCCTGAGGATATGGACGTGAATGCGGGTCGCATCCTTTCCGAAAACGCGTCTCTTGAAGATGTCGGCACCGAAATCCGCGACAAGGTGATCGCGCTTGGACAGGCCGGACAAACAGCTTCGGAACGGCTGGGCCACCAGGAGTTTGTCCTGACTTACAAGAGCTTCGATCCGCTTGGCCCCGCCTGCCTTCCGAATGTCGCGGCGGCCTGAAGGATGAACACTGCGACCTCAACCCCGATCATCCAATTCGGCACCAGCCGGTTTTTGCAAGCTCATGCTGATCTCTTCGTCGATGAAGCGCAGCGCGACGGTCGGGCGGCTGGGCCGATCACCGTCGTACAAAGTTCCGGCGATCCTGCCCGCGCTGCTCGTCTGTCTGCTTTGGCGGCGTCAGGTGGCTATCCGGTACGTATCCGCGGGCTTGAAGATGGTCGCATTATCGACCGGGTTCAGCAGGTGAGCAGCGTTACCAGAACGATGTCTACTGCGACCGGTTGGGCCGCTTTGGAAAAGGTTTTTTGTGAAGAGGCAGAGTTCGTGCTGTCCAATACCGGCGACCGCGGGTTCGCCCCACAGCCCGCCGATGAACAGCCGGAGTTTGAGCAGGCGATGGCTTACCCGGCCAAGCTGCAGCTGCTGCTGCGCGCCCGGTTTGACTCGTCTGGGCGGCCATTGACAGTGTTGCCGCTTGAACTGGTGCGACGCAACGGGAGGGTCCTTCAGGCTCGTGTGCTCGAACTGGCTGCCGGTGCGCCTGAAGCCTACCGCGAGTGGTTGGCGAACGATGTGATCTGGGCCAATTCTTTGGTCGATCGCATCGTGTCGGAACCCATTGAGCCTGCAGGGGCGGTGGCAGAGCCCTATGCGCTCTGGGCGATAGAAAAGGCCGAAGGTCTCATCCCGCCCTGCCGTCACCCTGCTGTACAATTGGTCGAGGATTTGGACGCGATCGAGGCGTTGAAGCTTTTCATTCTGAACCTCGGACACACATGGCTGGTTTCTGAATGGCAGCAGATGCACAGGCCGCCGGACACGGTCGCGGCGTTGCTGGATCAGCAAGAGGTCTGCGATGGTTTGCTGCGAGTCTATGAAGATGAAGTTCTGCCTGCTTTTGCGGTGGCCGGGCTTGGGGACGAGGCTGCGGCCTATGTCGAAACAACGCTTCAGCGTTATCGGAACCCGTTTTTGGATCATCTCCTATCGGACATCGCCCAGAACCATGCCGAGAAGGTCGCGCGCCGCATTGGCGGATTTCTCGAATGGGCAAACAACAATGGAGACACTACTCGAAAGCCGCTGCTGACAGGGTTATTTGAAGAGATGAAGACAGATGCTTGAAACGCGCAGGATTGGAAAGACGGATGTCATGGTCAGCGCCCTCTCGCTTGGGTGCAGCGCCATCGCCAATCTTTATGCCGAGGTCTCGCCCGACGATGCGCAGGCGCTTTTGTCCTATGCGTGGGCTCGGGGCATTCGGTATTTTGACACCGCGCCGCATTACGGTCGTGGGCTCTCTGAAGAACGACTTGGCAGCTTTTTGGAAAGCAAATCGCGCGGCGCCTTCACCTTGTCGACGAAGGTCGGGCGGGTGTTGCGGCCCGGCCCGGCAATGGAGCAGGCCGACGGCTTCATCGCGCCGCTGCCCAATGCCGCGTATTACGACTATTCCAGCAACGGCATCAGGGAAAGCTTTGAGGGCAGCTGTTCAAGGTTGAAGACCGACAGGGTTGATATTGTCTATGTCCATGACATCGGAGAGCTGACCCATGGCACCGAAAATGATCATCACATGGGTGACCTGCTGGACACGGGTCTGGCGGAACTTCAGTCCCTAAAGGCCAAAGGTCGGATCGGGGCGATTGGACTTGGCGTGAATGAAACTCAGGTCTGTCTGGACGTTCTGAAGAACCACGATTTGGATGCGATCCTGCTTGCCGGGAGGTGGACGTTGCTTGACCGGAGCGCCGAGGCCGAACTGGTTCCACTGTGCCATCTGCGCGACACAAGTCTTGTTCTGGGCGGGATATTCAACTCCGGCATTCTTGCCACCGGGGCCGTCGACGGGGCGCATTACGACTATCGCCCCGCACCTGACCATATCGAGCAACGCGTGCGCGATCTGCAATCGCAGTGCGAGGCGCAGGACATACCGCTTGCCACTGCGGCCTTGCAATTTGGGCTGACACGCCCCGGCGTCGCCAGCGTACTTATTGGGACTGCCAGGCCCAGCTCTCTCGCCCGCAATCTTGATGCGTTGGATGCGGACTTTCCCGCGCCTCTCGCTGATGCCCTTTTCTGATTTTCAGGAGTGTCCGACCTATGCCCGCCCAACAACCCAATATCATCTTCATCATGGCAGACGACCACGCGGCCAAGGCCATCAGCCATTACGGTCACGGGCTGAACAGCACTCCCAATATCGACCGGCTCGGTAACGAAGGGAAGCGGCTGAACCATTGCTACGTCACCAATTCAATTTGCACCCCCAGCCGTGCCGCGATCCTGACCGGGACGTATAATCACGTGAACGGGGTGACCACCCTTGAAACCGGGCTGAACAATCGCGCCCCGCATCTGGCGAAGCATCTCCAGCAGGTCGGCTACCGGACCGCGATGATCGGCAAGTGGCACCTTGGCGAAGGCGCTGCGCATCAGCCCACGGGCTTCGATCATTGGTCCGTGTTGCCAGGGCAGGGCGACTATTTCGACCCCATGTTCATCGGCCCGGAGGGGCAGGGCAGAGAGCCCGGCTACGTCACCGATGTGATCACTGACAAATGTCTTGATTGGTTGGACGGTGGAAGCAAGGATCAGCCGTTCTTCCTGATGTGCCATCACAAGGCACCGCACCGCAATTTTGCGCCCCACCCCAAGAACCGGCATCAGTTCGATGGCGAGGACATCGCTGTTCCTGACACGTTTGATGATGACTACAAGACGCGGGCGCGTGCGGCACGGGATGCACGCATGCGGGTAAGATCCGACTTCGAATACGAAGATCTGGGCCTTGCGCAGCCGGAAGGCGGTGATGAAGTGGGCGTGATCCATTTCGAAGGCAAGCCCGGACGCAAGATCCCCGATCCCGAGGATGTCAGCAAATTGGCGCTGGTGGATGTGAACACTGGCGAACAGTTCCGGTTCGAGACGAAAGAGCAGCTCGATCATTTCAAATATCAGCGCTACCTCAAACGCTACCTGCAAACTGTCGCCTCGATCGACGAGGGGGTCGGTCGCCTGCTGGATTGGCTGGATGACACCGGGCAGGCCGAGAACACGATAGTCATCTACACGTCCGATCAGGGCTTTTTCCTGGGTGAACACGGTTGGTTCGACAAGCGTTTCATGTATGAGGAATCGTTGCAGATGCCGTTCTTGATCCGCTATCCGCAAGCGATCAAACCGGGCAGCATCTGTGATGATCTGGTCTGCAATGTCGACTTCGCGCCGACCCTTTTGAGCTTTGCCGGTGCGACCATTCCCAGCTATATGCAGGGCAGGGATTTTCGGCCGATCCTTGAAGGTAACACGCCCGATGACTGGCAGCAGATCGTCTATCATCGCTATTGGATGCACAAGGACGAGAGCCACAATGCCTTCGCCCATTATGGCATTCGAAACCAGCGTTACAAGCTGATCTACTGGTACAATGACGCGCTTGACCAGCCCGGTGCCCACCAGGGAGACGAGCCCTCGGAATGGGAGCTTTTCGACTGTCTGAAGGACCCTTTGGAAGTGCTCAATCTGTACGGCGATTCGAGTTACGCGGATGTGCAGTCACAGATGCTGTCGGAGCTCGATATAAAGATGAAAGAGATCGGTGATATTCCGCAGCATTGATCTTTTCTACTTTAGTAGTATCACGCAAAGCATTGTAAAGTAAAATAAAAAAATGATAAATGAAGTTTCAAGAAATAATGTTCAAAAAAGAAAAAAAACAATTGGCAAGCCCGAAAACTGCTCGTACGGTTTAGGCGCTACCGGTGAAACCGCAGATCCGAATCGTGGTTTCACCGGCTTGAGGAGGTCATCAATTCCATCATCAAGGGAGGACACCATGCTTCGGATGGACACGACAAAGAGAACCACGCTTCTGGGCAGTGCCGCGGTGCTGCTGGGGTTGGCCTGTTCGGCCGGATCCGCACTGGCGCTGGACGGCGAACTGGTCATGATCAATTGGCTCGGTGGTGCCCAGGGCGAGATGATGGAAAAGCTTCAGGAAGATTTCGAAGCGAAGAACCCGGGCGTTGAAATCCGCAACGTCATCCCGCAGGCCTCTGGCGACGCGCGGGGCGGTATCCGGGCGGTCCTGATGGGTGGCGAGCAGGCGGATCTGCTGATCAACACTTGGCCCGCGTTTCGCGCCGAACTGATCGAAGCAGGGATGATCCTGCCGCTGGATGCATCTTACGAGTCCAACGGATGGGGTGAGAAGCTAGGCGAAAGCTGGCAGGCACTGTCCACGGTGGGCGAAGAAAACTACGGCGTCACATATACGTTCGGTGATCGTAGCGGCATCTGGTACCGGACGGACACGATGGCGAAGGCGGAAATTGATCCCCCCGCGACCTATGAAGAATTCCTCTCAGGGTTTGGCGCCCTGAATGCGGCCGGGGTCACGCCGATTTCTGTCCCCGCCAAGGTTTGGGCGCATGCCGAATGGTTCGAGTCGCTGCTGCTACGGACGGCGGGCGCCGACTACATGACCCGGCTGGCCAGTGGTGAAGCCTCATGGACCGATCCCGAGGTCAGGACAGCCCTGTCAAAGTGGCAGGAGATGCTGCAGTCCGGGTGCTGCGACGATGGTAACACGATGCTGGCGCTTGATTGGGACATCTCCGTGGATGCGGCGCTGAAAACCGGCGATGCCGCCTATGTCCTCATGGGCATGTGGTTGAACACCCGCGCTAAACAGGAATACGGCGAAACGCCGGGCGAGGATTTCAACATCGTTCAGTTCCCGGCCTTCGACATGGGGCATGACCGAGAATCCATGGTCGATGCCAAGGAACTGAACATGCTTTCCGCGGTTGAGAACCGCGAGGCCGCCGAGGCGTTCATGGGGTATATGCTGACCGCTGACGCTGCCGGGATCATGGCGGAATATGGACTTGCCTCGCCCAGCACCGAAGTTGACCCGTCGATCTACGATCCGGTCATCCAGAAATCGGTCAACGAGGTTACCTCTGCGGATAAGCTGCAATTTGTTCTCGGCGACCTTCTGCCGGGTGATCTTGGGGGCGAATACCGCATCGCTTTGCAACGGTTCCTGCAAGATCCCAGCGACGAAACAATTGATGCTGTGACCCAACAATTGGCGCTTGTCGCACAGGGCGCCTACTGACATGGCGCTTGCGGAAACAGCATCCCCGGATGGGCCGATTGGCCCGTCCACCGCGCGGCTGCGACCGGCTGCCCTGCGGCAACTGAGCGACACTCAGGCCGCATGGTTGTTGCTGACGCCGCTGCTGCTCTTTTTCGGCGTTTCGGTGATCTACCCGGTCATCGAAACGATACGCCTGTCCTTTTTCGAAATCCGTGGACTTGCACCGCCGAAATTCGACGGGTTCGGCAATTACATACGGCTTTTCTCCGACGCGAATTTCCTCAACTCGATGAAAGTCACGCTGGTCTGGGCGCTGACCGCCACGTTCTTTTCGGTCTTGATTGGCTGGGGCCTGGCGATGTTGTGCTCGCTCAACCCCCAAAAGACACTTGTCTTCCGAGTGATGATCTTCGCCGCCTATGGCGTGTCCGAGGCGGTCAGCGGATTTATGTGGCTGGGCATCTATCGCCCTGACTATGGGCTGCTGAACGGCATCCTTGAGGCGATTGGCCTGACAAACCTGACACAGCCCTGGCTTGGCAATCCGTCGACAGCGCTTGGTTCGGTGATTGTTGCCTATGTCTGGACCCAGGTGGGGCTGCCATTGATGACCTGTTTCGCGTCGATCCAGTCGATCCCCAAGAACTTGTTTGAAGCGGCCTATATTGACGGGGCCAAGTCCGGGTCCGTGATGCGCCACATCATCGCGCCACTCTCGATGCCGGGGGTCCGCGTAGCGATTTTCATCAACCTGCTGAATTCGCTCAAGGCCTTCGACCTGATCTTCATGCTGACCGGCGGGGGTCCCGTTCGCAGTACCGAAACCGTGGGTTTCTTCATGTACCGGGAATCCATGCTCAATTTCAAACTGGGCTACGGCGCCGCCAGCACGGTCATTCTTCTGATCGCTGTTCTGGTCGTGTCGATCCCTCTGATCCTGAAACGGACGGGAGACGCCAAATGATCGGTCGCGCACCTGGCTGGATCGTTCCGCTTGTCGGAGCTTTTGCCCTCATCTGGATCGTGCCCATCGTCGGGCTGGTGGTGACGTCGCTGCGCCCGATTTCCGAGATCATCCTTGGCTGGTGGTCGCTGCAGGAGTTTACCCTGACGCTGGATGCATGGATCGTCGTCTGGGACAAGTATCCGCTGGCATATGCTTTCTGGATCTCGACAAAGATCGCGGTGATCTCGACCATAATCCCGATGTTGTTGGCCCCGGCCGCTGCCTATGCCTTTCACTTCCTGAAGTTCCGTTTCCGGCGCTTGCTGCTGATCTTGATCATCAACGCCTTTGTCCTGCCCAATCAGGTCGTGATTATCCCGCTGTTCCGGCTGTGGCGTGAACTGGGACTGATCGACAATATCTGGTCCGTCATCATCCCCTTTGCCGGCTTGTCTTTCGCCTGGGCTGTCTTTCTGGTGAAGAACTACCTTGAAGATTTCCCCAACGAATTGATCGAGGCGGCGCAGGTCGATGGCTGCGGTCCCTTGGCGCGGTTCTTTTACATCGTTCTGCCCAACGCGCTGACCCCCATCGCGGCGGTCGGTATCTTGCAATTCATGTGGACGTGGAACGGCCTGCTTTTGCCGGTGGTCTTCCTTCGGGACGAACTGCCGCTGACCGCTCTGCTGGCACGTATTCAGGGGGTCTACGACCGCAACTGGGATCAGGTCGCAGTTGCCGCAATCATCACGACGATCGTGCCGCTTATGATCTTCATCGTTTTCCAGCGCTACTTCACTGCAGGCGCCCAGACCAAATCGGGAAGCAAGGAATGACCGAGCAATTCGCGCCGCTCCGCTATCGGCAGATTCATCTCGATTTTCACACATCCGAGGCGATCCCCGCAGTCGGGGCGGACTTCGATGCAGATGCATTCGTGCAGACCCTGAAAGCCGCGCATGTCGACAGCATCACGCTGTTTGCCCGCTGCCATCACGGCTGGTCCTATTATCCCGGAACCGTTGGCCCATCGCATCCCAACCTCGCGCGACCCGATCTCTTGGGCGAAATGGTCTCTGCCTGCCGGGCGGCGGATATCGAGACGCCGATCTATATCACCGTTCAATGGGATGAATACTTGGCCCGCACGCGGCCCGAGTGGCGCGTCATGGGGGCCACGAACGGTATGCAGGTGCCCAATCCCAAGGATCAATCGGCGGGCGGGCAGCTTTCCGCGACCTGGCATTCACTATGCCTGAGCAATGACGGATTGTTTGAATATGTCCGCAATACGGCGCTGGAAGTGGCAGAGCGATATGCCCCGCCGGGGCTATTCTTTGACATTGTCACTGGGTTCGATTGCGTGTGTGCGAACTGTCTGGCGCGCATGACCGAAATGGGATTGGATCCTGAAAGCGCCGCCGACCGTGCCACGAAAGATCAGGCGCTTGCAGCTTCGTTCCGCGAAAGTATGAGCGCGGCCGTCTGGCACCGCCATCCGAAGATGCGGGCCTTCTATAATGCAGGGCATATCCCGAAACGAGACGCGCAAAACTTCACACCCTATTCTCATTTCGAGATCGAAAGCCTGCCAACCGGTGGTTGGGGGTATGACCACTTCCCGACAAGCGCCCGCTTTGCGCGCGCTTTGGGTTTCGACACGCTGGGACAAACTGGCAAGTTCCACACGCTTTGGGGCGAATTCGGCGGCTACAAGAGCTCCGATGCGCTGCTTTATGAATGTGCGCAAATGGCCGCTTTGGGAACGAAATGCCTGATCGGCGATCAGTTGCACCCCTCGGGCGTGATGAATGCGGACACCTATGCGCGGATTGCCCCGGCCTATTCACATATCGCCGCGCTGGAGCCCTATCTTGATGGCGCAGATCAACTGAGCGAGGTTGCGGTCCTGCCGGTGGAGCATGTCGTGCCGGGCGCCTCTGCGCGCAGCACCATGGCCGACGACGGTGCTGCGCAGATGCTGTTGGAGCTTCACATCCCCTTCGACATCGTCACGGCAGAGGCGGATCTTGCTCAATACAAACTGCTCATCCTGCCCGACGAGGTTCCGATCTCGGGCGCGCTTTCCGATAAGCTCGCAAACTATATGGCAGGGGGCGGACGCATCATCGCATCGGGACGGTCCGGCCTGTCTGCTGAGGGACAATTCGCGCTTGATCTGGGTGTTCATCATTCGGGTGAAGTGGCGTACGACCCCGGATATCTTGTGCCAATCGGCGACAGTCTGGGGGCAAAGGTGCCAGCGAATGCGTCGGTCATGTATGGGCGGGCCCAACAGGTGACTTTGCATGGCGCGAAAGGTCTTGCCGAGATCCAGCCGCCGTATTTTCAGCGAAACTGGCGGCAATTCTCGTCGCATCAGCACACGCCGGATGACCCTGCAGCCCGTTCGCTTGGACCCGCCGTCGCCGTGACGGACCAAAGCGCCTTTGTCGCGTGGCCGATTTTCTCGATGTACAAACGTATTGGGCAACCGATCTACAAACATGTGCTTGCAGCTCTGCTTGACCGGTTGATGCCTCGACGCAATCTGCGGACGACCCTGCCCAGCGGTGGCCGCGTCAGCCTGACCCGACAGGCGGATCAAGATCGGCTGATCCTGCATTTGCTTTACGGCGGCCCGCAAGTTCGCGGCGTCGCCGTGGACGATCTGCAGCATGGCGTCCGGCATATCGAAGTCATCGAGGACGTGCCCCATCTGGGCCCGGTAAGCGCAGAAGTCGCGCTCGACCGACGCCCCGCGCGGGTCTTCGACGCGATCACCGGCAAGCATGTCGACTGGAATTGGAACGACGGGATCGTGACGCTGGTCGTCGACGGCCTGCATATTCACCGGGCCATTGTGATCGAAGGCGCCGGCAATGAGGAGGGAAAGCTCGATGGCGACGCTTGAACTAGATGGCATCAAGAAGAAATACGGCGAACTCGAAGTTGTCGAAGGGTTGGATCTGTCCGTCGAAGAGGGGTCATTCACCGTGTTTGTCGGACCGTCGGGATGTGGCAAGTCAACCTTGCTGCGTATGATCGCGGGGTTGGAGGAGATCACGGCTGGCGAATTGCGCATCGACGGGGAACGCATGAACGACGCCACACCGGTAGAGCGTGGCGTATCCATGGTTTTTCAGAACTATGCGCTCTATCCGCACATGAGCGTGGAAAAGAACATTGCGTTCGGCCTCAAGATGCTGGGCCTTCCGCGTGACGACATCAAGCGGCGGGTGGCGGCTGCGGCAGAGACGCTTCAGATCGGTGCATTGCTCAAGCGGCGCCCTTCGCAACTGTCGGGTGGTCAGCGCCAACGCGTTGCCATCGGGCGGGCCATTGTTCGCGAACCAAGGCTGTTTCTGTTCGACGAACCGCTTTCCAACCTTGATGCAGAGCTGCGCGTGACCATGCGGGTCGAGCTGGCAAAGTTGCACCGCCAGATTGGCGCGACGATGATCTATGTCACCCACGACCAGACCGAGGCGCTGACCCTGGCTGACAAGATCGTGGTTCTTCGCGATGGTGCCATCGAACAGGCGGGCACACCGATGGAGCTGTATCTTGATCCGGCGAACGCCTTTGTCGCCGGCTTCATTGGTAGCCCGCAGATGAATTTCCTGCCCGTCACGACCACTGGCACCGATGCCGGTCTGCGATTGAGCAGTGCAGAGCTTTACGCGCTCAACGTTGTTCCGGACGGGGCAGGCTGGGGGGCTGACATGACGCTCGACCTTGGTATCCGGCCCGAGCACCTTCAGGTTGGCGAGGACTTGCCGGTGCGTTTCGATATCAACGTCGATGTCGTCGAGAATCTGGGCGGGACCCGCTATGTATATGGCAGCACCGCGAGCGGAAAATCGGTCATTGCCGAAACCCGCGCGGACGCCATTCCACGTGCCGGGGACAAGGTGACCGTTGGCTTTGATCCGGTCCGGGCGCGGTACTTCAATGCAAACGGGCAGCGGTTGCGCCACAAGCTCGCCGCATGAAACGGACCCGAATTTCAGAGGTATGTCCGATCGCGGCTCATATCGGGCAGCGAAACATGTGCTTCGTCAAGATCACCTGTGAAGATGGCACAGTAGGCTGGGGCGAGGCGGGTCTGACCGGCCGCGAGAAAGCGGTTGTGGGAATGTTGGAACATTTCGCGCCGTTGCTCGTAGGCGAGTCGCCGGACGCGATCGGGCGGATATGGCAGCGGCTGTATCGCAGCCAGTATTTCGAGGGAGGCCGCGTGATCACGGCTGCGCTCTCGGCGATTGATCTTGCGCTTCATGACATTAAGGGAAAGCGGGTTGATGTGCCGGTCTACGAGCTGCTGGGTGGCCGCCAGCGCACTCACGTCCCTGCCTTCGCCTCCACCGCGCGTGAACCTGACGAAGTCATGATCGAAGAGGCAAAACTGCTGGTGTCGCTCGGATGGAACTGCATTCGGCTCAGTCCCGCTCAACATTATACCGATGAGATCTTCGATCCGCGAAGCTCCATTGCGGAAACCGCCCGCTGGATGGTGCGCGCACGAGAGGAGTTGGGGCCCGGCCCGGTTCTGGGTGTCGATTATCACCACAGGCTTTCCGTGGCCGAGGCGGCATCGTTCTGTCAGCGGATGCCGACGGGCACCCTGGATTTTCTTGAAGAGCCGATCCGCGCGCAAACTCCGGATGCCTACCGGGAGCTGCGGCGAATGACGGAAGTGCCCTTTGCAATTGGCGAGGAATTCAGCTCCAAATGGGATGCATTGCCCTATATAGAGGGCGGTCTGACCCAATTCCTGCGAGTAGATGTATGCGTCGTCGGCGGACTGACCGAAGCGATGAAGATCGCCGGTTGGGCCGAGGCACGTTATCTGGACCTGATGCCCCACAATCCACTGGGCCCGCTATGTACCGCCGCATCGGTGCATCTGGGAGCTGCCATTGGCAACTTCGCCTGGCTGGAATGCAGGGACACGCCGGTGGAGGCCTGCGGCTTTGACGCGCCGGAGTTCTTTCCCAACGGCATGCGGTTGGAAGGGTCATCTTATGTTGTGCCAGACACGCCCGGTCTGGGCGTCGACGTGAACGAGGCTGCGCTGCGCGCCTCGCCAGCACGTGTCGTCAAGGGTGCTCCGCTGCTGCGTCGCGCCGACGGGTCAGTGACGAACTGGTGATGCCATGAAACGTTTCCAAGTTCGATCAAAGATTTCTTGGTGCCTCCCCGGACAATCTGGCGTCCTTGGAGCGGGCACTACCGACCGAAAGCGCAGGGTGGTCTGAACATGACAAACGCACAGAATACCCACACTACAGTGAACGAGGAACGCCAGCGCCTGTTTCGCCGCGTGATGGTTTATGTCGCGCTTACGGTGGTGACGCTGATCATGGCGTTCCCGATCATCTGGATGGTCTCGGTCTCGCTGAAACCCACGGTAGAAACCTTCTCGCTGCCGCCCCGACTGCTTCCCAATTCGCTCTACCTGGATGGCTATACCCGTATTTTTGAAAACCCGCAGTTCCGCCGGTTTCTGCTCAACAGCTACTTGTTGGGTATCGTGGTGACGATCCTGTCGCTGGCGATCGGTACGCTCGCGGCCTTCGGGTTCTCTCGCTATCGGTTTTTTGGTGACAAGGCGGCGAAGCTCTTCGTCATCACGACGCAAATGGTGCCTTCGATCACCCTGCTGATCCCCTTCTTCGGAGTGATCGTCTGGCTGAGGCTTTACGATACGATCTGGGGTCTTGTTCTAACATATCTGACCTTCGCACTGCCTTACGCCGTGATCATGATGAATGGTTATCTCGACACGATACCGCGGGATTTCGACGAGGCCGCAACAATCGACGGCTGCAGCCCGCTTGGTGTCCTGTTCCGCGTTTTGCTGCCAGTCGCAGCACCTGGGCTCATCTCGACCGCTGTCTACACGTTCCTTCTGTCCTGGAACGAGTTTCTCTTCGCGTTGGCACTGACACGTTCGGTCGAGATGCGGACGGTGCCTGTCGGGATTTCAATGATGGTGGGCGAATTCGGCCTGAAATGGGACGAGATGATGGCCTTTTCCGTAATCGGCTCTCTGCCGGTTCTGGTGCTCTTCATGCTGGTGCAACGCTTTGTGGTGTCGGGCCTCTCGGCCGGGGGGATCAAAGGGTGAATGCCCGAAAACGCCGTGCGGTTAGGCACGGTTCAATGTCAGAGGAGGATAACGTGAAACTTACATGCACTCTCAAGGCGGCGGTCGCGGCCGCCACGCTATTGGCCGGAACGGCCTCGGCGCAGACCGAGATTGAATGGCTGCAATGGTTCGCTGCCGAAAATACGACAGGGTTCTACGAGGCGTTGGCCGAAGAATTCGAGGCCACACATCCTGACATCAAGGTCAAACTGGTAACCCAGCCCTTTGGCAAGGTCCGTGAGAGCATCGTGACCGACAGCGCAATCGGCGTGGGTTCGGACGTGTTGGGGCTCAACATGCCGTGGACAGCGGAGTTCATGAAGATCGGGCTGCTGGAACCGCTTGATGACTATTTGGCGCGCGACACGAATAGTTTCGCGACCGAAGATCTGGTTCAGGCCCCGATCGGCAAGATCGAAGGCCACACTTGGATGGTTCCGCTGAATGCCTTTCCCTTCGTGATGCATGTGAACATGCAGCTGGTTGAACAGGCAGGTTTCGACGCGCCGCCGTCAACCTGGGACGAGCTTCGAGAGCAGGCCATTGCGATCGCCGCCCTTGGCGAGGGCACGTCCGGTATCGGCCTGCCGTTCAGCTCTCAACCGCCTGCCAACGGTCCGATCCTGACTTTTCTGCCGCTTCTCTACACCAATGGTGGGCGGATCATGGATGGGACGACACCCAATTTTGACAATCCCAAGGTGGTTGAAACGCTCCACTTCCTCAACGACCTGAACAAGGCGGGCGCGATCGCGCCGGGTATTTCCTCGCGGACTGGCGGGGTTGATCTGGAAGAGTTCATCGCAGGCCGGACCGGTTTTCTGATCTCACCCGGTGTTCACGCTCAGGCAATCGAGGGGCGCAACGCGGATCTGGACTATGTTGCCGCCGCAGTGCCGAACAATGGTATCGAAGCGTACCGGGTCCATGGTTGGGAACTTGGCCTTTCTTCTGCCAGCAGGAACAAGGACGAAGCGTGGGAATTCATCAACTTCCTGCTTAGCAAGGACGTGAACGCTCGCGTTGCGGCGGCCTCCAACGCGTTGCCCGGAAACCTTGAAGCCCTTGAAATCGTAGGAGAAGGGGCAGGCGACGTCATGCAGGCTCAGATCGGGATCCTGGCCGAGCATGAACCGGTCGAGGAATTGCGGCAGGCGCCGAATGCCGTCGGTAGCTGGTCGCTGATGACAGAAGAGATGCAATCCATGCTGAACGGAGATCAAACGCCAGAAGAGACTGCAGCGAACGTGCAGGCCCGCTGGTTGGACCTGATCAAGTAACCACAGTGACCGGCCGCATTTGCAGCCGGTCCGCCCCTCTGGAAGGACAAATTGTGACAAGGATCATTCAGGGGTTCCGGGCGCAAGGCACGGCCTATCTGTTCCTCTTGCCATGCCTCGTTATCTTGGGTGCCCTGCTTTCGGTGCCGCTATACAAGGTCGTGGAATACTCGCTTTACGACAACGTCATCGTCGAACGAAATCCGACATTCGTCGGGCTGCAAAACTACCGCGATCTGCTGACTGACGGGGCGTATTGGTCCGCGTCGCTCAACACGATCCTGTTCACCATCGGTTCGGTCGTGGGGCACATCATCGTTGGAACGGGACTGGCTTTGCTCGTCAATTCCGACATCAATCGCCACGCGCAGACGCTGTTTCGCTCATTGCTGATCTTGCCGTGGATATTCACGGCAGTTGTGGTGGCGTTGAACTGGCAACTACTGCTGAATCCGTTCGGCGTGGTCAACTACGCGCTGGGGCAACTCGGGCTGATCGACGAACCGCTCGACTGGCTGGGCGATCCGGCCCTTGCGATGTGGTCGCTTTTGGTGATCTCGACCTGGCGGGGCTATCCATTCATCATGGTTAGTTTCCTCAGCGGCCTGCAATCTATCCCGCAAGAGCTTTACGAGGCCGCAGAGATCGATGGGGCCGGGTTCTTCGCGAAGTTTTGGCACGTGACCATCCCGCAGCTGAAGCCGGTAATCTATGGCGTTGCCCTGCTCGATCTTATCTGGACCTTCCAATTGTTCCCGCTTGTATGGCTAACCACCGGCGGCGGGCCTGGCCGTGCAACCGAGGTCTTGTCCACAATGACCTTCCGCTTTGCATTTGTGGATTTCGAATTCAGCAAAGCTGCTACCGCGGCGGTTTCGATCCTCGTGATCTCTGCAGCATTCACAATTCTCTATCTGCGAAACGAAACGCGGAAGATCTGACATTGAGGAGGCCTCGGCCATGTCGAAAATTGAGATCAGGAACCTGGTCAAGATGTATGGCGCGCATCAGGCGCTTCACGGCATCGATATCTCGATTGCACCCGGTGAATTCTGCGTGCTCGTCGGACCTTCGGGATGTGGAAAGTCCACAACCCTGCGCATGGTCGCGGGCCTGGAAACCATCTCGGGCGGAGAGGTGGTGATTGGTGACCGCGTCGTCAACGGGCTGAAGCCCAAGGACAGGGGTATCGCGATGGTCTTTCAGAACTACGCGCTTTACCCGTCCAAGACTGTCTATGAAAATATGTCTTTCTCGCTGCGTCTTGCGAAGATGCCAAAGCCGGAAATCGCTCGGCGCGTCAACGATGTCGCGCAGATCCTGGAACTTACTCCGCTTCTCGAACGCAAGCCTGGCGCTCTGTCAGGCGGTCAGCGTCAGCGCGTCGCAATGGGGCGTGCCATCGTGCGCGACCCGGAGGTCTTTCTCTTCGATGAGCCTCTCTCCAACCTTGACGCAAAGCTGCGTGGGCAAATGCGGGCTGAAATCAAGCGGCTGCATCAGCGTCTGAACAACACGATCATCTACGTGACACATGATCAGGTCGAGGCAATGACGCTTGCCGACAAGATCGTCATCATGAAAGACGGGCGGATCGAACAGCAGGGCACACCGGATGAGGTGTTTCACGACCCAGATACGCTGTTTGTTGCGGGCTTCATGGGAAGCCCCCCGATGAACCTGATTGACTGCATTGTGACGCCTACTGGAATCCGCCTGTCCGAAGTGGAGATTGCATGCGACGTGCCGCCATCGCTGACGTCTGGTGACAAGGTGGTGTTCGGGATCCGGGCGGACGATCTGCGTCCCAGTTCCGAAGGGGCGGAAGGTGTACCCATCAAGGCTCATCTCGATCTGATCGAGCAGTTAGGGACAGAGAACCTTGCTCATTTCCGTCTGGGACATACAGAAATGATCGGCAAGACCGATGGCCGCACAGCACTGAGTGCAGGCGACACTCCATCGTTCACACTTCAAATGCGTCACGCCTATTTCTTCGATCCTGCAACAGGTGCAAGACTGCGTTGAGTGTTTGACGCCACTGTTCACGCAGCGCAAGCTGTCTTGCGGCCGCCGGAGAAAGAAAGGTTGACCGAGGACATCATCGATCTGATCGTGAATGTGATCCGGGCACATCTCGGGGAGTTCGGAATCGTCGTCCCGAAGGGGATCCAGAACACCGGCCGCCTGATTGAGGTCCGCGACAAGGAAACGCTTCCAGATGCCGCTCGCAAGGCATTGAACCTGCTGGCCGATCAGTTGATGGACACGAAGAAGCCGATTGGAGATCTGACTGCTGACGTGGCCAACGTCGCCGCGTCCGACGAGGCCTCTCGGCGCCTGCAAACGATCCCGGGCATCGGCCCGATTACCGCCAGCGCTCTGGTTGCCTCGCTGCCGGACGTCACGGATTTCCAATCTGGCCGGGACCTCTCCGCCTGGATCGGCCTGACGCCAAAGCCCCACCCGACGGGAGGCAAGGAGCGGCCGGGGCGTATCTCGAAGACGGGGAACCGGTATCTACGACGCCTGCTATATCTCGGTGCCATGGCCCAGATCAGTTCCCGGCGCCGCAGAGAACCGGGCCACGACTGGCTGTGGCAGATTATCCAATGTAAGAAACCCAAACAGGCTGCAATCGCCTTGGCCAACCGCATGGCCCGAACGGTCTATGCGCTAATGAAGAACGGAACGGAATTCCAGGTAGCCAAAACCGCCTGAGCAGGTCCGGGGGTGTTGTCACGTAAACTCGGCGTCGGTTGTCGGTGTGCCGACATCAGCGTAATTGAAATGCATGATCCAACCCTCCATCAACTACAAACGCCACCGCTTCCCGCCAGAAATCATCGCTCACGCGGTCTGGCTGTACGTCCGTTTCAATCTGAGCCTGCGCGAGGTCGAGGAGATGATGCTGGAACGTGGCATCGACGTTTCCTACGAAACGGTCCGCCGTTGGACCCGCAAGTTCGGATCGCTGATTGCGCACAATTTACGCCGCCGACAGGCCCGCCCCGGCGATGTTTGGCATCTGGATGAAGTCGTGGTTAAGATCGCGGGCCGGTCATTCTGGCTCTGGCGTGCCGTCGAGCAGGACGGTGTTGTTTTTGATGAAATCCTCCAGCCCCGGCGGGACAAGCGCGCGGCAAAGCGGCTCTTGGTCAGGCTGATGAAACGCTGGGGCTTCGTGCCCAGACGGATCATCACGAACAAGCTTCGCTCCTACGGTGCAGCGAAGCGAGATGTCGCCCCCGGCCTTGATCACTGGTCCCACAAAGGGTTCAACAACCGCGCCGAGAACAGCCATTTGCCGTTGAGGGAAAGAGAACGGACGATGCAGCGTTTCCGATCACCAGGGGGGTTGCAACGCTTCGTCTCCATGCACTCCGAAACCCGCGATTTCTTCTCCGTCCCAGCCCGCCGCCGCGCAGCACTTGTGATCCGTTACCACCGAGTGAAAGCATTCGAGGCATGGAGAATCGCGGCCAACGTCGCTCTACGTGGAAATCGGCACACCAACCTGAAGACTGGTTGAGCTAATGTGACAACACCGACACCGAGTTTACGTGGCAACACCCCCGCTAAACCGCGTAGCCGAACAGTTTCGGAAGCCAGAGCACCAAGTCGGGTAACAGTACCAAACTCAGCAAGGCGAGCAGGAGAGCGATGAGGAACGGCCAGATTTCGCGGATAATCTCTGCCAATGGAATGCCCGTGACTGCGTTGAGCACAAACAGAAGGATGCCATATGGCGGGGTGATCAGCCCGATCATGCAATTGACGACGGCGATCACTCCGAAATGGACAAGGTCGATTTCAAGCTCGCGGCAGATTGGCAGGAATAGCGGGATGATCACCAGAATGATCGTTGTCGCATCCAGCACGCAGCCCAGAAGAAGCAGCAACAGCATGATGCCCAGAAGGAAGGACATCGGCCCGACATCAAGGTCCAGAAGGCTTGCAGCCAGCAGGCTGGGGATGTTTTCAGAGGCGACGACATAGTTCAGGATCAACGCGCCACCGATGACCAACCCGACCGCGGCAGAAGAGCGCGCGCTTTCGACCAGAATGCCGTAAAGCGCTTTGATGCTGAGCGCACGGTAAAAGAACGTGGCCAGCATCAAGGCGTAGAATGCTGCGACGGCGGCGGCTTCGGTCGGGGTCGTGACACCACCATAAATCCCGTAAAGCAGGATGGCGGGCATAAGCAGCGCCGGGAAGGCATTGGCCGTGCGGCGGGGCAGTTCAGACAGCGGGATAGGCTCTTCGAGTGCGAAGCCGCGGCGATGCGACAAGACAGTGTTCATGCCCATCAGGACCGCCCCCATCAGCAAGCCGGGGATGATGCCGCCAAGGAACAGGTAGCCGATAGAGGTGTTCGAAACCAAGGCATAGAGCACCATCGGGATTGATGGCGGGATGATCGGTCCGATCGTGGCAGATGCGGCCGTGATCGCCGCGGAATAGCCCCGCGTGTAGTGCCCGCTCTTGGTCATCATGGAGATGATGATCTTGCCGATGCCCGCCGCGTCCGCCACCGCAGATCCCGACATGCCCGAGAATATCAGGGAGGCCACGACGTTCACATGCCCCAAGCCCCCCCTGAACCGGCCCACCAGCGCGACGCAAAACCCCAGCAGACGGTCGCTGATCGTGCCTGCGTTCATGATATTGGCGGCGACGATGAACAGCGGCACGGCCAGCAGGATGAAGCTTTGATAGAGCCCATCCAACAGCACTTTGCCGATGATGCCGACTCCTTGCCCGGACGCCGCGACATATGAAATCGACGCAACGATGATCGCATAGGCGATGGGTGTTCCGATGCCCGCCAGAACAAACAGCGTGACGATGCAGATCAGGAATTCAGTCGTCATTTTGTCGGTTGTCCTGCGGGGGCTTCTACCGGCTCTTCCACGCCAAAGCGAACCGCGCGGTACACGGCCCAGGCGTAGCGCAGGGCCACTGCGACGAGGAAAAAGATGTAGATCGAGTAGATGTCGCGCATTCTGATCCAATCACCGAAGATGGTCGACAATGTCGCCGTTTTCTTGAGCCGCAGAATGTAGAACTTTGCCCAGGTCGGTTCGATCGACACCACGAGTGCTGTGCAAATCGAGATGCCGGATATGATGATGAACCAGCGCCGGACGGCAGGGCGCACCGTGACAAAGAGAATGTCAAAGGTGACGTGATCGCGGTCCCTTACGACAAAGGCATTTCCCCAGAAGACAAGCCAGATCCACAGCAGCAGGCAGAACTCCAGCGTCCAGCCGTAGAGCGATGGATTGAGGATGGGGAAGCGGTCTGCCAGCCATTCAAGCCGGGCCGAATACCGCACGACGATCTGGAGCATGAATGTCAGGAACATCGCGGCCATCATCGCGGCGGCAACCGCTTGGGCGAAGTGCTGCAACGCCGCTTGTACTCGTTTCATATGAGAGCCCCGTTCACGCGCATCTCGGTCGGATGGTGGATCAGCAAGGGAAGGGCGGATGTGACGCGCCCTTCCTCAGGTTTGCTGCGCGGCGTCTTAGTTGCCGAGCGCGTTGATCTTGTCGAGAACGCCCTCGGGCCAGCTTGCCGCCAGTTCAGAGCCTGCATATTGCGCCTGAACATGCGAGCGGAAGGCCGCGAGGTCGGGTTCGTACACATCAAGGCCCTGCTCGGTCAGGAACGCGACCAGCTCTGCTTCCTTGCCCAGCTGTGCCTGACGTCCGCTTTCGGCGGCAGCCTCGGCGGCGGCTTGAACGGTTGCCTGCTGTTCGGCTGTCAGGCCGTCCCAAACGCTCTTCGAGAAGGCAACATAGTTCAGGTCAACCAGATGCGAAGTCAGGGCGATTTGTTTGGTCACCTCATAGAACTTGGCATCCACGACGGTGGGCAAGGGGTTGTCCTGACCATCGACAGAGCCGGTCTGAAGCGCCGTGTAAACCTCTGTGAAGGCCATTGGGGTGGGGTTCGCACCAAGCGCCGAACCCAGGAACTGCCAGGCATCGGTTCCGGGCATGCGCAGGTTCACCCCAGCCAGATCTTCCGGGGTCATGACCGTCAGCTCGTCCTTGGATTGCCGCAGGTTGACGTGACGCTGACCCAGATACATCACGGCCAGAAGCTTCACGCCAAGCTCGTCCTCGACTTTTTGTTTGAACGGTTCCATCAGCGGATCGTTGAACACGGCGACCTGATGCGCTGCACTTTGATGCACATAACCGGTGGCGAAGATCGAAAATTCGGGGAAAAACTGTGCCAGCTCCTGTGCCGAGGTGATCGACATCTCAAGATCGCCCGACGCAATGGATTCCAGCTCTGACCCCTGCGCTATCAGCGAGCCGTTGTAATGGGGCTGGTAGGTTGCAAAACCGGCAACGGCGGGCGCGAAGACCTCTGCCAAAGCGACGGAGCGTTGGTCGGTTTCCGATGCCGGGGTCGACATCCGCAACGTGATATCGGCAGCATAGGCCGGGACAGCGATGGCCGCCGCCGTCAGCGCCATCAGGGTGCGCCTTGTGAGTTTCGTAATCATGTGTTTCCTCCTCCAAGTTAGATTGCGGTGTTTTCCCGCTTGATCGTACGTTGAGACCTCCCCCCGAGTGTCGTCAGATGCCCAGGGCACGGCGCTTTGCGCTGTCGATATGCGAATGAATTGCCTGAACGGCGGCCGCGCAGTCGCGCGCTTTCAGCGCTTCGAATATCGCGAGATGTTCGTCCAGAACAGGGACCACCAGATCGGGCAGCATCCGCGTGTCATTGTTCCTGATCAGTCGGATCTTGATCGCGTTGACGCGGTGGATGTCCGAAATGATCGGATTATTCATGGCGTCGATGATCCGGTCATGAAACGCCCAATCGGTGCGTTGAGCGGCCTTGAGAACCTCGGGTGTGACGCCCGCTTTCGCCTGTTCGCGAATGTCGGCATGCTGCTGCGCCAGCAGGTCGATCTCTTCCGAGGTGGCGGTTTTGCAGAACTCCGAAATCGCCTCGCCTTCGATGATATCGCGCAGCTGGAAAGCGTTGCGTACCAGATCAAGGTCGATGGAAAGAACCTGAAGCCCGCGCTTCGGCACCGTCTTGATAAGCCCGTCGGCTTCCAACCGCGGGATCATCTCGCGGATGGCACCCAGAGGCATCCCGGTCAGGTCAACCAGCTCGCGTTGGGAAACGATTTGTCCGGGTTTCAAATCGCGCGCGAGGAGTTTCTCGGTAAAGTTGGAATAGGCGTGATCGCGTTGGCGCAGGGCAGTATTCTGGGTCATGATCCGCCATCTTTCTTCGCGGCAAACCTCACTTCGATTGCGGCCTTCGCGTCAGCGGACAAAGGTTGCAAAGGGGCCCGAAGAGGCGCCCAATCCGCGTTGCCGGTCAATGTGACCATCGCGTGTTTCAGCGCGGGAATGACCGGGGTCGAGACGATAAGATCGACGTCCGATGACAGTGCTGTGTCTTCCTGGTGGGTTTGGAACAGGTCTGTCAGGCGCGCAGGAAACAGGTTCGCCATACCACAGATGGATCCGGCAGCACCCATCGGCAGGGCTTTGTGCAGCAGGCGTTCATCCCCGACAAGAACGGGAACCCTGCCACTTTCCAGAAGGGTGCGGGTATTGTCCCATTGTCCGGCGCTGTCTTTCACGGCCACCACCCGGTCCGGAAAGACGTCCTTCAAACGCATGATAAGGTCAAAAGACAGTGGCACCTGCGTGATCTGCGGGATGTGATACAGGATGAACCGCGCAGATGGGTCAGCGATTTCAAACAGGTCCGAATGCCACCGGAACAGGCCGGCATCGGTAAGATCGTTGAAATAGAAGGGCGGCAGAAGAAGGAATTGGGTGATGCCAAAGGCGACGCCCTGCTGCACCTGTGCCGCGACATCGGCCACTGCGGAAGCGCAAAGCCCAAGGGTGATCACCTCTGCCTCGATCCCGGCATCGCGGAGGGCCTTGATCGCCTCGCGCCGCTCTTCAAATCCGATCGAGGCGCCTTCGCCGGTCGTGCCAAACAGCGTCACGCCCTTCACCCCGCGTTGCAGCATTTCCTGCGCATGGGCGCAAAGCAGCGGAAGGTTGATCGCGCCATCGCGCCGGAATGGCGTCAGCAATGCCGTGGAAATTCCGAACGGGGGATTTGTTGTTTCTGTCATTATGCAGGTCCGCCTTTACCCCGAAGAATCTAGGGATAGCCTAGTATGTACACGTTGACTGTCAAGCTAACATGTTAGATGTGTTGTCATGCGCCATGAAGCTGCTGGAACGGGAAAGGGCACCTATGCCAAGGATCATCTGTGCGGGTCTGATCGCGGTCGATCTGGTGTTCGAGGTATCCCATATGCCCGCAAAGGGCACCAAGAACCGCGCTTCGACATCGCGGATGATCCCCGGTGGCGGCAGTCTGAACGCAGCGCTGGCGATTGCCGGTTTGGGTGGGCAGGTCAGCCTGTGCGGCGCCGTCGGCGACGACGTTTTCGGGCAGTTTCTGCGCCAGCGGATGCGGGATCGCGGGATAGACGATGTTCTGGTCAGCACGATGACAGAGATGCCGACTTCGCGGTCCGCGATCATCATCACGCCAGACGGTGACCGGAGCATCATCAATCATCGAGAGACAGGGCTCGCGCCTGCTTCAGTTGCGCTGCCAACGGATTTTCCATTCGACGCAGCCCTTGTCGATACACGTTGGCCCGCGGCCGCTGCCGAGATTGTCAAAGCCGCCCGGCATGCCGGAAAGCCAGCTGTCATTGATGCAGAAGCGCCGGTGGCAAACGCACGAAAGGCGCTTTCGGCCGCCAGTCATGTTGTCTTCTCCGAGCAGGGTTTGGCAGATTTCTGTGGTGCTGCCGGACCCGATTGTCTGGCGCAGGCTTCGGCCCGTCTGGGGTGCTGGTGCGCGGTGACGCGCGGTGCGGCCTCTGTCCTGTGTCATGACGGCGCCCAGATGACCGAGGTGCCGACGTTCAAGGCAAAGCCGTTGAACACGCTTGGTGCGGGCGATGCCTGGCACGGGGCTTTCACCTTGTCTCTGGCGCAGGGACGCTCCGAACTGGACGCTGTGCAGTGGGCCAATGCGGTCGCGTGCCTCAAGGTCGGCCGTTCCATCCACGACGAAGAAATGCCAACTGCGCAAGATGTGGCGCGTTTTCTCAATGCTCCGCCGGGTTCCGTTTGACCAACGCATCTTTGGTTGGGGTGGAGCATGTCCGGCTCGACCGAGCCAGCATCAACCAGCCATAAAAGCCTCTTTCCGGATGATCCCCTCCGCCGCAACCTGACCACTTGACTGCGTCGGCAATTGACGCGCGAGAAAAGGCACTACTTCTCTAACCTACCTGACCGGAGTGAAGCACAGCGCCGGTCTGGTCGGGGCGCGCGGTGCCTTGGGAATGTGGGTTAAAGAGGGTACATCCAGTGCGAAAAAGCGATCTGCCAAGCAAGACCTGCCCGGTATGCACACGGCCATTCTCGTGGCGCCGAAAATGGTCAAGAAACTGGGATGAGGTGCGATACTGCTCTGAAAAGTGTCGACGGTCGCGAAAGGCCAATGGAGCATGACGCGCCGCGCTCTTGTTATCGGGGCCACCGGGGGCATTGGTCATGCACTTGGCGTGGCGCTCGAAGCAAATGGCCTAGAGGTTACCCGGCTTTCACGCACCGCAGACGGGTTTGACATGACCGATCCCGCGAAGGTCGATGACCTCATGAACAGGATCGGCGGAACCTTCGACACCATCTTGATCGCCACGGGCATTCTGGCACCCGATGGGGCCGAGCCTGAGAAATCACTCGCCCAGATTGACGCTGAAAACATGGCAATGGTGATGGCCGCAAATGCCATCGGCCCGGCGCTGGTGTTGCGGCACATTCCTCGGCTAATCGCGCGAGATGAGCGTTCGGTGGTGGGGGTTCTTACGGCCCGCGTGGGGTCGATCGGCGATAACCGTCTTGGCGGGTGGTACAGCTACCGCGCGGCCAAAGCCGCGGCCAACCAGATCGTGCGCACGGCGGCGATTGAAATCGCGAGAAAGCGCAAAAAAGCGATCGTTGTCGCCTTGCATCCGGGCACCGTGGCCACATCGTTTACCGATGCCTATCCCGGGCACCCAAAGGTTGCTCCGGACGAAGCGGCCGCCAACCTCGTCGCGGTTCTTGACCAGTTGACGCCAGAACAGACGGGATGCTTTTTCGACTGGGCCGGAAAGCCAGTTCCATGGTGAAGCCGCGTCTTGTATTGGTGCTTGGCGATCAGTTGAGCCATGACCTCTCGTCCATCCGAATGGCCGAGAAGGGCCGGGACGCGGTCGTCATGGCCGAGGTGATGGACGAAGCAACTTACGTCCCGCATCACCCGAAAAAGATAGCGCTTGTTCTGGCCGCGATGCGCAAATTTGCGTCGGCGCTCAAGGATGATGGCTGGACCGTCGCCTATACCAAACTCGATGACGAGGCCAATACCGGCTCCATCACGGGAGAGCTTATTCGCCGCGCATCTGAATTTGATGCCGATGAGATCATCGCCACGACACCTGGCGAGTGGAGGCTGATCGATGCCCTGAACGACCTGCCGCTTGTGGTGCGCCAGTTACCGGATGACAGGTTTGTCACCTCGCCCAAGGAGTTTGCCAACTGGGCGGAGGGTCGCAAGGAATTGCGGATGGAATGGTTCTACCGGCAGGTGCGGCGCAAGACTGGCCTGTTGATGGAGGAAGGCGAGCCGGTTGGCGGAAGGTGGAACTATGACAGCGAGAACCGCAAACCGGCACCGCAGGACACCCGGTCACCGGAGCCGCTGACTTTTGAACCCGACGCCGTCGTTACCGACGTGCTCGACCTTGTCGAGAAACGCTTCGCGGAAAATTTCGGGGAGCTGCATCCCTTCGGGTTCGCAACGGACCGTAAGCAAGCGCTCGCGGTTCTTGATCATTTCATCTCCTGCGGGCTTCCGCGCTTTGGCGACTATCAGGACGCGATGATTGCCGGAGAGCCCTGGCTTTGGCATGCGATCATCTCGCCCTATCTGAACATCGGTCTGCTGAACCCGATCGAAGTCTGCCGCCGGGCGGAAGAGGCGTTTCGCGCAGGTGCCGCACCCCTGAACGCGGTGGAGGGTTTCATCAGGCAGATCATCGGCTGGCGCGAATATGTCCGGGGCATCTATTTCCTCGAAGGCCCGGATTACACGTCCCGAAATGCGCTGGTTCACGACCGCCCGCTTCCTGCACTTTTCTGGGGGGGTGGAACGCATATGCGATGCCTTGGCGAGGTTGTGGGCCAGACCAGGGACCATGCCTATGCTCACCACATTCAAAGGCTGATGATAACGGGAAATTTTGCGCTGCTGGCCGGGCTTGATCCGGGTGCGGTGCATCAATGGTATCTGTCCGTGTATGCAGATGCGTTCGAATGGGTCGAGGCCCCCAACACGATCGGGATGAGCCAGTTTGCGGATGGCGGCCTGGTCGCGTCAAAGCCTTACGTGTCCTCGGGCAACTACATATCAAAAATGTCCGATTACTGTTCGGGCTGCCATTATGACGTCAAGGCCAAGACAGGCGAGCGCGCTTGCCCGTTCAACCTGCTCTACTGGCATTTCATCGAACGCAACCGGGAGCGCCTTCAAAACAACCCCAGAATGTCCGTTATTTACCGGGGTTGGGACAAGCGAGATGCAGACCAGCGAGACGAGATCCTGACCGACGCGACTGCCTGGCTGGATCGGATGGAGAAAGGAGAAACCGTCTAACAGGCAGCAGCATGGTTGCTGTGAAGCCGCCGGATAGCTGTCGCAAGACGTTATTATCCACGCGGCGTGAAGCCCCACCACCCGTTGCGGGTCTTGCTCTCCATTGTCGATACGCGGCTGCCTCAGCTTTGGCCCGGGCCATGAGACGGAAAGTAGACTTGGTCGCTGCGCTGGTGGCAATTTAGCACCGCCCTGTGGATATACGTTCCCAAGTTCGGGCAAGATTTCAGATACACGCAGCAAAGCTTTGCCATATCCCTTCCGTCGTTTTTGATGTCTGCGGGGATTGTGCATCTTGTCTGCCCGATGGATCTGCCAAAGGTGACTACCCGGGCCGTGCGCCCGGCGACTGCTTCGCCTCCGCAATCAGCTTGGCGGCGGTGACCAGGTCGTGCTTGAAGTCTGCTGTTGCTTTCTCTCGCGCCGCAGGGTCCGGGAGCCGCAGCAGGTAGGAAGGGTGGAGGGTGACGAGCACGGGCAATCCGTCTGGCCCGGTTTCGATCTTGCCCCTTCGCGACAGGATATTCGCGCCATCACCTGTCAGGCTTTGCGCGGCGGTTGCGCCCATCGCAAGGATCAGCCTGGGCCGGACCTGCGCAATCTCGGCATCAAGCCACCAGCGACAATGTTCAATTTCGGACCGCTCTGGCCGCTGATGGATGCGCCGCTTGCCGCGCGGGGCGAATTTGAAATGCTTGACGGCGTTGGTGACGAATGCGGCCTCGCGGTCCAGACCGGCGGAGGCGGCGATGTTGTCAAACATCTGCCCCGCAGGACCGACGAAGGGGCGACCGCTCAGGTCTTCCATGTCGCCGGGTTGTTCACCCACCACCATCAGATCGGCGGAGGCAGGGCCCTCGCCCGGAACGGCTTGCGTCGCGTGACAATGCAGCGGGCAGCGCGTGCAGGCGCGGATCGCTTTCGGCAGCTCTTCGGCCGGGCCGTCCCAGGCGGAGTCGCAGGCCGCCAATTGCGCCTGAACTTGCGCCATACGGGCGGGTGGAAGCGTCGGCGCGGCCTCGGCCATGGCGCGCGCACGCGTCGGCGCGTCGGCGATCATCTGCGGAATGAACGCGGCTTCTGGCATGTTCTTCCAGTACTTCTTGGGCATTTCCGATTGCATCGCCTTCACCTTCAGGCGCGCCGGATTGAAGATATTCTGGAAATAGGTGATCCAAAGCTGCTCGCCCGCGTCTTCGGGCAGGTCTGGTTTGCTGTGGCCTTCTTGGAAGGACAGCTTTCCCCGCTCGAATATGGCTGACACATCGGGGGTAAGGATACGCCAATCCATGTCGGAAAAGCGCCGCACGAAAAAGTCTGCGGTCGGCTCTACCGTTTGGTGGCTGGGCTCAAACCATGCGGCGAAACTGCGACGGGCGTCCTCGGCTGTGCCAATTTCGCGGAAGCGGACAAATGCCTTCATCTTGTGTTGGCAGCGGCGCACATTCTTTTCCATCTGCCGAAGTTTCGCGAGATCCGGATCGCCGCGATCTGCCATCAAATGCGGCGCGTCTTTCAGTCGCCACAAGAACGCATAAAGCCGCGCAAAGCGTTCAGGATCGCTGTGCCATACGGCGGTTTCAGCCATGGAGATAAAGCTGCGCGGCACCGATACAGGCCCGCCCGCACGTGGCAGACTGTCCTCGCCGAAAAGGTCAGGCGCGGCGGCGTGATCGCCCCAAAGGATCTGCTCGGGTGGTACACCGGCGGCAAGAAAAGCCCGGGCCGCTTCGCGCCATGCCTTGGCGGTTCCGATCGCAGGCAGACTGACACGATGCATCAGAACAGCGTTAACTGTTCAGGCGGCGGCGCGAACCGCGCGCGCAGATCAGTACTGTCGGTCAATCCACCCGGCGTCCAGCCCCCGGCGGTGATGAAGGCGCGCGCCTTTTTCATCGACGCACCCATGCGCGAGAGATCTTCGTAGCGAAGCGACCGGTGGCGCCGCGTTGTCAGAATTCGGTTCACCGTCTTCACCCCGAAACCCGGCACGCGCAGCAGCATCTCTCGGCTTGCGCGGTTGACATCCAGCGGAAAGACTGCGCGATGCGCCAGCGCCCATGCCAGTTTGGGGTCGATCTCCAGATCAAGGTTGCCGTCCCGGGTGACCGAGGTGATCTCGTCCAGCTGGAAGTCGTAGAACCGCAGCAGCCAGTCGGCCTGATAAAGCCGGTGTTCGCGTTGCAGCGGCGGGCGGATCAGGGGCAGCTTAGCAGAGCTGTCCGGGATGGGTGAAAAGGCAGAATAGTAGACGCGTTTGAGCTTGTAGCTTGAATATAGCCGCGTCGACTGTCCCAATATCGTCGCATCATTGGATGCATCCGCGCCGATGATCATCTGGGTGGACTGGCCCGCCGGGGCAAACCGGGGCGGGCGTTTGCCGCTAAAGGATTTGTCCTTGCTCGCGTCCTTCGTTATGCGAACATTGGCCATGGCGCGGCGGATCTGTTCGGGCTTTTTCTCGGGCGCGTATTGTTTGACGGCGGCATCAGTGGGCAGTTCGACATTGATCGACAGGCGATCCGCCAGCCGCCCGGCCTCTTCAATCAACTCAGGCGAGGCATCGGGGATGGTCTTGAGGTGGATGTAACCGCGAAAATTCTCCTCGTGGCGCAGCTTTCGGGCGATCTGCACCATGTCGGACATCGTCGCATCGGGGGACCGGATCACACCCGAGGACAGGAATAGACCTTCGATGTAATTGCGCCGGTAGAATTCAATGGTCAGCCGCACCGCCTCATCGACGCTGAACCGCGCGCGGGGTACGTTTGAAGAGACGCGATTGATGCAATAGCTGCAATCGTAGATGCAGAAGTTCGTCATCAGGATTTTCAACAGGCTGATACAGCGCCCGTCGGGGGCGTATGCGTGGCAGATGCCGCTGCCTTCGTTGGACCCCAACCCTTTGCCATCACGTGAGTGGCGTTTGGTCGAGCCCGAAGACGCGCAAGACGCGTCGTATTTCGCCGCGTCGCTGAGAATAGCCAGTTTTTGTTCGAGTGTCTGTTTTGCCATATGTTCTACATATGTTCTCAATCTTGGATTGTCATCAGGTGAAGATCAACCTTGAAGATAACTGCGCGTGATCTTGCTCGCGTTGTGACCGTAGAGTAGGTCGACCTGCTTGATCGGCGCCGAAGGACGTTGTCCGACCTTTTCTATGCAGGGTTGACTGCGGCCAGAGAGCCGTTGGCCGCCCGGCGTAAACTGCTCTTTCGGTTTTTGGTGCAGGTCGGACGACTTCTGCAGAGTCCGAAATCGTCTGTTTGTTAACCTTAATAATTGTTCATTGACATAACTACTTCCCGATGTAGGTTTCCTTGGGGGAGAGAGATCATGATTGTTCAGGGCAAATTCGGTGTCCCTACCGGTGGCACGCGTGACCTAAGACCTGCAACGGCACGGCTGTTTTCCAAGGCGAGCGTAACGCTTGCGTGTTTGAACCTGTGCGGCGATGCACTGCCACGCGTTGCCGTGAAGAATGCCGGTACCGTTGCGGTGGCGGGAATTCCGCGCCCCGCATGCCAAAGAAGTTAGGATACGGACGTGACCAAAACCGAACCCACAGACAGTGTCTTGCTCGTCGAAATTGATGGGCCTGTTGCGACGTTGACAATGAACCGTCCGGCCAAGCGCAACGCCATGTGTGACGAGTTGTTGGACGCCATTGACGCGTTCTTCTCCAATCCGCCGGAACGGGTGCGGGTTGTTATCCTGACAGGCACAGCGGGGCATTATTGTTCGGGTCTTGATCTGTCCGAGCATGTGGCGCGCGACGCAGAAGGCACGATGCGCCATTCCCGCAACTGGCACCGGGTGATGGATCTGATCCAGATGTCCGGGCTTCCTGTCGTGTCGGCAATGTTCGGCGCGGTCATTGGCGGCGGGTTGGAGCTCGCGGCATCGACGCATGTGCGCATCGCTGAACCGTCCTGCATTTTCCAACTGCCTGAAGGGCGTCGCGGCATTTTCGTGGGCGGCGGTGCGACGGTGCGGGTTGGTCGTATTCTCGGCGCCGACCGGATGTGTGAGATGATGCTGACGGGCCGCAAGTTTGGCACCGAAGAAGGCCTTGCGATGGGGTTGACGCATTACGCTGTCGGTGAGGGCGAGGCGTTGCCGAAGGCGCGCGAATTGGCCGAAGGCATCGCGAGGAACGCGTCGCTGTCCAACTACATGATGATCCAGGCGATCAGCCGTATCTCTGACATGTCGCGCAGCGACGGTTTGTTCACCGAAAGCCTGGCGGCGGCGGTCTCGCAGACCAGCGCAGACGCCGAAGAGGGGCTCAAGGCCTTTCTTGAAAAACGCAAACCGGTCTTCCGGTGATTGCAGAAGGCAAGACTTGTCGTCATCGCTTCAGGCAGGAGACAGAATGACCGATCAACTTGGCAATGGGATCTGCAACGTCGCATCGACCTTGGCTGCCTACACGCAGGACCACTTTCCCGCCGAGGTCATCGACTTTACGCAGCCCTTCCGCCACACCGCGACATTCGGCACGGATGTCTCAACGCGTATTACGGTTTCAATTCGCTCTCCGGCGTTGAGCTATCGGCAGATCGACCCTGTGATGAAGTGAGGGCTTCAATTGGCGGCAAAAACACCTCCCCGGCACTCGACGACGACTGAACGGCGCGCAAGCGATGCGCTTTTGCGCCAGTTCGTCGGCTACCGGATGAAACGGGCATATCTGTTGATTCAGAATGATCTGGCCCAAACGCTTGAGCCGTTTGGCCTGCGGACGGGGACGTTTTCTGCCTTGGCAGTTGTGGTGGCCAGTCCAGGGATATCCCAATCGGACCTGTCGGACGTTCTGAACATCAAACGTTCTGGTGTTGTGGTCGTCGTTGATGAGCTGGAACGTGCGGGCTCGTTGAAGCGCGAGCCTGTCAAGGGAGATCGCAGAACCAATGCATTGACAGCCACACCGGCGGGCCGAAATCTTTGGAAGAAAGCGGAAAAAGTGGTGCAGAACCATGAAGCCGCGCTGTTCCGCGATCTGGATCCGCAAGAGATCGCGCATCTCCGCGATCTGCTGGGCCGAGTGAGCAGGGCGCCCGGCTCTGATTTGGAGACCGAGAAGTGACTGACCAGAAGACCGGCCTACATCTGGTGCCGCACGCGGTGAACGTCTCGCGGACCGGCAAAGACACGATCCTCACCTCTCGGGTTGATCTTGGCGATGTGGTGGACCGGACCGCAGACTGGCTGCATCATTGGGCGGAAAAGACGCCCGACAACGTCTTCCTGTCCGAACGCTGTGACAGCGGATGGCGCAATGTCACGTTCAGGCAGGCTCTGGATGCGGTGCGCGCAATTGCGACGTCACTGGCCGCGCGCGACATGGGCGCGGATACACCGATTGTGATCCTGTCCGGCAACTCCATCAACCACGCGTTGCTGTCCTATGGTGCGCAATATGCGGGTGTGCCAACGGTGCCGCTTGCGGAACAATATTCCCTGATTGCCGAAGCCCATGGCCGGTTGACATATGTGTTGGACAAGGTTCGGCCGACGATGGCCTACACCGATGACGCAGGGCTTTACGCGTCAGCCTTGGCGCTGCCGCAATTTGCCGATGTCGAAATCGTCGCAACGCACACAGGCGGGGCGCCGGTTGCGGTGACACGTTTTGACAGTTTGCTTAAAGGCGATGCGCGTCAGGATGCAGATGCGCTACTGGCCGCGACGGGCCCCGATACGGTTGCGAAGATCCTGTTCACCTCCGGGTCGTCCTCTGATCCGAAAGGTGTTCTGACCACGCAAGGGATGATGTGTGCGAACCAAAGCCAGATGGCGGCCGTTCTGCCTGTTCTGCAGGACCGAGCCCCCCGCATCTGTGACTGGTTGCCGTGGAACCATGTGTTTGGCGGCTCGCATAATACGAACATGATGTTGGCTCATGGCGGCACCCTTGTCATCGATGACGGCAAACCCACCGCAAAGCTTTTCGGGCGAACGGTGCGCAACATCCTCGAACAGCCGGGCACGTTGTCGTTCAATGTCCCGGTTGGGTTTTCCATGCTCGTTCGGGAAATGGAGACGAACCTCGCGCTTCGCGAAGCGTATTTCGGCGATCTTGACATGATCTTCTATGCCGGTGCTTCGCTGCCCCAGGATGTCTGGACACGTCTGGAGGAAATGGCGATCGAGGTGCGCGGACGCTTGCCGCTGATGATCTCCAGCTGGGGTATGACCGAAACCGCCCCGGCGACGATCATGGTCCATGAGCCCATCGGCCGTTCCGGCGTGATCGGCGTGCCCTTGCCGGGCACAGTGGTAAAGCTGAGCCCCGACGACGACATGCGCTGCGAGTTGCGCGTGAAAGGCCCAAACGTGATGAAGGGATACTTCGAAGATCCGGTCAAGACAGCCGAGGCATTTGACGACGATGGTTTCTTGATAACCGGTGACGCCGTGCGCTTTGTCGATGGGGCAGATCCCGACCGGGGGCTTGCGTTCGACGGGCGTGTGTCCGAGGACTTCAAACTTTCGACGGGCACATGGGTTCAGGCGGGCAAGCTGCGGCTGGACGCGCTCGACGCGCTGCGGGGTCTGGTGCAGGACGTGATGATTTGCGGCCATGATCGCGACGCAATCGGCCTGTTCATTTTCCCGCGGCCGGAACAGGTACATGGTGACAACACGTCCGCAGGGGCGGTGATCGACCCGGTTCTGCAATCCCAGATCGAAACCCGTCTCAGAGATCTGGCAAAATGCGCAACCGGGTCCGCCAAGCGGATCTCACGGGCGATTATTCTGGCTGAACCTCCTTCGCTCAAGAACAGCGAGGTCACGGATAAGGGCTCGCTCAACCCGCGCAAGATCATGACCAGACGGGCGGGTCTGCTCGAGCGGCTATACGACAACGACGATCCGGCGCTGATACGGGTATGAGGAGAACACGATGGTAGACTTTGCAAAGGTTCGCGCGATTGATTTTCATACCCATGCCGAGGAGGCCTGCGGGTGTCACACGGATGACGGGTATGACGAGTTGCAAAGCACGATGGCCAAATATTTTGGCGCGCCGTGGCAACATCCGCCAACCATCGACGAGACCGCCGCGCATTACCGCGAAAAGAACATCGCCGCCGTTATCTTTCCCGTCGATGCAGAGCGCGAAACCGGCTATCGGCGCTACAACAATTACGAGGTTGCAGACGCTTGCGCCAGGAATGACGACATCCTGATCCCCTTTGCATCCATTGATCCGGCCAAAGGCAAGTTGGGCGCGCGCGAGGCCCGGGATCTGGTGGATAACCACGGCGTGCAGGGCTTCAAATTCCACCCGACAATGCAGGGGTTCTATCCCAACGACCGCTCCGCCTATGTGCTGTATGAGGCAATCGCGGAAACCGGAAAGCCTGCATTGTTTCACACCGGCCAAACCGGCGTGGGATCGGGCATGAGGGGCGGAAACGGGATGCGTCTGAAATATTCGAACCCGATGTATATGGATGATTTGGCTGTCGATTTTCCCGACATGCCGATCATCCTCGCGCATCCGTCATTTCCCTGGCAAGAGGAGGCGCTGTCCGTCGCGCAACACAAGCCGAACGTGTATATCGACCTGTCTGGCTGGTCGCCAAAATACTTTCCCAGGATCCTCGTTCAATATGCGAACCGCATGCTCAAGCATAAGATGCTCTTCGGATCGGACTGGCCGATGATTGCTCCGGAAAAGTGGCTGGATGCCTTCGATCAGGCTGATTTCCGCGACGAGGTGCGACCCCTTATCCTGAAAGAAAACGCCATGCGATTGTTGGGCGTGACGGCATAGGGGATTGGGTGGATACCGGGCAAGCCCGCATTCTGGGTGCCTTCAATACTTCGTTCCGAATAGGGCTGCTGGTGTTTGAGCGTGCTTGAGCCTGATGCGCTTGCCGATAAACGTCCGCCGACGTCATCCAGCCATGATAAATTGACCGGACCGCCTTTGAGTCCTCGGAACGGGCTTATCTGACTTGCATGAGGTTTGAAGGTCAATTCACCCGTTTGACCTCATCCAGACGGTGCATCTACTGCGGGTTTGACGCTGTCCGGAAGCTGCTGGGGGATCAAACCAACTGAGCCATCTGGCCCCGACTGCTTCCCCAATCCAGATATGATAGCTCAATTGATCAGCAGTTGACCGTTCTTGGCATGGCGCATGGCCAGTTTCTTGCCCACCCGCCCGTTGGCAAGGCTCCGGGCTGCGACGGGAACCCCTTCCAGGGATTTCGGTGCGGGAAAGAGTGTCCGGATTTCCTGAACCGCAGCTTTGTTGAGAGATTTCAAAGCCTCCGCACCAGTATACAGCGTTTCAGTCGCGGCGCCGTTGCTGAACACCAGTTCATGGCCATCAAGCAGAATGTGGAAATATTCGATCGGTTCGAAGTCATCGACAAGATCGATACCATCAAGCATGCACAGGTGTTTTGCGGCAACCAGAATTTCCTGGGAACCGGTTAGTCTTTGTGCAATCTTCGAGCGCACCAGAACCCGGTGCTGTTGCGACACCATCAAAGTGGTATGCGGCAATCCGTTGCCCAAGGCGCCAGCGGCAATGCGAACCGGGCGCAGGTCTTCTTTGACCATCAGCATCACGCTGCTCAGCTTACGCGACCCGATCCAACGAACGGGCTGCGCTCCGTTGTCCGCGGTCTTTACAAGATCGCCTTCGCGAAGATCCTCGATGGCGCGCGCACCTTGTGGGGTTTCGATCATCGTCCCGCGACAGAAGCAAATCGGAGGGGTAAAGGCGGAGTATGCATCGAAGAAATCGAGATTGCTGTCACCATCGCCGTCACCCGCGTCGCCGTTCTGGTCTACGCCAAGAAGGGTGTAGTCTGTAGGCGTGGTCGATAATCCGCCGTTGATATCGTAAAAAAGGTGCCGCCCGCTCCCGTCCTGTATTTCGAGCACGATATATTCGTCGCCACCGCCAACGCCCGACACAAGGTCGGACTTGGGCACCAGATTGCTGTAAACTGTGCTCCAGCCTGCGTCGCCATTAAAGGGATCAGTATCGGAATCACTGGTGTCGTCATACGCTTCGACACGCCAGAACTGACCGTTTTGGAACTCCGTCGCGCTGGCGTTCAGGTTCTGATACCAGACCAGCCGATAGAAACTGTCGCTCCCACCTAATGCGGATGCGTTTTCAACCACCATCCCGAATCCATCCTGGCCGGGGTTGAGGCCCGGCGTCTGGATGGGTTGGGTCGGCGTCAACGCCATCATGTCGCCCGAAAAGTAGATCGGCTCTACATAGGTTGTGGTTGGCATCGTGCACTACCTCTTACTTCACTCGACCAGCATACCCTCTGCGAGCGCGTTCGTTCCAGCTTATCACCTTACCGCTGTAAATCTATCCGTCCAAGTTTCTTTGCACGCATCTTCTGTACGAGGCGCGCCTGCCGCCTCCGGCCTGCCTTGGCTGGGGGTTGTCCGAGGGTAGGAAGGATCGCGTTACAATTTTCTTAATGCCTATGAGCGGCGACGGTCCATGCGGCTGATAGGCGTGTTTTTGTGCTGCGAAGGGTGGTGCCGGGAATTTGCCGAGGCGTGGCCAACACCTCTGTATCGGCGTTGCACATGCGATCTTATGCTCATATAGTTATCATACCAGTTTACGGAGTGATTCACATGACGAAGATCGCGCTCTTCGGTGCAGGCGGGAAAATGGGGGTGCGGAGTGCCCGCAACCTTCTCAACACGGATTTTGACGTTGCCCATGTCGAGATTTCAGAGGCCGGACAGAAACGGCTGAAAGACGAAATTGGCAAGGACTGCGTTCCGGCCGAAGAAGCGCTGAAAGGCGCCGAGGTCGTGCTGCTTGCCGTGCCTGATACCGCGATCAAGGCAGTCTCGCATGCCATCATTGACAAGGTTGATCCCGGGGCTGTCGTCATTTGCCTTGATGCGGCCGGGCCCTTCGCCGGGCACCTGCCCACGCGCGAGGACGTGTCCTATTTCATCACCCATCCTTGCCATCCGCCCATCTTCAACGACGAAAACACGCCAGAGGGGCGCAACGACCATTTTGGCGGGATCGCCGCGAAACAGGGGATCGTCAACGCCCTGATGCAGGGGCCGGATGAACATTACGCGCTTGGCGAGGCGGTCGGAAAGGCGATCTACGCCCCGGTTATCCGGTCACATCGGGTGACGGTGGACCAGATGGCCCTGTTGGAGCCGGGCCTGAGCGAGACGGTCTGCGCGTCGCTTCTGCTTGTCATGAAAGACGCGATGGACGAGGTCGTCGCACGTGGCGTGCCCGAAGCCGCCGCGCGTGATTTCCTGCTTGGCCACATGAACATCCTTGCCGCTGTCACCTTTGGCCATATCGATGGGGTGTTTTCGGATGCCTGTTACAAGGCCATCGAAAATGGCACGCCCATGCTGATGAAAGATGACTGGAAACGCGTCTTCGAACCCGAAGAGATCGCCGCCAGCATCCAGCGGATCACGTGAGGCATTGATGTTACGGGGGGGGATTATCGGTGCCGGGTTTTTTGCGGCGAACCATCTTAACGGCTGGCGGATGGTTGATGGCGCAGAAATCGCGGCGCTGTGCGACACGGATACCGGGCGGCTTTCTACGATGGGCGACCAGTTCGGGATCACCCGCCGCTATACGGATGCGGCACAGATGCTTGCGGAAGAAGAGCTTGATTTCGTGGACATCATCACCACGGCGCCCAGCCACAGACCCCTCGTGGAGCTTGCGGCCTCAAGCGGAAAACACATCATCTGTCAGAAACCCTTTGCCGAGAACCTGACCGACGCCCGCGCTATGGTGGCGGCCGCGCAAACGGCCGGAAAGACACTGATGGTGCACGAGAATTTCCGCTGGCAGTCGCCGGTGCGCACCGCCATCAACGAAATCCGCGCAGGGATGATCGGCACCCCGTTCTTCTGCCGCGCCTCGTTCCGGTCTGGCTATGACGTCTTTTCCGGGCAGCCCTACCTGGCCGAGGGCGAGCGCTTCATCATCGAAGATCTGGGCATCCATGTTCTGGATATCGTACGTGCGGTGATGGGCGATGTCGCAACCGTTGCCGCTCATACCAACCGGATCAACCCGAAGATCCGGGGCGAGGATGTGGCCACCATCCTGCTGTCGCATGACAGCGGCATGAGCAGCGTCGTGGATTGTTCCTATGCCACGCAGCGCAGCCCTGAGACCTTTCCCCAGACCTTGCTGGAAGTGGATGGCGACAGGGGCTCACTCTATCTCAAAGCTGGCTACAGGCTTGAGATCCACACAAATGGCGAGGTCGAGACACGCGATGTTTCGCCAGAGCTTCTAAGCTGGGCCGAACGGCCGTGGCACAACATTCAGGAAAGTGTCCTCTCGATCCAGCAGCATTTCTGCGACTGCCTTCGCGACGGTCGCCAACCTGAAACCTCGGGCACTGACAACCTCAAGACGCTGACGCTGGTCGAGGCGGCCTACCTGTCAGCCAGTGAAGCACGGACGGTCGAGACCAATCACCTTTGACGTCAACGCGCCAAAGAAGCGCGAATTTACAAACCTGGGCCACAAACTTTCGAGCCCGTGTCATTTGATCAAGGAGGAAAACATGAAACTCAGAAAGCTTATCCTTGGTGCCGCGCTGGCCACAGCGTTTGCACCGATTGCATCGATGGCAGACACGATCGCCATCATAACGCCCAGCCACGACAACCCGTTCTTCAAGGCAGAGGCTGACGGCGCCATGGCCAAGGCCGAGGAGCTTGGCTACGACACCATGGTTCTGGTGCATGACGACGACGCGAACAAGCAATCTGAATTGTTCGACACGGTGATCGCGGCCGGGGTCAGTGCGATCATTCTGGACAATGCCGGTGCCGATGCGTCGGTCGCGGCGGTTCAGAAAGCCAAGGATGCGGGCATCCCGTCTTTCCTTATCGACCGAGAAATCACGGCCACCGGCGTTGCGGTCAGCCAGATCGTGTCGAACAATTATCAAGGCGCGCAGCTGGGCGGTGAGGAATTCGTCAGCCTGATGGGCGAAGAGGGCAATTATGTCGAACTTCTTGGCAAGGAATCCGACACGAATGCAGGCATCCGCAGCCAAGGCTACCATGACGTGATCGACCAATATCCGGACATGACGATGGTCGCGCAGCAGACCGCCAACTGGTCCCAGACCGAGGCGTTTTCGGTGATGGAATCGATCCTGCAGGCCAACCCCGAGATCAAGGGAGTGATCTCTGGCAACGACACGATGGCGATGGGAGCATGGGCAGCGCTGGAAGCCGCAGGCCGAACAGATGTGATCGTCGTGGGCTTTGACGGGTCCAACGACGTGCGCGACTCGATCCTTGGCGGAGGGATCAAGGCGACCGTCCTGCAACCTGCCTATGAGCAGGCTCAGTTGGCTGTAAGTCAGGCCGATCAATATTTGAAAACCGGCAGCACGGGGCTTGATGAAAAACAGCTGATGGATTGCGTTTTGATCAATGCCGACAATGCCGGTGCTCTTGAAACCTTCGCGTTGAACTGAAGCCAGACGCTTCTATGCGCGCGCAGCCACGCTGCGCGCGGGTAACACGCCCCATAACTCTAGGCCTCGCTTTGATGACCCGCAGATTGCTGTTCGTCCTGTCGATCCTTGCCGCCCTTTCCGTGACGGGCTGCAAGGTTGTCTTTGATGAAGACAAAGATGCCTCTGTCGTCCCGGAAGGGCCCGAAGGGGATGATGCGCGCAACGCGGCCCGGTTGGAGGCCACGTTCGATGCGGAGCTTCTGCCCCTCATTCGCGACAGGGCCTTGCCGATCGCGGAACTACGCATGCTGGTCGCGCAGGACATCGACGATGCCGGAGAGAAACACGCAAATCGTGGTTCTGGTCAGGGTGCAGCCTGGAACTTTCCCGTGACAGGCACTGGCACGGTGACAGAGGCGAAGCTGGACACCCGCGCGCGGTCCTTGTCGCTCGACACCGATGGCGACAAAGCCGCTGACGTGACAGTGCAGCTTGGCCCGGTCATTCGTGGCTCTGCGCTTCGCGACGCGGCACCTTTCTATCAATTCGACGATTTCCGCGACCAGATCGAATTTGCCAAACTCTCGCGCGCGCTGAATGACCGGATACCCGATCTGGTCAGCGTCCCCGAAGGCGACCTGATCGGCATGCAGGTCGCATTTGTTGGCGTCACACCGCTGAAATCCGCGGGCGATGCAGTGGTCGTAACGCCAATATCCGTGACCTTTGCACCATGACGGCCCTGCATCCCATCGGTCTGTCGATCCGCAACGCGGTCAAGATCTATCCCGGTACGCGCGCCCTGAAGGACGTGAATTTCGACATTCGCATGGGCGCTGTGAACGTGCTGGTTGGTGAGAATGGCGCCGGGAAATCCACGTTGATGAAGGTGATCGCCGGGGTGGAGACCCTGACCGAAGGCGAGATCATCGTCGACGGCACCCCGACCCAATTTCGCAACAAGGAAGACGCGGTTCGGGCGGGCATCGGCATCGTGTTTCAGGAACTCAACCTCTTTCCGGATCTCTCGGTGGCCGAGAACATCTTTATCGGGCGCGAACCCACCCGTCTGGGTGTGCAGATCGACACCCGCGCCCAGACCGAGCGCAGCCGGGAGATCCTTGTCCGGTTGGAGCAGCGCATCGACCCGGATATGCCCCTGGGGGCATTGCGACTGGGCCAGCAACAGATCGTGGAAATTGCCAAGGCGCTGGCGCAGGACGCGCGGATCCTGATACTGGACGAGCCAACATCGGCCCTGTCTTCGGTCGAGGTCGAGGTGCTGTTTCGCGTTATTGCAGAGCTGCGCGCGCAGGGTGTGGGCATCGTCTACATCTCTCACCGGCTGGAGGAGCTGATCCGGATCGGGGACTATATCACCGTCCTGCGGGATGGCGAGATGACCGGCACACGCAGCATGCAAGGCGTGGATATCCCGTGGATTGTCGAAGCCATGATCGGCGGAGATGCCAAGGATTTCGCTGCGGAAATCACACATCAGGTGGGTGACGAGGTCTTTCGCGCCGAAGGCGTGACGCTTGCAAAAACGGGCGGGGGCTACAGTGTCGATCACGTCTCGCTCAGGGCGAATGCGGGCGAGATCCTTGGCATTTACGGGCTTATGGGGGCAGGGCGCACCGAGCTGATGGAATGTATCATCGGTCGGCACCCCGAAGCGTTGGGCCGCTATTACGTGAAGGGCGAGGAACTGCGCCACACCAGCATTGCTGACCGCATTGCCCATGGCATCGCGCTGGTCCCCGAAGACCGCAAGGTCGACGGGCTGATACAGATGATGGCAATCCGCGAGAACCTGACGCTGTCCTCTTTGAAGGATTTCACGCGCATCTTCCACCTAAGCCTCTCCCGCGAGGCCAAACGCGCGGCGGAATTCATATCCCGGCTCAAGATCAAGGTGGCCAGTGCCGAAAACCCGGTGTCTTCGCTGTCTGGCGGCAACCAGCAGAAGGTGGCCATTGGCAAGGCGCTGATGACCCGACCGATCGTGCTGCTTCTGGACGAACCTTCGCGCGGCATCGACGTGGGTGCAAAGGCCGAGATCTACCGGGTGATGCGAGAGCTGTCCGCGCAAGGCATCGGCATCATCTTCGCCACTTCGGAAATCGAGGAAGCGATGGCGCTGAGCGACCGTATCATTGTGATGGCAGACGGGCGCATCACCGGGACATTTGGCAAGACCGCCGGGGTGGCCGACGTTGTCGCGGCAGCATCGCCCGGCACACTCACTGCAAAGGATACCGCGGCATGAGCATGACGACACAGCGCAATCCGAACGCCTCTGTCAACTGGCTGCTGCTGTTGCTGAAAGCGCGGACATTCGTGGCGCTGATCCTGGTCTTCGCCTATTTCTCCTTCGCCGCACCGAATTTTCTGAGCGTTGCCAACGCGGTGTTGATCTCCAAACATGTGGCGATAAACGCGTTTTTGGCCATCGGTATGACCTTTGTCATCATCACCGGTGGGATCGACCTGTCAGTCGGATCGGTGGTCGGGCTGACCAGCATGATCGCGGGCTACCTTGTCCTCAACGGGATCGATCCCGGCTTTGGCTGGTCAATCCAGTTCAACACGCTGGAAATCATGGTTCTGGTTTGCCTCGTCGGGGTGTTTGTAGGCTGGATCAACGGCATATTGATCACAAAGCTGAAGGTCGCGCCGTTCATCGCCACGCTTGGCATGCTCTATATCGCGCGCGGTGCGGCGCTGCTGATGTCTGGCGGGCGGACGTTTCCGAACCTGAACGGCAATCCTGAATATGGATCTGATACCTTCCATGTGATCGGGACGGGCGTGTTTCTGGGTGTGCCCGTGATGATCTGGATGTTGATCATCGCGGCCTTGGCCTCGGCCTATATCGCGCGCCGTACACCGCTTGGGCGCCACATCTACGCCACCGGGGGAAACGAGCGGGGCGCCTCTTTGTCCGGTGTTCGCGTGCAGCGCGTGAAGATGTTCGTTTACATGTTCTCGGGGCTGATGGCGGCGCTGGTCGGGTTGATCATCGCATCGCAGCTGAAGGCCGCGCATCCTGCTACGGGCGAATTTTTCGAACTGAACGCCATCGCTGCCGCTGTGCTTGGCGGCACGTCCATGTCGGGCGGACGCGGGCGCATCCTTGGCACGATCATCGGCGCCTTTGTCATTGGCATCCTGTCGGACGGGCTGATCATGATGGGCGTATCGTCCTTCTGGCAGATGGTCATCAAGGGGCTGGTGATCGTGGCCGCCGTGGTCATCGATCAGGCGCAAAGCCGGATTCAGGCGCGGGTCGCGCTCGCGCATGAGGCTGGGGCGTAGCCTCGTCCGAGATATCGGGCAGGCCGCAAAACGACCAATTTAAGGTATGGCTTCGCCCGTCGCGGGGTCAAAGAACAATGTCCGGTCCATGGCGACGGATAGGTGCGTCTGCCCGTGATTGGCCGCATGGGCGTCCAGTTCGGCCATCATGTGATTGCCCGCGATGTAGAACGTGCCATAAGACCGCGCGCCCGTTGGCTGGATCACGTCAAGCTTTGCTAGCAACGGTCCTTGTTCATCCGCCGTGAAATGCTCGGGCCGGATGCCCCATGTGTAGATGCCGTCCGGCATCGCACAGCCGGGCAGGGCCTGCCCGTCCGGCAGGATCACAGAACCGGCGGAGACGTTCACCTCGATGAAATTCATCGGGGGCGAGCCAAGGAACGCGGCGACATAGGCGTTGCGCGGCCTTTCGAACAGGTCAAGCGGCGGGCCCACCTGTTCGATCTGCCCGTCCTTCAGAAGAATGATCCGCTGCGCCAGCGTCATCGCTTCGATCTGGTCATGCGTGACGTAGATGAAGGTTTTGCCAAGCTTTTCGTGCAGCTTCTTGATCTCTTCCCGCATGCCGTCGCGCAGCTTTGCGTCCAGATTGGAAAGTGGTTCGTCGAAAAGATAAAGGTCCGCATCCCGCACGATGGCGCGTCCGATGGCAACCCGCTGTCGCTGCCCGCCCGACAGTTCGCGTGGATAGCGATCAAGGTAATCGGAGATGTCCAGAACCTCGGCCGCCCAGGCGACTTGTGTGTTGATCTCTGCGTCGGGGGTCTTGCGGGCGCGAAGGCCGAAAGCGATGTTCTCGCGCACGCTGAGATAGGGGTAAAGCGCGTAGGACTGGAACACCATCGCCACGTTGCGATCCCGCGGGGCCAGCCTTGTGATGGAGGTGCCGCGCAAAGTCATATCGCCGCCCGAGATCTCTTCGAGCCCGGCAATCGCGCGCAACAGGGTTGACTTGCCACAGCCCGAAGCGCCGACAAGGACGACGAATTCCCCTGCCGGAATGTCAAAGGAGACGTCACGGACAGCGTGGTAGGCGCCATAATACTTGTTGATGTTGTGAAGTTTGAGATTGGCCATGCTCTATCCCTTGACGGCGCCCAGTGACATGCCGCGCACGATGAAGCGCTGCATTGTCGCCACGACAAACATCATGGGCAGAACGCCCAGCATGCTCATCGCGCCTATCTTGGACCAGAAGGTGGATTGCGATCCGAAATAGCCAGTGACCTTGACGGTGTAGGTCACGGCTTCGGATTTGGTGAGGACAAGCGCGAACAGAAAATCGTTCCACGCGAAGATGAAGGTGAAAACAGCCGTTGCGAACAACCCCGCGCGTGCCATCGGCAACACGACCTTTCGTAACACGGCCCAACGCGACAAGCCGTCAACCAGCGCGGAATGTTCCAGCTCCAGCGGTATGTCCTGGATGTAGCCTCGCATCATCCAGGTGACATAAGGCACGTTGAAAGCGGTATAGAGCAGGATCAGGCCGAACCGCGTGTCGATCCATTGCCACGATACGAAGAGCAGGAAGATGGGAAAGGCCACGCAGATTGGCGGGATCATCCGTTGCGATATGATCCAGATCGCGAGGTTTTCGCCGCCGGTGCGGAAACGCACGATGGAATAGGCCGCCGTCGTGCCGATTGCCATCGCCAGAACCGTGCTGACCCCGGCCGTGATCAGTGAATTCCAGACGGCCCAGGCGTCACCGTCCCGAAACAGCGTCACATAGGATGAAAACCGGAATTCAGACGGGAACCAGACCGGCGGATAGGCGTAGATCTCGTCCGGCGATTTCACAGAGATCATTGCCAGCCAATAGACCGGGAAGACGAACACTAGGGTGATACCCAGTGCCAGCGCCACCCGTAGATACAGCCGCCAGCCGCGATCCCAGCGGATCATCGCTCCACCTCGACCCGTCGCAGCAGCCAGACGACCACCAGTGTAAGAATGAAGATCACCAGAAAGGCGATTGCCGCAGAATAGGACGTCTCGAATTCGCGGAAGGCGATGTTGTAGGCATAGATCGAAATCGTTTCGGTCATGGTGCCCGGACCGCCCTGCGTCATCGTCCAGATGATATCGAAAATGCGGAACAGGTCCAAAGCGCGGATCAGCATCGCGATCACCATCACCGGCATGATGGCGGGCAGGACGATGCGCCGGAACGTCATCCACCACGACGCGCCGTCAATCTGGGCGGCTTCCAGCTGTTCCTTGTCGACATTTGACAGCGCCGCATAAAGCATCAGGAACATGAACGGCGTCCACTGCCAGACCTCTGCGATCATGATTGCAGGCCAGACAAGATATGTCTGGATATTCCACAAAAGCTCTACTTCCCGGCCAGCTATCCAGCTTAGAATTTGGTTAACCGGTCCGAACCGCTGATCGATCATCAGCCGCCAGGTCGACCCGGCCACGATTGGCGAAATGATCGTCGGCAGCAAGATGATCGCGACGAAGAAGGATTTGCCCGGCAGACGCTCCAGAAACAAAAGAGCCAGCAGATAGCCCAGAACCAGCTCGATCGGCAAAGCGACGGCCGTGAACAGCACTGTGTGCAAGAGCGATTCCCAAAGGCGGCTATCCCCGAACAGGCGAACGTAATGTTTTGCCCCGTTAAAGCTGTAATCCGCCCCGAACATGGAGATGTCCTGAAAAGACGTCACCGCCAGTTTGATCAGGGGGTAAAGCCCGATCAGCAGGATCACGAAAACCGCAGGCGCGATAAGAAGGTATTTGAACACACCGGGGCGCTCAAGCGTGCGTGACAGGCTGTTGGCGGTCATGGGGGCGCGCATCCGTTCAGGCAAGCCGCCTCGGGGATCAAGACCCCCGGAGCGAGTGGTGATGGGCAGTTACTCGGGGTAGGCATTGGGTTTGCTGGCCCAGTCGGCATAGACGCGACGTTGCTTCTCAACACCGATCCGGTCAGTCAAAGCGTCCCAATTTGCGGCAACCTCGTCCAGAACCGCTTGCGGATCATCCCCCGCCCAAAGACGGCTGAGACCTTGGCGCAGGGCCTCGTTGTAGCGATCGATCTGGATAAGCGAGAGGTCAAGCATGCCGGTTTGCGCACCTGCCTCCAAAATATCAAGATATTCGCCCGCCGATGGCCATTTGGACCGGTATTCTTCACTGGCAAAATGGCTGGGGCGGAAGGGGTCACGCAAGGCATAGGGCAATTGCACGCGCTGCAGGCTGATCTCTTCCGAGTTCATCCACATCGCAAACAGGAACGCGGCTTCCTTGTGCTTGGACCCCGACGCAACCGACAGGGAGAACCCCGCCGCCAGTTCGGGCTTGCCGCCCGGGGGCAGCGCATAGGCGATGGTATCGGCGACAGTGGTTTCCGGGATCCAGTTCAGCGCCTCGGTCCCCTTGCCGTAACCCGCGGCCCATCTGCCGACCGGAGGCCAGCTGACCGCCATGGCAATGTCACCCGCCAGAAAGGCAGAGAAGACTTCGCCAAATCCCCATTGCTCGACACCCGGCGGCATCCAGGCGTTTTCGGCAACCATTCCTTGCATGGTGCGCAGCCCGGCCTCGGAATTCACAGTTGCGCGCATGGTTTCGGGATCAAAGAACCGGCCGCCCTCGACGCGGAAACGTTCTTCGAACAGGTATTTCGCGGCCCCCGGCTGCCGGAACATGCCCGCGCCATAGATTTCGGGGGCATGTTTGTCGGTGATGAACTGGCCGATCTCGCCAAATTCCTTCCAGGTCGTTGGCGCAGCCAGATCGTACCCGTGTTTGGCCTTGAATTCGGCCATCGTCTCGGGGTCTTCGAAAATGTCGCGACGGTAGTACAATACAAAGACATCGCCATCGTCGGGCAGGCCGTAGATCGTATCTTCGACCATCATCTGGTTGTCACGGTAAACCGGCGCGATGCTGTTCAGCTCGTCTCGATAGCCGAATTTGTCGACAAACGCGTCCAGTGGCTCCAAGGCGCCCGCAAGCGCAAGATCGGGCATCTGGCTGGGCAGGACGTTCAACACATCATAGGCGCCCGAGCCTCCCAGATGGGCCTGCATCGTCTTTGTGAACATCTCGTCATTGGGCGATTCTATGACGTTGATCTTGATGCCGGTAAGCTCTTCCCAAAGTGGGCCGGTGAAGTTCTTCGGATCAAGCGGTTGCAGCCCCGCTTCGTAGAAGACATTCAGCGTGATCCCGGAATATTGCTTTGCAGCCTCGACCGCGCGGTCCGCAGCCGATTGGGCAAACGCGCCGCCTGCGGAAACTGATAGCGCCGCAGCCGAAGTTATTGCCAGGGCTTTGCGCCTGGTTAATTTGAACAACATTGTTTCTCCTCCCTTTATTTATCTATTTCAATCGCTTGAGAACGTCCCCTCCACAAAGGCCACTGAGAATGGTGGCAGTTCAATATCTGCTGTTTGGGTGCGCGGCGCCGTTGCCAGCCAGTCGGCGGTGCGCGTCGCATCGTCGAATGTGCCAGCATCCAGTCGCAGGACGAAAGCGCGAACCGGAAGGGTCACGGCGCATTGTTCGTCAGAAAGATTGGCCAGCATCAGGCGATGCGCGTCGCGCGTTTGAGCCCCGAAGCCGACAGTGCCGTGCGGCAGGCCTTCGACCGACAGTCTGGGGTGACCTGCCAGATTGCAGGCTTCACTGACGACGTGGAAAAGCGGGTAAACCGCACGCCCTTCACCGTCATAGCCCGCCTGAGGATACGCCGCAGGTTCGGGGATCAGGCCAAATGGTCCGGCTGGTGCCGCAAGGCAGAGCGCCTCGACGGTGCTGCCCTCTGTCGTGGCCAGAATGCCTGCCGCAAAGGCCGCGCCGAACAGCCCGCGATGCCGTGGGTCGACCCGCGCCATGGTGCGCCGAATTTGGGCGGGATTATCGGCAACCGCGGCGCCGTAGGGGTTCGTTCGCATCCCGATACTGGCCAGTCCCAGACGATACGGCCTGCCATGCGCCAGTGCCCCGGCGCTGGCGAAAATCTGCGGCAAGGCTTCCAGCGTTTCCAGAACTGACAGGTCGTCCCCTGCATGGACCAGCGGCGTCAGCCCGTGGGTGAGGTAGTCACAACGCGTGGTGTCGGGACGGCAGCGGTTAAGCTCTGTAAAGTTGGTCATCATGCCGCCGCCGACCAGCGCCCCGGGAAAGGCCGTGCGGACCGCGCCGAACATTTCGTTCGGGGTCAGCCCCTCGGGCCAGGGGCCGGCCGGTTGATGACTGCCAAGGTAGGCTTCTCTCAGCGCGATAACGCGGGACGGCGCGACGCCTTCGGCGGCGAGCGCCGTGGCGACCTTCGCCAGCCCGGCGCTGACCGGCAGATCGTCAGGCAGCACGATTTCAAGGTCGACCTCGTCGAAATCTGCGCAAAACCTGGCCAGCTGGGGCAAATCATCCGCGTCAGGCGCGGTTCGCAGCAGGATCGCAGAGGCGCCAAGTTCGGGCATCGCGCCAGACGGCAGCCAACCGCTTTCCAGCGCCAGACCAATTTTCGGCGCAGCGCGCGACGTCGCGTTGACCGAAACCGGGTCAGATTGCGCCCCTTCCGAACCGATCCTTCCCGATCCTGACAATGTGATCCGCACCGATTGGCGGACCGGCTCCACGATATCATAGGTGAACGGATGGACGAGCGGTACGCAATAGGTCTTGTAGGACGCATCCGACCAGTTGCGCTGATCCTCCATTTCAAAAATTTCGCCCTCAAAGCCGATCTCTACCGATCGCGCGCCGACGCTATAGGCCAGACCGCGAATGTTCTTCACAGGCTGGTCGGGCTGGATACGTTCGGGAAAGCTGGTCTCTTCGACCGATCCGTCAGGATGGGTGACGCGCAGCGGCTGACCGGCGACGCCCTTGATGGGATGCAAAACCGTGAACCCCGCGCGGTTTGTCGAGAACGCGCCCCTTGGGGTCATCGTAAGGTCGGCTGCCAATTCGCCCGACGCAGTTGCGCGGATCGCAAGGTCGCATTCCAGCCGTTCGTCACCGACAGTGAACCGCAAGCGCGCCTCGAAGCGATCGCCATGCTCGACACGTTCATCAACGATGACAGCCGGATAGGTGCCCCAGTTTTCGTCGCGGATGGGCCAGGCGATTGCGCGAACAAGCTCTGTGCCCTGCCAGGAAATCCTGCGCAACCCGTCCTGGGAATACAGGAACGACAGCGAACCCACCGAGATCTGGTGCAGCTTCTGCACAGGCTCGGTGGTTCCATAGATCACAACAAAAGCATCTGCGTTCGCCACCCTTCGACCTCAATAAACTGCGTATATAACATACTCATTATACCAGTTTGCAGGGTCCGTCAATTTTGCTGACGGTGTGGCACCAACGCTGATACGCAAGGGGTGACTGCCGCCAAAGAGCAGAAATTCAGGTAAGTGGTTGGACCGCTGTGCATTCACACCAGAACAGAAAATGCGGGTCGGTGACTTCGTTTACGGCTGTCGCCGGTCTGCAGGCCCCGTCACCCCAGGATCCCCGCAGTCGTATCCAGCAGGGTTGGCAGAAACTTCTCCAGCACCTGTCTTTCATCAAATGCGACGCCGGAGATGGAGATCTGAACCGCGGCTTCGGCCTGCCCGTCCGTGCCTCTTACCGGTGCGGCCAAGCTGATTTCGTTCAGCAACATCTGATCCCGGGTGATGCAATAGCCGTTTTCGCGCGCGGCCTTTATGCTACGGGCGATTTCATCCCGGTCCGTGAGCGTCTTCCGCGTTGCTTGCACCAAGGGCCAGTTGGCACAGACCTCGTCGATCTCTGCGTCGGGTCTTGTCGACAGCATCACGCGACCGGCGGCGGTATTCAGTGCTGGCAGGCGTCGACCCACGATACTTGCAGCGAAATGGATGCGTTGGTTCGGCAACCTGAGCGAATAGATGATGTGATCGCCGGACATTTGCGCAAGGTTGATGGTTTCGCCCTCGGCATGGCTGAATTCGATGAGCTTGGGCAATGCGCGCGCGATGACGGGGTCCGACCAGTAATAGGCGTAGGCAAGCTCCAGCCAGGCGTGGCTTGGGCGAAAACGGCGGGTTTTGGGATCTCGGTCAAGCATCCCTTCCAGATGCAGGGTATGGGCCATGCGCTGCACTGCGCTTTTCTCCAGCCCGGTCCGAGCAACCAGATCGGTCAGGGAGAGCGAGACATGCGACTCGTCGAAAGCCCGCAGGATTTGCAGGCCCCGCGCGAGCGTGCTGACGTAAAGGCTGTCCTGCTTGTTTTTCATTCGATTGTTCCACTTGTGGCTGTGCCGGGCCGTTTGATGCACGCAGGGACTTGACGGCTGCCCGACTCGCCTTGCTATATTGATTAAATAACAATCACAGTTATCAAATAATGATAACTCCGAAAGCGCAATAGGGAAAACTACATGCTTGGCACAACCACACGCTCCACCCTTCTCGCCGCCACTCTGATGGCCAGCGTTGCCATGCCGGTGATGGCCGATAAAGCCTCTGGCACGCTGAACGTCGCCTTTACGAAGGAGTTGGAAAATGTCGACAGCTACTTCAACTCGTCGCGGGAAGGCGTTGTGTTGCAGCGCGCGGTCTGGGACGGGCTGATTTACCGCGACCCGGAAACAAACGAATATGTGGGCAATCTCGCGACCAGCTGGGAATGGATCGATGACACCACGCTGGAGTTCAAACTGCGCGAGGGCGTGACTTTCCACAATGGCGAAGCCTTCAGCGCCGATGATGTCGTCTACACCGTCAACTTCGTTGCCAATGAAGAGAATGGCGCGAAAACACAGCGCAACGTCAACTGGATGAAGTCCGCCGAGAAGATTGACGACTACACCGTGCGTATCCACCTGAAGGACAAGTTCCCGGCGGCGATCGAGTTCCTCTCCGGTCCGGTGTCGATGTATCCCGATGAGTATTATGCCGAGGCCGGGCCGTCCGGCATGGGGCTGAAACCGGTGGGCACAGGCCCTTACAAGGTGGTCGAGGTCGTGCCCGGCCAGCATTTCGTGCTAGAAGCCAACGAGAGCTACCATGACAGCCCCAAGGGTCAGCCCGAGCTTGCCAGGATTGACATCCGTACCATCCCGGATGTGAACACCCAGATGGCAGAGCTGTTTTCCGGCACGCTTGACCTGATCTGGCAGGTGCCCGCGGATCAGGCCAACAAGCTGGCACAGATGGACCAGTTCACGGTGGCCAACGAATCCACCATGCGCGTGGGCTATCTGCAAATGGATGCGGCTGGCCGCTCGGGCGAAAGCCCGTTCACCAACAAGCTGGTACGTCAGGCCGTGAACCACGCGATCAACCGTCAGGAGCTGGTCGACGCGCTGCTGCAGGGATCGTCCAAAGTGGTCTATACGCCCTGTTTCCCCAGCCAGTTCGGCTGCGTGCAGGATGTCACGGAATACGAATACGACCCGGAAAAATCCAAGGCGCTGTTGGCCGAGGCGGGTTATCCCGACGGGTTCTCGATTGATTTCTACGCCTACCGGGACCGTCAATATGCCGAGGCGATCGCATCGTATCTCAACGCCGTGGGCATCGAGACGAACTTCAACATGCTGCAATACTCTGCGCTGCGCGAGCTGAACATGAAAGGCGAGGTGCCTGTGTCGTTCCAGACATGGGGCAGCTATTCGATCAATGACGCTTCGGCAATGGTCAGCCAGTTCTTCAAGCACGGCGCGCTGGACAGTACGCGCGACGACGAGGTGCTCGAATGGCTGGACGTGGCCGACAGCTCGACCGATCCCGACACGCGTCTGGAATACTACACCAAGGCGCTGAAGAAGATCACCGAAGAAGCCTACTGGGCGCCGATGTTCACCTACAACACCAACTATGTCTTCAAGACCGAGGTCAGCTACACACCCACTGCCGACGAGGTGCTTCGTTTCGTCGACATGAGCTGGAACTGAGAAACCACGGGTTGAGGGGCGTGCGTCCCTCAACCGCCTTTCCACCCCGGCACGCCGACACCCGCAACGCATGGCACAGAAACCATGCGAAAGGTAATCCATGCTTACATTCATCCTGAAACGACTGGGATTGGCGCTGCTTGTCGCCTTTACCGTCAGCTTCATCAGCTTTTCGCTGCTATTTCTGTCAGGTGATCCGGCGGCCGCTTTGGCCGGGGAAACCGCCAGCGGAGAAGACGTGGAGGCGCTGCGCCGGTTGTACGGGTTCGACCGGCCCATGCTCGTGCAGTATGGCGAATGGCTGTTCTCGGCCCTGCGCGGGGATTTCGGCGAGAGCTATTATTTCAAACTTCCGGTCGCCAGCCTGATCGCCGACCGTTTGCAGATAACGATGACGCTGGGGGTTTGCGGCATTGTGTTTGCGCTGGTGACGGCGGTGCCGCTTGGCGTGGTTGCAGCGATCCGCCCGAATTCGCTCATCGACCGGGTGGCATTGTTCCTGTCCGTCGCGGGCCAGGCCATGCCGTCCTTCTGGTTCGGCTTGATCCTGATCGTCGTCTTCGCCATCCAACTCGGCTGGCTGCCACCGTCGGGTGCGGCCAGTTGGAAGCATTTCATCATGCCCACCATCGTTCTTGGGTATTACGCCATGCCGGCGATCATGCGCCTGACGCGGGCCGGCATGCTTGATGTGCTGAATTCGGACTTCATCCGCACCGCGCGGGCGAAAGGCGCGGGCGAAACCCGTGTGCTGTTCAAACATGCCCTGCGCAACGCGATCATCCCCGTTGTCAGCCTTGCCGCCGTCCAGATGGGTTTCATGCTGGGCGGTTCCATCGTGGTGGAAAGCGTCTTTGCACTGCACGGGGCGGGCTATCTTGCCTGGGAAAGCATCGCGCGCAACGACCTGCCAACGGTGCAGGCGCTGATCCTTGTCTTTTCGATGTTCTACATCGTCTTCACCTTCATTGCCGACGTGCTCAACGCCTGGCTTGACCCCAGAATGCGGAGCGCCTGAGATGACCGACGCCGCCGATCCACTCGCTCGCGAAATCAGGGGACCGTCTCCGCAACAAATGCTGAAATCCCGCGCGCTGTCGCATAAGGGGCTGATTTTCGGCATGAGCGTGGTGGTGCTGCTGGTGCTGGTTGCGCTTCTCGCGCCGGTGCTTGCACCGCATGATCCCTACGAGCAAAGCCTGATGACACGGATGGTGCCCCCGGTTTTCATGGGCGGGACTTGGGAACACCCGTTGGGCACCGACCACCTTGGCCGGGATTACCTGTCGCGGCTGATCTACGGCGCGCGCGTGTCGCTGATGATCGGGGCCATCGCCGCGCTGATCTCGGGCGTCATCGGGACCGCCATGGGTGTCGCGGCAGGCTATTTCGGCGGCAAGGTCGACGCCTTCGTGATGTTCCTTATCAACGTGCGCCTCGCGATGCCGGTTGTGCTGGTGGCGCTGGCCGTGGTCGCGATCCTTGGCGGGTCGCTGACAGTGGTGATCTGCGTGCTGGGCCTTCTGCTTTGGGACAGGTTTGCCGTCGTGATGCGCGCCTCGACCCTTCAGATCAGCCGCAGGGATTATATCGCCGCCGCGCAGGTGATCGGGGCGTCGACCCCGCGCATCCTGCTGACAGAGATTATGCCGAATGTCGTCAATAACCTGATCGTTATCGTGACCCTCGAAATGGCGCATGCCATCCTGCTGGAAGCGGCGCTGAGCTTTCTTGGCCTAGGGGTTCAACCGCCGACGCCCTCATGGGGGCTGATGGTGTCCGAAGGCAAGAACATGATGCTGTTCGAGCCTTGGTTGGTGCTGATCCCCGGTGTCGTGCTGTTCGTGCTGGTGCTGGCGATCAATCTCATGGGGGACGGTCTGCGCGACGTGACCGCCCCGGAAGGCCGGAGCTGAGCGATGTCTGAAACCCTGTTATCCGTCAAGAACCTGACGCTCGACATTCCGACTGGCAGCGGCACCCTGCATGCGGTGCGGGGCATCGACTTTGACGTCAGGCGCGGCGAGACCCTGTCCATTGTTGGCGAAAGCGGGTCCGGCAAATCGCTGACTTCGCTTGCGGTGATGGGCCTGTTGGGCAAGACGATCAAACGGTCAGCCGATGAGATCCGCTTCGCTGATATTGATCTGTTGAAGGCCAGAAAACGGGTGATGCGTGACCTGCGCGGAAACCGCATCGCCATGATCTTCCAAGAGCCGATGACCTCGCTCAACCCCGCTTACACGATCGGGGATCAGTTGACCGAAGCCCTGCTGTTGCACCGCAAGGTCAGCCGGGCCGCAGCACTGGCCCGCGCGGTGGAGCTGCTGGAAAAGGTCGGGATCACCGCCGCTGCAAGCCGCCTGTCGCAATATCCTCACCAGCTGTCGGGCGGGTTGCGGCAACGGGTGATGATTGCGATGGCGCTGATGTGCGAACCCGATCTGCTGATCGCGGACGAGCCGACCACCGCGCTGGACGTGACCATTCAGGCGCAAATCCTGCGGCTTCTGGTCGACCTTACCACCGAAATGAACATGGCGATGATCCTGATCACCCATGATCTGGGCGTGGTGGCCCGCGTCGCGGACAAAGTCGCGGTGATGTATGCAGGCGAACTGGTTGAAACCGGCCCGGCGACAGAGGTGTTCGCGGCCCCGAGCCACCCCTATACCCGCGGCCTTTTGCGCTGCATTCCACAACCGGGCAAGACGGCCCGCGGCGCGGCGCTTGGCACCATTGCGGGCATTGTTCCGTCATTGGTGGGCGAGGTTACCGGCTGCGCGTTCCGCACGCGTTGTGCCCATGCGATCCCCGCCTGTCGTGATCCGATCCCGCAGCGAGGCGACGCCAGCCATGCGTTCCGCTGCGTCTTTGCCGATGGGGCCCTGTCCGAAGAAGGAAAGGTGGCATGAGCAATATCCTGACCCTTGATCATGTCCAGAAGACCTACAGCGTCAAACAGGGTCTGTTTGGCAAGCGCAAGCCGCTGAGGGCGGTCAATGACGTCACCCTGTCGATGCGCAAGGGCGAGGTTCTGGGTCTGGTCGGCGAATCTGGTTGCGGTAAATCCACGCTCGCCAAGCTGTTGCTGGGTCTGGAAAAACCGACCGCCGGCGATGTGCTTGTCGAAGGCCGCAAGATGCAGGATCTTGATCGTCGCTCCCTTGCCGGTAGGCTCCAGCCGATCTTTCAGGATCCGTATTCCTCGCTCAATCCGCGAAAATCCATCTACGATCTGATCTCGCTGCCCTTGCGTGTGCACCGCATCGGCGATGCGGCCAGCCAGCGCAAGGCGGTGGAAGAGGTGTTGGATGTGGTGGGCCTGCCCGCGCGGGTCATCAACACCTATCCCAGCCAGATGTCGGGCGGTCAGCGCCAGCGCGTGGCCATTGCCCGTGCGCTCGTGATGCGCCCGGAGATTGTGATCTGCGATGAGCCGACCTCGGCGCTGGATGTATCGGTGCAAAGCCAGATTCTGAACCTTCTGGGCGATTTGCGCCGGGATTTCGGTCTGACCTACCTGTTCATTTCGCATGATTTGGCAGTGGTCGAACATCTCGCAACGCGCGTGGCAGTGATGTATCTGGGTCGGATCGTCGAAGAAGCCCCCGTGGCCGACCTGTTCGAACGCCCCCGTCATCCTTACACCCGGGCTTTGCTAAGCTCTGTGCTGACGCCGGACCCCACGCAGGGTGTGCCGGAAACCGCACTTGGCACCGCCTATCCCAACCCGATCGATCCGCCCTCGGGCTGTGCCTTCCACCCGCGCTGCCCCTTTGCGACTGCGCATTGTGCAGCACAGGCACCGCGACCATTGCAGACTGATGCAGGTCTGGTGGAATGCCATCTGCATGATCCCGAAAGCCCGATCTACGCGGAAGACGCCGCATGAGCGCATTGTCCAGAACGCAAGAGGTTCGCAAGCATGTGATCGAAACGCCGGGCGGGGTGGTTGCGGCGCAGCACCGGCAGGCTGCCGAGGCCGGGGCCGAGGTATTGCGCGCAGGCGGCGACGCGGTGGATGCGGCGGTGGCCGCCTCCTTTGTCATCGGCGTGCTGGAACCGTGGATGAGCGGCCCGGCAGGCGGTGGTGGCGCGGTTCATTGGCGCGCGGACACGGGCGAGGCCGTGGCGATCAATTTCGGCATGCGCTCGCCCAAAGGGCTGAACATTGCGGATTACCCGCTGTCCGGCGAAGGCAAGGCCGACGATCTCTTTCCATGGGAACGGGTGGTGGAGGACCGCAATGTGCAAGGGGCCAGCGCGATCGCCGTGCCGGGCACCGTGGACGGGGTCGGCCGAGCGCATGCGCGTTGGGGCCGGCTGCCGTGGCGGGATCTGCTGGCACCCGCCATCGCCCATGCCCGCAAGGGCATGTTGGTTGACTGGTATGCGGCACTTCTTATCGCCTCGGTCGCGCGCAACCTCGCGCAAGATCCAGACGCCGCGGCCCTCTTTCTGGATGACGGGATCTGGCCTAAAGGCTCCGGGTGGACGGCGATCCCGGACAACCGGCTGGATCAGAGCGCCATGGCTGACACGCTGGAGGTGCTGGCCAAAGACGGGGCGCAGGCGTTTTACAAAGGCGATATCGCGCAGGCGCTTGCTGGCGACGTTCAGGCCAAGGGCGGCTGCCTGTCGACCGATGACCTCGCCGGGTATCGCGCCTGGATGGGGGGCGCTCGGCCCGTTTCTTACCGCGATGCCATGTTCCACGTGCTGCCCGGGCTGACGGCCGGCCCGACCTTTGCCCGCGTGCTGGAGCTGCTGTCAGAGGTGGACCTGTCCACCCCCGTGCAGGCCTATCCCGCCTACGCCCGCGCGCTTGAGACTGCCTATACCGAGCGGTTGGGCACCATGGGCGATACCGGGGAGACCCCCGAAGCGCCCGGATGCACCACGCATTTTTCGATTGTCGACCGCGCGGGCAACATGGTGTCCCATACGCAGACCTTGCTGTCGATCTTTGGCAGCCGGGTAGTGTCTCCGTCCACCGGGTTGCTGATGAATAACGGGATCATGTGGTTCGACCCGGAACCGGGAAAGCCGAACTCACTTGCGCCGGACAAATCCTGCCTGATGAATATCTGCCCGGTCATCGGCAGCCAGGGCGCGCGCAGCTTTGCGCTGGGGGCCTCTGGCGGGCGCAAGATCGTCTCAGCCGTGTCGCAGCTGTCCTCTTTCATCTGTGACAGCGGCATGGATATCGGGGCGGCACTGCACGCGCCGCGCATCGATGTATCGGGGGGCAAAGGCAGCGTCGCCGACGAAACCCTGCCGCCCGAGGTTCTGTCAGCAATTGAAGCGGTCATGCCGGTTCAAACCACCAAACGGACCGTGATGCCCTATGCCTTTGCCTGCCCCGCCGGGGTCATGCGTGATGGCGCGGTGAACACCGGATGCACCGAAATCATGTCACCCTGGGGTGACGCAGCCCTTGAAGAGATCCAATGACCCGCAACACCGCCATTGCCAAAGCAACCGAGTATTTCGAGACGGGCCGCTTTCAATCCGATCTCTCACATCTTGTCTCTTACCGAAGCGAAAGCCAGAACCCCGCGCAAGAAGCCCGAAGCGAGGCGCGGCGCTACCTGACCGAGGCGATGAAGCCCCGGCTTGAGGCGATGGGATTTGTCTGTGACATCATCGAGAACCCCGATCCCAAGGGTGGACCCCTGCTGCTGGGCGAGAGAGCCGAGGGCAGCGATCTGCCAACGATCCTGACCTATGGGCATGGCGATACCGTTCTGGGCCAGGAGGGCATGTGGCGCGACGGGCTGCACCCGTGGGAGATTACCGAGGACGGGGACCGGCTTTATGGGCGTGGCACGGCGGATAACAAAAGCCAGCATCTGATCAATATTGCGGCGCTTGAATCCGTGCTGGCGACGCGTGGCAGCCTCGGCTTCAACACGCGCATTGTTCTGGAAATGAGCGAAGAGGTGGGTTCTGTCGGCCTGCCCGAGGTTTTCCGAACCCATAAGGACAGGCTCGTGGCTGATGTCCTGATCGCTTCGGACGGGCCGCGCCTGCAGCAGGACGTTCCGACCATGTTCATGGGCTCGCGCGGGGGCACGACCTTCGACCTGCTAATCGAAACCCACGAAGGCGCGCATCACTCCGGCAACTGGGGCGGATTGCTGGCCGATCCGGCCATCATTCTGGCTCACGCGCTTGCCTGCATCACGGATGTCCGTGGCGAGATCAAGGTGCCTGAATGGCGCCCCGACAGTCTGACCGACACTGTGCGCGCCGCGTTGCGCGACCTGCCGGTGGCGGGCGGCGACGGACCGGCTGTTGACCCGAACTGGGGAGAGGAAAGCCTCACGCCGGCAGAGCGCGCCTTTGGCTGGAACAGCTTTTCCGTTCTGGCCATGGTCTCTGGCGTGCCCGAAGCGCCGGTCAATGCGATTTCCGGATGGGCGCGGGCAACCTGCCAATTGCGCTACGTGGTTGGCACCGACCCGGCCGAGGTAGTGCCCGCCTTGCGCCGCCACCTCGATTCACACGGCTTTGACCGCGTGCAGATACGCCCGCATGATCGCGGCTTTTTTGCGGCGACGCGGCTTGATCCCGACCACCCTTGGGCGCGGTTCATTTCTGCCTCGATCCGCGAGACGTCGGGCAATTTGCACGTCCTGCCAAATCTGGCCGGTTCCTTACCCAATGACAGCTTCACCGACATTCTCGGGCTTCCCACGATCTGGATTCCGCATTCCTATCGCGGCTGTTCACAACACGCCCCCAATGAACATGTCTTGAAGCCCCTGTGCCGAGATGCGCTCCGTGTCATGGCGGGCGTTTTCTGGGACATTGGCGAAAAGACGCCCCCGGGTCGGTAGCGGCCCCATCCGGTCACCATGGGGCAGGACAGCGAGTACCGCGGCACCGGATGTCAGGGAGGCTTTAGCGGGCGTGTCCCGCAAGGCAGGGGAGCCGTAGAAAAGTACGCGGTCCCTGCCATAACCGTTCGCGTATTCTTTGAATTCGCTGCGGATGAGCATTTCGGGTCGACGTCGATCAGATGACGGAGGGTGGCACAGTCATCCATACGAACGCGGATATTGTTCGGTCGCTTGATGTTTTCTTATATCGAACCAATGTGCCGCTCGGTATCGTCGGCACCGCCTCACTCTAAGGGCGATGAAGTCATTATCGGACATTTCTGCATGTGACAGGGCGCGGGCACCGGGAGCGGGTCGATTGGCGTGGGCACCGGGAGCGGGTCGATTGGCGTGGGCCTCGGAGGGCGGGGCGCAGGGGGCGGCAATGGCGGATTCAACGTCGCAGCGGCGGTTAGCGTTGCAGGCACCGGGGCAGGCGGCGCGGCCGTGGGCCTGGGTGGCGCGGCCGGTACCGGTGGTACCTCAAGCACGGTGGCGTCAAACCTGACCGGAGACTTCGTGACGGATGGCGTTTCATCTTCGGGCGCGGTCATCCAGTCCTTGGGCGGCGGCGGTGGCAATGGCGGCATGAATATCTCGGCCACGATCACCGCGGTGGGTAGCGGCTCTGGTGGTGCCGCTGTTGGCATCGGCGGGAGCGGCGGTGCTGGCGGCAATGCCGGTGATGTGACCAGCATATTGACCGGGAATGTGACAACTCGGCAGGAACAATCCACCGGTGTTTTGGTGCAATCGGCTGGCGGCGGCGGCGGCGATGGCCGGACCGTTGTCAGTACGATCCGAACCGCGACGGACGCGCCCGGCATTTACACAACCGGCGTGGAAAGCATTGGTGCGTTGGCGCAGTCTGTCGGTGGCGGTGGCGGCGGCGGTGCAGGCGGCACCAACGTATCGGGAACCGTCAGCCTGAGCGGGCAAAACGGCGCTGCGATCTCGCTCGGCCTGGGCGGTTTCGGCGCAGCTGGCGGAGAGTCCGGCGACGTGACCATGGATGTCGCGGGCGACGTTATGACATCGGGCGATCAGGCTACGGGGTTGGTGGCGCAATCCATCGCCGGTGGTGGCGGATAGGGCGGCACCAACGTTTCGGGGTCGCTTTCCCTGACCAAGCCGGGCGGATCGAACACCATCCTGTCGATTGCTGCGGGCGTCGGCGGGTTCGGCGGCGACGGCGGCAATGCCGGTGCGATTGATTTCGACTATTCCGGTGACCTGCAAGCCGTGCCGCTGACCAATGTCGGTGGCACTGCGCAAATCGACCAGAACAAAGGCTCTGACGGGATCATCGCACAATCGGTGGGTGGCGGCGGCGGCAATGGTGGCGTGAATGTCACGGCCGGCATCTCCATCGCCAGCTTGCCCAGTGCCGGGCAGACCAACAACAACAATTCCGGCGCGGTGCTGGTTGGGGTTGGCGGATTTGGCGGCACCGGCGGGAACGCTGGTAGCGTGGAGGTCGATATCGCTGCGGGCAGCACGATCCGGGCGCATGGGACTGGAAAATCCGGCGTGATCGCCCAATCGCTGGGCGGTGGCGGCGGCAATGGCGGACTGAACGTGTCGGGCGGTATCGTTTCCGACAGCTCTTTGATTGTGGGCGTCGGCGGGCTGGGCGGCAATGCGGGCACTGCCGAGGATGTCACAGTGACTGCACGGGCCGACATCACTGTGACAACCGACCCCGAGGATATCGAGACCCCGACCGATTCCGATTTTGAGACCAAGCTACGCGAGGTGCTGAGCGATCAGGTTGTCGATCTGGCGAGCAATCAGCTTGATAGTTTCGGTCTCCGTGATCTTTTCGTCGATCTGGGCCTGTTCAACGAGGACAAGCCGGACACTGACGGCTCTGCGGGGTTGTTGGCGCAGTCCATCGGCGGCGGCGGCGGCAATGGCGGCCTGAATGTGTCGGGACAGTTGAACTACCAGGCGTCGGAAAACGGCAACGGCCAGACGGATCTGAGCATCGTCGCAGGTCTGGGTGGTCATGGCGGCACCGGCGCGGACGCAGGGGATGTTTCAGTCACGTCGACAGGCGATATCACCACACAAGGCTATGCTTCGCGCGGTATTTTTGCGCAGTCGATAGGCGGCGGCGGGACCGGCGGCATTAACGTAACTGCGGTTGGCACGCAGAACAGCTCTCCCATCGGGATCGGCGTGGGCGGCTTTGGCGCCAATGGCGGCAATGCGGGTAATGTGACCGTAGCGCGCGGGACCGCGACGCTTGCCGCGGGCCAGATCCGGACGGACGGGATCGGCGCAGTCGGGCTCGAGGCGTCCTCCATCGGCGGCGGCGGCGGCAATGCCGGGGTTAATGCGGTTCTGGGTGTGACGCGCACAACCGGCGCGCAAAGCGATGGCGGATCCGCCGGGGATCGGCGCACGCCGGTCAATGCTGGCGTCGATGCGTCGGTGATTACGAATTTCAACGCGGTTCTGGACGAGCTTGAGGGGAATAATTCAACACCGGCGGCGGGCGGCGGCACGCAGACCAACGCGGTGGCGATTGCCATAGGTGGTGGCGCAGGCAGTGCCGGCATGGCGGGGCGGTGGATGTGGACCACTTCGGCACCATCACCACGCTGAAGAACCAGAGCCATGGGATCCTTGGTCAATCGGTTGGTGGCGGCGGCGGCAACGCGGCGTTCAACCTGGCGTTCATGTACCATTTGGGGCAGGCGGACAACAATCGGGCTGTCGGCCTTGCTGTCGGCGGGGGCACCGGGGCAGGGGGCAGCGGTGGCATCGTGGATGTGGCCAGCACCGGAGATATCTTTACCGCCGGCGATGACAGCCACGGCGTCTTTGCCCAATCCGTGGGCGGTGGCGGCGGCAATGCTGGCTACGACATGCTGGTCAACAGCGCCGATGGCGGATCGGCCAACATCACCATTGGACGGCGCGGCGGCACGGGTGGGACCGGTGGCAATGTCACGGCCAGCACCTCTGGCGATGTGCGGACACAGGGCGTGCGGTCGCACGGGCTGTTCGCGCAATCGATCGGAAATGGCGGCGGCAATTCCAGCTCTACATCTGTCAGCCTGTCCACGCCCAAGGAAGAAGACGACAAGGGCACCAGCCTGTCACTGGCAGTCGGCCTTGAAGGCGGAGAGGGCGGATTGGCGGGCGACGTGGTCGCCACCGCGGCCGGGTCCATCGGCACGATGGGCGAAGAGGCGCATGGCGTCTTTGCCCAATCTGTTGGCGGCGGCGGCGGCAATGCCGGGTCGGCCAGCGGCGGCGCTGGCGAGGGGACCTCGATTTCCGTGGCACTGGGCGGCACCGGCGGCACCGGTGGTACCGGCGGGTCTGTTTCCGTCACGAGCACAGCGATGATCGGCACTGTGTCAGACCGGGCCATCGGTATCTTTGCTCAGTCGGTCGGCGGTGGCGGCGGCGATGCGCAATATGTCCGCAATATCCTTGTCGGACCTGATGCCGATGGTGCCACCCGCGCCTCGTTGTTGATCGGGGGCACGGGCGGTACAGGTGCCGCGGCGGGCGATGTCGAGGTCGCCAATGCCGATACCGGGCGGATCATCACCACCGGTGATGCGGCACACGGCATCCTGGCGCAGTCCGTGGGCGGTGGAGGCGGCACTGGGGGCGACGTGTCCAATGTCTCGCTCAGCCGGTCGACCGCTGGTGCGGGCAGTACAAGCCGGACCTTGCAGATCGGCATTGGCGGCAGCGGCGGCGACGGCGGTACCGGCGGCGAGGTTGTGGTGACAAATGACGGCTTTATTCAGACCGGCGGCGCAGAGGCGCATGGCATCATCGCGCAATCCGTGGGCGGCGGTGGCGGCAATGGCGGGCAGACGATCCAGGGCAGCTATACATTGGCCTCGGGCGACGCCACGACGCCCTCTGCAGCATTCAGCCTTGGTGGCAGTGGCGGATCCGGCAATGCAGGTGGCACGGTCGATGTCAGCAATGACGGCGACATCCTTGTGCAAGGCGCATCCTCCTATGGTGTGTTGGCGCAATCGGTTGGCGGCGGAGGCGGTAATGGCGGTCTGTCTATCGCGGTAGCTGGCACGAAACTGGTAGAGCAAGCGACTGGAAAGGCGTTCAACTCCATTGCAATTGGCGGGGCCGGCGGGGACGCGGCTGACGGCGGCGACGTCACGGTCACGCATAGTGGCACCATTCAGGCCGATGGCGACGACGCCTATGGCATCTTGGCACAATCGGTAGGCGGCGCAGGCGGCAATGCCGGGATTTCGGTTGGCGCACCGCTGGTCTCGGCACTGGATTACGGCTTTTCGACGCTGCTTGGCGCGCGCTCTGGCACCAATGGCACGGGCGGCACCGTGGTGGTGAACGCCACCGGTGACATCATCATGAACGGTGCCAATTCCGAAGCCGTTCTGAGCCAGGCGATCAATGGTGGCGGTGGCAATGTCGATGTGTTTTCGGTCTTTTCCGAAAACCTGCCGACTGGCCCCGAAGCTGCGCAAGGCACCACGATTCTGGGCAAGCTGGGTCTGGGCGGAGACGATGTGGATGGGTCTGAGGCGGCAGATGTCAGCCAGACTCACACCGGCAATGTCGTGACCATACAAGCGAACTCGACCGGCGCGCTGACGCAATCCATCGGCGGCGGCGGCGGCACGGCTTTGTCGAGGGTAGAGGCGAACGATCAGACAGATCTGACGCTGGAGGCGGTGCTGGGCGCGGTGAATACCGACAACGCATCAGGTGGCAATATCACCTCGCAGCGCACCGGCAACGTGATGACGCAGGGGGCATTCTCCTCTGCTGGGCTGACGCAATCTATCGGTGGCGGCGGTGGGCGGCTGACGCTGTTGTCGGATATAGACGGTGGCACAACCAAAACCGCATCTGTGGTGATGGGGGCCGATCCCAGCTTTGACAACCACGGCGGCGCTGTCAGCCTGACCCTGAACGGCGACACGCAGACGGCGGGTGATTTCGCCCATGGCCAGGTCGTGCAATCCATCGGCGCAGGTGGCGGCGAAACGCTGATCAGCGGAATGAGCAGCGTCGACGTGACCACGGGGGCTCAGGATGGGTCCACCGGGGATGGCGGCACGCTGGATGTGGTCAATGATGGGGATATGACCACGGCCGGGCGCAGAGCGCATGGGTTCGTCTTGCAATCCATTGGCGGCGGCGGTGGTCTGACCACGACCGATCTTGACGCAGGCAGTGTATCGGTCACGACTTCGGGCAATAATGGCGGGGATGGTGGGGCGCTGAGCTTTGCCAATACCGGCAATGTCATGACGATGGGCGATGAAGCTGTGGCGCTTCTGGCCCAAAGCCTTGGCGGCGGCGGCGGTGTCGTGGATCAAGTCTTTCGTGGATCGGCTGGTGGCACGGGTACCGGCGGTGCCATCACCATGACGCAATCGGGCAACGTAATTGCCGTTGGCAACGACGCCATAGCTGTTTTGGCGCAATCGGCAGGGGGCGCAGGCACGGGCGGTGCAATGCAGCTCAGCTTTGCCAACGTGGTGCTGGGTGGGGCAGGTGCCAGCGGTGCTGGCATCCGGCTCGACGGTGGTGCGGCGAACACGCTCACCCTGTCGGAGCAGAGCTTCCTTGCATCCCTGAATGACGAACTGATCCAAAGCGGCATCGGGTCCGAGGCTGTATCGCTTGCGGGCGGCGGCTTTGGCAATTTCGATCTTGGCGGTGGCACCAACAGTTTCACGCTTGAGGCGGCGGGCAGCTTCACAGCGCTGGACCGCATGCTGGCGGGCGTGGGCGGTCAGGTGACCATTGACGGCGCGCTGGATCTTGGCGGGGTCCTGACGTTTCCGGCAACGATCACGCCGAGTGTCACGGCTGCGGACTTCACCGTGGCGGGCAATGTCAATCAGACAACGACGCTGACCGGGTCGCTGGGCTTCGGGGCCACGGCAACCTACACGGCGGATGTCTACTTTGTGCAGCAGGATGGATCCGGCCGGCGTGAGGGCGATCTGATCAATGCGTCAGAGAACGCCGCGATGGGCGGTACGCTGGTGCCAGTGCTGAACACGCTGGAACAGGCGCGGCCTTATGTGCTGGTGGATGCAGGCGGAAACACCGCTGACAACGGCACGACGATTCAGGACACGGTTGTGCTGGACTATGAAATCGGCCTGAACGGATCGACCGGCGATGGCAGCACCATCGACCTGACGGTCACACCCGGTTTCGCGACGCCAACGATGAACCGCAACCAGGCTGCCGTTGGCGACTATATCGATGATGTTCTGAATGGTGCAGGGTCGCAGCCCATGGGCAGGCTCTTCGCGCTGATCGGCAATGCGGCGACGGAGGCCGAGGTCGTCGATGTAATCGATCGGATGACGGTCGAGGATTACGCGGCTACCCAAGTCGAAGCGTTCGGGTCCGCGCTGCGCTTTGCAGATGATCTGCGGACCTGTTCCAGTCACGGCAGTGCCAAGGTTCTGACGAAAGATGGGTGCATCTGGATGGGATTGTCCGTTTCGACCTCTCACCGCGATGCGAGCTTCGAATACAGATCCTTCGACGCAAAGTCGAACGCGCTGCAATTTGGGCGACAGTTTGATATGCAAAACGGTGTGAAATTCGGCGTCGCCATCGAACGTGACGACGTGGCGATGACGAACGGCCCACGTTTTTCGGCTGATGGTGAACGCTTCCAGCTTGGCGCGTCGCTGGAACAGACCGTGGATAACTGGGTATTGTTCGGCGGCCTGTCGGGCGGCAAGACGGACTACAAGGCGCACCGGCAGATCGGGATCAACGGCGCGTTCGGCGACGGCACCACCATCGCCTCTGGCAACGCCAAGGCCAACCAGACGGTTCAGCACCTGAACCTGCGGTTCGGTGCAGAGTATCGCCACCAGCCGATGGATCAGATCTGGTATATCCAACCCGGTCTCGCGCTTGATGTGACACGGTTACGGAGCAAGGCATTCAAGGAACGCGGCACCGACCTTGGATCGGAGCTTAAGGACACCAGCCAGGTGCTTTATACGCTGACGCCATCGTTGGAATTGGGCGTTGATACCGACTATGATGCCTCCACCGGGATCAAGGCGTTTCTGCGCGCCGAGGCGCTGTTCTCGTCCGAAAATGACATCTATATCGATGCCGGTCTTCCGGGGGCCTCCTCCGCCGATGGCAGTTTCCGCGACTACAGCGGCATTGACGACCGCCGCGGAAGACTGTCGGTTGGCATGACGGTGTTCGAGAAGAATGACAGTGCCTTCATGGATGTCGATTTCAGCCGCGAATTCGGTAAGAATTCCGTCGTGCAATCGGGCGGCATCAAATTCGGACTGCGTTTCTAAGGATAGAATTCACAAATGAAAAAACGACTGATCGGATTATTCTTCTGCGCCGCCACCATGGCATCGGCTCAGGCGCCGCTCTGGCTGGTGTCGTGCAACAACCAGAACGATCCCGCGCGTTTGATGTGCGAAGTGGCGCAAAGCATTGTCCTGAGCGAAGGCAATCAGCGCGTGGCAACTGCGGCCTTTGTCAAACCGGCCGGTGATGCGGAGCATACGGCGGTGTTTACCCTGCCTGTGGGGCTTTATCTGCCCGCCGGTCTGAAATTGTCCGTCGACGATCAGGATCTGGGCGAATTGGCGTTTCAATCCTGTGATGCGCAGGGCTGTTACGCCACCGGCGCGGCGGGCGAAACCTGGCCAGTAACGATGGCCGAAGGCGAAGAACTCAAGATCACGATCCAGCGGCAAGATCGGCAAACGGTCAATTTCTCCTTCCCGCTAGAAGGGTTCCGCGAGAGTATCGACATCATGCCCTGAACGGGACGGGCAAGTGCCGATCGAGGTGCATAAGAAGCTTCACTCCAGTCCTCGCCTGACGCGGTTGTTTCGATCAGCGGGGTGATGGACCGGCCCGCAGACGTGACGCATGGTTGCCGGTGATGTCTGTCTATTCCAAGGACTTCACCAGCCAGAGCACTGTGATTGGCGAGAAAACAACCACCATCAAACGCGCCAGATCCGCGATGAAGAAAGCGTTGACGCCCTCGTAGATCCGTATGATGCCAACGTCTTGCAACATAGAGAGGATGAAGATGACTTTCACCCAGATAAGGGCGTAATCAGGCTGATCTTAATCGCGACCTCCACGATAATGCCGTACCAGACCAGTTGCTGGTTGGGTCAATTGGCAGCGCGAGCCCGGCAATGAGGGGGATAGCGATCGGCGGGATGAGAAATTTCATCGCCGTGCCGTCGATGATCAGGCGCAATAGCACCTGACGGCACAGGATCGCCATAACGGTCCCTCAGGAACCAATGCAGAGACCGCTCACAATGCTCGGGAAGTCCTGCGGTTCGCCCGCGTTGTAAACGAATTGGTCAAGCACCAGAGCACCGAAGCCGACGCAGAAAAGATGCTTTGGATGATCCCTGCCGTGAGCAGCTTTGCCATATTCACCTCGGCCAGAAGACCCTGATGGTCGGGGTGCTGGGGGGATGAGGATGCCGATGTTGCCTGTGGCAGCACCGGTGCCGACCGAGAAGACATCGATGTACTTGTAGCGCCGCATCGCCGGGATCGCCACTATGGCCGTGGCGGTGGGGATGGAATAACAAGGGATTGCCGAAAAGCCCCTACAGGCCGCGATCATCGACAATGCCAAGCCGAGGCGCACGTGACCCAGCCATCTGGAAGCGATAAAAAGCGTTGGCAAGGTAATCGGTGATGGCTTGTTGCCCGGCACTACGATTGACCGGTGGACACTGCCAAACAGTTCAAGGTGGCGGCCCAAACGACCACCGCGGCGCGTGCGACGGGCCAGGATATGCAGGAACTGGGGCAGGTGCCTGACCCGGCGCCACATTTGGACAGGTTCTTCCAGCGCACCGTTTAGGTTTTCAACGCTGATCCCTCTACGCCAGACGTGCGCGAGAGGCACTTTGGCCCCTCCTTCCTCTTGTGCATTTCGACGCGAAGGTAGAGGCAATCGCGTTGACAAATGATGGCCGCTTGGCCTCGCATCCTATGTCTGGACGGATGATATCCAGCGTGCGGTCGCGCTGGAACGAGGCAGGCTGTGCTTTCGCCAATGCCACGTCCGCACTTGTCTGGCGGCCGCGAAGTTGGGCAGTGTCTTCAGCGTGGCGTCTTCGGGAAGAGCCGCCGGGGTCCTTTGCGCGCTGCGCTCGATTTCTTTCTGTGCGAACGTCAGCCGTGCAACAGGAAAGCCTGAACTCTGCCCCCAGCTTTCGAATTCGTTAGCAAATGGGGTTGCCGCCCTTGACCTCTCATCGTCACTTCCCTATCAGACCCCATCGGCACAGCCCCGGATTCGTCCGGGGCTATGTCTTTGTCTGTAAGGATATCACTAACCGGGCACCTACGGGGGCCTATATCTTGGCCCGCAAGGGCCCAAACATAGCGGGGCGAATAGCCCTGCATTGCTAAACGGAAGACAGAAAGCATGGCACTCAAGTCGTATAAGCCGACGACGCCGGGCCAGCGCGGGCTGGTGCTGATCGACCGTTCGGAGCTCTGGAAAGGACGCCCCGTCAAATCCCTCACCGAGGGTCTGACGAAATCGGGCGGCCGGAACAACACCGGACGTATCACATCACGCAGGCGTGGTGGTGGGGCAAAGCGCCTCTACCGGATCGTGGACTTCAAACGGAATAAACTCGACGTGGCGGCAACCGTTGAGCGGATCGAATATGACCCGAACCGGACCGCCTTTATCGCTCTCGTCAAATATGACGATGGCGAGCAAGCCTACGTACTTGCCCCCCAGCGTCTGGCTGTCGGTGACAAGATCGTCGCAGGCGCCAAGGTCGACATCAAGCCCGGCAACGCAATGCCGTTCTCGGGCATGCCGATCGGGACAATTGTCCACAACATCGAACTGAAGCCCGGCAAGGGTGGTCAGATCGCGCGTGCAGCTGGCACCTATGCCCAGTTTGTTGGTCGTGATGGTGGCTACGCTCAGATCCGCCTGTCTTCGGGCGAGCTGCGCTTGGTGCGTCAGGAATGCATGGCCACCGTCGGTGCCGTGTCGAACCCCGACAACTCCAACCAGAACTACGGTAAAGCAGGCCGCATGCGTCACAAGGGCATCCGCCCCTCTGTTCGCGGTGTTGTCATGAACCCGATCGATCACCCTCATGGTGGTGGTGAAGGCCGTACATCCGGTGGTCGTCACCCGGTTACCCCATGGGGCAAACCGACCAAAGGTGCCAAGACCCGTAACAAGAACAAGGCATCGCAGCAGCTGATCATCCGCTCGCGGCACGCCAAGAAGAAAGGGCGCTAATACATGACACGCTCTGTCTGGAAAGGCCCCTTCGTTGATGCCTATGTGCTCAAGAAGGCCGAAGCTTCCCGTGAGTCGGGTCGCAATGAAGTTATCAAAATCTGGTCGCGCCGCTCGACGATCCTGCCCCAGTTCGTGGGTCTGACGTTTGGCGTCTACAATGGCCGCAAGCATATCCCGGTGAACGTCTCCGAGGATATGATCGGTCAGAAGTTCGGTGAATATTCGCCGACCCGTACCTATTACGGGCATGCGGCTGACAAAAAAGCGAAGCGGAAATAAGCCATGAGCAAGGATAAGAATCCCCGCCGCGTGGCTGATAACGAAGCAATGGCAAAACTGCGCATGCTTCGCACAAGCCCGCAAAAGCTGAACCTGGTCGCTGCGATGATCCGCGGCAAGAAAGTGGAAAAGGCTCTGACTGATCTCACTTTCTCGAACAAGCGGATCGCTGTTGACGTGAAGAAATGCCTTCAGTCCGCAATCGCCAACGCCGAGAACAATCACAATCTGGATGTTGACGAGCTGATCGTCGCCGAGGCCTATGTCGGCAAGAACCTGACCATGAAACGCGGGCGTCCCCGTGCACGTGGCCGGTTCGGCAAGATCATCAAGCCGTTCAGCGAGCTGACCATCAAGGTCCGCCAGGTCGAGGAGCAAGCCTAATGGGTAATAAAACCAACCCGATCGGTATGCGTCTTCAGGTCAACCGTACCTGGGACAGCCGCTGGTACGCTGACACCAAAGACTATGGTGATCTGCTGCTGGAAGATATCGCCATCCGCGAATTCATCTTCAAGGAATGCAAGCAGGCAGGTGTGTCGCGCGTCATCATCGAGCGTCCGCACAAGAAATGCCGTGTGACCGTTCATACTGCGCGCCCGGGCGTGATCATCGGCAAAAAAGGCGCCGATATCGAAACCCTGCGCAAGAAGATCGCGGCAATGACCGACTCCGAGCTGCACCTCAACATCGTTGAAGTGCGCAAGCCCGAGCTGGACGCCCGTCTTGTTGGCGAGTCCATCTCGCAGCAGCTGGAACGTCGTGTATCCTTCCGTCGCGCCATGAAGCGTGCCGTTCAGAACGCGATGCGCATGGGCGCCCTGGGTATTCGGGTGAACGTCGCTGGTCGTCTGGGTGGTGCCGAGATCGCCCGTACCGAGTGGTATCGCGAGGGCCGTGTGCCCCTGCATACCCTTCGTGCAGACATCGATTACGCCAATGTCGAGGCCGAAACGGCTTATGGCATCATCGGAATCAAGGTCTGGATATTCAAAGGCGAGATCATGGAGCACGATCCCCAGGCACGTGACCGCAAGGCACAAGAAGTGCAGGACGGCCCGGCCCCTCGTGGTGCCGGCGGCGGCCGCCGCTAAGGAGAATTTGAGATGCTTCAACCGAAACGCACTAAATTCCGCAAGCAGTTCAAAGGCCGCATCGCCGGTCTTGCCAAAGGCGGCAGTGATCTGAACTTCGGCACCTATGGCCTCAAGGCCACTCAGCCCGAGCGTGTGACAGCGCGTCAAATCGAGGCGGCTCGCCGCGCGATGACGCGTCACATGAAGCGTCAGGGCCGTGTCTGGATCCGGATCTTCCCGGATGTGCCCGTGACCTCCAAGCCCACCGAAGTTCGTATGGGTAAAGGTAAGGGTTCGGTCGACTTCTGGGCCTGCAAGGTCAAGCCTGGCCGCGTGATGTTCGAGATCGACGGTGTCGACGAGGACATCGCTCGCGAGGCTCTGCGTCTTGCCGCGATGAAACTGCCGATCAAAACCCGCGTCGTCGTTCGCGAGGATTGGTAAGCAAAGGGCGAAAGCCCGTTGCGATTGATTTGACCCCCGGCGCGTAAGCGGCGGGGGTTTTCGTTTGCGCGCAGACATTTCGATCTGGCTGGACCCGCCCTGGACTTGATCCGGGTCCTTTCACTTGCCGGACCCGGACGCGAGGCCCCGGATCAAGTCCGGGGCGGGGGCCTGCAATTGTCCACTCGCGTCCTATGGCGACTCGCGCTACATAGCGGTCATGTCACAGATACGCTCGCTCTTCGCCACCCGCCTGTACCGCGCTGCCTTGTCAGAGCATGCGCCCGCAATCGACGCCGACGAAATGGCCGCGTCCTGCTACTCGATTGCCGAGGATGATGAGGCGGGTCAGGACTGGTGCGAGCAGAACGGCTATCCAGGATACACGTCTTATGCATCCCTGACCGATCTGCCATGGCGGTTTCCGATTTTTGGCGACCTGGTGAAATCGCTGGATGTCCATGTCGCGGCCTTTGCCGAAGATCTGGAGTTTGATTTGGGCGACAGGTCGCTTGTGCTGGAGGATATCTGGATCAACATCCTGCCCGAAGGTGGCACCCATTCCAGCCATATCCACCCGCATTCGGTGATCTCCGGCACCACCTATGTGGCCATGCCGGATGGGGCATCGGCGCTGAAACTCGAAGATCCGCGCCTGCCGATGATGATGGCCGCGCCGACACGCCGCAAGGATTGCCGCGAGGAGCTGCGACCCTTCATCTACGAGACGCCAAAGGTCGGGGATGTGCTCTTGTGGGAAAGCTGGCTACGGCACGAGGTCCCGATGAACATGTCCGAAGAAGAGCGGATCTCCGTCAGTTTCAATTACAAATGGGATTGACCCGTTCGCGGCCCCTTGGCGATTTGCGGGGCGGGGCTGAACGGGTAGGGGGCTTGTGAGACGACGCAGCCATCCTGAACGCGGCGCCATGTCAGCACATTCAACGACATTGCACAGCGCGCCAGAAAGCTTTTTCCACCCACGGTCAGGCAGGCAATTTCTCCCAGCGGGACTTCCTGTCCATCGCGATTGATACAGGCGCAGGTTGACGCAGCCTCATCGGAGTGAACCGGCAAGGCTGCAAATGCCAGAAGAAATGTCAGCATCACGCGCATGCCGCATTATAGCTCAACCCGGCGGCTGTCCAAAGAACTACCTTGAAGGGCGTCGGCTTGGCGCAGGAATGTGCATGTTTTTCGGGCGAAATCGCGCCTCATGGGCTTTCGCGTGGAAAGAGTGTTGCCTTTCGAAGGAATCGCGCGTATGGGGGCTGCTCATCCACGGACTCCACCGGATTGAGGGTGACCCTGTATGCACGCAGGCAGGGGCCTACCGGTGATGTTGCAACAAAGGAGAGGCGCATGAACGCCCACGAACTCCGTGACAAGACCCCGGACGAACTCCGGGAACAGCTTGTCCAGCTCAAGAAGGAGGCCTTCAACCTCCGCTTTCAGGCCGCGACAGGCCAGATGGAAAACACCGCACGCATGCGCCAGGTGCGCCGTGACGTTGCACGCGTGAAAACCGTGCTGAACCAGAAAGCCGCGCAAGCGGCTGCAGAATAAGGACACCTGATATGCCCAAACGAATTCTGCAAGGTACCGTCACCAGCACCGCCAACGCACAGACCGTCACCGTGAAGGTCGAGCGTCGCTTCAAGCACCCCGTGCTGCAGAAGACAATCCGTAAGTCCAAGAAGTACCGGGCTCACGACGAAGCTGAGAAGTTTCAGGTTGGCGACTCCGTCCGCATCATCGAATGCGCGCCGAAGTCGAAGACGAAACGCTGGGAAGTCGTGGCTGAATAAGCCTCTGCCCACCAGTTTTACGAAACCCTGGGGGAAAGGCGTGAATGACGCCCCCCAAAGGTCGGGAGAAACCATATGATCCAGATGCAGACCAATCTGGATGTCGCTGACAACTCCGGCGCTCGCCGGGTGCAGTGCATCAAGGTCCTGGGTGGTTCCAAACGCAGATATGCGAGCGTCGGTGACGTTATCGTCGTCTCCGTCAAGGAAGCCATTCCGCGCGGCCGCGTGAAGAAAGGTGACGTCCGCAAGGCCGTCGTCGTGCGCACCGCCAAAGAAGTTCGCCGTGAAGACGGCACAGCAATCCGCTTTGACCGCAACGCCGCCGTGATCCTGAACAACGCAGGTGAGCCGGTCGGTACCCGTATCTTCGGGCCGGTTGTGCGCGAGCTGCGTGCCAAGAACTTCATGAAGATCATCTCGCTTGCTCCGGAGGTGCTGTAATGGCTGCTAAACTCCGCAAAGGCGACACTGTCGTCGTTTTGACCGGCAAGGACAAAGGCAAGCAGGGCACGATTACCCTGATTGACCCCAAGGCCGGCAAGGCTGTTGTCGATGGGCTGAACATGGCCATCCGTCACACCCGCCAGACCCAGGCCAGCCAGGGGGGCCGCGTGCCCAAGGCGATGCCTATCGCATTGTCGAACCTGTCTTTGGTTGACTCCAACGGCAAAGCAACCCGCGTTGGCTTCCGCATGGAAGGCGACAAGAAGGTCCGTTTTGCCAAGACCACGGGGGACGTGATCGATGCTTGATACTGCAACTTATACCCCGCGTCTGAAGGCGCAGTTCCGCGAGACCATCAAAGCGGCACTGAAGGAAGAGTTCGGCTACAAGAACGACATGCAGATCCCGGCGCTTGAGAAGATCGTGCTGAACATCGGCTGTGGTGCCGAGGCAGTGCGCGACTCCAAGAAGGCGAAATCGGCTCAGGAAGACCTGTCCGCGATTGCCGGCCAAAAGGCGATCGTCACGACGGCCAAGAAATCCATCGCGGGTTTCCGGGTTCGTGAAGAAATGCCCCTGGGTGCCAAGGTGACCCTGCGCGGTGACCGGATGTACGATTTCCTCGACCGTCTGATCACAATCGCAATGCCCCGTGTCCGCGACTTCCGCGGCGTGTCGGGCAAATCGTTCGATGGCCGCGGCAACTATGCCACGGGCCTCAAGGAACACATCGTCTTCCCCGAGATCGATTTCGACAAGGTGGACGAGACCTGGGGCATGGACATCGTGATCGTCACGACCGCGAAGACCGACGCGGAAGCCAAAGCGCTGTTGAAGCATTTCAACATGCCGTTCAACAGCTGAGGGGATCTGTATCATGGCAAAGAAAGCAATGATCGAACGCGAGAAGAAGCGCGAGCGTCTGGTGGCAAAATATGCCGCTAAGCGCGCCGAGCTGAAGGAAATCGCGAAAGACGAGTCGAAGCCGATGGAAGAGCGCTTCAAGGCCCGTCTCAAACTGGCGAAACTGCCGCGCAACAGCGCGCCGTCGCGTCTTCACAACCGCTGCCAGCTGACGGGGCGTCCGCACGCCTATTACCGTAAGCTGAAAGTCAGCCGTATCATGCTGCGTGAACTGGCCTCGAATGGTCAAGCGCCCGGCATGGTCAAGTCCAGCTGGTAAGGGAGGTTAGCAAATGAACGATCCTATCGGCGATATGCTGACCCGTATCCGTAACGCTCAGATGCGCGGCAAGTCCACTGTGGCGACCCCTGCTTCGAAGCTGCGGGCCTGGGTTCTCGACGTGCTGGCGGACGAAGGCTACATCCGCGGTTACGAGAAAACCACCGGCGCGGATGGCCACCCGGCCATCGAAATCAGCCTCAAATACTACGAAGGCACCCCCGTCATTCGCGAAATCAAGCGCGTTTCGACACCGGGCCGTCGTGTGTATCTGGGTGTTAAAGAGATCCCGCAGGTCCGTCAGGGTCTGGGTGTCTCGATTGTCTCCACCCCCAAGGGTGTGATGTCGGATGCAACAGCACGCAGCCAGAATGTTGGCGGCGAAGTGCTTTGCACGGTCTTCTAAGGAGTAGGCAATGTCTCGTATTGGCAAGAAACCGGTCGAGCTGCCCTCGGGTGTCACAGCATCCGTGTCCGGCCAGACCTTTGAAGTGAAGGGCCCGAAAGGGTCCCACAGCTTCACCGCAACCGACGACGTCACCATCGAGGTGCAGGACAATGTTGTCGCGGTTACCCCGCGTGGCAAGTCCAAGCGCGCGCGCCAGCAGTGGGGCATGAGCCGCACCATGGTTGCGAACCTCGTGCAGGGCGTGTCCGACGGCTTCAAGAAAGAGCTCGAAATTCAGGGTGTTGGTTACCGCGCCCAGATGCAGGGCAACGTGCTGAAGCTGAACCTCGGTCTGTCGCATGACGTCGATTTTGCTGTGCCGGAGGGTGTCACCGTGACTGCCCCGAAGCCCACGCAGATCGTCATCGAGGGTACTGACGCACAGCTCGTCGGTCAGGTCGCAGCGAACATCCGCGAATGGCGCAAGCCCGAGCCGTATAAAGGCAAGGGTATCCGCTACAAGGGTGAATTCATCTTCCGTAAGGAAGGCAAGAAGAAGTAAGGACGCACAAGATGGCAAACAGCAAAAGAACCCTGTTTCTGAAGCGCCGCCTGCGCGTTCGGAACAAACTTCGCAAGGTCAACGCCGGTCGGCCGCGGCTGAGCGTGCATCGCTCGAACAAGAACATCAGCGTTCAGCTGATCGACGATGTGAACGGCGTGACCCTGGCTTCCGCCTCCTCGCTGGAGAAGGATCTGGGCGTGACCGGCAAGAACAACGTGGAGGCCGCCGCAAAGGTGGGCGCCGCGATTGCCGAGCGTGCCAAGAAGGCCGGCGTCGAAGAAGCCTATTTCGATCGTGGCGGTTTTCTGTTCCACGGCAAGGTAAAGGCCCTCGCCGATGCTGCCCGTGAAGGTGGCTTGAAGATCTAAGCGCAGAGCGCCCCGGGCCAGACCCGGGGCCTCTCGATGATCCGGGTTCCGGATGCGTTTCGGAACACCAGGATTGCAACAATCTGGGGCGCGATGTCGCGCCTGAAGGAAAGGACGCCGAATGGCAAGAGATACCAACCGTGGCGGCAACCGTCGTCAACAGCGTGAAGAAGCCCCCGAATTTGCAGACCGCCTGGTCGCGATCAACCGGGTTTCCAAGACTGTGAAGGGCGGCAAGCGTTTCGGCTTTGCAGCACTCGTGGTCGTGGGTGACCAAAAGGGCCGGGTCGGTTTCGGCAAGGGCAAGGCCAAAGAGGTCCCCGAGGCGATCCGCAAGGCAACCGAGCAGGCGAAGCGCAAGATGATCCGCGTGCCGCTGCGCGAAGGCCGCACTCTGCACCACGACATCGAAGGTCGTCATGGCGCGGGCAAGGTTGTCATGCGTACCGCACCTCAGGGTACCGGGATCATCGCAGGTGGTCCGATGCGTGCCGTTTTCGAGATGCTGGGTGTTCAGGACGTCGTCGCAAAGTCGATCGGCTCGCAGAACCCCTACAACATGATCCGCGCCACGCTGGAGGGTCTCGGAAAAGAGGCAAGCCCGCGCTCCGTGGCTCAGCGTCGTGGCAAGAAGGTCGCCGATATTCTGCCCAAGCGTGAAGACGCCCCGCAGGACAGCGCCCAAGTGGCCGAAGAAGCGTAAGGAAGCAGGAACATGGCAAAAACCATCGTTGTAAAGCAGATCGGCTCGCCGATCCGTCGCCCTGAGATCCAGCGCAAGACGCTGATCGGTCTGGGCCTCAACAAGATGCACAAGACCCGCGAGCTGGAGGATACTCCATCCGTGCGTGGCATGATCGCCAAGATCCCCCACATGGTCGAGATCATCGAAGAGCGCGACTGACACGCGCCGGGATCTTCCCGATTGACAAGAATTACGCCCCTCGGTTCCGCCGGGGGGCGTTTTTCTTGCCGAGTTCTTTCTTCCCGATTGCCGTTCGCGGTGGCTGGTCTATCTTTCAATCATCCAAAGGGAGAATTCTAACATGACACAGACACGCAGAGCCTTTCTGGTCACCGCGGCCGCAACTGCCGGGGCAATCACGGTGTTGCCATATGCGGCCCGCGCGGCATCGCATTCGGGCGATATGTTCGAAACACCGGGCGGCGCCATTTCGGTCCATCCGGTCAGCCACGCTTCGGTCGTGCTGGAGACGCCCGCCGGCACCATCTATGTCGACCCGGTTGGGGATCCGGCGCAATATGCCAACCTTCCATCCGCGGATCTTATCCTGATCACGCATGAGCACGGCGATCACTACAACGCTGAAACCCTCGCAGCCCTGATGGGGGATGATACCGTCTTGATCACCAACCCCGCTGTGCAGGGGATGCTGCCCGAAGATCTGGCCGGCCGCGCACAGGCCATCGGAAACGGCGATGCGGCCGGGTTCAATGGTGTGGGGATCGATGCAATCCCTGCCTACAACACGACAGAGGACCGCCTAAACTTCCATCCCCAGGGGCGCGACAACGGCTATGTGCTCAGCTTCGAAGGTTTCCGCGTCTACCTCTCCGGCGACACCGAGGACATCCCCGAAATGCGCGCCTTGGAGAATATCGATCTGGCTTTTGTCTGCATGAACCTGCCCTTCACCATGGACGCGGCAGCAGCGGCGGACGCGGTCAAGGAATTCGGGCCGACCTATGTCTACCCTTACCACTATCGTGGCCGGGATAACGGCACCCAGGATCCGGAGGAATTCGCCAGCCTCGTCGGGGATGCCGCCGAAGTGAAAATGGGCGGCTGGTACGAAGAAAACGAGGCCTGATCTCAGGTCGCGATGCTGACAGTTGTGCCCACCGGCCCCCGCCCTGAGCGGGGGCCTTTTGGACTGCCGGTCTTGACGGGCAACTCCGCTCTTGATCGCAGATCGAGGGATCGCTATACGCGCCCGGTGGCCCAGTACGGGCTGCGACTCGATGAAATCATACGCCGTGTTCGGCCGCTCCCGTCGCTGGGGGCCGCATCCGGCAAAGGAGAAGCGACATGAAACTGCACGAACTGCGCGATAACGATGGCGCAACCAAGCGCAAGAAGCGCGTCGGCCGCGGCCCCGGCTCCGGTCTGGGTAAAATGGGTGGCCGTGGTATCAAAGGTCAGAAATCCCGTTCGGGTGTGGCGATCAAGGGCTACGAAGGCGGCCAGATGCCGCTCTACCAGCGCCTGCCAAAGCGCGGCTTCAACAAGCCGAACCGTAAATCCTACGCGGTCATCAACCTGGGCCTGATCCAGAAATTCGTCGAAGCGGGCAAGCTTGATGCCGGCAACGCCATCACCGAAGACGCGCTGATCGCGTCCGGTCTGGTGCGCCGCAAGCTGGACGGCATCCGCGTTCTGGCAAAGGGCGAAGTGACCTCCAAGCTGACCCTCGAAGTCACCGGTGCCTCCAAGGCAGCGGTTGAGGCGGTCGAGAAGGCTGGTGGCTCGCTGAAGGTCACGACTGCGCAAGCTGCCGAATAAGAGGTTGTGAGCGGACGCCAGTCCGCTTACATAACCCTGAGTTTTCCAAACGCCGCCCATGAGCCGGAAAACGGCCCGGGCGGCGTTTTCACTATAGAGAGACCCTCATGGTATCTGCAGCAGAACAAATGGCCGCGAATACAAGCTGGGCGGCGTTGGGCAAGGCGACAGACCTGCGCAATCGCATCCTGTTCACGCTTGGCCTACTGATCGTCTATCGCCTTGGCACCTATATCCCCGTTCCGGGCATTGACGGGCTGGCGCTTCGTGAATTCATGGAGCAGGCGCAGCAGGGTATCGGGGGGATCCTCACGATGTTCACCGGCGGCGCCCTGGGCCGCATGGGCATCTTCGCGCTGGGGATCATGCCGTATATCTCGGCCTCGATCATCATTCAGCTGCTCTCTTCGATGGTTCCGGCGCTGGAACAGATCAAGAAAGAGGGTGAGCAGGGCCGCAAGAAGATCAACCAGTACACGCGCTACGGCACGGTGATTCTGGCGACCTTCCAGGCCTACGGTCTGGCAGCCTCGCTGGAAGCAGGCGATCTTGTGACCGATCCGGGCCTCTTCTTCCGTGCCTCCTGCGTCATCACGCTGGTTGGGGGCACCATGTTCCTGATGTGGCTGGGTGAGCAGATCACCGCACGCGGCATCGGCAACGGTATCTCTCTGATCATCTTCGTGGGCATCATTGCAGAAGTTCCGGCCGCTCTGGCTCAGTTCTTTGCCTCCGGTCGCTCCGGCGCGATCAGCCCGGCCGTCATCATCGGCGTTATCCTGATGGTCATCGCAGTGATCATGTTCGTGGTCTTCATGGAACGTGCCTTGCGCAAGATCCATATCCAGTACCCGCGCCGTCAGGTCGGTATGAAGGTCATGGAAGGCCAGTCCAGCCACCTGCCGGTCAAGGTCAACCCAGCGGGCGTTATCCCGGCGATTTTCGCCTCTTCGCTGCTGCTGTTGCCCACCACGATCGCAACATTCTCTGGCTCTGATGCCGGGCCGGTCATGTCGACGATCCTGGCCTATTTCGGCCCCGGCCAGCCGCTCTACCTGCTGTTCTTCGCCTCGATGATCGTGTTCTTCGCGTATTTCTATACGTTCAACGTGTCGTTCAAGCCCGATGAAGTGGCGGACAACCTGAAGAACCAGAACGGTTTTGTCCCTGGAATTCGTCCGGGCAAGAAAACTGCCGAATATCTTGAATATGTCGTCAACCGCGTGCTGGTTCTTGGCTCTGCCTACCTTGCTGCGGTCTGCCTTCTGCCCGAGATCCTGCGCGGCCAGTTCGCCATCCCGTTCTACTTCGGCGGTACATCGGTTCTGATTGTGGTCTCGGTCACGATGGACACGATCCAGCAGGTGCAAAGCCATCTTCTGGCGCACCAATACGAAGGTCTTATTCAGAAATCGCAGTTGCGCGGTAAAGGAAGTAAGAAGCGAAACAAACGGGGGCCCGCGCGTCGATGAACATCATTCTTCTTGGACCGCCCGGGGCGGGCAAAGGCACTCAGGCGCGGATGCTCGTCGACGAGCGTAACATGATCCAGCTGTCGACTGGCGACATGCTGCGCGAGGCCAAGGATAGTGGAACCGAAATGGGCAAGATCGTGGCCGACGTCATGGCGCGCGGCGATCTTGTGACCGATGAAATCGTCATCGGCCTGATCCGTGAGAAGCTGGACGGCGACAAGGCGGGCGGGTTCATCTTTGATGGCTTTCCCCGGACGCTGGCCCAGGCCGATGCGTTGGGCGAATTGCTGCAAAGCGCAGGCGAGACGCTGGATGCCGTTATCGAGATGGAAGTGGATGATGCCGCGCTGGTCGCACGTATCACCGCCCGTTCGACTTGCGGCGACTGCGGCGAGGTCTACAACGACCAGACGAAGCCTTGGCCCGCAGATGGCAAATGCGCCAATTGCGGTGGTACCAACCAGAAGCGCCGCGCTGACGACAATGAGGACAGCCTCAAGCAGCGCCTGATGGAATACTACAAGAAGACATCCCCGCTGATCGGCTATTACTATGCCAAGGGCCAGCTGACAAAGGTCAATGGTTTGGGCGAGATTTCCGAGGTCAAGGCAGCGATTGACGAAGCGCTGGCAGGTTAAGGTCTTCTTAGCTTCACAAATGTATTTCCCTATGCATGTGCGCCTTGGCGCTCGGCATATTGGAGTACGTGAATGCTTGGAAATCGGTTTTTATGTGAATTTACAGTTGGCGAAGCCATTGGGCAGCTGATCATTTGGTTGATACTTAGTATCGTAACCTTTGGGTTGGCACTCTTCGTTTTGCCATACTATTTTCTCAAGGCTCCTATGAACCGCACCTATGTGTTGGATCGCGAGGGATACAAGATTGCACGGGTGTCGGTTGAGGTGGCCTTTGTGGACATTCTGGGCCATGCTCTTGTTTGGCTGTTGCTTACGATCGTGACGTTTGGGCTCGCATATCTGATCTATTGGCCAGCGGTCATCAAACGTCTCTTGAACGCTGTCGAGCTAAAGCAACTGTAGGTTAACAACAAAGCTCTTGACAGGGGTTGACGGCGCTTCGGTGCGCCAATAGACAGCGCTATCTCGCGTTCATCGCGCGATTCCCCCTGTGGGATACACCATATCGAATTCAGCTGTGGCCCGGACAATCGTCGTCCGGGCTTCCGTTGTGAAAAAAGGTTCTGGAGCTACGGAACCGCAACGAAAAGGAAAGTGACACGTGGCACGTATAGCCGGCGTTAACATCCCGACCCATAAACGGGTCCCTATCGCCCTGACATATATCACCGGAATCGGTCATTCCTCGGCCAAGGCCATCTGCGAAGCCGTCAACATCGACGCGACACGCCGTGTCAACGAGCTGTCTGACGCCGAAGTACTGGCTGTGCGCGAGCATATCGACGCCAACTACTCCGTCGAAGGTGACCTGCGCCGCGAGACGCAGATGAACATCAAGCGCCTGATGGACCTTGGTTGCTACCGTGGCCTGCGTCATCGCCGCAATCTCCCCGTTCGCGGTCAGCGGACCCATACCAACGCACGCACGCGCAAAGGCCCCGCAAAGGCCATTGCCGGCAAGAAGAAGTAAGGGAGATCAGCAGATATGGCACGTGATACCCGTCGCACGAAGAAGAAGGTCTCCAAGAACATCGCCACTGGCGTTGCGCATGTGAACTCTTCCTTCAACAACACCAAGATCCTGATCTCTGACGTTCAGGGTAACGCCATTGCATGGTCCTCGGCCGGCACTTGTGGCTTCAAAGGCTCGCGTAAATCGACGCCTTATGCCGCTCAGATGGCTGCCGAAGACGCAGGCAAGAAGGCGCAGGAACACGGTGTGAAGACGCTGGAAGTCGAAGTTCAGGGCCCCGGTGGCGGTCGTGAATCCGCACTTCGCGCGCTCGCCGCGGTTGGCTTCAACATCACTTCGATCCGTGATGTGACCCCGATGGCGCATAACGGCTGCCGTCCTCCGAAGCGCCGCCGCGTCTGATCGATATTACTCATTGTCGGGGCCTTGCCAGGTGCAGGGCCCCGTATCGTCGTTTGAAACCTCGGGCGTTTGCCTTTTAGGACATGGAAGGCAGACAGGAATGGAGGGACGCATGATCCACAAGAACTGGGCTGAGCTGATCAAGCCCACACAACTGGACGTAAAACCGGGCAATGACCCGATGCGCCAGGCAACAGTCGTGGCCGAACCGCTTGAACGCGGATTTGGTCTGACGCTGGGCAACGCTCTGCGCCGTGTTTTGATGTCGTCGCTTCAGGGCGCCGCGATCACTTCCGTGCAGATCGACAATGTCCTGCATGAATTTTCGTCCGTCGCCGGTGTGCGCGAGGATGTTACCGACATCGTTCTGAACCTCAAGGGCGTTTCCCTGCGCATGGAAGTCGAAGGGCCCAAGCGCCTGTCGATCAACGCCAAGGGTCCAGGTGTCGTCACTGCCGGGGATATCTCTGACAGCGCGGGCATCGAGGTTCTGAACAAGGAACACGTGATCTGTCACCTCGACGATGGCGCGGACCTGTTCATGGAACTGACCGTGAATACGGGCAAAGGCTATGTCGCAGCGGACAAGAACAAGCCCGAGGATGCGCCTATCGGCCTGATCCCGATCGATGCGATCTATTCGCCGGTCAAGAAGGTCAGCTATGACGTGCAGCCCACCCGTGAGGGCCAGGTGCTGGACTATGACAAGCTGACGTTGAAGATTGAAACCGATGGCTCGATCCCGCCGGATGATGCCGTGGCCTTTGCTGCGCGCATCGTTCAGGATCAGCTGTCGATCTTCGTGAACTTCGACGAGCCGGAATCGGCTGGCCGCCAGGACGAAGATGACGGGCTGGAATTCAACCCGCTGCTTCTGAAGAAGGTCGACGAGCTGGAACTGTCCGTGCGTTCGGCAAACTGCCTGAAGAACGACAATATCGTGTATATCGGCGATCTGATCCAGAAAACCGAAGCAGAGATGCTGCGCACACCGAACTTCGGCCGCAAGTCCCTGAACGAGATCAAGGAAGTGCTGTCGGGCATGGGTCTGCACCTTGGCATGGATGTCGAGGACTGGCCGCCGGACAATATCGAAGACCTGGCTAAAAAGCTGGAAGATACTTTTTAAGCTAGCTAATGGATTGTGGGTGTCCGATTTTTATCGGGCACCCCATTTTTGTTGGAGGTCCCCCAGTATGATTGTTGGCAATGACTGGATCTGGTTGCATGTGCCAAAATGCGCGGGTTCAGCGACGGAAAAAGTGCTCCGACAGCTATATTCCAAAGATCCGACATTTAAATTCGACGAAATCAACCCTCCGGGACGTACGCCGCCCCAGGTCAAAAAGCCACGCATGGCCTTTGCCTCGCGTGACGCCGCCACCTCCGAACGGGGAGTCGGCCGCCACAATCCAGTGATCTGGCATCAATCAATCGCCCAACGTCGGGAATTGGATTCCTCTTTCGATGCGGGGTCACGGCGTGTGTTCGGGAACATTCGTCGGCTTCCATCGTGGATCTTGTCGCGCGTTCATTTCGAAGTTCAACGCTCTGATGCGGGCGGAGTGGTGACGCGTGGCATGCTGGTTCGAGGGAAATACCGAAACAGGCCTGTGAAAGGTCAGAAGCTGGGGCGGCCCGTGAAGGCTGATGCGACGATAGGAAAGTTCGCGTCCGAGGTCACGGACTGGATTCGCTCCGAAAACTTGATCGATGATTTATCAGCCTTGATCGGTGTCGATGCTGCGCGTGTGCCCTTGGCAAAGAGCCAAGTAAATCGCGGTCGGATCGACTATATTCGCGATCTTAACTTTTGGTTCTGTCAAGAAGAGATCGATTTAATGTACGCGGAGAATCCGATCTGGGCTGACTTGGAAAAGCGAGTCTACGGCGACTTGCTGCGCCTAGATGACTAGATTGGGAAGCAGGGTTTACCCTGGTTTTCAACGCGTGTAATGAAGCGGTTCAGGGCGAATTCTCGCCCCAAGGTGAGTCCCTGACACGCATCGGGGACCGGACAAAGCAAAGCCGCCCGTAGAGGGCAATTAGGAGTTAGAAATATGCGTCACGCAAGAGGTTACCGCCGCCTGAACCGTACCCATGAGCACCGCAAGGCGCTGTGGGCGAACATGGCCGGCTCGCTCATCGAACATGAGCAGATCAAGACCACCCTGCCCAAGGCCAAGGAACTGCGCCCGATCGTTGAGAAGCTGATCACGCTTGGCAAACGTGGCGATCTGCACGCCCGCCGTCTGGCTGCATCGCAGCTCAAGCAGGACAAGTACGTTGCCAAGCTTTTTGAAGTGCTTGGCCCGCGCTTTGCTGACCGCAAGGGTGGCTATATCCGCATCATGAAAGCCGGTTTCCGTTACGGTGACATGGCGCCGATGGCGATCATCGAATTTGTCGACCGCGATGTCGATGCGAAGGGTGCAGCCGACAAGGCCCGCCTGGAAGCCGCGGAAGCAGCAGACGAGTAAAGCGCTTTTCTCAAGCCGAAAGCAAAAGGTCTCGCAGGAAACTGCGAGGCCTTTTTCCGTTGTGGCATGGCATGCCTTCTGGCATTCGCGACGTCCTGATCATTCTGACCCTCTACATTTTCAGCTGGCCAGCCATTTCAGGTACGGTGGCGCGCCTGCATTTTGTCTGGCTGAACAGTGGGGCTGACGCCTTGCCGTGGGTGGATCAACGCTACGCGGATCATCCCTTGCTGACGGCGCTGCATCTGGTGCCTGGCCTATTGTTCTTTGCCATCGCGCCCTTGCAGTTCTGGCCAGCTTTGCGACGCAATCGCCGCCTCCATCGTTGGCTGGGCCGGGCTTTCATTCTTGTCCGGGATAGGTGTTCTGTGGATGGTGGTGGTCTTCCCGGCAGTTGGAGGACTACTCACCCAAGTCGTCACCTTCGTAATTGTGGGAGGCATGTTGGGCTTCATGGCGCATGCGTGGCGCGCGATCCGTGCGCGGCGCCTGGCCGCGCATCGGGCTGCCATCATCCGCGCCTATGCCCTTGCTCTGTCGGTATCCACCGCGCGGATTTTTATCGATCTGGCCGCATGGCTGTGGAGCACACCATTTCTGGACAGTTTCGTTATTGCGTCAGCGCTTGGCGTCGGCGTCAATGTGGCGGTGGCCGAGGTTATTCTGCGCCGACCAAGCCTTTGGCTTTCCGGCGCATGTGGCGTTCGTAAATGATCCGGGCAACGACATGTTCGTACCCCCAGTCGAGAAGCTGAAACAGCCCGGGTAACCGTGCGATCTTTGCCAGAATTCTGTAGCGCGGCATCTGCGACCAGAGCACCAGAAACGCGTCAAACCCTTTGTAGAGTTTGCCATCATGAATGACATGCAGCAGCCGCGTGGCGGCCTCTTCGGTCACACCCCAATGCGACAGATCAATCTTGTTGAGATCGTCAAAGGCGATCGGCAGCGCGGTCTCTTCGGAATAGGCGGCATAGGCACACATTTCCGAATTGCACACTGGGCAATCGCCATTATAGAGCGCGCGGGTCTTTGGGGCTTGGGTCATCTGGGGCGCCTCCTTTCCCTTATATTTAGGCCGCGCCCTGCGGGGCGGGTAGGGGCGAAGCGTCGCAGCGAGGGTGCCTCAAGGCTTGCATCGGGCGTCCCGCGCAGACATATGCTGTGTCACCTCAGGCCCGGGAAACTGGAAAGGGTTGCATGGCGGATCTGTTCGACAGTTCTTTGGAACACGCGGTGCCGAGCGGGCCGCGCCCCTTGGCCGACAGGTTGCGGCCGCAGACGCTTGCCGAGGTGATCGGTCAGGAGCATGTGCTGGGGCCGGAGGCGCCTTTGGGGGTCATGCTCGACTCCGGGACGCTGTCCTCGCTGATATTCTGGGGGCCGCCGGGCGTGGGCAAGACCACCATCGCGCGGCTTCTGGCGGGCGAGACGGATCTGCACTTTGTCCAGATAAGCGCTATTTTCTCGGGTGTTGCGGATCTGAAGAAGGTGTTCGAGGCAGCAAAGCACCGGCGGGCAAACGGGCAGGGGACGCTGCTTTTCGTGGACGAGATCCACCGGTTCAACAAGGCGCAGCAGGACGGGTTTCTGCCGCATATGGAGGATGGGACGATCCTTCTGGTTGGGGCGACGACGGAGAACCCTTCGTTCGAGCTGAATGCCGCCTTGATGTCCCGCAGCCAAGTGCTTGTTCTGCAACGCCTTTCCCTTGCGGATCTGGAACGTCTGGCGCAACGGGCCGAGAAAGAGCTGAGCAAGGCCTTGCCGCTGACGGGCGAGGCGCGCGAGCAGCTGCTGGAAATGGCCGACGGGGACGGGCGCGCCCTGCTGAACCTGGTCGAGCAGGTGATGGCGTGGAAGATTGAAAAACCGCTTGATACCAAAGGGTTGAGCGAACGTCTGATGCGGCGCGCGGCGCAGTATGACAAATCCGGTGACGCGCATTACAACCTGATTTCCGCGCTGCACAAATCCGTTCGGGGATCGGACCCGGATGCGGCGCTTTACTGGTATGCGCGGATGCTGGAAGGGGGGGAAGATCCCCGGTATCTGGCGCGGCGGATCACCCGGATGGCGGTGGAGGATATTGGTCTGGCAGACCCGCAGGCGCAGGCTATGTGTCTGGAATCGTGGGAGACTTTTGAACGCCTTGGCAGCCCGGAGGGGGAGCTGGCGATCGCCCAGGCCTTGGTCTATATCGCGCTCGCGCCCAAATCCAACGCGGTTTACAACGCCTATAAGGCGGCGCGGCGGGCGGCGGCCAGAACGGGCAGCGAACCTCCCCCGAAGCATATTCTGAACGCGCCAACAAAGCTTATGAAATCAGAGGGTTATGGGGACGGATACGCCTATGACCACGATCAGGAAGACGCGTTTTCCGGGCAGGATTACTTTCCTGAAACCATGGGCCGGACCGAATTCTATGCGCCCGTTGAACGCGGGTTCGAGCGGGAACTGAAAAAGCGCACCGAGTATTTCGCAAAGCTGCGCGCACGCCGTAACGCGACCTGAGTTTGGGGCCTTTTGTGCTTTTTGTACGCTGAATATGTACGAATGCCCCCGGACCCCGCGAAACCCCTTGTCCGCTTGACAAGAGAGGCCACAGGCGCGACAGGTCCGGCATGTTTTTCACAATCCTTCAAGTCGCCCTTGGCGGGGCCATCGGCGCCAGCGCGCGCTATCTGACCGGGGTCGGCATTCTGCGGGTCTTTGGGCAGATGGGATTCCCGCTGGGCGTGATCACCGTCAATGTTCTGGGCTCTTTCATCATGGGGGCGTTCGTCGTCTTTGCGGCCAACAAGGGGCTGACCCATTGGGCGCCATTCGTGATGACCGGCATGCTGGGCGGCTTCACCACTTTTTCATCCTTTTCGCTGGAGACCGTGACGCTGATCGAACGGGGCGCATTCGGGCTGGCGACGCTTTACGTGCTGTTGTCGGTGGGTCTTTCGATTGGCGGGCTTATGCTGGGGATGGTTGCAACGCGTGGGGTATTCGCATGAGCCAGGTTCAGATTGTCACCATCGGGGCGGATGACGCCGATCAGCGGCTGGATCGCTGGTTGCGGCGCATGTTCCCGCATGTCCAGCAGGGGCGCATCGAAAAGATGTGCCGCAAGGGAGAGCTGCGCGTCGATGGCGGGCGGGTGAAGGCCAACACCCGGCTGCTGGAGGGCCAGGAGGTCCGCATTCCGCCGATTCCGGCAGAGGATCACAAGCCCGCGCCGGTGCGCACCCAGATCACGCCCGCGGATGAGGAGATGATCCAGGGCACGGTTCTGTACCGCGACGACCATATCATCGCGATCAACAAACCGCCGGGCCTGCCGACGCAGGGTGGCAGCGGGCAGGGCACGCGGCATGTTGATGCGCTGTCGGCGGCGCTGACCTTTGGCTTTGACGAAAAGCCGCGTCTGGTGCACCGGCTGGACAAGGACACATCCGGTGTTCTGCTTCTGGCGCGCACCCGGCCCATGGCCAAGGCGCTGACAGAGGCGATCCGCCACAGGCTGACGCACAAGATCTACTGGGCGCTGGTTGCGGGCGTGCCGACACCCTATCTGGGCGAGATCCGTTTTGGCCTTGTGAAGGCGCGCGGGCATGGCGCGCGGGGCGAGGGCGAAAAGATGATCTGCGTGCATCCGCAAGAGATCAACGCCACGCCCGGCGCACAGCGCGCCCATACGCTGTATGCGACGCTTTACCGGGTGGCGGGGCGTGCGTCCTGGGTGGCGATGGAGCCCATCACGGGCCGGACGCATCAGCTGCGCGCGCATATGGCCGAGATCGGGCATCCGATCATTGGTGACGGCAAATATGGCGGGTCCGGGCAGGACAACCTTGGCGATGGCTGGGGCGCGCAGCTGGGCGGCGTGATCTCTAAAAAGCTGCACCTGCATGCGCGGTCGCTGAGCTTTCAGCATCCCGTGACGGGCAAGGAGATCATTGTCACAGCCCCCCTGCCGCCGCATATGAAGCAAAGCTGGGACACGTTCGGCTGGACCGAAGACCTGGCAGATACGGACCCGTTCGAGAGCCTGCGATGACTGACGCGCCCAAACTGATCATTTTCGATGTCGACGGCACGCTGGTCGACAGTCAGGCCGATATCGTGGCCTCGATGGCCGCAGCCTTTGCCGAGGCGGGGCTGCCTGCGCCCGCGCGCGCCGATGTGCTGGGCATCATCGGGCTGTCGCTGGACAACGCCATTGGCAAGCTGGCACCGGAGGTCGATGCCGAGGTGCTGTCGCGCATGGTGGCCTGTTACAAGGATGCCTATGTGGCGCTGCGGGCGCGCGACGGCGCCGAGGTGACATCGCCGCTTTACCCCGGTGTGCGGGCGATGCTGGACCGGTTGAAGGCGCGCGACGACGTGTTGCTGGGCGTGGCCACGGGCAAATCGCGGCGCGGGCTTGATGCGCTGCTGGACGGGCATGGGCTGCGCGGGGTTTTCGTGACCGAGCAGGTGTCGGATTTTCATCCCTCAAAGCCGCATCCATCGATGTTGCAGGCCTGTCTGGACGAGACCGGCGCGCTGCCCGAAGAGGCGGCGATGGTGGGCGACACCACCTATGACATGGATATGGCGCGGGCGGCCCGGATCGGGTCTGTCGGTGTCAGCTGGGGGTATCACCCGGTGGCGCGCCTGCAGGCCGATGTGGTGATCGACACGATCGAGGCTCTGCCCGGCGCGCTTGGCCGGATCTGGGAGGGGTGGACATGAGCGGACGGTCGCTGCCACGGTTCTGGAAAGAGGCCGCGATGCGCGAGGTCGAGGGCGGCTTTGCCGTGGTGCTGGACGATCGCCCGGTCAAGACCCCGGCCAAGGCGCCGCTTGTGGTGCCCACCGCGTCCTTGGCGCAGGCCATCGCGCAGGAATGGGATGCGCAGGGCGACCGCGTCGATCCGCTGAGCATGCCGGTGACGCGCGGGGCCAATGCCGCCATCGACAAGGTCTCTGTGCAGCATGCAGAGGTTGCAGAGATGCTGATTGCCTATGGCGACAGCGATCTTCTGTGCTACCGCGCCGACAGCCCGATGGAGCTGGTGGCGCGGCAGGCCGAGGGGTGGGACCCGCTGCTGGACTGGGCCGCCGCGCGCTATGAGGCCCGGCTGCATCCGCGCGTGGGCGTGATGCATGCGCCGCAAGACGCGGCCGCGCTGGAGCGCCTGGGCGCCGAGGTGCGCGCGATGACGGCATTCGAGCTCGCGGCGTTTCACGATCTCGTGTCGATTTCGGGCTCTTTGGTGCTGGCGCTGGCCGTCGCAGAGGGGCATCTGAGTGCCGACCAGGGCTGGTCGCTGTCGCGCATCGACGAGACCTGGCAGCAGGATCAATGGGGCGAAGATGACGAAGCCGTCGAAATGGCGGAGAAAAAGCGGGTTGAGTTTCTGCGGGCGCATGTGTTTTTGGGGCTCTGCCGTGTTTGAGCCGCTGATTTTGCGGGAATACGCAGATTGGGGCGACGCATCTTTGGGCAAACGGTAATTCGTAGAGAGTTGTCTTGACCTTGGAGCGTGAATCCGCCCAAACTCACGCGCGACGCCCGGAATTTTCCCGGGACTTGTGGTCGGATCGCGTTGGGGAGCGCGGCACATCCTTCTGCAATGCAAAGATGAAAGACTGGAAGGGGTGAATATGAAGGGGACCGTATTGCTTGGCGCGCTTGGCGTCGCCGGCCTGGCGGTCGGTGCCGCGGCGGCCGGGACGCTGGACGATGTCCAGGCGCGCGGCAAGCTGAACTGCGGCGTTTCCGAAGGAATGGTTGGATTTGCCGCTTCGGATGCCAATGATAACTGGAGCGGTTTTGACGTAGGCATCTGCCGCGCGGTCGCGGCTGCCGTTCTGGGCGACCCTTCTGCCGTGACATTCATCCCGACCTCGAACAAGATCCGGTTCACGGCGCTGGCCTCTGGTCAGATTGATGTGTTGGCGCGCAACACGACCTGGACGTTTTCGCGCGATGTGGACCAGCAATTCGATTTCGCGGGCATCAACTATTACGACGGGCAGGGGTTTCTGGTGCCCAAGGCGTTGGGCGTGTCCTCGGCCAAAGAGCTGAATGGCAGGACGCTTTGCGTGCAGGTCGGCACCACGACCGAGCTAAACGTGATGGATTATTTCCGCAAGAACAACATGGAATACACCACCGTTCCGATTGACACGGTGGCCGACGCGCAGACGCGCTATCTGGCGGGTGAATGCGAGATCTACAGCTCTGACGCGTCGCAGCTGGCCGCGATTCGGGCGACGTTTGAAAACCCCAAGGACCATGTTGTCCTGCCCGAGATCATCTCCAAGGAGCCGTTGGGCCCGCTGGTGCGCCATGGCGACAACCACTGGGGCGATATCGTTCGCTGGACGCTGAACGCGCTGATTGCGGCCGAAGAATATGGCGTCACCTCTGCCAATGTCGAGGAACTGTCGGCCGGAACCGACAGCCCCGAGATCAACCGCCTGCTGGGCGCCACCGGATCGCTGGGCGAGATGCTGGGGCTGAATGCCGACTGGGCAAAACAGGCGATCATGGCGGGCGGCAATTACGGCGAATTGTTCGAAAAGAATATCGGCCAGAACACCCCGGTGGGTCTGTCGCGCGGGCTGAACGCGCAATGGATCGATGGCGGGCTGCTTTATTCGCCGCCCTTCCGCTAGGCCGCGGGAGCACGATAAGCGATATTGAAAGCCGCCTCTGATCGCAGGGGCGGTTTTCGCATGTTTGGCGCGTGGGTTTGCGCATGGCGGTCGCCGGAGGACCGCTGTGTGCTTACTTCAGCAGCCCAGATGCCCCCATGGTCTGGCCAAATGGGGGCGCTGCGTGCCGGTCACGAATGCGTTGCCCGCTTTTACACGCGCTGATAGCATCGGACCCAGTGCAACGCCCCTTGGTTGCACATGAACCAGCCAAGCGAGGTGCTCATGGTCCGGTCTTCCCCTTTGCAGCTTCTTTCTGCCGCCATTCTGATCTTGCTGATGGTCGGATGTGCGCGCCCGCCAGAGCTGATCGGGGTGGACAACCCGCAATATCCGGCGGCCTCTCTGGAGCTGGACCGGCAGAAAGTGTTCATCGCCACGACCCGCCAGGCAACAGAGGTGACGGGCGCGTTTTTCACCGCGCAGCGCGCGCCAGAGCTGGGGCTGGCCTCTGTCGAGGTGACGATCCCGCCGGGCCATGTGCCCGGAAAGATCGAGCGGGCGCGGCAATTGCCGCCTGACCCGCGCCGGGAATTCAGCATTGTCGACCCCACCGTCTATGGCAGCGACGGCGCTTTCATCGCGGCGCTCAACAAGGCGCTGGCGGAAAAACCGCCCGGTCAGCGGTCGGTCATGTTCTTTGTCCACGGCTATAATACGAGTGCGAGCGACGGCATCCTGCGGCTGGCGCAATTCGTGCAGGATTCGAAATTCGAGGGCGTGCCGGTGCTGTTCACCTGGGCCTCTGCGGCGCGCACGCCGCGCTATGTCTATGACCTGAACAGCGCGCTTGTGGCCCGCGCCAAGCTCAAGGAAATCACCGAGATCCTGACGCGCACCAATGCCGAAGGGTTCGGCATTTTCGCCCATTCGATGGGGACCTTCCTGACGATGGAAGGCATGGTCGATGCGCAGCTGGCGGGCCGTCTGAAAAGCCATGACAAGCTGGAGCATATCGTGCTGGCCGCGCCGGATATCGACATAGATCTTTTCCGCACGCAGGTGGGCATGCTTCCGGTTTCGGTCCGCGAAAAGCTGTATGTTCTGGTGTCCAAGGATGATTTTGCGCTGCGGATTTCGCGGCGGATCGCGGGGGGCGTGCCGCGTGTGGGCGCCGCGGATACGGCGGCATTGGAACGGCTGGGCGTGACGGTGATCGACCTGTCCAAGATCCACGACCAAAGCTCCAGCAACCATACGAAATTCGCAGGCTCGCCGCAGGTGGTGCAGATCATCGGGCAGGGGCTAAACGCGAATACCCAGTTCAGCAAATCGCCCTCGCCTGCCCTGGGCCAGCTTCTGGCGGCCTCTCCGATACAGGTGTTCGGGAACTGACCGCGCGGGGCAGGGGGCGTTTGCGCGCCCCGGCCTGCGCAATTGCGACGCCAATGAAGCGGGGGGCGGGTCTTTGCCCGCGCGCGGTCTTGAATCCACGGCCTCTTGTGATAGCAGGATGGGCAATCACAGCCGGGGTGCCGCAATGGACGATCTGAAATCGAAATACCTGAACCTGATCGCCAATGCGGGCGATGAAAACGCGCTGGAGGAGATCCGCGTAACCGCCGTGGGCAAGAAGGGCGAAGTGGCGCTGAAGATGCGCGAGCTTGGCAAGATGACGCCCGAGGAACGCCAGGTTGCGGGCCCGGCACTGAATGCGCTGAAGGACGAGATCAACTCTGCCCTTGCGGCCAAGAAGGCCGCGTTGGGCGATGCGGCGCTGGATGAGCGTCTGCGCGGCGAATGGCTGGACGTGACGCTGCCCGCGCGGGGCCGCCGTCAGGGCACGATCCACCCGATCAGCCAGGTAACCGAAGAGGTCACGGCGATTTTGGCCGAGATGGGATTTTCGGTGGCCGAAGGTCCACAGATCGACACGGATTGGTATAATTTCGACGCGCTGAACATTCCCGGCCACCACCCCGCACGGGCCGAGATGGACACGTTCTACATGCATCGCGACGCGGGCGACAACCGCCCGCCGCATGTGCTGCGCACGCATACCTCGCCGGTGCAGATCCGGCATATGGAAAAGCACGGCGCGCCCTGCCGGATCATCGCGCCGGGCCGGGTATACCGCGCGGATTACGACCAGACGCACACGCCGATGTTCCATCAGGTCGAGGGGCTGGCGATCGACAGGGACATCTCGATGGCGAACCTGAAATGGGTGCTGGAAGAGTTCTTTTCGGCCTTCTTCGAGATCGAGGGCATCAAGACCCGTTTCCGCGCGTCGCATTTCCCGTTCACGGAACCGTCCGCCGAGGTCGATATCCAGTGTTCGTGGGAAGACGGTCAGCTGAAGATCGGGCAGGGTGACGGCTGGCTGGAGGTTCTGGGCTCGGGCATGGTTCACCCCAAGGTGCTGACAGCGGCGGGCGTTGATCCGGCCGAGTGGCAGGGCTTTGCCTTCGGCATGGGCATCGACCGGATCGCCATGCTGAAATACGGCATCCCCGACCTGCGCGCCTTTTTCGATTCCGACCTGCGCTGGCTGCGGCATTACGGGTTTGCGTCGCTTGACGTGCCGACCCTGCGGGGGGGGTTGAGTCGGTGAGACTGGACCATAAACTCATGCGTGATCTCATTTTTCAAATTGAGAACACAGACGATGGTCATGGAGTGACTTTTTATGATGCTGATCTAACCAATTTCCAACCAAAGCTTCAAGATGAAGCAGAGGGTCAACCACGCCTAACGCCAAAAATTTTGTTTCATCTCAAGGAAATGGACATGCGTGGGTGGATCAAGTTTACTCGGGCAGCCGGATCGTCCTCGGTCAAAATTCGGCCAAGTGGGCACGAAGCAGCAGAGTTTTTCCGAGAAAACACGTGGCTGAGGAGAGTGCTGAAGTACCTCGGGCATTGGACCGACCGACTGCTACAATCGGTTATTGTGCCAATTGTAGTCGCTGTACTGACGGTACTAATTCTAAATTACTTAGGGTTGAATGGTATTGCCGATAAGGAATGAATGACCATTCGGAAGGGTTCTAAACCAACTGAAAAGTAGCGCGACTAAAAAGTTACGGGCAGTTTTGCATACAAGAGACAATAAGCCTGCTATTTTGATGTTTTCGATAGCAATGGCGCGGAAATAAGCCCGTCGGCGCGGTGCGCGAATGTAGGTCTCGGAACTTCTGGGCGCTCCTGCTACGTTCATTTCCTGAACCCGTATGCGCAGAGTGAGGTTTGACCTATGCAACTGTTCCGCCATTCAAGTCGCACCCGGAATGAGGATACGCAGCGTGTTTATGCGGCCTATGAGTTGGCGCATACGCTGGTCGATTTTGCGGCGGCGATCTTTTTCACCGTAGGATCTGTCCTGTTCCTGTGGGACAGCATGCAGACGCCCGCGATCTGGCTTTTCATCATCGGGTCGCTTTGTTTTCTGGCCAAGCCCAGCCTGAAACTGGCGCGCGAGATCAAGCTGTGGCGCATGGGCAAGGTGGACAAGCTGGCCAACCGGATCGAGACCGAGTAGCGCCGGGGCCTTCCCCCTCTCGCGCCTTTGGGCTAAGGGTGCAGGCAAAGACAAACAAGCGGCGGCAGACCCATGAAATTCACGCTCTCCTGGCTGAAATCCCACCTCGACACCACTGCAACGGTGGATGAAATCGCCGAGGCGCTTACCGATCTCGGGCTGGAAGTGGAGGGGATCGAAAACCCTGCCGATGCTCTGAAAGGGTTTACGCTGGCCAAGGTCACCCATGCCGAGCAGCACCCCGATGCGGACCGGCTGCGCGTGTGCAATGTGGCCACGGATGAGGGCGACAAGCAGATCGTCTGCGGCGCGCCCAACGCTCGCGAAGGCATCACGGTTGTGCTGTGCAAGCCCGGCGATTACGTGCCCGGCCTCGATATCACGCTGAGCGTTGGAAATATTCGCGGGGTGGAAAGCCACGGGATGATGGCCTCGATGCGGGAATTGCAGCTGGGCGAGGATCACGACGGCATCATCGAGCTGCCCTCGGGCGAGGTGGGCGAGCTGTTCGTGGACTGGCTGGCGGCGCATGATCCGGCCAAGATCGACCCGGTGATCGAGATCGCGATCACGCCCAACCGGCCCGACGCGTTGGGCGTGCGCGGGATTGCGCGCGATCTGGCGGCCCGCGGTCTGGGCAAGCTGAAACAGCGCGATTGCGACGCGGTGGAGGGCAGCTTTGCCTCGCCCATCACCGTCACGATCGACGAAGATGCGCGTGAAGTGTGCCCTGTCTTTTTCGGGCGCGTGATCCGCGGCGTGAAGAACGGCCCCAGCCCCGACTGGTTGCAGCAGCAGCTGCGCGCCATCGGCCTGCGCCCGATCAGCTTTCTGGTCGATGTGACCAACTTCTTCACCTATGACCGCAACCGGCCGCTGCACGTGTTCGACGCCGACAAGGTCAAGGGCAACCTGCGGGTGCATCTGTCGGCGGGCGGCGAAGAGATGGTGGCGCTGGATGACAAGACCTACCGGCTGGAGCCGGGGATGGTCGTGATCTCGGATGACGAGGGCGTCGAGAGCCTTGGCGGGATCATGGGCGGCGCGCATACCGGTGTCACCGAAGAGACGGAGAACGTGTTCCTTGAGGCCGCCTATTTCGATCCGGTCCGCACCGCCTATACGGGGCGCGCGCTGAAGATCAACTCTGACGCGCGGTACCGGTTTGAACGCGGGATTGACCCGGAATGGACGCCCGAGGGCATCGAGCATGCAACGCGAATGATCCTGGATCATGCGGGCGGCGAGGCGTCAGAGGTTGTCGTGGCAGGCCACATGCCCAACCAGGCGCGCGCCTACAAGCTGGACCCCGCGCGGGTGCAGTCGCTGGTCGGGATGGAGATCCCCGAGAGCGAGCAGCGCCAGACCCTGACCGCGCTTGGCTTCCGGCTGGAGGGCAACATGGCGCATGTGCCAAGCTGGCGCCCCGATGTGATGGGCGAGGCGGATCTGGTCGAGGAAGTCGCCCGCATCGCCTCGCTGACCAAGCTGCAGGGCAAGCCCCTGCCGCGCGTGCCCGGCGTGCCAAAGCCGGTTCTGTCGCCGATGCAGAAACGCGAGCAGGCCGCGCGCCGGACGACCGCGGCGCTGGGGTATAATGAATGCGTGACCTACAGTTTCATCAATGCAAAGGCGGCAGCGCTGTTTGCGGGGGGTGATGACGGGTCCATGCTGGCCAACCCGATCAGTTCGGAAATGAGCCATATGCGCCCCGATCTTCTGCCGGGGCTGTTGCAGGCGGCGGCGCGCAATCAGGCGCGCGGGCAGGCCGACATGGCCCTGTTCGAGGTGGGTGCCGCGTTCAGCGGTGGCGAGCCGGGCGAACAGCATCTGATGGTCACAGGTCTGCTTGTCGGGCGGACCGGGCCCAAGGATGTGCATGGTGCCTCGCGCGCCGTTGATCTGTACGACGCCAAGGCCGATGCAGAGGCTGTCCTGGCCGCGATGGGGGCGCCTGCGAAGGTGCAGATCCTGCGCGGTGCGTCCGATTGGTGGCATCCGGGGCGGCATGGCAAGATCTGTCTGGGTCCGAAGAAGGTGCTGGGCATTTTCGGTGAATTGCATCCCAAGGTTCTGCGCGAGCTGGATGTCAAAGGGCCTGCGGTTGCCTTCACCCTGTGGCCTGCGGAAATTCCGCTGCCGCGCAAGCAGGTGACGACCCGCGCGGCGCTGGTGCTGAACGATCTGCAACCGGTGGAGCGTGACTTTGCCTTCGTGGTTGATGCAGAGGTCGATGCGCTGACGCTGATCAATGCCGCCGCTGGGGCCGACAAGGCGCTGATCGAGGATGTGCGTGTTTTCGACGAATTCATCGGCGGCAGCCTTGGGGAGGGCAAGAAATCCCTCGCCATCACCGTGCGCCTGCAACCGACGCAGGCGACGTTGAAGGAAAAGGACATCGAGGCGGTCAGCGCCAAGATCGTCGAGAAGGTGACCAAGGCCACGGGTGGCAGCCTGCGCGGCTGATATCTGCGGCGTTGAAAGGGGAAAGAGACGATGCTGAGAGTTTACCTGTCCGGAGAAATCCATACCAGCTGGCGCGAAGAGATCGTCGAGGCGTGCGAGGGGCTGGCGATTTCGTTCGATGCGCCGGTGACGGATCACGCGGCCTCGGATGATTGCGGCGTGGCGATCCTTGGGGCGGAGCCGGACAAGTTCTGGCACGACCGCAAGGGCGCGATGGTCAACGCGATCCGCACCCGCAAGGGGCTGGAAGAGGCCGATGTGGTCGTTGTGCGCTTTGGCGAGAAATACCGCCAGTGGAACGCGGCGTTTGATGCAGGCTATGCCGCAGCACTTGGGAAATCGCTGATCATCCTGCAGCAGCCGGATCACGATCACGCGCTGAAAGAGGTGGACGCAGCCGCACTTGCCGTGGCGCGTGACCCGGTGCAGGTGGCGCAGATCCTGCGCTATGTCCTGACGGGCACATTGCCGGGCTGAGCCTGCCCTTTGTGAAATAGCGCCCCGGTGTGGAATCGGGGCGCCACTTTTGGTGCAAAGCGGATGTGACAGGGCGTTGGCCCGGCACCGATGGCGCCGGACCGGGTTGACGATCAGTCGCGCGGCGGCGTCACAAGGCCCACCTGCACGGCCGGGCGGGCCATGAACCGGTCGAGATAGGCCTTCAGATGGGGGTGGTCATCCCAGGCCAGAAGCTCCGTCGTTCCGTAAAAGTCAGGCGCGCGCAGCCAGGGTGCGATCGCCATGTCGGCGATGGAATAGTCGCCCGCGACCCAATCGCGCCCGTCCGACATGTGTTTTTCAAACACGCCCATCAGGCGGCGGGCCTCGTCGACGAAGCGTTGCACCGGGTAGGGATCCTGAACCGATTTGCCGGGGCCGGAATAGAAATGCCCCAGCTGGCCGAACATCGGCCCCAGCCCGCCCATCTGCCACATCAGCCACTGGATGATCGTGGCGCGCTCTGCCCCGTTTCGGCCAATAAACTTGCCCGACTTGTCTGCAAGGTAGATCAGGATCGCGCCGCTTTCGAAAAGCGGCAGCGGCTGACCGTCCGGCCCGTTGGGATCAATGATCGCGGGGATCTTGTTGTTGGGGCTGACAGACAGGAATTCGGGGCTTCTGACATCTGCATCCGCCAGCGTGACCTTATGCGCCTCGTAAGGCAGGGCCATTTCCTCCAGCGCGGTGGAGACTTTCACGCCATTGGGGGTGGGGAAGGAATAAAGCTGGATGCGGTCGGGGTGTTGAGCGGGCCACCGCCGGGTGATGGGGAAATCGGAAAGGTCGGCCATAGGATTCTTTCGGTTTTTTCATTCGAGTCGGAACGTAACTTTTTTTCCCCGTATTCAAAGGCCCAGTTCTGTGCGAATGCACCGGCACTATGTTTTTTTACGCACGTAAGATGTGCGGGTAGCCGTCTGGAGGGACAGGAATGGTACAAGAATTTAAGGACTTCATCGCCAAAGGCAATGTCATGGACATGGCCGTCGGTATCATCATCGGTGCAGCCTTCACCGCGATCGTCGCATCGCTGGTCGGCGACCTGATCAACCCGATCATCGGTCTGTTCATGGGTGGTGTCGATTTCACCAACCAATACGCCGTTCTGTCGGGTGACGTTCCCGCCGGTGCAAGCCTCGAAGCCGCCCGCGAAACCGGCGCTTCGGTCTTTGCCTATGGTTCGTTCATCATGGCAATCATCAACTTCCTGATCATCGCATGGGTCGTCTTCATGCTGGTCAAGATGGTGAACAAGGCCAAGAAGGCCGAAGAAGAAGCCCCTGCGGAAGATCCGGGCCCGTCCGAGCTGGACATCCTGAAAGAGATCCGCGATTCGCTTCAGAAATCCGCCTGATCTGACAAGAGTGTAGCCAGTACCGGCCCGTCGCATCCGCGGCGGGCCTTTTTTGTTGCGCGTCGCGAAGTAATTGAAAATGCGAAACATTCTCAATTTCTCTGCGATGCTTGCCGTACCGGCTTGCACAGGCTATCAGGCGGCAAGCAAGCGCCGGGGGTGAATTCGTGACAAAGACGATGAAGATCGCCTGGGGCAGCCTGTTCGTGGGGTTCCTCGTGCTGGGCATCAAGGCGCTGGCCTGGTGGATGACCGGATCTGTCGCGCTGTATTCCGACGCGATGGAAAGCATTGTGAACGTGGCCACGGCCATTGCCGCGCTGGTGGCGATCCGCGTGGCGGCCCAGCCTGCCGATGCCACCCACCCTTACGGGCATCACAAGGCCGAGTATTTCAGCGCCGTTCTGGAAGGCGTGATGATCGTGATCGCGGCGCTGCTGATCCTGCACGAGGCGTGGCAGGGCTTTGCCAATCCGCGCCCGCTTGACGCGCCGCTATCGGGTGTGGGCGTGAACCTTTTTGCCAGCGTTATCAACGGGGTCTGGTGCTGGGTTCTGCTGCGCACCGCGCGGCTGGAACGATCGCCCGCGCTGGCGGCGGACGGGCGGCATCTGCTGTCGGATGTGATCAGCTCTGTCGGGGTGACGTTCGGGGTTCTTATCGCGATTCTGACAGGCTTGCCCTGGCTTGACCCGCTGATGGCGGCGCTGGTGGCGCTGAACATCCTGTGGTCGGGGTGGCATGTCATCAAGGCGTCGCTGAGCGGTTTGCTGGACGAGAGCCTGCCCGAAAACATCCTGACAGAGCTGCGCGAGGTGATCTCGGCGCAGGCGGCGGGCGCGGTGGAGGCGCATGACCTGCGCACGCGTCAGGCGGGGTCGGCGACGTTCATCGAGTTTCATCTGGTGGTGGATGGCGCCATGTCGGTCGACGATGCGCATGTCATCTGCGACCGGATCGAGGCGGGCTTGCTGGAGCGTGTGCCCGATTGCCTTGTCACCATCCATGTGGAACCGGCGCATAAGGCCAAGCATAACGGCATCGTCGTGCTGTAGCCTGCGCCCGCGACGGGCGGGCACAGGCGGGAAACCCGGTCAGCCCGTCTGTTTCAGCATCAGCTGCGGCGAGGTCACATCGATCCCAAGCGCCTTGCCCACGGCGTAATAGGTCAGCTTGCCCGCATGGACGTTGAGCCCGTTCAGAAGGTGCGGATCATCCTCGCAGGCCTGCCGCCAGCCCTTGTCGGCAAGGGCCAGCATGAAGGGCATGGTGGCGTTGCCAAGCGCGATGGTCGAGGTGCGCGCAACGGCACCCGGCATGTTGGCCACGCAATAGTGGATGATGCCGTCAACGTCATAGATCGGGTCCTGATGGGTGGTCGCCTTCGACGTCTCGAAACAGCCACCCTGATCAATGGCCACGTCAACCAGCACCGAGCCGGGCTGCATCAGGGAAAGCTGCTCGCGCGAGATCAGCTTGGGGGCGGCCGCACCGGGGATCAGCACCGCGCCGATCACCATATCCGCCGTTGGCAGAAGGGTCGCCAGCGAGTGCTGGTCGGAATATTGCGTGGTCAGCCGGCCCATGAACACATCATCCAGATAGGACAGGCGCGGAATGGACCGGTCCAGCACGGTGACATTGGCGCCCATGCCGGCCGCGACGCGGGCCGCAGCCGTGCCGACAACGCCGCCGCCCACGATGACCACATTGGCGGGGCGCACGCCGGGGACGCCGCCCATCAGCACGCCGCTGCCGCCATTGGCCTTTTGCAACGCCCAGGCGCCGCTTTGCGGGGCCAGACGGCCGGCGACCTCGGACATCGGCGCCAGCAGCGGCAGGCCGCCACGGGCATCGGTGACGGTTTCATAGGCGATACAGGTCGCGCCAGAGGCCAGCAGATCCTTTGTCTGTTCAGGATCGGGGGCAAGGTGCAGATAGGTGAACAGCACCTGGCCTTCGCGCAGCATCTTGCGTTCGGCGCTTTGCGGCTCTTTCACCTTCACGATCATGTCGGCTGCGGCAAAGACCTCTTCGGCGGTGCCTGCGAGGCGCGCGCCTGCGGCGGTGTAATCATCGTCGGTGAACCCCGCGCCCATGCCCGCCCCGGCCTGTATCAGCACCTCGTGGCCGTGCTGGACGGCCTCGTGCGCGGCATTGGGCGTCATCCCGACGCGAAATTCCTGGGGTTTGATTTCAGTGGGGCAGCCGAGCTTCACGCCAAGTCCTCCTTCTGGTGTGTGGGGCAAGTATCGCGCAGCCTGGGCGCAATTGCATTGAGAATTGGCCCGGCTTATGGTGGCGTCTTCGAATAATCTTCGATGAAACTGCCACCTGACGAAAGAAACCGCGAATAATGACACTGGATGAGACGGATCTGCGGATCCTCAGGGTATTGCAGCGCAAGGGCCGGATATCAAATGCGGACCTGTCCGAAAAGGTGAACCTGTCGGCCTCTGCCTGCCACAGGCGCGTGCAACGGCTGGAAAGCGAGGGCATCATCCGCAATTTCGTGGCGCTGCTGGATCCGCGAAAGCTGAGCCTGCCGACAACGGTGTTCGTGGAAATCACGTTGCAAAGCCAGTCGGATGATATTCTTGACGGGTTCGAAAAGGCGGTCAGCAGAATCCCGGATGTGCTGGAATGTCACCTGATGGCGGGGTCGGCGGATTACGTGCTGAAGGTCGTGGCCGAAGATACCGATGATTTCGCCCGCATCCACCGTCAGCATCTTGCGCGCTTGCCGGGCGTGGCGCAGATGCAATCGTCCTTTGCACTTCGCACGGTGTTCAAGACGACGGCGCTGCCGATCTGACGCTGCGATCGGGGGGGCGGAAAAAGACAAACCCCCGGGCAGGAGCCGCGGGGGTCGTCAATTCATATCGTGTCGAAAAAGCTCTGCTTAGAGCATGCCTTCACGCTGTGCTTTCTTACGTGCCAGTTTACGGGCACGACGGATCGCTTCAGCCTTCTCGCGCGCTTTTTTCTCGGACGGTTTCTCGAAATGTTGCTTGAGCTTCATTTCGCGGAATACGCCTTCACGCTGCAGCTTTTTCTTCAGGGCACGAAGCGCCTGATCGACATTGTTGTCGCGAACACTAACCTGCATGTGGTTTTCACCACCTTTCTAGTTCGAGTTGCAAGGATTTGCAGGAAGCCGGTCTATAGCAAGGCACCCACTGCTTGTCCAGTGTCTTCCCCCTTGGCACCGACGGCGTCGGGACTGTACCACAGATGGTTGGCGGGGTTCACGAAGATGCCCATCGAGAGCAGGGCGAATATGCACTCATAGACCTCCCAGCGGCGGCTTTCGCCCAGCAGGGGAATGATGAGGGTGACGGCCAAAGCATAAAGAGCGTGATGGCGTCCCGGCACGGGCACGGACAGGGTCGAGGCCAGCCGTTTCACCCAGGCAAAGCGGCGCCACATCAGCGGCAGCACCACGAGGTAAGTCAAGATGACGATTGACAAAATCGGGCCGAACAGGCTTTCGTCCAGCTTCACCCCGCCGACGACAAGGTTGTGTATGGTGAATTCGCCCTGATCGTTGTTTTCAGCAAAAAATTTAGGCGTTTCAAAGCCCAGAAGCCTTTGCCCCCAACTGATTTCCTCGCCGCCCGCCCAGATATAGACAGCCCCGTAAAGCACGCCCAGAGCTACCGCGTGTACTGCCCATTCGCCGCGCTTTGCCAGCGTCCGGACGATCAGCATTGCACCGGCAGAGAAAAGGACCAATGCGGTCAGGTTTTCGACCGGCGAATCCTCGCGGCCGAAAAATGTGCTGAAGGCATCATGTGAAATGGCCGCGGCAACAAAGGCCGCAGCGAGGACAAGACCCCCCGCCAAGAGGCAGAGCCGGTCGAAAGACGATTGTGACATGGGCGCGCGCCTCATCGGGAGATACGGAAGGTCGTCATGTAGGTGTTACAAATGATTCTGGAAGGCTTTGGTAATCGCTTTTTCGTGTTCTGGTGGAATTGTGGCGAAATGCGCGACGTTTCGCTGGTTGGTCGCGCGAAAAGACTGCCCTATGTTGATAAAGACAGCTTCATTCATCGAGGTTCGACATGACCGATCCGAAAACAGAGACGGCACCGGCGGAAAAACTGCTGGAGGCGGCGCTGAACCACGTGCCGTTCGATGGCTGGACGGAGCCGACCTACCGCGCGGCGGTGGCTGATTCGGGCATTGATCCGGCCGTGGCGCGCGGGTTGTATCCGCGCGGGGCTGTCGACATGGCGCTGGCCTATCACCGGCAGGGCGATGCAGAAATGGTGCGCAGGTTGGAACAGGCGGACCTTTCGGCGATGCGGTTCCGCGACCGGATTGCGACCGCTGTACGGCTGCGGCTTGAGGCGGTGGAGGATCGCGAGGCTGTGCGCCGGGGCACCACGCTTTTTTCCCTGCCCATATATGCTGCCGACGGGGCCAAGGCGATCTGGGGCACGGCGGATCTGATCTGGACCACGCTGGGCGACAGCTCTGACGATGTGAACTGGTACACGAAGCGCGCGACGCTGTCGGGGGTTTATGGCTCTGTCGTGCTGTTCTGGCTGGGCGACGATTCGCCGGGCCATCAGGCGACATGGGATTTTCTGGATCGCCGGATTGATGACGTGATGCAGATCGAAAAGATCAAGGCGCAGCTGCGTGACAACAAGCTGCTGAGCGGTCTTCTGGCCGGGCCGAACTGGCTGCTGGGCCAGATCAAGGCGCCGGACCGGGCGCCCGACCCCGACCTGCCAGGCCATTGGGCGCCGCCGCGCCGACCCTGAGGCCCCGGCGCGGCGTGCATGCGTCCGGAACTTGCCGCAGGGCGCAGAACCGCTAGGGTGCGCGGAACCGATTTCCACGAAGGGGCCAGATACAGATGACAGCGACGATGCGGGCAGTCGAGATTTCGCAACCCGGCGGGCCGGAGGTGCTGAAGATGGTCGAGCGCCCGGTCCCGGAGGCCGGGCAGGGCCAGGTTGTGATCAAGGTCGCCTATGCCGGGGTGAACCGGCCCGATGCGCTGCAACGTGCCGGGGCCTATGCGCCGCCGCCCGGCGCCAGCGATCTGCCCGGTCTGGAAGCCGCCGGAGAGGTCGTGGCCACTGGCCCCGGCGTGGACTGGCCCGGCGTTGGCGACAAGGTTTGCGCCCTTCTGCCCGGCGGCGGCTATGCGGAATTCGTGGCCACCCCGGCGGCGCATTGCCTGCCCGTGCCCGAAGGGATGGGGCTGGATCAGGCCGCCTGCCTGCCAGAGACGTTCTTTACCGTCTGGTCCAACGTGTTCATGCGTGGCGGGCTGAAGGCCGGTGAACGGTTCCTGATCCATGGCGGGTCCAGCGGGATCGGGACGACCGCGATCCAACTGGCGCGGCATTTCGGTGCCCGCGTCTTTGCCACTGCCGGATCGACGGACAAATGTGCCGCGTGCATTGATCTTGGGGCAGAGCGCGCGATCAATTACCGCGACGAGGATTTCGTGGAGATTTTGCGCGCAGAGGGCGGCGCCAACCTGATCCTCGACATGGTTGGGGGCAGCTATATTCCGCGCAATATCAAGGCTCTGGCCGATGACGGGCGATTGGTGCAAATCGCCTTTCTGGGCGGGCCGAAGGTAGAGCTGAACTTTGCTCAGGTGATGATGCGCAGGCTGACGATCACCGGATCGACCCTGCGGCCGCAATCGGACCTTGCCAAGGCGGGCATCGCGGAGGCGCTGCGCGAACAGGTCTGGCCGCTGCTGGATGCGGGACGGATCGCCCCCGTGATGGATTCCAAATTCCCGCTTGCGGACGCGTCAGACGCCCATGCGCGGATGGAAGGCAGCACCCATATCGGCAAGATCGTCCTGAAAGTCGCCTGAACACCCACCGGATGATGCGCGGCGCGTCCGCGCATTATTCCCGGGCCTGCGGGGGTTATTTGTGCAGCTTGGGGCTGGCCGCGTAAAGCGCGCGCGACAACCTGATCCAGTAGCGCAGCTTGATATCGCCACGATGGACCATGTCGGGGTTGGGTTTGGGCCAGACGATGCTCAGGTCATGCCCCGTCTTGCGGATGTCGTCTTCGAATTTCCGGTTCAGCGGGTCGAAGGTGCGAATGAGCTGCTTCTTTTCCTCTTCGGTATAGACGGTGGTCTTCGCGTCTTTGCCGAATTCCTGTTCCAGCACCCTGCGCGCAATCGCCAGCAATGGCGCCCCGGCAGAGGCGTTCTCGGCGATCTGCGCAGAAGCCCATGCCGCCAGCGGGTCCTGCGAGACATTGCTGTTGCCCGTGCCCAACGGCTTCAAATCCGGAGTTAAACCCGGAAAACCGGCGAGATCGAGTATCTGTCCGATAATTCCGTCGGGCCGTTTCACGGCTTCATCGAAGATAAAGAACCGGATCTCCTCTGGCGCAAAGCCACGCTGCAAATGAGCGTAGAGATTGTTGAAATCCATGAACAGCCCGGTCGCCACGTGCTGCTTCACGGCCCGGTCGAAAAGTCGGCTCCACGGCACTGCGACGGTCGTCTTGGCAACTTGAAGGTAGATGGATTGCAGGAATGAAATTTGGTTGCGAATGCAGCAAACAACTTGAAACTCATCAAATCCGGAACAGATGTCGCGGATGTCGGCGAGATTTACACGTTGCCGTGGATCGCCGCGCGAGAATTCTTCGGTCGAGAGCAATACCGTCTTGTCGCTGCGAGCATAGTCGCGCGCCAGAGCCTTCCACGCACCGACTGAGCCTTCGGCGTAGTGATACTGCGACGGTAGCGTTATCCAATCGGCCACTAGACCGTGGTGGCCGCTTACGCGTCCCAATTTGGGATAGATGAGCCGTTCCTGCGCGAGCTTTGCTCGGTTGAGCGCAAGAAGGTCCTGAATCGTTGTCGTGGCGGTCTTGTGGGTGCCGACATGCAGGATCAGCTTGGACATTCGGGCCTCATTAAAACACCAGGTCGGAGGAGAATTCGGATGCCAATTAGCACCCCGCGCGGTTTTGTACCAGCGCCCTAGCGCACCGGATCGAACAGGGCGTCTGGCATGCGGCAGTCGCGGACGGTGTCGGCGCCGCAGGGCACCGGGTCGAGGTTCCGGGAGAGGCAGATCCGGACCTCCTGAATGCGGGCGCTCTTGCAGGTGACGGTGACCATGTCGGGCTCAAATTCCGGGTTGGCCTTCAGGAACGCCTCTTCCACGAGGCTGGCGGGCAGTTTGACCGGCTTGTCGAGCTTGCGGAACACGGCGGGGCGGGTGATGCGCCCATAAGCCTCACGCGACAGGGCATAGTAGTCTTCCGGCGACAGGCCCGAACAGCTGCCGTGTTTCTTCCACTGGTGCCAGGCCAGGCCGCTGGTGCCCATGATATCGGCCATCTCTTCGGTCTGCCTGCGCGAGGGGGGGCGTGCGGCGGTGTTGCAATAGGACGGCCAGCCGCGGTGAAATTGCGGCCAGAGCCCGTGCAAGACCCATCCGTGATCTTCGCTGGCGTCGCATTGCGGCGAATTGCGCGCATCGCCTTCAAGGGCGCACCAAGTGGGCGACCAGCTGAGAGACATGACGTAATAGTCGAATTCGCCCGGGGTTTCGCCCTCGGCCTGCGCCAGTCCGGCGATGAAAAACAGCAACAGGGCACACAGGCGCATTTTCTCTTTCCTCTTTCGTTCGCCGCCACTATATAGGCCCGAAGTTCCCCGACAATGGTAACCGGTCCGGAAATCGGATCAGCCTCTAGGCAGGCAACGGGGAAGATTTGTAAGGAGATACCTGATGGCCAAATTGCTGCACCCGAAGGCGACCGCGGTCTGGCTGGTGGACAACACCACGCTGACCTTCAAACAGATTGCCGATTTCACCGGCATGCACGAGCTTGAGGTTCAGGGCATTGCCGACGGGGACGTGGCTGCCGGCGTGAAGGGTTTTGATCCGGTTGCGAACAACCAGCTGACCCAGGACGACATCGACAAGGCCGAGAAAGACCCGATGGCCCGGCTGAAGCTGAAGTTCAACCCGGCCGCCCGTGACGAGGAAAAACGCCGCGGACCGCGCTATACACCGCTGTCGAAGCGCCAGGACCGTCCGGCCTCGATCCTGTGGCTGGTGAAATTCCATCCCGAACTGTCGGATGGCCAGATTTCCAAGCTGGTGGGCACGACCAAGCCGACAATCCAGGCAATTCGCGAACGGACCCACTGGAACATCTCGAACATTCAGCCGATCGACCCGGTTGCGCTGGGTCTGTGCAAGCAGTCCGAGCTTGACGCGGCCGTTCAGAAAGCCGCGGCCAAGAAGCACGCCGAAGGTGCGGCGATGTCGGATGACGAGCGTCGCAAGCTGCTGTCCACAGAGCAAAGCCTCGACATGCCCGCAGAGCCGCGGATTCCGACCGCCATCGAGGGGCTGGAAACCTTCAGCCTGTCCGACCCGCGCGGCGAGGATGAGGACGAGGAAGACCAGCGCGATTCCCGCGAGTATCTGGACGCCGACAGCTTCTTCAACCTGCCCGAAGGCGGCGATGAGGAAGAGCAGCCGTAAGGCGGTTCAGGACCGAGAAATTCAATGGCCCGCAAGTCAATGCTTGCGGGCCATTGTCGTTTCGGCGTGTCGGGTGCGTCTTAATCCGGGCGAGGGCGCGAGGCGTGAATGTGCCGTAAGCTGCTGATTTGGCAACGGCATCAGGGACGAGCGGGCAGCCTTTCGCGCGGCCCGGCGGGCCTTGCCAGACAGAGGGGCCGCTGGTCGGCTGGGATCAGATGGGTTTGCGCGCGTTGAGGGCGGCAGAGATCGTGCCATCGTCAAGATAGTCCAACTCTCCGCCGATGGGCACGCCCTGCGCCAGAGAGGTCAGGGTGACGCGGTGTTCCAGCTGGTCGGCGATGTAATGCGCGGTGGTCTGCCCGTCGACAGTCGCATTCAGGGCGAGGATGATTTCGGTGACATCCTCATCGTCGATCCGGTCCGCGAGGCGGGGAATGCGCAGGTCTTCGGGCCCCACCGCATCCAGCGCCGACAGGGTGCCGCCCAGCACGTGATAGCGCCCCTTGAAGACGCCAGAGCGTTCCATCGCCCAAAGATCGGCCACATCCTCGACCACGCAGATCTGGCCGTTTGCGCGCTTGTTGGAGGTGCAGATATCGCACAGGTCCGCCGTGCCGATATTGCCGCAGTTCACGCATTCCCGGGCTGAGGAGGCGACGTTCTGCATCTGGTCGGCGAGCGGTGTCATCAATAGCGCGCGTTTGCGGATCAGGTGCAGCACCGCACGGCGGGCCGAGCGCGGGCCAAGGCCCGGCAGCTTTGCCATCAGGTCGATCAATGCGTCGATGTCGCGGGTGCTGGACAAGCGGTTTCTCCGATGGGGCGGCGCGGCGATATGCGCGCCGCCGAAAGGTGGATCAGAAGGGCAGCTTCATATCCTTGGGCAGGCCCATGCCTTCGGTCAGTTTGCCCATTTCGTCCTGTGCCTTCTGGGCGGCCTTGGCCTGAGCGTCCTTGATCGCGGCAAGGATCAGGTCCTCGACCACTTCCTTTTCGTCGGGGTTGAAGATCGACGGATCGATGTCCAGCGCCCGCAGGTCACCCTTGGCAGAGCAGGTCGCCTTGACGAGGCCCGCACCGGATTCGCCCGTGACGGTGATATTCTGCATGTCTTCCTGAAGCTGGGCCATCTTGCCCTGCATTTCCTGCGCTTTTTTCATCATCCCGGCCATATCGCCGAGGTTTCCGAGGCCTTTGAACATGTGGTGTCTCCGACTTAGCTGGGCCGCTGTCTGCGCGGCAGGAGGTTAAGGATCATTGCCATACATATTGCAGCGACAGCCGCGATGAACAAGGCAGGCGAGGCGATACAGCCTTCTTTTAGCGCGAGGGCATGGATGCCGGTCGGGTCGGTGGGGCCATCAGTCAGTATGATCGTGGCAAGGCCCAACCAGAGGATGATGATAATCATGCTGCCCCAAAGGCTGCGGAACAGAAGGCAGAGGACAGTCAGCACCAGAAGGATGATCGACGGTGTGATCGAGAAAAGGTACACCGCTTCTGTCCAGGCAGTTGCCTGTGTACCGGGCACCCATCCTGGGCGCTCCTTGTCGCAGACCTCTGCCAGCGCGGGAGTGGGCAGGACAGCCGCTGCAACGGTCAGCCGTCTTCGAACGGGTCCCATTCGTCCTCAACCTCTGGCAGCGCCTCGGCTGTGGCTTCGGCGGCAATGTCTTCGGGCGTACGGATCGTGGTGATCCGGGCCTTGGGGAAAGCGGCGACGACGGCTTGCCACATTGGGTGTTCCATCGCTTTGGCCTTGAGTGCCAAAGCGGCGGCATCGCGCCTTTCGGCGACGGTTTCGGTGGTGGCATCATTGACCACAGTCACTGCCCAGCGATTGCCGGTCCAGCGTTGCAGGGCGCTGCCCAGCGTTTGCGCAAGATTGGCGGGGGCGTTCGGCGTCGGGGTGAACTCGATCCGGCCGGGTTGATAGGCGGCAAGGCGCAGGCCGGTTTCGACCTCGACCAGAAGCTTGACGTCGCGATTGGCGCGGATGAGGTCCAGCACATGCTCGAACGTGGGAAACCGGGCCAGCGCCTGATCTTGAGCGATGGCCTGAACCGGTGCGCCGCCATGGGCCGTCACGCCGGACGAGGGAGGGGCGGCGTGAGATTGCGGCGCCACGCCATGCGTATGAGACGCGGGTGCCCCACCTGCCGGAGCCGCGCGCCCGCCGGGGCCGCCGGTTGGGGCGGGTGGGGGCGGTGTGTCCTGCAGCTTGCGCAGCAGGTCTTCGGGCGAGGGCAGCTCTGCCACATGGGTCAGGCGGATGATTGCCATCTCGGCGGCCATCATCGCGTTGGGGGCGCTGGCAACCTCGTCCAGCGCCTTCAGCAGCATCTGCCACATCCGGGTCATCGCCCGCATCGGCAGCGCCTCGGCCATCTGCATGCCGCGGGTGCGTTCGTCGGGAGAGATCGTAGGGTCTTCGGCGGCCTCTGGCGTGATCTTGACGACGGAAATCCAATGCGTGATCTCGGCCAGGTCGCGCAGCACCGACATCGGGTCGGCGCCATCGGCATATTGCCCGCTGAGTTCCGTCAGGGCGCCGGCCGCGTCACCCTTCATGATCATGTCGTAGAGGTCCAGCACACGGCCCCGATCGGCCAGCCCCAGCATGGCGCGTACCTGATCGGCTGTCGTCTCGCCCGCGCCGTGGCTGATGGCCTGATCCAGCAGCGAGGTCGCATCGCGGGCCGAGCCTTCGGCGGCGCGGGTGATCAGGGCCAGCGCCTCGTCGGTGATCTCTGCGCCTTCGGAGGTCGCGATCTTGCGCAGCAATGCGATCTGCGTCTCGGGCTCGATCCGGCGCAGGTCAAAGCGTTGACAGCGCGACAGGACAGTGACGGGCACCTTGCGGATCTCGGTCGTGGCGAAGATGAATTTGACGTGCTCTGGCGGTTCTTCCAGCGTTTTCAGCAGCGCGTTGAACGCGCCGGTGGACAGCATGTGAACCTCGTCGATGATGTAGACCTTGTAGCGCGCAGAGGCCGCCCGGTAATGCACGCTGTCGATGATCTCGCGGATATTTGCGACGCCGGTATTCGAGGCCGCATCCATTTCCATCACATCGACATGGCGGCCTTCCATGATGGCCACGCAATGTTCGCAGGTGCCGCACGGTTCGGTCGTCGGGCCGCCATTGCCGTCCGGCCCGACGCAGTTCATGCCCTTGGCGATGATCCGTGCCGTGGTCGTTTTGCCCGTGCCGCGAATGCCCGTCATGATGAAGGCCTGCGCGATGCGGTCGGCCTTGAACGCGTTCTTCAGCGTGCGCACCATGGCGTCTTGTCCGACGAGATCGGCAAAGGTTTCTGGCCGGTATTTCCGGGCAAGTACCTGGTAGGCGGGGGAATCGGTCATGCGGTCCTTGCTGGGCTAGGGGCGGTGTCGGGGCAGAGCGTACAAATACCCCGGCCAAAGGTCCAGCGGCGGGGCGTGGTGCTGCGCCACGCATCGCGCGATTGCGCGCCTGCCTTTGCGGGGAGTCCCCCTGGGTCGTGGAAAGCCGAGATCGGCATCCCCTGACGATATAAGACGACCGGCTTTCGGTTTTCCCGGGCCGGTGCGGCGAACCCTTGGCCAGATCGAGAGGACCCGATGACCCTGTCCATCGACAGCCTGCGCCGTGCCTTTGAGGCCGGTAAATTATCCGCCTATGAACGCCAGAAGGCTCATCCCAGTGCGGGGGTGAGGAGGAGATAGCGGCTTTTCTGTCCGAAGGGGCGCGCCGGTATCCCGGTCAGGTGGTCTGACGCTGTCCGCTTTGGGTGTCTGACGTGGCGGCATTGGGGAACCCTGTGCTGTTTCGCGGCATTTCCCCTTCGACATAAGAGAAGCGCGTATATGATAAGCGGCACTGTGATGCGTAAGGACGGGTGAGATATGCGACTGAGAGGGGTGCGGACGAGCCGCAATGTGGAGGACCGCCGGCGCTCTGGCGCGAAGGGGGCCGGGATCGGCGGTGTTGGCCTGCTGGTCGTGCTTGCCGTAGGCTATTTCGCCGGGATCGATGTCACACCCTTGCTGCAAGGGGCCGGAACGCAATCCGGCGCCCCGCTTGAGCTGAGCGCGCAGGAAGAAGCGGCGGGCACCTTTGCCGCGCAGGTTCTGGGCACGACAGAGCAGGTCTGGAGCGAGGTCTATCCCGCCCAGATCGGTGAACAATATGACCCGCCCGTGATGGTGCTGTATTCCGGGGTGACGCAATCGCCCTGCGGGTCGGCCTCTGGTGCGACGGGACCGTTCTACTGCCCGGCAGATCAGAAGGCCTATCTGGACACCGAATTCTTTTCGACCCTGTCAGAGCAGCTTGGCGCGGGCGGCGATTTTGCAGCCGCTTATGTGATCGCCCATGAGGTTGCGCATCACATTCAGAACGAGCTGGGCATCCTTGGGCAGGTCGATCAGGCGCGCAGGCAGTCGAGCGAGGCGCAGGCCAACGCGCTGACCGTTCGTCTGGAATTGCAGGCCGATTGCCTGTCCGGTGTCTGGGCGCGGTCGGTCAACGGATTGCTGGAACCCGGCGATCTTGAAGAGGCGCTGAACGCGGCCCGCAAGATCGGCGACGACTACCTGCAACGCCGCGCTGGCAAGGTGCCGCAACCACATACGTTCACCCACGGCACCAGCGAGCAGCGCTCGCGGTGGTTCGCGCGCGGCTATCAAAGCGGGCGAATGGGTGATTGCGACACGTTCAACGCCCAGCAACTGTAGGGTAAGTGCGTCAGGGCCAACGGAGTTCGGCAGGACCGCTGCCGAACCCTTGAAGCAGGTGGGTCACCCCTGCTGAGGGTGGACCTTACAGAGCTTGATCCAGAGAGGCCCGAACAGCCGGGTCTTTCCGGGCCTCAGGGGTGGGACATCTTTTACCAAAGCGCGCCGCCTGAGTATCGCTGTGCAGTGACCGGCCCGTGCCGTGCGCTGGCTCGCGCGGCTGCCTGTGCGAGGGACCCTCCTTGGACGCGTCACCCTGCCTTTGCGAGGGGGGTGTGTGGTCTGGCCGCGTTTGAGACCCTCGCAGTATCACTTCGGATAGGGCGGGTTGCGATGCGGATAGCCCGGCAAGCCGGATGCGTCGTTGAGCCGATCGCGGGCTTCTGTTCAGTTGTGGCGGTACAGAAGGTCCGAGGTAAGAGTGATGGCACGCAAGACGATTGTAGCGGGTGGCAATGGCGCAGGCCGGGGCAAGAACAAGGGCGCAGAGGTCGTTGAACCCGATCCGGTGACGGAGGTTCCGGCACCCGAACCCGCTGGCGCAGTGCCCAGCAGCCTGACCATCGATGGCCAGAGCTATGTCCTGACGTTCAATGATGAATTCAACGGCAGCACGGCCGCTTACTGGACAGGGCATGGCAAGGGCGGCGTCTGGGCGACCTCTTATTCGCCGCATCTGGAAAACAGCCGGACCAATGCGGCCAATGGCGAATTGCAATACTATGTCGATCCCGACATGGCGGGGTTGCCCGACCCGTTCACTGTCGCGGATGGCACGATGACGATCCACGCTGCGGCGCTGGGCAGCGAGCAGAGCGCGCTGGCGGACGGGCTGACTTACGGGTCGGGTATGCTGTCGACGGAAATGAGCTTTGCCACCAATGGCGGCTATATCGAAATCTCCGCCGATATCCCGGATCAAACCGGGTTGTGGAGCGCCTTCTGGATGATGCCTGCCGATGGGGACTGGTCCTCGGAGATCGACATATTCGAGTATCTTGGCGGGACTGGCGATACGCTGCACACCAACCTGTGGGATCAGGGCGCGCCCGATGCCATGCAGATTGACGGCAGCGGCGCAGGCGCGGGTTTCCACAGCTATGGCCTGTATTGGGATGAGACGGTAATCCGCTGGACGCTTGACGGGGTCACGATCCGCGAAAGCGCCAATACCGTTCAGGAAGATATGTACCTGATCCTCAACCTTGCCGTGGGCGGATGGGCCAGTGACCCGGATGCGAGCACGGATCTCACCGACGGGTTCTATGTCGACTATATCCGGGTTTACGAGCTGGAAAGTGCGGCGGATCGCAACCCCGCGATCGAGGATGGCGGATTTGTCGGGGCCGACCTGCATGCAGGCACAGCGGGCGACGACGTGGTCAACGGGTCATCCTGGGGCGATATCGTGGACGGGGCTGCAGGGCAGGACACGCTTTACGGCGATGCCGGGACCGACACGCTGGCCGGGGGCGCTGGGGATGATTTCGTTTACGGGCAGGCAGGCGACGATGTTCTGTCCGGCGGGTCCGGCAATGACGAGCTGGTCGGCGGGCAGGGCGCTGACGTGCTGCGCGGCGGCGCCGGAACCGATCACCTTTGGGGTGGCAGCTATGGCGCGGACGAAAGCAGCGACGCCTTTGTCTTCGATACCGGGTGCGGGACAGATTACGTGCATGACTTCGAGGCTGGCCGTGACCAGATCGACCTGACGGGCTTTGGCCCTGACTGGTCGGCGATCTGGCAAAGCGTGAGCGATCTGGGATGGGCGGCGCATATCGATCTGGCGGCCCTCGGCGGAGAAGCCGACGATCAGGTCTATCTGCTGGGAAGCACCATTGCAGAGCTGAGTGCGGCGGATTTCGGCTTTGACCTGCTTGCCTGACATGGCGTTTCGCCGGGCTGAATCCCAACCCAAGGTGCGTGCCGAAAGAAGCGCAGGCAAGACCGCTATCGCCCACCAAATCCCGATTGGCAGTTCGCCTGCGGGCGCGGCACCACAGGAAGGTACCAGAAAGTGACGCCATATTCTGCAGCAGTTGCAGGAAAGCCGCCCCGGAGCACCAGAAAGGGTTGATCGGGGCGCGCATAGAGGCAACTCTGAGATGCAGGCGCGCCCACCCGAACCGTTCAGGTTAAAACCGAAAGGAAGAGACATTGCCGTTTCAGTTCACAGGGTATTTCGGAGCGGACACAGGTCTGACACCGTCCGAGCTTAACAATATCGCCGCGGGCTCCTGGACGGTTCCGGCAGGTGGGCCAAGCTCTCTTACCGTTTCTGATGGGTCCGATCCCACCGTGCTTGCTGGCGATGGCGGAAGCGACAGCCCGGTCGACCCCACGCAGCTGGTTACTGCCGGCACGACAAACACCGGGAACTTCATCAACTATGAAGGTGTGGTGCAGTTCAACGGGAGTGACGGAAACACCTATACGGCCATTGTTTTTGATTATGACGAGGACGGCAGCGGCGGGATCAGCAACAACAACAGTGCCGGGACAAATTCCAATGGCGTCTACGAGGAAGGCTTCTTCATCGCTTTCGTCCCGGACGGCTTTGACGTCAATAACCTGACGCTTTATTCGGTGGGCGGGACCGGCACCCTTCCTGCAAGTGCTTTGCCGCCCCCGGGCACCACCCTGACCAAGATCCCGGGAGAGTTGGTAAACAACGCGGGGCTGACCAACATCGTGTTGTGCTTCGGCTCTGGCACGTTGATCGAGACACCCGCCGGGCCCGTCGCGGTCGAGGATCTGAAGGCAGGCGATCTTGTCTCGACGCTGGAACATGGAGCCCAGCCATTGCGCTGGAGAGGCAAGGCGCAGCTGACCGGTCGGCATCTGGCCCTGAAGCCCCATCTGCGGCCAATCCGCATCCTGAAGGGCGCGCTTGGTCCGAATTCCCCGTCCAATGACCTGACCCTCTCGCCTCAGCACAGGGTCGTCGTGTCCTCCCGGATCGCGCAGCGCGTGGCAGGGTCGCCGGACGTTCTGGTCGCGGCAAACAAGCTTACGTCGCTGCCGGGGGTTTTCGTTGACGAAAGCGAAACGGGCGTGGAATACCACCACCTTCTGTTTGACAGGCATGAGCTTGTTCATGCGGCAGGCGCGATCACCGAGAGCCTGTTTCTTGGCCCCGAGGCCAGAAAAGCGCTGTCACCGGCAGCCTGGGTTGAGATATCGGCGCTGTTTCCAGAGCTGACAGAGGCGTCGCCCGTTCAGGCGCCCGCCCGGCCAATGCCCTGTGGGAAGGTCCAGAAAAAGATCATCTCGCGCCATCTGAAAAACGGCAAACCTGTGCAGCCAAGCTGCACAGTTTAGGGATCGCCGGGGCGACAGGCGCGAGCCGGAACGTCCGGGGTTTGCCGGGGGCCATCACCCCGAAAGAGGATGATGGCTGTGACAAAGGCAAACCGGCAATGCGCAATGTGCCTTAGACACGCGCGCGCCGACCGGTTGTGTTTCGGGCGCGCGGCGCGGTCGGTGTGACTGGCCTGTTGGCTGCGCGATGTCAGGCCGACTGCATATCAAGCGCCTTGCCATCAAACCGGCCCGAGGTGGCAGCCTCTGCCAGCAGGGCGGCAACATCGGCGCGCGCGGCTTTGCCTGACTTGTCCACATCCTCGCCCAGGATCACGTCGTCACTGCGCCCGTCATCGCTCAGGGCGACGGGGCGGAGGATGGCATATGTCAGGCCCGATTGTTTGAGGTGTTCATCAGCCTCGTGCTTGGCTTTGAGATAATGCGCGATGTCGCCCTGCGGGTCAGACTGATCTGCGCCAATCGTGCTGAGCATCACAAAGCGGCCAACGCCCGCGCCCTTGGCAAGATCAACCAGCCGTTTCGCGCCGTCACGATCGACCTTATCCGTCATCTCGGGGCCTGTTGATCCGCCAGACCCGGCCGCGAAGACAACCGCGTCCATACCGTCGCAGACATCCGGGTTCAGGTCCGTCAGGTCGCCCCGGCGCAGGGCTACGCCTTGCGGAAGATCGCCGGTATCCGAACTTTCGCGCACGAGCGCGGTGGGTTTGTGCCCGCTTTCGATCAGGTCCTGAACAAGGTGCAGGCCGGTTTTGCCGGTTGCGCCGGCGACGAGGATGTTCAAGGTCATCATATTCTCCAATTGTTTGGATGCGGGTTGCGGTGCCACGGCACCATTTGGGCGCACGGGCGACCGTTGCGGCAGCGTTTGCCGCCGCATTGCACGTTTGCGTTGTTTGGGGTCAGGCCAAGGGCAGACGGCCCATTACGGCAGGAAGATCGCCTTGGTGTTGACGAATTCCTTCATGCCAAAGCCGCCATGTTCACGCCCGTAGCCGGAATCCTTCACCCCGCCGAAGGGCATGTTGGGATCGGCCGCGCCAAAGGAATTGATGCGGATCATGCCGGTGTCGAAATGATCGCGCGCCAGTTTCATCGCGCGCTCTTCATCCTGCGAGAAGATGCCGCCGCCCAACCCATAGCGGCTTTCATTGGCAAGGCGCATGGCGTCTTCGTCGTCCCTGGCGCGAATGATCGACGCGACGGGCCCGAAGATTTCATCGTCATATGCGGGCATTCCGGGTTTGAGGTCTGCCAGTACGGTGGCGGGATAGTAGGCCCCCTTGCGGTCCGGCGCTTCACCGCCGCAAAGAACTGTCGCGCCCTTGGCAACGCTTTCTTCTACCTGCGACTTGACGGTTTCGAACTGGTCCTGGCTGGATAGCGGGCCAAGCTGCGTGGCCTTGTCGGTGGGATCGCCCATCACGATGTCCTTCATGGCGGCCACAAAGCCCTCGACAAAGGCGTCATAGACCTTGTCCGTCACGATGAAGCGTTTCGCAGAGACACAGGTTTCGCCGTTGTTATAAAGCCGCCCCATGACAGAGAATTTGACCGCCGTTTCGATATCGGCATCCTCCAGCACGAGATAGGCGTCGTTCGAGCCAAGCTCCAGCACGGTCTTTTTCAGCGCCTTGGCGGCCACGGCGCCGACATGGCGCCCGGCACCGTCGCTGCCCGTCAGGGTTACACCGCGCACCAACGGGTGTTCGATCAGCTTGTCGCTTGTGTCGTGGTCGATGAGGATCACCTGAAACAGGTCTTCGGGCAGGCCGGCCTCGATGCACAATTCGCGCAGGCGCAGGCCGGACCCGGTACAGATGCTGGCGTGTTTGAGCACGCAGCCATTGCCCGTCATCAGATTGGCCGCCAGAACGCGCACCGGCTGGTAAAGCGGGAAGTTCCATGGCTGGATCGAATAGATGACCCCCAACGGCTGATAGCTGACGACGCCGCGTTTGCCGTTTGCGCCATGCGTGCGCTCCTCGTCTGCCAGCGCGTCCGGGCCGGTCTTGGCGGTGTAGTCAAATATCGCCGCACAGATTTCCACCTCTGTCAGACCGTCCTTCAACAGCTTGCCTGTTTCCTTTGTCATCAGGGCGGCCAGTTCATCGGCATTGTCGCGAAGCTTTTGCGCAATCGCGGATAGGTGCGCGCCGCGGTCTTTGTGCGACAGGTTTCGCCAGTCGAGGAAGGCGGCATGGCATGCCTCAAGCCGATCAACCGCTTCCGCTTCGGTCATCAAATCATAGGTCTGGATTTCAAGTTCGGTCGCAGGGTTGGTGGTGGTGATCGTGGACATGAATTCTCCTTTGGCGTTGTCAGGAGAACAGATGACAGGTGGAGAAAGTTCCTTGCGCCACGTGAAAGGGCCTCTGCGGAAGGGGCCTGAGCGGTGGTTTCGATGTGGGGGATAGAGCGCGTAGGATTGGCAGGGCGGTCGCTCGTGGATGGGTCAGAGACAAGCGGCTGGCGCTTGGACAAGCCCGGCCCCGTAGGTGCCGTCAAAGCCAGCGGGGCCAAGATCTTTCGCCTGTCCGCGCAGCATGTTGCGGATGGTCGCCAAGGTGCCGCCCGACTGCAATGACGGGTCCGCCGCGATGCGCGACGTCACGAATGGGGCCGCCACAGACGTGCCTGTCACGAAGCGTTGCCCATCCTGAGCGGTGACCAGCACATCGACACCCGGTGCTGCAAGATCGACGTGGTCACCGCGTACCGCGTTTCGGTAGATCGCCTCGCTGGCATCTACGGCGGTGACGCCGATGACATTGTTGAATGCCGCCGGGTAGCGGGGAGAGGCCGAGGCCCCGTCATTCCCGACGGATGCGACAATTGTCAGGCCCAGGGCTGCGGCGCGGTCGATGCCCCGGTCCAATATCTTGTTGTAGGGGCCCGCCAGGCTGACATTCACCACCCTGACACCGTTCGACGCCATCCAGTCGAGCGCTTCAAGTATCGCGTCGACGCCAGCTTCCTCGCGCCCCGCCGAGGTCTGCCCGACCACGGCCGCGCTGTAGAGCGTGACATCGCGCAGCCGGTCTGGATCGACAAGCAGCATGGCAACGTCTGTGCCGTGCTGTTCGGGCACATCGCCGCCACGGACAAAGGACCGCTCTGTCACCTCCGCACCGCTGGGCTGCAAGGCGCCTTCGTCGATGCCGGTGTCCAGCATGCCGATGGGGCCATGCGCGCGGCAGGCACCGGCGGTCCAGCCGATCATGCGCGAGGCGTAATCGAACCGGTTCCCGGCCTGCTCTTCGATCTGCGTCAGCCGGTAGGCATGGTTGACGCCCGCCGTGGCGCCGGGTTCAAGACTTTCCAGCAGGGTAATGGCACCGGCCCCGTCCAGCGGCTGCGGGATATCGAAACTCAGCATCCGCAGCCCCAGCCGTTCCAACGGCACGACCTCGCGGGTGACAAAGCCCCGGGCCTCTGCCTTTGTTTGCAGCGAGTCGGCGGCGCTGCGCGTGGCAACAAGTGCGACTATCTGCCGGTCGTCAATCACCTGCGCACGATCAGCGGGGCTTGGCGGCACGGTGGGAGGGTTCAACTGGAAGCTGCTGCACGACGCCAGAAGGGCGAGAATGACAAACGCGCCCGAAATCTGGCGAAAGGGGCTGTTCGGCGCAGAAAAAGGCCGGAAAATGCTCGCGAAGGTCATGACAGACTCCTTAGTCTGAGAGAAATACTATCAAGAAGCGGCGGCGGGGCCAGATGGACGGGCAAGATGAAGATCGCGTATTGATTGCACGCATCGCAACTGGCGATAAAGCGGCCATGCGCCGATTGTATGAGCGCCACCATGACGCGCTCAACGGCTTTGTCCGGGCACGTTCGGGCGATAACGGTTTGGCGGCGGACGTCGTGCAGGACGCGATGCTGGATGTCTGGCGCGGGGCTGGCCGGTACAAGGGCACGGCCACCGTCAAGACCTGGATCTTCACCATTGCACGGAACAAGATGGTCGACAGGCTGCGCCAGAGTGCCAGATTGCAGTTCACGGACGACGTGCCGGAAACCGTCGATGACGCGCCCGGTCCGGAGGCCGCGGCAGCCGCTGCGCAAGAGGCCAGACGGCTGAGAGCATGTCTGGAAAAGCTTAAGGATGTGCAACGGTCCATTGTGCAGCTCGCGTTCTTTGAGGGGTTTACCTATCCGGAAATCGCCGCGGTCGAGGGGATCCCCACAGGGACAGTGAAAACGCGGATCTTCCACGCCAAACAATCCCTTATGAGATGTCTGGGTCGCCGCTAGGGTTGCGAGACGATGTCGACCAGATCGGGTTGGGCGCGCAACGCCTCCAGCGCCGCTGTTCGTGCAGCCTCATCCGTGAAGCTGAGTGTGACAAGGCCGAGTGCGCCGGGACCGTCGACCAGCGTTGCGCCCAGCTCTTGCAAAAGGGCGGTGAGCTGGGCTGCGGTAGCCTCTGGCGCGAAGCCCACCTGAAGGACGAAACCGCTGGTGTCTTGGCTTGCAGGTGCAAAGCCTGCGCCCGGATCATCGGGCCAGAGTGACAGGGTGAAGAACTGGGATATAACGACCGCGAAAACCGCGATTGCGGCCACTTGGGCAAGCGAGAAGCCACGATTGTCATTCGCCGGAATGCGTCGCGCGTCGGCGTCGATTGCGGCAGACAGCGAGGCCCATCCCGCGTCGCGCGCCTCTGCTGTCGGGGGGGTCGCGGCCCCCTCGCGCGCAACCGCCTGCACGACGGCCAGTTCGGCACGCAGATGCGCGTCCCGGCTCAGATCCGCCTCTAAGGATTGCCGTGCTTCGGGATCAAGCCTGTCATGGACGTAATCCAGCATCTCTTCGGTTCTGTCATTCATGGCCGCGCCTCCGTCAGCCGGGTAGTGTGATCTTACCCTTTCTGTCGGTTGCAATCATGGAGCGGTTCAAAAAAACTTGGAAGGGAGTAACCGACTCGGGGAAGAGGACACGATGGCACAGGAAGAACCGCGACAGAGCGCTTTGGCACAGCTTGGCCCGCGCCAGCGCTACACGCTGATCGGCGAGTTGGCAGAGATTGCCATGCACACGCCGGTCCTGGCCGAGATGGAGCTGCGTTTCCTGCACGAAGTCTTTCTTCGTCCCTACGATCTGGGGCAACTCAGGCGCTGGCACCGGGCAGAGCGCATCGTGGGCGTGGCGACCTGGGCCTGGCTGAGCGACACGGCGGCGGATGCAATGCTGGCAGAGGGCGGCGTGGCCCCCGACGCCTGGCAAAGCGGCGACCAGCTTTGGTTCATCGACGTGATCGCGCCCTTTGGTGACATGCGCGCAATCTCGCGCGATTTGCGCAGCCTCTTTCCCGGTGTGACGGGCCATTCGGTGCGTTGGAACGAAGACGGCACGGTCAGGAAAATCGGCCGGTTCCATATGTAGCCTTCGCCGCAGAATTTTTTCTCACAAAATTTGAACCATTCCGACGCGCCGCCCGACAGAGGTGTATGGCGCGCCCGGAAATTTGCGGGTGCGCTTCCCGAAAACGGCATTTTATCAAAGGAGTTTAGCCATGGGACGCGCAAAGAAATTTTTCAAGAAAGTCGGTAGCTTCGTCACCAATCAATTCGTGGTCACGAAGCATGGCAATGACGGCGACAACACGATCGACGGCAAGAACCTGATCAAGAACAAACTATTTGGCGAAGGCGGCGACGATATCCTGAAGGCCTTTGGCGCGCGCAACGAGCTGTACGGCGGAACCGGCGACGATTATCTGCGCGCGATTGGCGTCTCGAACAAGATGCGCGGCGAGGCAGGCAATGACGAGTTGGTCGGTCTTGGTCTGCATAATGACATGTCCGGCGGGACGGGGCATGACACGCTGCGCGGTGCTGGAGCCTATAACGATATGAAGGGCGACGAAGGTAACGACGAGCTCATTGGCGTCGGCGCCTATAACGCGATGAACGGCGGCGCGGATGACGATCTGGTTGTCGGCATCGGCGCCTATAACGACATGAAGGGCGGGGACGGCAGGGACCGGCTGGTGGGCATCGGGGCCTATAACCGGATGGATGGCGGCACCGGCGATGATGTGATCGTGGCCGTGGGCGCGGTCAACCGCGTTCATGGGGGGGATGGCGACGATCTGATCACCTCGGTCGGTGGGGCCAACATCATCCACGGCGGCGGCGGCAACGATACGATTGCTGCGGGCGGTATTTCCAACATCGTCTATGGCGGCGCGGGCGATGACGTGATGGTCAGCGTTGGCGGTGTCAACGTGATGGACGGGGGTGAGGGCGACGACATCATGGTCGCCGCAGGGTTCATCGCGACAACGCAGGACGGCGGATCGGGGGATGATGTGATGATCGCCGTGTCCGACGCCGCCAATGTGCAGAAGGGTGGCGCGGGCGACGACAAGATGGTGGCGCTCGCAAATGGCGGGAACTTTCAGCATGGCGGCGAGGGAAATGATCTCATGGTCGCGGGTGGCGGTCTGGGCAATGTCCAGTTCGGCGATGACGGCGACGATATCATGGTGGCTGCGGGCGCGCTGAACATGCAGCACGGCGGCAAGGGTGATGACATCATGGTCGCCATCGGCGCGGGGAATGCGCAGTTCGGCGATGACGGGGATGATATCCTTGTGGGGCTTGGATATTTCGGCAATGTCCAGCACGGGGGCAGGGGCGATGACATCCTGTTCGGTCTGGGAGAGGCCAACCTGCAGATCGGCGACGAGGGCGACGATATCATGGTCGCGCTTGGGCGGGTCAACGTCCAGATCGGCGGCGCGGGCGATGATATCGCCTTTGCGCTGGGTCAGGCGAGCCTGCAGCTGGGCAGTTCCGGCGACGATATTCTGGTGGCCGCTGGCCAATACAATATCCAGCATGGCGGCGCGGATGATGACATCATGCTGGCCGTGGGCCAGGGCAACCTTCAGATGGGGTCCAGCGGTTCGGACATCATCATCGGGCTTGGCAAAGGCAATGTGCAGTTCGGTGGCGACATTCTGGATGTGCTGCCCGAAGAGCTGGGCCTGGATCAGCAGAACAAGGACGACCTGACAGCGCATGCGGCAGAGGGGCAGGAAAGCACGGACACCAATGTTCTTGTGGCTGCGGGCAAGGGCAACCTGCAATTCGGCGATGCCGGGCGAGACATCGCGATCGGACTGGGGGAGGCCAATGTCCAGCTGCTGGGCAAGGGCGAGGACGTGGGCGTGGCGCTGGGCAAGAAAGCCAGCGTGCAATTCGGCGAGGGTGGCAAAGACGTTCTTGTGAACATGCAGCTTTTCAAGAACGGCGGCGTGTTCCAGTCCGGCGGCGGTGACAGCGACACGATGATCACCTTCTTCGGCGGCGCGAACAAAAGCCCGCTTGGCGTGCAGATGGGAAATTCCGGCGACGACGTCATGGCGATGGTCAGCCAGGATTTCTACAAGGAGCTCTTCACCAAGAAGAAACCCGATGCCAACCAGGCGCCGACGAAAAGCGCGGGTTTTGGCGGCGTCACCTTTCAGTCCGGCGGCAGTGGCGACGACACATTCATTGACATCGCAACCGGTACGACTCTGCGCTCTGGCGGTGCGGGGAGCGACACGTTCTTCTCGTTGGGCAAGGGGGGCATCGCCTTCGGCGGCGACGGCGATGACCTGATGATCGGCGGGTTCAACCAGTCGTCCTTCTATGCTGGCGGTGCGGGTGACGATGTGCTGCTCGACATGAACAGCTTCATCAGCGTGATGCTGAACAAACACCTCGTGCGCCCGGCCGTGGAGATGGTCGACAAGATGGTCGACAAGGTCGTGGCGGCCATCCTGTCCGAGATGCAATTCGTGATTGACGGCATCGACGGGGTGATCACGGGGATCGAGGATTTTCTGGATGCCATAGCGCTTGATTTTCCGGGCATCGCGCTGCCCGACATCGCGTTCAGCTTTGACTTTGACCTCGGTCTTGGCAGGCTTGGAAAGCTGCTCGACGCGCTCAACCTCGACATCCCGCTGGACGACGTCGTCTCGGCGCTGCATGCCAAGATTTCGGAAATCCTCGCAGATGCGGCGGGTCTTCTGAATGCCGACATCATCGATCAGGTGCTGGGTGCGATTGCCGAAACCGTGAGCGGGCTGGTCGGGCAGGTGACCACGGCGGCAATGGACCTCGCCAAAGTGGCAGAGCTTGCCTTCGAAGGAGTGATCGACACGATCCTGGAAGGTGCCGAGCTGGTCATTGACGGGGTGGAGGGCACGATCCGGGGGATCGAAGATATTGCCGATTACCTTGCCAACGGCATTGAGGGCGCAGTGGCGGACATATTGGATGCGCTGACGATCACCCTGCCAGACCTGTCTCTGGACTTCGGCTTCGATTTCGACTTCCTGCCAAACTTCAACTTCCTCGATCATATCGGTGACTTTGCGGCTGCGATTCTGGACGCGATCCAGAGCTTTGATTTCTCGGCCGGGCTCGACTTCGTGGCGCATGTCACCGAAGCCGTCGGTCAGGTCATCAAGAGCATCGCGGATGCGGTCTCTCTTGATGGGCTGCGGGAGCTTCTGGATGCGCTGGGTGATGGGATTGCCGACGGGATCGACGGGATTGCCGCGTTTTTTGACGACATGCCCGATTTCGGCGCAATTCTGGACGCTATCGGCGGGGCCATCCCCGACCTTGGCAGCGTGCCGGATGTCATCGGGAAATTCATGCCCGACGGGCTTGAGGATCTGGGTGGCAAGCTGATGACGCTTTACGACCTTTCTGGCGGAGACAGATTGCTGGGCGGTGACGGCGACGACACATTCGGCATCTCCAGCAAGAACACGAAGGCCTTTGGCGGCGCCGGTGACGACACTTACCTGGTGACGCTGGACAAGGTTGATGTCGCCTTCATCTCGGAAGGCAAGCTTGACGGTGACATCATGGATGCGCTGAGCGTGGCCGGTGACGCCGCAACCGCCTTTGACGGCGGGGATGCGGGGCTTATCTCGGAGGCGGGTGGCGCTGATACGCTGGAACTGCGCGCGCTGCTGGGTGTGGCCCCCAGCGAAGTGTCGATCACGCGCGTGCCGGGTGATATTCCCATTTTCGGCGGCAGCCTGATCGTTTCCTATACCGATACGGCCCTTGCTGCGGCCAATGCCCTCAAGCTCTACAATATGAAAGACCTTTTCAAGTTCGACGAGGGCATCACCAGCTTCGAGGACAAGGCCAAGGCTGTTGCGGCCAAGCTGACCGGCACGGCCAAGGGCATCGCCAAGAACACAAAGACCGTTTTCCTTACCAATATGGAAAACGCGGATAAGCGGATCGAGACGCTGCGGCTTGTCAGCCTGAACGGCGAGACGACCGAGATTGATCTGGCGGGGGCCGTTGAGGCGGGCGTATTCAGCGCCGTGCCGACAGAGGCGGCATCCCCCGATCTTGCCGCGTTTGTCACCCAAAACGATGCCGCGTCGGAGTTCCGACTGGCGCTGGAGGACAGGATCGAAGACGGGACGCAGACCATCCGCGACGGCGTCAGCGACCTTTTCAACGACATCAAAGACGCCGGGCAGGACCTTCTGGGCACTGGCAGCGATCTGGAGGAGGTCGAAGTCGAAGACGCGCCGGACCATGCGCAATATGAGGAGGATTTCGACGAAGACGCCGAGGCGGAGGATTTTCTTACCGAAGAAGAGCTGGCCGCAAAGGACGAACGCGGTGACAGCGACACCGGCAATCATGCCGAGGAAGCGGGGGTCGACGTTCCCCCGCCACCGCAGGCGCTGACCATCCTTGTCAACGCGCTTGACGTGCATACGGTAGAGACGACCCAGACACTCGCGCTTTCGGATGGGACCTTCCTGGTGCTTTGGGCTGCGGACGAGAAATCCGGACCGCACAAGATCCACGCGCAACGGGTGGATGCCTCGGGCCAGAAGATCGGCGCGGAAATCAGGCTGAGCACCGACGCGGTCGACCTTCACCAGTGGGAAGCCATGTCGCTGGGCAATAATGAATTCGCGTTGCGTGCCAACAACTACAAGGACGGCGAGCATCATTTCCGCGCAGAACCTGACGGGACGATCAAGAAGCTGGCAGACCCGGCGGACGGCACCTTTTTCACCAACTACGTCAAGACGATCAGTCTGACAGGTGGCCGCGAAGCCCGCATTGACAATATCCGCCACAGCACAAGTGAAGGTGCAGCCGCTGTCACCATCTTCGATCAGGACGGGACGAAGACGACGGCAAACGGGCATTTCGCCGGCAGCGGCCATATGCGTCAGGGCGATATCGCGGCGCTGGCGGATGGCGGTTTCGTCGTGGTGTTCCAGCATACTGCCGGAGGCGACCAGGATTTGTTCATGCAGATCTACAACGAGGACGGCTCTGCCCGCACCGGATACATCAACCCGGCAGTGAACGCGGCAGCCCAAAGCGCGCATAGCGAGCCGCAGCTTGCCGCCTTGGCCGATGGTTCGTTCCTGCTGGCCTATAACAAGGATGAGGGCAATGACGAGATCCACGTCATCAGGCTGAACGCGTCAGGCGAGAAGATCGGCGAAGATCTGATCATCAGCGGTCGCGCGCATCCTTCTATCGCAGCGCAGGCCGACGGCACGGTTGCGATCACCTATGAAACCCCTGGCCAGGTCTTCACCGCATTCAAGACGTATGACCTTGAATTCGAGGGCACGGTCGAGAACGACCTTATCGAGGGTGGCAAGGGGAATGACATCCTGGAAGGCGACCTTGGCGACGACGCGCTGTTTGGCCAGGAGGGCGAGGACAGCCTGCGCGGCGACGGTGGTGATGACTTCATCGAGGGCGGCGCCGGGGCGGACACGCTCGAAGGGGGCGCTGGCCATGACGTTCTGATCGGCGGCGCGGGCGATGACCTGCTGACCGGCGGTGCAGGCGCGGATACGTTCGTCTTTGCCGGGGCGGGTTCCGCCATTTTCGGGGCTGACACCATCACCGACTTTAAGGCAGGCGAGGATATGCTGGACCTGTTGGGCCTTGCCGAGATTGACAGCTTTGACGATCTCTTCATCAGTCAGGACGGCGCCGACGCTCTGATCTCGACCCGCGGCGGGTCCATCCGTCTGGAAAATACGCAGGCCGAAGAGATCACCGAAGATGACGTGGCCCATTCCGGCAATACGGTGGGTGAATATGGCACCATCCGTGCCGATGACACGGTGCAATCGATCAGCACGCTTCAGGCATATGACAACCCTGTTGTCGTGGCTTTCGTCAAAACGATGAACGGCCAGGATATCGTCGAGGTGCGCGTTTCCAACGTGTCGTCCAACGGGTTCGACATCCAGTTGCAGGAGACCGAGGATCTGGACGGTATCCACAAGGTCGAGACGGTGCAGTACATGGTTCTGGAAGCCGGACGGCACGAGCTGTCGAACGGTGCCGTGATCGAGGCGGGAACGGTCAGCACCGGTGCGGTGTACCAGTCCACGCGGGAGGCGAACCCGGCAGAGGTTGCTTTCGAAGGGGAGCTTTCAGGCAGCGATACCCGCGTTTTCGCCACGGTGAATTCCCGGAACGGCCACGAATTCGCGACGGCGCGGGTGGATGCGATCACCGAGACCGGTTTCAAGATCTCGATGGCAGAGCGGGAGGCCGACTTTGCCGGGCACCGCACCGAAACCATAAGCTACGTGGCCTTCGAGGATGGCAGTTTCAGCGCCTTCGAGACGGGCGTTCTGAACGTATCTGACGCCCGCCAGTCCGTGCCAGAGACGCTGGATTTTGCGCAGATCACGCAGATCTCCGACCTGGATACGGCGGTTGTCCGTCAAGACATTGTGACGGGCGAGGTGTTTGTGCAGGAGGATCTGTCCCATGATGCAGAGACAGCCCATGGCATGGACGAAGTGTCGTTCCTGATCTTCCAGCAGGACGAGGGCCTCTTCATGATCTGATCCGGCTGAGTTGATCCGCGCGACCGTTCCGCTGCCACTCTGGCAACGGTGCGGTCGCGATGGTCTTCCGGGCGGTGTGCGGCAGGCGGCGGCGGGGGCCACCGAAACGGGCGTCCGCGAATTTTTGAGACCTGGCAGACCTGCGGCTTACCCTGTTCCCTGCCGCCCGGCGGTAAGGCCCTTGGATCTGCGGGGCGCGCGGTGACGCACCCCGCAGATTGACCCTATTCCAGGGTGATGGCCTTGCCCTCTTGCCACGAGCGGGTGGCGGCGTCTGCAAGAAGCTGGGCGCGCAAACCATCCTGAATACCCGGCGAGATTTCCGTCTGTCCGGCAACGCATGCAACGAAATAGGACATCTCGGCGCGATATGCGGCCTCGTACCGTTCAAGAAAGAAATGCTTTGCCGGGGCCTTGGTGAAACCCACAGACGTGGCGACTTCGACAGTGTTTTCCAGCATGTTGTCGGCCCGCAGCATGCCTTTCTCGCCATGCACTTCGATGCGTTGGTCATAGCCATAGCTGGCGCGGCGGGAATTGGTGATCTGGCAGATCCGGCCGCTTTTCGTGGTCAGCGTGACGGCCGCAGTGTCGACATCGCCTGCCTTCCCGATCTCCGGATCGACGAGCGATGCGCCCGTCGCATAGATGGTCACGGGCTCTTCGCCCAGCAGGAATCGCGCCATATCGAGGTCGTGGATCATCATGTCCCGAAACAGGCCGCCAGAGCTTTTGACGTAAGAGATGGGCGGCGGCGACGGGTCGCGGGATTGAATCGTGACGATTTCTATGCCGCCGATCTCTCCATCCGCGATACGTGCCTGAACGCTGGCAAAGTTGGGGTCGAAGCGGCGGTTGAACGCAGTCATGAACGGAACGCCCGCAGCCTCCACCGCCTTGATGCAATCGCGGATGCGCTCGGCTGACATGTCCACCGGCTTTTCGCAAAAGATCGCCTTGCCCGCGCTTGCTGCGGCATGGATCAAGTCGAAATGGGTGTCCGTGGGTGTGCCGATGACGACGGCGTCCACCTCTGCACTGGCGATAAGGTCCTGGGGCCCCATCACGGCGGCTCCGGTCTTGTCTGCCAGTGCCTTTGCGGGTGCTTCGAAGGCATCTGCCACCGCCGTTACCTTGGCACCGTCGATCTGACTGATGGAGCGAGCGTGGACCTGACCTATTCTGCCACAGCCGAGAAGCCCGATTTTCAACATTTCATTCTCCTTTGAAGGCTTGCAACACGGTGCGTGTCGCGGCCACCAGTGGCTCGTGGGTTTCTTTCAGGATCTGCACACGGTCAAAGCGGGCAGGGTCGCGGTTCACCGCCTCGCGCAGCGCCGCCCCGAAGGCCATTCGCAGCTCTGTTCCGATGTTGAATTTGCAGATTGCCGAGCCTCGCGCCAGCGCACGGCGCTGCGCCACAGGCACGCCTGACCCGCCATGGATGACAAGCGGGATCTGGCAGACGGCTTCGACGGCGCGGATGCGCGCCTCGTCCAGACCGCCCTGCTTGTCCTGTTGCAGATGCACGTTGCCGACCGAGATCGCCATGGCGTCCACGCCGGTTTCGCGGGCAAACTGGGCCGCTTCCTCGGGATCGGTCCCGGCAGAGCCTTCGCCGCCCGAATAGCCAACAAAGCCGATCTCGCCTTCGCAGGACACCCCGGCGGCATGGGCCATCTCGGCAATGGCTGCCGTTTCAGCGATGTTCTCGGCCAGCGGTTTGCGCGACCCGTCGAACATCACGGAGGTAAAGCCGCTGTCAATGGCGATGCGGCAGTCCTCGGCGGTGTAGCCATGGTCGAGATGCGCCACCACGGGCACCGAAGCACCTTCGGCCAGATGCCGGAACATCTTGCCCAGCACCGGCAACGGCGTGTGTTCGCGGCATGACGGGCCTGCCTGCAGGATCACCGGGCAGCCTTCTGCCTCTGCTGCCGCCACATAGGCGCGCATGTCTTCCCAGCCCAGCGTCACCAGCCCGGCGACCGCGTGGCCCTGCCGCAGCGCAGGCTGCAGGACTTCTGCTAATGTTTGAAGAGTCATTTGAACTTTTCCACCATGTCCATGATCCCGGGGATCGTGTGCAACTGTTCCTCATGCGTCGGTTGGAAATACTGCTTGAGCGAGCGCTGCGACAGTCCGCCCAGAATGGTGAAATAGTACATTTCATAGCCCGGCAGCGTGCAGCAGGGATGATAACCCTTGTCGATCAGGATCGTTGAGCGGTCCATGATGTGATAGGCATCGCCCGGCTCGTTATCCTCGCGTTGCAGCATTTGCAGGCCAGAGCCCTTGTTCGGCTTGAAGCGGAAATTATACGTCTCGTCGTGGCGTGTCTCGATCAGCTCGCCATTTTCATGGTGGCGGTCGGTATCATGCTTGTGGCTTGGAAATCCGGACCAGCCGCCAGCGCCGACGGTGTAAAGCTCGCTGACCAGCAGACGGCCCACCTTGTCATGCTGGTTGGCGCCCAAGATATGCTTGATCTTGCGATGGGTCTTGGTGTCGTCAGAGCCGTATTGCACAAGGTCAAGCTCTGCCTCGCGCACGTCGAAAGGTTCCAGCACCTTGTCGTATTTCGCCCCGGCGATGAACACTTCGGCGGTGTCGCTGACACAGGTCAGTCGGGTTTTCGCGCCGGAGGGCACGTAGACGCCCTCGGGCTCGCCATCCCAGACATCGGTGCCGCGATTGCCCAGCTTGGCAAAACCCGCGCCATCGACATCCACGTCAACCGTGCCGGTTGCGGGGACGACGCAGGTTTCATAGCCGGGCACCGCGTAGTCGAAGCTTTCGCCCTTCTTGAGGTTGACGATGTTGAAATAGTTCAGCGGCACCAGATCGTGATCGACATCAACGATGGGTTTGTTGCGATTGTCATGCGGCGCAATATGCATTTGTGGGTTTCCTCTTAAACGTCCGTGGGGCCGGAGCGTTCGGCCAGAAAGGCGTCAAGCTCGGCAGTTGTGGGCATGGCGGGGGCGCAGCCGGGTTGGCTGACCACGATGGAGGCGCAGGCAGAGCCGCGCAGCACGGCTTCCTTCAGCGGCCGGTCCTCTGCGATGGCGGCCAGAAAGCCCGCCATGAAACTGTCGCCGGCACCGTTGGGTTTGACGGCGGTAACAGGGTAGATGCCGGTACGGATCTCTTCGTCGCCCGCAAGCGTCAGTGCGCCTTCGTGACCCATCTTGTAGATCACCATCTTGCCGCTGGCGGCAAGTTCGCGCGCCTTGTCGAGACCCTTTTCAATGCCGCCCGCCATGAAGCCGAACTCTTCGTCATTGCCGACGATCAGGTCGCTCTCTTCGCCCGCGCGGGTCAGCACCTCTGAGGCGACCTCTGCCGAGGGCCAGCTATAGGGCCGGTAGTCGATGTCGAAGATCACCGGCAACCCGGCCTTTCGGGCATTCTCGAACGCGCGGAAGGTGGAACTGCGCGATGGCTCGGCCGCAAAGACGGTGCCTGCGGTAATCAACGCCCCGAAATCGGCGTAATTCACCCGGTCGACATCTTCCTCGGTCACCTGGAAATCCACCGCGTTGTTGCGGTAGATCACCAGTTGGAAATCCTCGATGCAGCTTTCGTAAACCGCGAGCGAGATGCGGTATTCGCCGCCCAGCACCTTGAGGTATTGCGTGCCGACACCGTAATGTTTCAGCCGCTTGGTGCAGAACCGTCCCGCCGCGTCATCCGATACCGAGGTTACCAGCGCAGAGCGCATCCCCAGCTTGCAAAGCCCGGCGCAGATATTGGCCGAAGAGCCGCCCAGATCAGCGCGGAAGGTCTCTGCCTCGTCGGCGCGGGTGCCGGGAGGGTCGGCGAACATGTCCATGCCCGCCCGCCCGAACACCGCGAAATTGCCCTTGCGGATTCCGTCAATCAGCGCGCTCATCACACACCCCGCCGTTGCTTGCTGCGGTCCGACTCCCAGTCTTCATGCGCGGCACGCACGCGGTCGCTCTCGGTCACATGCGGTGTGCCGACCTCCCACCAGGCGTGGCCTTCTGTTGTCCATCCCTCATAGGCGTCGACATCCATCACGATCACATAGGATCTGTCCGAGGCCTTGGCGCGCTTGAATGCCACGGCCAGTTCGGCCGGGTTGGCGACTTTCTCGGCCGCGGCCCCCATCGATGCGGCATGAGCCACGAAATCAACACCGAAGGGTTCAGGGATGGTCGGGCAATCTTCCAGCAGGTTGTTGAAGCTCTCGTTGCCGGTGTTGTTCTGCAACTTGTTGATGACGGCGAACCCGCCATTGTCCAGCAGCAGGACGATCAGCTTCTTGCGGCTGAGCACGCTGGAATAGAGATCCGAGTTCAGCATCATGTAAGACCCGTCGCCGCAGAAGGTGATGGTGTCCTGCTCGGGCTCCCGCTCGGCCTGCGCGATGCGCGCGCCCCAGGCGCCTGCGATCTCGTAGCCCATACAGGAAAAGCCGAACTCCACGTCCACCGTTCCGATCTCCAGCGTGCGCCAGTTGGCGGTGACCTCGGCAGGCAGGCCCCCGGCGGCGGCCACCACGCGGTCACGCGGGTCGCACAGGTCGTTGACCACGCCGATCGCCTGAGCATAGGAATTCGGGCGGTTGCCGGGTTTGACGTTCTCGGCGACATAGGCGTCCCACTTGCCACGTTCTTCGCGGGCAAAGCTCACCCAGTCTTCGGGCGCGGTATAGTCCAGCGCATCGGACAGAGCGGTCAGGGACAGCTTTGCGTCGCCCACCACCGGCAGCGACATGTGCTTGCCCGCGTCATGGCGTGCAGCGTTGACAGAGACAATCTGCGCATCCCTGGCAAAGGCGGTCCATGACCCCGTGGTGAAATCCTGCAACCTTGTGCCGACGGCGAGGATGACGTCGGCCTGCTCGGCAATCGCGTTGGCGCTGTCCGAACCGGTGACACCGACCGGGCCGATATTCAGCCTGTGGGTCGCCAGCATATTGGCGCGGCCCGCGATGGTTTCGACAACCGGGATCTGGTGCTTTTCGGCAAAGGCGGTGAGTTCCTTCACGGCCCGCGAATATTGCACGCCGCCGCCCGCGATGATCATGGGGCGCCTGGCCGATTTCAGTGCTGCAACCGCATCGGCAATCTCGACCTGATCGGGCGTCTGTCGGCGAATGCGGTGCACCTTTTTCTGAAAGAACACCTCCGGGTAGTCATAGGTCCAACCCTGCACATCCTGCGGCAAACCGATGAAGGCCGGGCCGCAATCGGCGGGGTCCAGCATCGTCGCCAATGCCGCGGGCAGTGACTGGATGATTTGCGCAGGGTGGCAGATGCGATCCCAGAAGCGGCTGCAAGGCTTGAACGCATCGTTCACGCCAAAGGTCGGATCGTTGTAATTCTCCATCTGCTGGAGCACCGGATCCGGCAGCCGCGTGATGAAGGTATCGCCGCAAAGCATCAGCATCGGCAACCGGTTGGCATGGGCCAGCCCGGCCGCAGTCAGCAGGTTGGCAGTGCCCGGACCCGCGCTGGCGGTGCAGAACATGAAGCGCTGGCGGAGCCACTGCTTGGCATAGCCCGAAGCGGCGAATCCCATGCTGGTTTCGTTCTGGCCACGGTAGAGCGGCAGCTCTTCGCGGACACCGTACAGGGCCTCGCCAAGACAGGTCACGTTGCCGTGGCCGAAGATGCCGAAGCCGCCTCCGCAGACCCGCATTTTCTGGCCGTCAATCTCGATAAACTGGTTGGCCAGCCAGCGAATGATGGCCTGAGCTGTGGTCAGCCGGATGGTGCCGTCTGTCGTAGTCATTTGAGCGATGCCTCCCTAAGAAATCCTGATCATCGACGAAATGTCGCTTGCGAGATGTCTAGACTCACGATACATCGTTTGCAACCGGTTGCAAATCGAAATCGCATCCGATGACCACCGACAGGGAGGAGGCGGTGAAATGGCTGAAATCGGAATAGGTATCCTGGGCGGCGGCTACATGGGCAAAGCGCATGCGGTGGCCATGTCCTCGGTAGGGGCCATCTTTGACACGGCGTTGAAACCGCGCTTGGAAATGGTCTGTGCCACCACACCGGCAAGTGCCGAACGCTACCGCGCCGCCTATGGCTTTGCGCGGGCAACCGATGACTGGCAGGTGCTGGTGAACGACCCAAAGGTCGAGGCCGTGGTGATCGCCACGCCGCAGGAAACCCATCGCGAAATTGCCGAGGCGGCCTTCAAACTGGGCAAGCCTGTCTTCTGTGAAAAACCGCTTGGCGCATCGCTTGAGGACAGTGCAGCGATGGTGGCCGCGGCCCAAGCCGCGGGCGTGGTCAACATGGTGGGTTTCAACTACATCCGCACCCCCGCCAGCCAGTTCGCCCGCAAGCTGATCGCCGATGGCGAGATCGGCGATATCACATGGTTCCGCGGCGAACATACCGAGGATTTCTATGCCGATCCGCAGGCGCCCGCGACATGGCGCACCACCGGCATGGCGAATGGCACGATGGGCGATCTGGCGCCGCACATGATCAACGGTGCGCTGGCGCTGATGGGGCCGATCACACGCCTGATCGGCGCGCATGAGACGGTGCATCACACCCGCCCCGGCGGCGAAGTCACCAATGACGACCACGCGCAGATGATGTGCCGGTTCGAAAACGGTGCCATGGGGCAGATGTATTTCAGCCGCGTCTCGACGGGCCGGAAGATGGGCTATGCCTATGAAATCTCCGGCACGAAAGGTGCGATCCGCTTTGATCAGGAAGATCAGAACGCACTATGGCTCTACCGGATGGAAGGCCCCGAGGCGACGCGCGGGTTCACCAAGATCCTGACTGGCCCCGCGCATCCCGACTATGCGCCCTTCTGTCAGGGGCCGGGCCACGGCACCGGCTATCAGGATCAGATCATCATCGAGGCCAAGGACTTTCTGGAAGCGATCGCTGCGGGCAAACCGCTCTGGCCCACTTTCCACGACGGGCACGAGGTCAACCGGGTGATCGCCGCCACGCTGGCCTCGGCCGACGCCGGGACCTGGATCGACATCGACAAATTTTGACATACGGAGGAGACAGGACATGACAATCAGAATAGGCAATGCGCCCTGTTCCTGGGGCGTGGAATTCGCCAGCGATCCGCGCAATCCCACATGGCAGCATGTGCTTAAGGAATGCGCCGAGGCGGGCTACAAGGGGATCGAACTGGGGCCGGTAGGCTTCATGCCCGAAGATCCCGCCGTGCTGGGCGAGGGGCTGTCGGAATACGGGCTGGAGCTGATCGGCGGCGTGGTTTTCCGCCCCTATCACGACCCGAACGCGTGGGACGACGTGCTGGACGCGACGCACCGGACCGCGAAGGCGCTCATGGCCCATGGTGCCCAGCATATGGTGTTGATCGACTCGATCTCACCGCGCCGCGCGCCTACCGCCGGCCGTGCCGGTGAGGCCGAGCAGATGGACAAGGCCGAATGGACCGCCTACCGCGACCGCCTAGCGGAAAGCGCCCGCATCGGCACCGAGGAATACGGGCTGACGGTCGGCATCCACGCCCATGCCGGGGGCTTTCTTGATTTCGAGCCGGAGCTGGAGCGTTTGCTGGACGAGGTAGACGAGAAGATCCTGAAGATCTGTTTCGACACCGGCCACCATTCCTATGCCGGTTTCGACCCGGTGGCGTTCATGAAAAGGCATATCGGGCGGATTTCCTATATGCACTTCAAGGATATCGACCCTGCAGTGAAGGCAAAGGTGATCGAGAACCGAACTGGATTTTACGATGCTTGCGGTCAAGGCATTTTCTGCAATCTGGGCGAGGGCGACGTGGACTTTCCCGCCGTGCGGCAGGTGCTCCTCGACGCGGGTTTCGAAGGCTGGTGCACGGTCGAGCAGGATTGCGACCCGACGCTTGACCCTGACACGCTGGGTGATGCGCGCAAGAACCGCGAATATCTTGAATCCATCGGCTTCAAATAGGAGGCAAGGACATGGCCAAACTCAAATGGGGCATGATCGGCGGCGGCGAAGGCAGCCAGATCGGGCCAGCTCATCGTCTGGGCGCGCTTGCCGACGGACGCTTTGAACTTACTGCCGGCGCGCTCGATCACCGGGCCGACGAAGGCCGCGCTTATGGGCAAAGGCTCGGCATGGCTGCAGACCGCGCCTATGGCGACTGGAAAGAGATGCTGGCGGGCGAGAAAGGTCGCGATGATCGGATCGACCTGGTGACAGTCGCTACGCCCAATGCAACCCATTTCGAGATCACCAAGGCGTTTCTCGAAGCGGGCTTCAACGTGCTGTGCGAAAAGCCGATGACCATGACGGTCGAAGAGGGCGAGGAAATTGTGCGCGTGGCGCAGAAGTCCGGAAAGATCTGCGCGGTAAACTACTGCTATTCCGCCTATCCCATGGTCCGGCAGGCTCGCGCCATGGTACGGGCCGGAGAGCTAGGCAAGGTGCGGCTGGTGGTCACCAATTTCAGCCACGGCCATCATGGCGACGCAACGGACGCGGACAATCCGCGCGTGCGCTGGCGGTACGATCCCAAGATGGCCGGCGTCTCGGGCCAGTTTGCGGATTGCGGCATCCACGCTTTGCATATGGCCAGCTTCGTCTGTGATGACGAGGTGGAAACGCTTGCTGCCGATTTCGTGTCGACCATCCCGTCACGTGAATTGGAAGATGACGCGATGGTCAACTTCCGCATGACCGGGGGCACTGTCGGGCGGCTTTGGACCTCCTCCGTTGCCATTGGGCGGCAGCACGGGTTCGACATCCAGATTTTCGGTGAAACCGGCGGTCTGCGATGGGCATCGGAACAGCCGAACCAGCTGATCTACACACCGGTCGGTGGCCGCACGCAGATCATCGAAAAAGGCGAAGCTGGGCTGCACGAAGACGCAACTCGGCTGAGCCGCGTGTCGATTGCCCATCCCGAAGGGTTCCCGTTGGCGGTTGCCAATATCTATTGCGATCTTGCGGATGCCATTTCCGGTGAGCCGCGCGACGGGCTGCCCCTTGCGGAGGCCGGCGTGCGCTCGATGGCGGCGGTGCACACTGCCGTGGCCTCGGCGGCCAAAGATGGCGCATGGATGGACGCACGTCCGCCAATGTTCCGTTAACGTCAGGGAGCGGGGCGAGATGTGCCCCGCTCAACCGCAGCGCGGTGCAATTTCGTGCCTTCTATGGCAGTCATTGCGGGTTCGACCGACACCAGAGAGGGGCGCACGGAATTCGGGCCAGACCCGGTGCCCGATCCGCCTTTTCATATCGCGCCGCAAAGCGTCCCGAACCAAGGCATCAGGCAAAAAGATGCGCCACAACGCATGTTGATGTTCGCGGCCATTTCTGCAACCTTTTGCGACATGGGAACAAGCGCTTCTTTCGCGTAAGTTGTTGTGAATAAATAGAAACGATCAAGATATGGAGCAACGGAATGCAGCCTTCGAAATTAATTCTGCAACCGGTTGCAAAATGTCTGCACTAACGCTACGTTAGGCAGTGAGGAACGGGGCGAATCCGCCGCGGAGTTGGAGTAAAAAAGGGAGGAAAACATGACATCAATTATCAAGAAGCTGGCGATGGTCACGGCTGTTGCCGCAGCGCCGATGATCGCGGCGACGGGAGCGTCCGCCGAAGGCGAGAAATACATTCTCGTCAGCCACGCACCGGATAGTGACAGCTGGTGGAACACGATCAAGAACGGCATTGCGCTGGCCGGCGAACAGATGGGCGTTGAGGTCGAATACCGCAACCCGCCCACCGGCGACCTTGCCGACATGGCGCGGATCATCGATCAGGCCGCAGCTTCGGGCCCGAATGGTATCATCACGACGCTGGCTGACCCTGACATCCTTGAAGGCCCGATCCGCAATGCGGTCGACAGCGGCATCGACGTGATCATCATGAACACCGGCAGCCCCGAAAAGGCGCGCGAAATCGGTGCGCTGATGTATGTCGGGCAGCCCGAATACGACGCCGGATATGCCGCTGGCCTGCGCGCCAAAGGCGATGGCATCGGTTCTTTCCTCTGTGTGAACCATTACATCGTGCAACCTTCTTCGCAGGAACGTTGCCAGGGGTTCGCCGATGGTCTTGGCATCGAGCTTGGCAATCAGATGATCGATGCGGGCCAGGATCCGGGTGAGATCAAGAACCGTGTCATGGCGTACCTTTCGTCCAATCCTGACACTGACGCCGTGCTGACCCTTGGCCCGACCTCTGCCGATCCGACGCTTCTGGCGCTGGAAGAAAACGGCATGGCCGGTGACATCTATTTCGGCACCTTTGACCTTGGTGGCGAGATTGTCGAAGGCATCAAGAGCGGTGTCATCGAATGGGGTATCGACCAACAGCCCTTCCTGCAGGCCTACCTGCCGGTAGTGGTGATGACCAACTACCATCGCTACGGCGTTCTGCCGGGCAACAACATCAATTCCGGCCCCGGCTTCGTAACCGCCGATGGCCTTGAAAAAATTGAGGAATTTGCGGGCGAATACCGCTAATTCCACCTATCGGAAGGGTGCCGCCGATCAGGCACCCTTCCCCCTACTTCGCGCCAGAAGAATCCTAACAATTTGGGGAGATGTCGCATGTCCAACGCGGCCCAACCCACGGCAAAGCCCGACGAACGCATCAAAGAAATTTCTGCGTTTCGTAAAGCGTTGATCCGTCCCGAACTGGGTGGCATCGTCGGTACAGTTGCCGTGTTCACTTTCTTTTTGCTGTTTGCTTTCGACAGCGGCATGTTCAACAGTCAGGGGATCATGAACTGGTCCGTCGTCTCGGCGCAATTCATGATCATTGCCGTCGGTGCCTGCCTTTTGATGATCGCCGGAGAGTTCGACCTTTCCGTGGGGTCCATGATCGGCTTCGCCGGGATGATGATCGCGATTTTCTCGGTCACCTATGGCTTGCCGGTCTGGCTCGCAATCATCATGACCTTCGTTTTATGCGTGGCGATCGGTGGGCTGAATGGCTGGATCGTCATTCGCACCGGGCTTCCAAGTTTCATCGTGACGCTCGCATTCCTCTTCATTCTTCGCGGGTTCACCATTTTCCTGCCCCAGGTCATCGAGCGTAAGACGATCATCGGCGGGATCAATGACGTGGCCGAAGGCGACTGGCTCGCGCCGGTTTTCGGCGGCAAGATCCTTGGCAATGTGTTCACATGGCTGGGTGATGCCGGGCTTATCGCGACCTTCGAGCGCGGCACCAAACAGGGCCAGCCGGTCGTTGACGGCATTCCAATGCTGATCGTCTGGGCGATTATCCTGATCATTTTCGGCCATGTGCTGCTGACCAAGACCAAGTTCGGCAACTGGATTTTCGCTGCCGGTGGCGACGCCGAGGCTGCCCGCAACTCCGGTGTTCCGGTCAACCGCGTCAAGATCCTGATGTTCATGTTTACCGCCTTCTGCGCAACGGTCTTTGCCGTCTGCCAGGTGATGGAGTTCGGGTCCGCCGGGGCCGATCGCGGCCTGCTCAAGGAGTTCGAGGCGATCATCGCGGTGGTTATTGGTGGCGCGCTGCTGACCGGCGGATATGGCTCGGTTCTGGGGGCGGCACTGGGTGCGCTTATCTTCGGCGTGGTTCAGCAGGGTCTGTTTTTCGCCGGTGTCGAGAGTTCGCTGTTCCGCGTGTTCCTTGGCGTGATCCTTCTGGGGGCTGTTATCCTGAACACATATATCCGTCGCATCATCACGGGGGAACGTTGAGATGACTGAGGAAACCACGTTTCATCACGGCGACCCCAAGGATCAGGACCGGCCGATCATCGAGATGAAGAACATCGAAAAGCACTTTGGCCGGGTGATTGCGCTGGCCGGTGTCAGCTTCGATGTGAAGCCCGGCGAATGCCATTGCCTGCTGGGAGATAACGGCGCGGGCAAGTCGACCTTCATCAAGACCATGTCGGGCGTGCACAAACCCACCGCGGGCGAGATCTTCTTCGAAGGCAAGCCGATGCATTTCGAAGACCCGCGCGATGCCATCTCTGCCGGTATTGCCACGGTGCACCAGCATCTGGCGATGATCCCGCTGATGAGTGTTTCGCGGAACTTCTTCATGGGCAACGAGCCGGAACGCACGGTTGCTGGGATCAAGTTCTTCGACAAGAAGCATGCCGATGCCGTGACAATGGAAGAGATGCGCAAGATGGGCATCAACCTGCGCGGGCCCGATCAGGCGGTTGGCACGCTGTCGGGCGGCGAACGTCAGACCGTGGCGATTGCACGGGCGGTCCATTTTGGTGCCAAAATCCTGATCCTCGACGAGCCGACCTCGGCACTTGGCGTGCGCCAGACCTCCAATGTGCTGGCGACAATCGACAGGGTCCGCAAGCAGGGGATCGGCGTGGTCTTTATCAGCCACAACGTGCGCCATGCCCTGGCGGTGGGTGACCGGTTTACGGTTCTCAACCGCGGTCAGACATTGGGGACGGCGAAACGGGGCGAGATCACTCCCGAAGAGCTGCAGGACCTCATGGCTGGCGGGCAGGAACTGGCGCAGCTTGAAGGGTCGCTCGGCGGCACCGTTTGACCGCACCGATACCTGACCTCCATTAAAACGAAGAGACCCCGCCATCTTGTGTCATGGCGGGGTTTTTGTCGCGCCCGGAGGGGTGTTCGTGGCGCCCGCGCATATTCGCGAAAGTCTGCCTTCACGCCGGTCAAAAGTCCGGCCTGAAGGCAACGCAAACCAATGCGCGACGTGGCGAGGGCGCCTGGCAATAGTGGGCCTCAGCCCGATCTCGAAAACTGCCGGAGGCCCAGCTTCCGGCAGCTCACGCATGGGCGGCGTTCGGATGGCGGCGAATGCGGGCTCAGAACCCGACGGCATCAGCACCCTTCAGTGCCAGCAACTCGCGAGCCTCGTCAGGGCGCGCAACTTCGAGGCCAAGGCCTTCGATAATCTGGCGCGCGGCCACGACCTGTTGGGCGTTGGTTTCGGCGAGCTCGCCGGGACCGGCCCAGAGCGAATCTTCAAGCCCGACACGCACATGTCCACCAAGGGCTGCCGAGATCGCGGCGATAGGCAGTTGGTTCTTGCCCGCGCCAAGCACCGACCAGCGGTAATTTTCGCCAAACAGCCGGTCGGCGGTCCGCTTCATGTGCATGACGTCATCATAATGCGCCCCGATGCCGCCCATCAGGCCAAAAACCGTCTGGATGAAAAGCGGGCCTTTCACCAGCCCTGCATCGTGGAAATGCTTGAGATTATAAAGATGCGCCGTGTCGTAGCACTCAAATTCGAAGCGGGTGCCATGCTCGGTCAGCGTGGTGAGGATGTGTTCGATATCTTCGAACGTGTTACGGAACAGGATCCCCTTGTTGCCAAGGTAGTCGCGTTCCCACTGATGCTTCAACTGCGCGTCATAGCGCGTGAGCATCGGGAACAGGCCGAAATTCATCGACCCCATGTTGAGTGACGCAAGTTCGGGTTTCCAGGTGGCGGCGGGGCGCACCCTGTCGTGAATGCTCATGGTGGGGGCACCACCGGTGGTGATGTTCACCACGGCGTCGCTCCGCTGTTTGATGACTTGCAGAAAGGGGGTAAACGCTTCGGGGCTTTGGTCAGGTCTGCCATCCTCGGGGTCGCGGGCATGCAGGTGAACCACAGCGGCACCCGCCTCGGCGGCCTCAATGGCGGATTGGGCAATTTGCTGTGCAGTGACAGGCAAGTGTTCCGACATCGAGGGCGTGTGGATTGCGCCAGTCACGGCGCAGGTGATGATGACCTTGCGTTTGGACGCCATGGATCAGTCCTTTTGGTTGAGGGTCGTGTGGAAATTCGCGAGCGTGGCCAGATTGCGATCGCGCAACAGCGGCAGGTCTGCCACGCGATCGGGGGGCAGGGCAGCTGCCAGCTTGTCGGCGGAAGACCGGGTGAATGCCTCGCCCCGGGCGCTGCTGTCTGCCAGCCGTGCCATGGTTGGCATAGATCGCCTGTTTGACGTCGAGCTTTTCAGGGACGTTTTCCTGAACCCAGACCGTCCCCCTCACAGCCTCGGCGAGGGTCTGGTGGATGCTGACGCGGGCCAGGATTGCAAGGTCTGCGCCTGCCGCGAGACACGCCGTTTCCAGCAAGCCATGCGCGGCGCCAAGCACGGCGGGGTTCGCATCCCAAAGCCGAACATCACAGCCCGCGCGGGCAAAGGCGATGGTCCATGCCCGGCCGATCAGGCCGCAGCCACTCACGGCAACTGTTTCATTCATGCGGCCTTCTCCAGTTGCATCGGGGCCGGGTCAGGTTCCGCCCCGCTCCTGTTCATAGCGTTTCAGGGGCGCATCGGTAATATCGCGGACAACAGCCGCTTGCTGGGCGGCTGCGTCTTTGGCGCGCAGCGCGGCCTTTGAGGCGTCATCGCTCTCCTGAGTAACTGTGATTTCAGTTATCGGTCAGAAGAACCTGAGCGAAAGGAAAAGTCTATCATTTGCTGGGTTGGTCGGGGAATTGCCTCGCCGCGACTGATGCAGATGGCGTAGAGGGAGAATTCGTAGAGTAGCCACGGCTGCGCCCCCTGCCTTGGTCCCATCATCGCAAATCCTCCCGCCAAATGCGCGGGTTGGATCAGCCCGATACCCGTCGATAAAGCACGAGCTTTTCAACTGAATCAGCTGGGAGTGGACTCTCTCCACGCGGTCGGGGTCCTCAATTTCGCCGAGGAACTGGAACGCCTCTCGGACGGCCTCCTGACCATTCGGCCCCAACACGACCACGCGCCTGGTGCCGAGCGGGAGGTCATCGAATGCATGGGACTTGCCCTGATCGACATCGCCATCGCATCGACTGGTCCCATGGACGGCTTCAAGACCGAACGCTTAGCTCTTCGTCATCCTTGCCAACCTGAACCTGCCTTTCGTGGGAATGTCCCCTTCGTCCTGATCCTCCCGGCGGATCTTCTTTTCGTCAGCTTCCTGCAATGGCCGCCGTCCCCGCAGAACCGCAACGCCAGTTTGCATCCCGCCCTGACGGATCAATCGAAGGCCAGGACATGCGGACGAAGGGGCATTGGCTGCGCCCCAAATGACCACGCTAATACGTAGGTAGAAGCTGGTATCGGGTGAGCGCAGCAGAGGCGTGACGTCACTTTCTCAGTGGTATGCCGCGACTTTCACGATTGCGTCGGCGACCATCGGGATATCTGCGGCGCGCAGTCCGGCGATGTTCACGCGGCCGGTATTGCTGCCGTAGATACCATGTTCTGCACGCAGCCTTTGCATCTGCGCGGGGCTCAGTGGCAGTATCGAGAACATACCCTTGTGTTGACGCAACGCCTGAAACGAGGCTGGCGCGCCGATGCTTTCCAGTGTGTCGCAGAATGTGGTGCGCAAAGAAGACACCCGGTTGCGAATGGCGGCAAGTTCGGCGGCCCACTGATCCTTGGCGCTGAACACGATATTTGCCACCGCCGCCGCGTGTTCCGGCGGCATGGAGTAATTGGTCCGTCCCAGATTCTCCAGATTGCGGGTCGTGTTCGCAAGCACACCTGAATTCGGCGCCACGATCATCGCAGCCCCAAGGCGATCACAATATAACCCCATATTCTTGGAACAGCTCGCGGCACACAGCACCAGCGGCAGCGCCTCGACCAGATGGCGCAGCCCTGCGGCGTCTTCATCCAGCCCCAAGCCAAAGCCCAGATATGCGATGTCAATCAATGGAACCACGTCGCGCTTTGCGCAGAACGCGGCGATCTCTGCCCAGTCCTCGGCGCTTGGGTCTATGCCCGACGGATTGTGACAGCAGCCATGGATCAACAGCACGTCTCCGGGCCGGGCGTCCGCCAAACTGTTGAAGGCCAGTTCGACATCAATGCCTTCTGCTTGCTGGCGCCAGTGATAGTCGCGCACGTGCAGCCCCGCGGCTTCAAATATCGGGCGGTGATTGATGTATCCGGGATCCGTTGTCCAAACCGTGGCCTCTGGCTGTGCGAGCTTGATAAAATCGCCCAAGAGCCGCAGCGCTCCGGTGCCGCCTACGGTCTGGATTGTCGCTGCCCGTTCCAGCGAAGAGGCCCCGTCGCCAAGCAGCAACCGTGTCATAGAGGCGTTGAAGGCCGCATTGCCAGCCAAGGGCCGGTAAGCTTTGGAACCCGCGGTCGCCGCCAGTTGACGCTCGGCCTCTTTGACGACGTTCAACGTGGGCGTCTGCCCGGTTTCGTCGCGGTAAACACCGACGATCAGGTCGATTTTTTCCGGGCGCGGATCGGCCTGAAATTCCGCAGTGAGGCCCCAGATGGGATCAGGGGACAGTATGGGCAAGTGATGCAGCATCGGTTGAGGCTCCTACGATTTGTTCGCGCGCCAAATGCCAGCGCAAATGACGCAGACGGCGACGAGAATGGGGATGCTGAGCGCTTCGCCCAGCACGGGCCAGGCCAGAACCGCCGTCAGCGCAGGTGCGGCGGCCCCGATGGCGGCGCATTTGTCGGCTCCCAACAGCCTGATCGCGGTGGTATAGGTCAGGCTTGCCACAAGGCCGACCCCAACGCCCTGCACGAAGATGAACGCGATCAATTCGTTGACAGGGCTGGTGACAAGCGCGGTGGGCACAGTGCCCGTTGCGATCAAGGGCAAGAGTATCGCCGCAGAGGGCACAGAGACGAGGGCACCTGCCGTCAACGGGTCCAGCCCGCTGTTGCGCAGACCGATCGTGTAGGCACCCCAGGCAAGGCTGGCCATCAGCAAGCTAACAACGCCCCATGCCATGTGGCTGTCATGGGTGTCTGATGACAAGAGGAGCAGCAACGCGCCGCAGGCAATCGTCAATAGGGCGCAGGCCGCGCGGAAGGTAGGCCGCCGCCCGGTCCCCGCCCAGATCAGCAGGGCCACCGAGACCGGCACCGTTCCCGCGATCAACGCACCGACATGGGTTGCAGAGGTGAGCGCCCCTCCGATGGCGGCCAACGCGAAAAATGGCGCGCCGCCACCGATGGCAATGGTGGCCGCATAGCGCAACGGAAGGGCTCGCAGCTTTTCCCGGCGGAGCCAAAGAAAAGGGCAGAGGACGAGCGCGGGCACGCAGGCGCGAATGAACGCGACATCGGCCACTTCAAGATGAGAGCTCTCGGTCGCCCGTGCTGACAAGGCAAACCCCGCCCAGATGCAAAGGGTGATCCCCATCGCGAAATATCCGAAGACCGTGTCGCGGGGGTAGAAAACAGATGAGGTTGGGTTTGGTACGGAAGAGATCGCATAAGACATGGCAACAGGTCCGGTTGAAGATGTCTTCAGGCTACACGATCGACCGAGGCATTTAGTTGCTAACTATTGCTCGAAAAGATACAATCTTGGCATGTTCTGCTAAGAAATTCGGGAAAATGGACCGGAAAGACCTGCAAATTATCCGGGCATTGCAAGAAAATGGCCGACTCACCAATCAGGATTTGGCGGATGCTGTAAACCTGTCGCCATCTCCGTGTTTGCGGCGAACTCGCGCGCTCGAAGCGGCAGGCGTGATCAAGGGGTATACCGCGATTGTTGATGAGGACGCGTTCGGACTGCCTATCACGGTCTTTGTGCGTATTCGACTGTCCGAACATACCGGCAAGGCGGTGCAGGCGTTCGAGGCCAGGATCCGCGGGATTGACCAAATCCTGGATTGCTATGTCGTCACGGGAAGCGACGATTACATTCTTCGGGTATTGACCCGGGACCTCGCGGATTACGAACGGTTCGTCCGGGAACGTCTGCACCGCATCCCCGGCATCGCATCGATTGATACCAGCTTTGCCTACGGCACGGTGAAACGGTCAATGACACTCCCGCACCCCGATCTGTAAAGAGCGATGTTTCGAGTGGTGGGGCGTCGACGTCCTGCCATTCGATTTCATCTTCAGTTTCGTGACAGGGGCGCCGTTATGGGTGGCATTAGGTTAGGCCCTGTCAGTCAATTTTCTTCCTTGGTTTGCAAGCAAGGAGCGAGCGGCCTTATCTCCCCCCGACCACCCTTTATCAGTCCCGCTTCAGCAGCTTGTTGTACTTCGTGATGAACAGGTCCTTGCCCTTCAGCTTGCGTGTCACGAAATCCCCGGCGGTGAACAGGCTCAGGAAAGAATTGCCGCGCTTGGGGCCAAGCGGCACAAGGATCGGGGCCTTGGAACCCCATGGCTTGTAGGGCTTGATCTCTTCCAGCTGTTTGCCTGCCATCAGCCCCTTCAATGTGGCCTTGAGCCAGGGTAATTCGCGGCTTATGGCGACGATGGTCATGCCGTCGCCCGCATCGGCCACGTCCCCGGCAGCAAAGACATTGGGCAGTGATGAGGGGCGCAGCCACGCGTCCACCTTGACCCGGTTCGCGCCGCTTGTCTGAGCGCCGGGCAGGCCGGTGACCAGAGCGGAACTGGCGCGGGAGCCGAGAACCGGGAAAATCAGGTCGAACCCGTGTTCCGACCCGTCCGAAAGCTTCAGGCGACCGCTGAAGGGTTCGGTCAGGCTTTGCAGATCCTCCGCCCTTTGTCCAAACTCGATGGTCACGCCGGCGTCGCGCAGCTTACCCGCCAATGCGGTGCCGAGCTTTTCCGGCATGGTCGGAAACAGGCGGTCATTGTCCGAGATCAGCGTGATTTTCTTGTCCGGCATGGCAAAGGCGATCTCTCCGGCCAGTTCGATGCCCACGGCCCCGGCACCGACGATGCCGATGGACTGCGCCGCCTTGAGCTGGCCGTGAATGCGCTGGTTGGCCTGCCGCAGCCCGTCGATATCGTCGCCCACAGGCTTGAAGGGCGTAGCATTGGACGAGCCGGTGGCGACGACGATGTAATCGGCCTCGACCTTCTGACCATCGGCCAGCGTCACGCCATTGGCATCAATGCCGCTTGCACGGTCGCGCAAGACACGGCCGCGGCTAAGCAAGCGGTCATAGGGGATCAACGCGCGGTCAAGCAGGGATGGATCGACAACAGCTCGGATCATCGCGGGGGCATGCACGAAATGGCTGCGCGGTTCGATCAGGGTGATGTCGGCGGTGTCATCAAGCGACTTGGCCAGATCGGCCCCAAGATAGCCGCCTCCGACGATGGCAATGCGTTTGGACATTATGAAGGTTCCTTTCCGGGGGGGCACTGGGCCGACGGTCCGAATCAAAGGCCACGTTAGATTTGACATTAAACGGGGCGCTGACGGGGGCTAGGCGGCGTCCGTCATTTCTTTCAGATTGCGCAGATACTTGGGCAGCCTGCTCTGGCTGCCGATTTACAGCAGTGCAGTGGTAGATTGACGGCAAAATACAAGCGGCGCGGGGATCGCGGCTCGGATCGGTTGACCGCGGCCCGCCCTTTTTGCGGCGATCAGGGGGGCACAGTTGTGTCTCCAGCGACAGGGGGGGCGGGACAGTGCATTTCTGCGCCTTTAAAGCAGCGGGTAGAACCTCAGAATGCTGATGGCGTGAGTGGTCTTCGCATGGCGCGGCCTGCGCGATGTTGGTGCGTGAGATAGTCGCCAAACCATTGCTGCCGAAGCAAACGGTACGGCGGTCTATCACGTCAACTCAAATCGACATTCGCCTCGATGCCGAGTGCTGACAATGCATCGGGCACCGAAACGCCGGTGTTTAGCGCGTGCTTCGCGACCCGAGCGGCCTCTTCGTAGCCGATGATCGGAACCAGCGATGTTGCCAGCGCCAGACTGTTTTCCAAAAGCGCGCCGCACCGGGCCTCGTCGGCCTCGATGCCGACCACGCAGCGGTCGGTCAGGCACGTCATGGCGCGTTTCAGAATGCGGATGGACTGCAGGATGTTGAAGATCGCAACGGGCTCCATCGCGTTAAGCTGCAGCTGTCCGGCCTCTGCCGCCATCGTGACCGTCAAATCGTTGCCGATCACCTGAAAAGCGACCTGGTTCACGACTTCCGGGATCACCGGATTGACCTTGCCGGGCATGATCGAGGACCCCGCCTGCACCGGGGGCAGATGGATTTCGCCGATACCGGAGCGGGGGCCTGAACTGAGCAGGCGCAGGTCGTTGCAGATCTTCGACAGCTTCACCGCGACCCGTTTGAGAATGCCCGAAAAGGCGACGAAGGCGCCAAGATCGGACGACGCCTCGACCAGATTGCGCGCGGGCTTCAGTGGCCATCCGCTGATCTGCGCCAGTTGCGCCACCGCCACCTCGGTATAATTCGGTGGGGTGTTCACGCTGGTGCCGATGGCCGTGCCGCCCAGATTGACCTCGGTCAACAGCTTGGCCACGTCCTGCAGCCGGTCGATATCCTCGTCGATCGTATTGGCGAAGGAACGGAACTCCTGGCCAAGCGTCATCGGCACCGCATCCTGCAACTGCGTGCGGCCGACCTTGGCGATGCCGTCGAACTCGGCCGCCTTGGCCTCGAACGCATCGCGCAGGCGCTGATGTTCGGCGGTGAGCGCGGGCATTTTCTGAAGCACTGCGAGGCGGAGCGCGGTCGGGTAGACATCATTGGTTGATTGCGACTTGTTCACGTCGTCATTGGGGTGCAGGTGGCGGTAATCGCCAAGCGCATGGCCCATCGACCGCAGCCCGAGGTTTGCGATCACTTCGTTGGCGTTCATGTTGGTCGAGGTGCCCGCGCCGCCCTGCATCATGTCAACGATGAAAGCATCGTGATGCTGATCCGAAATCAGCGTGTCGCAGGCCACGGCGATGGCTTCGGCCTTGGCAAGTGGCAGCACGCCAAGCCTGCGGTTTGCGCTTGCGGCGGCCTTCCTGACCATGGCAAGCGCACGGACAAGTTCAGGGAAATCCGAGAGCAGAACGCCGGAGATCCGAAAATTCTCCTGCGCCCGAAGCGAGTGAATACCGTAAAGAGCATCATCGGGCACTTCGCGGTCGCCGAGAGAATCGTGTTCCTTGCGCATGTCGCTTTCCTCGATTGCGTTTCAACGGCAGATGTCGCCCGACGGCTGCCTTTCGGCAAGTAGGGGAGTTCGCATGTCGATCAATTTTGATGCTGGTTGGCGCTCTTTTGGGCAAGGCCTGCAAACGGCGCTGACACCATGGCATCTGGTCCGCAGGGGGAGATCCGGGGCATTACTTGTGGAAACGGCGCGGCGCGCGTCAGCAACAGCCGAGGCAGCATGATGTCCATCCTCTTGATACACACCGGCGGCACCATCGGCATGGAGCAGACCGAACATGGCTTCGCGCCCCGGGCTGGGATTGTCGAAGATGCGGTGGCCGATCTGATCGCCAGCGGACAGGTCGCGGGGCCGGTCGAGATCCTCCGCCTTGATCCGCTGATCGATTCCGCCCAGGCCACGCCCGAGGACTGGCGACGCGTGGCGCAAACCATCCATCACGCGTCAGAAAGGCATGAAGCCTTTGTCGTGACCCATGGCACCGACACGCTGGCCTATACCGCTGCGGCGCTTTGTTTGGCGTTGGCAGGGTTGCGCAAGCCGGTCATCGTGACCGGCGCCATGCTGCCGCTGACGGTGGAGGGCAATGACGGGGGCGCCAACCTGATCGCGGCGCTGGACGTCGCAAGGACAGCAAAACAAGGCGTATGGGTCCAGTTTGGTGGGCGTCTTCTACATGGTGCGCGGGTGCGAAAGTCGCATTCCCGGGCCTTTGACGCCTTCGAAGACACAGCCAGCGACAGCCCACCGCTGCTGGCCGCCACGCACCCCTCGCTGAACGATGTCCGCACCCACAAGGTCGGGATACTGTCTGTCGCCCCCGGTTGCTGCACGTCGCTTTTCGCGCTTGCGGCCGAGGCCTGTGAAGGGCTGGTGCTGCGCTGTTTCGGGTCGGGGACGGCCCCTGACACGCCCGAGATGCGCGCGGCGTTGCAATCGGCTTTTGCACGGCAGGTGCCGGTTCTCGCGGTCAGCCAATGCCCCGAGGGCGGGATGCGCTTGGGCACTTACGCGGCGGGTAAGGTGCTGCAGGAGACCGGCGTGGTCGATGGGCGCGACATGAGCCCAGAGATGGCGTTTGCAAAAATGCAGTTCGCCCTGAGCCTTTCGCCCGGTTTTGAAACCCGTAGCAAGTTCCTCGGCACCAGCCAATGCGGAGAGATGCTCGACCCTTCAGAAGGGGGGTAGGCAGCCCTCGCCCCTCGCTAGTTGATGCTGGTTTGGCACCAATCCGCGTGTCATCAACGCAGGGTAGTGAAGGGCCAAACCCTGCATTGTTACGTAGGGTTCACTCATCAATGGCGGAACACCGCATAACTGAGGGACATGAACAATGGAATTTCTGGAGTTGATCTTCGGCAAGATCGGAGACCTGACATGGGGCTGGTCACTGATTCCGATCCTGGTGATTTTCGGGTGCTTTATCACCATCGCAACTGGCTTTGTGCAGTTCGAGTATTTCACGCGCATGTTCCGCGTGCTTTCAAACAAGAACAACACCGGTGATCCGGACCAGATTTCCGCCCGCGAGGCGCTGCTGGTTTCAGTCGGCGGGCGTGTGGGCGGCGGCAATATTGCCGGTGTCGCGGTGGCGATCACGCTTGGCGGCCCCGGAGCCGTGTTCTGGATGTGGGCCATCGCCCTGGTCGGCATGGCGACAAGCCTTGTCGAATGTTCGCTGGCGCAGCTATTCAAGCGCAAGGTCGGCGAGAAAACCTATCGCGGGGGTCCGGCGCGGGCCATCATTCACGGCCTGGGCAAGGAATACCGTTGGCTGGCGGTTGTCTATGCGGTCTGCCTGATCGCCGCCTTCGGCCTCGGCTTCAACGCCTTCCAGGGCAATACCGTTGCAGGCGCTGTTCAGGACAGCCTTGGCATCGACCGTATCTGGACCGGCATCGGCCTTGCCGCCATTTCGGGTGTGATCATCTTCGGCGGTATTCACCGCATCGCGAAAGTCGCGGATGTCGTCGTGCCGGTCATGGCCATCGGTTATCTGCTCATGGCGGCGGCCGTGATATTGCTGAACATCACCAGCGTTCCTGGCGTGATCTATGACATCGTCGCCAATGCCTTTGGCTTTCAGGAAGCCGTCGGTGGCGGCATGGGGGCGGCCATCGCACAGGGTCTGCGCCGCGGGCTGTTCTCGAACGAGGCCGGTCTTGGCTCGGCGCCCAACGTCGCGGCGACCGCAGAAGTGCGCCATCCGATTAGTCAGGGCATCACGCAGTCCTTCTCGGTCTTCATCGATACAATCATCATCTGCTCGTGTACGGCGTTCGTGATCCTTTTGGGGGATGTCTATGTGCCGGGCGCAGAGGGCATCGACGGCGTGGCCCTGACCCAGCAGAGCATGGTTTCGCATCTGGGCGGATGGGCGCAGTATTTCCTGACGGCGGCAATCCTGCTCTTTGCCTTCTCGTCGGTGATCTACAACTACTACCTGGGCGAGAACGCGATGACCGTGCTGACCAAGAACCCGATGGGCGTCCTGGTTCTGCGGATCGCAATCATCGGCATCGTCTTCCTCGGGGCCATGGCACCGGCGGCGACCTCGGTGTTCTTCTTCTCTGATCCGATGATGGGCATTCTTGCACTGGTCAACCTCTTGGCGATCATGATGCTCTTCCCGGTGGCGATGCGGCTTCTGCGCGACTTCCGCCGCCAGCTCAAGGCCGGTGTGGAGCGCCCGGTGCTGAACCCGGACGACTTCGCTGACCTCGATATTGACCGCGAGGCATGGAAAGCACCGGCGGCCTGAGCCCCGGCAGATATGAAAACGGCACAGGCTGCGGCACCGCGCTGCGGCCTGATGCATTTCCCAGTGCCGCGTCCCGTCGCCGCAGGAGCGATTTTCGATCCGGCAGTCCGGCATTCCCATCCCGCAACGAGTGCGCTACCACTTTGTGCAACATGACCTGAAGGTAGGCGGGCGATTGTCTAAAGATCTTCCAGAAAACCTGCGGCTGCTGTGCAGCTATCATCCCTCGATCGCCGAGGTCTGCCGCAGGCTGGGGGCGAACCGATCACAGTTCAATCGCTACCTCAACGGCCAGACGCTGCCCTCGTTGCGGCTGATGCGCAAGATTTGCGATTTCTTCGGTGTCGAAGAGGCCGAACTGCTGATGCCGCACAGCCGATTCCAGGAGTTGATCCGGCTGAAGCCGCAAGGTGGCGGTGCCGATATCGAACGCAACCAGTTGCGCAGCGAAAGCGAAAAGATCCTGCAGGCGTCGCTGCCACGGCTCGAAGCCTATTCCGGCTATTATTTCACCTATTACAATTCGATGTCGAACCCGGGCAAGGTTCTCAAGGGGCTGACGCGGATCTATCCCACTTCCTACAGCATGAACGTCAAGACTCTGGAGGTGATCGGGCGGCGTGGCCATGGCGGTTTTACCTGCAAGTATCAGGGCGGCTGTTTCATGCTTGGTGACAGGCTGTTCATCACTGCGATGGAAACGCTGACCGGGAACGAGGTGATCCAGATCATCCTTTATCCCAGCTACACCAACCGCATCCGCCACCTCAGCGGCATCATGTCGGGCGTATCGGCCCATGCGACCCGTGCCCCTGCCGCGACCCAGATCGCGATGGAGTTCCTTGGCACGCAAGTCAATCCCCGCAAGTCGCTGGCGCTTTGCGGGCTGTTTGATCCGGATGATGATGAGGTGCCGGACATGGTCAAGCGGATGATTTCCGGTCACAGCGATCCGGCGTCGCATCTGCTGATGGCGGCGCCCGGCTGATCCTGTCTAACGCTGCACAGGCGGGAGGACGGATTTCTCTACCAGCCCGCGGGCAAGCAGCCTGGTGACATCCACCAGATCCTTGCCCGTTTCGCCGCAAGGGATAAGCGGCAGTTCGGTGCAGGCGAGCAAGACCGTCTCGCTCTCCAGCGTGCCGATCAGATCGTAGAAGCGGAACATCATGTCAGAATGCGTGCCCCCAAAGCGTTTCACGTCATAGATGATCTGGTGCAGAAGCGCAGGGTCTTTCGGGGTCTCGACCTCAAACTTGTCGGCGAGCCGGTGATAGGCGGACCACCGGTCCATTTTCGTCACCGGCGCAGCCCCCAGAAGCGCCACAGAGGACAGTCCCCGGTCTTCGAGATACGCCTCGACCACATCGCAGACCGAGATCATCTCGGCCGTGCGCGGCACAGCTTTGATCTGGTGCTCGTAGTAATTCAGCGTGTTGCAGGCGATGGCGATGAAATCCGACTGCGTCGCAAGGTCGTCGAAGGCCCGTTCAAGCTCCGGCCAGACGGCGATGTCATTGCTCTCAAGCTCCATCGAGAGCCCAAGTACGGGCGACGAGACGATGCGCACATATGGCCCGTCGAGATCGCCAAGATACCTTTCGCCCAGCAGCGACTTGGTCTCTTCGATGACCTTCATCCAAAGGTCCACGCCGGCTTCGGGGCCGGACCCCGCGACCAGCCCGATCCGGCGGCGTTCGCTGCGCGGCAGGATTTCCAACGCTGTCATAAGTCACATCTCCGTCAAGCGCGCTCGCCGTGTCGAAACTCTCCGCCGACCACGGGCATTTCATCAGAAACCGAATTGAAATGGGCTTTCGCAGGGACGCGTCGAGGCGTCTCTACCTGTGCCAAAGATGGCGTCCATCAGCGTCCGTTGCCATGTAGCTCTTCCCGAGGCACGGCGCGCGCCAGTCTTAGTGCTGCCACATGGACGATAGCAACAGAGATGGCCTGTTGGGCCGCGAAGACCATCGAATAGGTCTTCGATTGGTGTCGCGTCGATCAGATGGGTTTTCCATCTGCCGAATGGTGAAGCCACGCAGATAGTTCATTGGCCCTCCCGACCGTTCGGCTGCCTTAGCCGTGTCGTCAGAGGGCAGATTTCGCAGCAAGGCAAAGTAGAAAGTGATGCAGAACGGCTGTACCTTATCTTTGGCGAAAAAGCGCCAATAGCGGCGGGGCGGGCCATGTCGGCGCCATTGTGGCGCTGCGCCGCTTCGTGAACAATCAGCCGTTCGAGCGGCTCGCGCAATACCAAAAGCTTGTACGCGGTCATCGCATTAGGGTCTGCCAGAAACCTGGTAGCGAGAAAGGCCATCGCTGTTCTGCATCGGCTGTCAGATCGGAATGTGGTCCGCCCAGCAGGAAAACCCAATTTCGAGTGCTAGCAGCATAATTGGGTTCTGAGGCGTGTCTGAGGCTGACGGAGGTCCCCATTGACCTATGCTGTATCTGGTTCAATGGCGTCGTTGAGGACGTCAGCATTCTAACGCGGGGCTTCGGACTCCCGCTGCGCGCTTATGCTCTCCTGTTCGGTCAGGCAGGCCCATGCCAAATGCGATCTCATTTGCGCGTAGTCATAAAGGACACAGTTTGTTGAAGATTTTTACCAATTTTCCTATAAACGCCATCTTCTCTCGCCCTTTTAACAACGCATTAACCGTCTTCTGATCACCATCCGTCGGTCCTTCAATTGACGAGAAGCTACGACCATGAGGAATTGCGAACCCGCTACGTCTTGTGCAATCGTCCTGTGCGGCGCCGGACGATGACCAGATCCATCAAGGACCAGCTCGCTCAGCAGATGAAGAAGCATCTTTGGCCCGAGCGCACAGCCGCCAGCGGGCAATCGAAGGCAGACCCCGTGACCGGGTTTTCTGAGGCGGCAATGCAGGGGCTGGCGGATCTTGAGGCGCGCATTCCTCCGCCGGGATCCGCGACCAGACCGGCCTACATGCCAACGTATAAGCATACCGACCGCCTGTCGCCGGATGCCGCCGCAGGGGGCGGGGTGCTGAAGGACGAGCATGGCAACGCGCGTCCGCATTACTGGGGGCACCGCGAAAGACTGCGGACCCGGTTTCTCGCGGGCGGGCACAAGGCCATGCCTGAATACGAATTGCTGGAGCTTCTGCTCTTCAACGCGATTGCGCGCATCGATGTCAAACCGCTCGCCAAGCGCCTGCTGGCGACCTTCGGAGATTTGAACGGCGTGGTGGCAGCCTCCGAGCATCGCCTCTTGCAGGTTGAGGGCGCGACAAAGAAGGTCTACCTGCAATTACGGATCGTTGAGGCCCTTGCACAGCGCATGGCACAGGCAAAGGTGCTGGA
>NZ_SLZU01000010.1 GCF_004342065.1 Primorskyibacter sedentarius | reverse complement strand
CCCTCGCCGCATACGACGTCGTTATCCACGTCAGTAACGACGTCGTATAAGATCTACTAAGCGAATGCGGCAGGTGGTCCAAATCGGGCGGTTACCTTGATAAGGTCATCGCGGAAGGCGTTGGCATCTGCTTTTGTGTAAGCGGTGATATCCCTGTCGCCGCATACGTCGATCACGTAGCCACAGCTACGCTCGGCTGCCCTGTGGAAGGTCGCCGGGCGCCCTTGGCCTTTGAGCCGGAGATAGACCGCGACAGCTTCCGACAGCTTGAGCGTCTCCGTGCTGGGAATCGCCAAGACATTGGCACCGGGGGCGCTGTTGGTGTTCTGCGCCAGCCGTAGCATGTGCTTTCCCGGAAGGTCGCTGTCTTTGACCCTCAGGTGATACCAATACTCATCAAGTTTTTGTGCGGCCCGAATGGCACGAGATGAGGCAACTGCAGCTGACCTGGTGCGCAGTGAGTAAGAGATCTTTTGCGACGTGTAGTGATGCTGCAAATCCTTCGGGACTCGCCTGATGAAGTAATAGACGCCGTTCTTCACAAATGAGTGGGGTGCAGTTTTGTTCTCCGCTTGCTCCATCCAGAGATAAAGCTGAGGCGTTTCATATGCTTAGCGGATGCTATGGTGCCCAGGAGAGGACTCGAACCTCCACGGCCTTGCGGCCACTGGCACCTGAAGCCAGCGCGTCTACCATTCCGCCACCTGGGCAGGTGTCGTGGAGCAGGCGTTTAAGCCTGCGGGAGGTCGGTGTCAACGAGGTTTTTCAAGATATTTTCGCGCGGCACCGTGGCACCTTGTCTGCGGGCACACTCGGCGTTATTCAGACAAGCGAATTGCAGCGCAGGGAGCCCAGCGATATGACCAAGCTCGTGACCATCTACGGCGGATCCGGCTTCGTCGGCCGATACATTGCCTTGCGGCTGGCCAAGGAAGGTTGGCGGGTTCGGGTCGCGGTACGGCGCCCCAATGATGCCATCTTCGTCAAACCCTATGGTGTTGTCGGGCAGGTAGAGCCGGTGCTTTGCAACATTCGTGACGATGCCAGCGTTGCCGCCGTGATGCAGGGAGCCGATGCGGTCGTCAACTGCGTTGGTATTCTTGCAGAAGACGGCAAGAACAGCTTTCAGGCGGTCCAGCATGAGGGGGCGGCACGGGTTGCACGTCTGGCTGCGGAAAACGGCGTGGGTGCTTTGGTCCAGATTTCTGCGATCGGGGCCGATGCGGAATCTGACAGCCAATACGCGCGCAGCAAGGCGGATGGCGAGGCCGCGGTTCTGGCGCACTTCCCGGAGGCCGTCATTCTGCGCCCGTCGATTGTCTTCGGCCGCGAGGACGCGTTTTTCAACCGGTTCGCCGGCATGTCGCGGTTTGGTCCGATTCTGCCGGTGATTGGCGCAGACACGAAATTCCAGCCGGTCTATGTCGATGACATCGCACGGGCGGCGGTAATGGGTGTCACAGGCAAGGCCGCGCCTGGCATTTACGAACTTGGTGGTCCCGATGTCTGCTCTTTCCGCGAACTGATGCAGCAGATGCTTCAAGTGATTCACAGACGGCGATTGATCCTGAACATTCCGTTCTTCCTTGCCCGGATCATTGCATGGATGTTCGACATGCTTGAAAAGATCACGCTTGGCCTGATCAAAAACCCGGTGGCGACGCGTGATCAGGTGCGCAATCTTGCCTATGACAATGTTGTCGCCGACGATGCCAAGGGTTTTGCAGAGCTTGGGATCGAGCCTGTGTCCATGGAGGCGGTGCTGCCTGATTACCTGTGGCGCTTCCGTCCGTCGGGCCAGTTCGACGCCATCAAGGATTCGGCGCGCAACATCCGGGCTTAAGCACGAGGGAAGGGCGGTCTGTGCCTATTTGGTGGCCGTGCCCTTGCCTTTTTACCGCCGACGCTGAAGCCGTGACAGCCTGACAAGACTTTCAGAAATGGCGCATCCCGGTGGCGGGGTGCTGGCGTGGTTTTGCGGGCGGGCCAGCCATTCGATGCAATTTTCGACCAAGGCGCAGTTGGCGCAGCGTGTGACCATTTCTTCGTACCGGTCGACACTCAGCGCCCCGGTATCCACGGCCTTGCCCAGATCCAGCCCCATGCTGCGCGCAACGCCGCGGGTAATCCAGAAGTGGCGGGAAAAGACAGCGGTCATCTACTCAGGCCTCGGGGGTTGCTTTGCGCAAGGCAGACAGCGCGCTGAACCTGTCTTGATTCGCACAGTCGACCGGCACGGATGCTTGGGCGTTCTCGGGGTCTGACAGCCATCGCTGGCAGCCTTCGGCCCAGGTGCAGGCGCGGCAACGTTCGACCATCGTCGCCCAATCCGCCTGCTCCAGCGCGTGCGCCTCCACAGCGCCCGTCAAGTCGGCGCCCGTGGCTTTGGCCATGCGCAGTGCGAGCCAGTAATGCGCGTTTCGGTCGCCAAGTCGGTGCATCTGGAATCCTCCCGGAAACGGGGTCAAATGGTTTTCAACTCGTGAAAAAGCTCGGTGTTGCGGCAGAAATCGGGCGCTTCGTCAGCCATCCCTGTTGTCGACGCAAGCCAGCGTTCACAGCCACCGGGGTCAGAGCAGTTGGCGCAACGCAGGACTGCATCCTCGATCGCACCGATGCTGAGATTGCCGGACAGGGCGGAGTCCTCAAGATCAAGCCCCAAAGATCAAGCCCCAGCTTGCCTGCCACCTCGTCTACCAGTCTTGCATGGCGCTTCAGCGTGGTTCGGTTCAGCATTTTGGCCCCCGTTTCGATGCAAACGATGGCTAAAAGCTAACAGCTCGCAGGGGGCGCGCTTTGATGCAGGTCAATCCGGCCTGGTCACAGCCGTGCTGCGGTGCGCCGAACAATCTCGATCCGCGCGGAATTTGGCGGGTGGCTGCCAAGAAAGCGGTTTCCGGGGTCGGGGATGCGGGTGAAGAAGGCGGCACCCCGAACCGCATTGAACCCGGCACGTTCAGTGATGACAGTGCCAAGCGCGTCCGCTTCAAGCTCGAAATCCTTGGAATAGCTGCGCGCGCCCACCGCGGCACCCAGCTCTTCTGCGTTGCGGATGCCCTCGGCATTGGCGCCCGACAGGCTGGCGAGGCCTGACAGGATCACAGCCCCGGCGATTGCGTTACTGCGCGTGCGTTCCAGATGGCCAAGGATATGATGCGCGGTCTCGTGACCCATGACAAAGGCCAGTTCGTCGGCATTCTGCACGCTGGCAATCAGCGCGAGATTGAAGGCCACGACAGGTCGGCCGAATTTATCCACCGTCTGAAAAGCGTTCGGCGGCTGGTTCGGGCGGTTATCCACGACGATCAGGAAATCGCAATTCGCACCGCTGGTGCGGCGACGGCATTCCGCTTCGGCAACAGGTTCGACCGTCTCGACGACATTTACGAATTGTTTCGCAGCGATTTCTGCACGTTGGCGGCGATCGGAATCGCTTGTTTGCGCTGTCTGGCCCGAGGGATGCTGTGGCGCGGGCGTCGAGGTCGGCACGACCTCGCAACCGGCGAGGGCAAGGAAGAGGATGGGCAGTAACCAACGCATGCGACGTCCTGAAATGGCTAGGGGCCTGAAACATGAACGCACAGTTTGGCCCGCCAGAACGCGCAATACAAGGGCCGGCCGCGCAAGGCGGTAAACAGTTCTTGTATGGGTGTTTTTTTCGCCAACCATCTCTTGCATGGGCTGCCCTCGCGGCGATAGGCTGTATTCATGTTCAGTATCGAGCACGAATTCGACGCGACGGTCGTCACCTTGGTAGATGAAGGCGAAGCGCCCTTGCAGGAGGACGTTATCGTCAACAATTTCGAGGAATGCATAACGGTCGAGCAATATGACCCGCGCACCGACAGGGTCAACAAGATCACCTTGTCGATCTCTCAGATGCGGGACCTTGCAGCGGCGATATCGCTTCCCGAAGGGGTTTATTCGCGCACCAAGCCCTGACATCCGTCTGCTGCCGCTCTGACCACTTGGTCCTGCGCTAGGGGTCCACTTCGAACAGTTTGTCGCGCGACGTGTCGCCCCGCAGCAATTTAAGGCGGGACTTGGCGATCCCCATTGCCTTGGCAAGAAGGCGCTGCACGGCGGCATTCGCTTTGCCGTTCTCCGGCGCCGTTGTCACGTAGACGCGCAGGTTGCCGTTCTCTTCGATGATCCGGTCACGCGATGCCTTTGGCGTCACCCGAACCGCGATTCGTGCGCCCGGTGTTGCAAGGTGGGTAAGGTCGATCAGGGCCATTCTGTCCGCCTAGCATGAGGCCACTTCCCTGCCAAGCAGACCCCACCTTTTCGCCGCGAAGGCTCCGGGCAGGCTGTATCTGCCCTTGAAACCCCTGTCCGGGCGTCAGACATAGGGGCTGCAAGAACAGGAGACAGCCGATGCCCGCACCCAACCCTTCCGCGATGGAGTTCCTGCTGAACAGGCGGTCGCGCCCGGCCAAGACGCTGACAGGCCCAGGCCCTGATCGAGACGCCCTGGAACCCATCCTCACCGCGGCGGCACGCACGCCCGATCACGGAAAGCTGGAACCGTGGCGTTTCATCGTGCTTCAGGGGGCGGCCTTGCAGCGGCTTGCGGGCGTCGCAGAGCAAAGGGGACAGGCGCTTGGCCTTGACGAGACGCAGATCGGCAAGGGGCGGGCGCAATTTGCCGACAGCCCGCTATGCGTCGCGGTGGTGCAGGTGGAGCGCGGCGTCGAAAAGGTGCCGATGCTGGAACAGACCTATTCCGCTGGGGCCGTCTGTCTTGCCCTGCTGAACGCCGCATTGGCAAGCGGTTGGGGCGCGAACTGGCTGAGCGGCTGGGTCGCCCATGATCGCGGGTTCATGGAGAAGGCTTTGGGCCTCACCTCGCATGAGCGGGTCGCGGGCTTCATCCATATCGGCACCGAGACCACAACCCCGCCGGAACGTCCGCGTCCTGAAATCGACGCCGTGACGGATTGGGTTTCGGAATGATCCTATCATCTTTTCTGGCAGCGATCGGGCAACTTGGTGATGCCCGTTTTCGCAAAGTTCTGATCCTTGGTGTCGGCTTGACGATTGCGCTGCTTGTCGGTGCGACGGCGGGGTTTCTGTGGCTACTCGACGGCATCATTCCCGAAGGGGTCACGCTGTTCGGGCGAGAGATCACCGCGCTTGACGACTTTGCCAGCTGGGCCGCAATCGGGCTGATGCTGCTTTTGTCCGTCTTCCTGATGGTCCCGGTCGCCTCTGCCATCACATCGATGTTTCTGGATGACGTGGCCCAGGCGGTGGAGGACAAGCATTACCCGCAGCTTCCACCCGCAACTCCTGTCCCCTTCGGTGATGCGGTGCGCGACACTGTCAACTTTCTTGGCGTGCTGATCCTTGCCAATATCGTGGCGCTGATACTGGGGCTGATATTCCTGCCCGCGTGGTTGTTCATCTTCTGGGGCGTGAACGGATTTCTTCTGGGGCGTGAATATTACACGCTCGCCGCCATCCGCCGCGTTGGCCGGGCCGAGGCAAAGCGCCTGCGCAGCCGCAATATGGGAACGATCTGGCTGGCAGGCATCCTGATGGCAATGCCGCTATCGGTGCCGCTGGTGAACCTTGTGATCCCGATCCTTGGCGCGGCGACCTTTACCCACCTGTTCCATCGGTTACAGGCGCGGGTCCCATCCGGTTGAACATGTCGATATCGCGCACGGTGATCAGACCGGAAAAGATGATCCCCGCGATAATGCACCACAAGACCGCGGCGATCCCTGTGGTGATCCAGGCCTTCTTCTTCAGCCCGTGATGCTCTGGCGCGCCTGCATGGGTGCCGGGCACGATCTTGTTCACATCCCCCTGAGTCTGAAGGCGCAGCGGGATGATGATCAGGAAGCACAAGAACCACAGAACGGCAAAAAGAACGATGGCAGAGGTGATGGACATGCGAAACGCTCCTGCGGCTCAGACCTGTTCCAGTTCGACGAGGCAGCCGTTGAAATCCTTGGGATGCAAGAAAAGAACCGGTTTTCCATGAGCACCGATCTTGGGGTCCCCGGACCCCAGAACACGAGCGCCGGTTGCTTTCAGATGATCGCGCGCGGCAAGGATGTCATCGACCTCGTAGCAGACGTGATGAATGCCGCCCGAAGGGTTCTTTTCCAGAAAGCCGTTGATCGGGCTGTCGTCACCCAGGGGGTAGAGCAGTTCGATCTTGGTATTGGGCAATTCGATGAAGACGACCGTGACGCCATGGTCCGGTTCATCCTGCGGTTCACCCACCTTGGCGCCAAGGGCAGAGCGATATTGCTCGCTGGCGGCCTCCAGATCCGGAACGGCAATGGCAACGTGATTGAGACGACCGATCATGGTGTAAACTCCTTGGATGTTTGGCAGCTTATGCATGGCTGCAACGGTATCGCGCAAGCGGTCTGCGTCCATTAACCGCTCGTTAGGGCTGTTCGAGTCAAGGTGGCCCGGTCCGTAAAGGAGGTTGCCATGGATGATCTGGACCATATCGGCCTGACCCGCCTGCCCACTGCCAACCGGCCATTGCTTGGCCTGACGGTGCTTGTGGTCGAAGACAGTCGCTATGCTTGTGAAGCCTTGCGTCTGATGTGCCTGCGCAGCGGGGCGCGTTTGCGCCGTGCCGATTGCCTGAAATCCGCGCGCCGTCATCTGCAGGTCTATCGCCCTACCGTGGCCGTTGTGGATATGGGGCTGCCGGATGGGTCCGGTGCCGACTTGATCGCGGAGATGTCGGGCGGGGTTCCGCGTGTCGAAGTCATCCTGGCGACAAGTGGCGACGACTTCACTGAAACCGAGGCGTTCTCTGCCGGCGCCGACGGTTTTCTTGCCAAACCGCTCAGCAATCTCGAAGTGTTTCAAACAGCGATTCTGTCGCGCTTGCCTCATGATCGCAGACCCTTGGGCCCCCGGAGCGTTTCGCAAGAGGTCATTGTTCCCGATCCGGTCGCCTATCGTGACGACATGGCCCATGCGGCGGATGTGCTGACAGACGCGCTGGATGACCGGACAGTCGCCTATGTCGTTCAGTTTCTTTCTGGCGTCGCGCGCAGTGCGGGGGATTCGACCCTCATGGAGGCGGCGATTGCGTTGTCCGAATCGCGCGACAAGGGCTTGCCTGTCCATTCCCTCGCGGCGTCGCTTGCCGGAATGGTTCAGGACCGACTTGCAGAGAAGGTTGCGATCTGATCAGCCGCCCAGTGCCGGGTCGGCAGAAACCCGCACAGGCGCCGTCAGATCGCTGAGCGACTGCTTCTGCCTGCCACCTGCATCAAAATTGCGCGGATCCAGCCAGGTCTCGAACGCGGACTGTAGTCCCGGCCATTCCTTGTCGATCACAGCGAACCAGGCGGTGTCACGATTGCGCCCCTTGACCACGGTGGCCTGTCTGAAGATGCCCTCGTAACTGAAACCCAGCCGCTGCGCCGCGCGCCTTGAGGGGATGTTCAGCGCGTCGCATTTCCATTCGTACCGACGATACCCGGCGTCAAAAGCCCATCGCATCATCAGATACATCGCTTCTGTCGCCGCACGCGTGGCTTGCAGCCTGGGGGCAAGATTGATGTGGCCGACCTCTATTGAGCCGGCTTCAGGCGCGATGCGCAGATAGCTGGCCACGCCGCCCCAGGACGTCGCATCCTTGTCGTAAATGGCGAAGAACATCGGATCTTCCTGATCCTGCACCGCGCGAACCCAGCGTTCATAGGGCGCGGCGGAGGGGAAAGGGCCGTAAGGCAGGTAATCCCAGACCGCATCGTGGCCCGCATAGGCATCGAATAGCAGCGCGGCGTGCCGGTCGGCACCAAGCGGTTCAAGCAGGCAAAACCGGCCCTGCATCTGGCTGCGTCCCGGCCTGTCAGGGGGCGACCATCCGCGCAGGCTCTCTCCGAAACGGTTGGACAGGTTCACGCGGCCTCCTTGCGGGATTTGGGAAAGATCAACGCCATACGGCATTTCTGGCGCAGCGCCCGTGGTTTTGCCAGCCATAATCGCCGCCAATTGCCGCGATCGTACCGAACGACAAGCCCCGTCAGGCAGCTATCAGAGGATCAGTCCGGGATTGCTGCCCATCTCCAGCCCGGGAAAAACGGTGGCCTCAAGGTCGCTGACAGAGGAACCCAGAAGCTCGCGCATCAACCAGGCCGCATGTGCGCGGACATCGCGCGTCGGCATCAGGTCGCGGCGTTGGTAGAGCGCGCTTTCGTCCAACCCCGGCCAATCGGCCACAACGCGACCGCCACGGATGGCGCCACCGGCCAGAACCATGGCGCCCGCCGTGCCATGATCAGTGCCTTGAGATCCGTTGATTTTCACGGTGCGCCCGAATTCGGTCATCGCAACAATTGCGGTTTTCTCCCAGACAGGCCCCAGACCGGAGCGGAGCTCCAGGATTACTTCTGAAAGCCGGGTCAAGGCGGTGTGCAACCCACGGGCCTGGGAGTTGTGGGTATCCCAGCCATTCAGCGAAAACGACGCGATCCGTGTCTCGCCCCGCAGTTGCTGTGCCGCAAATTCCGCGATCTTCTTTTCCGTGCCGCCCCGCGCGGCAGCCAGCATATCCTGCTGCATGTCTGCCAGCATGTCGCCTTCATTCGCCATGCTCGACACCGGATCACCATCTGACCCGGCAAGGCCAAATGCCTCTGTCAGTGCGGCGGCAAAACGCGGATCTTCTGCCATCACCATTTCCGCCAGCAGCATGGCCTGTGGGGTAAGGAGAAGGTCGCTGTCGGGCGACCAGTTGGAAACCGGCGCCGAGCCCGACAGGATCGCCATATTGTCGCGACCGATGGCAAAGGCCGTCCGCACGGTGATCCCCGGCATCGTTGTCATCAACCGGTTGAGCCAGCCGTCGCGGGCCTTTGCGTGGCCCAGATCGGGCGTTCCGGCCTCCAGCAGATCCTGCCCGTCGAAATGGCTGCGTTTGTCGCGATAGGGGGTTGAAACAGCATGAACGAAGCCCAGCTGCCCGGCGTCCCAAAGCGGCATCAGCGGGCGGAGTGCCGGGTGAATGGCAAAGTAGCCGTCCAGATCCACCGGTCCGGTTTCCGACACCATGGGGTGATTGCCGCGAAGGGCCCGGTAGGCGGGGTCGCCATAGGGGCGCACAACGCCAATGCCGTCCATGCCGCCCCGCAGGATGATGACCACAAGGCGGTTGTCGCCGGGGGCCGAAGCAAAGGACATCGGTGTCAGAAGCGGGCTTGCCGCGGCCGAACATCCAAGTGCTGCGGAGCGTGACAGGAAGGCGCGGCGGGAAAGCGGGCTTTGCGTCATCTGGGTGCCTCTAATGGCGTTGGAAAGCGGGGGAGGCGAGGATCAGTCCGATCCCGTCAGCCCGGCTTTCAGCCGCTTTCGCGGCAAAGGAGGTGGCAGGGCTCTCAAGAGGCCCCAAGGCGATCTGAACGAATTCTCGCGGGTCGGGCAGATCAGGCCGCAGCACCTGCGGAATGGCGACGGCCCATTGCAGCCGCGCGGCCACGCCCTGCGGTGTGATCCATTGCGTGTCCTCTTCGGGCCAACCATCGGGGCCTTCCGGACGCTCCCATATCTGGCCCATCAGCCCCATCGGCTGGATGATGTTCAACTGCAAGGCGCGCTCATCGAGCGTTGCCATCAGCTCCGGCTCCACGCACAAGGCGCGGCAGGACGATCCCAGGAAGTCGATGGGCTGCTTGATGTTGACCAGCGGTCCCCAGGCGTCGGGATGGTTGAGAAGCGCGTCATACACCTGCATGAGGTCGCCGTCGGTCTCCCGGTAGCGCTGTGTCAGCGCCTCGACCAGTGCTTCGGGTGGGGTGTCGGACACGAAATGAACCGCCAGTTTGCCCGCGATATGCCGCGCCGTGGCGGGGTGGCGGGCGATATCCCGCAACGCCCTGTGGATGTCGCGCAGGCGCGCCGGATCCTGGCCATATTCCGTGCCCAGAACCGTTTCCGGTCCGGGCTCTGCAAAATGCTTGTTGAATTTGAAGCCGTTCTGGACCTGGAAAGTCAGCCCGGTGAAAAGTTCTGCCAACTGGCGCACGTCATTCTGGCTATAGGGGCCGTCCACGCCAAGAGTGTGCAGCTCCAGCACCTCGCGGGCGAGGTTTTCGTTCAGCCCGGCGTTCTTCTTACGCCGGCCCGCAACGGTGCTGTTCGGCCCGACAGAGTTCATCTGGTCGAGGTAATGCAGCATCAAGGGATGCGTCACCGCCGCGATCAGCAGATCCTCGAACCGGCCTGTCAGATGGGGGCGGATGGCTTCCTCGATATAGGGGGAGGTGGCGCGCCGGATGACGCCGGTTTTACCGCGCGCGGTGAAGTGGTCGCCCCAGAACTGCGCAAGCCGTTCACGCAGCCCGTTCGTCGTCCATGTGCGCCGCATCAGGGTCTGGCCCAGCCACTGCGACGCATCCACGCGTGCCACCTGGTTGAGCTTCCGGATGGCCTTGACCGCAGCGCGCGATTCCGGCGAGCCGCGGTTTTCGCGGCGGATGTCACCAAGGCGGGCCCGCTCGATCATCCGGGCCCGAAACGTGTCAAAAGCCTCGATCGGAAAGCGCTTTGCCATCGCGTCAGGGGCGCGAAGTGCAGTCAGCATCGCTTCGGTCGACGGTGCAGGGGCAAGGGTCGGCGACAGGCCGCAGCCAAAGCGGATCTCTGCCAGAACTGGATCAAAGGGCAAGATTGAAACGGTGTCCCATGGTTGCGGTTTTCACCGGGAATATAGCATCGGCCGGGCACCATTACATCTGTCCTTTTGGCAGCATCGGCAACGCGCCGCCGAACAGCGGGAACAAGTTCGGCGAAACAGGCGTTTGCATCGCAATTCGTTCATTGGAGGAGATACCAGATGCCATCGATCTATGAGGCGATCCGCCACGATCACGACCGCCACCGCGAATTGCTTGACCGGATCGCCGACACATCAGGCGACAGCGAACAGCGCCGCGCGGCTTGGGACGAGTTCTATCGCGAGGTGAAATCGCACTCTGCGGCGGAGGAAGAGACCTTTTATTCCAAGCTGATGCAGCAGACATGGGGGCAGGATGCGGCACGCCACTCGGTGCACGAGCATGCTCAGATGGATGAAATTCTGGAAGAGCTGCGCGAGATGGATCCGTCATCTCCCGGCTGGCTGACCCGGTTCAAGACACTCAAGCACGACTACGAGCATCACATGGAAGAAGAGGAAGGGGACGTTTTCAAACGAGCCAGGGAGGTCATCGGCGAGGAAGAGAACGATGCCTATGGCGAGCGTTTCCTGAAGCGGAAGTCACAAGAGGTAGAGCTGATCCCAGAAAAGCGCGAGGACGCGTTAGAGGATTGAACCCGGTCAGGTATGGGGGCTGGCGTGCCCCGGGCTTGACCCGGGGCCTCTGCCGGGTTGGCCGAAAGGCCCCGGGTCAAGCCCGGGGCGCGTTCCGTAGAAGAACGAAACGGCTCCCTTTGTCGGGACGCCGTCGCTTTCATCGTTACCAGTTAGGGAAGCCCTACTTTTCCTGCGGGATCACGCGCAGCGACAATTCCATCAACTGATCTGACGTTGGCTCCGACGGGGCGCCCATCATCAGGTCTTCAGCGCGCTGGTTCATCGGGAACATGATGACTTCGCGAATGTTGGCCTCATCCGCCAGCAGCATCACGATCCGGTCGATGCCGGCCGCACAACCGCCGTGGGGCGGTGCGCCGAAGCGGAATGCATTGACCATGCCGCCAAAGCGTTTCTCGACCTCATCCTTGCCGTAGCCTGCGATTTCGAACGCTTTGAACATGATCTCGGGGCGGTGGTTCCGGATCGCGCCCGACACCAGTTCGTACCCGTTGCATGCCAAATCATACTGATAGCCCAGCACGTCCAGAGGGTCGCCCTCAAGCGCAGACATCCCGCCTTGCGGCATGGAGAACGGGTTGTGTTCGAAGTCAATCTTGCCGGACTCTTCATCCTTTTCGTAGATCGGGAAATCCACGATCCAAGCGAAGGCAAACCGGTTCTTGTCGGTCAGGCCGAGCTCCTCGCCGATAACGTTGCGTGCACGGCCCGCGACGGATTCGAACGCTTTGGGCTTGCCGCCCAGGAAGAAGGCCGCGTCGCCAATGCCAAGACCCAGTTGCTGTCGGATCGCCTCTGTCCGTTCGGGGCCGATGTTTTTCGCCAGAGGACCGGCCGCTTCCATGCCGCCCTCGATTTCGCCGGATTTCAGCTTGGCCTGCGCTTCCTTGACGGTGATGCCCAGTTCCTGCGCCACCGCATCTGCGGTCTTTTCACGCCAGAAGATGTAGCCCATCCCCGGCAGGCCTTCTTTCTGGGCAAACGCGTTCATGCGGTCGCAGAACTTGCGGCTGCCGCCGGTGGGTGCGGGGATTGCGCGGATCTGGGTGCCGTCCTGTTCCAGCAGCTTGGCGAAGATGGCAAAGCCGGAGCCCGCGAAATGTTCGGACACGACCTGCATCTTGATCGGGTTGCGCAGGTCCGGCTTGTCCGACCCGTACCAGAGTGCGGCGTCACGATAGCTGATCTGCGGCCATTCCGAAGGTGCGTCGACCGTGCGACCACCGCCGAATTCTTCGAACACACCGGCAATGACCGGGCTGATCGTATCGAACACGTCCTGCTGGCTGACAAAGGACATTTCCATGTCCAGCTGGTAAAAGTCGGTTGGCGACCGGTCAGCGCGCGGGTCTTCATCGCGAAAGCACGGCGCGATCTGGAAATACTTGTCGAAGCCCGACACCATGATCAGCTGTTTGAACTGCTGCGGTGCCTGGGGCAGGGCGTAGAACTTGCCCGGATGCAGACGGCTCGGCACGAGGAAATCGCGCGCGCCTTCAGGGCTGGAGGCCGTGATGATCGGCGTCTGGTATTCGCGGAAATCCCGATCCCACATCTTCTGGCGCAGGCTGCGCACCACATCGGACCGCAGCGCCATATTGCGCTGCATCACCTCGCGGCGAAGGTCGAGGTAGCGGTAACGCAGGCGCGTTTCCTCGGGGTATTCCTGATCTCCGAAGACGATCAGCGGCAGCTCTTCGGCGGCACCCAGCACTTCGATCTCGCGGACAAAGACCTCGATCTCGCCGGTTGGCAGCTTGGGGTTGATCAGGCTCTCGTCGCGGGCCTTCACGTCGCCATCGATGCGGATGCACCACTCGCTGCGGACTTTCTCGACATCCGCAAAGGCGGGGCTGTCGGGGTCGCAGATCAGCTGGGTGATGCCGTAATGATCGCGCAGGTCGATGAACAACACGCCGCCGTGGTCGCGGATGCGATGCACCCAGCCCGCGAGCCGAACCGTCTGGCCCACCTGGTCCTTGTTCAGCCCTGCGCAGGTATGGCTGCGATATGCGTGCATGTCTTTGCCTCTTCGAACGAATGGTTTGCGGGCCGATACACCCGTGATGGCGCGGGAAGTCAAGCAAAAGGACCCGTGGACGTGCCCCTGCGGGCCGCGTTCCCGCCTTTCACGCTGCGGCGCGGTGGAATTCATGTGATCCGTCACTGCAACGCGGCAGCGGAACTGCGTCTGCTGGCGAGAAGAAAGCCGAGCGCCGGACCGGTCAGACCCTGGGTACCGCCGCGCAGAGACATGTGGGCGAGCCAAAGGGTGCCGTGCCGCAACGGAACGTCCGCCGATTGCCCGCGGGGCATAGCTTTGCCACACCACCATGTGTTGCAAGGCGCGCTTCCGCCACGGCCCACGCGGGAAAAACCGGTGCTTCCGACAGAAAAGGCCGCGCAGAGTCGCAACAGAGTGCGCATGGGCGCGTTTCTGGCGCCCTATTGTGGCGTTCCGGGCCTTGCGTCCGTGGGGGCAATCCCTATAAGCCCGTGGCAATTTGCTCAGCAGCGCCATGGGGACCCAGATGCCGAAAAGAACCGATATCAACTCGATCATGATCATCGGCGCAGGGCCCATTGTGATCGGGCAAGCCTGCGAGTTCGACTATTCCGGCGCGCAGGCCTGCAAAGCGCTGCGGGAAGAGGGCTACCGGGTCATTCTGGTCAACTCCAACCCGGCGACGATCATGACTGATCCGGGGCTGGCCGATGCTACCTATATCGAACCGATCACACCCGAGACTGTCGCCAAGATCATCGAGAAGGAACGCCCCGATGCGCTGCTGCCCACCATGGGCGGGCAGACCGGGCTGAACACCTCGCTGAAGCTTGAAGAAATGGGCGTGCTGGAGAAATACGGCGTCGAGATGATCGGGGCCAAGCGCGAGGCCATCGAGATGGCCGAAGACCGCAAACTGTTCCGCGAAGCAATGGATCGGATCGGGCTGGAAAACCCCAAGGCCACGATCATTACCGCCCCGAAAAACGCCAAGGGTCAGGCCGATCTGGCCGAAGGTGTGCGGCTGGCGGTCGAAGCTTTGGAAGACATTGGCCTGCCCGCGATCATTCGCCCGGCCTTTACCTTGGGCGGCACCGGCGGCGGCGTCGCCTATAACCGCGAGGATTACGAGCATTACTGCCGCACCGGTATGGATGCCTCGCCCGTGAACCAGATCCTCGTGGACGAGTCCCTGCTGGGCTGGAAAGAATTCGAGATGGAGGTTGTCCGCGACACCGCCGACAACGCGATCATCGTCTGTTCCATCGAAAACGTCGATCCGATGGGCGTGCATACCGGTGACAGCATCACCGTGGCACCTGCGTTGACGCTGACCGACAAGGAATATCAGATCATGCGCAACGGCTCTATCGCCGTGCTGCGCGAGATCGGGGTCGAAACCGGCGGGTCGAACGTACAATGGGCCATCAACCCGGATGACGGCCGCATGGTCGTGATCGAGATGAACCCGCGCGTGTCACGATCCTCGGCTCTGGCATCGAAGGCGACGGGTTTCCCGATTGCCAAGATCGCCGCGAAACTGGCCGTGGGCTTTACGCTGGACGAGCTGGACAATGACATCACCAAGGTCACGCCGGCCAGCTTTGAGCCGACCATTGACTATGTCGTCACCAAGATCCCCAAATTCGCGTTCGAGAAATTCCCGGGCAGCGAGCCGCATCTGACCACCGCGATGAAATCCGTGGGCGAGGCGATGGCCATCGGCCGCACGATCCACGAATCGTTGCAAAAGGCGCTCGCCTCGATGGAATCCGGACTGACCGGTTTCGATGAGGTGGAAATTGACGGCGCACCCGAGAAATCGGCTGTCATCAAGGCGATCAGCAAACAGACACCCGACCGGATGCGCACGATTGCTCAAGCCATGCGCCATGGCCTGAGCGACGATGACATCCACGGTGTCACCATGTTCGACCCGTGGTTCCTTGCCCGTATCCGCGAGATTGTGGAGGCCGAAGAGGCGGTTCGCGCGGCTGGCCTGCCATCGGACGCGGACGGGTTGCGCGACCTCAAGATGATGGGCTTTACCGATGCCCGCCTCGCCAAGCTGACCGGGTTCTCGGAAAAGGACGTGCGCAAGCGCCGCCACAGTCTGGGCGTGACAGCTGTGTTCAAACGTATCGATACCTGCGCGGCAGAGTTCGAGGCGCAGACGCCTTACATGTATTCGACCTACGAGGCCCCAATGATGGGCGAGGTGGAATGCGAGGCCCGGCCCAGCGACCGCAAGAAAGTGGTCATTCTGGGCGGCGGTCCCAACCGGATCGGGCAGGGGATCGAGTTCGACTATTGCTGTTGTCATGCCTGTTTCGCGCTGACCGATCAGGGCTACGAGACCATCATGGTCAACTGCAACCCCGAGACGGTTTCGACCGACTATGACACGTCGGACCGGCTGTATTTCGAACCGCTGACGTTTGAGAGCGTGATGGAGATCATGCGCGTCGAACAGCAGAACGGCACCTTGCACGGGGTGATCGTGCAATTCGGTGGGCAGACCCCGCTGAAGCTGGCCAATGCGCTGGAGGCCGAAGGCATCCCGATCCTGGGCACCACGCCCGACGCGATTGATCTGGCCGAAGATCGCGAACGTTTTCAGGCGCTGGTCAACCAGCTGGGTCTGAAGCAGCCGCGCAACGGCATTGCGTCCACCGACGCTCAGGCACTGGCGATTGCCGACGATATCGGCTTCCCGCTGGTGATCCGTCCATCCTATGTTCTGGGCGGCCGCGCGATGGAGATCGTGCGCGACATGGCGCAGCTGGAACGCTACATCAAAGAGGCCGTGGTTGTGTCTGGCGACAGCCCCGTCTTGCTGGACAGCTACCTGTCGGGCGCTGTGGAGTGTGACGTCGACGCGATTTCCGACGGCAAACAGGTTCATGTCGCGGGCATCATGCAGCATATCGAAGAGGCCGGCGTGCATTCTGGCGACAGCGCCTGTTCCCTGCCGCCCTATTCGCTCTCGGACGAGATCATCGCCGAGTTGAAGGTGCAGACCGAGGCCCTGGCTCTGGCGCTGAACGTGGTCGGGCTGATGAATGTGCAGTTTGCTGTCAAGAACGGCGAGATCTACCTGATCGAGGTGAACCCGCGCGCCAGCCGGACCGTGCCTTTCGTGGCCAAGGCAACCGACAGTGCGATTGCTTCCATCGCCGCGCGGGTGATGGCCGGAGAGCCGTTGAGCAACTTCCCGCTGCGCGCACCCTATGCTGCCGAGGCAGGCTATGACGACGTATTGCCGCTTGGCGATCCGATGACGCTGGCCGATCCGAACATGCCGTGGTTCAGCGTGAAAGAGGCCGTCCTGCCCTTCGCGCGGTTCCCCGGCGTGGACACCATTCTGGGCCCGGAAATGCGCTCTACCGGGGAGGTCATGGGCTGGGATCGGTCCTTCCCGCGCGCCTTCCTTAAGGCGCAGATGGGCGCGGGCAACATTCTGCCCGACAGCGGCAATGTCTTCTTCTCCATCAAGGACGACGACAAGACGCCCGCATTGGTCGAAACTGCGCAGGTGCTTGTCGATCTGGGTATGAAGATCATCGCGACGCGTGGCACGGCGGCGTTCCTTGAGCAGCACGGCATCAAATGCGAGGTGGTCAACAAGGTCTACGAGGGGCGCCCGAACGTTGTCGACATGATGAAGGACGAACAGATCGCGCTGGTGATGAACACGACCGAAGGTGCGATGGCGGTTGAGGACAGCCGCGAAATCCGTTCGGTCGCGCTGTATGACAAGATCCCGTATTACACCACGGCGGCCGGTGCCCATGCCGCGGCGCTCGCAATGAAGGCGCGCGGCGAAGCCGAGCTTGTGGTCAAGCCGCTACAGGGCTGAAGCCAGCGGTGAATTGATTGAAAGGGCGCTCGGAAGGGCGCCCTTTTTTGTGTGGGCACGTCGCTTGCCGGTATGCCCGTGGCGGTCAGAAGTCGATTGAAACGCCCGGCAGGTTCAGCGCCTTCACAAGGTCGCGCAATTCCTGTCGCGCGGCGACATTCGAGATGTTGAGCTGTTTCACCCCGATATCCTTGAGATCAAGCAGCGTCAGGCCGCGCGGAAACAGCTCACGGAAGACCACGCGTTCGTTGAAACCGGGCGAGACGCGGAATCCGATCCGTTTGGACAAGCGGTCCAGCGCCTGTTCCATCTTCTGCTTGTTGACCATGTTCTGCGCGCCCAGACGGTTGCGCAGCACGACCCAGTCGATCGGCTTCAGCCCGGCCTGCGCGCGCAGCTGACGCGCATTCCAGACCATTTCGGAATAGACGGACGGGCCCTTGATTGTCGTGCCATCGGCATCGGTCTGTGCCAGCAGATCAAAATCCACGAAACTGTCATTCAGCGGCGTGACAAGCGTGTCGGCCAGCGAATGTGCAACTTGGCTCAGGCGGGTATGCGAACCGGGGCAGTCAATCAGGATGAAATCGCTCTTGCCTTCCAGATCCGCAATCGCGGCGGACAGACGATGGTCGTACAGGTTTTCCCCGGCCGGGACAGTTGCCGGATCGATCTCTGGCAGCTGGATGAAGTTTGGCGTCGGCAGATCAAGCCCTTCATGGGCCAAAAATTCAAGCCGGTTGAGCGTGTACCGCCCGAAGGTCTGCTGGCGCAGGTCAAGGTCCAGCGCCCCGACCGTATGGCCCATCCGCACCAAGGCGGTTGCCACATGCATGGACACGGTGGATTTCCCGGCCCCGCCCTTTTCGTTCCCGACTACGATGATATGCGCCAATGTCCGTCCCTTGCCTTGGACCCACATGTTAGGCTGTGGTGTCTTTGACGGCACTGTATCTTGTGCGTTTTGCCAAGAAAAGAGCAGGAAGGGCAGGGAATGGTGCGAATTGGCATCTTCTGCGTCAAGCACGGGTGTGGCTGACGCCATATCGCGCGGGTCAAATGCAATTGGTTAACGCGTTGCGACCCGCCGGTCAGAGCATTCTTGCGGGCAAACGGTCCCCCGCGACTCTGCGATCGGTACCCGCTACGTAACAAAATCGGGCAATTTTTGGAACCGGATGGCGTTTTGCCGCGTTATCGGACCAAAGAGGTGCCTCGCGCATCAATTCAACCAACCGTGATCCGCTTCTGGTGTGACGCCGTATTACTGTCGAGATTCGGTTTTACCATGAACCCATAAATTGGGAGCGCACTATGGCACTAGACGCATTCAATGACCGTACACTGACCCGCCGGGCCATGAAGGCAGAACTTCTGGACGCGGAGACCGAACTGGCGCTTGCCTATGCATGGCGCGACCAGCGCGACGAACAGGCTTTGCACCGGCTGATCACAGCCTATATGCGGCTTGCCATCTCTATGGCTGCGAAGTTCAAACGCTACGGCGCCCCGATGAACGACCTCATCCAAGAGGCGGGGCTGGGGCTGATGAAAGCGGCGGACAAGTTTGATCCTGATCGCGGCGTACGCTTCTCGACCTATGCGGTCTGGTGGATCAAGGCGAGCATCCAGGACTACGTGATGCGCAACTGGTCGATGGTGCGCACCGGGTCGACCTCCAGCCAGAAGTCGCTCTTTTTCAATATGCGGCGCGTACAGGCCCAACTGGAACGCGAGGCCGCAGCGGCGGGCGAAAAGCTTGCCCCGCACGAGCTGCGCAGCATGATCTCGGAAGAGATCGGTGTGCCCCTGCATGATGTGGAGATGATGGAAGGGCGCCTGTCCGGGTCGGACTTTTCACTGAACGCGACACAATCCGCCGAGGATGAGGGGCGCGAATGGATTGACGCGCTGGAAGACGATGGCGCGCAGGCTGCCGAAATCGTGGAGAGCAGTCTGGACAATGCGCAGCTGCGCGAATGGCTTGTCCATGCGCTGTCTGCCCTCAACGACCGAGAGCGGTTCATCGTGCGCGAACGCAAGATGCGCGAAAGCCCACGCACGCTGGAAAGCCTCGGGACAGAGATGGGCCTGTCCAAGGAACGTGTCCGCCAGCTTGAAGCGGCGGCGTTCCAGAAAATGCGCAAAACGCTGGAGGCGCAGTCGCAGGAAGTACACGAATTCCTCGGATGAGGTGGATTGCACTGTTTCTGCTTTGGCCGGTCGCTGCAATTGCCGCGGCAACTGGGGCGGATGTCGTGTTCCTTGGTGAGGTTCACGACAATCCGGCCCACCACATTGCACAAGCGGCCGAGATTGAGCGAATGCAGCCGGCCGCGGTGGTTTTCGAGATGCTGACAGACGAACAGGCTGCCCGCGTGTCGCCGCAGCTCTTGCCGGATCGCGAGGCGTTACAAGCAAAGCTGGAATGGGACGCGTCGGGTTGGCCGGATTTCGCGATCTATTACGCGATCTTCGCAGCGTTGGGCGAGGCCCGGGTCTATGGCGCCGCGGTTTCGAGGCAAAAGGCACGCGAAGCCTCGGCAGATGTGATCGGGGCATTTGGCCCGGACGCGCCGCGTTTCGGGCTGGATCGACCCCTTCCTGAAGATCAGCAAGCGGCACGCGAAGCTGCGCAGATGTCGGCGCATTGCGATGCTTTGCCGTCCGAAATGCTGCCGATGATGGTGGCCATTCAGCGGCTTCGCGATGCGCGGCTGGCGCAGGTCGCGTTGCAGGCGCTTGAGGACACTGGCGGCCCGGTGGCTGTCGTCACCGGCAATGGCCATGCCCGCAAGGATTGGGGGGCGCCCGCGCTTTTGTCCTTGGCGGCACCGGATGTGACGGTCTGGGCGCTTGGTCAGGGGGAAGGTGACGATCCCCCCTTGGGAGAGTTCGACGCGCTGCGCAGCGCGCCTGCCCCTGAACGAGAAGACCCGTGCGCGGCCTTCGCCAAACAGCCCGATGCCGTCAGCACCGATTGAGTTTCCCCGCCCGGCTGCGTAACACTGTCGGCGAACGGACCCAAAGGGGGCGACATGCTTGCGGGAAAACGCATTCTGCTAATCATCGGTGGCGGTATCGCGGCCTTCAAAATACCCGCGCTGATCCGGCTCTTGCGGCAGCAGGGCGCCGCCGTGACCCCGGTGATGACAGCCGCATCCGAGCAATTCGTGACCCCGCTTACCGTGGCAGCGGTCGCCGGGGAAAAGGCCTATACCGCGCTTTTCGATCTGACGGACGAGGCAGAGATGGGCCATATCCAGCTGTCGCGCGTGGCCGATCTGGTGCTCGTGGCCCCCGCCACGGCCGACCTGATGGCGAAAATGGCGCAAGGGTTGGCGGGGGATCTGGCCTCGACGCTGCTGCTCGCCACCGACACGCCGGTGATGATCGCACCTGCGATGAATGTCCGCATGTGGCTGCACCCCGCGACGCAACGCAATCTGGCATTGCTGAAGGGTGACGGTGTGCAGATCGTTGGCCCGGACGAGGGCGACATGGCCTGCGGCGAGTACGGCCCCGGTCGCATGGCAGAGCCAGAGGAACTTGCTGCGGCCTGCGCTGCGGCGCTGACCGACGGGCCATTGAAGGGGCGCCGCGTGCTCGTCACCTCTGGCCCCACGCACGAACCGATCGATCCGGTGCGCTACATCGCCAACCGGTCCTCGGGGGCGCAGGGCACGGCAATTGCGCGCGCGCTGGTGGGTTTGGGGGCAGAGGTGGTTTTTGTGACCGGTCCCGCAGACGTGCTGCCGCCAGAGGGGGTAACGCTGGTGCGTGTCGAAACCGCGCGGCAGATGCGCGACGCGGTGCAGGCGGCGCTTCCGGTCGATGCGGGCGTCTTTGCCGCCGCCGTGGCCGATTGGCGCGTGGCGACGGAATCCTCGTCGAAGATCAAGAAGGGCGCGGGCGGGCTGCCAGTGCTGGAATTCACCGAGAACCCCGACATTCTGGCCGAGGTTTCGCAAATGAGCGACGGTCGGCCTGCGCTTGTTGTGGGCTTCGCTGCTGAAACCGATGATGTCGTGAACCATGCCACTGCCAAGCGCGCCCGCAAAGGATGCGACTGGATTTTGGCCAATGATGTCAGCCCCGAGACCGGCATCATGGGCGGCAGTGAAAACGCCGTCGTCCTGATTTCGGAAGACGGGGCAGAGGTCTGGCCGCGCATGGGCAAGGACGATGTGGCGCAGCGGTTGGCGGCGCGCATCGCAGAGACGTTGGGCGCCGGGTGATCGGGCGGGAGTGGAGCATTTGGGCCGGAATGAAGCGCAAGCCATGGTAAATCTGCAAATCAGCTGGGACGAGGGCGCGGATCGGTCATTTGGCCTGCCGCGATACGAGACGGTGGGCGCTGCGGGAGCGGATCTGCGGGCGAACCTCGCAGATCGCGGCACGGTGCAACTGGTGCCGGGCGCGCGGGTTCTGGTGCCGACAGGCCTGCGTCTGGCCGTTCCTGACGGGTACGAGGTGCAGATACGGCCCCGGTCCGGGCTGGCGCTGAAACATGGGATCACGCTGCCCAACAGCCCCGGAACGATCGACAGCGACTATCGCGGGCCGCTGGGGGTGATCGTGATGAATGCCGGGGCAGAGCCTTTCGTGATCGAACACGGGATGCGCATTGCGCAGATGGTCGTGGCGCCAGTGGTGCGGGCTGTCTTTCACGAGGTCGCAAGCCTGGACGAGACCCGGCGCGGCGCGGGGGGCTTCGGCTCTACCGGGGTCGGCTGATGCTGGTGGTTCTGTTGATGGCCGGTGCGCTTTGGGGCATCGGGGCTGCCATGGGCACGCCGCGCAACCTTCGCTGGGGAATGATCGGGCTGCTTTATCTGGCCGTTGTGCTGGCGCATTTGGTGCTGCCTGCCGGCCATCCGATCCGCATGGCAACGGGGGAGGACGCGTCTGGCTGGCTGATCCTCGCCGGTTTCGTCGTGCTTGTGATGATCTATCGCTGGGGGCTGGGGCTGATACGTGCACGGGCGCGAGAGGCGGAACCCGCTGCCGCCGAACAGCCCTCTGGTGCCTTTACCGAGACCGAGCTGGAGCGATACGCAAGGCATATCGTGCTGCGCGAACTGGGTGGGCCGGGGCAGCGCAAGCTGAAAGATGCCCGTGTGCTCGTCATCGGGGCCGGGGGGCTGGGTGCGCCCGCGCTGCAATATCTGGCGGCGGCGGGCGTGGGCAGTATCGGGGTGATCGACGATGATGTGGTTGAGAATGCCAATCTGCAACGGCAGGTGATCCACCGTGATGACGATATCGGCATGGCCAAGGTCTTTTCCGCGCAGGCCGCGATGGAGGCACAGAACCCGGCCATCCAGGTTCGCCCCTACAATCGCCGTCTGGACGAGGGGATCGCCGGGGCGCTGATCGCTGATCATGACGTGATCCTTGACGGGACGGACAACACCGAGACGCGCTATCTGGTCAACCGTGCCTGCGTTGCGGCGGGAAAACCGCTGGTGTCCGGCGCGCTCAGCCAGTGGGAGGGGCAGTTGAGCGTCTTTCACCCGGCCGCTGGCGCGCCCTGCTATCAATGCATCTTCCCGCAGGCGGCAGCACCCGGAATTGCGCCTTCCTGCGCAGAGGCGGGCGTTCTGGGGCCGCTGCCGGGTGTCGTGGGCGCCATGATGGCGGTCGAGACGGTGAAGCTGATCACCGGTGCGGGCAAGGCACTGACGGGCGAGATGCTGATCTATGACGCGCTGTGGGGCGAGACGCGCAAGATTGCATTAAAGCGCCGCGCCGATTGCCCGGTTTGCGGGCAGGGTTGACCCGTCGAAGGGGGCTGGAAGCCGGGCGCAACAGCACATAGCTTGGCACGCAAAGGAGACCCCCATGACAAACCCGCTTTTGCAGGACTGGACCACGCCGTTTGGTCTGCCGCCCTTCGATCAGATTGACGACGAGGATTTCACGCCCGCACTGGAGATCGCGCTTGCCCGCCACATGGACGAGATCACCGCGATTGCCGAAAACCCCGACGCGCCCACATTTGCCAACACGATCGAGGCGATGGAAGGCGCGGGCGAGGATCTGGACAAGGTGTTGTCGCCCTTCTTTGCGCTGGCCGGTGCCGACAGCACGCCCCGCCGTCAGGAATTGCAGCGCGAATTCACGCCGAAACTGTCCGCGCATAGCTCTGCCATCTACGCCAACCGGCCGCTTTTCGACCGGATTCGGCAGCTATGGGAGGCCCGGGACGGGCTGGACCTGTCGCCCGAGGAAGCGCGCGTTCTGATGCTGACCCATCGCGGCTTTGTCCGTGCGGGTGCAGCACTTGATGGTGACGAGGCAGATCGCATGGCCGCCATCAAGGCCTGTCTGGCGACGCTTGGCACCAGCTTTACCCAGAACCTGCTGGCAGATGAGGCGGGCTGGTCGATGACATTGACCGAGGCTGACCTGGAAGGCCTGCCCGATTTCGTGCGCGATGCGGCACGCGCCGCAGGCGAAGAACAGGGCGCGGACGGTCCGGTGATTACGCTCAGCCGGTCGCTGATCGTGCCGTTCCTGCAATTCTCGCCCCGGCGCGACCTGCGTGAGGCTGCCTGGCGCGCCTGGGTGTCGCGCGGTGCGAATGGCGGCGAGACCGATAACCGCGAAATCGCGGCCGAGGTGCTGGCCCTGCGGGAAGAACGCGCCAAGCTGTTGGGCTATGACAGCTTTGCCGCCTACAAGCTGGAAACCGAGATGGCGGGCAGCCCCGACCGCGTCCGCGAGCTTTTGATGGCCGTATGGGAGCCTGCCCGCGCGCAGGCAGAAGCAGACGCGCAGGTGCTGTCGGACATGATGCATGCCGATGGCATGAACGGCGATCTGGAGCCTTGGGATTGGCGCTATTATTCCGAGAAACGTCGCCGGGCAGAGCATGACCTCGACGAGGCAGAGCTGAAACCTTACCTGCAGCTCGACCGGATGATCGAAGCAGCATTCGACTGCGCAAACCGCCTGTTCGGGCTGGAGTTCCGCCCGCTGGAGGCCGCTCTTTACCACCCCGATTGCCGCGCGTGGGAGGTTACGCGCAACGGTGCCCATGTGGCGGTCTTCATCGGCGACTATTTCGCGCGGGCGTCGAAACGGTCCGGGGCATGGTGTTCCGCGATGCGGATGCAGGCAAAGCGCCCGGTGGCCAAGGCGCCGATCGTGGTCAATGTCTGCAACTTCGCCAAGGGTGACCCGGCGCTGCTGTCTTATGACGATGCGCGCACGCTGTTTCACGAATTCGGCCATGCGCTGCACCAGATGTTGTCTGATGTGGAATTCGGCTCTGTCGCGGGCACGTCGGTGGCGCGTGATTTTGTCGAACTGCCCAGCCAGCTATACGAACATTGGCTGGAAGTGCCCGAAGTGCTGGAACGTTTCGCCACCCATGCCGAGACCGGAGAGCCGATGCCGCGCGAGATGCTGGAGCGTGTGCTGGGGGCTGCCAATTACGACATGGGCTTTCAGACCGTGGAATATGTCGCCTCTGCGATGGTCGATCTGGATTTCCACGATGGCGCCGCCCCTGCGGACCCGATGGCGGCGCAGGCCAACACGCTGGCCCGGCTGGGCCTGCCCCATGCGATCCCCATGCGCCACGCCACGCCGCATTTCGCCCATGTCTTCGCGGGGGACGGCTATTCCAGCGGCTACTACAGCTACATGTGGTCCGAGGTGATGGATGCCGATGCCTTCGCGGCGTTCGAGGAAGCAGGCAGCGCCTTTGACGCCGATACTGCAAAGCGGCTGGAGGCGAATATCCTCTCCACCGGTGGGTCCGTCGAGGCCGAGGACCTTTACAAGGCATTCCGGGGCCGGATGCCGGGGGTCGAGGCGCTGCTCAAGGGGCGCGGGCTCGCCGCCTGAACCCAGCCGCGGCGCCCGCTCGTCTGGACAATTCGTGGGCAACCCATGCAAATGGGGCCGAGGCAGTGAAGGAGACCGGCATGGACATCGCAGACACGGCACAACGCATCCTTGCGGGCGAACGCCGGGCCTTGGCCCGGGCCATCACGCTTGTCGAAAGCGGGCGTGAGGACCACCGCAAGGATGCAGCCGCCCTGCTGGAGGAACTCAAGGGCTCCGGCCGCGAGGCGCTGCGCATCGGTCTGTCCGGGACGCCGGGCGTGGGCAAATCCACTTTCATCGAGGCCTTTGGCTGTTTTCTGACAGCGCAGGGATTGAAAGTGGCGGTTCTCGCGGTCGATCCGTCCTCTGTCCGGTCCGGAGGATCGATCCTTGGCGACAAGACGCGGATGGAACGGCTCAGCCGGGATCCGAACGCTTTTATCCGTCCGTCGCCCAGTCAGAGCCAGCTTGGCGGTGTCGCCCGCCGATCACGCGAGGCAGTGGCGCTGTGCGAGGCGGCAGGGTTTGACGTCGTTCTGATCGAAACGGTGGGCGTCGGTCAATCCGAAACCATGGTGGCCGAGATGTCGGACCTGTTCATCCTGTTGCTTGCGCCCGCGGGTGGGGACGAACTTCAGGGCGTCAAACGTGGCATCATGGAAATTGCCGACATCATCCTTGTAAACAAGGCGGATGGAGAGCTGAAATCGGCCGCTACCCGCACCTGTGCGGATTATGCGGGCGCGCTTCGCCTGCTGCGCAAACGGCCGCAGGATCCAGAGGGCTTTCCCAAAGCGATGACCGTGTCGGCGCTGGAGGAAGAGGGGCTGCAAAAGGCCTGGGACGAGATGACCGCCCTCACCGACTGGCGCCGCGAAACGGGCCATTTCAAGGCCCGCCGCGCCGCCCAGGCCCGGTTCTGGTTCGAGGAAGAGGTGCGCCAGTCGCTTTTGTCACGCCTCAGCCGCGAGCCGATCAAGGGCGCGCTTGAAACCCTTGCGCAGCAGGTAGAGGCCGGGCAGGCCACGCCCTCTGCCGCAGCGGTGGAGTTGATGCAGACCTATCTCGGCGGGTGAGCGGATGGCGCTGAGCGAGGAGCGCGTTTTTGACGGCCTGCACATGCGGGCAAGCCTCTTCAACCGGGCGGCCCCCCGCCTGATCGTGACCTTCCGTCAGCGAATCAACGGCCCCCCCGTTTTCAACGATGCAAAGCCAGTGCAGAGCTTCGTGAAAAACGGGCACGCGCATTTGCATATCCAAAGCTTGCGCAACGATTGGTACATCAATTCCGAGACAGGCGCGCTGGGCGCTGCGCTGCGCGCGCTGACAGTGCCGTATCGAAGCGTTTCGGCCATCGGGTTTTCGATGGGGGGCTACGCGGCACTGCGCTATTCCAAACCCTTGCGGCTGCGAAAGCTGATCGCCGTGTCTGCGCAGTACTCGATCTCGCCGCGTGTGGTTCCGACCGATGGGCGGTATCGCGATTGCGCGGACGGGTTTGACGATGATCTTGGCGATCTGGTTGCAAACGCGCGAAACGGCGTGTCGGGCGTGATCCTGTGCGACCCGTTCAAGCCGCTGGACGTGATGAATGCCGAGATGATCCAGATGGTGTTCCCGCGGCTGCGGATCTGTCGGCTTGCGGGGGGCGGGCACCCGGCCAGCCGCGTGCTGCGCCAGGGGGGGTATTTCGGCGCGATGCAAAAGCTGCTTTTGTCGGGCGAGGTCGAGCCTGCGTCGATCATCGACATGCACCGGGACAGCCGCCGCGAATCGGACCATTACTGGGCGCATATCGCCAAGGTCGCTGCCCGACGCAAACGCCCGGATCTTGGCAAATTCGCCGCCGCCCGGGCCGCAGCCCTTCGCTCCATCGCCAAAGCAGCAGCCAATCCGTCCGATAGCTCTTGACGGGCTGTTGTTCAGGGCCTAATGACACCCAACCAGATTCCGGGCGCTGCGTCTGCGGCGCCCTTAAATATTGGCGGAAGGAACGCTTTCGCCGGAACCAGACGAGGATGGACACATGTCGCGCCGTTGCGAACTGACCGGAAAAGGCCCGATGACTGGCAACAATGTCAGCCATGCCAACAACAAGACCCGCCGTCGTTTCCTGCCGAACCTGAACGACGTCACGCTGCAATCCGAAGCGCTGGACCGCGGCATCAAGCTGCGCATCTCTGCTTCGGCGCTGCGCAGCGTCGATCACCGCGGTGGTCTTGACGCATTCCTGGCGAAAGCCAAGGACGATGAGCTTTCGGCCAACGCGCTGAAAGTGAAGAAAGAGATCGCGAAGGCGCTGGCCGCTTCGGCCTGACACCTTGACGATCGAGGGACGTGATGCGGCCTCGCCTTTTTCGGGCGGGGCTGTTTCCTTTTGTCGCGTCGCACGTGGTGCCCCCTTGGGTAAAGTGTCGCGATGACGACGTTCTTTCGCTGCACCTTTGCGCTGATCCTGTCGCTTGTTCTGACCGCCACGGCGCAGAGCATGGCGCTGGCGCGTGGGCAGACGATGGTGGCCGGGCAGATGGTCATCTGCACCGGAACGGGCGTCGCGACAGTTCAGATCGATGCCGATGGCAACCCGGTTGAACCGACGCATATCTGCCCCGATTGCGCACTGACATTGCTGATCTTCGCCGGGGCCGCCCCGGCCGAGCCCCAACCTTCGGGCGTCTACCGCGCGGTTGTTTTCGGGGTTGAGGCGTCGCAGGGCCGCGATGCACAGACGGTGGGGGCGAAAGCGCGCGCACCACCTGTCGGAGCAGGCATCAGGCCCGCCTGACCCAGCAGACGACACCCAACATTCCAATTCTGACAGGAGAGACACCCATGTCTTTCATTTCTCGCGCCGCCGTTCTGGCGCTTTCACTTGCGGCCACCCCTCTTCTTGCTGAAGAAAGCCAGGTGCGTATCGACGATGCTTATGCGCGGGTTTCCGGCCCCGCGGCGAAGTCCGGCGCGGCCTTCATGCTGATCGAGAACCTTGGTGACAGTGCCGATCAGCTGATTGATGCCGCGTCCGATGCCGCCGCGCGGGTCGAACTGCACACCCATATCGACGATGGCAACGGCGTGATGCAGATGCGCCATGTGCCCGACGGCTTTGCCCTGCCAGCAGGCGAAACCCACGCGCTGGAGCGCGGCGGTGACCACGTGATGCTGATGGGGCTGACCGACCCGTTGGAAGATGGTGATGTCATCACGTTGACGCTGACCTTTGAAAAGGCGGGCGAAGTCGTGATCGAGGTTCCTGTCGATCTGGATCGCTGATCGTTCATCGGCCGGACGGGGGGGACGTTTCTCCTCGGGCGGCGCTGCCGCCGCCGTCGTCCAAACGTGGGCCGGGCCTTCGGGTCCGGCCTTGGCGCGCTTCATCGGTGTTTGGCGTCGATCACAGCCCATCCTCAACTTCGCGGGGGATGGCAAATGCTTCGACCTGACAGGTGCCGGGCTGAAGTGCGCCCCAGTCGGTGATGTCGCAATGGGCGACAAGCGTCGCGCATGTCGGGTAATCTGCGAATCGCGGATGGGTCGGGCGAACCTTTACCAACCGTGAGGCAAAGGCGCCGATACCGGGATTATGGGCCAGCAACAGAACGGTGTGGCCGGTGGTATGCCTGAAAGCGTTCAGCAAGGTTTCCGGAGAACCGTGGTAAAGCGGCTCTTCGAAGGTGACGGGCGCCGCGATATCAAGCAACGCCAATGTTTCGCGGGTGCGCGCCGAGGTTGAGCACAGCACGCTGTCGGGGAGGAATGCGTTCTCTCGCAGCCAGCCGCCCATCGTCGTGGCATTGCGCCTGCCGCGCGCATTCAGAGGACGGTCGTGATCAGGCTGGGAGAAATCATCCCAGCTCGACTTTGCGTGGCGCATAAGGATCAAGCGCATGTCTGTCCTTTCAGGAATGCGGTCATGTGAAATGCGGATTGGCCGGGGTCGCGGCCGAATTGTTGCGAAACTGGGCAGATGCAGCGCACGAGGCATCCTTGGCGGCACTCGCGACCCTTGGCAGAGCAGACATGCGCCATGCAGGCAGCGACGTCGTAGTCCTGACCAGGAGACAGGGCACCCACCGGGCATGCGGTGGCACAGGGCGCAGGGCAGGAGGTGCAGGGCGACGGCGCGGGCGCGGGCAGCTCCAACTGCACCGGCAGCGCGATTGCCGCCCGGAAGCTGAGGAAAAGACCTGCCTTGTCGTGTACGAGCAGCCCGACGGGCGAGATGTGGCAGCTTTGCGTCGCGAGCGCCCATGCGATGAACGGTGGCCATGGCGGGCCGTCGGAGGGAAATATCGCGGTCCCGCCGATCTTTGTCGCCAAGGCCCCGGCCTGCCGCGTTGACCACCTGTCCAGCGGATCCGGCGACCCGTCTAGGTATTCGGGCGCTTTGCGGAACACCGGCCAGAAGCGCGGCTCGTCCGGGCCCAGCAAGAGCAATGTGCGGCAATCCGCGGGGGCGCCGTCGTCCTTGCCGGGGTGAAACGCGCCAGTCACAGCCAGCGCGTACCGATGTGCGAGGGAGTCGATCCGGTGAAACTCGGTAAGGGGGCTGCGCCGCGCCGTGCTCACTCTTCGACGGGCGCGGGGCTGGGCTGGCGGATCAGTGACCCGGCGCCGTGATCGGTGAAAAGCTCCAGCAGGCAGGCATTGGGCACGCGCCCGTCGAGAATCACCACCGCGCGCACGCCCTCTTCGATTGCCTTGAGCGCCGTTTCGGTCTTGGGGATCATCCCGCCCGCGATCGTGCCATCCGCTGTCATCCGGCGGACGTCATCGGGGGTCATCGAGGTCAGAACCTCGCCCGAGCCATCCTTGACCCCTGTAACATCGGTAAGCAGAAGCAGCCGGTCCGCCTTGAGAGCGCCTGCGATGGCCCCGGCTGCGGTGTCGCCGTTGACGTTGAACGTTTCCAGCGGGTCCATGCCGGTGGCAACGGGGGCCACGACCGGTATGATCCCGGCGGAAAAGAGATCGCGCAGAACCTGAACGTTCATCTCGATAGGCCGACCGACAAACCCGAGTTCGGGGTCATCCGCTTCACAGACCATCAGGTCATCATCCTTGCCGGAGAGACCAACGGCGCGACCGCCCTCATCCATGATCGCCTGAACGATACGCTTGTTGACGAGCCCGGTCAGCACCATCTCCACAACCTCGACGGTGGCCTGATCGGTGACACGCTTGCCGCGCACGAATTTCGATTCGATCCCGAGCCGCCCCAGAAGGTCGTTGATCATCGGGCCGCCGCCGTGAACCACGACCGGGTTCACCCCGACTTGCCGCATCAGCACGATGTCGCGGGCGAATTCGGCCATCGCATCGGCGTCGCCCATCGCATTTCCGCCGAATTTGACCACCACGATGGCGCCGGAATAGCGCTGCATGTAGGGGAGGGCCTCTGAAAGAGTGCGGGCGGTGGTAATCCAATCCTGGTTCATCGTGCGTGTTTTCATCCCTGGCATCCCCAAAAAGATCTGTTTCGTTTATCGGGTGCGCAGGCAGGCGGTGCAAGGGCAAGCTACGCCTTGATGGTCAGGGAGGCTGCCGCGCGAAACCTGCTCCGCGCCAAGGGGGGAGCGTAGCTGTCCTTTGGCCCAAGATGTGGCCTCGCAGGCATGGGTGGGCCTTGCCTGATGGCGCGGTCGGCCATGCCGAAGCGGTGAATGCGCTGGTCTCTGGCGTGACAAAAACAAGGAAACAGGTGCCATCTGCCGTCGAATCGCCGCCTGTTTACGGATAATCCGCTTGACCTTTCCCCCTTGGGTCTGTTGAACCCAAGCCTAATTTCCGGAACAGGCACAGGTGGCGTTCCCCCATGGACGATCAGAACAAGAACCTCATTCTCGCGACGGCGCTGAGCTTCGCCGTGATCCTGACGTGGTTCGTACTCTTCCCCCCACCGGAGACTGCCGCGCCTGATCCGAACGCCCCCGAAATCGTTCAGCAGGATACGGCAGGCGACACTGCCGCAGTGCCCATGGCCGCGCCCAGCGATGGCGCAGCTGCGACCACCGTGGACCCCGCCGCCGAGCAAAGCGCGGCAGACGCGCCCCGCATCCAGATCCAGACCCCGCGGCTGAGCGGGTCGATCTCGCTCGCCGGTGGCCGGATCGATGATCTCGCGCTCAGCGATTACAGGGTCACCGTGGAGCCCGGTTCCGAAACCGTCCACATGCTGCGCCCTGTCGGCTCCGACCAGCCTTACTACGCCCTGTTCGGCTGGGCGCCGGGATCCGGGCTGTCGGTTGACGACGTGCCCGGGGCCAACACCCTGTGGCAGGTCGAAGGCAACAGCACGTTGACACCTGAAGCGCCCGTTACCCTGACGTGGCAAAGCCCGGCCGGTCTGGAATTCCGCCGCACCATCGCCGTGGATGAGGACTATATGTTCACCGTCTCGCAGCAGGTCGAAAACACGTCGGGCGGCACTGCAACGCTTGCGCCTTACGGTGTTCTGGCCCGTCATGGCGAACCGCAGGACCTGAAGAACTTCTTCGTGTTGCACGAAGGGGTCGTGGGCATGTCGGACGGAGAGCTTTCCGAAGTCGATTACGACGATATCGCGGATTACGCGGTCAATGCCAGTGAAGGTGCCCGTGCCGAGGTGACACAGGTGTCTGAAAACGGCTGGATCGGCTTCACCGATCACTACTGGATGTCGACGCTTGTCCCCACGCCCGGATCGGCGTTCAAATCCGTGATCAAGTATGACGACCGTCGCGATATCTACCAGACAGAGGCCGTGCATCCCACGATCAGCCTCGCGCCGGGCGCGACCGCCGAAGTGTCCACCCAGCTCTTTGCAGGTGCCAAGGAATGGGACACCATTCGCGGCTATGAAAAAGCAGGCGTGGACCGTTTCGACGATTCGATCGACTGGGGATGGTTCTTCTTCCTGACCAAGCCGATTTTCGCCGTGCTGCACTGGCTGAACGCGCTGATTGGCAACATGGGCTGGTCCATCATTCTTCTGACCTTCCTGATCAAGGCGCTGCTCTTCCCGCTTGCCTATAAATCCTACGTGTCGATGGCGAAGATGAAAGAGCTTCAGCCGCAGATGGAAAAGATCAAGGAAAAGGCCGGGGACGACCGTCAGAAGCTCCAGCAAGAGATGATGACGCTCTACAAGAAGGAAAAGGTCAATCCGGCCTCGGGCTGTTTGCCGATCCTGATGCAGATCCCGATCTTCTTCTCGCTCTACAAGGTGATCTTCGTCACGCTTGAGCTGCGCCACGCACCCTGGATCGGGTGGATTCGCGACCTGTCCGCGCCGGACCCGTCGTCGATCCTGAACCTGTTCGGCCTGCTGCCCTTTGCGCCGCCGGATCCCAACTCTTTCCTCGCGATCCTCAGCTTGGGTATCCTGCCGATCCTTCTGGGCATTTCCATGTGGTTGCAGCAGAAACTGAACCCGGCGCCCACCGATAAGACACAGGCGATGATCTTTGCCTGGATGCCATGGGTATTCATGTTCATGCTCGGCACGTTTGCCTCGGGTCTTGTGCTGTACTGGATCGCGAACAACACGATCACGTTCACGCAGCAGTATCTGATCATGCGCAGCCAGGGCTACAAACCTGACGTTTTCGGCAACATCTTGTCCTCGTTCAAGAAGAAGCCAAAGCCGGACGAAAAGTGATGGGTCGGGTCGCGCAGATCTGGCGCCATCCGATCAAGGCGCATGGCTGCGAAGAACTGACACATGTCAGCCTGTCCGAGGGGCAAACACTGCCTTGGGACAGGACATGGGCTGTGGCGCATGAAGCCTCGAAGGCCGATGGCTCTGATTGGGTGCCTTGTGCGAACTTTTCGCGCGGGGCCAAGGCGCCGGGGCTGATGGCGATACGGGCGAAGTTCGACGAAACGACAAAGACGCTGACCCTCACCCATCCCGATCTGGCGGAGCTTCGATTTCGCCCTGACGACGAAGGCGACAAGCTGATCGCCTGGACCCGGCCGCTGATGCCAGAGGACCGCGCGGCCTCCGCGCGCGTGATCGCTGCGCCCGAGCGCGGTATGACGGATACAGACTACCCGTCCGTTTCCATTGGCAACCTCGCAACGCTGCGCGCGGTGGAGGAAAAGCTCGGCCAGCCGCTCGATGTGCGGCGCTGGCGCATGAACCTTTGGCTCGACGGGTTGGCTCCTTGGCAGGAATTCGACTGGGTCGGCAAGGAAATCCGCATCGGTGGCGCGCGTCTGCGTATTTCCGAACCGGTCACGCGCTGCCTCGCCACGACCGCGAACCCCGAGACGGGCATCCGGGATGCAGACACGCTGGGTGCGCTCAAATCCTGGGGACATACCGATATGGGTGTCTATGGCGAAGTCACAGCCTCTGGCGACATCGCCATTGGTGACAATCTGGAGACAGTCTGATGCAGCTCCCCTTTCCTCTGGCCGAAGATCCCGACGATATCACCCGTGAAAAGGGGCGCATGCTCTTTGCCGCGGAGTCGCAGTTTCTGAAGGGTGTCGTTGCGATGGATGGCTTGCCGGAAGCGGACCGGCTGGAAGTCTGCTTTGCCGGGCGGTCCAATGTGGGCAAGTCGACGCTCATAAATGCGTTGACCGGGACAAAGGCGCTGGCCCGCGCCTCCAACACGCCGGGCCGCACGCAAGAGATCAACTTCTTCACGCAGGGCGCCACGCATTATCTGGTGGATTTGCCCGGCTATGGCTATGCCAATGCGCCGCTTCCGGTGGTCGAGAAATGGCAGCGCCTGTTGAAGAAATACCTCTCTGGCCGCGCAAATCTTCGCCGTGCTTTCGTGCTGATCGATACGCGCCACGGCGTTAAGGCGGTGGACGAAGAGATCATGACCCTGCTTGACCAATCGGCCGTCACTTTCCAAGTGGTCATGACCAAGGCCGACAAGGTGAAGGCTGCCGAGCGCGACAAGATTCTGGATCAGGTTCGTGGCGCGCTTTCGAAACACCCGGCCGCTTATCCCGAAATCGTGCTGACCTCGTCTGAGAAATCCGAGGGCATAGAAACGCTTCGTGCCATAATCGCCGGGCTCGACTGAAACGACCGCAGGGTTGCGTGCAGCGCTGTTGCCACTGCTTGCATGCAGTTACCCGTTCAGACGGCGCCGTCACCGCTTGGGTCTTGTCTTAGCGCCTTTAGTGGGGTCTGGGGCAGGCTGCGCCGAGGCGCTGACCCGATCCCGTCGATTACCGCAGGAAATCACCCCATCGCGCGGGGCAGGCGTGGCGCCTGCGCCAGCTTGGCATTGTAGGTCTGGATCCACTTTGGGATGCGCTCTGGCGACATCGGGCGCGCGATGCCGAAGCCTTGGACAACCTTGCACCCTAGCTGGGCCAGCAACGCGTGTTCCCCAACCGTTTCGACACCTTCGGCCACCGTGTCGAGGCCAAGCCGCTCTGCCATTCCGATAACGGCGGCAACGACACGGCGCTGATCCTCGTCAGTATCCACCCGGGTCACGAAGCTGCGATCAATTTTCAGGCGCGACACGTCGAACCGCCGCAATACACTGATGGAGGCCTTACCCGTGCCGAAATCATCAAGGTCTATGCCGCAGCCCATCGCAGCCAATGCCCGGATGTTTCGGGCGGTGACGTCGTCCGGCCCTTCGGCAACGACATCCTCCAGCACCTCGATGCACAGCCGGTCGGGCGTTAGATTGAAACGATCGAGTTGCCAGGCGATACGATCCGGCAGCTTTGGATCGTCGAGATCCTGCTTTGTCATGTTGACCGCGGCACTTGCGACGGTGAGGCCAAGACTATCCCAGTCCTGCAACGCTTCGAGCGTCTCTCGCAGGATCGTTTCGGCCAGTTTGGGGAGCAACCCCGCCGACGCGATCGCAGGTAGGAAGACGGCTGGCGGCAGCGTGCCGCGATCCGGGTGCAACCAGCGCGCCAGCGCCTCCACACCCGTGACCTGTCCGGTCTCGGTACTGATTTGCGGCTGGAACCATGGCACAATTTCTCCGGCCTCCAAGGCGGCACGGACTTCGGTTTCCAATGGCGTCTCGGCGGTTTTCATATAGCGCCCATGGCGCGACCACGCGCGGATGGCAGAAGCGCCGCTGGACTGCGCATCCTCAAGCGCCGCATTGGCGCTGGAGAGGAAGTCTTTGCCCTGCGCCTCTATTTCGAGGCGGGAAGAAAGGCTGAGGCCGACACTGTAACTGGGGTAGATCGCGCTGCCGGCGACCACAACAGGCTCCTCTGCGGCGGCCTGAATGCGGCTTGCAATTTGCAATGCGCTTTCAAGATCCAGCCGGATAACTGGCCCCAGAAGAACAGCAATCCGGGTCTTGTCCACGATATAGATGTCATCGCCGGGCCGCAGCGCGCTGCGAATCCTGCCGGTGGCCGCATCGCGCAGTTTGAACACGGTTTCGGCACCGTGCCGGCTGTCTAGTTCCTCGGTGTCCTCGAACCCGAGAAGGAAGCAGGCGGTTAACTTGTTTTGCTCCTGGGCGCGTTGGGCCAGCCGCGTCGCGACGGGTTCAAGCTTGTCCAGCGTGGTAACCTCGCAAGCGCGCCCGTGATGGCCGCTGTCCGACATGGAGAACAGGCCCATCCCCGACAAGAGCATTGGCAGGCCGAGTGCGACGCCAAGAAGTGCCAGTTCGCCGAAGACCCAGAAAGCCGCCAGCGCTATGGCCGGGACAAAGGCGATCAGCTGCGGGCCCTGCAGGACGCGCCGCAGCTCTCTCATCCGCCGCCGAACTGCCGTACCGATAATGTTCATCTTGTCCCCCGTGGTAGCGATGCCCGTCCGGACCGACCGTGATGGCCGTAACGTAGCGCATGGGGGGTGGCGCAAAACTTAACTCAGCCGGGGAATATCCGGCAAATTTTCGTCAATTTCGGCGTCTCGGAGCGCGAGCCCTGTAAAATCAAAGAGCTTTGGGTCGAGAAGATGCGACGGGCGCGCGTTTGTCAGCGCGCGGAACATGACCTGCCGTCTGCCGGGGCTGTTTTTCTCCCACCCGTCGAGGATCTGCTTGACCTGCTGGCGTTGCAGCCCGTCCTGGCTGCCACAAAGGTCACAGGGGATGATGGGATAGTTCATCGCACGGGCGAATTTCTCGCAATCTGCCTCTGCAACATGGGCAAGGGGGCGGTACAAGAACAGGTCCCCCTCTTCATTGACCAGCTTGGGGGGCATTGTCGCAAGACGCCCACCATGAAACAGGTTCATGAGGAAGGTTTCCAGAATGTCATCGCGGTGGTGCCCAAGCACCACGGCAGAGCAGCCTTCTTCGCGGGCAATCCGGTAAAGATGGCCACGCCGGAGACGCGAGCAGAGCGCGCAATAGGTGCGGCCTGCGGGGACCTTGTCGACGACGACGGAATAGGTGTCCTGATATTCGATGCGATGAGGCACGCCCATCTTTTCCAGAAACGCAGGCAAAACGGTTGCCGGAAACCCGGGCTGCCCCTGATCCAGATTGCAGGCGAGAAGGTCGACGGGCAGCAGGCCACGCCACTGCAATTCATGGAGCACCGCAAGAAGGGTGTAGCTGTCCTTGCCGCCAGACAGGCAAACCAGCCATTTCGGACGACCACCGTCTTGCCGCGCCGCCTGATCCACCATGCCATAGTGCTCGATCGCCTCGCGCGTCTGGCGGACGATTCGCTTGCGCAGCTTCTTGAACTCGGTGCTGGCAGGAGCGCCGTGAAACAGCGGGTGAATGTCGTCAAGATCGTCAAGCATGGTCCGGGCCTTTGGCTGGGTCGCTGGGTGATAGCGCGGGCAGGGGGGATTCGGCCAGTGGCCTAGCCGTGCCGGTCCGGCACGTTGTCGACGCCGGAGCCGCCCCAGGGATGGCACCTGGCGATGCGGCGGGCGGCCAGCCAGCTGCCACGAAACGCGCCGTGCTTTTCCAGTGCTTCCATCGCATAGGCCGAACAGGTCGGCTGAAACCGGCACCCATGGCCGACCCAAGGTGAAAAAAGAAGCCTGTAGGCGCGCACGGGCAGGGCAACGATATGCGCGAGCGGGCTCATCCGTGCAGTTTTCGCAGCGCGTAGCTGAGATCGCCCTTGAGCGCCTCAAACGGGCGCGCGGCTGTGGACTCGGCCCGGCCGATCAGAACATAATCATATCCCGCCTGCCCATCCCGGGTCAGAACAGCGCGCGCAGCCTCGCGCAGCCGACGCTTGGCACGGTTGCGGGCAACGGCATTGCCGACCTTCTTGGAACAGGTAAAGCCAACGCGAATCGTCGGATCATCGTCATTGCGCGCGCGGGCCTGCACCATCATCGAGGCAGTGCCCTGACGGCGTGCCCGCGCTGCGGCAAGAAAGTCCGACCGTTTACGCAGTACAATGAGGCCCGGACATGACGAAACCGCCGTTGGCCCGCCCGTGTCTTTGGCAGAAATGCCATCCACGGAAGCCACCGGCGGTGTCATAACGTTCGTCTCCTGGCGCGGATTACGCGCTCAGCGACTTCCGGCCCTGCGCGCGACGTGCGTTCAGGATCTTGCGGCCGGCCTTGGTGGCCATGCGCGCACGGAATCCGTGGCGGCGTTTGCGAACCAGGTTCGAGGGTTGAAAGGTGCGTTTCATCGCTCCGTCTCCGTCTGATCTCGGGCCCAGGGCGCGAAACATTTGTCGCGGGGCCGTTTATTCGAAGCCCGTGCTATAGGCAGGTGCCGAGGATAAGTCAAACGCCACGAACGGGTTCTGCAACAATTTCTGCGCAAAGACGATGCGGAATGTTTCAGTCCGGTACGGAACGTGCCGTTTCACTGCCAATTCCGTCACTGTGGATCAAGCACCCGTGAGGCAGCTATCGTTTCCGCCCTGTATTGCGCATGTATCTGTCACGATACCCCAGAGGCGGAACCCAGAAATGAGCGACATGACCGACACCAAACAACCCGGCGCGGCCCGGCATTTACCTTTGATCGTGATTCTTTTGGTAGCCGCGGTGGGCTATTTCACATTGCGCGACCACCTGACCTTCGAGACGCTGCGCGCGAATCGTGAGGCGCTGCTGGCTTTCCGCGACGGGCACTTCCTTTTGCTCTCGCTGGGCTTTGTCGCGACATATATCGTGATCGTCGCATTCTCTCTGCCCGGGGCCGCCGTGGCGTCGGTGACAGGCGGCTTCCTGTTCGGCCTGTGGACCGGAACAGTGTTCAACGTGGCCGCAGCGACCGTCGGTGCAGCCGCGATCTTCCTTGCGGCGCGCTGGGGGCTGGGGCAGGCGCTCAGCGCCAAGATGGACGCATCCGACGGCAAGCTAAGCCGTATTCGCGAAGGTCTGCGCGAGAACGAGATCAGCGTCCTGTTCCTGCTGCGCCTTGTGCCGGTCGTGCCGTTCTTCGTGGCCAATCTCGTGCCTGCTCTCGTAGGCGTCAAATTCAGCAATTACCTGTGGACAACCCTGGTCGGGATCATTCCGGGCGCGATGGTCTATACCTCCATCGGGGTGGGCGTCGGCGAGGTGTTCGACCGCGGAGGCACGCCGGATCTGAGCTTGCTGTGGGAACCGCAGGTCATCGGCCCGATCCTTGGACTGGCCGCGCTGGCCGCGCTTCCTATCATCGTCAAAGCAATTCGCGGACGGAAGGACATCTGATGAAACGCATTGAAACGGATCTGCTGGTCATCGGCGCAGGCTCTGGCGGCCTGTCGGTTGCCTCGGGCGCAGTGCAGATGGGTGCCAAGGTTGTGCTGCTGGAAGGCGGTGAAATGGGTGGCGACTGCCTAAACTATGGGTGTGTCCCGTCCAAGGCGCTGATTGCCAGCGGCAAGGTTGCCTACGGTATGTCGCATGCAAGCGTCTACGGTGTGGCCGACGTGGCACCGCAGGTCGATTACGCCGCAGCCCAGAGGCATGTGTCCGATGTGATCAGCCAGATCGCCCCGGTTGACAGTCAGGAACGGTTCGAAGGTCTTGGCGTCACTGTGATCCGCGAATATGGCAAATTCCTTTCCGAGAACGAGGTTCAGGCGGGCGATACCGTCATCGCCGCGCGCCGGATCGTGATCGCAACCGGGTCGTCGCCGCTCGTGCCGCCCATTCCCGGACTGGACAAGGTGCCGTACCTGACCAACGAGACATTGTGGGAGCAGGTCGAACGCCCTCGCCACCTTCTGGTGATCGGCGGCGGCCCCATCGGGATGGAGATGGCACAGGCACACCGGCGGCTTGGATCAGAGGTTACGGTCATTGAAGGCGCAAAGGCGCTTGGCAAGGACGATCCTGAAATGGCTGAGGTCGTGCTGGAAAAGCTGCGCGCCGAAGATATCGTGATCGCAGAAGACGCGATGGCGCAGGAGATCCGCGGCACTGAAGGTGCCATTGAAGTCGAGGCCAAGGACGGGCGCATCTTTCGGGGCACGCATCTTCTGGTGGCTGTCGGGCGCAAGGCAAATACCGCCAGCCTGAACCTCGATGCTGCCGGGGTCGAGACGACGCGCGCGGGCATCAAGGTCGATGACAGCCTGAAAACGACCAATCGGCGGATCTATGCCATCGGCGATGTCGCGGGCGGGCTGCAATTCACGCATGTCGCGGGCTATCATGCGGGCATAGTCATCCGCTCCGCCCTTTTCGGGCTGCCTGCGAAGACCAAGACCAGCCATATCCCCTGGGCGACCTATACCGACCCAGAGCTGGCGCAGGTCGGTCTTACCGAGGCGCAGGCCCAGAAAAAACACGGAGATCGGCTGGAAACGGTCCGCTTCCATTACAGCCACAACGACCGCGCCATTGCTGAACGCAAGACGACTGGCCTGATCAAGGTCATGGTGGTGAAGGGACGTCCTGTCGGCGTCTCCATCGCCGGGTATCAGGCGGGTGAATTGATCAACCTGTGGTCCCTTGTTATCGCCAACGGGCTGAAAATGAGCCATGTTGCCAACATGGTTTCGCCCTATCCAACCATCGGGGAGGTTAACAAACGCGCGGCGGGCGCCTATTTCAGCCCCAGACTGTTTGAAAGTGACATGGTCAAACGCGTTGTTGGACTGGTACAGCGCTGGCTGCCTTGAAGGATTGTGGTTAACTGCCCATGCTGAATTCGCTCTCTGGCCGTTTCCTGATCCTGACCACAATTTTCGTGATGCTGGCGGAAGTGCTGATCTTCCTTCCGTCCGTCGCACGGTATCGAGAGGATTTCCTGCTTACCCGGCTGGAGAGAGCGCAGATCGCATCGCTTGCGCGGCTTGCCAATGACAGTATCGACGCGGATCTGGAAGAAGAGCTGCTGCTGAATGCGGGCGTCTTCAACATCGTGCTGCGCCGCGATGAGGCGCGACAGTTGGTGCTGTCCTCGCCGATGCCGCATCCGATTTCGGAAACATATGACCTTCGGGATCCGTCTGCGATCACGCTGATCCGCGATGCGGTCGCGCAATTGGCCAACCCGGAGGACCGCATGATCCGGGTTATCGGCAACCCGCTGCGCGATGCTGGCCTGCTGATCGAGGTCACGATGGAAACCGCGCCATTGCGCATGGCGATGATCGACTATGGATTGCGCATCCTTGCGCTGTCTGCCGTAATCTCTGTCATCACCGCGGTGATGCTGTTTCTCGCGGTGCGCCGGTTGCTGGTCAAACCGATCAAGAAGGTCGTCCGCCAGATGGCCGCTTATGCCGCCTCGCCCGAGGACACAAGGCGGATCATCCGTCCCACCGCGCGCGTGCGTGAACTGCGCGAGGCCGAGGACGCGTTGCAATCGCTTGAAACTCAGCTGACCTCGGCATTGAAGCAGAAAGAACGGTTGGCTCAGCTCGGCGGGGCCGTGGCGAAAATCAGCCACGATCTGCGCAACATCCTGACCTCGGCTCAGCTGTTTACCGACCGTATCGAAACGTCCGAAGATCCCACCGTACAAAGGCTTGCACCAAAGCTCGTGAACTCGATCTCGCGCGCCGTGTCCTTGTGCGAAAGCACGCTGGCCTTTGGCCGGGCAGAGGAGCCGGCACCGACGCTCACGCGTTTCAATCTGGCGGAACTGGTCGGCGATGTGCTGGACAGCGAAAGGCTGGCGATCGGCGACCACGACCTGAGCCTGTCCGAGGATATTCCGGCGCAATTGATGATCCGCGCGGATAGCGAACAACTCTACCGGGCGCTGTCGAACCTCGTGCGCAACGCGCGCCAAGCGATCATCGGCACGGGCAACCCCGGCGAGATTAACGTCGCGGCCCGCGAAGATGAAAATTACTGGTATATCGAGGTGACCGATACCGGGCCCGGTTTGCCGCCCAAAGCGCGCGAACACCTGTTCCAGGCTTTCCAGGGCGGCGCCCGCAAGGGAGGCTCTGGTCTGGGTCTGGCGATTTCGCAGGAATTGCTGCGTGGCCATGGCGGTACGCTTCGGCTGGTTTCCAGCGACGAAGGCGGCACAAGGTTCGAGATCTGCCTGCCGATGCAAGATTTGGTCGAAGACTGAATTTTCCTGCCATTTGCCCCTTGCAATGCCCGCCACCCACAGGTAAATCCCGCCCTCACGGACCGATAGCTCAGCTGGATAGAGTACCTGACTACGAATCAGGGGGTCGGGGGTTCGAATCCTCCTCGGTCCGCCATTTGCCTTTGATTTCACCGGCAAAAGGTGGCGAAAGGCTAGCTGCCCCACATCTTACCCCGCGAAGAAGAAGCGCCTGAGAATCTATTAAACACGTGCGTTAGCTCGGCACTGTGCCCAAGTCTCCGTCTTTTCTATGCGCGAAAGGTGCCACCCGCACCGTTCCCTTGTTAGACGTTTAAAAAGATCGAGCAGGCCCATCGATTATATCGGTAGAGATATGGCATGGGAACGCGACCACGGATCCTGTACGAACAGGACGTCGATAAAGGCCAGCACGAAATACCACGTATCGAACTTGGTTTGTTGCGACGCCTCCTCCTCCGTCATCTGACCCGGACTGGAATTGCACATTGATGTGGGAATCGCGCAGAAATATTCCGGCCGGCCACTTGATATTTCAAAGGCGTGTTTCCACCTGAATTGGCGTGGGGATGCCGTTGGCGGGTCCCCAGGTAGTGGAACCGGCGATTGGCGCTGCGCAATCGCTCATTTGGCTGCCAGTCAGGCTTGGCGCGGATCTTTGCGTCAGGGCTTTGGCGTTGCGTTCCTCCTGCAACCCGCCACGTCGGTATCTCCCGAAAATGGATCGTGCCTGACCTGCCACTGTGCAGTCATTGCAAACCTGTACGCTTTGGCGGCCCGGCCGCGAGTATCACGTGAGCAAAGGAAAGGAGGATGACCATGCTTCACACACGCTTTGATCCCTTCGCCGGGACCGATCCGTTCGTCGATATGCGCCGTATGCAGAGCCAGATGAACCGGCTGTTTGATGGTCTGGGCACTTCGCGCTCTGTTGCGAGCTATCCGCCGGTGAATTTCTGGACCGGTGAGGACAGCATCGTGATGACAGCCGAACTTCCCGGCCTGTCACAAGATGATATCGAGATCACCGTCCGGAATTCGGCGATCTCCATCCGCGGCGAATTCAGCGATCACGACAGTGATGACGACCTGACCTGGCATCGGCGCGAGCGACCGAAGGGCAAATTCTCTCGCTCGGTCGAGCTTCCGTTCCGTGTTGAGGCCGATCAGGTCGATGCCCGGTTCGAAAACGGCGTGCTGACCGTCGAGATGCAGCGCCCCGAAGATGAAAAGCCCAAGCGCATCGAAATCAAATCGTAAGCCAGTGTAGAAAGGAGGATCATCATGGCACTCGAACTCGCAACCCAAGATGGCCGCGATGTTGCATCCCGGAATGGTGCAGGCGACCAGGTGGAACATATGTTCACGCCAGCAGTCGACATCTTCGAAAAAGACGACATGACCGTCATCCTCGCCGACATGCCGGGCGTGGCGCCGGGTGACATTGATGTGACGCTTGAGCGTCAGGTTCTGACCTTGACCGGCCACATCAAACCGCATGCTCCCGAAGGCTACCGCCGTCTGTCTTCGGAATACCGCGAAGGCGGATATAGCCGGGTCTTCACGCTGTCGGACGCAGTTGACCAAAACAAGATCAAGGCCAGCGTCAAGAACGGCGTTTTACGACTGGAACTGCCACGCGCCGCAGAGGCCAAGCCGAAGAAAATCGCTGTCAAGGCGGTCTGACGCGTATCGGAAAGGAGGAAAGGAAAATGCAGATCGGCGATCTTATCCCGTGGGGACGTGACAGGGAAAAGACCCCGTCCAAAGACACCGCGGTCGAAAGCAACCCGCTCGTCAAACTTCAACGAGACATCAACGATGTCTTTGAAAACTTCTGGAGCCGGGTCGAAAACGGCTGGAACGGAAGGTCGAGCCCCGTCGGCATGTTCGGGCCAAGCACCGATGTGGCGGAGACGGAGGCTAATGTCACGATCGAGGTCGAACTCCCCGGCATGAGCGAAGAAGACATCGACATCTCGCTGTCGGGCGACGCGCTGACAATACGTGGTGAGAAGAAGCTCGAACACGAGGAAACGCGCAAGGGTGTCTACATGTCCGAACGCTCTTACGGGGCCTTCTACCGGACGATCCCGCTGCCGCCCGGCATTGATACCGACAAGGCCGAAGCTGAGTTCAAGCACGGCGTTCTGACCGTCACGCTGCCAAAATCGGACGAGGCGCAGGCGCGGATCAAACGGATCCCCGTCAAAGCGGCATGATCGAGATGGGCGGCCGGAATTGACCGGCCGCACCACCGCTCAAATTGGCCGATATCCCCGGCGCTTTCAGGGCATCCGCGAGCGCTGAAGAAGGACCCAGACAGGCGGGCCGGGAACACCTGAACCGCGCAGAGGCCTTTGACAGTGGGACCAACGGCGATTTCACCGAAGTGGCTGATGATACCGAAGTTGGCGCAGATGGCATCCTTGGCAAAATCCGTCAGAGCCTTGATCGGGTCTGCAGCCAAAAATTTTGATGCGCGGCGGCCCCCGCCGCGCCACGTGTCCAAATTCGCAAACCGGGTGGCGCAGGTCCCCTTGTCCACCCCTTCCGGAACAAGGAGACAGTTAATGCCCGCCGCAATAGTTAGAATTGGCCGCTTGGTGTCGGCTCTTTGCGTTGCGACCTTCATTCTGGCCGTGCAGGCCCCGGCACAGACCGCAGACGCACCGCTGTTCCGCAACGAGGACGGCTTGCCGACCTTGGCGCCTCTCATGGCAGAAGTGACCCCCGCGGTGGTGAACATCTCGGTCGAAAGCCACCAGACCCCAGAGATGAACCCGCTTTTCAACGATCCGTTCTTTCGACGGTTCTTCGACATGCAGCCCATGCCGCAACAGCCCTCTCCACGCCGACAGATGAGCGCCGGTTCGGGCGTCATCGTTGACGCGGAAGAGGGCTATGTTCTGACCAACCATCACGTGGTGGAGAACGGCGACCGGATTATCGTGACGCTCAAGGACCGGCGTCAATTTGATGCCGAACTGATCGGGAGCGATGCAGGCACGGATATCGCGCTTTTGCGGATCGATGCCGAGGACATCACAGCGCTCGAACTGGGCGATAGTGACCGGTTGCAGGTGGGCGACTACGTGCTTGCCATCGGCAACCCGTTCGGATTGGGACAGACCGTGACCTCCGGCATCGTCAGCGCGCTTGGTCGCAGCGGGCTGAATGTCGACGGGTACGAAGACTTCATCCAGACGGACGCCTCCATCAATCCCGGCAATTCCGGTGGCGCGCTGGTTACGCTGGACGGTCGGCTTGTCGGCATTAATACGGCGATCATCGCACCGTCAGGCGGCAATGTCGGTATCGGTTTCTCTGTGCCTGCGAATATGGCACAGGCAGTCCTGGAACAGCTGATCGAATATGGCGAGGTGCGTCGGGGTCAGCTTGGCGTCATGATACAGGATTTCACCCCCGATCTGGCCGACGCACTTGGGATCGAAGCGGGGGTCGGCGCGGTCGTCACACAGGTCGAACCGGACAGCGCGGCAGACAAGGCCGGGTTGCAGGCCGGGGATCTGATCGTTGCGGTGGATGGCAGGTCCGTGGCCGGTTCCGCCGATCTGCGCAGCCAGATCGGGTTGAAGCGGGTCGGCTCGGAGGTTGAACTGGACGTGATCCGGGACGGACAGCCCATGAGCGTGAAGGCCACGATGCGCGAGGCAGGATTGGTTGCAGCCCACGTCACGGACCGTGCCCTTGATCGGCTGGCAGGTGCGGAAATCCGCGACTTGAGGCCGGGCGATCCCTTCTACGGTGATCTCGAAGGTGCCGTGATCGCGCGTCTTGATCCGGGCAGCCGCGCGGCGCGTTCGGGCCTGGAGGTTGGCGACATCATTCTTGCCGTGAACCGTGTACCCGTCGGTTCGCTAGGCGAGTTGCGTCGGCAATTGTCGCAGGTAAACGGTGCCTTGGCGCTGACAATCCAACGCGGCACGGCACGCGTTTTTCTGGTGATGCGCTGACATGGACGCAGCCAAAGAAGGCAAGTCAAAAGCGAGCGACGAGGGCGAAGGACAAAGATCGAGGCTTGGCAACAACTGCCAAAGACAGGCCCGGGATATAGAAAGCCCGGGCCGGAGGCGCTTCTCTGCCTTATCGGGATCTCTTGGTTCACCCTGTCAAGGGATGCATGCGTCCGTAGCCCCTTCGGATCACGGTTGATTTCTGTCCATCGCGCAGGAGAGTGTGCGTGCGGGTCAGGCTGTGCCCAGCTTTTCAGCCTGCCGGGCCCTCGACGTTGAGGAGTTCCGCGATGCGGCTGTCCAGACAGGTCCAGTCAGACACGTCCAGCCTGACCGGCAAGGTCAGAACTTTCTGCCGAAAACTCGCGGGCAGACGGACAGCATCCTTTTCAGTGGTCACGAGGTTCGCACCCAGTAACAGCGCTTCGTTTTCAAGCCTTGCCATCAGCGCCGGTGTAAGCGGCTGGTGGTCGCTCAAACCTTCGGCGCGCAGGACGTCTGCGCCGAGGCTGCGCAGGGTGGCGAAGAATTTCTCCGGGTGGCCGATACCTGCGAAGGCAAGCAGCCGCGTGTCGGCCCAGTCCATCCCGGTTGGCAAGGGTTCCAGCGCACCGGTGACATGTGGGAGCTTGAGCGACGGGCCCCAAGCATCGCAGAACCGCCGTTGCGCAGCGGGGCCGCCGATTGACAGGACAAGATCGGCCCGCGCCAGACCCGCGGCGACAGGTTCCCGCAATGGACCGGCGGGCATGCAAAGCCCGTTGCCGAAGCCCCGGGCCGCATCGACAACGACGATTGATAGATCCTTGATGATTGCCGGATTCTGAAAACCGTCATCCATCACGATGACATCCGCGCCGTCCTGAATGGCCGCGCGTGCACCTGCGGCGCGGTCTTTCGCAACCCAGGCGGGGCAGAAGGCGGACAGCAGCAGCGGCTCATCCCCCACGCGGGCGGCATCGTGGCGCGCGGGATCAACGCGCACAGGCCCGTTTTCCGATCCGCCATACCCGCGAGAGACGACATGAGGCGCACAGCCCATCCCGATCAGACGCTGCACAAGCGCGATTGTCGTGGGCGTCTTGCCGGTGCCGCCCGCGTTGATATTGCCGATACAGATCACGGGCTTCGCCAGCCGTTCTCCGGCCCGCGCCACGCGCCGCGCCGTTGCCGCCGCCGTCAGGTAGGACAGGGGCGTCAGAACCCGCGCCTGCCAGCCCGGCTGTTCCGGCGGGTTATCCCAGAAAAGGGGCGCGCGCATTACTCTGCCTCCGCCGTGTCCAGAGCGTCATTGAGAAATTCGATGACCTGATTGGCCAGCTCTGCCCCCTCGGACACGACCTCCCACCCGGCATGCGCCATCTGCGCCGCGCGGTCCGGGGCGATCAGCTGTGACACGGAAGCGGCCAGGGTCTCTGCATCGGTGACGAGCTTTGCCGCGCCCGCCTTGTCCAGCTTTGCATAGCTTTGAAGGTAGCGCCCCACATTGGGGCCATGCAGCACGGCCGACCCAAGCGCTGTCGCCTCATACGGGTCGCGCCCCTGATGCCCGACCAACAGCGACGTGCCTACAAAGCTGACAGGCGCAAGGCGGTACCACAGGCCCAGCTCTGCCGTGTCGACAACCAGAAGCACCTCTGTCGCTTCGTTCGGCTGCTCTCCGGTATCCCAGCAGACGTGGCGCAACTTGCTGTCCTCAAGCTCACTCAGGATCGCGACAGGATCGACGCCCACATCCGGCAGGATTACCAGAAGCAGCCGATGGGCGAGGCGCCGCACGTGCCGGAAAGCATGCAGCACGATATCGACTTCCTCCCGCTGCACCCTTGCCGCCAGCCAGACGGGCCGACCGGCCAGAATGGCCGCGGCTTCGCTGTGTTCGCCATCGTTGCAGGGCAGCGGAAGGGGCGTTTCCAGCAAAGGCCCCGCGACCCGGACAGAGCTGCCCTGCAGCCCCAGACGCCGCAACCGCCGCAAAGCATTGCCGTTGACGGCAAAATGCCGGTCGAACAGGCGGAGCGTTGCAGTCACCGTGTCGCCCAGCCATCGCGGCGCGCTGGTGGTGAAGGGCATGTCGCGAATGTCCAGAAGGGCAAGCGCGCAGTTGCGATCGGCCGCCTGACGCAAGAGCGTCGGGTGTAATTCCGCCCCGGTCCAAAGGCCCACGGTGGGTTTCCAGTGATCAAGAAAGGCAGCGGCATTCACTGCCGTATCTGCCGGAAGCTGCATGCAGAATGTGCCGCCAAGCTCGATCCGGGGTTGCGCACCATTGGAATAGGTCAGCAGGCAGGAGAAATCCTCCCGCTGCTGGCGCAGGCGTCTGCACAGATCCGACAGCGCCCGAAGCTGTTCCCCCTGGCTGGCATGCGCCCAGACCAGCGGACCGCTGGGACGGTCCGGCATGGGGGCCACGCTGAGGTCCGACGTGCGCTTGCGCGGAAGGGCCAGATACGAGGCAAGGCTGAGCGGGCGATTGGCCAAGATTAACCGAGTTCTTCGGTCGAGGAGGCCTCTCTCTCCTCGTCGCGCAGCCGGTGGATATGTGCGATGAAGTACCGCATATGGGCGTTGTCGACAGTCCGCTGTGCTTCGGATTTCCACGCGTTATACGCGCTTTCGTAATCCGGGAACATGCCGACGATTTGAATGTCGTCGGTGTCCTTGAACTCTGATCGTGACGGATCGACCAGTTCGCCGCCAAAGACGAGGTGCAGGCGCTGTGCCATGAGATGTCCTTTCAGAAAGATTTTCGGCAGGGTACGGCTTGGTGTGGCAGGGTCAAGCCAAGTCGTTCCACCGTTCAGTTGCGCAATGCGGCCAGAAAGGCGCGATGCAGGGGCGGATTGGCCGCGACGACGCCATGCGCCTTTGGATGTCGGGCATTGAAGCTCAAGGCGTTTCCGCGCCTGTCCGTGACGCGGGCGCCCGCCTCGGCGCAGATCAGCGCGCCTGCGGCGATGTCCCATTCCCAGCTGTCGCGCAGGGTAAGCATCGCGTCGAACCTGCCTTGCGCGATCAATGCCATGCGATAGGCCAGCGACGGACGCAGGTGCCGGTTGATCGCGGGCGGCGCGCCGTTCCAGTGGTGCGGCTCCAGGGCCGCTCGGGCCAGCAGCACGTCTGCGCCACCAAGCTTTTCTGCACGGCCCGCATGGATGGCCGCCCCGTTCAGGACAGCACCGCCCCCGCGCGCGGCGGCGTAAAGCTTGTCCTGCATGGGCAGGTAGACCACGCCGGCAGAGACTTCACCGTCCTCGACCACCGCGATGGAATGCGCCCAGGAAGTATCGCCCTTGATAAAGCTGCGTGTCCCGTCGATCGGGTCGATGATAAAGACCCGCCGCGCGGAAAGGCGGTCGGAGGAGTCCGCGTCTTCCTCGCTCAGCCAGCCGTAATCAGGCCGGGCGTCGCGCAGGATCTGTTTGAGCGTCTCGTTGACGGCTAGATCCGCCTCTGTCACCGGGCCTGCGCCTTCGGGTTTGTCCCAGGAACGCGCCGACGGGCCGGTAAAGGTCAGCGCGGTTTCGCCCGCTGCATGCGCGGCGCGGGTCAGAAGCGACAGGTCTTCGGCGGCCAGCACGGCGGCAGGGGCATCCACCCGGTCAGCTCCCGGCGAGGGTCAGCCCCTCGACCAGCAGCGACGGGACCACCCGCGACAGCCAGGGGCGGGCATCATTTGCCGGGCGCAGCGTGCGCAGCATCTCGCACAGATTGCCCGCAACGGTACATTCATTCACCGCGCCCGCGATTTCCCCGTTCTCTATCCAGAGGCCAGAGGCACCGCGCGAATAGTCGCCGGTATTGGGATTGATGGTGGAGCCGATCATCGACGTCACAAGCAACCCCGTTCCCATGTCGCGGATCAGGTCTTCCCGGCTTTGCGTGCCCTGCGAGAGCGCGACGTTCCACGTGGTCGGGGAGGGTGCCGATCCGGTGCCGCGGCCGGCGTTTGCAGTGCTTTGCAGCCCCAGCTTGCGGGCCGAGGCGAGATCCAGCGTCCAGCCCTGCAGGATGCCATCTTTGACAATGTCGCGCTGGCGGGTCGGAAGGCCCTCGGCGTCGAATGGGCGCGATCCGGGGGCGCGGGGGCGGTGCGGGTTCTCGATCAGGTCAATGCCGTCGGGAAGAACGGCTTCTCCCATCGCGTCGCGCAACCAACTGGAGCCGCGCGCGATGGCGCTGCCGTTGATCGCAGCCAGCAAATGGCCAATCAGCGAGGAAGAAATGCGCTCGTCAAACAGCACCGGATAGCTGCCGGTCGGGGGTTTGGTGGCGCCCAGCCGGGTCAGGGTCCGTTCAGCGGCGCTCTTGCCGATGTCTTCCGGGCTGCGCAGGTCGGACTGAAAGATGCGGCTATCCCCGTCATGGTCGCGCTCCATCTCTGTACCGCTGCCCGCGATGGCGACGCAATAGAGCGCCCTGTCCGTGCGTCGGTACCCGCCCGAAAACCCGTTGCTTGCCGCAAGGTGGATGCTCCGGTCGGAATAGCTGGCCGAGGCTGCCTGCACCTGGCTGATACCCTGAACACCCAGCGCTGCTGCTTCGGCGCGGCGGGCATCTTCCTGAAGCTCCGCCGGAGAGGGCTCTGCCGTGTCATCCGCCAGTTCCAGCGCAGCAACATCCCATGATTTCGCCAGCTGATCCGGATCGGCCAGCCCGGCATAGGGGTCTTCGGGGGCCTCGCGTGCCATCAGAACGGCGCGTTCTGCCATCTCTGCGATCGTCTGGTCGGAGGTTTCGGAGGCCGAGACATTGGCCTGCCTTTTGCCCACGAAGACACGCAGCCCGATATCCGTGCCCTCGGACCGTTCAGCTTGTTCCAGCGTGCCGCCGCGGACATCGATCGAAACCGAGGCACCCGAAAGCGCAATGGCATCGGCACTGTCTGCCCCGGCCTTTTCGGCGGCGCTCAGCAGGGCCTGCGTCAGGGTTTCCAAGTCATGCTGCATGGTGGCTCCGGCGGTTGTTTCGACTAGCAAGTATTGCCTGTCATGCGTCTGTGCAAGAGCGGCGGCCTGACGCGGGGTGCGCGGGCAAGGAGGCTGGCGCCAGACCAGCCTCCTCGGGCCATGTGGCCGGTGTCAGCGGATGCGCTGACCATTGGCCAGTATCTGGCCGCTTTCGTTGATCTCCAACGTGGATTTCAGTTGGTCCTCGCCGCTGCCGGCAACGGCGAACATGCTCAGCATCATCCGCGCACCCATTGCGTCCTGCTGTTTCATCAACCCGGCTGCGATCAACCGGTCAAGTACCGCGTTCGCCCCGTCCAGCGTCAGGTTGAGCGTTCCCGTGGGCCGCGGCATACCGTCAAAGGTTTCCAGATCGGTATTGTCGAAGGTAAAGGACCCCTCACCGGTCAGCCGCGCGCCGATTGCTTCGACCAGCAAACCGCTGAGCGTCAGCGACTGTGGTTCCGCCGGAAGGGCGTTTTCGCGGTCCATCATCGCCATCTGTTCGGCATCCATGAGTTCCACCAGCATCTTGACCTTTCCTGTCAGGTCGAAGGCCAGCGTGGCGGGATCGCGCGGCAGCGCCTTGCCGGGATCGAAGATGTTCCACAGCATGTCCGACATGGTGAACCCGGCCAGGTTGACCCCGAAGGCGACATCGCTGGGCTCGTCGCCTTTCGACGTCGGCAGGGTCAGGTTGATTGCGGTTTCAGACATCGCCGTTTCGACCGGGAAAGGCAGCTCGCCGCCTGTCATCGACATCTCGACATCGGTCGTGCGGCCGGAATAGGCCAAGGCGTCGGCATTCATCGTGACCTGCAAAGTGCCCGAGCCCGAACTGGTCCGCCCGGTCGTGACCTCTCCATCCTCGGTGACGGCAAAGCTGCCCGACCCGCCGCTGTGACCGAATGTGCCATCCACCGCGAAACCTGCCGCCAGCATGGCCGGCATGTCCTCCGGGTCCATGTCCAGGGGAATGGATGTGCTGCCCTCGAATAGCAGGCCAGCCATCGATCCCGCAAACAGGGCGGAGCCTTCGGCCTCCGGATCATTGAACGCGATATCGTAATCAACGCTTGCCGCTTTCAACACCTGCGAGATGGTACGAATATCCGCGACGGTCACCTGCGCATTGCCGGAAATATCGGTCAGCGTGATGTCGGCGCGGGCGACATCACGGCCCAGAACCTCGCCATCCACCACCAGCTCTGTCAGGCGCATGCCCAGGCTGTCGGCTGTGTAATCATAGGTCAGATCGCCCGGCGTCCCCGAGACGATCATCTCCAGCCCGTCCTGCGTATAGTCGATGGTCAGATCGAACGGTTCGCCGTCCGGCACTTCTGTCATGTTCAGCGTGATTGGCATGTCGGCGGGAAAGCTGACACGGACGCTGCCGTTGCCTGCATCTTCCAGCACCACGTCAGCGGCAGAGAAGCTCAGCACGCCCTCTCCGTCGGGGATGTCCATCGTCAGGACCATGTCCTTGACGCTCAGCGTGCTGCCGGACAGGGTTTCGGTGCCCGCCACTTCGTAACCGAAACTTGTCATGTAAGCCTCGATATCATCCCAGACCTGCTGGGGGGTGACATCCGCAAAGGCAGGGGGGGCCGCCACCACGGCCACCGACAGGGCAGCGGAATACATAAAGGCGGAATAACGAGGCATAATGGGGTTCTCCAGTTTCGAACTCCCCTATAACTTCGGGTGCGGGGCCGGAAGGGTCAAGGTCTGGCAATCCGGTAGTTCCCCGAGAATGCCACCTGTCGAAAGCCGCATATGGACCTTCCATTGCAAGCTGCGCTAGCAATGGGGCGAAATCTGCAAAACAGGGAGGGTCGCCATGCAGGGACTTGATGGAAAGGTGGTCATGATCACCGGAGCCAGCCGTGGTATCGGGGCCGCCGCCGCGCGGGTCTTTGCCGGGGCGGGCGCGCGGGTTGCACTGGTTGCCCGCAGCGAGGATGCCGTGGCCGATCTTGCCGGTGAACTGGGAGGCGATTCCCTTGCCATTCCCTGCGATGTCAGTCGCTTCTGGGAGGTGGAGGCCGCTGTGAATGCCACCGTGAAGGCCTTCGGACGGCTCGACATCCTGATCAACAATGCGGGCGTGATCGAGCCGATCTCGCATCTGGCAGAGGCCGACCCGGAGGCATGGGGGCATGTGATCGACATCAATCTCAAGGGCGTCTTTTATGGGATGCGCGCGGCGATGCCCGTCATGATGAAGGCGGGCGGGGGCACCATCCTGACGATCAGCTCCGGCGCGGCCCATGGCCCGGTAGAGGCGTGGTCACATTATTGTGCATCCAAGGCCGGGGCGGCCATGCTGACGCGATGCGCCGACAAGGAGGGCCGCGAGGCGGGCATCCGCGCGATCGGGCTTAGCCCCGGTACGGTGGCCACACAGATGCAGCGCGAAATCAAGACGAGCGGCGTGAACCCGGTCAGCAAGCTGGAATGGTCCGACCATATCCCCGCCGATTGGCCCGCCAAGGCGTTGCTTTGGATGTGCAGCCCAGAGGCGGATGACTGGCTGGGCGACGAGATTTCCCTGCGCGACGAGGACATCCGCAAGAAGATCGGGCTGGCATGATTTCCCTGGAGAAAGAGGGCGGGCTGTGGATCGCGCGCATCGACCGGCCTGAGAAGGCGAACTCTCTGACCGCGGAAATGCTGCAGGAGCTGGCCGAGATTGCCGAGGCCGCGCAAGAGGCGCGTGCCCTGATCCTGACCGGGACGGGCAAGGTGTTTTCTGCGGGGGCCGATCTTGATGCCGCGCGGGCGGGTCTTGCGACCAGCCCGTTATGGGAGAGGCTCTCAGGTGCGATCGCGGCCTTGCCCGGCCTCAGCATCGCCGCGCTGAACGGCACCATCGCGGGCGGGGCGATTGGCATGGCGCTGGCCTGTGACATCCGCATTTGCGCGCCCACGGCCAAGGTTTTCTATCCTGTCATGAAACTCGGGTTTCTGCCTCAACCATCCGATCCGCGCCGCATGTCTCAGCTGATCGGCCGGTCCCGCGCCGCGATGATCCTGATGGCGGGTCAGAAGATCGGCGCAGAGGAAGCACGCGACTGGGGGCTGATCGACCGGATCGTCGCCCCGGACGACCTGATGGCCGAAGCAAAGGCGCTGGTCACGGATTGCCTTTCCGCCGATCAAACCGTCGCGCAGGGCATCAAGACATTGCTTCGCGACGCGTAAAGCCAAATACGTCGGGTTGTGCGAGATGATCAGTGCCCCTTGTCATGGGACCGCTTCGGCCATCTCGCCGCTTGCGCAAAACCGGACGCGCGCAAGCTGAACGGCCATCCGCTTCGAAATCTGCCCGCACAAAGCGTCTTCGTGCTCATTTCCCAACAGATTTGACGCAACGACACAAAGACCGGGCGGCTGTGCGCAGTCTTCGCTTGTGGCAAGTGGGGGCGATTGGCTACAGGATGACCCGGAAATGACCGCATTGAGAGGTTGGATATGAATTGGGATCTGTCAGAGCAGCCTGAACTCGTGCAGACCGCTGCGGGCTATGCCCTGCAAGCCTGGGAGATCGCGCTCGGCTGGATCATCCGTCCGGCCTCCTGGTCGCAGCTTGCCCTGCTTGTCCTGTCCTATGTGCTGGCTGTCATGCTGGCCCGCCGCCTTTCCCCGGCCCTGAACAGGATGCTGACGCCCGCCAAGGGGCAGCAGAACATCCTGGCAAGCGCGCGGCGTTTCGCGCTGTTGTTCACGCCTCTGCTGCTGCCGCTTCTGGCCTATGTGCTGACCGCGGTGGGCGAGGCGATCACCGCTTCGGCATTCGGGGCCACCGCCGTTATCGCCTTTGGCAAGCGCGTGTTTCTGTTCCTCGCCGCCCGCATATTTGTCAGGGAAATCGTCGCCGACCCGTTTCTGAAGCTGTTGGGGCGATACGTGCTGATCCCCGTGATGGCGCTCTATGCGGTGGGGATGCTGGACACGGCCGTCGAACAATTGTCGGCGATGACTGTCCAGATGGGCACGATTTCCTTCTCTGTCATGGCGCTGGTGCGCGGCGTCATCGCCGGGGCGTTGCTGTTCTGGCTTGGCCGCTGGTCGAATGACCAGTCCTCTGCGTTCCTGCAAAAGCAGGAAGAACTGCGCCCCGCCACGCGGGAGCTTGCCACCAAGGCCGCAGAAATCGCCATCTTCGGGGCGGCCTTCCTGCTCTTGATGAATATCATGGGCATTTCGCTGACCTCGCTTGCCGTTCTTGGCGGCGCGATTGGTGTGGGGCTTGGCTTCGGTCTGCAGAAAATCGCGGCGAACTTCATCTCGGGTGTGATCCTGCTGCTTGAAGGGCAGGCGACGGTCGGTGATTTCGTGGAACTGGACGACGGGCAGGCGGGCACGATCATTAAGACAACGGCCCGCGCCATGATCCTTGAAACCTTTGACGGCCGCTGGGTTGTGGTGCCGAACGAGGATTTCATTACCACTCGGATCGTGAACTATTCCGACAGCGGCTCTGCCAACCGTTACGAAGCCCCTTTTAGCGTGTCCTACGACACCGATATCAACGCGGTGCCGGATATCGTCGAGGCGGCAGTCTCCAGCCATCCGCGTATCCTGCAAGAGCCCTATCCGCCAGATTGCGAATTGCGCGGCTTCGGCGATTCCGGCGTCGATTTCGCGGTGGAGTTCTGGGTCAACGGGTTGGATGACGGGCCGAACAAGTTCACCTCCGACGTGCTGTTCCTGATCTGGAACGCGTTGAAGGACAACGGCATCGAAATCCCCTATCCGCATCGCGTGGTGGAATTGAAGGGGGCGATGCCGCCCCAAGACGCCCAGGCAGAGGCGTGACCGACGCCCTGATCGTGGGGGGCGGCCCTGCGGGGCTGATGGCGGCAGAGGCACTGGCGGATGCGGGGCATCACGTCACCGTGGCCGATGCCAAACCGTCTTTCGGGCGCAAGTTCCTCATGGCGGGAAAGTCCGGGCTGAACCTGACCAAGGACGAACCGTTCGAGGCGTTTCTGGCCTCATATCCTGACCTGCCTGCGCAGTTGCACGAAGCGCTCCGGTCCTTTGGCCCCGCCGATGTTCAGGCCTGGGCGCGCGGGTTGGGACAAGAGCTTTTCACCGGGTCCACAGCGCGCGTTTTTCCCAAGGCGATGAAGGCCTCGCCCCTGCTGCGGGCCTGGCTGGCGCGGCTTGACGAAAAGGGCGTCACCTTCCGGCGTCGCTGGCGCTGGACCGGGTGGGATGCGGATGCGCTTACCTTTCAGACGCCCGAGGGCGGGATGACACTGGAACCGAAAGTCACCGTTCTTGCGCTGGGTGGTGCAAGCTGGGCGCGGCTGGGGTCGGACGGGACATGGGCGACCCTTCTTTCTCAGAAAGATGTGCCGGTTGCGCCGTTCCAGCCGTCAAATGCCGGTGTCAGTGTCGACTGGACGCCACATATGGTGCGGCATTTCGGTGCCCCGTTGAAGAACATCCGCCTCAGCGCCGGGGCGACACGCCTGCGGGGGGAGGCTGTGATCTCTTCGCGCGGGTTGGAAGGGGGCGGGATTTACGGCCTGTCCGCCGCCTTGCGCGAGGGTGCGGAGCTGACCATAGATCTGGCGCCGGACCGCACGGCCGAAGAGATCTCGGACCGGATCGCCCGTCCGCGCGGCAAGACGAGTTTCACAAATCATCTGCGCAAAGTGCTGAACATCGAGCCGCAGAAGCTGGCGCTGCTGATGGAATTTGCAGGCCCCCTGTCGAAATTTCCCGAAGTTCTGGCGCAGCAGATCAAGGCGCTGCCCATCGGGCATACCGGCCTGCGCCCCCTGGACGAGGCCATCTCGACCGCGGGCGGCCTGCGGTTCGACGCGCTGGATGAAAGGTTGATGCTGAAGGCTATGCCGGGAACTTTCGCGGCGGGCGAGATGCTGGATTGGGACGCACCCACCGGCGGCTATCTGCTGACCGCCTGCCTTGCGACTGGCCTTCATGCAGGGCGCGCCGCCGCGCAGTTTTCCCAATCAAGACTGTAGTGACCGGGCGATTGGCCTGACCACCTTATTGCCAAACGGATAAAGGGGGCGAGATGACCGGTCAGGCGCCCCGTGCAACCGCCCGTTTGAAGCCCGGTCTGCCACGTAGCCGCCTGAGGTAATCCACGAACGCCGCTGGCGCATCCGGGAAGTTAGCGGTTCTCGCCCAGCCCGCGCAATGCCCCAGAATGATGTCCGGCACGGTCAGCGCGTCCCCCATCAGGAATGGGCCCCGGATCTCGCCTGTCAGACGTTCGATGTTCCGGGCATATTCCAGCTTCAGACTTGGTTTGACCTCGGGCACGCGTTCATCCTTTGGCAGGATAAAACTGTGCCGCGCAGCGGTCCAGAGCGTCGCATCAATCTCGTCGAGGATACGGAAGGTCAGCGCATCTTGCCGCGCGCGTTCCAACGTGCCGGCCGGACAGGTGAGCTGGCCGTGCTTGTCGGTCAGATAGGCAAGGATCGCGGTCGAGTCCGGAATGATCGCGTCACCTTCCACCAGAACGGGGATCTTGCCCAGCGGGCTGAGCGCGGTCACTTCGGCAGAGCGCGGCATTGCGGCAAGATGCTCGTAGGGCAGGTCCAGTTCTTCGAGGCACCAAAGCACCCGAAAGGAGCGGCTTTGCACGCCGCCAACCACCTTGTACATCGCAATCCCTCCCCGGTTTCGTCGGCGTTTAGATTGTCGGGTGAGGGTCGCATTTGCAAGACCACACCGGCACGGCCTTAGCGGCGCCCAAGCATCGAAAGCCGGATCAGCACCCGTTCCACCAACGCCATGGCGGGCGCGTGTTGCCCGGCAGAGCGCAACTGCAACTCTGTATCCGTCAGCATTTCAAGGGCTTGTTCCAGCCGTGGGCCGCCCCAGTTCTGCGCCTGACGCAGAATGCGGTCTCTGCGCGGGCCAAAGACGGGCGGGCGCAGCTTGCCGATGCCGGAACCCGCGCCGCCAGGGTCCGAGGCAACCTTGTGCAGGATCCGGAAATGTCGCGTCGCGCCTATCATCAGCGTGACCGCGTTGGTCCCCTGCGATTGCAGCCGCGCCATGACGGGGCCGATCTCGCCCGTGCGGGCTTCGGCAACGATATTGAGCACATCGTCCAGCTCTGCCTCGGTAGAGCTGGGCGCGCAGGCGGCCACATCCTCGGCGGTTGCAGGCGCGCCCTGTCCCAGCATGTAAAGCGCCAGCTTCTCGACCGTCTGCCGGAAATCCCCCGGATCGAGTTGGCGCGACAGCAGGGTCAGCGCCTCCATCGCGTCGGGCGAGGGCGCAGGCAGGCCCGAGCGTTTCAGGTCTGCCTCTATTTCTGCCCGGCTGGGCGGATCGTCGTAAATCCCGACCGCATAGGCGTTGGGATGGCCTTCAAACAACTTGCGCAGCGCGGATTTCGCCGTCAGTTGCCCCGCGGTCACGATCACCTGTGCATCGCCGGGCTGCCAGTCCTGAAGTGCTGCGGCCACCACTTTGGTGATGCCGTCCGTGGCGTCTTCGAGAAAGGCGACGCGCGGGCCGGGAAAAAAGCTTTGCGCCTTGATCGCATCCTGAAGCGCTGCGGGATCCTTGCGAAGCTCTGCTGCGGGCAGGCGTGCCAGCCGCATCTCTTCCTCGCCCGCAGGGCCGATCAGCGCCGCGATCACCTGTTGACGTTTCAGCGCGACCCGCATCGCGTCCGAGCCGAAAATCAACAAGCCGGTCTTGCCCGGATCGGGCTTGGCGAAATAGCCCGCGGCCTCTCGCGCGGAGAGTTTCATGAAGGCAGGTCCGGCGCCTTGAGGATCAGCTGGTCCACCATCTGGTCGGCGAGGATGGTCATCAGCCGCGCGCGGGCGTCCCGTTCGGATGCGTGGGTCGCCGCAGTTGACCCCGTGGCGGAATAGGCCGAAAAGCTGTCCACCTTGCCCGACGCCACGACGGTTTCGTCGCCGTCCTTCAACACCCATGTTGCAGAGCCGGACATGTGATAGCGCGTCGTGCGCCCGTCAGAGGTCGTGCCCAGCCCGTTGGTGGAGGTCTTGAGCGCATAGCTTAGCCCGAAACGCCCGGATGGCGCATGGCCCAGCCGCTCTTCCAGCCTCTGGTTGAGCAGGTAGCTTCCGCGATTTCCGGGCTCTGCCACCGATACCTGCCCTTGCAGCACAGAGGCCCCACCGGTCGGCCCGTAGGCCGGGGTGAAGCCGCAGGCCCCGAGGGCCAGCGCAGAAAGCAGGAAAAGGCGGCGATCAGACGACAAGGTTGATGATCCGTCCCGGGACAACGATGACTTTCTTCGGCTGGGCACCCTCCAGCACCCGCTGCACGGCCTCATGTGCCAATGCCAGTTTCTCAACTTCGGCTTTGTCGGCATCCTTGGCAACGGTAATCTCGGCGCGGCGCTTGCCGTTGACCTGAATGGGCAGGGTTACGCTCTCTTCGATCAGCATCGCCTCGTCCGCAGCGGGCCAGGGGGCGTTGGCGATCAGACCTTCACCGCCCAGCAGTTGCCAGACTTCTTCGGCCAGATGCGGTGTCATCGGCGACATCAACTGCGCCAGTGCGAGCATCGCCTCGCGCTTTGCCGCAGACCCTGCCTTGGATTTCGACAGCGCGTTCGTGAAGGCATAAAGCCGCGCGATAGAGGCGTTGAAGCCAAAGCTTTCCACACCCATCGTCACGTCATGGATGGCCTTGTGCATCTCGCGCAGCAAAGGCTCATCCGCGTCCTGCGGGCCGGTCTGATCTTCGGCGATCTCGGCGGCGATGCGGTAGACGCGGGCAAGGTGCTTGCTGGCTGCCTCGGCGCCGCTTGCGGTCCATTCGACGTCCCGCTCGGGCGGGCTGTCGGACAGAACGAACCAGCGCGCCGTATCCGCACCGTATTGCTCGACGATCTGCACCGGATCGACAACGTTGTTCTTGGATTTTGACATCTTGGCCGAGGGGATGATCTCGACCTCGGCGCCATCCTTGAGGAAGCCTTTGCCGTCGCGCAGATCCACATCCTCGGGGTAGTGATAGACCGGGCGGCCCTTGGCGTCGCGCGTCTGGTAGATCGCGTGGGTGACCATGCCTTGGGTGAAGAGCGCATTGAACGGCTCCGCGCATTTCTCGGGCAGATGGCCGGTCTGGATCATCGCGCGGGCGAAAAAGCGCGAATAAAGCAGGTGCAGGATCGCGTGTTCGATGCCGCCGATATACTGGTCGACATTCATCCAGTATTCAGCTTCGGCCATATCCGTGGGCGTGTCGGCATGCGGCGCGGTAAACCGGGCGAAATACCACGAACTGTCCACGAACGTGTCCATCGTATCGGTCTCGCGCAGCGCGGCCCCGCCACATTTCGGGCAGGTGCAGTTGCGCCAACTCGGATGCCGGTCCAGCGGATTTCCGGGCACGTCAAAGGTGACGTCGTCGGGCAATTCGACGGGCAGGTTTTCCTTGGCCTCGGGTACGACGCCGCATGCCTCGCAATGCACCACGGGGATCGGGCACCCCCAATAGCGCTGGCGGGAAAGCCCCCAGTCGCGCAGGCGGAACTTGGTGACGCCCTGGCCCACACCATTTGCTTCGCAGAAATCAACCGCGGCATCCACGGCCTCATCGCCGGTCTGCACCTCTTTGCCTGCGATCAGGCGGGTATAGCGGACCTGTTCGGTCTTGGCGGGCACGTAAGGGGCGGCCTGTATGTCATGCTTACCGTCAAGCGGCAGGAACGTGTCGACGATCGGCAGGCCATATTTGGCGCAGAAATCATGGTCGCGCTGGTCGTGTCCGGGGCAGCCAAAGATCGCACCGGTGCCGTAGTCCATCAGGATGAAGTTGGCGATATAGACCGGCAGTTCCCAATCATTGTCAAACGGGTGCATGACCTTGAGGCCGGTGTCATAGCCCTTTTTCTCGGCCGTCTCCAACGCCTCGGCGGTGGTGCCGCCCATTCGGCATTCCGCGCAGAAGGCGGCGACCTCGGGGTTGTCACGCTCCAGCTGTTTGGCGAGCGGGTGGTCGGGCGAGATGCCCACGAAAGACGCGCCCATCAGCGTGTCAGGCCGCGTGGTGTAAACCTCGACCCGGTCCATGCCATGCGGGCCGTCAATCAGGCTGAAACTGAACTGAAGACCGCGCGATTTGCCGATCCAGTTGGCCTGCATCAGCTTGACCTTGGCGGGCCAGTCATCCAGCCCGTCCAGCGCCGCAAGCAGCTCTTCCGACATGTCGGAAATCTTGAAGAACCACTGGGTCAGCTCGCGGCGTTCAACATCCGCGCCCGATCGCCAGCCCTTGCCGTCAATCACCTGCTCGTTCGCCAGAACGGTCATGTCGATCGGGTCCCAGTTGACCACCGCGTTCTTGCGATAGACCAGACCCGTCTCCAGCATATCAATGAACAGCGCCTGTTGCTGCCCGTAATATTCCGGATCGCACGTGGCCAGTTCGCGGGACCAATCCAGCGACCAGCCCATCGGCTTCATCTGTTCCTTCATCGCCGCCATATTGGAGTAGGTCCAATCCTTGGGATGACTGCCGCGATCCATCGCCGCGTTCTCTGCCGCAAGGCCAAAGGCGTCAAAGCCCATCGGGTGCAGAACGTTATGCCCCGTGGAAATCTTGTAGCGCGCGATCACATCGCCCATCGTGTAGTTGCGCACGTGGCCGATATGGATGCGTCCCGACGGGTAGGGGAACATTTCGAGCACGTAATATTTCGGCTTGTCGCCCTCCCGCGTGGCGGTGAAGGTTCCGGCCTCTTCCCAGGCCTGTTGCCACTTTGGCTCGATCTCGGCGGGGGTGTAGCGGGACATGTGGGCTTTCCTTTGCGCAGGCGGGCGTCTTTGCGGTCGCTCGGGTGATAGGGCCAAGGGCGGTCCGGGTAAAGTGCCTCTGCGCATTTCGGCGACGTTCGGTGGGTTGCGTTTGCCTCCTGCCCTTGGCCGGATATAACGGGGAGGCATTGCCTCGAAGGGTTTGGACGCCATGAAGATATTGCTGATCCACCAGAATTTCCCCGGTCAGTACAAACACATCGCGCCGGTTCTGGTGCAGCTTGGCCATCAGGTTGTGGCACTGACGCCCAAGGTGGACAAACCAACGAAATGGCAGGGGGTGCAGATCATCCCCTACAAGATCAACGGGCGGTCCTCCCGGGATATTCACCCTTGGTTGGCCGATTTCGAGACGAAGCTTTTGCGCGGTCACAGCTGCTATAACGCCGCCAAGGCGCTGAAGGCGCAGGGATTCGAGCCTGATATGATCCTTGCCCATCACGGCTGGGGCGAGAGCCTGTTTCTCAAGGATGTCTGGCCCGGCGCGCGGCTGGGTCTGTATTGCGAGCTGTATCACCTGTCCGGGCATCCGTTTCTGGGGTTCGATCCGGAGTTCCCGACACCCGCCGCCGATCAGGACGCGCTGCGCATCCGGCTGAAGAACCTCAACAACCGGATGCATTCGGAGGTGATCGACCTTGGCATCAGCCCGACGCATTTTCAGGCCGATACATTCCCCGAGCATTACCGCAAGCGCATCACGGTGGTGCATGACGGGGTGAATACCGATGAAGTCAAACCCGACCCGGCGGCAAGGCTGGAGGTGACCGGGGGCCGGGTTCTGACCCGCGACGACGAGGTCATCACCTTCATCAACCGCAATCTGGAGCCTTATCGCGGCTATCACATCTTCATGCGCGCCCTGCCGGATATCCTGAGGCGCCGACCCGAGGCACAGGTGGTGATGCTGGGCGGCGATGATGTCAGCTATGGCGCCCGCCCGCCCAAGGGCAAGACCTGGAAACAGATCTATATCGACGAGGTGCGCGGGCAGATCTCTGATGAGGACTGGGCGCGGGTGCATTTCATGGGGCGCGTGCCCTATGCGAAGTTCCTGTCGATGATGCAGGTCAGCCGGGCGCATGTTTACCTGACATACCCCTTCGTCCTGTCATGGTCCTTGCTGGAATCGATGGCCTGCGAAAGCGCGATCCTGGCCAGTGATACGGCCCCCGTGACGGAGGTTCTGACCGAAGGGGAAACCGGCTGGCTGGTTGATTTCTTCGACAAGGATGCTTTGACGGATCGGCTCTGCGCGCTGCTGGACGACCCGGATACGCGCGCGCGCATGGGCAAGGCGGCGCGCGACTTCGTGGTCAGGAACTACGATCTACGCTCTGTCTGCCTGCCCAAGCAGTTGGAATGGGTCAAGGCCTTGGCCGAAACGGAGCCCCGCAGACCGGTGGACTAAACCCGTGGCGCGCAAAAGCGCCCTGGGGTGTGTCAGCCTCTCTTTTGTTCGTGCTCAAAACGCAGGCGGGCGATTTCTTCGTTATGCTCTGCCTTGCGATGTTCGGTCAGGGCGTCCTCGACATAATCCAGATGGGCCTCGATCGAGCGGCGGGCCTCTGCCGGATTGCGGGCCTGTAGCGCGGCATTGATCTGCCGGTGCTGGTCAAGAAGCGTCTCTCGCGTCGTGCGGCGCTGAAACATGATCTGGCGGTTGTAGAACACACCTTCGCGTAGCAGCTGGTACATGGAACGCATCATGTGCAGCATAATGACGTTGTGGCTGGCCTCGATGATCGCAAGGTGGAAATCCGCGTCCAGCCGCGCCTCGTCATCGGGATTCCGCTTTGCATGGGCGGCCTGCATCTTGTCGAACACCGACTGGATCACCTTGAGATCGGTTTCCGATGCCAGCCGCGCCGCACGTTCGGCGGCCAGCCCTTCCATATCGCGCCGGAAAGAGAGGTAATCGAACACGGCCTCGTCATGGGAGGCAAAAAGCCGGACGAGCGCGTCGGAAAAGGCCGACCCAAGCACATCGGCGACGTATATGCCCGCACCGGCGCGGCTGGCCAGCAGCCCGCGTTCCTGAAGGTCGGCTATTGCCTCGCGCAGGGAGGGGCGCGAAACGCCAAGCCGTTCGGAAAGCTCGCGTTCTGCGGGCAGCCTTTCGCCGGGGCGCAGGATGCCCCGCAGGATCAGCTTTTCAATCTGGCGCGCGACCGATGCAGAGAGCTTTTCCGGCTGGACTTTGGTGAAGGGCATGTGAGGACCAGTATGGGCAATTGGTGAAACGATAGGACCGGCACCGCCCGTGCGCAAGGAATTCGCACTACGCGCGCCCGTACTCCTTCACCGCGTTCCAAGACTGGCAGAAGGGAATGTGGCCCGTCAAACGCTGCGCTGGCAGGCGTCGACATTGCCGATCCTGCATCGCGGAAAGGCGCGCAAATCTTCGCGTCCAAGCAATCGACGGCGGAAAGGACCGGCGGTCTGGCGGGTTTAGCTGACCAGCGCGCGGATGTTCTTTTGGTGACGCGAGGCCAGTTCTCGGGCGTCGCGGCCATGCACGATGGGGCGAACCGCCTTCGGCCGGTCCGCGCCGTCCCGCAGTTCCGGGAACAGCGCGTAAATTTCATCGCGCGCGGCCTGACCCACGGACTTCAGCGCCTGCGGCCCGGTAAAGAAGCTTTCGGATTCCGCCCCGTTTGCAAAGACGATTTCGTGATGGTCGAACAGCATGTGGAAATACACGACCTCCTCCACATCATCCGCAACGCAGATGCCCGCGACCGGTGTAAGGTGCTTGGCTGCGGCAAGAATTTCAGAGGTGCCAAAGCATCGTTGCGCGATACGCGACCGAATGAGCATGCGGTGCTGCGGCGAAACAAGCAGGTCCGTCTTGGGCAGGCCCGGTGCCAGTGCATCCGCCATGATCCGAATGGGGCGCAGCTTTGGAACGGCGGCAAGATTGGCCGCATCCAGATGCCGCGAACCGATCCACCGGATAGGCTGCAAGCCATTGTCACGGGTGCGGACAAGGTCGCCGACGCGAAGCTCTTCTATCGCTTTGGCGCCGTTCGGCGTGTCGATCATCGTGCCGGCCGCAAAACACACCGTCTCTTCGTAGGTGGAGTAGGTATTATCGATTTGCCGATATGACGACCGTTCAGCGTCAAACGTATAGGCGACTCCCGGAACCAGAGGAATCGTGGAGATGATCCCGTCAACAGGTCCTTGTTCCCTGCCGTCCCCGCCAAAATGCAGCGAGGTAACCTTGTGACCCGTCCCTGTGTTGGTCAGATCGTATGCGGCATGGTAGGACGTACCGGCAAGGTATGTCGTGCCCCCGATCGTCGTGTCATTGGTGAAGGTCTGAGGGCCGACTGTCGTAATCTCATCTACACTGTTGTCAGTATCGTCCACTTCAACCGTGACTGGCGTCGCACCTGCCCTTAGCGTCAGGGTGAAGGTAGGCGTGCCTGAAGCATCCCCCCGAAATTCGTCAGGAGGCGTTACAACAAAGTCGGATGCAGCGTAGATCTTGATAAAAGGCAAAGAAACACTCCAGGTGTCGGGTAGATTACAGACTCGTACGTTGGTCTTTTGCCACAAATCTGCTGCAAAGGAAATCCGCGAAATTAAGACAGTGTTAACGGCGCTGGCAAAATTACCTCAGTGGTTTCAAAGAGTTCACAAGCGAAATCCTGCTGACGAAGGGTTTCGGGCACATCATACGCAGCGTCATACCGTAAGGATATTGAGCGACCACGCCCGGCTGCGGCTTTGAAACCAGCCTGTCGGCGCTGCGATGCGCTGGCCGCAACAGGTGGAGCACGAGGCCGAACTCAATAGCTGTACTGTGCGTAAATGCGGGTCAGATCGCCGTTCCAGTCGCCTTTGTAATGCTCAAGCAATTCGTCGGCGGGGACTTTGCCACTCTCGATGCTTTCATGCAGGGCGTTGAGGAAATGCGTCTCGTCCGGAACAAGGCCGCCTGCGCCGGGCCGCGCGCGTGCCTTCAGCCCGGCCTGTGCAATATCAACGGTCTGGCGGGCAAGATCGTGCATGTTGATGCGCCCGACCTGTGCCTGAAGCGCGTCTTGCGAGGCAGCGACGCGCAGGGCTTCGCGCGTTTCGGCATCCCAGTCCTTCACCAGGTCCCACGCGGCATCAAGCGCCGTCTGATCGTAAAGCAGCCCGACCCAAAAGGCGGGCAGGGCGCACAGCCTGCGCCACGGGCCGCCATCGGCGCCGCGCATTTCAAGGAATTTCTTGACCCGCGCCTCGGGAAAGATCGTGGTCAGGTGGTCTGCCCAGTCCGACAGGGTCGGAATTTCGCCGGGCAGCGCGGGCAGCTCGCCCTTCAGGAAGTCGCGGAACGACTGGCCGAGCGCATCGATATATTTGCCATCGCGGTAGACAAAATACATCGGCACATCGAGAGCGTATTCCACCCAGGCCTCGAACCCGAACCCGTCTTCGAAGACGAAGGGCAGCGTGCCGGTGCGCGCGGGGTCAAGGTCGCGCCAGATCCGGCTGCGCCAGCTTTTGTGACCGTTTGGTCGGCCCTCGAAGAACGGAGAGTTGGCAAAGAGCGCGGTTGCCACGGGCTGCAGGGCAATGGCCACGCGCATCTTCTTGACCATGTCCGCCTCGGACGCAAAATCGAGGTTCACCTGCACGGTGCAGGTCCGGTACATCATCGATTTGCCCATGGTGCCGACGCGGTCCATGTATTCGTTCATCAACCGGTAACGGCCCTTGGGCATCATCGGCATCTCGTCATGCGTCCAGATCGGTGCGGCCCCCAGCCCGATGAAACCGACGCCGACGGCATCGGCGATGTCTTTCACATCGCGCAGATGGGCGTTCACCTCGTCGCATGTCTCGTGGATCGTCTCTAGCGGGGCGCCGGACAGTTCCAGCTGCCCGCCCGGTTCCAGACTGACATTCGCGCCGTCTTTTTCCAGCCCGATCAGCTTGCCCGCTTCTTCGACCGGGGCCCAGCCGTGACGGTCGCGCAGACCTTCCAGCATGGCGAGGATGGAGCGTTCGCCCTCATAGGGCAGCGGCTTCAGCGTTTCCTTGCAATAGCCGAATTTCTCGTGCTCGGTGCCAATGCGCCAGTCCTCTTTCGGTTTGCACCCGGAGGAAAGGTATTCGGCCAGCTGATCCTTGTGTTCAACCGGGCCGCCGCCGGACTGGGGAATGGACATGGGGCAAAGCTCCGAATTGATAGGTGGGATCGCGTCAGATCTCAGGGATGGGCGGAAACTGCGAGGGTGTCAATGCAGCCGAACGGGTGGGCGGGGCATGTCTGCGCGGTGCCAGATCACGATACGGTCAGTGCCACCTGCCTGCATTTGTCGCAACATGTGTTCCGTGCGGATGCCGGGAAGGGCCGCGAACGCATCAAACAGCGCATCCGCTCCGCTGGCGCCCAACGGGATATGCAGGTCAGGCTCTCCGCGACGCGTCAGCACCCAATGCGGCGGTCTTGATCCGGGATCGATCGCCAGCGCGCTCAGATCGGACAGATCCGCGATACCGCCGGAAAGCGGCCCGAAATACGAAATGCGCCCCTCGTCGATCTGCACAACGCCCGGCGCCTCGCCTCCGGTCCGAAAGCGGCCGCGCTGTAGCCCCATGACGACAAGCGCGATACCGATCAGCAGCACCGGATAGCCCATCCAGTTGAGAATGCCCCACAGATTGACCACCCAATGCAGGCCAAGCGCCGCCACGGCGAGGCCGATGATGGCTTCGCGCCAGCGCCACAGCGCGGCCTTGGCTTCGCTGCGCAGCAGGCTCATCTGATGTCCCCGAGGTTCATTGCCAGTCCCCCAGCGCCATTTGCCAAAGGGTCAGCGCCGCCACGACAGCCGTGTCAGCCCGCAGGATACGGGGCCCAAGGCTGACGACATGCGACTGCGGCAGGGCGGCCAGCCGGGTGCGCTCTGGCTCGGAAAACCCGCCCTCGGGGCCGATAAGGATCGCCCAGGGACCGGGGGTTGCGCCCGCAAGACGGGTGGCGGACCCGGCCTCTGTCTCGTCGCAGAAACTAAGCTGGCGATCCTCGGGCCATGTGTCCAGAAGCGTGCCCAGCTTGGTCAGATCGGTCACCTCGGGCACGAATGTCCCGCCGCACTGCTCGGCTGCTTCGACAGCGTGAGCTTGCAAGCGGTCCTGACGAATGCGCTCGGAGTTGGTGAACTGGGTCTGCACCGGCATGATCCGCGCAGCACCCATCTCTGCCGCCTTTTCGACGATGAAATCGGTGCGGGCCTTCTTGATCGGGGCGAAGATCAACCACAGGTCGGGCGGATTGCGCTGCGGGGCGGTCTGTTGCTGACACACCAGCACGCCATTGCGTTTGTTCGCGATGGCCACATCCGTGCGCCATTCGCCGTCCTGCCCGTTGAACACAAGCACACCATCGCCCACGTTCAGCCGCATCACCCCGAAAAGGTAATGTGCCTGTTCGCGTGTCAGGGCGAGCGATTGCCCTTCCCCCAGCGGGTGATCTACATAGAGCCGTATCTTTGCTGTCATGGAGCGCAACATATGTCCGACCAACCGCCGATGCCAGAGGCCGAAGGACAGGTTTCCGATGCAGTGAAGGGCAACTGGGTGGACAGATATGCGCCCGCCCCCATGCGCCCCTATTTCCGGCTAAGCCGACTGGACCGTCCGATCGGCACATGGCTGCTGCTCTTGCCCTGTTGGTGGGGTCTGCTGCTGGCGATGTTGTCGGACGGCCAGGCGCGCTGGCAGGATCTATGGATCCTTGCGGGCTGCGGCGTCGGCGCGATCCTGATGCGCGGCGCGGGCTGTACGTGGAACGACATCACCGACCGCCATATCGACGGGTCGGTGGCACGAACCGCGTCGCGCCCCATCCCGTCGGGACAGGTCAGCGTGAAACAGGCGCTGGCATGGCTGGCGGCCCAGGCGCTGGTGGCGCTTTGCATCCTGCTGACCTTTCACCCGATGGCCATCCTGCTGGGCGTGATCTCTTTGGTGCCGGTCGCGATTTACCCGTTTGCAAAGCGGTTCACCTGGTGGCCGCAAGTGTTTCTGGGCATCGCTTTCAACTGGGGTGCCCTTCTGGCGTGGACGGCGCATCGGGGCGTTTTGGAATGGCCCGCTGTCATCCTGTATCTGGCTGGTATGGCCTGGACGCTGTTCTACGACACGATCTATGCCCATCAGGACACCGAAGATGACGCGCTGATCGGGGTGAAATCCACCGCGCGCCTGTTTGGTGAGGCCAGCCCGAAATGGCTTGCGCGGTTCATGAAGGTCAGCATCGCGCTGTTGCTGATCGCCATCATCACGGCGATCCCGCGTGCCGAAACTCTGGTTCTTGTCGTAGCGTCACTGGGTGTTCTTGCCATGGCATTGCACCTGCTCTGGCAGCTGCGCCGCTTTGATCCGGAGGACAATGACACGCTGCTGATGCTGTTCCGGTCCAACCGCGACGCCGGGCTTTTGCCTGTGCTGTTTTTCGCCGCAGCGCTTTTCGCGTGATTGCGCCGCCCCGGCACTGGCTGTATCAGAGACCAACCTTTCGTTGCTCGGAATGCCCATGCGTCTGTCAAAGTTGATCATTTCGCTTCTGGCTTTCGGCCTCGCAGCACTGCTTTGCCTGGTTGTCGCCTACTTTTCGGTCCGCATCATCGAAGACAGCTCTGCCGCGGAGGTGCGCAAGGAACTCGACCTTGCCGGGCTGAACTGGGCGGAAGCGGACTCCGACGGGTTGCAGATATTTCTGGCAGGCACGGCCCCGAACGAGGCTGCCCGCTTTGACGCGCTGAGCGCGGCGGGCCGTGTTGTGGATGCGGCACGGGTTCTTGACCAGATGGATGTCGCGGACACCGTGAAACTTGCCTCTCCCCGCTTTTCTGTAGAAATCCTGAGAAACGATGCCGGTATCTCTTTGATCGGATTGGTTCCCGCCAGCACCGACCGCGAGGCGCTGCTGGAACGGGTGCGTGACGTTGTCGAGCCGGGTGAAAAGGTCTCTGACCTGCTTGAAGTGGCGCATTTCGACACGCCGGAAGGCTGGGACAACGCATTGCGGTTTGGCCTGCGGGCGCTGGAGGATCTTCCCCGCTCCAAGGTTTCTGTCGGGGCGGGCGTGGTGAAGATCACCGCCATGACGGATAGCGAGGCGATGCGCCGCAAGATGGAAAGCGATCTGGCGCGTCGTGCGGGGGACGAGGTAAAGCTGACGCTGGATCTTTCCGCGCCACGCCCTGTCATTTCGCCCTTCACGCTTCGGTTCCTGATCGAGGATGGCGTGGCGCGGTTTGATGCGTGTTCGGCCGGAACCGAAGAGGGGCGCGACCGGATTCTCGCAGCGGCCAATGCCGCGGGGATGGAAGGCAAAGCGACCTGCAGAATCGGTCTGGGCATCCCGTCCAAGACCTGGCCGCAAGCCGCCGAGATGGCGATTGGCGCATTGGCTGAAATCGGCGGCGGCAATGTGACCTTCTCTGATGCGGATATCTCGCTTCTGGCGCGCGAAGGGACGGAACAGGCCGTGTTCGACCGCGTCGTGGGAGAGCTGGAAAACGCTCTTCCGCCTGTTTTCGCCCTGACTGCCGTGCTGCCTGTCCCGCCCGAGCAGGGCGAGCAAGGCCCGCCGGAATTCGTGGCGACCCTCAGCCCCGAGGGCGCAGTTCAGATGAGCGGTCGGGTCGCAGGCGAGCTGGAGCGTCAGACGGCCGAAAGCTATGCCAAGGCGCGTTTCGGCAGCGGTTCCGTCCGCATGTCCGCCCGCGTGGCCGAGGGCCTGCCGGACACATGGTCCGTGCGCGTTCTTGCCGGGTTGGAAGCCTTGGCGCAGCTTTCCAATGGCGCTGTGACGGTCCGGCCGGATACGGTCGAAATTACTGGCGACACCGGGCGGCAGGAGGCAAGCGATACCATCGCGCAGCTGATGGCGGAAAAGCTGGGTGAGGGGGCCGATTTCGACCTCGACATCACCTATCTCAAGAAGCTCGACCTGTCGTTGGGGCTGCCCAGCCCCGAAGAATGTGAGGCGGGCATCGTCGAGATCATCGGGGACCGCAAGATCAGCTTTGAGCCGGGCGCATCGACCTTCGACAGCTCTGCCAAGGACATTCTGGATGACATCGCCGAGCTGTTGCGGAAATGCGAAGACATCCCGCTGGAAATCAGTGGCCACACGGACAGCCAGGGCCGCGAGTCGATGAACCAGCAGCTGAGCCAGGAACGCGCCCAGGCCGTTCTGGACGCGCTGCGCGACCGTCGCGTGCTGACCGCCTCTTACCGGGCGGTTGGTTACGGCGAGGAACGCCCGGTCGCCGATAACGGGTCCGCCAGTGGCCGCGAGGCCAACCGGCGCATCGAATTCCGCCTTATCCGCCCCGATCCGTCGGAAGCGGCCGAGGGCGAAGGGAACGAGGCCGACGCGGCCGCAGAGCAGAACGAGGAGACCCAAGGGGATGAACAGAACTGAATTCGTGGTGGCCACAGCCATCATTCTGTTCGTGGCGTTTTGCATGGGCTGGTTCGCCAACTGGCTTCTGCACCGCTTTACCCGCGTGTCGAAGGCCGATGTCGACCAGCTGGAGCTGATGAGTCAGGAACTGCATGATGCGGAAGAGACCCGCGATCAGGCGATCACCTATCTGCAACAGCGCGAAGCGGAGCTGACCAATCAGCTTGCACAGGCCGAAGCAGAGTTGGGCGCAGCGATGGAAGGCCTGCGCGATGCGCGGCAAGAGGCCGAAGAACTGCGCAGCTATGTCGAGCGCATAAATCAGGACTGAACGCAGTTACCAGCGTTCGAGCGCAGCCTCGTCGTCGTCCTTCGCGGCCACCCATTCAGCGCCATCGGCACCGATTTCCTTCTTCCAGAAGGGCGCGCGGGATTTGAGGTAATCCATCAGATATTCTGCGGCAGCGAATGCGTCAGCGCGATGATGCGCCGCCGTGGCAACCATCATGATCATCTCTCCCGGGGCCATGCGGCCGTGACGGTGGATCACAAGTGCATCGCCCAGCGACCACCGCGAAACAGCCTCTGCCGCGATCTTTTCCAAGGCTTTGGCGGTCATGCCGGGATAATGCTCGATTTCCATCGCGCTCAATCCGCCCGCATTGTCGCGAACGATCCCTGTGAAGGTAACGATCGCGCCCATATCGTGGCGCGCAGAGGCGAAAGCCGCCGCTTCGGCACCAAAATCGAACGGGGCTTCCTGCACAATAACGCGCATGGCTAACCCCCTGTCATCGGGGGAAAGAAGGCAACTTCGCGCACGCCGGCCAGCGGGGCATCGAAATCGGAAAGCTCCTGATCCAGCGCCACCCGCAAGGCCGAGATATCACTGAATGCGAGCGCGTAGCGTTCCTCGCGGGCGCTCAGTTCTGCGACCAGATCGGCCACCGTCGCAGCCTGACTGTCCACGCTTTCCCGTGGGATGCCGATACGCTCGCGTACCCATGCAAAGTAAAGCACATCCATGCCATCAATCCTTCAGAAAGGGGACCGCCTTGCGGAAATAGTCCCATCCGGTGATCAGGGTCAGCGCGGCGGCAATCCAAAGCAGCACCACGCCGACGTTTCCGGCCCAGATCATGCCCTGGTATTTCCAGCGCAAGCCCAGAACGTCCTCTTCCCGGTTGGCGATGATATCCTCGAACAGCGCGTGATCCAGCCCGAAGGTGGACATACCCAGATAATGTTCGAACACGCCTTGCGCAAACAGCACCGCAATCGCCACCATCTGCGCCGTGGTTTTCCACTTGGCGAGCTTTGTGACTTTCAAAGTACCCGCAGTGTCGCCCAGGAATTCCCGCAGTCCAGAGACGAAGACCTCGCGGAACAGGATGACCGTCGCGGGAAGGACCAGCCAGGGCGACATGGACGAATAGCCCACGATGACCATCAGCGCGATCACGACCATCGCCTTGTCCGCAATCGGGTCCAGCATGGTGCCAAGCTTCGTCACCTGCTTCCATGTCCGCGCAAGATGCCCGTCGAACCAGTCGGTGATCGCGGCCGCCACGAACAGCACGAGCGCAAACCAGTCAGCGTATGGGCGCGTGAAAAACAGAAACATCACGGCGATTCCGGGCGCCGCCAGAAGGCGCATCGCTGTCAGAAGATTGGGCAAGGTCCATTTCATAGCTAAGCTGTAGCGCGGTTGATCGGGACAGGGAAGGGCACCACCGCGTTGCATCGACGAAAGAATGGTTTAGCTTTGTTCGCATGCGCAATTTTATGCTCTTCATCATACTCGCCCTTGCCGCCTGCGAGCGGGACGAAACCCTAGCAGCCTATGGCGGGGTCGGGGACTGGCGGCTTTCCGCGCTGGATGGCGCGGTTTATTCCGCCACGGCGACGATGCGCATCGGGGATGGCGGCGAGGTGTCGGGCCGCGCAGCCTGCAATGGTTGGGGTGCAAGCCAGACGGCACCTTACCCCTGGTTCGAATTGACACCGATTGTTGCCACAAAACGTGCCTGCGCCGATCTGGGCGCCGAAGCGGCCTTCTTTCAGGCGCTTGGTGAAATGACCTTGGCCGAAGTGCTGGGTGACACCTTGCTTTTGACCAACGAGGCCGGGCGCAGCATGGAGTTCACTTCCGTCGCGCCCGACGACTGAGGGCATCGACAAAACGACCACGCGCAACGGGCAGCGGCTTGTGGAGCATCTCTGCCGCGATGTGATGGGTCAGGAAATGGCCCGTGGTGCCAAGCGCGGCCGCGACCTCTGCATCTTCGGCAGACCCGGCGCCCAGCAGGACGGGTGGTAGCGGCAAGAGCCGGTCGGCCCAGTCGCCTGCCCCTGCCGCCGATACGGCCCGCCCGGTGCGAGGCGAGACGTGGACAAGCCCCTCGGTGCTGCCGGTGACTGCGCAGGCCCGCAAATCCAGCCCGAATCCCAGTTCTTCGAGCAGAGACAGTTCCCACCGCAGATAGGCGAGGGGCCAGATGTCCTGCCGATCCAGCAGGTCCAGCAGCGTTTCGGTATCGCGGTAAAGGGCAGGATGCGCCTCACGCTCGGGCAGACAGAACAGGAGCAATGCCGTGACCGCGTTCAGCCCAGACAGGATCAGCCGGTCCGCCATGGCCGCATGCGCGCGCGACCGCAGCGGCTCTACCGTGAAGCTGCCAAGGTGATCCTCCAGCCGGGCGCGCCATGCGATATCCAGTTGAGCGCCGGGTTGCAGGACCGGGGCCAGTTTTCGGCTGGTCGCACCGCGCAACACCCCGGCATGGCGTCCACGCTCGGGGGTGAAGACCTCAAGAATGGCGCTGGTTTCGCCATGCTTGCGGGTCGAAAGCAATATGCCTGTGTCGCGCCATTCCATTGGTCGAGTTTGCGCCTATCCCCGTCATGCGCAACCCACTTCGGGCGGCGGGAGGGAACTTCATGGGGTCAAAGGGAGGACATGCGCCCAGTCAGCGGGGCGTTTCCGTTAACCGCCTTCGGACTTGTCTGAAATACCCTGAGCGGCGTGTATTTCGGTGGGCCGCCCGGAGTATTGCCGGCTCAGTCGGACAGTCCTGGCTCATCCAGAAGGTGGCGACCCTCCCGGTCCTCCACCTCGATTACCCAGAGGTCGGGATCGAACTGCCGTTGCCGGGCGATGGCAGCGTCAACCTCGGCCTCAAGGCCTTCTGCCAGCGTGACCCATGCCCGCGCGCCGCTCATCAGATCGAAACTGCGCTGGAACGCCTGTGCGCGACCGTCGAGCGTATTGAGCTTGACCATCACGGCGCCGGCCGTGTCGTCGCCATGTGCGGTCACAAAGGCGGGAATGTCGTGCAGGCGGAGCCGTGCGAGATAGGCATGCACCCAGAAATCGGCGGTCAGACGCGCCATGGATCAGACATTGCCATCCTTGAAGTCGAGCCCCATTTCCGAATAACGCTCTGCTTCTTCCAGCCACTTTTCGCGCACCTTGACCTGCAGGAAAAGATGCACCCGCCGACCAAGAAACTCCTCAAGCTCTTCGCGGGAGGCCTTGGAGACGGCCTTGATGGTCTCGCCCTTGTGACCCAGCAGGATGCCCTTATGGCCATCGCGGGCGACATAGATGATCTGGTCAATCCGCGCCGTGCCGTCCTGGCGTTCTTCCCAGTTTTCGGTCTCTACCGTCAATTGGTAGGGCAGCTCCTGATGCATGCGCAACGTCAGCTTCTCGCGCGTGATCTCTGCCGCAATCATGCGGATCGGCAGGTCGGCAATCTGGTCTTCGGGGTAGAACCACGTACCCTCGGGCAGCTCCGCGCCCAGCCAGGCCTTGAGATCCGCGCAGCCATAACCCTTCTCGGCGGAAACCATGAAGGTATTGGCAAATTCGAACCGGTCGTTGAGATCCTTGGACAGGGCCAGCAGGACATCCGATTTCACCCGGTCGATCTTGTTGATCGCCAGCGCCACAGTGCGGCCCTGACCAATCTCTGCCAGACGTTCCAGAATGGCCTCGACACCGGGCGTGACACCGCGATGCGCCTCGACCAGCAGCACCACGATATCGGCATCGGCAGCGCCACCCCAGGCGGCCGCGACCATGGCCCGGTCAAGCCGCCTGCGCGGACGGAACAGGCCGGGCGTATCGACCAGCACGATCTGGGCGTCCCCCTCCATCGCGACGCCGCGGATGCGGGCGCGGGTGGTTTGCACCTTGTGGGTGACGATGCTGACCTTCGCGCCGACCAACTGGTTGGTCAGCGTGGATTTGCCCGCATTGGGCTCACCGATCAGTGCGACAAATCCGGCACGCGTGGTCATTTTGGCTCCTTGGTTTTCAAGTTTGGCGGTGTAGCGCAGAGTCCCGCTTCGCGCCAGCCCTGCCATCACGCAGCAGCGAAAAGATCCCGGCCCCCACGATCAGCGCCGCGCCAAACAGAGTCATCGCGTCTGGCCGCTCGCCAAACAGGGTATAGGCGAGGATCAGCGCCACGATCAGCCGCGAATAGCGGAACGGGGCGACAACGCCGACCTCGCCGGTACGCATCGCGAATGTCATCGCGGTGTAGCCCAGCACGCCCGCGACCGCCGTCCCGCAAAGAAGAAGCGCCGCACCGGGAGCGGGCAATGTCGGCGATCCCGGCTCGAAAAAGAGGATCACCAGCCCGGCCATCGAGACCACGGCAAAGCCCAGCACGCCCAGTTGCGCTGCATGTACGGTTGCAGGGGCGGTGCGGGTGGCAAGGTCGCGGCCGGCAAAGCCGATCATGCCAAGCAGGGCGAAGACGGCGTTTGGCTCTATCCCCGAGGGTGAGGGCCTTACGATCAGAAGCACGCCCACGAAACCCAGCGCCATCGCCGCCCAGCGACGCGGGCCGATCCGTTCGCCAAGCACGACAACCGCCCCCAGCATGACCACCAGCGGCGCCGCCTGAAGGATGGCCGATGTGGTCGAAAGCGGCGTATATGCAAGGCTCAGCGCAAAGAAGAGCCGCCCAACGATTTCAAAACCCGTGCGGATCAGCAGCCCGCGCCGCAGATACGCACGCGACCAGACCGGAACGCCCTGTACCTTGGCATAGGCGGCGTAAAGGGTCATCGCCAACAGGCCGAATTGCACCGTGGCCATGCCTGCGGTTACGCCGCCTGTCCCGGTCGCCGACTTGAAAAACGCGTCCTCGATCCCGAAGCCGAGCATCGCGAGGATCATGTAAATGCTGCCCTTGAGGTTCTCGCTCATTGCCGCGCCATGCATGCGCAAGGCCGGTTCATTGCAGCTGTTCCAGCAAGTTGCGCGCCGCACCTTGTTCTGCGGCGCGTTTCGACGCGGCGGTCGCCTCGGCGCTTTGGCCAGAGGTGAGAGAGGCGCGAATGGTGAATTCCGGGGCGTGGTCGGGGCCGGTGCGGGCGATCTCTGCATAGGTGGGCGGGCGCATTCCGCGCGCCTGCGCCCATTCCTGAAGCGCTGTCTTGGGGTCGCGCGCGTCTTCGTCCACCGTTTTGATCCGGTCGCCCCAAAGGCGCAGGATCATCTTGCGCGCGGCTTCCAGCCCGGCATCGGCATAGACCGCGGCGATCACCGCTTCCATCGCGTCGCCCAGCAAGGCCTGCTTGCGCCGACCGCCGGAAAGCTGTTCGGACCGGCCCAGTTTCAGCGCGGCGCCTAGATCGACGTCACGCGCCACATCCGCACAGGTTTCCTTGCGGACAAGCGCGTTGAAACGCGGAGCGAGCTGGCCTTCCGTCGCGGCCTCGTCTCCCGACAGCAGCGTTTCGGCCATGACCAGCCCCAGAACCCTGTCACCCAGGAATTCAAGGCGCTGGTTGTCACCGCGCGCCGACGAGATGGACCCGTGCGTCACCGCGCGCAAAAGCAGCTCGGGGGTCGTGAATTCGTGCCCGATGCGCTCTTGCAGTTCCCTCAGTTCGGCCGATAGCTTCACTCGATCCCCTTGAAGTAACGATCACTGCGCCAGGTCCAGAAGAACAACATGGACCGGCCCGCAGAAGAAAACATGATACGGTCCGCACGGCCCACAAGATTTTCGTAAGGCACGAAACCGACGCCCCCAACCTGCTGAGGCACACGGCTGTCGGAAGAGTTGTCGCGGTTGTCGCCCATGAAGAAGTAGAACCCTTCGGGCACCGTGTAGATCGGCGTATTGTCCGAATTCTGCATGGCGATATTCAGGATGTCGTGGCTGACCCCGTTGGGCAAGGTCTCGGTAAAGCGGGATTTCGTGCACAGACCGCCGGTGCCGACAGGGCCGTTTTCACAGCGCGGTCTCAGCCGTTGCGGACCCTGCGGTTCTGCGATTTCCTCGAACTGGCCTGCGGGTTCAAGCTTCACCGGATCCCCGTTGAGATGCAGCACGCCCGCCTTCACCTGCACCCTGTCGCCGGGCAGACCAATCAGGCGCTTGATGAAATCCTGTCCGGTAACGGGGTGGCGGAACACAACCACGTCGCCCTGCTGCGGCTCTCCTGCCAGAAAGCGTTCGCCGCCCTTGGACGGATCGCCGGATTTCATCCAGCCGCAGACATCTTCAGCATCGATATGGATGCCAATGGCCGGGATCATGACCGTGGGGCAGGACGCGTAGGAGTAGCCATAGGCCATCTTGTTGACGAACAGAAAATCGCCGATCAGAAGCGTGTCCTTCATCGACCCGGAGGGAATCCAGAACGGCTGAAAGAACAGGGTGCGGAACACGCCGGCAATCAGCAGGGCATAGACGATGGTCTTGATCGTCTCGATGATGGAATTGCCCTGTTTGGCTTCGGCCATGATGATCTCCGATCTTGGTGGGTCTGGCGCTACATGAGGCGGCGGGGCAGGGGTGTCAAGCATACAGCCCGCCTGGCTGGGCCCCCTGCGGGTAGGTATCAGGGGATTGGGTTATCGGTCTTCGGGGGCTGTGGTCGTGCCTCGATCACCACGAAGGCCTGCGCCCAGGGGTGGTCGTCGGTCAGGGTGACATGGATGATCGCTTCGTGGCCCGGAGGGGTCATCTGCGCCAGCCTCTCTGCCGCCCAGCCGGTGACCTGCATGACAGGCTGCCCGGTGCGCAGATTGCTGACCGCCATGTCCTTCCATGAGATGCCCATGCGCAGCCCGGTGCCAAGCGCCTTTGAGCAGGCCTCTTTCGCCGCCCACCGCTTGGCATAGGTGCCCGCGGTATCCGCGCGCCGCTCGGCCTTGTGCTGCTCGATTTCGGTGAAGACCCGGTTGCGAAACCGGTCACCGAACCTGTCCAGCGTGCCCTGAATCCGCTCTATATTCGCAAGGTCTGTGCCGATGCCGAGGATCATTCTGCCTGCTCCTTTCGCCGGAACCGCTGTAGCAGAACGCCAAGCCATAGCCCAAAACGAGCGGCGAAAACCGCCCCGGCTGCCAGGGCGAGCCATGCCCCGATTTGGACAATCAGATTTGGGGACCCAAGGCGCGTGAGCGGCCCACCGCCAAAAACAAAAGACAATAGCACCGTAATGGTAGCGCACGCACCTACGATCCTAAGGCTTTGCTGCCACAGGGGCCAATGGCGGCGTTCGCGCAAATGCATACCCTCTAAGATGGTTGGCAGCATGAAAATGTAGAAAGTGATTGAACCGGATTCCAAAAGAGAGCTGGCTTCGATGAGGTATGGGCTATGCTGCGCGGCCAGAAGCGCGACGATGACGGCCCCATTGAGGGCGAGGTAGCACTTGCTCCAACGGATCAGATTAACCATCGTGCGCCCCTGCGGAGTTGACCTTCGCCAAAAGGACCTTGAGCCTGTAGCGTCGCCCATCAACTGCCATCGCTATGCCCGTGCCTCGTCCATCAGGCGTCGCATTTCGGCAATTGCGGGGGTCAGCCCGCGAAAGATCGCTTCGCCGATCAGGAAGTGACCGATGTTCAGCTCCATCACTTCGGGGAAGGCGGCGACGGGTTTGACGGTCTCGTAGGTCAGGCCGTGGCCGGCATGCACTTCCAGTCCCAGTGAATGGGCGAGGGCGGACATCTCGCGCATGCGCTCCAGCTCTGCATCGCGGTCGTCAAAGCGCCCTTCGGCATGGGCATCGCAATAGGCGCCGGTATGCAGTTCAATCACCTGCGCGCCGATCCGGTGCGCAGCCTCGATCTGGCGCATATCGGCGGCGATGAAGATGGACACGCGACACCCGGCCTCGCGCAAAGGGGCGATGAAATGCGCCAGCCGGTTTTCCTCACGCGCGACTTCAAGCCCGCCTTCGGTGGTCTTTTCCTCGCGCTTTTCGGGCACGATGCAAACGGCGTGAGGGCGGTGGCGCAGGGCGATGCGCTGCATCTCGTCGGTGGCCGCCATTTCGAAGTTGAGGGGCACTGTCAGCACATCCATCAACCCGTCGATATCGGCATCCGAAATATGGCGGCGGTCCTCGCGCAGATGCGCGGTGATGCCGTCGGCCCCCGCTTCCTCGGCCAGCTTTGCCGCGCGCAACGGGTCGGGATAGGCCCCGCCCCGCGCATTCCGTACGGTTGCCACATGATCAATGTTCACGCCGAGGCGAAGTTTGCCTGCATCGGGCATGGGGGATCTCCTGTCAGGTGCCTGTGGGCGGACCTTATTCGCCTTTTGTGGCTTCGTCAGCCGTAGCGGCCGCTTTTTTTCGCAGGCTTTCCAGCTTCGCGCGCAGTTTGCTGGTGCGCCGCTTCTGGTAGGCCCGGATGACAGGGACGGACAGGTAATAGGCGACTAGCCCGGCGCAAATGCCCGGCAGGATCCCTCCCACAAGATAGGGAAAGAAAATGTCGTCGTGAAAGCGGTGCAGGTTGTGCCAGTCGGCGGGCTTGTCACCGAAGAAAGCGACAAGGTTGTCCTTCAGGTCGGCGGCGGCATCAAGAAACTTGCGTCCCAGCCATTCGGGGTCATCCCCTGCTGGGTGCCGCCGATTGCCCAAGAGGAAGTTCCCGGTCTTGAGGGAAATGACCGCAATCGGAAGATATGTCAGCGGATTGCCAAAGAAGGTCCCAAGCAGGGCCGCAAGGATATTGCCGCGCACTGCCAGTGCCACCAGTGCCGCAACGACGAAATGCATGCCATAGAACGGCGTGAAGGTCGTGAAGACCCCGGCAAAGATCCCGCGGGCGATCTTTTCAGGCGAATCGGGCAGGCGGCGCAGCCGGTGCTTGACATATTGCGCGGCACGTCCCCAGCCGCCTCGCGGCCAGAGGCCCTCGAGCACGATCTTCCAAATCGGCCGTCTGTCGCGCCGCTTGAAGACCAAGGCTTGTCCTTTCGTTTACTCCGCCACGTTGTCCGGCACATTGCCGAGGGCCGGTTCCCGGCGCCGCGAGATCGCCGCAACATCGCTTTCGGCAGCCAAGGCAGAGACCACGGAATGCAGATGTTCGGCGTCCCGTAGTTCCACACCAACCAGAAGTCGGTAAAAATCCGGTTTGCGATCGACAAATTCCATGTCGGAGATATTGGCCTTCTGCTCGCCAATCAATGTGCAAATACGCCCCAGGACGCCGGCATCGTTGCCGATGGTCAGATCCAGGGTCACGGTGTAGATCGCCGGGTGATTTCCCGAATGCCAATGCAGGTCCAGCCAACGGTCGGGCTGGTCCTCATAGGCGGCAAGCGTCGGGCAATCGATGGCATGCACCACGACACCCTTGCCGCGTTGGGTCAGCCCGACGATGCGCTCTCCGGGAAGCGGCTGGCAGCAGGGCGCGCGCTCGAACCCCTGACCGGGCGCAAGACCGATGACGGCGCGTTTGGGTTCGATGCTTTCACCCTCTGCCGGTGCAAGATCGGGATAAACGGCCTGAACCACGGCGCGCACCGAAAGCTCGGCACTGCCCAGCCGGGCCAGCAGCGTTTGCCTGTCTTCCAGCCGAAGCGTCCGTGCTGCGGTGTCAAGCGCCTTGTCGCTGGCCTTCTTGCCGACATGTTCAAACCCGGAACGTGCAAGCTCCCGACCCAGTTTGATGAACCTTTCGCGGTCCACTTCACGAAGTGCGCGGCGAATCGCGGACTTGGCCTTGCCGGTGATCGCGATTTCCAGCCATGTGGCCTGTGGCACCTGCCCCTCGGCCGTGATGATCTCGACCGACTGGCCATTCTTCAGGCGCGTCCACATCGGCACGCGCAGCCCGTCTACCTTGGCCCCCACACAGGCAGACCCGATCCGGGTGTGGATCGCATAGGCAAAGTCCAGCGGCGTGGCACCGCGGGGCAGTTTGACCACGTCGCCCTTGGGGGTAAAGCAGAAGACCTGGTCGGAATACATCTCCAGCTTCACGGCTTCGAGGAATTCGTCGTGATCCTCCTCGGCGTTGAACTGTTCGGTAAGCGACGAAATCCACTTTGCAGGATCGACGGCAAAGGGGTTTTCGGACCGCACCCCGTCGCGATAGGACCAATGCGCGGCAACGCCGGTTTCGGCCACGTCATGCATCTGCTGGGTGCGGATCTGCACCTCCACCCGCTTGCCGTCGCGCCCCGACACCGTTGTATGGATCGACCGGTAGCCGTTGGATTTGGGTTGGCTGATATAGTCCTTGAACCGGCCGGGCACCGCGCGCCACCGCTGGTGGATCGCACCAAGTGCGCCATAGCAATCCGCCTCTGACCGGGTGATGATGCGGAAACCGTAGATGTCGGACAGGCGGGAAAAGCCCATCTCTTTTTCCTGCATCTTGCGCCAGATCGAATAGGGTTTCTTCGCCCGGCCATAGACCGTTGCATCAATCCCCGCCTTCGCCAGCTCCTTGCGCATGTCGCTGGTGATGCGATGCACAACGTCGCCGGTTTCTTTCTGCAAGGTGATGAAGCGCCGGATGATGCTGGCGCGGCCCTCGGGATTGAGCACGCGGAAGGCCAGATCCTCAAGCTCTTCGCGCATCCACTGCATGCCCATCCGGCCCGCGAGCGGGGCATAGATGTCCATTGTCTCGCGGGCTTTCTGGACCTGCTTCTCGGGGCGCATCGCCTTGATGGTGCGCATATTGTGCAGGCGGTCGGCCAGTTTGACCAGAATCACCCGCAGATCCTTGGACATCGCCATGAAGAGCTTGCGGAAATTCTCGGCCTGCTGGGTCTCGGTCGAGGAAAGCTGAAGATTGGTCAGCTTCGTAACGCCGTCCACCAGCATGGCGACCTCGTCACCGAATTGCTGCGAGATTTCCGAATAGGTGGATTTGGTGTCTTCGATCGTGTCGTGCAGCAGCGCCGTGATGATCGTGGCATCATCGAGCTGCTGTTCTGTCAGGATCGCGGCGACAGCCACGGGGTGCGTGAAATAGGGCTCGCCAGAACGGCGCATCTGACCTTCATGCATCCGAAGGCCGTAATCATAGGCCTTCCGGATAAGCTTTTCATTGGTCTTTGGGTTGTAATTGCGAACCAGCGCGATCAGGTCTTCCGCCGCGATCATGCCCGATTCCCTTGTCGCTAGAGCGCGATCAGCCCTGGCCTTGAGCTTCCATCAAAGCACGCAGCAGTTTTTCCTCGGACAGGTCGTCCTCGGCCGGTTTGTCGGCCTCGGCACCCATCAGAAGGGCCATTGCATCGTCTTCGGGCTCGTCCACCTCGATCTGGGTCTGGTTCGACTCGATCAGGCGTTCACGAAGCTCGTCGGCGGACTGTGTCTCGTCCGCGATCTCGCGCAGGGCGACAACGGGGTTCTTGTCATTGTCGCGATCCACGGTGATCGACGCACCGGAAGAGATCTCACGAGCACGATGCGCCGCAAGCATTACCAGTTCGAACCGGTTCGGTACCTTGTCTACGCAATCTTCGACGGTCACGCGTGCCATTAAAATCTCCGTGGTTTTTCATAACACCCTGGGAAGGGGAGGTTGTAATCGGGCCTGCCGGGAATGACAAGACGCGATTCAAATGGGGACGATCTCGTTTACTGCGGATTCGGGTAATTCGGCGCAAAGCTCTGCGACGGATTGTCCCAGTACGGGGTGCCGCCAATCCGGCGCGACGTCACGAAGAGGAATTAAGACAAAGGCGCGATCCTGCAGGCGCGGATGTGGGAGAATCAGCTGATCGGGCGCTTCAAGGCGCTGGCGATCCCCGTCGAGAAGGCGCCAAGCCTCGTAGGTTTCAACGTCCGGGCGAATAGTACTGCCTGCGGCCACAAGATCCAAATCCAGCGTGCGCATACCCCACCGAGTGGCGCGAGATCGGCCAAATTCCGCCTCAATCGCGTGTAAGTTGTGCAATTCTCCGCTTATGGAGTGCTCTGACGACCGCAAGACCAGCGCGGCGTTAACGTAGTCCGGCCCGGCGCCGGCAGGGAAACAGGGGGTCGCGTAAAATCGGCTTACGGCTCTTATCTCGCGCCCCGAAAGCGCTATCGCGCGCAAGGCGGCGGCGACCGTTTTTTTTGCATCCCCATATTGTGATCCCAGATTTGACCCTACGGCAATCAGCAATTCTTGATTGATTTTTGCTATCTTGCTATCATTTACGTCAGGTCTACGGGCTTGAAGCATTCGAATAAATCCTTAATCCTTGTTCATCCGGTTTTACCTGGATCACCACTCACAAAATACATCTTGGTAAGGCCCCTAGTTTATCGGAAGGACATTTGATGTTTTACAAAGACGAACGGCTCGCGCTGTTCATCGATGGATCAAACCTATACGCCGCAGCGAAGGCGCTTGGGTTTGACATCGACTACAAGCTTCTTCGGCAGGAGTTTGTGCGCCGGGGTAAGATGCTCCGTGCTTTCTACTACACTGCCCTGCTGGAGAACGACGAATACTCCCCTATTCGTCCCCTGGTTGATTGGCTTCACTACAATGGGTTCACCATGGTGACGAAGCCGGCGAAAGAATACACAGACAGCCAAGGCCGCCGAAAGGTCAAGGGCAACATGGATATCGAGCTTGCCGTCGATGCCATGGAGCTTGCGCCGCGCGTCGATCATATTGTGCTTTTCTCCGGCGACGGCGATTTCCGTCCGTTGGTCGAGAGCCTTCAGCGGCAGGGCGTCCGCGTTTCGGTCGTTTCGACGATTCGCAGCCAGCCTCCGATGATCGCGGACGAGCTTCGTCGCCAGGCCGACAATTTCATCGAGCTTGACGAGCTGAAGGAAGTGATCGGGCGGCCGCCGCGTGACACGACATCAGCCGAGCGCGGCTTTGAGGTTGCCAGCAACAGCTGATCTGCGCGATGCGCACATGACGAACGATTGGGATGCAAGTTCAGGAACGGCGGCCAGTGTGCCGCCGTTTTTCATTTCTGGCGGCAGCGACACTGGACGCAGCGCGCCATGGGGCTTACCTGTGACCGCAGCAGGAGATGCCGATGACCAAACCGACCCTTACCCTCTACCTTGCCGCGCCGCGCGGGTTCTGCGCAGGCGTGGACCGCGCGATCAAGATCGTCGAGATGGCTCTCGAGAAATGGGGGGCACCTGTCTATGTCCGCCATGAAATCGTGCATAACAAGTTCGTGGTCGACGGGTTGCGCGCAAAAGGGGCGGTCTTCGTTGAAGAGCTGGATCGCTGTCCGGATGACCGGCCGGTGATCTTTTCTGCGCATGGGGTGCCCAAGGCAATCCCGGCAGAGGCCGCGCGGCGCGAGATGATCTATGTCGATGCGACCTGTCCGCTTGTGTCCAAGGTGCATATCGAGGCGCAGCGCCATGCCGATAACGGTTTGCAGATGGTGATGATCGGCCATGCCGGACACCCGGAAACCATCGGGACGATGGGGCAGCTGCCCGAGGGCGAGGTTCTTCTGGTCGAGACCGTGGAAGATGTGGCGGCACTGGATGTGCGCGACCCGTCGAGCCTTGCATTTGTTACCCAGACCACGCTCAGCGTGGATGACACGGCAGAGATCGTCGCGGCGCTCAAGGCGCGCTTTCCGGCCATCGTGGGGCCCCACAAGGAAGACATCTGCTACGCCACCACGAACCGGCAGGAGGCCGTGAAGAACATCGCGCCTGATTGTGACGCGCTTTTGGTTGTCGGCGCGCCCAACTCCTCCAACTCCAAACGTCTGGTCGAAGTTGCCCGCAAAGCCGGTTGCACCTATGCGCAGCTTGTCCAGCGCGCTGCGGATATCGACTGGCGCGCGCTTGAAGGCATCGGCTCTGTCGGTGTGACGGCCGGGGCCAGCGCGCCCGAGGTCCTGATTGACGAGGTGGTGAACGCCTTCCGCGTCCGTTACGAAACAACGGTCGAGATCGTGGAAACCGCGCAGGAGAACGTAGAGTTCAAGGTTCCGCGCGTGCTGCGCCAGACGGCCTGAGCCGCGTTGAAGGGGGAGCATCCAGCCGTGACAATCCCAAGGCCCGCACTTGTTCTTGGTCTGCTCGGGCTGATCCCGTTCCTTTTCGGTGCGGGGTTGCATCTCAGCCCGGCGCCCGAGGTCGCCCCCGACAGCTACCCTCTGCTGGTGCCGGGGGATGGGGTGAAAATCCTCGCCAGCTACGGTCTGGTCATCTTCTGTTTCATGTCGGGTGTCCTTTGGGGGTTCGCCGCCGCGCCCGGAAAGGCATCCGGCGCGCTGCCCTACATCCTTTCCGTCATACCGGCGCTTGCGGCCTTCTTTGGCGCGGCACCCCACATCTTTGGAACGTCGCAGCCTTCCGACGCGCTTCGCACGTTATTGGTGCTGTTTCCCGCCCTGATCATACTGGATTGGTATTTTGTGCGCGTCTCGCTCGCCCCGCCGTGGTGGCTTCGGTTGCGCCTGCTTCTGACGGCTGTCGTCACCGCATGTCTGGCGATCGGAGTTTCCCTGTGACCGATGACAAGACACTGGCGGTTTACGACGAAAAGGCTGGCGACTACGCCCGGCTGATCGAGAAAGATGAGGCCCCGACCGGGTCACTGCGGACCTTCCTTGCGAGGCTGCCAGCGGGTGGGCGCGTTCTGGACCTTGGCTGCGGGCCGGGCACCTGGGCACGCCACATGCTGCAGGCGGGCTTTGAGGTTGACGCGATTGACGGCTCGCAGGGCATGGTGGATGAGGCATCCCGCATCCCCGGCCTGAATGTCCGGCGTGCCATGTTCGATGATATCGAAGCTGCGTCTCTTTATGACGGGATCTGGGCCAATTTCAGCCTGCTGCACATCCCAAGGGCAGAGCTGCCGGGCGTGTTGGATCGTTTGACGCGTGCGCTGCGCCCCGGTGGCATCCTGCATATTGGCCTGAAAGAAGGGCAGGGCGAGGCGCGAGACAGTCTGGACCGGTTCTATACCTACTACACGGTCGAGGAGATAACCGCGCTGCTCGCCAGCAGGGGCTTTTCTGTCAGCGATCTTCGCACAGGTGCGGACAAAGGGCTTGACGGCGCGGTCGCGGCTTGGTTCACCCTGACCGCTCATGGCTGAACTTTTTGCATATACCGATGGCGCGTGCAGCGGAAACCCCGGCCCGGGAGGCTGGGGTGTCCTGATGCGCGCGATGGACGGCGACAAGATCGTCAAGGAGCGCGAGCTGCAAGGCGGCGAAAGCGACACCACTAACAACCGGATGGAGCTTCTGGCCGCGATCAACGCGCTGGAAGCGCTGGGGCGGCCAAGCCAGATCACGATTGTCACCGACAGCGCCTACGTCAAAAACGGCGTCACCACCTGGATTCACGGCTGGAAGCGCAACGGCTGGAAGACAGCTGCCAAGAAGCCCGTGAAGAATGTCGAGCTGTGGCAGCGGCTGGACGAGGCGCAGGCCCGGCATGACGTGACCTGGAAATGGGTCAAGGGCCATGCAGGCCACCCCGAAAACGAGCGCGCCGACGAGCTTGCCCGCGCCGGAATGGCCCCTTTCAAACCGTCACGCAGTTCCAGGGCCGGCGCGTGAGCTTGCTTGTCCTTCTGGACTATGCTGCCGTGCTGGTTTTTGCCCTGACCGGCGCATTGGTCGCAAGCCGCGCGCAGCTTGATATCGTGGGATTTGCCTTTCTGGCCTGCCTGACCGCAGTCGGGGGCGGCACGATCCGGGATGTGCTGCTGGATCGCGACCCTGTCTTCTGGATTGGCGCGCCCGCCTATATCGCACTCGCCGTTGTCGCCGCCATTGTGGTGTTCTTCGGCGCACATCTTCTGGAAAGCCGCTACCGGGCGCTGCTGTGGCTGGATGCCTGCGCGCTTGCGGTGGCGGTTGCCGCGGGCACCGGTGTGGCGCTGTCGATGGAGCAATCGCCGCTGGTTGTGGTGCTCATGGGCATGATCACAGGCTGTCTGGGCGGGTTGATGCGCGATGTTGTCTGCAACGAGGTGCCACTGGTTCTGAAGGCGGGCGAGCTATACGTCACGGCGGCCTTTGCAGGCTCCATCGCGGCCGTGATCGCGCATATGACAATCGGCACGGAATGGGTGGTCGTGGCCTCGGGCGCGGGGCTGACGCTTGCGTTGCGGGCGGGATCCTTGGCGTTCGGGTGGCGCCTGCCGGTCTATCGCAGCCGTCCACCCAGGGTGTGAATGCCCAGCGGGACTGATACTGAGTGACTGGGCAAGCAGGTCGGTTCCGACCGTTACTTCCGGAAATACGTCCGCCAGAGCCAGATCAGCAGCATTGCCCCCAGAACGGCCCCGACAAGGCCGGCCAATGCGCCAGAGACGACCAGCAGAAACCTCAGGACAAGCCCGCCGATCACGGCCCCGGCCATGCCGATGACAACCGTGGTGATCACGTCCGTTTCAAGACGCATCAGCCGCGTCGCCAGGAACCCTGCGGCGGCACCAATGATGATCAGCCAGACAACGGGCATTCGCTCTGTCCTATTTGCGCCAGTGGGTCGGGACGATGATGAGCGCCCCGATCGAAGATGCAAGGGCGTTCAGCCCCGGAGAGCCGAAACCGATCCCGAACATAAGCCGCACGAAATAGGCAAGAAACGCGCCGCCGATACAGATGATGATGCTTTGAAGGATGCCATTATGGGTAAAGCCGGTGCGTTCGGACACATATCCGACGATCCCCGCGATAACGACAGTGCCGATCATGGTGGGAAACATGGGTGTCAGCCTCCTAGCTGTGTGTCGGCGGGAATAGGGTTGCCGCGCAGGAATGTCCCGACGTCCTGCGCGCCCTTGCCCGCCCGTTGCGCACGGGTGACGCGCAGCGCGCCGCTCCCGCATGCCACTGTGAACGCATCATCCAGGGTCGTCCCGGCGGGGCCTTCGCCTGCCACCAGCGTTGCACCCAGCAGCTTGATCCGCTCGCCCTCAACCGTGGTCCAGGCCCCCGGGAAAGGCGCCAGCCCCCGGATCAGGCGACTGACCTCCTCGGCGGGAAGGGTCCAATCGATCGCCGCCTCGGCCTTGTCGATCTTGCTGGCATAGGTGACGCCTTCTTCGGGCTGCGGTTCCGGCGCGAGGTTGGGCAGGTTGGCCAAGGCCTCGGCAATGGCTTTGGCGCCTATTTTTGACAGGCGGTCGTGCAATTCGCCCGTTGTTTCCTCGGCACCAATAGGCGTGGCGCGGCGCAGCAGCACCGGCCCGGTGTCCAGACCTGCCCCCATCTGCATGATGCAGATGCCGGTTTCCGCGTCGCCTGCCATGATCGCACGATGGATCGGCGCAGCCCCCCGCCAGCGGGGCAAAAGCGAGGCGTGAATGTTCAGGCAGCCATGCCGCGGCGCATCCAGTACCGCCTGCGGAAGAATGAGCCCATAGGCCACGACCACCGCGACATCCGCCTCTAGCGCCGCGAATTTCGCCTGCTCCTCGCCGGATTTCAGGCTGGCCGGGTGCCTGACCGGCAGCGCCAGTTCGGCCGCGCGGGCGTGAACCGGGGTCGGGCGATCTTTCTTGCCCCGACCGGCCGGGCGCGGCGGCTGGCAATAGACGCAGGCGATGTCGTGACCGCCACTGACAAGGGCATCCAGCACCGGCACCGAAAACTCGGGCGAGCCCATGAACACGATCCGCATGCTGATCACTCCTTTAACTTGGCAACGCCGCTCCGGAAGAGCTGAGGCCGGTCGCCAGCCCCAGTTCCGGGTTTTGTCCTACCGGCCGAGCTTGCGCGCCTTGCGAAGCAGAACATCCCGTTTCACCTTGCTCAGGCGATCAAAATACATCCGACCGTTCAGATGGTCGATCTGGTGCTGCACCGAGGTCGCCCAAAGCCCGACGAAATCACGCTCTTCAATCGCGCCTTCGGCATTCAGAAACCGGACCGTCACGGCGCGTGGACGGGTGATCCTGGCCGACACCCCCGGCAGGTTCGGGCTCGCCTCTTCATGCTCGCGCGGCTGGGTGGAGGCATGCAGCACCTCCGGATTGGCCATACGCGCCGCCTGACCGCGTGTTTCCGACGCATCGACCACGGCCAGCCGCAACATCACGCCGATCTGCGGGGCGCCAAGGCCCACGCCCGGCATTGCCTCCATCGTGTCGATCATGTCCTGCCAATGGGCGCGGATATCGTCAGTGATGGACCCGACCGGGGCTGCCGGGGTCCGCAGGCGCTTGTCGGGCCAGGGAAGGCAGCGGCGAACGGTCACGCGCGGGCCTTCTCGCGTTTCAGCTTCTGCATCTTGCGCGTGATCATCTGGCGCCGAAGGGGCTTGAGGTAATCGATGAAGAGCTTGCCCTCAAGGTGGTCGATCTCGTGCTGCACGCAGGTCGCCCAAAGCCCGTCAAAGCCCTGTTCCTGCGGGTTGCCGTCACGGTCCAGCCAGCCGACACGCACCTCTCGCGGGCGCTCGATCTCGGCATATTGGTCAGGGATGGACAAACAGCCTTCCTCATAGACGTTCAGATCGTCCGAGCTTGCCAGAATCTCGGGGTTGAACATGACAAGGGGCTGGGGGGCCGCGCCCTCTTCCTTGACGCAATCCAGCACGATCAGCCGGTCCAGAATACCGATCTGGGGCGCGGCAAGCCCGATGCCCGGCGCGTCATACATGGTTTCCAGCATGTCGTCTGCAAGCACGCGCAGCTCGTCCGAGATATCGGCGACGGGTTTGCAGACCTTCTTCAGGCGCGGATCGGGGTGTATGAGAATAGGCCGTTTCATGGCAGTCATTTAGGGGATGAGACGCAAAGGCGCAATATCCGGTGCTTGCACTCGGGCCGCAATAGGCTAGCGTCCGACAGGTCGCGCGCACCTGTGCCCGTTACGCCGAAATACACCTGAAGGAGCTGTAGATGCTTGCCAATTTCGACCGTCTCATCGATCGCCGCGGGACCCACTCTTCAAAATGGGACGCGATGGAGCCTCTTTTCGGGGTTTCGTCCGATGATGGTCTGGCGATGTGGACCGCAGATTCGGACTATCCCACCGCGCCCTGCGTCATCGAGGCCGTGCGCGCCGCAGCCGATCCCGGCATCTTCGGGTATTTCTTCGACGACAGCGACTATCACAACGCGATCTGCTGGTGGATGGAGCATCGCCACGGATGGAAGATCGATCCCGACTGGATCCTGACGAGCGCGGGGCTTGGCAATGCCATCGGACTTTGTCTGGATGTCTATACCGATCCGGGTGACAGCGTCGTCATCTTCTCGCCGGTTTATCACGAATTCGCCAACAAGATCGAACGCGCCGGGCGTCAGGTGAGGGAGATCCCGCTCGTCCTTGCCGATACGCGCTACGAGATTGATCTGGACGCCGCGCAGGCGCAGTTGACCGGCGCCGAGAAGATGCTGATCTGGTGTTCACCGCAAAACCCCTCGGGCCGGATCTGGTCCGCCGATGAATTGCGCGCCGTGGCGGAATTTGCGCGTGCCAACGACCTGATCCTGTTGTCGGACGAGGTGCATCACGATCTGATCATGCCGGGACACCGCTTCGTGCCATTGAACGTGGCCGCACCGGAGGCTCGTGACAGGCTGGTCGTGCTGACCGCCGCGTCCAAGACATTCAATATTGCGGGCCAGCGTACGGGAAACATGATTATCCCCGACGCCGCGCTTCGCGACGCCATGCTCAAACGGATGAAGGCGCTTGACCTCAGCAGCAACCGCCTTGGCGTGGAGATGGTCACAGCCGCCTACTCACCCGAAGGCGCCGCGTGGGTTGATGCGCAGGTCGCCCATCTCAATCGCAACCGCGAAACCTTTGACACGATGATCAACGCGATCCCCGGCGTGAGGTCCCTGCCATTGGAGTCCACCTATCTGGCCTGGGTGGATTTCTCGGGCACCGGTATGAGCTTTGCAGAGGTGGAGGAACGCGTGAAGGGGCGCGCGCGCATCGCGGCCAGCCCCGGCCCGGCCTTCGGTCAGGGGGGGGAGACCTTCCTGCGGTTCAACCTTGCGACGCAGCATGCCCGCGTCGACATGGCGGGCGCGCGGCTGCAAGAGGCCTTCTCGGACCTGCAATAGCGCACATGGACACGCCGCCCCGGCCCCTATCCGGCCGGGTCGGCGCAGACTTGCGGATGTGCACATCTTTGCGGAAAACGTGGGCGGACCCCTGTTTCTGTTCGTGTCCGCACAAATCCTGCGCGCCCATCGGCCTTCCCTGATCTGCGTGAAGCGCTAAATTCCCCGACAACGCAGCAAGCAGGAGTAGGGAAATGGGCCTTCTGGTCGATGGAAACTGGCAAGACCAATGGTACGATACCAAATCCAGCGGGGGCAAATTTGTCCGCTCCGAGGCGAGCTTTCGCAACTGGGTGACCGCGGATGGCAGTGCCGGACCAAGCGGCGAGGGCGGTTTCAAGGCAGAGTCGGGGCGGTACCACCTCTACGTCTCTTATGCTTGCCCCTGGGCGCATCGCGCGCTCATCTTCCGTGCTTTGATAGGTCTGACGGATCACATCGGCGTCAGCGTCGTCGATCCCGACATGTTGTCCGACGGGTGGGAGCTGAAATCCGCCTTCCCCGGTGCCACCGGTGACAAGCTCTACGGCGCGACATTCCTGCGAGAGATCTACCTCAAGGCCAAACCGGACATGACGGGTCGGGTGACGGTGCCTGTCCTCTGGGACATCGAGCGCGAAACTATCGTGTCGAACGAAAGCGCGGAGATCATCCGCATGTTCAACAGCGCCTTCAACGAGGTCACTGGCAATCACGATGATTACTGGCCCGAACATCTGCGCGCCCCGATCGAGCCGGTGAACGCGCGGATCTACGACACGGTCAATAACGGCGTCTACAAGGCCGGTTTCGCCACTTCGCAAGAGGCCTATGACGAGGCCGTGCATCCCCTGTTCGACAGTCTCGACTGGATCGAGGACATCCTGTCGCGCAACCGCTACCTGATGGGGGACCGGATCACCGAGGCAGACTGGCGCCTTTTCACCACGCTGGTGCGGTTCGACAAGGTCTATCATACGCATTTCAAGTGTAACCGGCAGCGGATCGTGGACTACCCCAACCTGTGGGCCTATGTCCGCGAGCTGTACCAATGGCCCGGCGTCGCCGAGACGGTCAACTTCGACCATATCGTGCACCATTACTACTACAGCCACGACACCATCAATCCGCACCGGATCGTGCCGATCACCGCGGACCCGGATTTCCATGCAGCGCCAAACCGCGAAAGGCTCAGCGCCGCTTAATTCTGTTCGTTCCGGCCGTAGTGCTCGACCATCGCCGCCAGATCATCTGGCGGCGTTTCGCTTTGAAGGTAAGCACAAGCATTGGAGCAATGCTGGAAAATCGACCCGTCCGAGAAGAAGGACGTGTTCGTAACGAAAATTGCCTTGGCCTTTGGCTGGCGGTAGCTTGCGAAATCTGCAATGGCCATGGCGCTTCCGTCGTCAATCACCAGGTCCAGCACAAGCACATCCAACTCTACGGTTCTCAGCAGGTTAACCGCATCGTCCTGTGTTGTGACAAGCCAGACCTCGGCGCCCAATCGTTCAAGATGACTTTTCCAAATCTTTCCAAGCTCAGCTTTGCTTTCAACAATAAGCACATTCATTCATACACTCCGGCACTGCTCCCGCGCCGCCTCTGCGGGTAATCTGAAAGGTTTGATCATAACAAATGGTTAACGTCAGCGTAAACTTCGTGTCCAAAGCGTGAATCCGCTCAAGGATCCACATAATGCTCCTGCATTATGTGAAAAGACGCTCTGAGGCAATTATATCCTTCGGGCGAAATATGCGCCCGCACCGGGCGCTTTGCCTGCAAGGGTCTGACAAGAGGACGAAATAATGCGCTTCACCACCATCGCAGCGGCAGTGCTTTCTGCTGGTTCGGTCTCTGCCCAGACAGCATGTGGCGGCGATTTCTCCGGTTTCGTGGCCGATCTGAAAACCGAAGCCGTCGCCATGGGGCACGATTCGGGCGTGGTTGAGCGCTTTTTCGCACCGGTTCGGCTGGACCCGGCCGTCATCAAGGCAGACCGCGCGCAAGGGGTGTTTCAGCTTGATTTCATCGATTTCTCGCGGCGCCTGATCAGCCAGAACCGTATCGAAAACGGAAAGCGCGCGGCGCAGGAACACGCCGCTGTCTTTGACCGGATCGAGGCCGAATACGGCATCAACCGTGGTGTCTTGCTGGCGTTCTGGGCGTTCGAGACGGATTACGGAAACTATCAGGGCGACTTCAACACCGCAAATGCGCTGGTCACTTTGGCGCATGATTGCCGCAGGCCACAGCTGTTCCGCCCGCAGATATTCTCGGCGCTGGAGCTATATGAGAAGGGCGACTTTGACCCCGCGACCACGACCGGCGCATGGGCTGGCGAGATCGGCATGGTCCAGATGCTGCCCGGCGACATCCTTGAACATGGCGTCGATGGGGATGGGGACGGGCATGTGACGCTCAAGACTTCTGCTCCCGATGCGCTCTTGTCCGGGGCAAAGATGCTGCGCGGTCTGGGCTGGCGGGCAGGGGAGCCGTGGCTGCAGGAAGTCACCGTTCCGAAGGACCTCGACTGGTCCCTGACCGGCACGGACAAGACGCTCAGCGTGGCTGAATGGCAGGCGATGGGCATCCGCGCGCGGGCGGGCGAACTGGCCTCAAGCGACCTTGCGGCGCAGATCATCCTACCACAGGGGAGCAAGGGCCCGGCCTTCATCGCCTACCCGAATTTCAACGTCTATTTCGAGTGGAATCAAAGCTTCGTCTACGTGCTGACAGCCGCCTATTTCGCGACCCGACTGGAAGGCGCGCAGGTCTATGCCGCAGGCACTCCTGAACCCGGCCTTTCGGGCGAACAGATGAAGCAGCTTCAAGAAAAGCTGGCCCAACGCGGTTACGACGTGGGCAAGATCGACGGGATCCTGGGCGCAAACACCCGCTCTGCCGTGCAGGACATGCAGCAAAAACTGGGCCTGCCCGCAGATGCCTGGCCGACGCCGCGCTTGCTGGAGAGCCTCTAGTTTCTTTTCGCGCACGAAGATGGGATAAGGCGATAATTTAAAAGAAGTCAGTGTAAGGGGCGAGTGTCAATGACGACCTATTCGGTTGAAGGTTTTGTATTGCGGGCCGACGTAGAAAACGGCGCCTTCATAGGAATTGAGCCACGCGACTTTGTTTTGGTTGATGTCAGCGCGACGTATGATGCGTCCTTCAGCTACATGATCAGTGATCTTAATCCACCATCCGACCGTGTGCCGAATGTTTACCTCAATACCCTGAACGGTATCACCTTGGGCTACCAAGTTGATGGGGCGTCGACAGGCTATAATGTGCTGCAGAAGTATCCAGGGATATCGGAAGATTACGATCTTGGACGATTGTTCTGGGATGGCAAGACGTCAACTCTCTTTGAGTTTCGGCGTGAGACGGCAGAAGAGTATCAGTTCTCTGTCTTTACGATCGGCGGGGCAGAGCTGCCGGAAATCAAAGACGCTCGGGACTTGGCTGCGTTTGACGAGTTGATTACCGGTGAAGGTCGCGTGCCGACAGGGGATCCACTTGCGCCCGATGTGGAAATTGATTTTGCCGGTATCCCGGGAGTTTCGATTTCCGAAGATGATCGGTTCTCTCTATCGATTTACCCTTATGTGGATGGAGGCGTCGGTGACGATGAGTTCTACTATTCCGGCGGCCTTGCAATCGTTGAAGGTGGCGAAGGGCGCGACACACTGATCATAACGTCGTGGGACAGCTCGGACGTGGAGCAATTTGCACTGGTGGCTGGTGGGGTCTCGATGAGCTTCTTCGATCGTCAGTTCGATCACGTCACGGCGCGTGGGATTGAAACATTTCAGTTCGGTAGGGAGGGTTCTGCCTCGGTGATCGAGACTTTCACCTTTGATGAAATACGAATTCTCGCGTCGGCGGACCCCCTGATCTTGCGCGGTACCAACGCGGCTGAACAGCTGTCGGGGGATACGGGTGACGACCGTCTGGTTGCGCTTGCGGGCGACGATACGCTGGAAGGTGGCGACGGGCGGGATACGCTCAACGGTGGCGCTGGGGACGACCGGATCACAGGCGGTGCGACGTCAGATGATCTGAGGGATGTGGTTTATGCCGGGGCGGGGGCCGACTATGCGAATGGCGGCCATGGCAATGACAGGATCCATGGCATGGACGGGAATGACACCTTGCTGGGCGGCTTTGGGGCGGACGTGCTTGTCGGGCAGGAAGGCGACGATGTGTTGAGTGGCGGACTGCTGTCCGACGAGGTGTCCGGCGGGCCGGGTGACGATTTCCTGAACGGTGGGTTCGGGTTTGACCGGCTCAAAGGCGGCAGTGGCGCTGACAAGTTCTTTCACGTCGGCCTAGCCAGCCATGGGCGCGACTGGGTGAAAGACTATTCTGCGGCCGAGGGTGACGTTCTGCTATTCGGCGGGGACCGAGCCGCCACGGGGGACGACTTTCTCATTCAGCTTGCCAACACCACTTGGGCGGGCGCCGCTGATGTTGCCGAAGCCTTCATCACCCATCTCCCGACAGGCACCAGGCTTTGGTCACTGATTGACGGTGCTGCAGAGGATTACATTACCATTCAGGTCGCCGGAGGGTCCGCCTACGATCTGACGTTCTAACGCGAGCGTTACGGGGGGCCGATTTAAAACGTCAGTCATGGCTACAAACGAAAGCGAGGGCGGCATTGGCCACCCTCGTTTCATTCACACGGTCTTTTATAGTGTGGTGGTTTAGGCTTGCTTACGCTTGCGGCGCAACAGCCCGAAAGCCGCGAGGCCACCTGCCAGAAGCGGCAGGCCCGCAGGAAGTGGCACGGGCGGGATTTCGTCGCCGGTCACTGTAACGTAATCAATCTGGTACCCTTGGTCCTTGGTGTTGGAAATCGTCCAGAGCATGATATTGAACAATGCATTTTCAGCGCCCGAGATGCCTACATTAGTAACGTGGAAGCTGCTTCCGGAGCCGTTTTCCTGGAAAACATGAGTCCATGCGTTCAGGTCGTCCATCGCAGGAGCTGGATCAAGCGCCCAAGACAGAAAGAGGTCGTCTGCGATACCATTTTGCGATTGAGCGCGCCACCTGAACTCAACCGAGATGTTCTCATAGCCGGTGGCGTCGATCACCATACTGGAAGCGGCGGCGTCAGGGCCGTCACCTTCGAGCACGTCACGAAGCAGCAACTTATTGCTCAGAACGGATACGTCGTTGGAAGACTTCTCCAATTCGCTCCAGCCGTTCCCGACATCTCTTGCGATGTGCTCGGACCGTGTGAAATCATCTTGGAAGATAACGGCCGCAGCAGCATCACTGGCGAAACCTGCCAGCGCGACCGCGACGGCTGCAGCGATACAGCTGATACGAAATGACATAACTAATCCACTCCAAAAACTCAAACATAAGTGTCCACTCACCTAATTCATACGGATTGTCAAAGGCTTCGGCAAGCTGAATGCGCTGAAGGCTACACAACCATTAAGGGTGCTGGAGCGAGGTTAGCTCGCTTTCTCCTGGGGAGGCGTTATCTCAATCCCTGAGCTGTCTGGCGCAAGGCTCTCCGGGTGACGATCATTTCCCGTCAGTGAAGAGAACCTCATAACGTTCTAGGATTTAGAGAAAATAAAAAAAATTGGTGCTAACGACGCCAAGCACCAGTCCGGAGTGCAGCATGCGTTCAGTCAGTTGGACTCGTTTGAAGGCGCGTCTTAGTCGCTGTTCATGCAATCCCTTTGGCTCGGACGTGCGAGGATCGCAACAGATTGGGCATCAATCGTGAACAACAGGCCGCGCCGCTTCGTAGCAATTCGCGACTCGTTTTGCGCCGACTGCGCGCGACCTGCGTTTCGGAGCGTTTGTATCGCCTTGGCGTGCGGGCCCGCGTGGTGGGAAATGACAAAGGGCCAGGCGCGATTGCGCCCGGCCCTGTTGCGGTCTTTGTAAGGCGGGATCAGCCTGCGATCAGACCCATCGATTCCAGCTTCAGGATGACCTGATGCGCGCAGTTGTCGACATCGACATTCTCTGTCTCGACAACAAGCTCGGCGTTTTCAGGAACGTCGTAGGGGTCAGAAATCCCTGTGAATTCCTTGATCTTGCCTTCGCGTGCCAGCTTGTACAGGCCCTTGCGGTCGCGGCGTTCGCATTCCTCGATCGACGTTGCGACATGCACCTCGATGAAGGCACCAAAGGCTTCGATGTCCTCGCGGACAGCGCGGCGCGTGGTGGCATAAGGCGCGATGGGCGCACAGATGGCGATCCCGCCGTTCTTGGTGATCTCGGACGCGACATAGCCGATGCGGCGGATGTTCAGGTCGCGGTGCTCTTTCGAGAAACCCAGTTCCGAAGACAGGTTCTTACGAACGATATCACCATCCAGCAGCGTCACGGGGCGGCCACCCATCTCCATCAGTTTGACCATCAAAGCGTTGGCAATGGTGGACTTGCCGGAGCCGGAGAAGCCGGTGAAGAACACGGTGAAACCCTGCTTGGAGCGCGGCGGCTTCGTGCGGCGCAGTTCCTTCACGACCTCGGGGAAGGAGAACCATTCGGGGATTTCCAGACCTTCCGCCAGACGGCGGCGCAGTTCTGTGCCCGAGATGTTCAGGATAGTGATCTTGTCCTTGTCTTCAATCTCGTCGATGGCCTCATATTGGGCGCGTTCCTGCACCCAGACCATGTGCTTGAAGTCCACCATTTCACAGCCGATTTCCGACTGATTTTCACGGTAGAGTTCCTGCGCATCGTAGGGGCCGTAGAAATCTTCGCCGGCAGAGTTCTTGCCGGGGCCGGCGTGGTCGCGGCCGACGATGAAATGCGTGCAGCCGTGGTTGGCGCGGATCAGACCGTGCCAGACAGCTTCGCGCGGGCCGGCCATGCGCATGGCAAGGTTCAGCAGCGACATGGTCGTGGTGGATGCCGGATACTTGTCCAGAACGGCCTCGTAGCAGCGAACGCGGGTGAAGTGATCCACATCGCCGGGCTTTGTCAGGCCGACAACCGGATGGATCAGCAGGTTGGCCTGCGCTTCTTTCGCGGCGCGGAAGGTCAGTTCCTGGTGCGCGCGGTGCAGCGGGTTGCGGGTCTGGAAGGCCACGACCTTGCGCCAGCCCAGCTTGCGGAAATAGGCGCGCAGCTCGTTCGGGGTGTCGCGGCGTGCGCGGAAATCATAGTGGACAGGCTGCTGGATGCCGGTAACCGGACCGCCGAGGTAGATCTTTCCCGCGTGGTTGTGCAGGTAGTTCACGGCCGGATGCGCGGAATCGTCTGCGCCAAAGACCTTCTCGGCCTCGCGTGCCTTGTTCGGCTCCCATTTGTCGGTGACGGTCATGGTGGCGAGGATCACGCCTTCCTGATCGCGCAGGGCGATGTCCTGACCGACTTCGACTGTGTCAGCGAATTTCTCGGTCACGTCCAGGGTGATCGGCATCGGCCACAGCGCGCCGCTCGCGAGGCGCATGTTCTCGACGACGCCGTTGTAATCCTCTTCCGAAAGGAAGCCCTTGAGAGGGTTGAAGCCACCGTTCATCAGCAGTTCAAGGTCGCAGATCTGACGCGGTGTCAGGTCATGCGAGGTCAGCTCTCCGGCTTCGATCTTCAGCTTCTGGGCGCTCTCGTAGGAGACGTAAAGCTCCGGGATGGGGGCGAGGTTGTTTTCCATGAGGTTACTCCTGTACTTGATAGGGACAAGACCGCTTGCAGTGCCGGTCAGTTCGGCATGCAAGGCGTCGTATTCAGCGAATTTACGGGCAAGGAAACGGTCAGCGAGACGCAGCTTTTCGCCCGCTCCGCGCATGGTCAGCGCGTAGGTAAAGCGTTGGCGGCGATCTGGGCCCGGGCGGGTGGTCTTTGTGACGAACCCGGCTTCCGTCGCTGCGCGCAGGTAGGAATTGAGCCGACCCAGTGAGATACCCAACGCTTCTGCCGTGGCGCGCTGCGATGCTTCCGGCGCCAGATCAAGCTGGCGCAGAAGGCGGAAGAGCTGGTCTTCTTCCGGCAGTGCAGATTTGGACAAAAGCGAACTCATTACAGGCGACTCAAAGTGTGTTCATCGCTGAACGCATCGCATATCCCGCACATTCGGGAAAGGGTTTTCTTCTGCCCGCCGCGGTTTTGTGCCTGCGTTGCTGAAAGGCAACTGGTGAAATTGACAGGTCGGCGGCGTTACGCCTCGAACCCCCAGCCATCCGGCGTGAAGCCATGCGAAAGTGCGACCCGCGTCGCGACTTCCTCGCCCATCCAGATGCTGGCTGCCGAAATGGCCTGATCGGACAGTGTCGCGACAAGGTAGGGGGCGCCGTCATCTTCGACGAATTCACAGTCATAGCCATCGCGGCTGAGAGCGTCGGCAAGCGCACGCCAATCCGCGTCGTCTTCGGCGGGCAGGAAGAAATAGTCGACATCCGCCGTGTCCGGCAGGTCATTTGCGTCAGACAGTTCTGCATAGTTTGCAAATGTCTGGGCCTTCTGGGTGTCGAAGTCATGAGACATGGAAGGGCTCCATCAAAAAGTGACCCCGGCGCTGGGGCCGGGGTGAATGTCGTTGAAACGGGGGGGGGCTTTATTCGGCGGCCGGGGCGCTGGCTTCTGCCTCTGCCTCCACTGTTGCCGGATGCTCTGCCAGAAAACGTTCGGCATCCAGCGCGGCCATGCAGCCCATCCCGGCGCTGGTCACGGCCTGCCGGTACTTGTGGTCGGTCAGGTCACCTGCCGCGAAGACGCCGGGCACAGAGGTTTCCGAGGTGCCGGGTTTGACCGTTACATAGCCGCCATTGTGCAGTTCCAGCACGTCCTTGACCAATTCATTGGCAGGGGCATGTCCGATGGCAACAAAGACGCCCTTTGCCGGGATCTCCGTGATCGCGCCGGTCTTGACGTGTTTGACCTTGATGCCTTCGACACCCAGTGGCGTGTCCGTGCCGGTGACTTCGACCAGTTCGTGATCCCAGAGCGGTTCGATCTTGGGGTTCTTCATCAGCCGGTCAATCAGGATCTTCTCGGCCCGCAGCTCGTCCCGGCGATGCACTAGCGTCACCTTGGAGGCAAAGTTCGTCAGGAAGAGCGCCTCTTCCACGGCCGTGTTGCCACCGCCGATCACGACAATCTCCTGCCCGCGATAGAAGAACCCGTCGCAGGTGGCGCAGGCGGAAACACCGAAGCCCTTGAACTTCTCTTCGGACGGAAGGCCCAGCCATTTCGCGCGGGCGCCCGTCGCCAGGATCACCGCCTCGGTGATATAGGTGTTGCCGCTGTCGCCCTTGGCCACGAACGGACGCTTGGACAGGTCAAGACTGGTGATGATGTCGCCGACAATCTCGCAGCCCATCGCCTTGGCGTGCGCCTCCATCCGGACCATCAGATCGGGGCCCTGAACCTCGGTGTCGCCGGGCCAGTTTTCAACTTCGGTGGTGGTGGTCAGCTGGCCACCCGGCTCGATCCCCTGAACCAGAACGGGGTTCAGCATGGCGCGCGCGGCGTAAACGCCCGCCGTATACCCCGCAGGGCCGGAGCCGATGATAAGAACCTTGATATGGCGCGTCTGGGACATGGGGCAGCTTCCTTGGCTTGAATTCTCGGGGGGGCTTGAAGCCCCTGCGTTGCCCCTGCATATAGAGATGCCACGCCGCGACGAAAACCCTTCTGCGATACGTCCGTCGGCAGGCCCGCCCAATTTCCGGATCGTTTAATATAGTTGCGCAACCGTGAAATATTATTGCGTGTGCGACGTTGGTGGTATAACTATCCGGCAGCTTTGGGAGAGCATGAAGGATGCGTGCTGTGCGGCTTGATCCAATTGATCGCAAGATTTTGTCAGAACTGCAGGCCGATGGCCGGATGACCAACGTGGAACTGGCCAAACGTGTCGGGATTTCAGCGCCGCCCTGTCTGCGGCGTGTGCGCACTCTGGAAGAGCAGGGCTATATCCGCGGCTACCACGCCGATATCGACCCCAGAGAGCTTGGTTTCGAAGTGCAGGTCTTTGCCATGGTGGGTCTTCAAAGCCAGGCAGAGGCTGATCTGCGCGCGTTCGAGGATCGTTGCCGCGCCTGGCCCCTGGTGCGCGAGTGTCACATGCTGAACGGCGAGGTGGATTTCATCCTCAAATGCGTGGCGCCGGATCTGAGCACCTTTCAGACCTTCCTGACATCCGAACTGCTGACAGCGGAAAACGTGGGTTCGGTCAAAACCTCGCTGGTGATCCGCGGCGCCAAGGATGAACCCGGCGTGCCCTTCGAAGTGCTGGAAGATCGGCTGAGCCGCAGCGCCTGACGCAGGGCGGCGCAGGCCCCCCTTACAGTCGGATGGCAGAGATCAGGCGGCCGTAATCGGCCTCCTTGGCATGGGTCGTGCGCCGGTAGGAATAGAAACGTTCCTCATCCGAATAGGTGCAGTGCCGCGTCCACTCTGCCGTGACGCCTGCCTCTCGCAGCCGGTGCAGCCCGAACCCCGTCAGATCGAAATGCAGCCGGTCGCCCTGCCCATTGGCAAAGAAGCGGGCATATTGCGGGTCTTCCATCAGGAAGGTGTCAAGAAACTCTGCCCCGACCTCATAGGCGCGCTGACTGATCGACGGGCCGATGACTGCCTGTATCCGGGCGCGTGTCGCACCCAGCTCTTCCATGGCGTCGACCGTTGCCTCCAGCACGCCTTCAAGCGCGCCGCGCCAGCCGGCATGGGCCGCGCCGATCACCCCGGCCTCCCGGTCGGCAAACAGGACAGGCTGGCAATCCGCGGTCAGGATGGACAGGGCAATTCCGGGGGTGTTCGTGACCAGCCCGTCGGCTTTCGGGCGGGGGCCGTCCTGCGCGCCGTCAACCCGCACCACGTCCGCAGAATGCACCTGATGCACCGAGGCAAGCATTGCAGGCTCCACGTCCATTGCCTGGGCCACGCGCGCGCGATTGATGGCCACGATCTCTGACTGGTCCGACGATCCCTGCCCACAGTTGAGCCCGGCAAAGACGCCCGAGGATGCGCCGCCACGACGAGTGAAAAACCCGTGTTTCAGCGGGGCCAGAGTGTCAGCGGTGATGATTTCCAAAGTCATGCGTCCAGTCCCGGCAAAGGTGGGGCGGATTGCGGAAAGAGGCCCAGCACTTTGAACAGCGTCCCCATTTCCGCAGGGTGCGTCAACCTGCGATGTGCGGTTATATGCGATTCCAGAGGCTCTCCGCTCAGACCCTTGGCCAATTGCTGCGCGCGTGCCGTGATCCCAAGCCGTTCAAGGAACACGCCCTGGGGCGTCAGGCGGGTATGGGCGGATGGCGTCGCAAGGGCCAGCGCCTCGAAATCCACATGCGCGGTCAGGTCCGCCTCGCCGGGCGCGGCGAGCGGGTCGACAGGGGCGTGGGACTTCATCGCCTGCAAAGTATCCCCAAGGCTGTGCCAGTCGCCGTAATCAACGATCAGCGCAGCGCCACCGTGATCGGCAATGCGCTGTCCGATGTCGCGGATCATCGCCGTCGCGGCGGGGCAAAGCTCGACCAGATCACCGTCGCGCGTATCCTCTATCCGGTCCTGCAGCGCGGCGACCGGGGCAGGGGCCGCAAGGCCGAATTGCAGACCGTCCTCGGACAGCCCGACGCACCGTTCGCGCCACGCCGCACCGTCGCGCACAAATTGGCGGATCGGCAGCGCATCGAAGAATTCATTCGCCACCAGCCACAACGGCCCATCTGGTAGCTCTGCCGTGCGTTCCAGCCATTGCGGGGCGTATCCTTTCAGCGTGTCCGCCTGCGCCTTGCGCAACGTGGCCGAAGCCTCGACAAGGCAGATCCGCGCCGCATCGTGAAAACCCGGTATTCTCGCCGTGGCGCGCAGGATATCCGCCATCAGCGTCCCGCGCCCCGGCCCCAGCTCGGCCAAGGTGAATGGCGCAGGCGCGCCCTGATCCAGCCAGCTTTGCGCAAGGCTCAGGCCGATCAGCTCGCCGAACATCTGGCTGATTTCGGGGGCGGTGGTGAAATCGCCCTTGGCCCCCAAAGGGTCGCGGGTCGCGTAATAGCCGTGGTTGGGATGCAGCAGGCAGTCGGCCATGAAATCGGCCACGGGGATCGGACCATCGGCCGCGATCCGCGTTCGCAAAAGGCGCATCAAGGGTGTCACGCGCGCACCATCCGCCGACGGGCAAAGGCGATCAGCGCAATGCCTGCGGCAATCATCGGCAAGGACAGCAATTGCCCCATCGTCAGACCGTAGCCATTCAGCTGAACAGCTAGTCCCAGCGGGTTGCCGGGTGCCACGAATTGCATGTCAGGCTGGCGGAAGAATTCCACGATGAAGCGGGTACAGCCATAGCCTGCAAGGAACGTGCCGGTCACCTGTCCGGGCAGTTTCAGCGCGCCGCGTCGCCACGCAAGCCACAGCAGGATCGCGCCAAGCAGCAGTCCTTCCAGCGCGGCCTCGTAAAGCTGCGACGGATGGCGGGCGCAAAGCTCACCGATTGCCTGACCGCAATTCTGCGCGGCATCAGATGGGAAGATCACACCCCAGGGCGCATCGGTCGGCCGCCCCCAAAGCTCTGCATTCACGAAATTGGCGATTCGACCCAGCAGAAGGCCCGGCGGTGTGGCCAGCGCCATGATGTCGGCCACCGACAGGACGCGCGCCCCGACCCGCCTCGCAAAGAGGAAACCTGCAATGGCGACGCCCAGCATCCCGCCGTGGAAGGCCATGCCCCCCTGCCAGATCATCGGGATCTCGGCCGGGTTTGAAAGGTAGTATCCGGGTTGGTAAAACAGCACGAAACCCAGCCGGCCGCCCAGAATAATGCCCAGGATGACCCAGGTCACCAGATCTTCGAGCTGTGCGGGCGTCATCGGCGCGTTGTCTGCAGGCCACAGCCGCGCGCACCGCACGGCACGCACCGCCAGAAACCACCCGATCAGGATGCCCGCGATATAGGCAAGCGCATACCAGCGCAGCGCGAATTCGATCCCGAACAGGGTGATCGAAAAGACCTCTGGCGAGAGGGGCGGGAAGGGGATGCCTGCGTTCATGTGCGTCTCTGTGCCTCTGTCCATCGGGGGAAGTCAACCTTGTGATATGCCTCCCCGAGGCCCATATAGTCGATGAACCAAATGCCGGAGTGACACATGCAGACCCGCAACAAAGTTTTCGACGATATCTCGCAGCTGATGACCAACGCCATGGGCGTGGCCCAAGGTGCCAAGCAGGAGGCGGAGACCGCGATGAAGTCGATGATGGATCGCTGGCTGGCCGACCGCGATTTCGTCACCCGCGAGGAATTCGACGCGGTGCGCGCCATGGCCCAGAAAGCGCGGGAAGAAAATGATGCGCTGGCCGCCCGTATTCAGGCACTGGAAAACGCCGCGAAAAACGGCTGAACGACTTAGGAGGCGCGGGCGCCGGTCAGCGGTGCGCCCCGCTATAGCCCGGCGGCGTCAGCAGCTTTCGAAACATGGCTTCGACATGGGTATGTGCGCCCGCCCATGCAGCATCGCTGTCGGGCATCAGCACATCTACCTGCGCCTCGAAGTCTGCGTAATGCTGTGTGACCGCCCAGATCGAGAAAATCAGGTGCCCCGGATCAACCGGGGCAAGCTTGCCGCGCCGCACCCATTCGGCGATCAGGTCGCATTTTCGGTCGAACAGTGGTTTGAGCCCTGAGGCCAGATGCGGCCCGATGCGCGGGGCGCCCTGGATGATCTCATTGGCAAACAGGCGGCTCTCGCGGGGATAGGCGCGGCTCATCTCCAGCTTGCGCGCGATGTAAGTCATCAGCTCGTCCAGCGGTTCGCCCTCGGGGTTCATCTCTTCAAGCGGCGCCAGCCATTCGGCCATCAGCGTGTTGAGCAAATCGACATGGATCGCCTCTTTCCCGTCGAAATAGTAAAGAATATTGGGCTTTGACAGCCCTGCCTCCTGCGCGATCTGGTCCAGGGTGGCACCGCGAAAACCGTGTTGCGAAAACACGTTGAGCGCTGCGTCCATGATGCGCTTGCGGTTCCGTTTCTGGATCCGGCTCAGTTTTGGCGCCGTGGGCAAAGACGTGCCGTCATCCATGAATTTTTTCCTGCCGATCGATTGTGCAAAATGCCTTTTCTGCGGGCGCGGTCCGGGGAAGCTTCGAAGTCAATCCTTGACACAAATTGGCGCCCTTGCAATCGTGCCTTTACCAAATGGTAAAAAACATGCGCCTTCGTGGCAAGCATTAACGCCCTATCCCCGATCCTGACTGTCGGGGCGCGGCAAGGGCAGGTGGTTGAACGCAAGCAACAGGGGATGGCGAGATGGCAGCACCGGGCGAGAACCTTCGGATCAATGGCGACCGGCTTTGGGACAGCCTGATGGAGATGGCCAAGATCGGTCCCGGCGTGGCGGGTGGCAACAACCGCCAGACCCTGACCGATGAGGATGCCGAGGGCCGCACGCTGTTTGAGAAATGGTGCGAGGAGGCCGGCTGCACCATGGGGCTTGATACGATGGGCAACATGTTCGCGCGCCGAGAGGGGACGGATCCCGAAGCGCTGCCGGTCTATGTGGGCAGCCACCTTGATACCCAGCCCACAGGCGGCAAATATGACGGCGTGCTGGGCGTGCTGGGCGGGTTGGAGATTGTCCGCTCGCTCAACGACATGAACATCAAGACGAAACATCCCATCGTGGTTACCAACTGGACCAACGAGGAAGGCACGCGGTTCGCGCCTGCCATGCTGGCCTCTGGCGTCTTTGCGGGTGTCCACACGCAGGACTGGGCCTACGGGCGCGAAGATGCCGAGGGCAAGCGGTTCGGGGCAGAACTGGAGCGGATCGGCTGGAAAGGCGACGAAGAGGTCGGCGCCCGCAAGATGCACGCGATGTTCGAGCTGCATATCGAGCAGGGCCCGATCCTTGAGGCCGAGGGCAAGGATATCGGCGTTGTCACCCACGGGCAGGGGCTGTCGTGGACGCAGGTAACGGTGACCGGCAAGGACAGCCATACCGGATCGACGCCCATGCCGATGCGCAAGAATGCAGGCCTCGGCATGGCGCGGATTCTGGAACTGGTGGATCAGATCGCATGGTCGCACAAACCTGATGCGGTGGGCGCGGCCGGGCATATCGACGTCTACCCCAACTCGCGCAACGTGATCCCCGGTAAGGTTGTCTTTACCGTCGATTTCCGCTCGCCCGATCTGAGCGTGATTGAGGATATGGAGAAGCGCCTGCGGGAAGGGGCGAGCCAGATTTGCGCCGATATGGGGCTGGATGTGGCATTCGAGAAGACCGGCGGCTTTGATCCCGTGGAGTTTGACAAGGATTGCGTGGCCGCCGTGCGCAACGCCGCCGAACGTCTGGGCTATTCCCACCGGGATCTCATCTCGGGTGCGGGCCATGACGCCTGCTGGATCAACCAGGTCGCGCCCACCGCGATGGTCATGTGCCCCTGCGTCGACGGGCTCAGCCACAACGAGGCCGAGGAGATTTCCAAGGAATGGGCCACCGCCGGAACGGATGTGCTGTTTCACGCGGTCATTGAAACGGCGGGAATTGTTGAGTGACCTTTTGCCTCGCGGTTCCCGTCCCGGGCTTGACCCGGGACCTCTTGGCCAGCGTAGGGCAAGGTCCCGGGTCAAGCCCGGGACGGGGTTCACGTATTCCTAACACTATGCGCCCCATCGTGGATCATGGCGCATTTCGTTTACATCATGGCATCGCGGCCTTGCGGGGCGCTTTACACGGGACGGACGCAGGATCTTGGCGCGCGGGTCGAGGCGCACCGCACCGGGATGTGCGTACATACAGCGAAGTACAACATTCGCCGTCTCGTCTGGTTCGAGAGGCACGATTGTTACGAGACGTCTTTAAGGCGCGAGCGCGCTATCAAACGGTGGCGTCGCGACTGGAAAATTGCTCTGATAACGCAGAGCAATCCGAATTGGCACGACATTACATCCCAGATCTCTGGCTGAGCCGACGCAAGGTCCCGGCTCAGGGCCGGGACGGGTGGGCACAGGGAGAAACGACATGACCAAAGTCATCAAGAACGGCACTGTCTGCACGGCGGATCGCACATGGAAAGCGGACGTCCTGATTGAGGGAGAGACCATCAAGCAGATCGGCGAAGACCTGAGCGGTGACGAGTATATCGACGCCGAAGGGGCCTATGTCATCCCCGGCGGGATCGACCCGCATACCCATCTGGAAATGCCCTTCATGGGCACCACTGCCGCCGAGACATTCGAATCCGGCACTTGGGCGGCAGCCACGGGCGGCACCACGATGCTGGTGGATTTCTGTCTGCCCGGCGCGGACGGGTCGATCAAGAATGCGATCAACGAGTGGCACCGCAAATCCGCCCCGCAGATCTGTTCCGATATCGGCTATCACATGGCCATCACCGGCTGGAACGAGACCATCTTCAACGAGATGAAGGATGCCGTTGATATGGGCGTCAACTCGTTCAAGCATTTCATGGCCTACAAGGGCGCGTTGATGATCGAGGATGACGAGATGTTCGCCTCTTTCAAGCGCTGCGCCGAACTGGGCGCGCTGCCGATGGTCCATGCCGAGAACGGCGATCTGGTCGCCGAGATGCAGCAGAAATACTTCGATCAGGGCATCACCGGCCCCGAGGGACACGCCTATTCCCGTCCGCCGGAATTTGAAGGCGAGGCCGCCAACAGGGCCATCACCATCGCCGATGCGGCGGGTGTGCCATTGTATATCGTGCATGTCTCCTGTGAGCAGGCACATGAAGCGATCCGGCGCGCACGGCAAAAGGGGATGCGGGTTTACGGCGAGCCGTTGATCCAGTTCCTGACGCTGGACGAGTCCGAGTATTTCAACAAGGATTGGGACCACGCCGCCCGCCGCGTCATGTCGCCCCCATTCAGGTCCAAGGATCATCAGGACAGCCTTTGGGCCGGATTGCAATCCGGGTCGCTGCAGGTGGTGGCAACGGACCACGCGGCCTTCAACACTGAACAGAAACGCGCAGGCCGCGAAGATTTCCGGATCATACCCAACGGCTCGAACGGGGTCGAGGAACGTCTGGCCGTGCTCTGGACCGAAGGGGTGGAAACCGGCCGTCTGACGCCCAATGAATTTGTCGCCGCGACCTCGACCAACGTGGCCAAGATCCTCAACATCTACCCCAGGAAGGGGGCCATCGTTGAAGGGGCGGATGCGGATATCGTGGTGTGGGACCCGAAAATCTCCAAGACGATCTCGCCCGCGAACCACCACTCGGTGCTGGATTATAACGTCTTCGAGGGCTTCAATGTCTCCGCGCAAAGCCGCTACACGCTGTCGCGCGGCGAAGTGATCTGGGCCTGGGGTCAGAACAGCCAGCCGCAACCCGGCCGCGGCAAGTTCGTCCCCCGCCCCGCCTTCCCATCCGCGCATGAGGCGCTGTCCAAATGGAAAGCCCTGACCGCACCAAAGATGATCCAGCGCGACCCGCTGAACATCCCAGCGGGGATCTAATGGCTTCGTTTGCCGACCGATTGGAAGCAGATATACGCAGAGAATATACGGCTTCACAACGCCACTGCGGTTGGCGGTTACTGTATAGCCCGGTGAATGTAGTGGATTCGTCTGACGTTGCTTTTATTGGTCTTAATCCGGGAGGTGCATCCGCAACAGGCCATTCGGAACTCGCGATGAAAGCCGGGAGTGCATACGACCGTGAGACTTGGGGCGGGGCGCCACCCGGTCACAGCCGGTTGCAGCGGCAAGTTTTAGCTTTGTTTGGCGGGTTAGGTGTTGAGCCTGCAAAGGTGCTCGCCGGAAATCTTGTGCCGTTCCGATCACCCAGTTGGGCTGATCTTGCAGATCGCAAAAGAGCGGTTGAGTTCGGCGCTTCCGTTTGGACCGAAATCTTAGGTAGAGCCAAACCAACGCTGGTAATCACGATGGGTGCACTTGTTTTTAGGACTGTGGGGAAAATGTTGGGGATTACGACTGTTGAGCGTCATCAGCTTGGCTGGGGCCGAGTGACTGGATCATTTGCGCTAACTTCCGCATCCAGACTGGTCGGTCTTCCTCATCTATCTCGATACGGAGTGATCACCCGCACCGGATCGCAATCAGGGTTGCAGGCTTTGCTCGGAGACCGATGGAACAGATGATAAACAATCAACTATCACTCCACTCTGATGTCGCAACGGCAGCAGCGGTCATCCAAGCCCAAAACCTCTCGCTGACCTTCCAGACCAACGATGGTCCGGTGCATGCGTTGAAAGACGTGAGCCTTGATATCGGCAAGGGCGAATTTGTCAGCTTCATCGGGCCGTCGGGTTGTGGCAAGACGACGTTTCTGCGCTGCATGGCGGATCTGGAGCATCCGACAGGCGGGTCTATCACCGTGAATGGCGTCAGCGCGGCTGAGGCCCGCAAGGCGCGGGCTTATGGCTATGTCTTCCAGGCGGCGGGGCTCTACCCGTGGCGGACGATTGGCGGCAATATCCGCCTGCCGCTGGAAATCATGGGCTATTCCAAGGCGGATCAGGCCGAGCGCGTGGCGCGCGTGCTGGAACTGGTGGATCTTGCCGGGTTCGAGAAGAAATATCCGTGGCAACTGTCGGGCGGGATGCAGCAGCGCGCCAGCATCGCGCGGGCGCTGGCCTTTGATGCGGATATTTTGCTGATGGACGAACCGTTCGGGGCGCTGGATGAAATTGTCCGCGATCATCTGAACGAACAGCTTCTGGCGCTGTGGGCACGGACGGGCAAGACCATCGGTTTTGTCACCCATTCGATCCCCGAAGCGGTGTATCTTTCCACCAAGATCGTGGTGATGAGCCCGCGCCCCGGAAGGATCAGCGATGTGATCGACAGCCCGCTGCCCAGGGAACGCCCCCTGGAGATCCGCGACACGCCCGAATTCATAGAGATCGCGCATCGGGTGCGCGATGGGTTGCGCGCGGGGCACAGCTATGACGATTGAGGCCCGCTCACCGCGTGCGGCCACCCGCGCTGACCTGCTTGCCTGTGCGGAAATCGTCGCGGCCTGGGAGGCCGGAAATGACTGGATGACGCCCGGCCCGGATGCGGGCACGCTGGCGGGGTATCTGGACGCGGCCTTTGATGCGCGTGAGATCTGGGTGATCGGCGATCCGGTGGTGGGCTATGCCTCTGTCGATCCGGCCACCGGCAAGTTGGGGGCGATCTACTGCGCGCAAACGGGGCAGGGGCTTGGGCTTCGCCTGATGGACCGCGCCAAGGAGGGGCGCGACATGTTGTGGCTGACGACCCATGCGCCCAACACCGGCGCGCAGGGTTTCTATCGACGCGAGGGGTTCACCCAGACCGCAACCCTGCCCGGCGAGCCGCCGCACGATGATATCCCGCTCTACCGGATGGAGTGGCGGAGATGAGGCGCTTTGGTCCCGTTCTTGTCGTCGTGCTGACGATCTTTGCGCTGTGGTATGTCAGCAGCTTCCTGATGAACCGAACTTGGGTGATGGATCAGGCCACGCGGGCCGGGACAGACCCCGGATTCAGCGAAGTGCTGCGCGAGACGATGAACCAGGATCGTGCCAAACTGCCCGCGCCGCATCAGGTCGCGGCAGAGCTATATGACGGGGTGTTCAACAAGAAAGTCACCTCAAAGCGCAGCCTTGTGTACCACGGCTTCATCACCTTTCAGGCGACCATGGCGGGCTTTGCGCTGGGGATCATCGCGGGGGTGGCGCTGGCCGTGGCCATCGTGCTTAGCCGCGTCGCTGATCTTACGCTGATGCCCTGGGCCATCATCAGCCAGACCATCCCGGTGGTGGCGCTGGCGCCGATGATCGTGGTGCTGGCCAATGCCGCAGGGGCAGACAGCCTGATGGTGCCCAAGGCGATCATCGCAGGCTATCTCAGCTTCTTTCCGGTGCTGGTCAGCATGGTCGCGGGCCTGCGCAGCCCGGGGGGGATGCAGCTTGACCTGCTCAGGACCTATGGCGCCTCCCCTGCGCAGGTTTTCTGGAAACTGCGCCTGCCCGCATCCTTGCCCTACTTCTTTGCGTCGCTGAAGATCGCCGTCGCGGCCAGCCTTGTCGGGGCCATCGTGGGCGAATTGCCAACGGGCGCCATCGCGGGGCTTGGCGCGCGGATGCTGATCGGGTCGCAATTCGGCAATCCGATGATCATGTGGTCGGCGCTGTTCGCGGCGGCAATCCTTGCCGCGCTGCTGATCTGGATCGTCTCGGGCGTCGAACGGCTCGCTGTGCGGGTCATGGGCGGGGGGCAGGCATGATGCGTCAGCCTTCAGTCGTGATGCGGATCGGCCTGCCGCTGGGCTTTGGCCTGCTGGTTCTGATCCTGTGGGAGCTGCTTGTCGGTGCCTTCAACATCCCGCCCGCGATCCTGCCCGCCCCGTCAGAGATTTGGGCCGCGATTGAACGCTCCACCGCGATCCTCTGGGTCGACTGGGTCCAGACGGTCGTGAAAGGCGCGCTGACCGGGCTGGTCATTGGCAGCCTTGCGGGGTTTGGTGCCGCGCTGGCCATCGACAGGGTGGATTTCCTGCGCAGGGGCCTGCTGCCCGTGGCCAATTTCGTGGCCGCACTTCCCATTGTGGGCGTGGCCCCGATCATGGTCATGTGGTTCGGCTTTGACTGGCAATCCAAGGCGGCGGTCGTGGTGGTCATGGTGTTCTTTCCGATCCTCGTGAACACGCTGGCCGGGCTTGCCGCAACCGACAGGATGCAGCGCGATCTGATGCGCACCTATTCGGCGAGCCATGCCCAAACCTTGAGCAAACTGCGCCTGCCTGCCGCGATGCCCTTCATTTTCAACGGGCTCAAGATCTCGGCCACCCTTGCGCTTATCGGTGCTATCGTGGCGGAATACTTTGGCTCTCCCACCAAGGGGATGGGGTTCCGCATCTCGACAGAGGTGGGGCGGCTGGGGATCGATATGGTCTGGGCTGAAATTGCCGTCTCTGCGTTGACAGGAACGGTGCTTTACGGGCTCGTCGTGCTGATCGAGCGTTGGGTGACCTTCTGGCACCCGTCGCAGCGGCGGGGCCGATAACAATGAAACGCGATCAACAACATGGAGTGTTCAGGATGACGATGAAGAAGATTGCAGGACTGGCCTTTGCGGCAGGGCTGATCGGCTCTGGCGTGCAGGCGGCGGATGATCTGACGCTGCAACTGAAATGGGTCACGCAGGCGCAGTTCGGTGGCTATTACGTGGCGCTTGAAAAGGGATTTTATGAAGAAGAAGACCTGAACGTCACCGTGAAACCCGGCGGCCCGGATATTGCGCCGACGCAGGTGATTGCGGGCGGCGGTGCCGACGTGATCGTCGAATGGATGCCCGCCGCACTGGCCGCGCGCGAAAAGGGCCTGCCGCTGGTCAATATTGCCCAGCCCTTCAAGTCGTCCGGCATGATGCTGACCTGCCTGAAGGAAAGCGGCATCGAAGGGCCCGAGGATTTCCCCGGCAACACGCTGGGTGTCTGGTTCTTTGGCAATGAATACCCGTTCCTGTCCTGGATGAGCCAGCTTGGCATCCCGACGACGGGCGGCGCGGATGGTGTCGAAGTGCTCAAACAGGGTTTCAACGTGGACCCGCTGTTGCAGAAACAGGCGGCCTGTATCTCGACCATGACCTATAACGAATTCGGTCAGGTTCTGGACGCGGGCATCGCAGAGGATGATCTGGTCACCTTCAAATACGAGGATCAGGGCGTCGCCACGCTTGAGGACGGGCTTTACGTGCTGGAAGACACGCTGGCAGACGAAGCGATGGTCGACAAGCTGACCCGATTTGTGCGCGCGTCGATGAAGGGTTGGAAATACGCCGAGGAGAACCCCGACGAGGCGGCCGAGATCGTGCTGGAATATGACGAAACCGGCGCCCAGACCGAAGCTCACCAGAAACGGATGATGGGCGAGATTGCCAAGCTCACCGCAGGTTCGAACGGTGCGCTGGACGAGGCGGATTACCAGCGTACGGTCGATTCGCTTCTGTCGGGTGGGTCCGATCCGGTCATCACCGCGCAGCCCGAAGGCGCGTGGACCCATGCGATCACCGACAAGGCGCTGAACTGACGCCCGTCAAAGATATTGCATGAGACAGAATTGGGGCGGTCCATCGGGCCGCCCCTGCGCATTCTGAAAAGGCGTTGCGGGTCATGGGCTGTGGTGCAATCGGCCCAGCCGCCGCTTCCTTAGGTGACTGATGTGACGCCATTGTGACGGGTGTGCTTTGCGCATCCTGTAGGGCATCAGCCGCGCAGCGGATGCCTTGAGATCATGTGGAACATGCCTGCGTCATCCTCGCCCACAAGTGTCAGCGCGTCCAGAATGAAGGGCGACGGCAGGAGCGGTGCCAGATGCTCTGTCAGGGTGGCCTGCAAGGCCTTGGCGCGGGCCACGGGCAACCGGCTGCTCAGCGTCAGGTGAAACCGGTACTGGTCCATCACGAAAGGATAGCCCCACCGGTCCAGCAATTCTGCCTGCCGTGCCGACAGCGTGCGCGCGCGGTAACGGTCCAGCTCTGCCGGGGTGAGGGGCGCGCGGAAACCGTCCAGCGCATCTACAGTGCCCGCGGCCAGCTCAACCAGGTCGCCGGTTTCGCCTGTGGGTGTCAGCGCCACGAAACGGCCAAGGCGGCTGACCTCCAGCCCGTCGGCCCGGGCGGGGGGCAGGCGCAGGCTCAGCGTTTCCACCGCCCCGGCCAGGGCATCGACACTCTGCCCATCGGCCAGCCGGAAAGGCGGCTTCAGCGTCGCGTGAAACCCGTAGCGGCGGGGCGCTTCCGTCAATCCATGGGCAGGCTCGGCAAGGCCCGGAACATCCGGCGCTGCGCGCGCCGTGCCGGTCGCCATGTCCCAGCCCAGCCATGCGGACCCGAACCGCGCCAGCGCCCCCCCTGCGGGGACGTAGTAGATTGCATAGCGACGATAGGTCATGTCCGGCCTCCACCGCGGGGCGTGCTGCGGCGATGTCAGCTTAGGGCATCGGCGATGAGCGGACCAGCCGGCAGGCGCACCTCTTCCAGCCCGGCAAAACGTGCGATGCGGTCCAGCTCTGCCTCCAGCCGGGCAAAGCGCGCATCGCTCCAGCGGACACCATGTTCGGGCCAAAGCGCGGTCACGTTCAGAACGCCCGCCCGGCGATCCGCCTTCATGTCGATCCGGCCGACAAGGCGATCCCCTTCAAGCAAGGGGAAGACGTAATAGCCGTAGACGCGCTTTGCCGCCGGGGTGAACACCTCGATCCGGTAATGGAAGCCGAACAGGCGTTCGGCACGGGCCCTGTCTCTCAACGCCGGATCGAAGGGGCTGAGCACGCGCATCCGGGCAGGGGGCCTTGGCGCGCTTTCTGCCGCATCGGCGATGCCCGGCCGGGCGACAGAGCGCCGCAGGCTGCCATCGGCACCCTCAATATCGATTTCCCGCAAGGCCCCCGAGGCAAGACCGCGCGCGACCCAATCCTTTGCCTCTGCCGCCGTGGCCTTGGCCCAGAACGCTGCGATCTCTCCGGAGGTGGCAAATCCCAGACGGTCGAGCGCCGCGTTGCAGGCCCAGTCGATGGTCTCGGCCACTGTCGGGCGATGGGCAAGATGCTGCGCCGGGATGACGTTCTCGGCAAGGTCATAGATCTTGCGGAACCCCTCGCGCCTTGTCACGGCCAGCGCGCCCGACCGCCACAGGTATTCCAGCGCCGTCTTTGACGGGTGCCATTCCCACCAGCCGCCGGATGTGCGCCCCTCGCCCTTGCCAACCTCTGACGAACTGGCAGGCCCGTGGGTGCGGATATGGTCCAGCACGGGTTGCGTCTTGTCCTCGAAACCCTCGGGGCGGGCCTTGCGCCACCGGGCGCCAAGCGTGTCGGCGTCCCGCGCGCAGCGCAGATGCCAATAGGGGTAAAACTCTGTCGGGATGACCGCCGCGTCATGCGTCCAATGTTCGAAAATCGCGCGGTCCCGGTCCAGCAAAGGCGCAAGGTTGCGCGGCCGGTAGGATTGCCTGCGCGCATGCAGGATCATGTGATGAGCCCGCGCGACCGTGTTGATGCTGTCGATCTGGACGAAACCAAGCCGCTGGATCAGCTTTGCCAGCGCGCAGCCCTTTGCCCGGCCGGTCGGGGGTTCGGCCAAGGCGTGCCGGTCCAGAAACAACCGGCGCGCATCACGATTGCCAAGAACAGGCGTCCCCGTCACTTCCGCTTGAGCGTGTCGCCATAGGCGATCGTCGGCGTCAGCTCTACATGGCGTTCGTATTTGGCCTCGTCACCGTCTGCGACGCGGGTGGCGATGATCTGGGCAGCGGTTCTGCCAACGTCCAGCCGACAGGCATCCATCGTCGCCAGCTGCCGCGGCAGCCCGTCAAGCAGATCGACCCCGTTAAATCCGGCAAGCCCGATCTCTGCCGGGATGTCGACGCCTTTTTCCAGCAGGTAGAGCAGGCCACCCGCCCCGATCATGTCGTTGGAATAGTACAGGAAATCAAGATCCGGCGTGCGTTCCAGCATGGCCTGGGTCATCTCGCGCCCTTTCACAAGGGCAGAGCCGCCGGAATAGAACTCCTGATCCGCGACCTCGATCCCGCCCTTGGCCAGCGCCTCTGTGAAACCTTCGAACCGTTTGCGGGCGCGATGATCCAGCGGCATCTTGGTGCCCATGAACCCGATGCGTTTATACCCGGCCTTCAGGATCGCCTTGGCCATTTCGCGGCCCGCGCGCCGATGCGAAATGCCAACCATGCAATCCACCGGCGTGCCGTCCACATCCATGATCTCGACCACCGGGATGCCCGCGGCCTGCAACATGGCGCGCGACGCCTCGGTATGTTCCAGCCCCGCGATGATCACGCCAGAGGGGCGCCAGGACAGCATCTCGTACAGGACGCGCTCTTCCTTTTCGGGGGTGTAATCGGTGACACCGACGACGGCTTGCAGCTCTGTATCTTCCAGCACCTGATTGATGCCGGTCATGACTTCGGGGAACACCATGTTCGACAGGGACGGGATGATGACAGCCACAAGATTGACCCTCTGGCTGGCCAGCGCGCCTGCGATCTTGTTGGGGACGTAGCCAAGCTGCCTTGCGGCTTCCAGCACCTTCTCGCGGGTCGAGTCAGAGACGTCGCCCCGGTTTCGCAGTACCCGGCTGACCGTCATTTCGGAAACGCCCGACGCTTCGGACACGTCACGAAGGGTCAGCGGGCGAGAGTCATCATGTGCCAAACTCGGAGTTCCTGTAATTGATCGTGCGTGATGCTACGCAATCGCCTGACCCGGTTCAAGGCAACAAAGCGGCAAGGGTGAATGCACCGTCAACGCCGCCGATAGGGACTTGCCGGGCCGCGCGAAGAATCGTAGAACCACCGTGGATGTGTGTCTGCGTAGCTCAGCTGGATAGAGCACAGGATTCCTAGACGATAATTGGGCGTTGCGATGGGAAACCGCGCAATGGATCTGCTCAAATTCGGGGAACGCTACGGTGCAACCGCACCTTGCCAATCCCGAGCCAAGCCCCGCAAGGGGAAGGTGTAGAGACTGGACGGGCAGCACCTACGGACCGGTGGTCTAGGGTGAAGGGACAGTCCAGACCACGAACGCCCGCAGGGCGGCGGCGAAAGCCGAAGTGGTATGAATCCTGGGGCCGTGGGTTCGAATCCCGCCGCGGACACCATCCTGTCACCTTAACGCGCTGTTTTCAGATGCTTTCAGGCCGGGTTTGCGCGGGCCTCAGCCGTCCTGTTGCGATGCACCCGCAAGGCGCATCTGCCGCGACGGCCACCCCGTTCAACACGCCATGCGCGCCGAAATCCCGGCAGGCTGAAACGGCCTCGATACAGCGCGTTCGGGGGGGATCAAGCAGCGCCAGTATGTCCACCCCGGCTGATTGATTTCCGTCAGCGCCTGCCACTCGACCGGCATGGCACGGAAAGGGCAAGAACGGCTCGTTCCCTTCCTCGACCGCATTTCCGATCCGGGCCGTTCATGGTGGCGCGCAGCCTGCGGCGCAACGGGCAAACGCCGTTTCTTCGCCACCACCCGGACCCGCTGCAAACGGGCACCCATTGCGGCCAGCCGTTCTGCGGCCTTCTCAAAAACCTCGGAACCAAGGGATCGCAGCCAAGTTAGTCTCCCGAGCTTGGATCAATTCAAAGAGGTTTCCCGTGCAGACAAATCTGACAATCAACGGCACGCCGCAACGGCTGGAGCTTGATCCAAGGACAACGCTTCTGGACGCGCTGCGCCATCATCTGGGCCTTACGGGAAGCAAGAAAGGCTGCGACCACGGCCAATGCGGCGCCTGCACGGTCATGGTCAACGGGCGGCGCATCAATGCCTGCCTGACGCTTGCCTGCATGCATGACGGCGACGAGGTGACGACCATCGAAGGGATCGGCCAGCCCGACAACCTCAGCCCGCTGCAACAGGCCTTTGTCAGCGAGGACGGCTTTCAATGCGGCTATTGCACGCCCGGTCAGATCTGTTCTGCCACAGCGATGCTGGAAGAGGTCAGAAACGGATGGCCGAGCCATGTGACAGATGATCTTGACGGTGGGGCGGACCTCACGACCGAGGAAATCTCGGAACGGATGAGCGGCAACCTTTGCCGCTGTTCCGCCTATCCCAATATCGTCGAGGCGATCCGCAAGGCTGCAGGGGAAAACGCATGAGGTCGTTTGAATATACCCGCGCCGAAAGCACCGGCGCCGCAACGCGCGACGCCGCCACTGGCGGCACTTTTATCGCCGGGGGCACCAATCTGCTGGATCTGATGAAGCTCGAAGTCATGGCGCCCGAAGCCCTGATCGACATCAACCGGCTGGACCTCAACCAGATCGAGGGCACCGAGGATGGCGGGCTGCGCATCGGCGCGCTCGTGACCAATAGCGACCTTGCCAATGACAGCCGCGTGCGCCGCAACTGGCCGGTGCTGAGCCGCGCCTTGCTGGCAGGCGCCAGTGGTCAGCTTCGCAACAAGGCGACAACGGGCGGCAACCTGCTTCAACGCACCCGGTGCCTTTATTTCTATGACCGCGCGATGCCCTGCAACAAACGCGCACCGGGCAGCGGCTGTGCTGCGCGGGACGGGTTCAACCGTATCCTCGCCGTGCTGGGCACGTCGGAGCATTGCATCGCCACGCATCCCAGCGACATGGCCGTCGCCATGCGCGCTCTTGGGGCAGAGGCCGAGACGCTGAAAGAGGACGGAACCACCCGGCGGCTCACCCTGGAGGAGCTTTACCTGCTTCCCGGCGACCGCCCCGACCGCGAAACCGTGCTGGAGCCGGGCGAGCTGATCACCGCGGTCGTCCTGCCCGCCCCCGTCAGGGCGCGCCAGACCTATCGCAAGGTGCGCGACAGGGCGTCCTATGCCTTTGCGCTGGTCTCTGTCGCCGGGATCGTGGCGATGGAAAACGGCCGCATCACCAAGGCAAATCTCGCCTTTGGCGGGCTGGCCCCGAAACCCTGGCGCGACGCCGCGGTCGAAGAGCTTTTGACCGGCGAGGCGCCCTCGGACGCGCTTTTCAACCGGGCCGCCGATCTGCTGCTCGCCGACGCGCAGGGCTTTGGCGGCAATGATTTCAAACTGCCCCTTACCCGCCGCACGCTCGTATCGGTGCTTACGGAACTGACGCAGGAGGCACGGATATGACAGAGCATTTCAAAATGGAGACCCCGGCAACCGAACGGCGGCTGGATGACATGGCGCAGGGGCTTGTCGGCGCACCGCTGGACCGGCCAGAGGGGCCGCTGAAAGTCACCGGCACCGCCACCTATGCGAATGAATGGCAGATCGAGGGCATGGCGCATGGTGTCATGGTACGCGCACCCGGCAATAGCGGGCGTGTCATTCTTGCCAACCGTGACGATGTGGCGAAACTGCCCGGCGTCCTTGCCGTAATCCAGGACGACCGCCTCCTGCGCAACCCCGCGCAGGGCACGGCCAACGAGGCCCCCGTCCAATCCCCGCATCACGCCGCCTATCTTGGCCAGTTGATCGCCGTGGTGGTGGCCGAAACCTTCGAGCAAGCCCGCCATGCCGCGCAATCCCTGCAGGTCACGCTTGAAAACGCACAGATGGTGCAAGTCGACCCGGCAACCGCCGCAGTCGAGCCGCAGGACGGGCAGGCGCTGGATCAGGGCGATCTTGATGCGGCGATGCGCGATGCACCCCACAGCGTTGACCTGGTCTATACCACCCCGTCCCATTCCAGCGCCCCGATGGAGCCGCATGCCTCGATCGCGTCGTGGCAGGGCGGGGACCTGACCCTTCGCGGCAGCTACCAGATGCTGAAATACAACCGCAACGAACTGGCGGATTCGCTGGGCATTCACCCCGACAGGGTGCGGATCATCTCGCCCTATGTGGGCGGGGGCTTCGGCTCCAAACTGGGGCTGGCGCCCGAAGCCGTGGCCGCCGCCATCGCCGCGCAAGAACTGGGTCGCCCGGTCTCGGTCGCGCTGCAACGCCCGCAGGTTTTCGAAGCCACGATGCGCCGGTCCGAGACGCGCCAGCGGGTGCGACTTGCCGCCGATGCCGAGGGCCGACTGACCGGTCTGGGCCATGATGCGCGCGTGTCGAACCTGCCCGGAGAGAGTTTTGCAGAGCCCGTCCTGCAAGCCTCGCATTTCCTTTATGCCGGGGCCAACCGCAGGATGTCGCTTGAACTGGCGCGTCTGCACCGGATGTGCGCCGGTTCCGTCCGCGCCCCGGGCGAGGCGGTGGGCGTGACCGTTCTGGAAAATGCGATGGACGAGCTGGCACATGAGATCGGCATCGATCCCGTCGCACTCCGCTTGCGCAACATCCCCGAGAAAGACCCCGAAAGCGGCAAGGACTATTCCTCCCGCCGGTTCCGCGAAGCGCTGGAAAGCGGCGCAGAGGCCTTTGGCTGGGCCGACCGCCCCGGCGTGAAAGAGCGGCGCGAGGGCGAATGGCTGATCGGCTACGGCATGGCCTCGGCCGCGCGTGTCAATGTGCTGATGGAAAGCCAGGCCCGCGTGACCCTGCTGCCGGATGGCACGGCGCGGGTTGAAACCGACATGACCGACATCGGCACCGGCACCTATGCAATCCTTGGCCAGATCGCAGGCGACATGCTGGGCCTTCCCCGCGACAGGGTCGAGGTTGTCCTTGGCGACACCACCTTGCCGCCTGCCGCCGGGTCGGGCGGCTCCTGGGGGGCGTCTTCCAGCGGCACCTCGGTTTATCTCGCCTGCGAAGCGATCCGCCGCCAACTGGCCCAACGGCTGGAGGTGGACGAGCACGATCTGACGCTCAAAGACGGCCGCGCGACCTATGCCAATCAGGTGAAATCGCTCAGCGATATCCTGCAAGGCGACGAGATCGCAAAGCTGGGCCATGTGAAGCCCGGCGATACGTCCACGGACGTGCGGCAAGCCACGTTCGGCGCTTATTTCGCCGAGGTCGCGGTCCATGCAGCATCGGGCGAAACCCGTATACGGCGCATGCATGGCAGTTTTGCGGCAGGGCGCATCCTGAACGCCAAGACCGCGCGGTCGCAATGTCTGGGCGGGATGACCTTCGGCATCGGCATCGCGCTGACCGAAGAGCTGGCCTTTGATCCGCGCGATGGTCATGTCGCCAACCACAACTTGGCCGAATACCACATCCCGGTGAATGCCGATGTGCCGCAACTGACGGTGGAGCTGCTGGAAGAGCGCGATGACTGGGCCAACCCGATGCAGGCCAAGGGCATCGGAGAGCTGGGCATCTGCGGCGCGGCGGCCGCAATCACCAACGCGATCCACAACGCAACAGGCGTCCGGGTGCGGGACTATCCGGCGACCCTGGACAAGGTGATTGCCGGGATGTGAATGGCAGAGGCGCTGACGGTCCTATTGCGGGAAACGCCTCCCAAGGCCGTCAGCCCTCTCTTCCGCGTCGCGTGTCCCGTTACGCCCTACGATTGGTCCCGCAGCGGCCGGCAGGCTCCGGCACGGTCTAATCGCCTTTGAAATGCCCCGTGCGACGCTCCAGAAGGGCGTCGACGGCCTCGGCATGGTCATTCGTCTGATGCGCCGCACCCTGATAGGCGGCAGAGAGCTCAAGCAGTTGATCCAGCGTGGACACGGTCCCCTCGCGGATCAGCCGCTTGGTCAGCCGCAGCTGCCGTGGCGGGTTGCGGGCAATGCGTTTCGCCATGCTCATCGCCCTGTCCATCAGCGCTTCCGGTGCGGTCACTTCGGAAATCAGCCCCCAGTCCAGCGCGGTCCGGGCGTCGATCGGATCGGCGGTAAAGGCCATTTCGGCCGCACGCGACAGGCCCACATGGCGCGGCAGGATCCACGCCCCGCCATCGCCCGAGATAATGCCGACATTGACAAAATTCTCTGCAAACACCGCCGTCTCGGACGCGATCCGGATGTCGCAAAACAGCGTCAGGTCACAACCCGCGCCATAGGCAGGGCCGTTGACCGCGGCAATCATCGGAACCTCGACAGACCAGACGGCCTTGGCCACGCGCTGAATGCCGCGGCGATAGCTGTTGCGCACCGCGATGGCATCGCCCCCGAATATCCCCTCCTTGTCGCGCATATGTTTCAGGTTGCCGCCCGAGGAAAAGGCCTTGCCCGCACCCGTCAGGATCGCACAGCGGACAGACTGATCGCGGTTCAGCCAATCCATTGCCGCGCAGATATCCTCGACAACATCCGCATCGGTGATCGGGTTGCGCAGGTCCGGCATGTTCAGCGTCAGCGTGGCGATACCGTCTGTCTGGTCGATCAAGAGCTTGTCGGTCACGGCCTGTCTCCTTTGAATGAAACCGCTCCGGCGGCCTGCAGATCGTTGATGTCAAATTCAAGCGGGTCAAGCAGCCGGGTCAGCACAGACTGCGTATCGGCCCCCAGATCCGGGGCCGCGGCGGGCGGGATCGGCGGCGTTTGCGACAGTTTCAGGGGGGAGGCGACACCGCGCAATTGCGCCCCCTCCGCATCAACGGGCCGCGTATGCATGCCCCGTGCCCTGACATGCGGATCGTCGAAAACCCGTTCAAGATCGTTGATCGGCCCGACCGGAACGCTGGCCTCGTTCAAACCGGCAATCCAGTCATCCATGCTGCGGCCCGACATCACGCCCTGCAGGATCGGAATAAGCGTGGTGCGGTTGCGGACCCGCGCGGGGTTCGTCGCAAACCGGGGATCGTCTGCCAGCCCGGGTATCCCGGCCACCTTGCAAAACCGCGCGAACTGACCGTCATTGCCGATGGCCAAAATCACATGCCCATCACTTGTTTCAAACGCCTGATAGGGCACGATGCTGGGATGGGCATTGCCAAGCCGCGTGGGCGATTTGCCCGTCGCCAGATAGTTCATCGCCTGATTGGCCAATGTCGCGACCTGAACATCCAGCAGCGCCATGTCGATCTGCTGCCCCTCTCCGGTCGCGTCGCGGTGGCGCAGGGCTGCCAGAATGCCGATCACCGCATAAAGTCCCGTCAGAACATCCGTCAGCGCCACGCCAACCTTCATCGGCTCTGCCCCCGGCGTGCCATCGCTTTGCCCGGTCACGCTCATCAGGCCGCCCATCGCCTGTATCAGGAAATCATAGCCCGCCCGGTCGGCATAGGGGCCCGTCTGCCCGAACCCGGTGATCGAACAATAGACCAGGTCAGGCCTGATCCGCCGCAGGCTTTCGTAATCCAGCCCGTATTTCGCCAGGCCCCCGACCTTGAAATTCTCGATCACCACATCCGATGCTTTTGTCAAAGCCCGCAGCGTCCGTTGCCCCTCTGGATGGGCGATATCGATGGCCACGGATTTTTTGCCCCGGTTGGCGCTGTGAAAGTAGGCCGCCCCCCGGTCCTGACCTGCGTCATCCGTGACATTCGGCGGCCCCCAGCTTCGCGTGTCATCGCCGCCTTCGGGGTGTTCGATCTTGATCACTTCCGCGCCAAGATCGGCCAGGATCTGAGTGGCCCATGGCCCGGCAAGAATGCGGGTCAGGTCAAGAATTCGGATCCCCGAAAGGGCCCGGCCGGGTGCAGCGCGATTGGTCATCCCGTCCCCTATTTCACTGTCGAAAACGCGGTGGGCGTCAGAAAGCTGGACGCGATATTGGCCACCACTTCGCCATGCCTGGCCTGATGCGCCTCGCGCGCGGCCACCCATTCGGGATCTGTCGCGAACGCGTTCCACAATTGCTCGCGCTCCGCCAGCGACTCCCATGCCAGGAAATAGGTCAGATCGTGGTTATGTGGCCCCACCAGCGTGGTGAAGAAACCCGCCGGGCGCAGCCCCATGCGCTCCCAAATCCTTAGCGTCGTGGTCTCGAACCGTTGCAAAAGCGCGGGCATCCCGCCCGGCACACAAGAATAGACGCGCATCTCGTAGATCATTCATGTCCTTTCCAACCGGCTGTCAGGCCGGAGTTTCAGCTGTCTGCGTAGAATTCAGCGGCATCGCCCTCAAAGCGCCGCCCTCAAAGCGCCGCCCGCACCCAAGCGCCCCGCTGTGCGCTTCTGATGGGCCTAATCGATCACCGCAGTCTGGTCAGAATACCGAACGGTGAGCGTCATGGCGCCTTCGTTCAGCATCCAGCGGGTCAGCGTGTACTGCCGCAAACCCGCGGCATGAAACGGGTCGGCATCCGCATGTGCGCGGGCTTCGGCCTCGTCCCTGGCGCGTAGGATGATCATCCCGCCATAGGGGACGCTCTCGCCTTCCCTGAACAGGGGGCCTGCGCCAAAAAGAATGCCGTCACGCTCCATCCTGATCTGGTAATCAAGATGCGCGGCCAGCTTCTCTTGCATTCCCGGTCCACGCGCGGGCGTGGTGGTGATCACGTAAAGGGTCTTTCGCAGCATGGTTGCATACAGGTCTTCGGGCTTCGTCGTGGTCATGATGCAGATCCTTTGTGACCCGATGGGTCGGCCCGCCAGCACCCCGCCGGCGGGCCGGGCGGTGTTACCGCTTTTCGATGCCCGCAGACTCGATCACGTCCTTCCAGACAGCGACCTGCCCCTCGATCAGCGCGGTCATCTCTTCGCCAGAGGAGGGCGAGGGCTTGGCGCCAAGCGATGCGATCTTTTCGCTGACCGCAGGCACGGCAAGCGCGTCATGCACGGCTACGCGAATGGTGCCTGCAATCTCGTCCGGAACGCCCGCAGGCATGCCGATACCGGTCCAGGACACCACGTCGAAACCGGGCGAGACGGTCTCGGCAACGGTCGGTACATCCGGGGCATCCGGCCACCTTTCGCCCGATGTGATCGCCAGAATGTCATAAACGCCCGCATCGGCCTGTGGCCGGATCACGGTGCCCGTGTCGATCACCACATCCACTTCGCCGCCCATCAAGGCGGTCGATGCGGCCGCGCCCCCCTTGTAGGGGATGTGCAGGAATTCCGCACCGGTCCGCAGGGCCAGCAATTCGCCCGTCAGATGCTGCGTCGATCCCACGCCGGAATGCCCGATCTTGATGCTGCCCGGCGCGGCCTTGGCGGCCTCGACCAGCGCTTCCATCGATGCGTATTCCCCGGCGCGCGCCGCCACCATGAAGGGGAACTGACCAAGTGTCGAAATGAAGGTGAAACCCTCGACCGACTCGTAGGGCAGCTCTTTGTACAGGGCCGCTGCCACGGCATGGCCGCCCACCATCAGCTGCATCGTGTAACCGTCAGGCGCCTCCTTGGAGACATAGCCAGAGGCGACCGTGCCACCGGCACCGGGGCGCGATTCCACGACCATAGGCTGGCCAAGCGTCCTGGACATTTCCTCTGCCATGATCCGCGACACGGTGTCGGCATTGCCGCCAGCACCAAAGCCGTGAACGATCCGCAAGGCGCGATCGGGGAAATCCTGCGCCGCTGCCGGGACGGCGAGGGCTGCCACAAGGGGCAGCGATGTGAGTAGTTTCCTTAACATTGTATTCCTCCCAGTTGTGTAAGCCCTTGTTTGTCTGTCTTTGCCCTGGGCTTGAAAAAGGCTCTCCGCGCGACCGGATTCAGGACCGCGCGGCTATTCTTCGGGCATTGAGGCTGGACCAGATCCCGATGACGATCAGCACGCCCGAACAGGTGACCAGAACGGCACTGATGGGCCGCGTCAGGAAAATCGTGAAATCACCGCCGTAAAGCAGCATGGTGCGGCGAAAATTGTCTTCCAGCAGCGGGCCGAGCACAAAGCCCAGAAGCACGGGCGCAGGCTCGAACCGGTAATTCTTCATCACGTATCCAAGGATGCCGAAGACCAGCGTCAATATGACATCCGTCACGCTGGTTCTGTGCGAGTAGACCCCGACACAGATCATGACGACGATCACCGGGTAAAGCTTCTGGTACGGGATGCGCAGCAGCAGCACCCACAGCTTGATAAGCGGGATATTGATCATCAGCAGGATGATGTTGCCGACAAAGAAGCTCGCAATGACGCCCCAGAACAGCTCTGGCTGGTCAACCATCAGCCGCGGCCCCGGAATGATTCCGTTTAGGATCAGTGCACCGATGATCAGCGCCATCACCGCGTCGCCCGGAACACCCAGCGTCAGCGTCGGGATGAACCCGGTCTGCGAGGCCGCATTATTCGCCGATTCAGGTGCCGCCAGCCCGGGCAGGTGCCCTTTGCCGAACTTCGCGGGCGTGCCGGAAAAGCGCCGTTCCACCGCATAGGCCATGAAAGAGGCGATGGCGGCCCCGGTTCCGGGCAGCGCCCCAAAGAAACTGCCAATGCTCGATCCGCGCATGATCGGGAAAACCAGCGACCGTGCCTGCGCGCGGGTGGGGAACACATCGCGCATCCTGATGGACAGGGCCGGTGCGTCGACAGCCGCGCGTTGAGAGGCGTTGCGAATGACTTCGCTGACGCCGAACAACCCCATGGCGAGTGAAACAAGGCTGATCCCGTCGGCAAGCTCTGGCATGGCGACAAACCGGTAATAGCCCGTCGTCGCATCCGCCCCGACAAGGCCCAGAGCGATCCCCAGCGCCACCATGGCAAAGGACCTGATCTGCGACCCCGTGCCGATCATCGACGCGGCCAGAAGCCCCAGAATGACAAGCATCGCATATTCCGGCGCGCCGAATTTCAGCGCGATCACCGTCATCGGGATGGCCGCCAGTACAAGGATCGACACCCCGACCATCCCCCCCAGGAACGACGAGAACGCCGCCACGAACAATGCCAGCCCCGCGCGGTTGCTTTGCGCCAGCGGATAGCCTTCCAGACAGGTCACAACCGATGACGGCGTCCCCGGCAGGTTCAGCAGGATCGACGCGATAGAGCCGCCATATTGCGAACCATAGTAGATGCCCGCCAGCAGGATCATCGATGTGGTCGCATCAAGATAGAAGGTCACGGGCAGCAGCAACGAGATCGCGGTGATCGCACCCACGCCCGGAAGCACACCGATAAGCTGCCCGATGAAGACGCCGAAAAACGCATAGATCAGCACATCGGGTTGCAGAACAACGGACAGGCCAAGGAGGAACTGATCCAGCATCGCTACCTCCAGAAGGCCGGAATTGGCAGCTCGAGCCCGACAAGGAACAGCAGCCAGCCGAAAAACGTCGCCAACAGGGTGTAGATCAGCACCGGGACCGGCCGGGCCTGATGATCCGCGAACATCGAAACCGCCACGGCAAGGAACATCGACGGCACCAGCCCCGCGACATCCACCAGCACGGCAAAGATGATGACGGCGGCAGAGATGAAGATCAGCCCCCGCCAGTGAACCGGGCCCGCCCGTTCCGGCTCTGGCGCCTTCAGGTCGATGACGATGATGGCCACGGCAAGGCCGGAAATCAGGATGGCAATGGCTTGCGGGATGAACCCGGCCCCCATCTGGTTGAGCGTCCCGGTCGGATAACCCCAGGCGAAGAACAGCATGACAAGACCTGCCAGCAAGAGCACGCCGCCGCTGGCTGCGCGCGAGGCCATGTTCTGGTCTGCATGATTTTCAGTGTTCGCCAAGGTTCCCTCCCAAGAACGCCAGATGCGCTATTTGTTCTGGTTTGCCGTCTTGTCCGGCGCGATGGCTTTGGGTTGCGCCACCCCAAGCCTGTCCGCAAGGCTGGCCAGCCGTTCAAGCGTTCCACCCGCCAACGGGATGCCCGCCCGCATGCGCGTCTCTGACAGGCGAAACCCGCGTTCGCCCGGCAGCAGGATCTCGTCCGTGTCAGGCGCCTTTGGCAAGGCTTTCAGCGTCTGGCCAAGATCCGCGATATGGCTGGCAAACACGTCCGGCGCACCGAACGCCTCGACCCTGATCGCAAGTGCCGCCCCGTTCATGGCCCCCTTGCCGCCGCCCAGAACCGATGAAATCACCGGGTTTCCCAACAGCACGCTGCACAGCACTTCGATCATCAGCGACAGCCCCGATCCTTTCGGCCCGCCAAGCGGTGTCAGCGTCGCCACCTCGGACGGGTCGGTCGCGGGCGCGCCATTGGCGTCAATCGCCCATCCGGCCGGGATCGGCGTGCCTGCGTCCCTGGCATGCATGATCTTGCCCAGCGCAACTGTCGAGGTGGACATATCCAGCAACAGGGGTAGGTCCGTTGACGGGGCAGAGATTGAAATCGGGTTGGTCGACAGCCCTGAAACCCTTGCGCCGTGATAGGCCATCAAGGGGCCAGAGGCGGTCATGACAATCCCGATAAAGCCGCGCCGCGCGGCCCGCAGGGCGAAATATCCAACCGCCCCCGCATGGGTGATATTGCGGGCAGAGCACCACCCGATATTGTGTCGGCCCGCGATGTCTATCGCGGCATCCATGGCACCCACCATCGCAGAGGCACCCGGCGCGCGATGCGCCTCGATCACGCCCACAGCACCGTCCTGCGACACAAGTTCCGGCTCTGCCTTGGGGTCGATCAGACCCTGCTCCACCATTTCGACGTAACGGGGGATGCGCAAAACCCCATGCGAATTAGCCCCCCGCGCATTTGCCCAGACAAGGATGTCCGCCGTCCGCTCTGCATGGGCGGGCGAATAGCCCCCGCCCTGCAACAAGGCGGCGGCATATGCCTTCAGGTCATCTGCGCGGAACGCTGTCATGCCGTGTCGCTCAATGGCGTGGGAAAGAACTTTGCCAGCCATGCCGCGATCAGCGCGCGGGTATGCGCGGCGTCATCCTCTGACAGCGGGAAATGCGACACCCCGGTCGGGATCATCAGTTCCGCATTGGCGCCTGCCTTTTCGAACAGGCGGATGGATTGCTCCATCGGGGTGACAACATCGCCCGCCGTGTGAAACAGCAGCAGGGGCCGGGGCGCGATATCGGCCACCACATCCTCGGCGCGGAAGTGATACATCGAAATCGCGGTCTCGACCGGCACTTCGAACTGGGCATGCGGCGACAGGTTCTTGCGCAGCTCTTCGGGGATCGGCACCACGTCAAAGCGAGATACCCACATGCTCTCGCCGGTTTCGGCCTTGTGTTTGCGCCCGGCCTCCAGAATGCCGGTGAAACGGGCCCATGCCTCGGGCGTGGGGTGTTGGCCGCGGAACTTGCGTTCACCGTCGCCCCAGCCGCAAAGCGACACGACGGCCGCGACACGCTGATCGACCCCGCCCGTGAAAATCGCCACCGCCGCACCAAAGCTGTGACCGGTCAGGGCAATGCGGTCAGGATCAACCTCCTCGCGCTGGGCGATAAAGGTCAACGCGTTTCGCGTGTCGGCGACCTGGTCATGGCACCGCACTTCACCGCGCGCGCCTTCGGATTGCCCGCATCCGCGAAAATCGATCCGGAAGACGCAATATCCCATCTCCTCGATCATGCGGGCGACCAGCTCGACATGCGACTTGTCCTTGGTGCCGACAAATCCGTGCAGCACGATGAAGGTCGGAAGGCGCAGCCCCGGCTTGCGCCCTTCGGGCACATGCAGAACGCCAGAGAGTTTCAGCCCATCGGACATGAATGTCAGCGAATGTTCCATTTCGGTGCGCCTCCTTGTGTCGGTTGGCAGCAGCGCTCAGGCGCCGCCCCACGCGTTGCAGAATGTGGCAAAGCCGGACAGGTGGCCCCGCAGGAAAGCCTCTGTGTCGGGGTTGGTGACCCGCCCCGCATCCACATCCAGCTTGCCTTTCGCACCGGCGATCTGCACCTCGGGCTTGGCCATGACGCGCATGTCCTGCGACAGCAGCGTGTTGCGCAGCCCTTCGTGAACCCGCGCGCCGCCCAGAAGGCCGGGGGACACGCTCCAGATCGCGACGGGCATGTGTGCCAGCGGGCTGGGCGTCTTGCGCGACAGCCAGTCAATCGCGTTCTTCAATCCGCCCGGAATGGACCAGTTGTATTCCGGCGTGACGATCAACAGCGCGTCCACGCCCTGCACGGCCGCAATGAACGCGCCGACAGCGTCGGGCATGCCCTCGTCCAGCACATCCTGATTGAACAGTGGCAATGTGCCGGGATTGGGCAGCGCCACGGCCTGCATCCCTTCGGGCACAAGACCCGCCGCCGCCCGCCCGGCCGCACGCGACAGCGACGCACGCCGCAAAGAGCCTTCCAGAATTCCAAGTTTCGTCACGGATGTGTCCTCTTCAGTGTTTCAGGCTGCGGGGGCGGCCCAGGGGAAATGATGCTCGCGCCACGGCAGCGGCGCAGGCTCTCCCCAGACATTCATGACGCGCACGTTTTCCGGCCGTTTCAGCGCGGTGATCACGTTGGGCTCATAGCGGTCGTCGTCATTGATCAGCGCCATGTTCCCGGCGCATTCCACCATCGCGCCACAGGCATCGATGTAATAGGCAAAGGTGTTGTCACCGGGCCGGTGCCGCCCGGGGCCCCAGATGAAATTCTTCCCGATCGTGTCCAGACGGTCGCCCAGCTGGCAGTAATCCGAAAACGCCGCCACCTCCCAGGAATAGTGGTGCAAGCCGGTCTCGCCCCGCACGATCCCAAGGATATGATGCAGCCGGTTCGCCCCGCGCATCCAGCTCAGCCCGTCATCCACCATCCGCTCGGACAGGCGCATCCCCATGATCTGTTCCATCTGCGCACGGGTCTCCGCAGGCTCTGGCGAGGTGATGTTGACATGGTCGATCCGCAGCGGCGCCATGCCGATCGTCGGGTGCCGGTTACCGTAGATCTCTGTCTCGACGGGGCTGTGCAGCTCGAACCTATGTCCCTGGGGGGTCACGAACTGCATGCCCTTTCGGCAGCACGCAAGGCTCGGCTCTTCCGAAACCAGCCGACAGCCCGCATCCTCGACCCGGCGCGCCGCCTCGGACACGGCCGCCTCGGACACTGCCTCGAACCCCAGTGACCGGATCGCGTTATCGCCCGCTTCGTGAAGGACAAGCTCTGCGATCCGCCCATTGGACGACAGCCAGACGCAGCCGCTTTCTTCGCGTGTGACGCGCAGCCCAAGGATGTCGCAGGATTCCCGGACCAGAGACTCCACGTCCACAACATTCAACTGAACGTGCCCCATCGCGTTCACCAAGTAGGTCATGGCCGCATCTCTCCCCTGCTGCGTTTCACACCGTTTAGCACGCATTTTCCGAAATGCCAATTATTTTCGAAAATCTACACATAGTTGAAAAATTGCGATGCGCGCCCCGCTGGACAACCCCGGAGAACGCCTCATCGCTCTGCCTGAACCGGGTTCGACAGCACGCCGATTCCCTCGATCTCGACCTCCACAACATCCCCCGGCACCAGAAATTCCTGCGGGCGGCGCGTGCTGCCAAAGCCGGTGCAGGTTCCGCTGACGATCACATCACCCGGTTCCAGCGGCGCGAAGGTCGAGATGTAGGAGATGAGATACGGGATATCGAAGATCATCCGCGACGTGACCGTCCGCTGCTTTTCAACCCCGTTCACCCGCGTCACCAGCGCGAGCCCCTCTTTCGGGTCGGGCAGGTCGCCAGCCTCCACCATCCACGGCCCGAACGCGCCTGTGCCTGCGAAATTCTTGCCGGGGGTGAACTGGTGCGAATGCTTTTGCCAGTCGCGCACGCTGGCGTCGTTATAGATGGAATAGCCCGCGACATGGCCCATCGCCCGGTCCGCGGTGATGTGGCGCCCGCCCGTGCCGATAATGACGGCCAGCTCGCCTTCGAAATCCAGCTTGCGCGAGGAGCGCGGCTCGATCAGCGGCGCGCCATGGCCGATCTGCGAAGAGGCCAGCCGCAGGAACAGCACAGGATAGGCCGGGGCCTTGTCCACGTCCTGCCCGGCTTCCCGGTAATTGATCGCCGCCAGAACGATCTTGTCAGGATTGGGGATCACCGGCGACAGCATGACATCGCACAGCCTCAGGTCAGGGCCGCCCAAATCCGCCAGCACATCCCGCGGCATGCCCGCCGCGATAAATGACTTCAGATCAGGGAAGCGGTCGGGATGCCTTGCGCCAAGGTCCACCAGACCCTGTGTCACCATGCACCCCCAGGAGGCGCGCCCCGCATGCGAAAAAGAGAGCAGCTTCATTCTTAAACCTTCACATTTTCGAAAATAAGTCTATCCTTGAAAATATGAACAGGAAACCCACATTCTCGAACCGGGTATTCATTCCAGGGAAGATCGGATATTCGAAAATCTGGAACACAGGCAATCGATGCTCTGCGCGCAGGCCACTGCACCGATTGATCCATGATGGAGCAGCGCGTGAAGCCAAGTCGTTTGAACCCCGCAAGCAGCCGATCCCCACAGTCCGACACGGCCGCGGACCGCGACGTGCTGACCCGCTTGCGCACGGATATCGTGACCAGCGTTCTTGAACCGGGCACCCGGCTGAAATTCGCGGATATGACAAAGCGCTATGATGTCGGCATCGGCACCCTGCGCGAGGCCTTGTCGCAACTGTCATCCGAAGGGTTCGTCACCGTCGAAGTCGGCAAAGGCTTCAAGGTGGCGCCGGTCTCGGCAGAGGAGCTTGTCGAGATCACCGACCATTTCATCAATTTCGAAAAGCGCGCCGTGCGCGAGGCCATCGAACATGGCGATGACGACTGGGAGGCGAATATTGTCGCCGTGCATCATCGGCTCAGCCTGATCGAAGGGCTGCCATGGGAACGGCGCATGGAACGGCATTCGGAATGGGTGGAACGCCACCGCGATTTTCACGAGGCGATCGTGGCCGCCTGTCAGGGAAGGTGGTTGTTTCGCCTGCGGTCCATCATGTTTGATCAGCTCGACCGGTATCGCTTTGTGACAAAGCGTGCGCCCGAAGGTCTGGGTGGCCGCAAATACGAGGAACATGGCGAGATCATGGCAGCAACGCTCGCGCGCGATGCCGATCTTGCATCAAGCCTGATCGAGCATCACATCCGCGACACATCCGAGCGCGCGATAAAACTGCTGTGACGGGCAGGGGCGCGTCGGTGTGACCGGCCCCCGGCGGCATCGCTGTTTCAAGGTCGCAAGCCGCCGGTCAAACGGGCAATTTCGTTCGCTCAGACCGCCGCGATCTCCCGCAGTCTGTCGTCCAGAGGGCATTTGTACCAAAGGGCAGTACAAAAAGCACAAAAGGCCCCAAACTCACAGCCTGCGAAGCGTCGCCTCGCCCGCTTTCATCTCGCCCGTCGCGCGGTCAAAACGCAGGTAGGCGATGGCCTTGTCGCCCGACCGCGTGTGCAGCGTGCCCGCCGCTTTACCCTCGCTCGTCGTGATTTCTGCACCGGGGTTTGCGGCGCCATCAATGGCGACCAGTGCCAGCCCCTTGCGCAGTTCGGTCTTGTGCCGCATGCGGGCCGTAACCTCTTGACCTACATAGCAACCTTTGCGGAAATCGACGCCGTTCAGCCTGTCGAACCCGGCCTCAAGGATGAACGTATCCGGCCCCAGTTCGATCCCCGTTTCGGGGATGCAGGCCGCCACGCGCAGCGCCTCCCAATCGGCGGGCGAGGCGTCAAAGCCCGCGCCGTATCCGCGCCAACCCATTGAAACATCACGAGGATCTGCAAAAGCCCCCTCGGGCGCGGGGTCAGTGCCGCAGGTGACGTTCGTGTCCTCGCGGGTCAAACTCACGGGCGAACGCAGCTTGTACATCGACAGCCGCTGAAACAGCCCTTCTGCAAGCGACGCGTCCACGTCGATCAGCACATCCTGACCATCGGGCACCATGAAGAAATCCGCCAGATACTTGCCCTGCGGCGTCAGCATCGCGGCATAGACAAGCCCCTTGTCCAGCTTCGCGACATCGTTGGTGACAAGCCCCTGCAGGAAGTGCCGCGCCCCCTCGCCGCCGACCCGGATCACGCTGCGTGTCATGAATTTGCTCCCGTTGTTCGTGCAAGTGACATATAGGATCGGGAACCGAGCACAACAGGGCCTTCCGATGCGCGCACCGATTTCCGTGGTGATCCCGACATTGAACGCAGAGCAAGACCTCCCCGGCTGCCTGTCCGCCCTGATCGAAGGGCTGGAGGCCGGGCTGATCCGCGAGCTTATCGTTACGGATGGCGGGTCCGGGGACGCAACGCTTGCGATCGCTGCGGCGGCAGGGGCGCGGGTAGTGACCGGGCCTGCTGGCGTCGGGGGGCAGTTGCGTCGCGGCGTGGCCGTGGCCGAAGGTGACTGGCTGTTCATGCTGCTGCCCGAATGCTGGCTGGGCGCGGGATGGACCGTCCATGCCGAGGCAGCGCTGGCGACGCCCGCCGCCTATTGGAGCAGTATTGGCGTCCGCGGTGGCGGGCTTGTGCCCCGGATGGTCGCGCAGTGGGTGAACATGCGCAGCCGGATATCCGCGCGCCCGTCGGCGAGGCAGGGCCTTTTGCTGCCCTATCCGCTATATGAAACCGTGGGGGGCTACGCCGATCAGCCGCGCGTGGAGGATACGCAATTGCTGCAACGACTGCGCGGGCACATGCGCCCGCTGGGGGCAGAACTGACAGTCACGCCGGAAGCTCTGCGCGCACGGGGCTAAGCCGCTGCGCAGCCCCGGATTCTATTCGGAAACCTTGGTATCGAATTGCAGGCGATGCAGGTCTGCATAAGTGTCGCAGCGCGCCAGCAGTTCCTCATGCGTGCCCATGTCCACGACCTGCCCCTGATCCATCACGACAATGCGGTCGGCATTGCGCACGGTCGACAGGCGGTGCGCGATCACCAGCGTCGTGCGCCCGTGCGACAGGCGGTCCAGCGCCTCTTGCACGATGGCTTCGGACTGCGCATCCAGGGCCGAGGTCGCCTCGTCCAGAAGCAGGATCGGCTTGTTGCGCAGAAGCGCGCGAGCGATGGCCACGCGCTGGCGCTGGCCGCCGGACAGGTTGCTGCCGCGCGGCCCGACCGGACTGTCGAGCCCGTTGGAAAGGCGCGGCAGGAAGTCCGTGACATGCGCCGCATCCAGCGCGCGGTTCAGCGCATCCTCATCGACATCCGTCTCGCCCAGCAGGATGTTTTCGCGCAAGCTATCATCGAACAGCATCGCCTCCTGCGACACGACCGAGAACATGCCGCGCAAGGCAACAAGGTCCATTTCGGGCACCGGGACGCCGCCAATGCTGACCACGCCGGAATCCGCATCGACAAGCCGTGACAGCAGGTTGAAGACGGTGGATTTGCCCGCACCGGAGGGGCCGACCAGCGCGGTCGTCTTGCCCGCCTCCGCCACGAACGAGGCCCCGCGCAGAACCTGCGTGTCGCCATAACTGAGACAGACGTTTTCCAGACGGATCTCTGGCACACCTTCGGGGATGGGGCGCGGGTTGGCGGGGGAGGCCAGTTGCGGCCGCATCGCCAGAAGCTCCTTGATGCGTTCGATCCCGGCGGCGGCGACCTGCCAGGTGCCGCTGACCGCACCCAGACGGCGCAGCGGTTCGAAGGCAAGGCCGATTGCGGTGAAAAAGGCCATGAAATCGCCGACGGTCTTGGCCCCGGACATGATCTCGGACGCGCCGTAGATCAGCACACCCATGAAACCCAGCCCCGACATGATGTCGATCAGCCCGGGGATCGCGGCTTGCCCGATGCTGGCCCGGATCTCGACCCGGATGCGTTCCTTTGTCAGCTTCGCGTAGCGCTTGGACTGGTAGCTTTCCAACCCGTTCAGTTTCACCGCGACAATGCCGTGAAAAATCTCGTTCAGGCGGGTGGACAGGCCCGCCGCCACGTCGCGCGCCAGCCGCGAATTGCGCCGGACAGAGCGTTGCAACAGGATTGACGGGCCGACCAGCAGCGGCGTGCCGATCAGCGCAACCAGGGTCCATCGCCAGTCAATGCCTAACGCAACAGCGAACAGCGCGATCAGGGCGATCACGTCGCGCCCGGCGCCGGTGATGATGGTGCGCCACACCTTGTTGATGGAGCCGACATCCCCCTCGATCCGCTGCATCACGTAGCCGGGCGGGTGGGTCTGGTGAAAGCTGCCATCCAGCCGCATCAGATGCGAAACAAGATCGGCCCGGATATCGGCCACGGTCAGCTGCGATATCCGCGTCAGCACGACTTTCTGCACCATGCTGGCCATGCCCCGGATCAGGAAGATCCCGAAGAATGCCAGCGCAACCCAGCCGATCGCGCCAGAGTTGCCGCCCACGAAGACGCTGTCGAACATCGGCTTCATCATGTAGCTGAGAAAGCCGAACATCGACCCTTCGAGCGACATGAAGAACATGCCCAAAGCCAGCAGTTTCCAGTGCTTCGACAGGTATTGTCGCCACAGCCAGACCAACAGGATGCGCGCGCCGGGGGTCTCGGTGGTCACGTCAGCACCAACTCGTTCGGCGGCGTCTTGGCGTCAAACCCGCGTTGCAGGGCCCTGTGGTCGTATTCGGTGCGGATCCACTCCTCAAAGCCGATGGGCTCGCGGGCGTTGCGCGCGGCATAGCTGTCCAGGATGTAGCCCTGAATGCCGGTCTTGGTGAATTCCAGGTGGATGTATTTCAACCCCATCTGGCGGCGGGCAAGCTCGACAGGGGCGTTCTCGAAAACCAGCAGGTACAGTGCGGAGGCGAAACCCGCCCGGTCGGCACCTGATTTGCAGTGGAACATCAATGGCTTTTCGGCGCTGCGCATCACGTCGATCAGATGCACGATATTCTCGCGCTTGGCCGCCTGCCGCGCCCAGAGCTTGGCATTGATCAGCGTCAGCCCCAGCGCCTCGCAGCTTTCCTGCTCGAACAGGTAATGCGCGTGCTTGTCGGTGCCGCGCAGGTTGATGACCGTCTTGATCCCCATCTCGGCATATTTCTCGAACCGCCTGTGGGTGGGCTGGTTGGACCGGTAAACGCCCGGGGCCACCTCGAAAAAATTGGTCCAGAAGCTGCGCAGAAAGGCATGGTCGAAGATGTTGTAATGGAACGTGGCCCATCGCCGCCCCGAAGGCGTCACGATGTCCTTGCCGAAGGAGCGTCGCAGCGAGCGTTCCGCCTCTTCGATACGTGTCCACAGCCGTTTCAGCATTCGCGGGCCTTCCTGCCGGTTTGCGCGGGGTTTAGTTTGACTCAGCCGGTGTGGCAAGCGTGCTGCCCGGGATTGACGGCGGGGCCGCGCCGGTTAATGTGCGCCTCGCCCTCATTTTTCCGGAGCATTGCCCAAATGTCGCTCGCCCATGGTCGCCCTTATCTGGCCATTCCCGGCCCGTCTGTCATGCCTGACCGCGTCCTGCGCGAGATGCACCGCGCCGCGCCAAACATCTACGAGGGCGACCTCATGGATATGACGGCCTCGCTCTATCCTGATCTGCGTCGTGTTGCGCGGACAGAACATAGTGTTGCGATCTACATCTGCAATGGGCACGGCACATGGGAGGCCTCGCTTGCCAATGTCGCGGCACCCGGCGACCGCGTTCTGGTGGCCGTGAACGGCAATTTCGGCAAGGGCTGGGCGGACACTGCCAGAAAGCTGGGTATCGAGGTCGAGATCGTGGATCACGGGTTGCGAGAGGCCATCGATCCCGCCCGCGTGGCAGAGGCTCTGGCCGCCGACAGCGCCCACCGGATCAAGGCCGTGATGGCAGTTCATGTCGATACTTCCACCTCGATCCGCAACGATATCGCCGCGCTGCGCCGCGCGATGGACGAGGCCGGGCACCCGGCGCTTTTGATGGCGGATTGCATTGCGTCGCTGGGTTGTGACCGGTTCGAGATGGACGCCTGGGGCGTCGATGTGATGATCGCGGCCAGCCAGAAGGGTCTGATGACACCGCCGGGCTTGGGCTTTGTCTTTATCTCTCCCAAGGCCGAAGAGGCGCGCCGCGCCCTGCCGCGCGTCAGCCCCTATTGGGACTGGGCGCCGCGTATCGCGCCCGAGATATATTCCAACCAGTTTTGCGGCACCGCCCCGACGCATCACCTGTTTGGCCTGCGCGCCGCGCTGGACATGATCCACGAAGAGGGGATGGAGAATATCTGGTCCCGGCACGAGACACTGGCGCGTGCGCTTTGGGCGGCCTGCGATGCCTGGGGGCAGGGCGGCGTGCTGGAACTGAACATGCCCGACCCTGTCAGGCGCAGCCATGCGGTGACGGCGGCCCGTCTTGGCCCGCCCGATGCGTCGCGTCTGCGCGCATGGTGCGAAACCCAGGCCGGCGTGACGCTGGGCATCGGGCTGGGCATGGTCCCCCCGACCGATCCAGCATGGCACGGGTTTTTCCGCTTCGGGCATATGGGGCATATCAACGCCCATATGATGCTGGGTCTGATCGGCACGGTAGAGGCGGGCTTTTGCGCACTTGATATCGCGCATGGCGCGGGCGGGACCGGTGCGGCCGCGCGGGTGATTGCAGGGGCGGCGGGCGGGAATGCCTCTGCCTGACGCGGCACGGATGGCAGGGCGGGGTCAGCCCCTGCGCCGCCTGTCCAGCCGGTCGATAAGCCAGTTCAGCCCCAGCGACAGCAGCATCACGACAGGCAGACCGAATACCGCCCAGATCACACCCAGGATCCACAACAGGTTGACCCCGCCCATCACCAGCGCGGCGGTTGTGTAATTCGGTGCGCTTGGCAATTGACCGTTGCGCATGGCCTGTCTCCTTGCTTCACCTTCAGACAGGCAAGAAGATAGCGCAGCCTTGAAAAACGCCAAGACGGCCGGATGCGCCCCATGGGCCCCCGGCGCCTAGCCGCGCGCCGCAGCCAGCGCACGTGGCAGCGCATCCGCAAGCACATCAAGGTCTTCAGGCGTGCCCGCGCTGATGCGGATACAGCGATCCTGCGGCGCCACGAAGGGCATCCTCACGAACACACCTTCGCGGCCCAGAGCCTCCAGCAGCTTGCGCGCAAACGCCCCGTCCGCGCCGCAATCCACCGCCACGAAATTGGTGGCAGAGGGCAGGGTGGTCAGCCCGTTATCCCGGGCGATCAGGGCAATGCGATCCTTGGCCTTAGCCACATCCGCCTTGACGGTTTCCAGCCAGACCTCGTCCTCGAGTGCCGCCAGCGCGCCGATCTGTGCGGTCCGGTTCATGCCGAAATGGTTGCGGATCTTGTCGAAGGAGCGGATCAGGTCAGCCGCCCCGATGGCATAGCCGACACGCGCCCCGGCCATCCCATGCGCCTTGGAAAAGGTGCGCATCCGGATGACGCGGGGGTCTTCGATGTCCAGCACCGGCGACGTCCCCTCGGGGGCGAATTCGATATAGGCCTCGTCCAGCAGCAACAGGGTGCCTTCGGGCAGGTCGTCCAGCGCGGCGACCAGCGCCGCACCGTCATGCCAGCTGCCCATCGGATTGTCCGGATTGGCAAGGTAGACCAGCTTGGCATCCACCTCTGCCGCCTTCGCGAACAGCACCGCCGGGTCTTCATGGTCGTCGCGGTAAGGCAGCTTGTGCAGCACCCCGCCAAAGCCCGCAACATGGTAGTTGAAGGTCGGGTAAGCCCCGTCCGACGTCACCACAGCATCCCCCGGCGCGATAAGCAGCCGCACGAGATAGCCCAGAAGCCCGTCGATCCCCTCGCCCACCAGCACGTTCTGCGTGCCCACGCCCAAGGATGCCGCGAGCGCGCGGCGCAGATCGAAACTCGTCGAATCGCCGTATTTCCAGATCTCGCCAGCTGCTCGTTGCATCGCGGCCACCGCTTTCGGGGATGGCCCGAAAACGCTCTCATTCGCGCCCAGACGGGCAAGGAACGGCGCACCGCGCTCGCGCTCCTGGGTTTCGGGGCCGACAAAGGGCACGGAGGAGGGCAGATCGGCGATGAGGGCGGGATAGCGTGGTCCAGTCATGGCCGCTTCTATGCCTCCTTGATCGGGGTCAGACAAGCCCCCTGTCATGCCCGGCCATGCTGGCCCGTTAACGCGCGCGCGCCCTTTCGCCGGCACTGGCAGAATGGCGCTTATGGCCGGGCTTGCAGCACACCGCCCCACCCTTGACGCGCCGCACGCGCTGCATCAGGTTGCGCGCGCGACTCGCAGCCGCCCCAACCGAGGACCCGCCAGTGACACTTCCACCACCGCCCTTCGCGGGTTTCGAATGGATGATCGCATGGCGCTACCTGCGCGCGCGGCGGGCCGAAGGCGGGGTCAGCGTGATGACCTGGATCAGCCTGATCGGCATCACGCTTGCCGTCTTTGCCCTGATCGCCACGCTGGCTGTCCGGTCCGGGTTCCGCGCGGAATTCGTGGATACGATCCTTGGCGCGAACGCGCATGTCACGGTCTACAATATGCCAGAGGCGCAGGCGAATGGGCGTCTTGACCGGACGATCCCCGACTACGCCGAAATGGCCGGGCGTGTGGCCGCCGTACCGGGTGTCACCCGCGTGGCACCGCTGGTCAAAGGGCAGGTCATGGCCACGGCCAATGGCCGAAATGCCGGGATAGAGGTCTACGGGATCACTTCCCAAGACCTTGCAACCATCCCCCGCATCGCCAACCCGGAGGAGGCGCAAGGCGACATTGCCCGCTTTGACGAAGGCATCGCCATCGGGTCGGGCGTGGCCCGAGAGCTGGGCGTGAGCGTGGGCGACCGGATGCGCGTTATCTCGCCCGATGGCGTCAAGACCGCGTTCGGCACCTCGCCGCGCGTCAAGGCCTATGAGGTCACCTATATCTTCACCGCCGGGCGCTATGACATTGACCGTACCCGCGTCTACATGCCCTTCGCCGAGGCGCAGATCTATTTCAACCGCGAAGGTGTCGCGGACGAGCTGGAGGTGATGGTCGAGGATCCCGAAACCGTCGACGACATGACCCTGCCGCTGCTGCGTGCAGCGGGCGACCGGGGGCAGGTCTGGACCTGGCGCGATTCCAGTGGCGGCTTTCTGCGCGCGCTGGAGATCGAGGATAACGTGATGTTCGTCATCATGGCCATCCTTGTACTGATCGCGGCAATGAACATCGTTTCCGGCCTGATCATGCTGGTCAAGAACAAGGGCCGCGACATCGGCATCCTGCGCACGATGGGCCTGACCGAAGGGTCGATCCTGCGGGTCTTCTTTATCTGCGGTGCCTTCACCGGGCTGATCGGAACGGCTCTTGGCGTCGCGTTGGGCTGCCTCTTCGCGATCTATATCGACGAGATTTTCTCGCTCGTGAACTACGTCTCGGGCGGCGGCGTCTGGGATCCGTCGATCCGCGGGCTGTACTCCGTCCCCGCCAAGCTGGAGCTGGGCGACGTGATCTCGGCCATCCTCTTGTCGCTGGGCCTGTCCTTCGTGGTAACGATTTTTCCCGCGCGCCGTGCCGCCCGGATGAACCCGGTAGAGGCGCTGCGCTATGAATGACACGACCCCGCGTGACGCCGTGCTGGAGCTTTCCGGCATCGCCAAGACCTATAATAAGGGCAAACAGTCAGAGGTTCGCGTGCTGGACGGCGTGTCCCTGCGCGTGGCCGCGGGCGAGGTTGTCGCCCTTGTCGCGCCGTCGGGGGCGGGCAAGTCGACGCTGCTGCATATCGCAGGGCTGCTGGACACACCCGACGCCGGCACCGTGCGCATCGGTGGCGAGGACATGAGCTCGCGTTCCGATCGGCGCCGCACCCTGACCCGCCGGTCCGAAGTCGGCTTCATCTACCAGTTCCACCACCTCCTTCCGGAATTTTCGGCGCTGGAAAATATCGTGCTGCCGCAGCTTGCCAACGGGGTGCCCCGCCGCGACGCCCAAGCACGGGCAGAGGACCTGCTGACCCGCGTCGGCATCGCGCCGCGCGCAAGTCACCGCCCTGCGGCCCTGTCGGGGGGCGAGCAACAGCGTGTCGCCTTTTGCCGGGCGCTGGCCAACGCACCCAAGCTGCTGCTGGCGGATGAACCCACGGGCAATCTGGACCCCGCGACCTCGGATCAGGTCTTTGCGGCCCTGATGGAACTGGTCCGCGATACCGGGCTTGCGGCGGTCATCGCCACGCATAACCCGGAACTTGCCGCGCGCATGGACCGCACCGTCCGGCTGGATAATGGCCGATTGGTGGCGGGCTGAGCCCTGTCTGTCAGGTGCAGCTCCGGCGGGGGCGGGCAGGGCATGAGGGGGCCGCGCAGGGGCCTGTCTGCAATATCGGGCTTGAACAGTCGCGCGCCACAGGCGACACATGGATTAATCAGGTGAGGGAGTATGATCATGGCCGGACGGGCAATTGTTGCAGGGTTCATCGCGGCACTCGGGGTGGCAGGTTGCATGACGGCTGAAATGCCGGTCGCAAGCGACGGGCGCGCGCTTTTCGTGGAAAATTGCGCCGTATGTCACGGCAATGACGGGCGCGGCAACGGGCCGATGGCGCGGGCAATGACCAAGGCGCCGAAAGATCTGACGCTGATCGAGGTGCGCAATGGCGGCAGCTTCCCGCGTGCCAAGGTGCTGTCCACCATCGACGGCTATACCCGTCTCGACATGCCCAACATGCCGGAATTCGGCGCGCTGCTGGAAGGCGATGAGATCCCGTTCGATTCCGGCGATGGCAAGATGACACCGACACCGCGCAAGCTGGTGGCGCTTGTCGAATATCTTGAGAGCATTCAGGCACAGCGGTAATTCCGGCGATTTATCCCAGCGGCGCCAGTCTTGCCGGGGTCTGTCTGCGCGGTTGTTCGACAAGACGCCGTCAGGGCGGGGGCGCTGATCCCGCCCGCGCGGCACGCCGATGCAGCTGATGCGTCACAACACCGGAAGCCCCCGGGCCGCTAAAGGGCCGGTTGGTTGCAGGCTGTGCGGGGACGGGTAAGCGCGGGGGTCAGGTCTTGGGGCGCAGGCGGATCACAACCTCGACGCTGGCGATCTCTGTGCCCTCGGGCGCCTCTGGCAATTGCACGATCTGCAGCTCATTCGCCGGTGCATCCGTCAGCGAGCCGTCATTTTCCCAGTAGAAATGCGGGTGGTCGTGGGTGTTGGTGTCGAAATAGCTGCGCGTGCCATCCACCGTCACCTCCTGCAAAAGGCCAACATCGCAAAACGCGCGCAGGGTGTTGTACACGGTGGCCAGCGAAACGCTTTCGCCCTGCTGCTTGACCTTGGCGAACAGGCTTTCTGCGGTGACATGCCGGTTCTTGCCGTCACCCACCAGAAGGGCGGCGAGCGTCAGCCTCTGGCGTGTGGGACGCAATCCCGCACCATCCAGCCAAACTGATCCGCGTTGCAATGCCTGTTGCTCCATGAGGTCACAGCCCCCTTTCATTGCATCTAATATATGCGTCTGACCCGTGTCAGTTCAACCAAATTTGCCGCAGCAACCGGACGGGGCACGGCAACCGGGCCGCATGCGGGTCGGACAGGCCGGGCTTGCATGGCCGCAGGCCACGGTGATAGAGGGGTTTGACGTGAAAAAATTATGGAAGGGCACGCCCTCGTATGGCCTTGTATCCAAGCAGTTTCGACCGGGACGATCTTTTGAAATGCGCAAGAGGAGAGCTGTTTGGCCCCGGAAATGCGCAGCTGCCCGAACCACCGATGCTGATGATGGACCGGATCACCGATATTTCGGGCGATGGCGGCGAACATGGCAAGGGCCATGTCGTGGCCGAATTCGACATCAAACCCGACCTCTGGTTCTTTGACTGCCACTTTCCCGGCAACCCGATCATGCCGGGCTGTCTGGGGCTGGACGGGCTGTGGCAGCTGACCGGTTTCAACCTTGGCTGGCGCGGCTGGCAGGGGCGCGGCTACGCGCTGGGTGTGGGCGAGGTCAAGCTGACCGGCATGGTACGCCCCGACCGCAAGATGCTGACCTACTACGTTGATTTCACCAAGGCGATTCAGACCCGCCGGTTGACGATGGGGGTTGCGGACGGCCGGGTAGAGGCCGATGGTGAGGTGATTTACCAGGTCAAGGATATGAAGGTCGCCCTTTCGGAAAACTGACCCCACTTCCAGACTAAGGAGAACGCCATGCGCCGCGTCGTCGTCACTGGACTGGGCATCGTCTCGTCCATCGGAAACAATGCCACCGAGGTGCTGGCCTCGTTGCAGGCCGGAAAATCCGGCATCACCGCCAATGAGGCGATGAAAGAACACGGGTTTCGCAGCCAGGTGGCGGGCAGCGTAAAGCTGGACGTGGCCGACCATGTGGACAAGCGCACGCTGCGGTTCATGGGGCCGGGTGCGGCCTATGCCCATATCGCCATGAGCCAGGCCATCGCCGATTCCGGGCTGGAGGAGGGCGATATCGTCAACCCGCGCACCGGTCTTGTGGCAGGCTCCGGCGGGCCGTCGACATCGGCCATGCTGGTCGCGCATCAGACCGTTCTGGAAAAGGGCAGCCCGAAACGCATCGGGCCGTTCGCCGTGCCGAAATGCATGTCGTCGACAATCAGTGCCAATCTTTCGACCGCGTTCAAGATCAAGGGCATCAACTATTCCATCACCTCGGCCTGTTCGACCAGCCTGCATTGCATCGGCAACGCGGCAGAGCAGATCATGATGGGCAAGCAGGACGTGATGTTCGCAGGCGGCGGCGAGGAGCTGGACTGGACCCTGTCCTGCCTGTTCGACGCGATGGGCGCGATGTCCTCGAAATATAACGACACGCCCGAGAAGGCGAGCCGCGCCTTTGATGCGGATCGCGACGGGTTCGTGATCGGCGGCGGCGGCGGTGTCGTCGTTCTGGAAGAGCTGGAACATGCCAAGGCACGCGGCGCCAAGATCTATGCCGAGGTGACGGGCTATGCGGCCACGTCGGACGGGCACGATATGGTGGCGCCATCGGGCGAGGGCGGCGAGCGCGCCATGCGCCTTGCCCTGCAATCTTTGCCCGAAGGCCGCAAGGTCGGCTATATCAACGCGCATGGCACCTCGACCCCCGTGGGGGATGTGGGCGAGATCGAGGCCGTGCGCCGCGTCTTTGGCCAGGGCAGCACGCCGCCGGTGTCCTCGACCAAGTCGATGACCGGCCACAGCCAGGGGGCCACCGGCGCGCAAGAGGCGATCTACTGCCTGCTGATGCTGCAGAACGATTTCATCGCCCCGTCGATCAACGTCGAAACGCTCGACCCGGCGCTGGACCCGGCCGAGATTGCCACGACCCGCGTGGACAATGCCGGGCTGGATACGGTGATGACCAATTCCTTCGGGTTCGGCGGCACCAACGGGTCGATGCTGCTTTCAAAGTATAACGGGTAGTCAGAACATGTCGGATCAGATGAAGGGCAAGCGCGGGCTTGTCATGGGCGTCGCCAACGAACGCTCGATTGCCTGGGGCATCGCCCGTGCGCTGGCCGAGGCGGGCGCAGAGCTTGCCTTCACCTATCAGGGCGACGCTTTCGGCAAACGGGTGGAGCCGCTGGCCGCCAGTGTCGGGTCCGACTTTCTGGTCGATGTCGATGTGACCGACGATGCCTCGCTGGATGTGGCGTTCGACAAACTGGCCGCGCGCTGGCCGACGATCGATTTTCTGGTCCATGCCATCGCCTATTCCGACAAGTCGGAGCTGACGGGGCGGATCCTGAATACCAGCCGGGCGAACTTCAAGCATTCCATGGATATCTCGTGCTATTCCTTCATCGAATGCGCCCGTCGCGCCCATCCGCTGATGAAGGATAATGGCGGCACGCTGCTGACACTGACTTATCAGGGGTCCAACAAGGTTGTGCCCAATTACAACGTGATGGGCGTGGCCAAGGCGGCGCTGGAATCCGCGACGCGCTATCTGGCCAATGATCTGGGGCCGGAAGGCATCCGGGTCAACGCGATCTCTCCGGGCCCGATGAAGACGCTGGCAGGCGCTGCCATCGGTGGGGCGCGCAAGACCTACAAACATACCGACATGAACGCCCCCCTGCGCGCCAATGCAACGCTGGAGGCAGTGGGCGGCACGGCGGTCTGGCTGGCCTCTGATGCGGGTGCGTGCACCACGGGCGAGGTTATCCATGTCGATGGCGGCTTCCACGTGCTGGGCATGCCGCAATACGAAAACCTCTGACGTTACCTCTGACGCGCCTCACGCCCCGGCTCAGGCGGGGCGTGACGGTCTCAGAACCACTGTCCGGGTTCCATAAGCCCCAGGTCCAGCAATTGCCGCGAATGCCACTCGAACGGGGTGGAGTTGTGCCAGCGGAAACTGGGAATGTCATAGGTGGAGCCGGGATTGCGCTTGAGCGCCTTCGCGGTGCGAAAACTGGCAACCGCCGAGGTCAGGTTGTGGTGCCAGGGGCAGGAATAGGTGTTGTATTCCTCAATGCTGAACGTGTGATCCTCGCGCAGTTTCAGGCCCGGCTTGGCGCGAAAGATCGCGATCCGGTCGATCCGGCGGCGGTCAACGGGGACGTGTTCCTCGTATCGCCAGCGCAGACCGCCAAAGAAATCCAGCTGGCGTTGCTTGGAGTCGGCCTCCGGTGCGTCGCGGCGGGCCAGCGCGTAATAGCCTGACTTGTCCAGCCAGGCATCCTCCAGCGAAATCGCGTTCGGGCAGCGGTCCAGATCCCCGGCATATAGGTCAACGACATAGCACAGCATCGCGTCGCGCCGTTCCTCGGTGTGAAAGGCCAGCATTTCGCCAATGGTGCGGGTCTCGCAGAAGGGAAAGAACAGGTATTCCGCGTTGTAGCAGTAATAGATCCACGTGCCCGGAACGGCCGCGATCACGGCATTCACCGCGTCGGTCAGGGCATTGTCGGCGGTCATGTCATAGCTGACCCGGAAGACCTTGTCGCCAAGATCGCTGGGCAGGACCGTCCCGTCGCGCATGAACGCCACGACCGCGGCAAAGCCCATCGACAGATGGTGGCGCAGGCTGCTCTCGATCTCCACGTCATCCTCGACAAAGATCAGCGCAACCGGCCCCTTGGACAGGGCCGCCTTGTTCTGCCTCAGAAAATCGCCAAGCGCGGGATGGGTCATCTCTTTTCCTGCCGTCACCTTGTTTTGCCGCAGACTCCGCGAATTTCAGGTCCATTGCAACCCGGGGCCGTTCTGCGCTATGCCCCCGCACTGAGACTCGTGAGGAGTGTGCCATGACCGCGCCCAAGAAACTGTTCATCAAGACCTATGGCTGCCAAATGAATGTCTATGACAGCGAGCGCATGGCAGAGGCCATGGGCGGGCAGGGCTATGTGCAGACCCAGACGGCTGATGATGCGGACATGATCCTGCTCAACACCTGTCACATCCGCGAAAAGGCGGCGGAAAAGGTCTATTCCGAACTTGGCCGCTACAAGGGGCTGAAGGCCGCGAAGCCGGATCTGAAGATCGGCGTGGCGGGCTGTGTCGCGCAGGCCGAGGGCGAAGAGATCATGCGCCGCCAGCCGATGGTGGATCTTGTCGTCGGACCGCAAAGCTATCACCGCCTGCCAGAGATGGAGGCGAAGACCCGCGAGGGGCAAAAGGCGCTCGACACCGATTTCCCCGAGGAAGGCAAGTTCGACAAGCTGATCGCCCGCCCCAAGGCGGCGCGCGGCCCGACGGCCTTTCTGACCGTGCAGGAAGGCTGCGACAAGTTCTGCGCCTTTTGCGTGGTGCCCTATACGCGCGGGGCAGAGGTCAGCCGCCCATCGGATCGCGTTCTGACAGAGGCGCGCGATCTGGTCGAACGCGGCGTGCGAGAGATCACCCTGCTGGGCCAGAACGTCAACGCCTATCACGGGCATGATGGCGGTCTTGCCGGGCTGATCTGGGCGCTGAACGACATTGACGGGCTGGAGCGGATCCGCTTCACCACCAGCCATCCCAATGACATGGACGACGCGCTGATCGATGCGCATGGCGATTGCCCGAAACTGATGCCCTACCTGCATCTGCCGGTACAGGCCGGGTCCGACAAGATCCTCAAGCGGATGAACCGCAGCCACACTGCCGAAAGCTATCTGCGCGTGATCGAGCGTTTGCGTGCCGTGCGCCCCGACATTCACCTGTCGGGCGATTTCATCGTGGGCTTCCCGGAAGAGACCGAAGAGGATTTTCAGGCCACGCTCGATCTCATCAGGGCCGTGCGCTACGGCTCTGCCTATTCGTTCAAATATTCCACGCGTCCCGGCACCCCCGCCGCGGAGCGCCCGCAAGTGTCCGAGGCCGAAAAGGACGACCGCCTTCAGCGGCTTCAGGCGTTGCTGTCACAGCAGCAAAGACAGTTGCAGGACGAGATGGTCGGCCGCGAGGTCAATGTGCTTTTCGAGAAACCCGGCCGGATGCCCGGACAGATGGTCGGCAAATCCGAATACCTGCACTCTGTCCATGTCACCACCGATGCGGCGGTGGGCGAAATGCGCCGGGTGCGCATTACCGCGTCGGTTACGAACTCGCTGGCGGGCGAGCTTGTGGGAAACTGATGCAGCGACGCAACGTCTGAAAACAGTTCCGCGCCCGTCCCGACAGAAATCGTGGCTTTCGCGCGGCCATACTTCACTTTGGGTCAGGAATTGACCTATTCCAAGATCCGTGGTGGGTATTGACCGGGAGTTTTCAGATGTCAGTGGATTTCAAAATTAAACAGGCCGGCGCAGCGCTTTTCATGCTGGTGGGTTTTGCAGGCGCGGCCAACGCTGGCAGCCTGGATACCCCGCAAGTTGATCCGCAGCCAATGGTCTCCAGCTCCGGCTGGGAAGGTTACTATGCGGGCGCGCGGCTTGGGTTCGGGTTCGCGGGCGATGACGAGGTCGGGCACCGGTCTGCGGCGGGTCTGTTGATTGCGTCGCCGGGCACGCTGGCAATGGATGGCGGGCTTTACGGCCTGCGCATGGGCTGGCGCCGTGAAAAGGCCTATCGCAACACCTCTGTCGTCTTCGGGGGAGAGCTGAGCTACGAGCGCGGCAATCTTGAAGATTCCTTCGACAAGAACGGCTACGAGGCGTCCAGCAAGCTCGACAATCTTTGGGGCATGCGCTTCAAGGTCGGCGGCACAACCCCGTCGCGCGAAACGCTCTTCTACGGCATTCTCGGCTATGCGCGGGCAGAGTTCGACTACGAAGTCGCCGGGGCCACCGGGGCTGAAGTGATCGATCTTGATACCAACACCGATCTGGGCGGCTACATCGTCGGCCTCGGCGTGGAACACAAGCTGTCCGACCCGCTTTCGGTGACAGCAGAGTGGGAGTTCATGGAATTCGGCAGCACCAAGCTGACCGACAGCGCCGGTGCAGTCACATCGGCGACCCCGAAATTCCAGAATTTCAGCATCGGCCTGAATTACAGCTTCTGATCGCTGACGCATCGCTGCCGACGGGGCCTGCCCTGTCGGCGGTTTGCAGCACGCCCGCGCGGGTGCTGCGCAGGTCCTCGCCCAAATGCGCGTCATATTCCTGTCAAAAACATCACATTTTGCGTGTTTGACTTGCACAGAGCACAAGGTGTTGGCACCATCAAGGTGACTCGCAGTGCAGGAGAAGTGCGTGGATACAGGCACATTGACGGAAGTCCTCGTTGAATTTCCCGACAATCGGTTACTGATCGACCTTTGCGGTGAATACGACCGCAACCTTGCAGACATCGAAAAACGGTTGAATGTCCAGATTCTGCGCCGGGGCAACCAGTTGGCCATTCTTGGCGACGGGGATGCCCAGGTCGAGGCGCGCGAAGTGCTGCATGCGCTTTATCAGCGGCTGGAGGCCGGGCGCTCTGTCGATCCCGGCGATATCGACCGCGAATTCCGCATGGGCGCCCCGGACGAAACCACCCCGGATGCAGACGCGCAGATGGAGATGTTCTCGGGCGGCAAGGTCGAGATCAAGACCCGCAAGAAGCTGGTCGAGCCGCGCACGGACGCGCAGAAGGCTTATGTGCGCTCGCTCTTTGCCAACGAGCTTGCCTTTGGCATCGGGCCCGCGGGCACCGGCAAGACCTATCTTGCCGTGGCCGTGGGGGTGAACATGTTCATCTCGGGCGAGGTTGATCGCATCATCCTGTCGCGCCCCGCGGTGGAGGCGGGCGAGAAGCTGGGCTATCTGCCCGGCGACATGAAGGACAAGGTCGATCCCTACATGCAGCCGCTTTACGACGCGCTGAACGATTTTCTTCCCGGCAAGCAGCTGGCGAAGATGATGGAGGAAAAGACCGTCGAAATCGCGCCGCTGGCCTTCATGCGCGGGCGGACGCTGTCGAATGCCTTCGTGGTGCTGGACGAGGCGCAGAATGCCACGACCATGCAGATGAAGATGTTCCTGACCCGTCTGGGCGAGGGCAGCCGCATGGTGATCACCGGCGACCGCACGCAGGTTGACCTGCCGCGCGGCATGCCATCCGGTCTGGCAGATGCCGAACGGCTGCTGACGACGATCCCCAAGATCGGGTTCAACTACTTCACGTCTGCGGATGTTGTGCGCCACCCGCTGGTCGCGGCGATCATCAGGGCCTATGAGGGCGACACTCAGGGTTAGTGGGGGCACCGGGAACGGTGCTCTCTGCCCCGCCGGATGGAACACGTGATGCTGACCGACACGATAATCGAGGATGACCGCTGGCAGGCGCTTGGGCTTGCCGCGCTGGCCGAGGCATCGGCCAAAGCCACGCTCGACCGGCTGGCGCTGGACGCCTCGGAGTTCGAGATCGCTCTGCTGGCGACGGATGACGCCCGCATTGCCGTGCTTAACGCCGATTTCCGGGGCAAACCGCAGCCAACCAATGTGCTCAGCTGGCCATCGGAAGAACGCGGCGCCCAGGACGACGGTGGCACGCCCGAAGCGCCGGACACCGATCCCGACCCGGAATTGGGCGACATCGCCATCGCCTATGACACCTGCGTCCGAGAGGCGTCCGAGGCGGGAAAACCGCTCAGCGATCATGTGACGCATCTGATCGTTCATGGCGTTTTGCATCTGTTGGGGTATGACCACGAGCGTGACCGTGACGCCACGTTGATGGAATCACTGGAACGCGAGATACTTGGCAGCATGGGGTTGCCTGACCCATATAGGGAAGATGACCGGGCCTGACGGCTCGCCTCTGGATAGGAATGATGGACGACAACGAAGGCTCTTCTAACGCAGCGCAGGGCGCGCAGGACGAAGATCAACAGGACAGGCCGGAGGGATTCTTCCGGCGTATCATCGGGGCGCTCAGCCCCACGGAGGGGGGCGATGACACGCCTGACCCTGATCCTACACACGGCACGTTCCAACTGGCCCATGGCCTGATCAACCTGCGCAGGATGCGGGTTGAGGATGTGATGATCCCCAAGGCAGAGATCATCGCCGTTCCCGACACGATCGAGAAAGCGGACCTTGTGCAGGTCTTCCGCGACAGCGGCATGACCCGCCTGCCGGCCTTTTCCGGCACGCTGGATACGCCCGTGGGCATGGTGCATCTGAAGGATTTCGCGCTCAGCCACGGGTTCAACGGCAACAGCGCCTCTTTCGATCTGCACGCGATGCTGCGGCCGCTTTTGTTCGTGCCGCCCTCCATGCCGCTCGGCGTGCTGCTGACCAAGATGCAGACAGAGCGCAGGCATATGGCGCTGGTGATCGACGAATATGGCGGTGTCGACGGGTTGGTGACGATCGAGGATCTGATCGAACAGGTCGTGGGCGAGATCGAAGACGAGCACGACATTGACGAGGGCCAGAACTGGACCCGCGAAACGCCGGGCTGCTATCTTGCGCTGGCCAAGACCCCGCTGGAGGAGTTCGAGGAAGAGATCGAACTGCAACTGACCAATGGCGAGGATATCGACGCCGAGGAGATCGACACGCTGGGCGGGCTGGTTTTCGTGCTGGCAGGCCATGTTCCGGCGCGCGGCGAGATGGTGCAACACCCGTCCGGCACGGAATTCGAAGTGGTCGATGCCGACCCGCGCCGTATCAAGCGCCTGCGCGTGCGCCTTCCCGGTGTGACGTCGGCCAAGACCAGCCCTGCCGCTGCCGCGTCGCAACAGGCCGCAAGTGGCTAAGATCCTCGCGCCGGTGGCCGCCTGGCGGTCCCGCGGGACGTGGCAAGTGCCGCTCGCGGGCTTGCTGGGCGCGGGCGCGGCACTTGGCCAGGCACCGTGGGATCTGTTGGTCATGGCGGTGTTTGGCGTGGCCGGGGCCTTCTTCCTGTTCGCACGGGCCCGCTCCGCGCGCTCTGCCGCGTGGATCGGCTGGGCCTTCGGCACCGGGTATTTCGCGCTGGCCCTCAGCTGGATCCCTGAACCCTTCATGGTCGATGCCGCCCGCGACGGGTGGATGGCGCCCATTGCGCTGGTCGGAATGGCGGGCGGTCTGGCGCTGTTCTGGGCGCTGCCCTTCTGGCTGGCGCATCGCCTGCGCGGTGGGGTCTGGCTGCTCGTTCCGCTTTGGGCGTTGGCAGAGATGGCGCGCGGCACGGTCCTGACCGGCTTCCCCTGGGGGCTGCCGGGCTATGCCTGGGGGGCGGTGCCTGCCGCGCAATGGGCCTCTGTCTTGGGTGTCTACGGTCTGACCGCGCTGCTTTTCGTGGTAGCGGCCCTGCTGGCGCAGCTGCGTGTGTTGCCCGTGCTCTCTGCTGCGGGGCTGAGCGCAGCACTGATCGCAGGCGGCGCGTGGATCGCCACGGACCTGCCGCAGACGACCGATGCGCCCGTCATCCGGCTGATCCAGCCCAACGCGCCACAGCATGAAAAATGGGATCCCCAGAAAGTCCCGGTCTTCTTCCGCCGTCAGGTCGACTATACCGCCGCAGGCCCGCGCCCGGACCTGATTGTCTGGTCGGAAACCGCCCTGCCAACCTTGCTCAACCACGCGGACGAGGCACTGGCGATCATTTCGGACGCTGCGGGCCCGGTGCCTGTTGTCCTTGGCCTGCAACGCGAACAGGATTTCACGTGGTACAACTCCGCCATCGTGCTGGAGGGTGACGGGACCGTCTCGCAGATCTACGACAAGCACCACCTCGTGCCCTTTGGCGAATACATGCCGCTGCCCGGCTTTTTCCGCAGCTTGGGGATAGAGGCGTTGGCGCAGCGTGCTGATGGCGGCTATGGCGCGGGGCCGGGGCCACAGCTTCTGGATCTTGGCCCTCTGGGCCGCGCCTTGCCGCTGATCTGCTACGAGGCCGTCTTTCCGCAGGATCTGCGCGGCACCGACCGCCCCCGCTTTCTGCTGCAACTGACCAATGATGCGTGGTTCGGCCAGTATTCCGGCCCCTACCAGCATCTGGCACAGGCCCGGTTCCGCGCGATAGAGCAGGGGCTGCCGCTTCTGCGCTCGGCCAATACCGGGGTGTCGGCGGTCTTTGACGCGCGCGGCAACATGGTGGCGAGCCTTGGTCTGGGCAAGGCGGGGTATCTTGACGCCGCGCTGCCCGCCGCGCTGCCGCCCACGCTTTATGCCCGCTACGGTGATCTGCCTGTGCTGGTGCTGCTTGCCCTGATGGCCGCCGCGTCATTGTGGCAGGCGCGCCGCGATTCAGATTGACCGCATCTTCGAGCAGGCGTATCCCGGCGCAAATGAAAAATCCCGTCACAACGGCTTCCTGGCGTGACGGCAGACATCAATGGAGCACTTCCCATGTCCCGATCGAACTATACTTTCACCTCCGAGTCCGTCTCGGAAGGCCACCCCGACAAGGTCTGCGATCGGATTTCCGATGCGGTTCTGGATGCGCTTCTGGCGGAAGAGCCGAATGCGCGCGTCGCCTGTGAAACCTTTGCGACCTCCGGGCTTGTGGTGATCGGGGGCGAGGTCGGCCTGTCCGACCAGGAGCTGCTGAAAAACTACATGGGCCGTATCGGCCAGATCGCCCGCGACTGCATCAAGGATATCGGCTACGAGCAGGAGAAGTTCCACTGGAACACCTGCCACGTCCTGAACTTCCTGCACGAACAATCCGCCCATATCGCGCAGGGCGTCGATCAGGACGGTGCCGGCGATCAGGGCATCATGTTCGGCTACGCCACAACCGAGACGCCGGAACTGATGCCGGCCCCCATCCAATATGCGCAAGCGATTCTGCGCCGTCTGGCCGAGGTCCGCAAATCCGGCAAAGAGCCGACGCTTCGCCCCGATGCGAAATCCCAGCTGTCCGTCCGCTATGAGAACGGCAAGCCGGTGGGGGTGACCTCGATCGTGCTGTCCACCCAGCATGAAAGCGAAGACCAGTCCTCTGATGATATCCGCGCGATTGTAGAGCCCTATATCCGCGAGGTTCTGCCCGCCGACTGGATCACCGAAGAGACTGAATGGTGGGTCAACCCGACGGGCACTTTCGTGATTGGCGGGCCGGATGGTGACGCGGGCCTGACTGGCCGCAAGATCATCGTGGACACCTATGGCGGGGCCGCCCCGCATGGGGGCGGTGCCTTCTCGGGCAAGGATCCGACCAAGGTGGACCGCTCCGCCGCCTATGCCGCGCGCTATCTGGCCAAGAACGTGGTCGCTGCAGGCATGGCGGAACGCTGCACCATCCAGCTCAGCTATGCCATTGGCGTGGCCAAGCCCCTGTCGATCTATGCCGACACCCACGGCACCGGCCTTATCGAACCGGCCGCCATCGAAGCGGCGATCCCCCAGGTCATGGATCTCAGCCCGCGCGGCATCCGCGAACATCTGCAACTGGATCGTCCGATCTATCAGCGCACTGCGGCCTACGGCCATTTCGGGCGCGCACCGGAAGAAGACGGCGGGTTCAGCTGGGAACGCACGGATCTTGCCGAGGCGCTGAAGAAATACGCCTGAGACGGCTGAAATAGGCCTGTCCCGCATGCCGGGGCAGGCGGCATTCCCCGGCTGATATCACCGGGGCGCGCCCGCAAAAAGGGCTGACGCCAGGACTTCAGGGCGCAAACCGTGGCTGTCCGGGCTTCGGGGTTGATCGCCGCACGCGGGCAGGCCTATCCTGCCGCATCTGATCAACGATTAATTTGGTATCTCTTATGTACAAACTTATTTCGACTATTGCGCTTTGCACAGCTATGTCCGGCTGCGCGCCAATCGGCACCTCGCCCGAGGAATTCGACACACGCCAGGTTCTGGCCGCCCGCCACTGCGAAGGCCCGTCGCCCGACGGATGCGTCTTCGTCAACAGCCCGGTGAAGCTGGAACAGCAAAAGGTGAACATCCCCTCGCGCATCGCCCCGTTCTACCCGACGGCCGAGCGGCTGGAATTCATCGACCTCAACCGGCGCCGCTGGATCGCGCCCCAGCGGACGCTGACCGATGGCGCCTCCATCCCGTGGATTTTCGTGCCCATCGTGGGCTCGCCCACCTCGCAGGAATTCGTCAATGCGGCTGCGGTGCATGACGCTTATTGCGGCATCGGCAACGAATTTCTGGACGAATACCACTCTGCCCCCTGGCAGGATGTCCACCGGATGTTCTATGACGCGCTCCGCGTCGGTGGCACGCCCGAACACCGCGCCAAGGTGATGTTCGCCGCCGTCTACCTTGGCGGTCCGCGCTGGAACAATCCCGGCCGCAACCTCGACTTCGTTCCCGATGCCTATCTCCGTCAGGCGCTGCTGGACACGATGGCCTTCATCGACGCGAAAAACCCCACCCTCCCGGAACTTATCGATTTCATCGAAGGGCTGGAAAAGAAGCTGATAGAGACCTGGACCCCGCCTAATGAGGACGACGATACCGGCCCGCGCCGCACCGTTGACAAGGACGTGCCCGACCCGGAAACGCCTGATACGGGCGGCGAGGGTGGCGGCTCCCAGCAGGGGAACGAGGGTGACGACGGGTTTAGCGAAGGGTCCTATGGAAAAGACCAGTTTCCATCCGAACCCGTCGTTGTTGTCACCGATAGCTGACGGCGCCATTGCGCTGGGGCGCGCGGCACGCTAGACGCTCTGCCCATGACTGGACAGGACAGGCGTGACACGCACCCCTCTGGCGCCCCGTGGCGCAATTTCTACGGCCGTTTCAAGGGCAAATCCCTGCGGCCCAGCCAAGAGGCCTATCTGCAAGAGGATCTCGACGCGCTCTCGCCCGGCGCGGTTGGCTGGGACGTCAACCCGGACCGTGACCCTCTGGATCTGCCTACGATTTTCGGCGATGCCCCGGTCTGGCTGGAGGTCGGCTTTGGCGGCGGTGAACACATGGTCCATCAGGCCGTGCGGAACCCGGATGTCGGCATCATCGGCTGCGAGCCTTACATCAACGGCGTCGCCATGCTTCTGGGCAAGATCCGCGAGGCAGGCGCCACAAACCTGCGCGTCCATCCCGGCGATGCGCGCGACCTGTTCGACGTGCTGCCAGAGGCGTCCATCGACCGCGCCTTCCTGCTTTACCCCGATCCCTGGCCGAAAAAGCGCCACCATCGCCGCCGCTTCGTGACGCCCGACCACCTGGCCCCGCTGGCCCGCGTGCTGAAACCCGGCGCGATTTTCCGCGTGGCGACCGATATTCCCGACTATGTCCGCCAGACGCTGGAGCAGGTGCCGCGCCACGGCTTTGACTGGCAGGCCGAAGGCCCGCAGGACTGGCGTGAACCGTGGGAGGACTGGATCCCCACGCGCTACGAGAAAAAGGCCCTGCGCGAAGGCCGCGTGCCCCATTACCTGACCTTCCGGCGGCAGGGCTGAAGCGCGGCCCCCCGAAGGCCGATTTACGCCCCCACGCGCTTGCGCTATCAGGCGGGGCACCACCACGTTTATCCAAAGGTCCACAGATGTCCGCACATGGCGCCCCGATCCCGATGACCTCCCGCAAGTCCGGCCCCCTGAAGGGCGAGGCGCATGTGCCGGGGGACAAATCGATCTCTCACCGGTCGCTGATCCTTGGCGCAATGGCCGTGGGCGAGACGCGCATCACCGGCCTTCTCGAAGGGCAGGACGTGCTGGATACCGGCAAAGCCATGCGTGCCTTCGGGGCAGAGGTCGAGGATCTGGGCGGCGGCAACTGGCGCGTGCAGGGCGTGGGCGTCGGCGGCTTTGCCGAACCTGAGAACGTGATCGATTGCGGCAATTCCGGCACCGGCGTGCGCCTGATCATGGGGGCTATGGCCACGACACCGATCACTGCCACCTTCACCGGCGATGCCAGCCTCAATTCGCGTCCCATGGCGCGGGTGACCGACCCGCTGGCGCTGTTCGGGACAAAGTCGGTGGGCCGTTCTGGCGGGCGCCTGCCGATGACCATCGTGGGGGCGGCAGACCCGGTTCCGGTGCGCTACGCCACGCCCGTCCCGTCGGCGCAGGTCAAATCCGCTGTTCTGCTGGCGGGCCTCAACGCACCCGGCAAGACCGTCGTGATCGAGAAAGAAGCCACCCGCGATCATACCGAACGGATGCTGGCAGGCTTCGGCGCCGAGATCACCACCGAACTCACGGACGAAGGCCGCGTCATCACCCTGACTGGCCAGCCAGAGCTGAAACCACAGGACATCGTGGTCCCGCGCGATCCATCCTCTGCCGCGTTCCCGGTCTGTGCCGCGCTGATCACCGAAGGGTCGGACGTGCTGGTGCCCAATATCGGGCTTAACCCCACACGCGCGGGGCTTTTCACCACGCTGCGCGACATGGGTGCCAACCTGACCTACGAGAACGCGCGGGAAGAGGGCGGCGAGCCGGTGGCCGATCTGCGCGCGCGCTACTCGCCTGACATGAAGGGTATCGAGGTGCCCGAAGACCGCGCCGCAAGCATGATCGACGAATATCCCGTCCTGTCGGTCGTCGCGTCCTTTGCCACGGGCCGCACGATGATGGCCGGCGTCAAGGAATTGCGCGTCAAGGAAAGCGACCGGATCTCGGCCATGGTCGCGGGGCTGGTCGCCAATGGCGTGCAGGTGGAAGAGGGCGAAGACTGGTACGCCGTGGACGGCAAGGGCCCCGGCAGCGTGCCCGGCGGCGCAGAGGTGCAAAGCCATCTTGACCACCGCATCGCGATGGCCTTCCTCGTGATGGGGCTGGGGGCAGAAAATCCGGTGCGCGTCGATGATGGCGGCCCGATTGCTACCTCCTTCCCGATCTTCGAGCCGCTCATGACCGGGCTTGGCGCGCAGGTTCACCGCTCCAACCGCTAACCATCAGCCAAGCGCGGCGCTTGCGCAGCGGCGCGCCGCTTGGGATAACCTGCGGCACGGGCAGGGAACGGAAGGGCCTCAGAATGGCATTCACCATCGCAATCGACGGGCCAGCCGCAGCCGGCAAGGGCACGATCTCCAAGGCCGTGGCCGCGCATTTCGGCTATGCGCATCTTGATACCGGGCTGCTGTACCGTGCCGTCGGGCGGCGGATGCTGGACGGGGTAGACCCGCTGGAGGCGGCAACCTCGCTGATGGCCAGGGATCTTGACGCCACTGACCTGCGCAGTCCAGAGGTGGCACAGGCAGCGAGCCGTGTCGCCGTCATACCCGAGGTGCGTGCGGCCCTTGTCGACTTTCAGCACGCCTTTGCCCGCCGCGATGGGGGCGCCGTTCTGGACGGGCGCGACATCGGCACGGTGATCTGCCCCGATGCCGAGGCCAAACTGTTTGTCACCGCCAGCGCCGAAGTGCGCGCCGAACGTCGCTTTCGCGAGCTGAGGGAAAAAGGTGTCGAGACCAGCTTTGACACCGTGCTGGCGGATGTGCGCGAACGGGACGCCCGCGACATGGATCGCGCCGCAGCCCCAATGAAACCGGCCGAGGATGCCGTGCTGATCGACACATCCGATTTGACGATCGAGGATGCCGTCGCGGCGGCCATTGCGGCGGTTGTCGAAAAAGGCGCCGTGCGGGGCTGACCTACCGCGCGCGCAGCGCCTCTGCGAAGGCGGCGATCTTGCCTGCATCTTTGACGCCCGGTGCGCTTTCCACGCCCGAGGAGACATCCACCTGCCGCGCCCCCGTCATCTGCACGGCCAGTGCCACGTTGTCTGGCGTCAGCCCGCCTGCCAGCATCCACGGCACCGGCCAGCGCCGCCCGGTAATCAGCCGCCAATCAAAGGCCAGCCCGTTGCCTCCCGGCAAATCGGCCCCTTTGGGCGGCTTGGCATCAACCAGCAACTGGTCGGCCACGCGGCCATAACGCTCCAGCGCGGGCAAATCCTCCGCGGAGCCGACACCCACGGCCTTCATCACCGGTAAACCATAGCGCGCCCGGATCTCCTGCACACGCTCGGGGCTTTCACTGCCATGAAGCTGTAACATGTCGAGCGGAACCGCGCCCGTGATCTCGTCCAGCAGCGCATCATTGGCATTTACCACCAGGGCAACCTTGGCAACACCCGGCGGCGTCAGCAGCGCCAGTTCCCGCGCCCGCGGGATCGTCAGGTTGCGGGGGGATTTGGGGAAGAAAACGAACCCGGCATAGGCCGCACCCGCACGGGACACGGCCTCAATGTCGGTCTCGCTGCCGAGCCCACATATCTTGATTCGGATGTCGGACACGGGCTGACGCTCAGCTCGCCTCGTCAAGGATGGCAAGAACCTCGTCCTTGCCCTCATCGCGCTGGCCTTTGACCCGGCGCAGCTCCCGCTCCAGCTTCTTGACTTCGCTCTGCTTGCGGCTGGCCTCGGCGCGGACCTTGTGTTCGCGCAGCCATTCCCAAACGAAACCGATCAGCAGACCGGCCGCAATGCCGCCAAAGATAACCAGAAAGAGCGGCAGATCGATGGTCTGCGTCAGCCCCAGAAACTCTGCCAGTTCGGCAGGCAAAAGCCGCAGCGTCACCAGACCCCGGTTGGCCAGCGCCACCGCGATCAGAATGACAGCCAAAGCGCCCAGGAAGGCATAGCGAATATAGCGCATAAGGTTACTTTCCGTTCAGCCTGTCGCGCAGCAGCTTGCCGGTCTTGAAGAAGGGAACATGTTTCTCTTCGACCTCGACCGACTCGCCGGTACGCGGATTTCGTCCTACCCTCGCATCCCGCTTCTTGACGGAAAAGGCGCCAAAGCCGCGCAGTTCAACGCGGTCGCCTCGGGCCATCGCGTTGGTAATCTCTTCGAAGATCGTGTTCACGATCCGCTCGACATCGCGCTGGTAGAGATGCGGGTTATCGTCTGCAATCTTCTGGATTAACTCCGACCGGATCATGAATATTGCCCCCCCCGGGCATGTCCCATGGTTCTCATTTATGAAGGCAACTATAGGATCAAACGCGCAAAACGGAAATGATATCCGGGCCTTGGAGGTGGAATTATTGTCACAAGGCGCCTGCGTCGGGGGTTGACGTGGGGTGCGCTGGCCCTTGCCGCGCAAACGACTCCCCACCCCGCGCATCTTCCGGCCCGCAGGCCGGACGATGATTCGCCCCTCGTCCCGCGCCTGCCCGCAGCCGGATCGCACCCACAAGATGCCCCGACGAGCCGACCCACCGGCGCGCTCCCAGCCAGACCCCAAAGCGCCACGAGCGCCAAAACCAGCCCCGCCCAGACCGCAAGGCCCGCAGCTCCACCTGCCGGTATGAGCCCATCTTGCACTTTGGATTTTCGTGCTGCGCGCGTTTGCAGGGCGACGAATGCCGCAGGTGCTCCGTTCGCAGTGCCGCTATGCAGCGGCGGAAGTGGTCGTTCAGGTGTTGGGTCGCTGCCGGATCGGCGGACGGAGGGTTTCCAGCGGTTGATGATCCTGCCTGATTGTCGTCACTGGTAGAACTTGCGCCATCACTTAGGCTCAGGCCAAAGGCATGCGGGCCCTCAACTCTGAAAGGTCAAAACGTCAACCGGTGCGACCCTTTGGGCCTTCAGGCGAAGTTCAGTGAAGTGAAGAACAACGAAGGCGCGTTGCAATCTTCAAAGACAGCGCGGGCGTCTTCGTTGATGATCAATTCTCGCGTTTTGATGTCCTGATACATCGGGAGATCGCCGAGGTTTTCCTTCTTCAGGTATCCAGGCGCCGTCCTAGTCCAGAAGATGTCATCCTGGTTTCCCCGAAAAGGGTACGGCGTCATGGTCATCTCGTTGGCATTTCAGCCGTCGGCCCGCCGCAACACGTTGACAACGCAGAAGTTCGGTGTGTCGAAAAACGTCTCGGCTGTGCGGTCCCACATCGTGCCCAAAGGGATGAATTCCATGCCCTCTGGATCAAGGGCGCGAAAAGCATCCACCTTGTCCGAACGCACGGCAAACCGGAGCGGATCGCGCTCTGACTTTGTCCACAAGATGCCCGGTAAATCGGTTGTTCGACCAACCGCAAAAACCATGTTATCCATCGCGGCTCGCGTGACTTGGTCGACGCGCCCGTCGGGGTCGAATGTCGCCTTGGAAAACCGCCAATTTGTGTCGGTCACCGTTCCGTCGGCGGTTTGCTTCATGGCGAATATGTCGAACGCGCGTTTGTGCGTGATATCTTGTTCGGGAATGAAGTAGTTCATCTATTGGGCGCTCTTCACCTTCAAGCTCTGGTAGAACTGCTCTACGAAATTGCCCGGATCATTGAACGGGGAAATTACATCCGCAACATTGAAATCTGGGCCGCACCGCCATTCTCCCACAGTTTCGAGCCGAAATCCCGCTTCGAATCTTGCCGTCAATTCCGGCGTGACCACGGCAAAGCTCAGATAGAGGAAGCCATCGGCCATGAAGCGTAAAAGAGGTCTGAGAGCGGAGCTTCATCTTGGTCTTGAATGACCCCTATGGCGATATCGGCTACAACGCAGCGTCAAGTATGCCGGACGTGCGGACAGATGCTGCGTCAGCGAAGTGCGAAAAACGAACGACCGAAAAGTCCCGCGTCCTGCCTGTTCGAGCATTGCGCAGCGAACGGTTGCGCTTCCCGAAGCTGCCACTCCTGAACCGCGCAGCGAAGGAGGAAGGAGAGCCCATTTTGACCAATGCTGCGGTTTGCTTTAATGGCCGCTTCGCCGGATCACGGATTGTCCACAGCACGATTGTTCGTTCGGATATGGACCTGCCCGTGGCGGTGCTCCGATAGCATACAACTGAGTGCGAGGCTGCGAGAGTCATGTAACGGCAAACCGTCGTCTGTATTCGCTGGCGCTCACGCCGCAGATCGAGCGGAAGAGGCGACTGAAGGCCGAGGCGTCGGTGTAACCGACCGCCCAGCAGATGTCGCTCACCGGCATCGCCGTCCGTTCCAGATACCCCCGCGCCTTCTCGATACGCAGTTCCTGGACATAGCGGCTCACCGGCAGACCCGTTGCCTGGGCAAAGCGGCGCTGCAAAGTGCGTTCGGTCATGCCGGTCCCGGTTGCCAACGCTGACAGCGTGAGGTCAAAGGCGGCGTTTTCCTCCATCCAGTGCTGGAGGGCCCGAATCGGGTCGTCGCCGTGATCCATGCGCGGTCGGAAACTGCGATAGTTGCGCTGCTCGCGCCCCTGGGGGTCAATCAGCATATGGCGGCAGGTGCGCGAGACGACGTCCGGTCCTAGCCATCGGCGCACCAGGAACAGCCCCAGATCGACCCAGGCCATCACGCCGCCCGTGGTGACGATGTCGTGGTCGTCAATCAGCAGATGTTCCGGATGCAGGTCCGCGCGCGGAAAGGCGGCGCGGAACTCGGCCTCCAGCGCCCAATGGGTTGTCACGGGACGGCCGTCCAGCGCACCTGCATGGCCCAGCCAGAACGCGCCGGCGCAGGCCGAGCACAGGATCGCACCGTCACCATGTCGGTCTGCGATCCAGCGATGGATGCTCTGGTCCGTATCGCCCCTACCGCCGGTCAGATTGGGCGGCAGGACAACGGCATCGAACTCCGTCTCGCCATCGAGATCGCCGGGCTGAAGGACAGCGTATTCCACCCGGCCCATACCGACTTCTTCCGCATAGCGGTTTGCGACGGTCAGGATGTCACCGAGGCCAAGCACCGCGGACATTTGCGCGCCTTCATAGGCGAGGAGGGCGATCTTCACCCGATTTGGCGTATCCGGCACAGTGATTGTCATCAGCGCCAATCGTAGAGCGAAGGGTGGAACGCGTAAACTGGAGAAAAGGAGAACACAGATATGACCAAGACAGCCCTGATCCTGATCGACATCCAGAAGGACTATTTCGACTGTGGCCTGATGGCCCTCGACGGCATGGACGTCGCCGCCGCCAATGCCGCGCGTCTTCTCGTCGCCGCGCGGGCCCGCCGAGAGCCCGTCCTTCATATCCGTCACATTGCAGGTTCGGCCGAAGCACCTTTCTTCCGCCCGGGGACCCTGGGCAGCGAAATCCATGAGACCGTGCGGCCAGATCCCGGCGAGACGATAATCGAAAAGATCCGCCCCAACGCCTTCATCGGGACCGGTCTGGAACAGGCACTGCGCGCGGTGGGGATCGAACACCTGATCCTCTGCGGTGCCATGAGCCAGATGTGCGTGGATGCCACTGCCCGCGCGGCGGCCGACATGGGCTTCGCCGTAACTGTGGTCGGCGATGCCTGCGCCGCCGCGTCGGTCAGTTACGGCAGTGTTTCGGTACCGTCATCACATGTCCACGCCGCGATCATGGCCCCCTTGGCAGCGAGCTACGGCAAGGTCGTGACGACCGACGACATCGAAGGCAGCCGCGCTGCCGGAAACGGACAGACCGCACTGCAATCCGCATGAACCGGGCTGTATCGCCACATAAGTCCGCTCACCATTGCGGGAACCGCCATCGGAGGAACTGACATGACGACAACCATCGCAGCCCTTATCGCCTTCCTCTTTCCGCTGGCCTACAGCCCAGGCCCGGGAAACATGTTCTTCGCGGCCAATGGTGCCCGCTTCGGGATGAAAGCGACCCTGCCTGCCAATTTCGGCTATCACGTCGCCACATGGCTCGTGACGGCGGCGATCGGCTTCGGCGCGCTGGCCGCCTTCACGACACATCCCGGCGCCTTCCATGCGTTGAAACTGTTCGGAAGCCTCTACGTGCTATGGCTGGCCTGGAGCCTGTTCCGCAGCGGTGCACACGATGAAGCGGCGGAGGCGGCACCTGCCGGTTTCGGCACCGGGGTTATGCTGTTATTGTTCAATCCAAAAGCCTATCTCATCATCGCCTTGATGTTCACGCAATTCGTCGCGGATGCGGACGGCACTTCGGAATGGCAACTCGTGCTTGTCGTCACGACGGTCTTCACGCTGAACAACCTCCTCGCGTTTCTGGCATGGACGGCGGCTGGCGACCGATTGGCCAAACAGTTTCGCGAAGAACAAAGTGCGAGGTGGATCAACCGGACCTTCGGCGCGGTCCTCGCTGCCGTCGCTGTGTGGATGGCTTTCGGCTGAAAGTCCCGACATCTCGACGTCTCAAGACCTGCAACGTCCAACAGGACAGGCTCGGCCAAGACCGACCTTCGAGCATGGCGCAGCGAAACCCAACTTCGTCCCGCGCCGTACCAGTTCGAGCACTGCGCAGTGAACGGCTGCGCTTCCCGAAGCTGCCACTCCTGAACCGCGCGGCGAAGGAGGAGGGAGAGCCCATGTTGTCGGATGCTGCGCGATGAATGAATGTCCGCTTGGACTTCTGGTCGAAAAGTGGCTGTCGACGGTGTCGACACTTCGCTGCTCATCGCGCGCTTTGATTGGCCTTGAGAGACATCCAAACCATCAGGCCGGAAATATGCAAAAATGCTGCTGCGCAATAAACAACTCCTGCAGCTTCTGCTCGAACCGATCATGCGCCGATCCGTTAGCTTCTGAGTTTGTGTGCTTACTGAACGAACGTTTTGGCCGCCGGAACCACATCTCCTAATCGTCCTCCAAGAAGTAGCTCAGTTGCTCGACGAAACCGAACTTACGCATCATCGCATCACCCTCCGGCGTTCGGCTGATGGCACGCATTTTTTCAAGGTCGTGGACCTCGCCAACGACGGCCGCCTGATTGGCATCATTCGGGTCCCGCAGGAAAATTAACTTACCGGCGGCATCTCCAAAAAGCTCTTTGTGTGCGGCGTGAAATTCTTCGAGTTCAGGTCCCACGGGGATGTGAGAGACGCGGGTTACAGATACGAGCAGTGCCATGATGTGTCCTTTCAATCATCAGAGATACCGGGCAGTTGCCCGATGCCCTGAATGTTGGCACACACAAAATTATGTGAGTATATAGGCATTATGCGGTTCATAATTTTATAGGATCGAACAATGATTGATCAACTCAGAACGATGGCGATCTTTCAGACAGTGGCGGAACTTGGATCGTTCCGGCAGGCGGCGAAAAAGCTGAGCCTCTCACCATCAGTAATCAGTCACCACATCTCAAAGCTTGAGGAAGACCTCGGTACACCGCTGCTGTATCGCTCGACCCGCCGCATGTCCTTGACCGACGCAGGCGTAGCGCTTTTGGCGGCTAGTCAACGTATGACCGCAGCGGCTATAGACGGGCTTTCGGCGGTTCAGCGACGTGCGTCGCACCCGACGGGAACACTGACCATCGCTGCGTCGACCCCGTTTTCCCACAGCCCTTACGTCGAAACTTTTGCCCGGTTTGCCCAATCCTATCCGGATGTGCATCTGTCCATTCAGCTTGAAGACCGTGCGATCCCTTTGGAAGGGTCGAACATTGATGTCGCGATCCGGGGCCGCGCGGGCGACCTCGACGACAGCAGTTACAAAGCGCGCAAGTTGGGTAACGTTAAGTTCAGCGTCTTCGCGGCACCGTCATATGTGCAGGGCCGACCCACCCCCCAATCCATGAACGACTTGGCCGAATGGGACTGGATACAAAGCCTGCCGGTGCCTTGGTCTGCATTCGCAACGTTGGCAGACGGGACAGACCCAGATCGGGTACCAAAGACAGTAGTCACGTGCTGCAACTTTACGATGGCGCGAAAATTTGTTGATGAAGGGCTGGGGTTCATGATCGAAACCAATCCGCTCGTCGCAGATGATTTCCGCTCTGGGCGCCTTGTCCACGTGCTGCCGCATGTGAAGCTACGCCCGATCGACGTTTACGCGATCTATCCCACGAATAGTCCGCAAGATGGCCTCGCGCATCTTTTCATAGATTTTATGATGGATCAGATTTGGGCAACGGAATACGGTTTCGGTCTCAGGTGATCCTTACACGCGAAACGAGAAAAGCCGCCATTGGCTCTTCCAAACTCTTAGGCAGCTTTGTCCCGCGTCCTGCCAGTTCGAGCATTGCGCAGCGAACGGTTGTGCTTCCCGAAGCTGCCACTCCTGAACCGCGCAGCGAAAGCCGAAAGAGAGCCCAGAGTTACCGATGCTGCGATGTGCCCGAACGGCTGGTATAAGGACGAGTACTGGAAATCATCCGTTTGGAGTTTTCTGCCCAAATTTGGACCGGTAGAGGGGGCTGAGCGCGGCCCTGATTACCAAGGCGAAGACGGTGCCCATTTCGGAGCGTGACGGGTCTGTTTAAGCATTTGTCGTAATACCCATTTTTTACAAATGGGTTGATCGACAAACATTATTCTCTAATCATTTTTCTCACTGGTTATTAAACTCGGGGGACATTTTAATGACACCGGAAAACCGGGGCGCACTCCCTGGTGTCGTGGGGGCGCTTACAGTTGAATATTGGCCCCAAGCCACCCTAGGCGCGCATGTACGATACGCTCCGAGCCTGATTGAATGAGCGAAAAGTGGGACGCCTATGTGGCTGAAGTCAAGGATGCAGCGCCTGCTCCTCATAACGAAACCGAGGCTTACGAACAGTTTTCGCATTGGTTCACGTTGTTCGCCTTCGGCGCGGCAATTGCCCTGTGCTATTTCATGGCGTGGAAGAACCTGGACGGAACGCTGATCGATGCCGCGCGCGTGTCAGAGGTTTTCCCCCTGGCTGCGGGTCGAATAGCCTTTTTTGAGGAGCAGGACAAAGCCTCGCAAGGGGCCCATACGGCTACGCTTACTGCTGGCCTGGTGATCTTGCCGACCTTTCTGGTAATGAATGGAATTGGCTACTGGAGAACGGTCGTGGCACCGGGCCACTGTCGCAGAGTTAATCGTCTGACATTGCATTCCGTGATTCCGCTGCTCGTGGTCATTACGATCTTCTTCCTGATCGGGTTCGTTGAGGTCCCAGAATCTAGTGTGCCAGGACGGCGCGGCATGTCGATAATCCTTTTCTGGCCGGTGTTTCCGGCGCTTGGTGGGGGTCTTCTGGTGCTCTGCGCCTTTTCAATTTTTATGGCCCTCGTGGGTGGGCTGAAATTTCTGTTCGGTCTAGGAGGTAAGACTGGCTGAGACCGGTACAGTAACTGGTGTCCATCCTCACAGGACCTATCGGAAATTTAAGACGGTGAGAGTCAAGGCTTCGGAAGATCTGGGTTGCTGATCCGTTACACGTATCATCTTCCAAGAGCGGACATTAGTCGTTCACCAGAGACGGCTGCAAAACCCGCGCCGGACCAGTTCGAGCACTGCACAGCGAACGGTTGCGCTTCCCGAAGCGGCCACTCCTGACCCGCGCAGCGAAGGAGGAGGGAGAGCCCTTACCTACGTGGTTTCTGCAGAATGGCGAATGTCGTGTGTGGATGGCTCCTGCATAGTAACCGCCCGATTTGGACCACCTGCCGCATTCGCTTAGTAGATCTTATACGACGTCGTTACTGACGTGGATAACGACGTCGTATGCGGCGAGGG
>NZ_SLZU01000009.1 GCF_004342065.1 Primorskyibacter sedentarius | reverse complement strand
AGAACGATGTTCGCGGAAAAGCCGAACGCCGCGCGTGCGGAACTCGGCCGTGTAGCTCGGGGTATGTTTCTTGTTTGTCATGAGGCTCACCTTTTGAGAGTTTTACTCTCCGGTAAACCCGGGGCGGTTCAATGTGGTCATGTCCGCAGTCCTCACAGCCCGTAACATGTCCGCCAAGCGCCGCAGTACGGCAGCGCTCAATGGCGCTCATGACCTTTAGCTGAACAAGGCTGATATGGCCCACATTGGCCATACGATACGCAGCCCCATAGTCGCGGAAGGTATCCGCAACTTCCAGATTTGAACGTGCCAACCCGGGTTATGGCGCGCCTTTCTTACTCTTTTTGCGCTTGGTTTGGCCCAGGTTATCCAATGGGCTCTCTACGGCAGAGATCATGCCGGTCGCGACGCTGGCATAGCGCGCCGTCGTAGTCAGTTTGGTATGCCCCAACAGCGCCTGTATGACCCGGATATCCACTCCTCGTTCCAGCAAGTGTGTCGCGAAGGAGTGGCGCAACGTATGCAACGTGACTGGCTTGGTGATGGCCGCCGCCTTTGCAGCCTGCTTGAACAGGCGCGAGATCTGGCGCGGCGACAGATGCTTGCCATTGTATCCGGGGAATATCACCCGGTCCGGGCCCGCCACGCCATTGTCCTGACTGCTTGGGCGTTCCTTCCACCAATCGCGCAACAGCCCAAGAATATCACCGGGCAACATCACATTGCGATCCTTGCGCCCCTTGGACTGCACGATGCGGATGATCTCTTGTTCTCCGTCAATGTCGCCGACCCGCAGCCGAACGACTTCGCCCGCGCGCATCCCGCAGCCATAGGCCAAGGACAGCATCACGCGCGCCTTCAGGCTCGGAGCCATAAGCAAGATGCGTTTGACCTCGTTGCGGCTCAGTACCAGCGGAATCTTGACGGGCTCCTTCAGGCTAAAGATCTCCGCTACCAGATCATGCCTGCGCAGCGTGACCCGGAACAGAAACTTCACCCCGGTCATCGTGCGATTGCGCGTGCAGATGCTGGTGCCAGTCTCAATCAAATGCTGCTGGAAGTCACGGACATCATCCGGCTCAGCTGTCTCAGGAGATCGTTCCAACCAGGCCGCGAACCTCTTGCAGGCCCGCAAGTGACCGACCTGTGACGCCGGTCCAAGGTTGCGCGCTGTCATGTCCGCGATCATGCGTGCGCGCAGCGGAGTGATATTTTTGGAACGCTGAATGTTCATGGGAAAACCCTCTGTCAACCGAGGCAAAATCACCTCGATCAACAGCAAACTCTCAACTTCACAATCCGCGAAACAAATCCCGACTACGCGCAACCCACGCCACAAGCGCCCATATCGCGAAGCGATTTAGTGCGAGAGCCCAAAAGTACTGAAATTCCGCAATGCAGCTAATGTCCGGTTCGGGGGTTGTTCTGAAGTTCTTTTCATATTATCGATCTCAAATGAAACAGATGAACTTTCAGTATACCTTATATATGTAACGGGCGCGAAAGTGCCCGAATGATGGGTGCTAGTTGATTGTTTCATACTTCAATACACTACTAGATCCATCTATTGCCTTGGTAGCTCTAACTATCGTTGCAGCATGTTGATTGGTAATTTTCCCGCTGCCGAGGCACCAGCTCAGGGGAGTTGGCAGAGCGGTCAAATGCGGCGGACTGTAAATCCGTTGGGGCAACCCACCTAGGTTCGAATCCTAGACTCCCCACCAAACATAATATTCAGGTACGGCTAATGAGCATTCAGGTTTAATCCGTGTGCATTTATCTGAAGTCTCGTTCCTGTACATGGCAAAGGGATGGTGCTCTCGCTATCCCTAGGGGTGCGTAATATAATGCTGATCTTGACAAAAACTTCGTTAGTCCTGGGCTTTCAAAGCCTCGTAACGCCCGGACATGTTTGCGAATTCGTTTCTCCACCGTTTGAGCCTTTGCGAGTAGAAGCCCGCTCTCAAGGGGAGTATTTTTTTCGACTAGGGGTCAGCTACCAATACTGCACGCATGGTGCGACATCATTCGAAACGTGGTCGGCCAGACGAAGTGCAGGCAATTTCCGTGAAAAAGATCACTTTAGATGGGACTCTGGCAAAAAGAAGTTGTTAGGGCGCGCAGGTCGCAAGGTTCCATCCAAGTTTTCCATCAATGTGCCCGGTGCCCGATATGTTCAATGGCTACGCGTCGGTTCCGCAGGTGTGATTTGCGACGTTTCGCCAGACGTAGATGAGAATAGTCCATCTCGTCTACGGCTTTGGTTGAGCAGCTAGGCTCCAGGACCCAATGAAACGGCAGATAGCTACAAATTAGAGCGGCCGTTTATTGATTTGGCGCATGAACCAGAGTTAATACAACCAAGAACGAATTGGGTGTTTTTCCAGAAATCGCATCTTCGACCCTGATCACCTCAGGTACTTTCTCCGCCTCAATGGCAATCGCAATAACTACCATTCAGATTAAGTCCCGTTTCACAGTGACATTGACGCAAGCGGACGTAGAAGCATTTGGGCCAAACGACGGCTTTGTCCCGCAGTGCGGAAATTGCGTTCATTCTCGGCCTTCGGGCTTCAAAGCTCTCGCAACCGGGATGATCTTAATCTGTGCGGGACTGCCGGGTTTGGGCGAGACTTTGCATCCAACCGAGGCTGGCGCCAGTGTCACCGCCCGGTTTGTATTCTGCGCCCAAGGGGCGGGTCCAGCCGAGCGCGGCGACGGTTCTGAATACTGCTTCATAGGCGATCTCACCGTGATCCGGCGCGCCCCGGTCAGGGACGGATGCGAATTGAATATGGCCGATGATCGGCAACAGGTCTTTCATCCGCGTGGTCACGTCGCCTTCGGTCCGGCCCACATGGTAGCAATCAAACATCAGTTTGATGCCTGAGAGGTTCAACGCCTCGATGATGGCGCGGGCCTGGTCGGTCGTTTTCAGAAAATATCCCGGCGCATCGTGGCGGTTCAGCGGTTCAATCAGGATGGTGATATCGTCGTCCACCCGCGTCCGGGCATAGCGCAGGGCGTCCAGAAACGCCTGATGCGCCTCTGGCCCCTCGGAGATCCCGGCCATCACGTGGATGGCCCCTGCCCCGATGGCGCAGGCGTAATCCGCCGCCTGATCAATGGCGGCACGGGCCTCGGTTTGCCGTCCGGGCACAGCCGACAGGCCCATATCGCCCGGCTCCGCCCCACGCACCGTATTGATGCCCAGCATGGGCAGACCCGTTTCTTGCAGAGCCGCCGCCACCTCTTCGGCCGGCGTATCATATGGGCAGTGGCACTCGACCGCAGCGAAACCGGCGTCCTTTGCCGCGCGGATCGCGTCAACAAGTGGCAACTCGGTCCAGAGAAACCCCAGATTGGCTGAAAACTTCATGGTGTCCTGTCCCGCCCGATGCGCATGCCGGAGCCGACGGGTGTCAAAATGCTGCTCATCGCCTCAGCCCTCTCCCGGCAAGGTCAGGCCGACATTGCGCGCATAAAGCTTGGCGAGCGCGGCATCATCCTCGTGCCCCAATCCGATCCCGGCGGCGGCAAGGAACTGTTGCAGCGTGGCGGCAGTGATCGGCGCGCTGAAACCGGCGGACCGGGCAATATCCATGACGATACCGAGGTCCTTTGGCCAGATGTTGATCATGCTCTTGGCCGTGTAATCCCCATTGACGATCTGCGGGACCCGGTCTTCCAGCATCCAGCTTGTGCCGGCACATTGCGGGATGATCTCCATGAACTTCTCTGGCGACACGCCCTGCGTCATGCCAAAAGTGATCGCCTCTGTCATCACGGCCAGATTGACCCCGGCCAGAAGCTGGTTCACAGCCTTCATCGCAGATCCGGCGCCCGATTCTGCCCCAAGGTCGAAGACGCGCTTTGCCACGGCATCAAGATAAGGTCTGGCGGCCTCGAAGGCCTCGGCCCGGCCTGCTGCCATCACCGACAGGGTACCGCTTGAAGCGCCGACAACCCCGCCGGAGACCGGCGCATCAAGGTAGAGCACCCCAGCCTCGTCACACCGGCGGGCCATCTCGCGGGCAAAGTCGGGCGCGACCGTGGCGCTGGCCACGATGACCGCACCTTTGCGCATCTGACCGACGATCCCATCAGGCCCGAAGAGCACCGTTTCGGTCTGCTCTGCATTCAGCACAACCAGCCCGACGATATCGAGCGTTTGCGCGATCTCGGGCAACGCGCCCTCTGCCCCGCCTTCGTCCCGGAACCGGGATTCGGCGTCTGGGTTGATGTCAAACCCGTGGGTGACATGCCCTGCCCCCAACACCTGACGCGCCATACCAAACCCCATCGAGCCCAGCCCGATCACGGCAATTCTGGTCATGTTTCGGTATCCCCCTCCCAATTGGTTCCACAGCATGCGGCCCGGGTGCTCGCACCGATCCGCGCAATGCGTGGCACGACCCTTGCACGGACCCACCGCCGGGGGCAATCACCCTTGAGAATGCGCGCTGAACCGGGCCTGACCTGCTTTAGCGTGCATGCTCCATGATCACGCCGAGCTGTTGGGCAGAGAGCGGCAACGGATTGGCCTTCATGGAAGAGGACGTTGCCGCATCACACGCGGCTTGGGCACGCGCCTCGGCACTGACGCCCTGCGCATCCAGACCGGGCAAGCCCTGCTGACGTGACCAGATGGCGAGGGTCTCAAATGCGCCCTCCGGGTCGCCGCCAAGCGATGATGCAATCCAGCCGCGGATTTCGGCGATACGCGCGGCGGTGCGCGGCTCGTCCACGGCCTCGGCATTGGCGGCCAGACCGTGGGGCAGAAGCGCACCACAGATTGCGCCGTGACTGGCACCGGAAAGCCCGCCAAGCGGCCCGGCAAGGCCGTGGATCACACCAAGCCCGGCATTGGCCAGCGCCAGACCGCCGCAAAGACTGACCCATGCCATGTCGTCCCGTGCAACGGCATCCTCGCCAGTCATCAGGGTTCGCAACGCTGCAAGGCCTTTCGGAATCGCGTCCCGGCACAGTGCATCTGTCAACGGATTGGCCCGCGTGCAAAGATAGGGTTCGATGACTTGCGTGATCGCGTCGAGCCCCGAGGCCAGCGTCACGGACCGGGGGCAGCCGTCTGTCAGGGCCGGATCGACAATCGCCAGACACGGCAACATTTTCGCGTCACGCAGACTGACCTTGCGACGTGCATCGGGAACGGAAATGACCGCGTTGCGGGTGACCTCTGCCCCGGTCCCTGCGGTGGTGGGGATGGCCACGAAGGGCAAGGGCGGCACCTCCAGCGGCAGGCCCCGGCCCACGACCTCCAGATGATCCATCATGGGCCGATTTTCAGGCACCAGCGCCGCGATCGCCTTGCCCGCATCCACCGCAGCCCCGCCGCCGATCGCCACAACCACCTCTGCACCGGTCTGTCGCGCCTGAAGCAGCGCGGCTTCGATAAGCGCAACATCAGGTTCGCGCGGCACGGCGAACCGGCTGAGAGTGCAACCCGCCCCTTCCAACGCTTCTGCCAACCAATCGGCGCGGGTTGGGTTGGCCCCCGTCACCAACAGAACCCGCCGGCCAGGTGCCGCTATCGCGGGCGCCGCTTTCGCGGCCTGCCCCCGCCCAAAGCGGATCTCGGCAGCGGTGGCAAAGGCAAAGTTCAATGGCGTCATGGTGCGGGCCTCTCTGTGTCGGGGGGCATGAGGACCACGTCCTTGGCGCCCCGTCAACGAAGATCGGCACATGCGAAAACCGGAACCGACAGCCAAGACAGGCCGCCCGCAGGGTCATCAAGAGTTTGATTTTGGACAAAAACTTCACCAGCCTTGGGTGAAGATGGTGCGGTCGAGAAGACTCGAACTTCCACGGGTGTTACCCCACAGCGACCTCAACGCTGCGCGTCTACCATTCCGCCACGACCGCACGTGATCGGTAGTGACGGGCGTATATCCAAGCCCGCGCAGGATGTGAAGTGCATTTTTTACCAAAATGCACCCTTCAGGAAACAAGCTGCCAGATGCCACCCTGTTTGGCGTAGACCTGATGAAAGAGCCGGGAAAACTCCGACGCATCCGGCTCTGCTGCATAGCGTTCCACGGACAACCGGTTTCCCTCGACATGCAGCAGGTTAAGGTCGTTGGGCTCCCCCCGCACGCGATTTGACAGGCCAGTCCCTGCCTGCAGCAAAAGAATCCCTTCGGCGTCCCGCAGGGTTCGGGCGCTCCATGTGTGCAGGTGGCCGCACAGCACGACATCCGCACCGCAAGCATTCAGCTCTGCCAGACCGCTGCGCGCATGGCGCATGGGACGCTTCTGGCTGTCTTCCAGATGTTCCGGCGGGTGGTGCATCATGACAAAGGCCAGCCGGTCATCGCGTTGCCCGTCCGGGCTGGTCAGCAGATGCGCGCACACCCGGCGCAGGCTGGACTTGCGCAGCTTGCCCCGCTGCCACGCGCGCGAGTCGGCGGTGTTGATCCCCGCGACAAGCATGTCGTCGGATTTCCAGCAAGGCTCCAGTTCGCGCGAGATATGGCTGCGGAACCGCCCCCAGGGGCGCGTCAGCCGGACAAACAGGTTCCCAAGAGGCGTGTCATGGTTGCCCGGAACTGCAAGAACCTGCGGCGATAGCCTGTCGATAAAGGCCCGCGCTTCGCGAAACTGGCCATGGCGCGCCCGCTGAGTCAGGTCGCCCGAGATCAGGACCAATGCCGCACCCGACCCGTTGATGAACTTCACCAACGGGTCCAGCAGCGCGGGGTTATCCCTGCCGAAATGCAGGTCCGAAATGTGAACGATCCGGGTCATTCCGGCGCAATCACACGCAGCGCGTCGTCCCGCAGACGGAAATGGAAAGGCCCGGTCATCGGAAAGGTTTCGCCATCCATCGCGATGACATGGCTGGGGCTGAGCGTTTCAATCACGATTTCACGTCCGCAGATCAGTTCGAAATCACGTTTGCTGGTCATGCCCCCGCTTGCAAGCCTCAGCGCACCCGACAAAAGCTGCATCCGGCTGCTGTCGGGCGCCAGGAACAGGGCAAACCCCCCTTCCCTGATGCAATCGCCGCCATCCAGTCCGAAATGTTCCAGTTGGAAAGCGCTGCGGGCGACGAAGGCCAGCGGCGTCTTGGCGCGCATGACCTTCCCGTCCACCGTGACCTTCATCCGCAAAGGCGAGCTGAAACTGGCAAAGGTCCGCAGCACGGACCAATGCGCCGCAAGCCGCGACCGCCCCCACCGCCTGTAGGTTCCTTCACGCTCCTTAAGCACCTGCGGATAGATCCCGAGGCTGGCATTGTTGACGAAGGTCGCGCCGTTGACCTCGCCAAGCGAAAAGCTGCGCGCGGTGCCCTTTGCGATCAGATCAATCGCCTCATCAATCTGTTCGGGGATGCCCAGGCCGCGCGCGACGAAGTTGAATGTGCCCTGCGGAATGATGCCCATGGTGCGCCCGGACCCGGCGAGTTGGCCGGCGATGCCGGAAATGGTCCCGTCTCCACCGGCGGCGACGATGGTCCGGTACCCGTCCTTCATGGCGCGGCGGCAGGTGTCGGCCAGCATATTGCCCCCCTCCATTACGCGCAGTTCGAACATGCCGGGGTAGCGGGCAAAGGCATTGTGCAATGCATCCGTCTGGGCCTCATTCTCGGCATTGCCGGACGACGCATTCAGCAGGACGCAGACCTCCGCCGGGGGCGATGCCTCCGGTACGGGGGTGTAAAACTTCTCCTGCTTTGCCACGTCTGCTCTCCTGCTCAATGCAATCATCAACGCGAGGGGCCGCTGCGGGTTCCTTTTCGGGACGCCGTTCAATAAGAGTTGATCGGCATTGGACACAGGCCGCACAGGCGGGACACAGAATATGGTCGAGTGGATCACGACAGACGGGCTGACAGATTACGAAGAGGCCGTGGCCTTCATGGAGGCGCGCGTCGCACAGATTGCCGCGGGGACTGCGGATGAGTGCATCTGGCTGCTGGAACACCCGCCGCTATATACTGCGGGCACCTCGGCAAAGCCTGCGGATCTGACCGATCCGGACCGCTTTCCGGTCTACACGTCAAAGCGCGGTGGGCAGTATACCTATCACGGCCCCGGGCAGCGGGTGGCCTATGTCATGCTGGATGTGGGCAGGCGTGGCCGCGATGTGCGCCAATTCGTCAAGACGCTGGAGGAATGGGTCATCGCCACGCTGGATGAATTCAATCTGCGCGGCCACATCCGCGACGGCCGCGTCGGCGTCTGGATCGAACGGGACGACAAGCCGCTGACCGCGACCGGCGCGAAACAGGAAGACAAGATCGCGGCGATCGGCATTCGCCTGCGCAAATGGATCAGCTTTCACGGCATCTCCATTAATGTCGAACCGGATCTGGAGCATTTCTCGGGCATCGTCCCGTGCGGGATCACCGAACACGGGGTGACAAGCCTTGTCGATCTGGGCCTGCCCGTCACGATGACCGACCTTGACGTCGCCCTGAGGCACAGTTTCGACAATGTCGTGGGCGAAATCCCGGCCCCATAACCCGCCAGCCCCGCGACCAAAAAGAAAAGGCGCATTCCGCGATGCGCCTTTTGTCTTCATTTGAAAAGTCTGGTCTTAAAGGTTGGTCAAAAAAGGTCTTGGTTGTAAATTCGCGTCGACGGAAGAATTTTCCGTCAGAGTTTCTTGCAGGAAAACACGTGCCAAAGGATGTCCTGCCGCTTGATACCCAGCCGGGCGAGCGCTTCGTCATCCAGCGCCCGAAGCCTGTCCACCTCGGCCGTCAAAGCGTCGTGGCGCTCGTCAAAGGGCGTCCGGAGCGCAACGCGCATCCCCTTCAAAGCCCGGATCAATCTTGGAAACGACGTGTTCGTTGAATACTGGCTCATGCTTATCTGAAACGACATTGCTGTTTTTCCCCCTTGACGCAGGCCCCCTGGCCCGGCCCCGAAGGTTCCTGCAGCAACCTTCGATACCCTCACGTTAGGTATTGCAGTGATTCTGTAACAGTCAGGTATTCCTGACGTTCCTCTTGTTGATGGGTAGGGATTTCCATACTCCCAGCTATGCATCGGCCTGCGACAAAATTGTTTGATCTGCGTCAAAGTCGGACATTGCCCATGGTGGCCCCGCATTCTAAAACAAGCATAGATTATCGGGGCGGGCGTTACCTTGCGCGCGCCCCTGTCACCATACCAGCAGGAGGCGAGACATGGCTGACGCCGCCGTTCACGGCCACGAACATGAAGACGAGCGCGGATTCTTTACGCGCTGGTTCATGTCCACGAACCACAAGGATATCGGGATTCTCTATCTGGTCGTTGCCGGCCTGACAGGGTTCATCTCGGTAGCTTTCACCGTCTACATGCGGCTCGAGCTCATGGATCCCGGTGTACAATACATGTGCATGGAGGGCGCGCGCCTGTTTGCCGCGGCTGCCGGGGAATGTACCCCCAACGGGCACTTGTGGAACGTGCTGATCACCGGCCACGGCATCCTGATGATGTTCTTCGTGGTGATTCCCGCCCTTTTCGGCGGCTTCGGCAACTACCTGATGCCGTTGCAGATCGGCGCGCCGGACATGGCGTTCCCGCGTCTGAACAACCTGTCCTTCTGGCTTTACGTTGCGGGCACCACGCTCGCGGTCTGCTCGGTCCTGGCACCTGGCGGCAACGGTCAGGCCGGTTCCGGGGTTGGCTGGGTGCTCTACCCGCCGCTATCCGTCCGTGAAGGCGGCATGTCCATGGACCTTGCGATCTTCGCGGTGCACGTCTCGGGTGCCTCGTCGATCCTGGGCGCGATCAACATGATCACCACCTTCCTGAACATGCGCGCACCGGGCATGACGCTCTTCAAGGTGCCGCTGTTCTCCTGGTCGATCTTCGTGACCTCTTGGCTGATCCTGCTGTCCCTGCCCGTTCTGGCCGGCGCCATCACCATGCTGCTGACCGACCGTAACTTCGGCACGACCTTCTTCGATCCAGCCGGTGGCGGCGACCCGGTCCTGTACCAGCACATCCTGTGGTTCTTCGGCCACCCAGAGGTTTACATCGTGATCCTGCCGGGCTTTGGCATCATCAGCCATGTCATCGCCACGTTCAGCCGCAAGCCGGTCTTCGGTTACCTGCCGATGGTCTGGGCCCTGATCGCGATTGGTGCACTGGGTTTCGTCGTCTGGGCGCACCACATGTACACCGTCGGCATGTCGCTGACCCAGCAGAGCTACTTCATGATGGCCACGATGGTTATCGCGGTCCCCACGGGCGTTAAGATCTTCTCGTGGATCGCGACCATGTGGGGCGGCTCGATCGAGTTCAAGACACCGATGCTCTGGGCCTTTGGCTTCCTGTTCCTGTTCACCGTTGGCGGCGTGACCGGCATCGTGCTCAGCCAGGCGGGCGTGGACCGTGCCTATCACGACACCTACTACGTTGTGGCACATTTCCACTACGTAATGAGCCTTGGCGCCGTGTTCGCGATCTTCGCGGGGATCTATTTCTACTTCCCCAAGTTCACCGGCAAGATGTACCCTGAATGGGCGGGCAAGCTGCACTTCTGGGCATTCTTCATCGGCGCGAACCTGACATTCTTCCCGCAGCACTTCCTGGGTCGTCAGGGCATGCCACGTCGCTATATCGACTACCCCGACGCCTTCTCGATGTGGAACGAAGTATCAAGCTGGGGCGCCTTCCTGTCCTTCGCATCCTTCCTGTTCTTCATCGGCGTCATGGTCTACGCGCTGCGTTCCGGTCCCAAATGCACCGAAGCGAACCCGTGGAACGAATATGCGGATACGCTGGAATGGACCCTGCCCAGCCCGCCGCCCGAGCACACGTTCGAGATTCTTCCCAAGCAGGAAGACTGGGACAAGGGCCACGCCCACTAAGGGCAAGGCACCACATCAGACAGACAAGAGGCCCCGGACATGTTCCGGGGCCTTTTTCGTTTCGAGGGTAGAGTTTTCGCTGTCATACGCGTCCCGACAAAGGGCGGCTCTGGCATCACCGCTCTGCCGTCGCGCCTCACCAGCAACCGCCTGCTGCCACCTTGAGAGGTTGCTATGACCCGTCGGCCCCCAAAACCGCACGGTGCGGCACAATGCCCATCGGCGCGCCAAGGCTTAACATCCGCTGCGAAGGCATTATCCTTTCAGACATGCCCTATGCATGGTCCGAACCCCCATCTTCCGACGCTGTGGTCGAGCTGCGCCTCTGGCCACACAATTCGCTGCCCGCCAAGGGGTTCGCGGCGTTCATTCTCGCCACGTTCACGCTGATCTGTATTCCCTTGCTTGGGCTTCTGGGAACGGTGCTCTTGTGGGGGCTTCTGCCCTTCGCGATGATCGCACTTGGCGGCATGTGGTACGCGCTGCGCCGCAACGAGGCTGACCGTAAAATCCTCGAAGTGCTGACACTTGGACGCGATCACATGCATCTGGTGCGCCATAATCCGCAGGGACCAGAGCAGGAATGGCAGTGCAACCCTTATTGGGCGAAGCTGATCATGCACCAGAAAGACGGCCCGGTCCCGCATTACGTCACCCTGTCCGGCGCCGGGCGCGAGGTTGAAATCGGCGCGTTTCTGAGCGAAGACGAAAGAAAGTCGCTTTACGCCGAGCTTTCGGACCGGATGCGGCGCATCACTCCTCCGTAGGAAACCCAATCATGGCGCAGGCCCCCGCCTCTCCGAAACTGAAACGCGCAGCCCTTTTGGCGGCGGCAGCGCTTGTCGGCCCCCGGATCGCAGGCGGCGGAGAGGCACAGGCCCCATCCGAGAAAGCTGCCTTGCGTCTTCGCGCAGAGGCCCGCGGTCACGAATGGGCCATGGCGGGCACGGTGGTTTTCCTGATCCCGCTGGTGGGGCAGCATCACGTGGGCGACTGGCAGGCCGTGCAGGAGCGGCTTCAAGTAACGCTTGCCAGCCTGACGGCGCAGGACAATCCCAACTGGCATGCGGTGATTTGCTGTCAGGACCAACCCGCCCTGCCCGACGATCCGCGCATTACCTACCTGCCCTTCGACGACCCGACGCCGGGCAATGACAAATGGCGCAAACTTGCTGCGCTCTACAACCATCTGCCAAAGCTCGGGATCCGTGCGGGCTATGCCATGAGCTTCGATGCCGATGACCTGCTGCGGCAGGGCAGCGTGGCAGAGATGCTTGACCGTCAGGCACCGGGTTACCTTGTCGAAGCGGGTTACGTCTTGGATGCGGCCACCAGCACCGTGGCGCTGGCCGACGCACCGTCGCTGACGCAGCCGCTGCGCAAACCATTCTGGAAGCTATGCGGCTCCTGCGCGGCGCTGCGTTTTGATCTGTCACTTCCGGGAACGGTGGATTTCCTGCGCGAGATGACCCAGCACGAACACCGGATGTTTCCCTACCTGGCGCGGCTTGCTGGTCAGCGGCTGAAACCACTGTCCCGACCTTCCGTTCTTTATATCCTGAACCATGGCGAGAATTTCGGCGCCCGCCGGGGGCGCGTGGGCTTCAAGACCCGCTTTGTCGCCCGTTTCCGCATCGAAGATCCGCAAGAATTGCAGGCCATCGCGCGCGATTTCCCGTCCCCGCAAGCGTAGAGGCCGCGCGCCGCGCCAACCTGACCGATCAGGCGGAAAGGCGTTTCTTCACCATCGGGCCGACCGCGCCAAAATCCATCTGACCGGTATATTTGCCCTTCAGCACCGCCATGACCCGTCCCATATCGCGGATCGAATCTGCGCCAACCTCGGCCAGGGCATCGTCCACGGCCTTTTCGACATCCTTGTCTGACAGCTTGCGCGGCAGGAATTCCTCGATCACCTCGATCTCGGCCAGTTCCCGCTCTGCCAGGTCCACCCGGCCACCCTCTTCATAGGTGCGCGCGCTTTCCTGGCGCTGCTTGACCATTTTGCCAAGAATGGCAAGCACTTCGCTGTCGGGCACCCCGTCGTCATTGCCCTCGCCCCGGGCTGCGATGTCCTTATCCTTGATCGCGGCATTGATAAGCCGCAGCGTGGAAAGCCGTGCGGTGGCCTTGTCCCGCATCGCTTGTTTCATGGCGGAATTGACCCGCGTGCGAAGTTCCATTGTCGATCCCATCCCCATGGTTGACGCGAAAGCAGAAGATAGCCAATCGCGCCACGCGACGCAACCGCCGAACGGACAGGCTAAGGCATTGAAAACAAACAATATCGCATTCTACGATATGACTTGACCCCCGCCGCAAGCCCCCGTAGGTTCGGCCAAATTCACGCCAGAGAAAGAGTCGCGCCATGGCCTCCTCGCCCCATGCAAAGCCCACCGCCTGCCTTGCGCTTGCGGATGGATCGATCTTCTACGGCCAAGGCTTTGGTGCCACGGGCGTCACGGTCGCGGAGCTGTGCTTCAACACCGCCATGACCGGATACCAGGAGATCATGACTGACCCGTCCTATGCCGGGCAGATCGTCACCTTCACCTTCCCACATGTCGGCAATGTCGGGGTGAACCCCGATGATGACGAAACCGCCGAACCCGTTGCGGCTGGCATGGTGGTGAAGTGGATGCCGACGCAGGCATCGAACTGGCGCGCCGCGCAAGAGCTGGGCGACTGGCTCTCTGCCCGCGGCCGGATCGCCATCGGCGGCGTCGACACGCGCCGCCTGACCCGCGCCATCCGCCAGCAGGGCGCGCCGCATGTGGCACTTGCCCACGATCCCGAAGGCAATTTCGATATTGGCGAGCTTGTCGCCAAGGCGCGCGCCTTTTCAGGGCTTGAAGGGCTGGATCTTGCCCGCGAAGTGACCTGCGCCCAATCCTATCGTTGGGACGAAATGCGGTGGGCCTGGCCCGATGGCTACACCCGGCAAGAGGCACCGAAGCACAAGGTTGTGGCCCTGGATTACGGTGCAAAGCGCAACATCCTGCGCTGCCTGGCCTCTGCGGGCTGCGACGTGACGGTCCTGCCTGCCACGGCCACGGCCGAGGAAGTGCTGGCCCATGAGCCTGACGGTGTCTTCCTGTCCAACGGTCCCGGTGATCCTGCGGCGACCGGCGAATATGCCGTGCCGATGATCAAGACGCTGCTGGAGAAAGACAATCTGCCGATCTTCGGCATTTGCCTTGGTCACCAGATGCTGGCGCTGGCGCTTGGCGCGCGCACGGTAAAGATGAACCACGGGCATCACGGCGCCAACCACCCGGTCAAGGACTACACCACCGGCAAGGTCGAGATCACCTCGATGAACCATGGCTTCGCCGTGGACAGCCAGACATTCCCCGACACTGTCGAGGAAACGCATGTCTCCTTGTTTGACGGGTCGAATTGCGGTCTGCGTCTGAAGGACCGTCCGGTGTTTTCCGTCCAGCATCACCCCGAAGCCAGCCCCGGCCCGCAGGACAGCTTTTACCTGTTCGAACGCTTCGCAGACTATATGTCGGCCCGATAATCCGCACTCGCTAAGGGTCTGTTAATCCGTCCTTAAGTTTCTACCCCCAAGTCTTGGGCGGTAGAAACCAGGGCGGCGACTCTGTGATGAGTGAACCAAAGCTAGACTTGTCGCGCGCGGCGTCTGCCGTACAGCGCGGTCGGCCCGGCCCATCGGGCAGCTTTTGCTTGAGGAAGGCGTGCTGGAAAGCAGCGACCTTCTCAAGGCGCTCGCTGAACAGGGGCGCAGCCGGGCCACCATGGCCCGGATTTGCGAGGCCGATGCACTGGCCGATCCGTCGCAAATCGTGGCGGCGCAGGCACGTCATTACGGCGTCATGGCGCTGGAACGCGACGATCACCCCGCTGACCCCGAGCTGAAGGATCTTCTCAGCCCGGAATTCTGCCTTGAACATCTGGTCATGCCGTGGCGCCGCATCGGGCGCACCCTGCTGATCGCGACCGCGAGGCCAGACGCGTTCGAGGCCCTGCGCCCGCAGCTGCCGGTGGATATCGGTGCGGTGAAAATGGCCGTTATTCACGAGGCGGATATACATGCAGAGATCGCCGAGCATCACGCCCCTGCCCTGATGCTTGCCGCCGAAACTCGCGTGCGCGCGGACGAAAGCTGTCGGGATCTGGGGATGATGACGCCCCGTCGTGGAATCATGGCCGGGCTATGTGGTATTGCAGCACTTGGCTTGCTTGCCGCGATGCCAGAGATTTTCTTCGCCGTTCTGGCAAGCTGGGCCATTCTTGCGCTGGTCCTCTCGACTCTGCTGAAAGGGGCGGCCTTCGTGCCGCAATTCGGGCAGCGACCTCGCAAGGTGATGGCCTCGCCACCGCAGCCATGGCCCACCGTTTCGGTCATGGTCCCGCTGTTTCACGAAGATGACATCGCTGGCACTTTGGTCAAGCGGCTGTCGCAGCTTACCTATCCGCGCGCGCTGCTGGACGTGGTATTGGTGCTGGAGGCCGAGGATGCGCGCACCCGCAAAGCCCTGATACCCGCGCTGCTGCCGCCATGGATGCGGGTGGTCGAGGTGCCCAAGGGCAGCATCACCACCAAGCCGAGGGCACTGAATTACGCGCTTGGCTTTTGCCGTGGCGAAATCATTGGCATCTATGATGCCGAGGATGCTCCTGCACCCGACCAGATCGACCGCGTGGTGGCCCATTTCAGCCGCGCCCCGCCGGATACGGCCTGCCTGCAAGGCATTCTGGACTTCTACAACCCGCGCGCCAACTGGCTGTCGCGCTGCTTTGCCATTGAATATGCAAGCTGGTTCCGCATCCTTCTACCGGGTTTTGCGCGGCTTGGCTTTGCCATCCCCTTGGGCGGCACGACGGTCTTTTTCCGCCGCAAGGCGCTGGAGGAGGTGGGCGCATGGGACGCCCATAACGTGACCGAGGATGCGTATCTGGGCTTTCGCCTCGCGCGATATGGTTACCGGACAGAGCTCTTGTCTTCTGTCACCCGGGAAGAGGCGAACAACAGGTTTTGGCCATGGGTCAAGCAACGCTCGCGCTGGCTCAAGGGCTACATGATCACATATCTTACCCATATGCGCGCACCGCGAAAGCTCTGGCAGACGCTGGGCCCATGGAAATTCACCGGATTTCAGGTGTTCTTTCTGACCACGATCAGCCAGTTCATTCTTGCACCCGTTCTCTGGGCGTTCTGGCTGGTGATGCTTGGCATGCGTCACCCGATGTCTGCATTTCTGGATGCGGCGGGGCTGCGTCAGCTGATCGGCGTCTTTCTCGTGTCCGAAGCGTTGGCGATCGTCATCGGCCTGGCAGCCGTTGCCCGGACGCGTCATCGCGGGCTTTGGGCTTGGGTCCCCACGCTGTTTTTCTATTTCATGATGGGCTGGCTTGCCGCGACCAAGGCAGCCTATGAGGTGCTCGTGCGTCCATTTTACTGGGACAAGACGGAACATGGCCATTCGCTGCCCGATGCAGGACAGGACAATTCGAAACGACAGGCGAAGCGGAAAAACATCAGTGACCTGGGCAGCGCCTTGTAGGTAACGTCTGTGGCCCCAGCGCCACGTGACAAGCCGCCTGCGCAGACCGGCATCACTCGTCGGCCAGCGCCTTGCTGTCCTGTTTCAGCCGCGTCACGAAGGCCACGGAGATATGATCGCGCAAGGCGGCATAGGCTGCTTCTTCGTCGCGCCGGGCAATCGCATCGACAATCGCCAGGTGCTCTTCCAAGGCGTTGGCGCCCCGCCCCTCCGCCGCCAGAGAGGTGGTCGCCATCAACGCCATCGACCGATAGACAAGGTCCAGTTGCTGGACCAGATACCTGTTGTGCGAGGTCAGGTGAATCTGCTTGTGAAACCGGCGGTTTGACCGCGCAAGTGCGGCCGGATCTCCCAGAAGGGCGCGATCCTCGGTGACCATATCGCGCAGCACCTGCACCTCTTCATCCGTGGCATGCCTTGCAGCCAGCCGTGCGGCCAGACCTTCCAGCTCTGTGCGCACGACATACAGCTCTGCCATCTGGTTGTGATCCAGCGAGGCCACAATCAGGCTGCGCCCGTCCCGCGCCAGCAGCGATTGCGTCTCCAGCCGCTGCAAAGCCTCCCGGATCGGTGTGCGCGACACCCCGAACCGCTCTGCAAGATCGCTTTCGACCAAACGATCGCCGGGACGGAACACGCCCACGTCGATCGCTTCGAGGATCAACGAATAGGCATCCTTCTGTGCTGGCTTGATCTGGTTCATGGCGCGGTCTGGTCCTCCCGGAATGACCGGCAGGATAGACGCTTGCCCCGCAAGCAATCAAGGCCAGCCATTGCGCGTATCAGCGCAGGCCATTAGGTATCGCCCATGACGCGCGCTTCGTTCTCTCATATCCGCCAATGGGTGTTCGACCTCGACAACACCCTGTACCCCCCTGCCGCCCGGCTGTTCGACCAGATCGAAACCCGGATGACAGACTACGTCATGTCCGCGCTTGGTGTCGAACAGGACCGCGCGAACCACCTGCGCAAGCATTACTGGGCCACTTATGGCACGACGCTGGCCGGGTTGATGCGCGAACACGATGTCGATCCGGGGCCCTACCTGACCCATGTGCATGATATCTCGCTCGACCATCTCGACGCTGATCCCTACCTTTTTGAGACGATTTCGCGCCTGCCGGGCCGCAAGATCGTCTACACGAACGGCACCGCGCCCTATGCAGCCCGCGTGCTGAAAGCGCGGGGTTTGGAGGCCGCCTTCGATGCCATCTACGGCGTTGAAGAAGCTGGATTTTTGCCGAAACCGGAAAGGGCCGCCTTTGAAAAGGTCTTTGCCACGGACGGGATCACACCGGACGCCGCCGCGATGTTCGAGGATGATCCGCGCAATCTGGCCGAACCACACGCGATGGGCATGCGCACGGTGCATGTGGCACCAGAGCGCCATGAAGCGCCGCATATCCACCACCACACTGGGGATCTTGCCGCCTTTCTTGCGCGGCTGGCATGATCGGCTGCCCGATCTGTCGCATGGATGCCATGGCTGCCGCGCACTAGGTTCACCCTGTCAAAGGAGGCGCATATGACCCATGACATCCTGATCAGTGGCGGCGGCATTGCCGGTCTGGTGGCGGCCGCCGCGTTTGGCGAGGCCGGGTTCTCGGTGCTCTGCGTCGATCCTGCCGCCCCGGTCACGGACCGCGATGCTGCGGGGTCCGACCTGCGCACCACCGCGTTTCTGCAACCTGCCAAAGACTTTCTGGACCAGATCGGTCTTTGGGACAGGCTTGCCCCCTACGCCACGCCGTTGCAGGTGATGCGGATCGTCGATGCTGGCGGTGAATATCCCGAACCAAGGGTGGTCAAGGAATTCGACGCGGCCGACATCTCCGACCAGCCGTTTGGCTGGAACTTGCCCAACTGGCTGCTGCGGCGCGAAATCCTGACCCGTCTGTCAGAGCTTGACCGCGTCGAGTTTCGCCCCGGCACCGGTGCCGCGACACTGTTTACCCGGATGGCAGAGGCGCGGGTGACACTGACCGACGGCAGCCGCATCCGGACCCGGCTGGTCATCGCGGCAGACGGGCGCGCCTCGCCCATGCGGCAGGCGGCGGGCATCGACGTTCGCACCACGCGCTTCGGTCAGAAGGCGCTGGCCTTTGCGGTCACCCATCCGATCCCGCATTGCAATGTCTCGACAGAGATCCACCGCACCGGCGGGCCGTTCACGCTCGTACCCTTGCCCGACTGGCAAGGCCGCCCCTCTTCCGCCGTGGTATGGATGGAGGAAGGCCCGAAAGCCAAGGCCCTGTCAGAGATGGATGTGCCCGATTTCGAGGCAGAGATGAGCACCCGCTCCTGCCACCTGTTCGGGCCGCTCAGCCTCGCCTCTCGCCGCACGCTCTGGCCGATTATCGCGCAGGAGGCGGAGCGCCTGACCGCTGAACGGCTGGCGCTCGTGGCCGAAGCTGCGCATGTCGTCCCGCCCATCGGGGCGCAGGGGCTGAACATGAGCCTGAGCGACATCCGCACGTTGCTGGAGCTTGCCAAAGCTGCCCCCGACACGCTGGGCGACGCAACGATGCTGGACGCGTATCACAAGGCGCGCATTGGCGATATCCGGACGCGCGTGGCCGGGATCACCCTGCTCAACCGCAGTTCGATGCTGTCGAACCCGCTGCTGCGGGACGCGCGCGCCGCCGGGCTGAATGCGATCTACGATCTGAAACCGATCCGGCAATCCCTGATGCAGCTCGGGCTTGGCGCAGGGTCAAAGTAGGCGCAGGCGGTCAACATCCCCTTGAGGGGGCGTCAGCCCCTGTCTATGTGGCAGCGCAATATAAGCGGCGCGCCCCGCGAAGGGGCGCACCTTTGGGCGGATCGTGAACAGGTCAGACCTTTGCCAGAACGGCGTCCAGCGCTGTTTCCAGCCGGGCAACCGTGGCATCCACATCGGCCAGCTTATCGAGCCCGAACAAGCCCAGACGGAAAGTCGAGAAGCCCTCAGGCTCGTCACATTGCAGCGGCACACCCGCCGCAATTTGCACGCCTTCGGCCACAAAGGCCCGGCCCGACTGGATCTCGGGCGCGTTGGTGTAGCTGACCACGACACCCGGCGCGGCAAAACCTTCTGCTGCGACAGACGCGATGCCCTTGGACGCCAACAAGGCCCGTACCTTATGGCCAAGTTCCCATTGCGCATCGCGCATCGCTTCGAATCCAAGCCGCTTTGTTTCGGCCATCGTATCGCGGAACGCGCGCAGACCGTCCGTGGGCATCGTCGCATGATACGCGTGTCCGCCATTCTCGTAGGCCTGCATGATCTGGCGCCATTTCTTCAGATCAATGGCAAAGCTGTCAGAGGTGGTCTCCGCCATCCGCGCCTCGGCCCGTTCGGACAGCATCACCAGCCCCGCGCAGGGCGTGGAGGACCAGCCCTTTTGTGGCGCCGAGATCAGCACATCGACACCGGTGGTCTTCATGTCGACCCAGATACAGCCCGACGCGATGCAATCCAGCACCATCAGCGCGCCCACCTCATGCGCGGCCTCGGCCATCTGGCGGATATAGTCATCCGGCAGGATCACGCCCGAGGATGTCTCGACATGCGGTGCGAAGACGATGTTGGGTTTGTCCGCGTGAATGCGCGCGACAACCTCTTCGATCGGCGCAGGCGCAAAGGGGGCTTGCGCCTCGTTCCCAGTCCGCCGCGCTTTCATCACCGTGGTCTCGCTCGCGATATCGGCAGCGTCGAAAATCTGGCTCCAGCGGAAGGAAAACCAGCCGTTGCGCACGACCAGAACCTTCGCGTCCTGCCCGAATTGCCGCGCCACGGCCTCCATCCCGAAGGTACCGCCGCCGGGCACCAGCGCCACGCCATCCGCGCCGTAAACCTCGCGCAGCATGTCCGAGATGTCGCGCATGACCTGCTGGAACGCCTTGGACATGTGGTTGAGAGAGCGGTCGGTGAACACGACCGAGAATTCGAGCAGCCCGTCAGGATCGACGGTATCAAGCAAAGCAGCCATCAAGACCTCCATCAGTTTGAAACAGCGCTAACGCGTCGCGCGCCCTTTGGCAAACCATCCCCGGCAGGGGCGGCTCTGTCAGCCCAGCGGGCCGGGGCGCCGTTCTTCGCTGAGCAGGACGTTTGCATCGACGCTGCCCACCCCCGGCAGGGTCATCAGCCGCCGCCGAAGCACGCGTTCGAAATCGGAAATGTCGCGGGCCACGACGCGCAAGCGATAGTCATACATGCCCAGGACATGTTCCACCGTCTGCACCTCGGGGATGGCCGAAACGGCGCGCTCGAAATCCTCAAGGCTGACGCGCCCCTTGGTGGCCAGCTTCACGCCCAGAAAAACGGTGACGCCGAAACCGAGCGCCTCCTTGTCCAGATCCAGCCGCACCCCCCGGAACACCCCGGCCTCTCGCAGGCGCTTGATTCGCCGCCAGGCGGCGGGCTGTGACAAACCAAATTGCCGCCCCAGGGCGCCCGCACTGGCATGGGCATCCTGCGCAAGCGCCCGGATCAACCCGCGATCGATCTCGTCCAGCTCGATCATAGTGGCAATGTCTCGTCGGTTTTCAGCCGCGCAACATGCATCAGCGCATCCAGATCCGAAATATGCGGCAGCGTCAGGATACGGCTGCGATAGACCTGCTGATAATGCGCCATGTCACGTGCGATGATGGACAGGCGCACATCGACCTGCCCGAGAAAAGTCTGTATCTCGATCACTTCCGGCACTTCGCGCGCAGCCTCGATGAAATCGTCAAAGGCCCGGGCCTGTGTCTTGTCCAGCGTCACGCGCAGGCTCACCTCGACAGCATAGCCCAGGGCTTGCCAGTTGATCTCTGCCCGCGCGCCCCGCAGCACGCCGCGCGTGCGCATCCTGTCCAGACGCCGTGCCAGCGTACTGGGCGTCACACCCGCCCGGTCCGCCAGATCCGAGGAGACCAGCTCCGGTGCGGCCTGAAAATGCCGCAAGATGCGCCTGTCCGTATCGTCGAGCATGAATTTTTCGTATTCTTCGATTTATGCGAATGAAACTCCCTTCATTTTTCATAAATCCGCGAAGAACGCAAACACTATCGCCGCGCAGTGGGTAATGTGCGCCTCAACGATAAACCTAGGAAGGAAGATCCATGCGCGTTTACTACGACCGCGATTGCGACATCAATCTCATCAAGGACAAGAAAGTAGCCATCCTCGGCTACGGCTCTCAGGGTCACGCCCACGCGCTGAACCTGCGCGATTCCGGCGCCAAGAACGTTGTTGTCGCCCTGCGCGACGGGTCCCCTTCTGCTGCCAAGGCCGAAGGCGAAGGCCTGAAAGTCATGGGTATCGCCGAAGCGGCAGCATGGTGCGACGTGATCATGTTCACCATGCCCGACGAATTGCAGGCCGATACCTACAAGAAATACGTCCACGACAACCTGAAAGAAGGCTCTGCCATCGCCTTCGCACACGGGCTGAACGTGCATTTCGGCCTGATCGAACCCAAGCCCGGCGTTGATGTCATCATGATGGCACCCAAGGGTCCGGGTCACACCGTGCGCGGCGAATACACCAAGGGCGGCGGCGTTCCCTGCCTCGTGGCCGTCGACAATGACGCAACCGGCAAAGCGCTGGAAATCGGTCTGTCCTACTGTTCCGCCATCGGTGGCGGTCGTTCCGGCATCATCGAAACCAACTTCCGCGAAGAGTGTGAAACCGACCTGTTCGGCGAGCAGGCTGTTCTGTGTGGCGGTCTGGTCGAGCTGATCCGCATGGGTTTCGAAACACTGGTCGAGGCCGGCTACGAGCCCGAAATGGCCTATTTCGAATGCCTGCACGAGGTGAAGCTGATCGTGGACCTGATCTACGAAGGCGGCATCGCCAACATGAACTACTCGATCTCGAACACTGCCGAGTATGGCGAGTATGTCTCCGGCCCGCGCATCCTGCCCTACGCTGAAACCAAGGCCCGCATGAAAGAGGTTCTGACCGATATTCAGACCGGCAAGTTCGTGCGTGACTTCATGCTGGAAAACGCCGTTGGCCAGCCGTCCTTCAAGGCGACGCGCCGCATCAACGACGAACACCAGATCGAAGCGACCGGCGAAAAGCTGCGCGGCATGATGCCCTGGATTTCTGCCGGCAAGATGGTCGACAAGTCCAAGAACTGATCTGCGGTTCATCCCAGATCACGCGGCAGATCCTGCCCTCCACGGACCCCGGCCACGAGCCGGGGTCTTTTCGTTTCCCGGGCTTGACCTTGGCAGGATGCCGGGGTCATGTCGCGCACGCCATTCCCTCGCAAGGCCTTTCCCATGACGCATGCCCCTGACATCACACCGAAAAGCTGGCTGATGGTCCTGACACTTGGCGTCGTCTGGGGCGCAACCTTCATGTTCATGGAAATCGCCCTGCGCGGCATGACGCCCTTCTGGCTCGCGGCGGGGCGCATCTCTTTTGCCGCCGTGCTGACCCTGACCGTCTGGCTTGCAGGCAGCCGCAAGCTGTTTCTGACGGAAAAGCGTGACTGGGGCGCGCTCTGCCTCGTTGGCATCCTGTCGACCGCTTTGCCCTTCCTTTTGCTGTCCTGGGGCATGCAATATGTCACCTCCGGCTTTGCCGGGGTCTCGATGGCGACGGTGGCCTTGATGGTGCTGCCGCTGGCGCATTTCCTTGTCCCGGGCGAGAGAATGTCGCTGCGCCGGTTCATCGGTTTCCTGATCGGTTTTGCCGGGGTGGCGGTCCTAATCGGGCCCGAAGCATTCGCCCCCAGCGGCGCTGCGATGGAACCGCTGGGCCGCCTTGCCTGCATCGGAGTCGCGGCCTGCTACGCGGTCAGTTCTATCGCGATGCGGCGATTGCCCCCGGTTGATCCGATTGGCCTTGCGGCAGTGCCGATGCTGATCGGCGCGCTGTTCGTGATCCCGCTGGCCTGGCTGCGGGAAGGGCCACCGCCGATGCCGGATACCCAGACGCTGATCGTGATCGCCATGCTGGGTCTTGTGCCCACCGCAGGGGCCAACCTTTTGCGCGTGCTCGTCATTCGCAGCGCGGGCCCCGTGTTCATGAGCCTGACAAACTATATCGTCCCGCTATGTTCGGTCTTTCTGGGCGCGCTGGTTCTGGGCGAGCCGTTGCACAGCTCTTTGCTGGTGGCGCTTATCCTGATCCTCGCGGGCGTGGCCCTCAGCCAATATGGCGCATTGCGCAGGCTGTTCGGCCGCGACCAGTAGCCGCCGGTAACCGGCAAATCTCCATCGCCGTACGATGCCCGGCAAGAGGCCAGCCTCTCCCGCTCCCCCAGTGTTTTCAGCACCATGAGACCGGTGAAAGGCTGCGCCCCGTCAGTTCAGACTGCGGCCTCTACGGAGGCTACAACGTCATCGACCACACGCGTCAACAGGGCCTCGTCCTCGCATTCGGCCATGACCCGGATCAGGGGCTCGGTCCCCGACTTGCGGATCAGCAATCGACCCCGCCCTTTCAGATCAGCCTCGGCCGATGCAATGGCCTGCTGAACGGCAAGGGTTTCCAACGGGGTCTGACCGGCCGCGAAACGTACGTTTTTCAGCATTTGCGGAACGGGCTCGAAATTCTGCGCCAACTCGCTGGCTCGTTTGCCGGATTTCACCATAGCAGCAAGGAATTGCAGCCCGGCCATCAGCCCGTCGCCGGTTGTGGCATAGTCGGTCATCACGATATGGCCCGATTGTTCGCCGCCCAGGTTCCAGCCACCGCGCCGCATCGCCTCGACAACATAGCGGTCGCCCACTGCGGTACGTTCCAGCCGCAGCCCGCGGGTGTCCAAAAACCGTTCAAGGCCGAGGTTCGACATAACGGTGGCCACCAGCACGCCATCGCGCAGCCGCTGTTCTTCGGCCCAGCGGGCAGCCATCAGCGCCATGATCTGATCGCCATCGGCGACGGCGCCAGTCTCATCAATGATCATCACCCGGTCGGCATCGCCATCAAGGCAGATCCCCACATCCGCGCCATGGGCCACGACCGTTTCCGATGCGGTCCGTGGTTTGGTCGACCCGCAATCAAGGTTGATATTCTTGCCGTTGGGCGACACGCCCACCGGGATGACCTCTGCCCCCAATTCCCACAAGACCTCTGGCGCGGCGCGATAGGCGGCACCATTGGCGCAGTCCACGACCACTTTCATGCGATCAAGGGAAACGCCCTGCGGGAAGGTCGATTTCACCCGCTCCTGATACCGGAACCGGCCATCGTCGATCCGCCGCGCGCGGCCGATTTCATCCGCCGGGGCCACATCGACGCCAGAGGCCACCATCGCCTCGATCTCGGCCTCGGCCTCGTCCGACAGTTTGAACCCGTCAGGTCCAAAGAACTTGATGCCATTATCCTCGCTGGGATTGTGGCTTGCGGAAATCATGATCCCCAGATCCGCCCGCATCGAAGGTGTCAGCAGCCCGACAGCCGGCGTGGGCACAGGCCCCAGCAGCAACACGCTCATACCCGTAGAGGTCAGCCCGGCCGTCAGCGCGTTTTCGAACATATAACCCGACAGGCGCGTGTCCTTGCCGATCACCACGCGGTGAACGCCGCCCTTGTCACGCCTGAAATACCGCCCCGCCGCCGCCCCGATGGCGAGTGCCATATCGGCCGTCATGGGATGGCTGTTCGCCCTGCCCCGCACACCGTCCGTGCCAAAGAGTTTACGTCCCATACTGCTCTCCCTCTTCTATCGCGGACCAAAGCGCCAATGCCTGTCGCGTCTCGTCCACGTCATGTATCCGCAGGATCTGCACGCCCTGCGCCGCCCCTGCCAGCGCCACTGCGACAGAACCCGCAATGCGTTGGTCTGCCCGCGTGGTGCCGCTGATGGTGCCGATAAATCGTTTTCGCGATGCCCCGAGGAGGATCGCGCAACCAAGACCGTGAAACAGCGAAATACCGTTCAGGATTACAAGGTTATGGGCCTGTGTCTTGCCAAATCCGATGCCGGGATCGACGACGATCCGCCCCTTGGGCACACCAAGCGCCGTCAGGCGTGACACCCGTTCGGCAAGAAAATCGTAGACATCCAGCAAGACATTTTCATATCTCGGATCGTTCTGCATGACCTCCGGATCGCCCTGGCTATGCATGACACAAACCGCGCGCCCGGAGGAGGCGACATATGCCGCCATATCGGGATCGAAATCCAGCCCCGAAACGTCGTTGATCAGCGCAGCCCCCGATGCCACAGCGCGTTCCGCCACGGCGGCCTTGCGCGTGTCGATGGACACGGGCGGCGCAGAGTGCTGTGTCAGCAGGTCGATGACAGGGGCGGTACGGCGGATTTCTTCGTCTGTCGGCACAGGTTTGGCACCGGGGCGGGTGGATTCGCCACCAATATCGATCAGATCCGCTCCTGCTTCCTGCATCGCGCGGGCATGGGCGATGGCGGCATCGAACCCGTCATGTCTGCCGCCATCCGAGAAACTGTCAGGCGTGACGTTGAGAATGCCCATCAGGCGGGGCCGATCAAGGGTCAGCCCGGCAACGGGCGGGCGCGGCGCCGAAATGGCGTCCCGCCAGCGTTGGGGGATATCAGCCAGCTTCACGCGCACCCGGTCTGCGCCGCGCGTGATCCGTTCGGCCTCGGTAAACCAGTACGGCCCGCCCGCGACGTCCAGGGCATCTTGCGGGCGCGGCCCGTCGCGACGCGGGAGAGGTCGGAAATATTCACTCATTGGCATTGAATGCGTCAGGCCGGCCCGCTTGGCAAGGGGTCAGAGAAGCTCTGCCGCCTCGGCGAATGCGCGCAGCGGCACGGGCGCCTCGGTGGGCGGTGTTTCGCCGATCACCAGCAGCTCACTGGCCGTCAGCTGACCAGCGAACCACGCCGCAAGGCCCACCGCGTCACCCGGCTGCGATGCCGGTCCTTCGACCGCGTCCAGCACGATCTTGGACGGCGCCCAGACGCAGATCTGCCCGTTCTTCATGGCCCAGTCGAGCTCTGTCCGGGTTTCAACCACGACGCAGCGATGGTCCCGCCCCGCCAGAACCCAGCCATTCTGCTCGATAGCCAAAAGATCAATGCGTCGCTGCGCAAGTGGCGCGTCCGCGGTCGGGCCGGGCTGATCCGGCGCCCCGACACAGAAGATCAGCGGCGTGCCGGTCGCTTGCAGCGTGTCGATCACCCTGGAGAGAGCCGGGTCAGATATGGCCGGGTTCGACAGATACACCACGCGCGGATGCGGCGCCTCGTCCGGCAGGGGGCGTTTGGGCGGATTGTCACGCCGGGCTCGCACGATTTCCACGCCAAGCGCGCCGGGCCCCCGGTCGAGCTTTTCGATCCGAACAAAAACGCGGATGGCCTGGGGTTCCAGAAGAATACGCTCTGCAATGCGTTCTGCCAGCGTCTCCAGCAGGTTCAGACGTTCGGCGGCCAGCTCATGCGCGATGGCTTCGGTGACGCGATCATATGACAGGATGCGATCGACATCGTCATCCACATCGCCGGTCAGCGCCTGGACCTCGACCACAACGTTGAAACAAATCCGCTGCGTCGTGCCCCTTTCGGCCTGAAACGCCCCGATCTCGACCTCTGCAATATGATCACGCAGGGAGATCCGGTCGAGCGGGTCATGACCAGAGGTCGCCTCGGCCCGTTCCTGGGGATGGGCAAAGGCAAGGCGAACTTCGTTGGACATGCGCTACGGGCTCCGGGATGGCAAAACGTTCCGCCACAATAGCAAAGGCGCCCGGCGCGCGCGATGGGCCGGGCGGCGTATCAGCTTCCGAAAACGGCAGCCGACCTCTGTCAGTTGCTCGAAAGACGTGTCGGACGGCGATAAAAATGATGCACGCCGATCGTGGCGGTGCGGGCAAGCTTGCGCGCCCAGCTCGGGCTGACAGCCGAGGTGTGGTAGAAGGTGGCGCCATCGGTCAGCTTGCGCGGTGCGCCATCCAGCATCGCCTTCGCGATCTTGCCGACACGGCGGAAGGCTGCGGGCTCGCCGATATGTTCGGCCAGACCATCACAGGTATAGGTGAACTGGCAGGCAAACTTGCGCCCGGTCCCCTGCTTGATGACGCCGCAGACGGAGTCAGGATAACGCGGGCTGTCCACTCGGTTCATGATCACTTCTGCCACGGCGAACTGACCTTTGACCGTCTCGCCGCGTGCTTCGAAGTAAAGCGCCTCTGCAAGGCACCGCCACTGCGCGCCCCCGTCACCGGCAGGCTGCTTGGACAGCCAGTCGCTGCTGTAGCTGACATTGGAGATTGCGGCGGAATTCTGCGGCTCGTCCGCGGTCACAAGGTTCAGGCGGGTCGCAACCTCGGGTCTGGGGGTGACCATCCATTTCAGCCGGGCGCGGTTGACCCCTTCAAGGCTGCTTTTTTCCAGGCGGATGAGCTCGTGAGTCGGGTCGGAGCGAAGCTCGGCAAAAACCGGTTGAGTCGTCAGCAGGACAGCAGTAAAGGCAACGGCAAGGCGGCGAAACATCGTTCAGATCCTCAGATTTGGCAGCAGGCTTTCGCGGGCACTGCCGCGATCAACCGGGGCCTGACTAAAGAATTTCGGCTAAACCGTCCAGTTTGGGGCCAGAAATCAGCGAATTTCCGCCCGATGCTAACAATCATGCCTGACGAAGCCATTTGAAACGCTATTGTTTCAACTTCAGCTTGTCCCTGATTGCCAATTGTGCCGCAGCGAGTCGCGCGACCGGAACCCGGAACGGCGAACAGCTGACATAGTCGACACCGACTTGCCGGCAATAGGCAATCGATTCGGGGTTGCCGCCGTGTTCTCCGCAGATCGACAGGGTGATGTCGGGGCGTGCCTTACGTCCACGCTCCACTCCCAGGCTGAGAAGTTCGCCCACACCTTCGGTATCCAGCAGGTGGAACGGATCCTCCAGAAAGACCCCCTGGTGAACATATTCCGACATGAACCGCCCGGCGTCGTCCCGCGAAAGGCCATAGGTCATCTGGGTCAGGTCGTTCGTGCCGAAGGACAGGAATTGGGCATGCGCGGCGATATCGGCGGCGCGCAGACAGGCGCGCGGCGTCTCGACCATGACGCCCAGACGATAGTCGAACTCGGTCTGCCGCTCGGCCTTCACCGCTGCGGCCACGGCATCGATGCGCTTGCGCACCAGCTCGACCTCGCGGCTGGCAGAAACGAGCGGGATCATGACCTCGGGCACCACCGGATCGCCGTCGCGGCTGGCCTCGATCGTCGCCTCAAAGATGGCACGCACCTGCATGTCATAGATCTCAGGCACCGTGATGCCCAACCGGACACCCCGCATCCCCAACATCGGGTTGTATTCGCCCATCGCCTCGACCCGCCGGGTCACATCGCTGACCGGAAGATCCAGCGACTCGGCAAGATCACGCAGGCCCGCGCGGTCAGAGGGCAGGAATTCATGCAAGGGCGGGTCGAACAGGCGGATGCAGACGGGCTGGCCCTGCATGATCCGGAAGAGCTCGGTGAAGTCGTCGCGCTGCATCGGCAGAAGCTGCTGCAAGGCCGAGCGGCGGTCGTCAGGCGCGTCGGCAAAGATCATCTCGCGCATCACCGTCAGCCGGTCAGCCTCAAAAAACATGTGTTCCGTGCGGCAAAGCCCGATGCCCTGCGCGTCGAAGTTCCGGGCGGTCTTGGCATCTGCGGGCGTATCTGCATTGGCGCGGATACCGATATCGCGCTCTGCATCGGCCCAGGCCATGAACGTCTTGAAATTCTCGCCAAGCTCCGCCTCGACCATGGGCGGCGCCCCTGCCAGCACCTCGCCATTGGTGCCGTCTATGGTGATCACGTCGCCTTCGCGGAAGGTGCGCCCATCTTCGGCCGTAAGCACACCCCGTCGGATCTGGAACCGCATCCGCGCAGCCCCCACGACACAAGGCAGCCCAATGCCGCGCCCGATCACGGCGGCATGGCTAGTGATGCCACCCCGTTCGGTCAGGACGGCGCTGGCGGCATGCATGCCGCGAATATCCTCGGGCGAGGTTTCGCGGCGCACCAGGACGCAGGCCTCGCCACGCGCGGCGCTGGCCTGCGCGGCATTGGCCGAAAAGACGATCTTGCCCGTGGCCGCCCCCGGGCTTGCATTGATGCCGCGCCCCAGCCGGTCCCGCGCCGCTGCGATATCGACCTGCCGGTGCAGCAATTCGCTCAACGCGCGCGGTTCGACCCGCATCAGGGCTTCCTGACGCGTGATGATCCCGTCATTGGCCAGCCGGACCGCGATCCGCAACGCCGCCCTGGCCGAGCGGCGCACCCGCACCCCGTCAAGGATGTAGAGCGCGCCATTGTCGATGGTGAACTCGATCTGCATCTCTTCGCGCAGCTTTTCGCGCATCAGGGCGGCGTGCCGCTTCAGCGCGTCGAACGCCTCTGGCGCAAGCTCTTCCAGCGATGCGCCGCGGGCGTCACGCTCCAGATAGATCGCCTCCGGCTCTGACAGGGCCTCGCGCCCCTGGCTTTGGCTCAGATAGCGGCCGGTGATTTGCGGCAGGCCGGTGTCTGAATTGACCAGCTGCAACACGCCAGAGCCGCATTCCGCCTGCCCCACGCCAAGCGCCATTTCCTGCACGACAAGGCCCAACCCGGCATCGACCGGCGCGCCTTTGGCCTCTCGCAAAAGCCGCGCCGTCGTCCCCCCCCAGGCCCGCGCCATGGAGCGCAGAACTTCGGCAAGCTGCACGGCAGTTGATTGCGGAAAGGCTTCCTCTGCCTCGTCCTCATAGGCGGCAAGCGCCTGCTCCAGCCGGTCGGGCCCATATCCTTCGAGATCGTCAAACAGATCCGGATCAAGCCGCGCCACATGCGCCGCATAGGCAAGGATGAACCGTTTATAAAGCCGCGCAGCCCCCACCGGCCCGATCTTTTCGGACAGGTCCGCAAAGCGCGCGTCGTTCATGCCGATATTCAGCATCGCACCCGGCCCGCCCCAATCGGGATCTTCCGAGGATGGCCGGACGCATAGCAAGGCGTCCTCGGGAAATTCGGCAAGGATGGTTTCGATATCCGGCATGGACCCCTGCGCGATGCCCTGAACCGTATCAAATGACAACGCCACAGTGCGCGGCACCGGCAGGTCCAGCCGCACAAGCCGCTGAAGGCACTTGGCACGACCACCATGTGTCGGGGCCGAGACCGGAGCAGTCGGTGTCACCAGGGTGACATCTGGATCGGGGTTATGCACGTGCAGCATCCTTAGTGTGTGCTGCGCAGCATACGCCGCCAGCGTCCCTTGCCAAGTCCCGCGATCCGTGCAGCCCGCTCAGCCCTCGATAGAGGTAAGGTCAGCGACGCCAAGACAGATCTGCCGGATCCGGCTGAGCAGGTTCAGACGATTGCGGCGCAACACCTCGTTCTCGTCATTGACCTGCACCGCCTCGAAGAACGCATCGATAGGCCCACGCAGCGCCGCCATCGCCTCCATCGCGGAGGCGAAATCCTCTTGTTTCATGGCCGGGGCAATGCGCGCCTCTGCCGCGTCCAGGGCAGCAAACAGGGCCTTTTCCTCGGCACTTTCGGCGAATTTCACATCCGCACCAAAGGAGTATTCGACCCCGTCCTTCTCCTCGGCCTGGGCCAGGATGTTGTTCGCGCGCTTGAAGCCCTGCACAAGGTTTTCGCCGTCATCAGTGCCAAGCACGTCCGACAGCGCCCGCGCCCGCTTGACCAGCAGCGTCAGGTCATCCTTGCCGACGTTGGCATCATCAGGCGCATGTTCATTCCGGCTGAGGCAGGCATCAATCACGTCATGGCGGATGCCTTCATCCCGCAGGTGGATTTTCAGACGGTCATGCACGAAGGACAGCAAGTCTTCCGACAGGTCGGAATCGTGATTGGTGATCTTCTCGATCCAGGCCGGGGCGCTGGCCTTGGCACGCTCGACGACCGTGCGCACGGCCGACCCGAACACGCCATGTTTGGCGATTTCGGCAAGCAATTCGTCACGCAGTTCGGCGGCATCCGCCTTTGCATCGATCTGGTGGCGCAGCACCTGCGCGTCGATCAGGCGATCCAGATGCAGGCGCAGATCATTCACCAGCACAAGACGGATCACACCAAGAGCGGCCCGGCGCAGCGCGAACGGGTCCTTGGAACCGGTGGGCTTTTCGTCAATCGCCCAGAACCCGGTCAGCGTGTCCAGCTTGTCAGCCAGTGCCACGGCGACAGAGATCGGCGCGGTGGGCACATCGTCGGACGGGCCGAGGGGCGAGTAATGCTCTGCACAGGCGGCGGCCACAGCGTCGTCATGGCCAGCGGCGCGGGCGTAATAAGTCCCCATCACGCCCTGCAATTCAGGGAATTCATAAACCATTTCCGATGCCAGATCGGCCTTGGCAATCCGCGCGGCCTCTTCGGCGAGATCCGGTTTCGCCCCGACAAATGGCGCAATCTCGCGCGCCAAGGCGGCGATGCGGTTGATCCGCTCGGCCTGGCTTCCCAGTTTGGCATGGAAGGTTACGTCGGCCAGACGGTCCGTCCAGGCCTTCATCCCCTGCCGGTCTACCGTGCGCAGGTCATTTTCCCAGAAGAATTTCGCATCTGCCAGCCGCGCCGACAACACCTTTTGGTTGCCCGCAAGGATGGTCGCGCCGTGATCGGCAGTTTCGCGATTGGCGACGGTCACGAAACGTTCGATCCGGCCAGTCTGCGGCGCGCGGACGGAAAAGAATTTCTGGTGCTCTTTCATCGATGTCTGAAGCACTTCGGGCGGCAGGCCAAGAAACGCCTCATCGATCTCGCCCATCAGCACGACGGGCCATTCAACCAGCCCCGCAACCTCTGCCAGCAAACCGCGATCCTCGACCACTTCCAACCCGGAGGCGAAGGCCATGTTGGTGGCTTCCTGCCAGATCGTCTCGGCACGCTCGGACGGGTTCAGGATCACCTTGGCGCGCTTCAGCTTTGCCTCGTAATCCTCGAAGGAGGTTACAGAAAACGCGTCGGGCGCCATGAAACGATGCCCTTCGGTAGTGTCACCCGCGACGATCCCGTCAATCTCCAGCGGGACAGTCTGGGCCCCGGCCTCATCGGTCAGGATACACAGGATACGGTGCAGGGGCCGGACCCAGCGCAGGCTGCCAGAGCCCCAGCGCATCGATTTGGGCCATGGGAAGTTGCGGATCACGGTTTCCAGCACGTCCGCCACGATGTCAGGCGCCTCGCGGCCGGGCTTTTCCACCACGGCAAAGAAGAATGTCCCCTTCTTTTCCTCACGGCTTTCAAGCTGATCCCGGCTGAGCCCTGCGCCGCGCAAGAACCCCTCGATGGCCTTTTCCGGCGCATCGACCCGCGGCCCGCGACGTTCTTCGCGCAAGGTGGGCGAGCGTTCCGAGAGCCCTTCGACGGCGAGCGTCAGACGGCGCGGCGTGGCAAAGGCAGCCGCACCGGCATAGGTCAGCCCCGCCTCGACCAACCCATCGGTCACGCGCGACTTGAGATCCTCTGCGGCGCGCGCCTGCATGCGCGCCGGGATTTCTTCGGAAAACAGCTCGATCAGAAGATCCGGCATCGGTGATTACCTCACGTCCTCGCCCCTGCCCGCGGCAGGGAACCTCTTTGCGGCGTTGGATAGCGACAAGGCTGGCGAGGGTCCAGTGCAACCGCCGAAAATTGCGCCAACATTCAGACGCAGCCCGCCCTGACCCATCAACGCGCCCGCGCTCAGAACCCGCGCGGCGGGCAGCTATCGTCGACCGGGCTGCCATCATAGGCCTTTTCGCCACAGTCGTTGACCTCGTGCCAGACAAACCCGCGCCCGTCTTCCATGACAGCCACGACACGGTCGATACCGTATTCCAGATTGCGCTGTCCAAGAAACGCCAGCGCGCTGCCATCGGCCAGCGCATCGCCGATTTCTTCGGCATCAAAACAGTCAAACCAACCGGGGGCCACGCGGGGGGCGGCGTCCTCATAGGCCGTGAACGTGGCGCTCAGCTCGGCCAGATCTTGGGTGGTGGTGAAACAGGCGCGGTAACGGATAGGAGAGCTGTCCGCGTCAATCGCCCGGAAGTCCCCATAGGCAATCGCAGCCGGTTCACCCGTCGCCGTCTCGATCAGCACGACATCATCGGTGCCGTTCGGCTCTACCTCTGTGTAGAAGCCGTAAACTTGAAAGTAATACATGGCGGCACCCGCTGCGAGCGCCGACACAAGGATGACAATGGCAAGAAAACGTCCCATCAATTGCCCCATTTCGGATTTTCAAACAGGATGATCATCCGCCTTCTACCTACAGCGCGCGCACGCCAGCCGCGCGAAATCAGATGGTTGCTGACCTCTGGTAAGGTGCTGTCCTGACGCGCGCCGCGTTCGAAACCGACATCCGCCGTGATGTATTGAAAGCAGTCCAGTATACCTTTGGCACCGTCCAGGATTTCCGGCTCTGCCCCTTTGGCCTCAAGTTTCAGCAACCGGTAAGGGCGCCGTTCGAGAACGCTGTCCAGACGGATCGCGGGCACCTCTGTCGTGCTGTCATAGTCTTCCATCGGCAGGAGCGACGCCTCCGCGCCAGCGGCCTTGCGGTAAAGCGTCACTGCATCCGCATCAGCGTTCCAGACCGCCGCCTGACGGGCCCGCGCGGTCAGACCGGTGGCATTTGCCAAGTTGCGGCTGAGCGCCCTGAACTCGCGCGGCGCGGGCTCAAAGCAGGTCAGGTCGAACGGCATGTTGAACGTCTGCAACGCCTGCGCAAAATCCCCGACATTCGCGCCGATTTCCACGATGTGGTCGCCCGGGGCGAAGGGGACAAGATCCAGCAGGAAGGCTTCGCGCACCGCGATGGCGTGCGCATCCGGCCCGGGCTCCGCCTCGAAATGACGGTCCTCGGCGGGGGGCATTCGACCAGCGGGGGTCGTGCCGGTTTCGGCCACCGCATCGCGCGGCGACAGGTCGCGCAGCAGGCGCAGATATCCGTTCGAGATCCTGCCAGTGCGCCGATTGATGCGATCTCCGGCGCGGCGGAGCATCAGGCTCATGCGCGACTCGAGTTGCATCTCAGACCGTGGCCGCATCAGTTTGCACAAACGCGTCGGCACAGCGCTTTGCCAATGTGCGGACCCGTCCGATATAGGCCTGCCGTTCGGTCACCGAAATCACGCCGCGCGCATCCAGCAGGTTGAACAGATGGCTCGCCTTGATGCATTGATCATAGGCGGGGTGGGCCATGATGATGCGGCGCCCTGTCTTGGGGTCGACATCTTCCTGATCCAGGATCGCCTCGCATTCCGCCTCTGCCTCTTCGAAATGACGCTGCAGCACTTCGGTATTGGCGATATCGAAGTTCCAGCGGCTGTATTCCTGCTCTGTCTGTCGGAAAACGTCGCCATAGCTTAGCGGGATCGGCGCATCCGGGTCGTTGAACGGCATGTCCATGACATGGTCAACACCCAGCACATACATGGCGAGCCGCTCCAGACCGTATGTCAGCTCTCCGGAGACGGGAGAGCAATCATGCCCGCCCACCTGTTGAAAATAGGTGAACTGGCTGACTTCCATACCGTCGCACCAGACTTCCCAGCCCAGCCCCCAGGCGCCCAGCGTCGGGCTTTCCCAGTCATCCTCGACAAAGCGGATGTCGTGCATCGCCATGTCGATGCCAATCGCTTCCAGCGACCCGAGGTATAGCGCCTGCAGGTCCGGCGGAGAGGGTTTGATCAACACCTGGTACTGGTAATAATGCTGCAGACGGTTGGGGTTTTCGCCATAGCGCCCATCGGTCGGACGGCGCGAGGGCTGCACATAGGCGGCGGCCCAGGGACGGGCGCCCAGGGCGCGCAGCGTCGTGGCCGGGTGGAACGTGCCGGCACCAACCTCCATATCATAGGGTTGCAGCATTGCGCAGCCCTTGCTGGCCCAGTAGCTCTGAAGCCGCAGGATGATTTCCTGAAAACTGCGCGGTTTGGCTGAGCTTGCGTGCATGACCTGCCCTCTTGATGATCTGCGGCCTTCCTATGCCCCACCAAGTCAAGCGTCAATCACGGGGCTGACCATAATTTGTAGTGCGCTCGCCGTTCCTTTTGGTAAAACTGCGCAAAACGACGACGACAAAGAGCAGGGATCCACCATACGCATGCCAAGGTTCATCATTACGCTCGTCGCCGCCTTGTTCATGACGCAGGCGGCGATTGCACAGGACGTCGCCTATATCCAGATCGAGGCGCAGCCCAGCCTTGCCCGTGCAGAAGAGCGCGCCCGCGATTACGCGACCGTTCTGAACGACGTCAACGGATTTGCGCTTGGCCGCGGCTGGTACGGCGTGGCCCTTGGCCCCTACCCGCGCTCCGATGCCGAGGCGCTGCTGCGCCAGCTTCGCTCCAACGGGCAGGTGCCGCGCGATTCCTATATCGAGGAGCCGAATGAATACGGGCGCCAGTTCTGGCCCATCGGCGCGGCGCTGAACGCACAGTCGCCGCAACCTGTTGCAATCCCTGAAATCACAGCCCCCGAGACCGCCCAACCAGCTGTTGAGGCGCCCGCGCCTACCGTGGCAGAGCCGGACGAGACCCCGCGCCAGGCCCGCGCAAGCGAGGCGCAGCTCAGCCCCTCCGAACGCGAAGAATTGCAGGTCGCGCTGAAATGGGCCGGTGTCTATCGTGGCGCAATCGACGGCGCCTTTGGCCGTGGCACGCGCGGGTCGATGGCCGAATGGCAGCGCAACAACGGTTTCGAGGCAACAGGCATCCTGACAACAGCGCAACGCGCCGAGCTTCTGCGCCAGTATAACGCGATTCTCGACGGTATGGGGATGCAGCAAGTCACAGAGGCCAAGGCCGGGATCAGCATGCAATTGCCGATGGGGATCGTGGCCTTCGACCATTACGAGGCCCCTTTCGTCCATTACACGCCCACAACCGATCTGGACGCGCGGGTCATCCTGATTTCCCAGCCCGGCGACCGCGAAACGCTTTATGGTCTCTACGAGATCATGCAGACGCTGGAGATTGTGCCACTCGACGGCCCCCGCGAACGGCTGCGCAACAGCTTTGTTCTGACAGGCAGCAACAGCCGGATCACCAGCCATACAGAGGCCCGGCTGATCAACGGCGCGATCAAGGGCTTCACCCTTGTCTGGCCGGCGGGGGATGAAGAACGCCGCCTGCGCGTTCTGGACAAGATGAAAGCCTCCTTCGAGACGACGGCAGCCGTTCTTGATCCTGCGGAGATCAAGGATGACGGCCAGACGATCGATCTGGTTGCCGGTCTGAACGTGCGCAGGCCCAAACTGTCGCGCTCGGGCTTCTACATCAGCCGTGACGGGTCCGTCGTGACCACGATCCATGTTGTCGAGGCATGTTCGCGCATCACGCTGGACGGCGAACACGAGGCGACGGTGATTGCCTCCGATCCCGACCTTGGCGTCGCGGTCCTGCGGCCCGCATCGCGGCTTGTGCCGATCTCTGTCGCGTCGTTCCGGCAGGGTCAGCCCCGGCTGCAATCAGAGGTCGCAATTTCCGGCTACAGCTTTGGCGGGGTGCTCAGCGCGCCGACCCTGACCTTCGGGACGCTGCAGGATCTGCGCGGCCTGTCAGGCGATGACCGTCTGGACAGGCTGGCCGTCAACGCCCATCCCGGCGACGCGGGCGGGCCGGTCTTCGATACCGGTGGCGCTGTGCTGGGCATGTTGCTGCCGCGCGAGAATGGCGACAAGCAATTGCCGGGCGAGGTCAGCTTTTCTACCGATGCCGCATCGCTGAGCGATTTTCTGGACAAGGCGGGCGTGAAGGTCGAAGCGGCGAACGGCACCGCCTCCATGGCGCCCGAGGATTTGACGCAACTGGCAAACGGCATGACCGTACTGGTCAGCTGCTGGGAATAAGACGCGCCATCTGATCGCCCTAAAATTGCATCCCGCCCGCCCCACGGCCGTTTCAGGGCGTCTGTTTCCTTTTATTTGCCGGATGCGGCCCCGATTTGTGATCCTTTCGTGACACTCGGCGGATGACCCTCTAAGACGGGGCTCAAGAACTGACCCGGGATTCGGAGCCTCCTGCCTTGTCCAAGCTCATGCCCCCTGCGCATCCATTCGACGATGACAAACTTCACGAAGAATGTGGCATCTTCGGCGTCGTCGGCGTAACCGATGCCGCGAATTTCGTCGCCCTCGGTCTGCACGCCCTGCAGCACCGCGGACAGGAGGCAGGCGGCATCGTCAGCCACGACGCGGAACAGGGCTTCAACTCTGCCAGACGTTTCGGCTACGTGCGCGACAATTTCACATCGCAATCGCTGATGAAGACGCTGCCCGGCCCGCTGGCCATCGGCCATGTGCGCTATTCTACCGCCGGATCGAAAGGCCCGACGCAGATCCGCGACGTGCAACCTTTCTTCGGCGAATTTTCGATGGGTGGCGCCGCGATTGCGCATAACGGCAATATCACCAATGCCGACGCCCTGCGCCGCGAGCTGATCGAACGCGGATCGATTTTCCAAAGCTCCAGCGACAGCGAATGCATCATTCACCTGATGGCGCGGTCCCTGCAGCGCAACATCCCCGAGCGGATGGAAGACGCCCTGCGCCGTGTCGAAGGCGCGTTTTCCGTCGTGGCGATGACCCGCACCAAACTGATCGGTGTGCGCGATCCGCTGGGCGTGCGTCCGCTCGTGCTGGGCAAGATCGGCGATGGCTGGTGCCTCAGCTCTGAAACCTGCGCGCTGGATATCATCGGCGCCGAATTCGTCCGAGAGATCGATCCGGGCGAAATGGTGGTCATCACGGCCGACGGCGTCGAAAGCGTTCGCCCCTTCCGCCCGCGCAAGCCGCGTTTCTGCATCTTCGAACATGTCTATTTCAGCCGCCCCGATTCGATCCTCGGTGGCCGGTCCGTCTATGAAACCCGCCGTCAGATCGGTGTGGAACTGGCCCGAGAGGCGCCAGTGGATGCAGATCTTGTCTGCCCGGTGCCCGACAGTGGAACCCCGGCAGCCATCGGTTTCAGCCAGGAATCAGGCATTCCCTACGCGATGGGCATCATCCGCAACCAGTATATGGGCCGGACTTTCATCGAACCGACAGAGCAGATCCGCAACATGGGTGTGCGTCTGAAACTGAACGTGAACCGCGCGCTGATCAAAGGCAAACGGGTGATCCTGGTGGACGATTCGGTTGTGCGTGGCACCACCAGCCGCAAAATCAAGGAGATGATCCTTGATGCCGGCGCGGCAGAGGTCCATTTCCGCATCGCCTCGCCCCCCACCGCCTGGCCCTGTTTCTACGGTGTGGACACGCCGCAACGCGAAAAGCTTCTGGCCGCCACCATGTCCGAGGACGAGATGCGCGATCACCTTCAGGTCGACTCGCTGCGTTTCATCTCGCTGGACGGGCTTTATCGTGCTGTTGGCGAAGATAAGGGGCGCAATCCATCGCAGCCGCAATATTGCGACGCCTGCTTCTCGGGCGAATATCCGGTCGAACCCTCGGACATGATCGAGAAGGGTTTCAGGCTGAAAGCGGCCGAATAGCCACCCCACCTCAGGAATGCCTGCCTGCATTTGACGCAACGCTACCGCGAGCAATCGGCCCCGTCTGCAACAATCGCGCAGGTTTTCGCCGGTCGACAGGTGCGGATCGGCAAGGTTGCGCTGCGCCGCAGCGTCGCCCCTTTTCAGCGCAGCGCGCCCACCATAGATGCATGCGGTCCGCCCCCGCCAGTCGGGGACGGTATACGCAAGACCGGAGCACCGCCAATGGCGCAGAACACCACGACCAGCCAGGACTATGTTGCCGACACGGCCACAGTCACCACGAAGGGCGTCAGCCGAAGCGAACTTGTGCTTCTCGGCACGTTCGGTTCGCAAGACGCGCCATCGGCGCTGGTGCGTCTGCCCGGCGGCAAGGTCCAGACGGTTACCGTCGGGGACACTGTCAACGGCGGCAAGGTGCTGGCCATCGCCACGGCCGAGCTGACGCTTGCGCGCAATGGCACAGCGCAGCGGCTGCAAATGCCCTGACCGGGGGCTTGCATGCGTTACGACGGCGATGTCTTCGCACCGAATGATACGCTTGCGGCAACCGATCCCTTGACCTCGGCCCGGTTTCGATGAAAACGCAAGCCATGGAACAGAAAATCGCCCTTATCACCGGTGCCTCCCGCGGGCTTGGCGCCGCCCTCGCCGAGGCTCTCTGCGAGACCCACCACGTCGTTGCCGTCGCGCGCACCACTGGCGCGCTCGAAGAGCTTGACGACCGCATTCAGGCCAAGGGCGGCAAAGCCACGCTGGCCCCGATGGATATCACCAATTCGGATGCCATGGCACAGCTCTGCCGCTCAATTTTTGATCGCTGGGGCGCCGGGCGCGAAACGATGGCAGGCACGCTCTCTCTCTGGGCACATACGGCCGTCCATGCCGCGCCGCTGTCGCCTGCATCGCATATGGACACCAAGGACTGGGAGAAATCCGTGGCGGCCAATGTCACGGTGATGGGCACGCTGATCCCCTTCATCGCGCCGCTCCTTGGCTCTGACGGCAAGGCGCTGTTTTTTGACGACCCGCAGGCGGGGCGCAAATTCTTCGGTGCCTACGGCGCGACGAAAGCGGCGCAGATCGCGCTGGCGCGCTCCTGGCAGGCGGAAACCCTCAATACCGGGCCAAATATCCACGTGCTGACGCCGCGCCCGATGCCGACCGCGACCCGCGCCAGGTTCTTTCCGGGCGAGGATCGCAGCCCCCTGACCGCCCCCGCCGCCGAGGCAAAGCGCCTTCTGGCCGAGATCGCCTGACACCCCGCCACCGCGGCAAAAACGCTGCGAAACGCCTGCACCCAAAGGCAGCGTATACGCACCGGGACAGCGCGCCCTTGGGCGCGCGCGCCTTGCGAGGGCAGCAGGGTGGGTGGGCGGGCGCTGTCCGAACAAGGCGTTCCACCGCTTGCCCCGCGCCGCCCCCTCTACTATTGAGTGCCAAGGGCACCAAGGGGCAAGGCATGCGCATTCTCATCACAAATGACGACGGCATCAACGCGCCCGGGCTGAAAGTCCTGCACGACATCGCCACTTCGCTTGCCGGCCCGGATGGCGAAGTGTGGACCGTGGCACCCGCCTTTGAACAATCCGGCGTCGGGCATTGCATCAGCTACACCCACCCTTTCATGGTCATCCAGATGGAAGAGCGCCGCTTCGCCGCCGAGGGCAGCCCCGCCGATTGCGTGCTTGCCGGTCTGCACGAGGTGATGAAGGATGCCCGCCCCGACCTCGTGCTCTCGGGCGTCAACCGGGGCAACAACTCGGCCGAGAACACGCTTTATTCCGGCACAATCGGCGGCGCGCTCGAAGCTTCCCTGCAAGGGCTGCCAGCCATTGCGCTGTCGCAATATTACGGACCAGAGAACAACGCGCTCGACAATCCGTTCGAAGCGGCCGCCGCCCATGGCACAGAAACCGTGCGACGCATCCTTGACGCGACACTGCCACAGCCGGACGAGGGCTATCAGACCTTCTACAACGTCAATTTCCCGCCCGTTCCAGCCGCGGATGTCAGGGGAACGCGCATCGCACCGCAGGGCTTGCGGCGCAACACCTCCTTCTCGGTAGAGCCGCATGACAGCCCCTCGGGCCGCCGGTTTCTCTGGATCAAGGGCGGCGATCAGCGCGCACCAACGCAGCCCGACACCGATGCGGCCGTCAACCTTGACGGCTACATCTCGATCACGCCGATGCGGGCGGACCTAACGGCGCATGACCTTGTCGACCCGTTGAGAGACGCCTTCGCATGACCGCAGGTGCGACCCAGAAGATGCAGTTCCTCTATGCGCTCCGGTCCAAAGGCGTGACCAACTCCCGGGTCTTGACGGCGATGGAGAAAATCGACCGTGCGCCTTTCATCAAGGGCTACTTTGCCGAACGCGCCTATGAGGACATGCCGCTACCCATTGCCTGCGGGCAGACCATCAGCCAGCCCTCAGTGGTTGGCCTGATGACGCAGGCGCTCGACCCCGGGCCGCGCGACAAGGTGCTGGAAATCGGCACCGGCTCGGGCTACCAGGCCGCGATCCTCAGCCAGCTTGCACGGCGGGTCTACACGATCGACCGGCACAGGCGGCTGGTACACGAGGCACGCGCGGTGTTCGAGAAACTCGCCCTTGCCAATATCACCACCCTGACCGCTGATGGCAGCTTTGGTTTGCCTGATCAGGCGCCATTTGACCGGATTCTGGTCACTGCCGCGGCCGAAGACCCGCCCGGACCGCTCTTGGCGCAGCTTAAGATTGGCGGTATCATGGTGCTACCGGTAGGTCAGTCCGATGCGGTGCAGAACCTGATCAAGGTGACGCGCAGCGAGGATGGGTATGACTATGAAGAACTGCGCACCGTCCGGTTTGTGCCGCTGGTCGAAGGTCTGGGCAAGGACAGCTGACCAGCCCGTGAGTGAAATGCCATGACGCCTCGGTTCAACAAGGGGCGCATTGAGGATATCGAGATGACGCTTCAAGCGACCCGACGCTTCCCCACCACTGCCGTGCTTGTCGGCAGCGCCCTTTTGCTCACCACCGCCTGTGAAAGGCCGCTGGATCTGGACCTTCGTGGCCGGCTGGGCAGCAGCTTCGACACGTCGCAGGCGGCGCAATCCGTCGTTGCCACGCGTCCCCGCCCGGATGACCGTGGGATCATTTCCTATCCGAATTACCAGGTTGCCGTGGCCCGGCGGGGTGACACGCTGCAGACGCTCGCAGCCCGCATCGGCCTGCCCGCAGACGAGCTGGCCCGCCACAATGGCATCCAGCCGGACGATAGCCTGCGCAGTGGCGAGGTGATCGCCCTGCCCCGCCGCGTGGCCGAACCGTCGCCCGCCACGGGGGCGACGTCCTCCGGCCCGATCCAACCCGCCAGCGATGTCACGGTGACAGAGCTTGCAAGTGCCGCGATTGACAGCGCCCCGGCCACGCCCGCCAGTTCTACCGCAGCCCCCGCCGTCCAGACCGGGCTGGAGCCGATCCGCCACAAGGTTGTGCGCGGCGAGACGGCCTTTACCATCTCGCGCCTCTACGGCGTGTCGGTACGGGCGCTTTCGGAATGGAACGGGCTCGACAAGGAATTCACCATCCGCGAAGGGCAGTACCTTCTGATCCCACCGGTCACCCAGACATCAAGCACCGTCCGAACCACGGCAGCAGCCAGCAGCCAGACCGCCGCCAGCACGGAGCCTCCCGGCGTGGGCAGCCCAACGCCGACGCCCCCCAGCGCGTCGAAACCGCTGCCTGCGGTCACGCCTGCCGCGGCCTCTGCGCCACAGCCCAAGCCCGCCTCGCCCAACCTTGCCGCCGAGACGACAAAACCGTCGAGCAGCGCCAAGATGGCAATGCCGGTCAACGGCACGATCATCCGGGAATATTCCAAGGGCCGGAACGAAGGCATCGACATTGCCGCAAGCAGCGGCACGGCCGTCAAGGCTGCGGCCAGCGGCAAGGTGGCCGCGATCACCAAGGATGAAAACAACATCCCGATTGTCGTGGTAAAACATCCTGACAACGTGATGACGGTCTATATCCGCGTCGATGACATCAGCGTGGCCAAGGGCGACAATGTCAGTCGCGGGCAGACGATCGGCAAGATCGGCTCTGGCGACCCGGCCTATGTGCATTTCGAAGTGCGCGAAGGCTTTGACAGCGTGGACCCAACCGGCTACCTGCGCTGACCCGGCTGCGCGCCTCTGGCCAAGGGGGGCCAGGGTGCCAGCGGGGCGTGCGTCAACCTGCTTTTGCCGCTCTGACAGGGCGCGGCGGTGCCGGGGTCAGGCGTTTGCCACGCCGCGCCTGCCAGCAAGGTCAGTGAAATATTGCCATGCGACGCGGCCCGAACGGGCACCACGCGTTGCCTGCCATTCGATGGCCTCGGCGCGCAGCGTCTCGTCGTCAATCTCCACGCCATAGGCGTCACAGTAGCCACGGATCATTTGCAGGTACTCGTCCTGGCTGCAGGGGTGAAAACCCAACCACAGGCCGAACCGGTCAGACAGCGACACTTTTTCCTCGACCGCCTCGGACGGGTTGATCGCAGAAGAGCGCTCGTTCTCGATCATGTCACGCGGCATCAGGTGGCGGCGGTTGGAGGTGGCGTAGAACACCACATTGTCCGGTCGCCCTTCGATCCCGCCATCCAGAACCGCCTTGAGCGATTTGTAATGCTGGTCGTCATGGCTGAATGACAGGTCGTCACAAAACAAAAGAAAACGGTGGTCCGACCCGCGCAGCATCGCCAGAAGCCGCCCGACAGTCGGCAGATCCTCGCGCTGCAGTTCCACGATCTTCAGCGGCAGGCCTTGCGCCAGAACGGCAGCATGCACCGCTTTCACAAGGCTGGACTTGCCCATGCCGCGCGCACCCCAGAGAAGCGCGTTATTCGCAGGCAGGCCACGCGAGAATTGCAGCGTGTTAGCCAGCAACGTGTCGCGCGACCGATCCACCCCGATCAGCAGGGACAGATCCACCCGGCTGACCTGCGGCACCGGCTGCAACCGGTCCGGGGCCACGTGCCAGACAAAGGCGTCGGCCTCGTCGAAATCGGGGGCCTGCGACGGCGCCGGAGACATCCGCTCCAGCGCCTCGGCGATGCGTTCAAACGAACGGGACTTGCTCATTCTTCGTCGAATTCCTTCATCAGAGGATCTTCGTCCTCATCATCGTAATAGCCTTCGGCGCGCAGACGGGCTTCGCGCTTTCTCTCGACCCGGCGCACCAGCCAGATTGACACCTCGTAAAGGCCGTAGACGACCACGAACAGGATCACTTGCGTGATCACGTCAGGCGGGGTGACAAGTGCGGCCAGCACCAGAATGGCGACCACGGCGTATTTGCGCACATTGCCCAGCCCTTCGGCAGAAACGAGCCCCGCCTTGCCCATGAGCGTCAGCAGGACCGGCAGTTGGAAGCACAGGCCAAACGCCACGATGAACTTGATCGTAAGGCTGAGATATTCCTGCGCCGAGCCCTGGAAGGCGATCCCGGCCGTGGCGTTGGTGACGTCCTCGTTCAGCACCGATCCCGGTTGCTGGAAGCCAAGGAAGAAATCGAATGCCAGCGGCGTGACCACGTAGAATGCGAAGGACGCGCCAAGAAAGAACATGAAGGGCGAGGCGATCAGGAAAGGCAGGAAGGCCCCCTGCTCTGACTTGTAAAGGCCCGGCGCCACGAACCGCCACATCTGGTAGGAAATATAGGGGAAGGACAGGATCAGCCCCCCCAGCAACGAGATCGAGATCGCGACGAAGAAACCCTCTTGCAGCTTGATCAGGATCAGCCCGCAATCGGCTGTGCCACGCGCGGCCATCGCGTCGCATAACGGATGGGTCAGGAAGTTGAAGATCGGGTTCCAGACCGTGAAACAGATCACCATGCCGATGATGAAGGCAAAGGCCGAATGCATCAGGCGGGTGCGCAGCTCTGCCAGATGTTCGATCAACGGGGCGGAGCTGTCCTCGATCTCGTCATGGTCGGCGCTAGTCATGCATCACCTGCGGTTTTGTCTGGCGCGGGGGCGCTTGTTTCGACCTTGGCAAGATCCGCCTCGGCTGCCTCGGCAGCTTTCAGCGCCTCTGCGGCCTCCTTGGCCTTGCGCTCGGCCGCCTTGCGCGCGGTCGATGCCTTGATCTTGCGTGCGGCTTCGGCGCGTTCCTCGGCCAGCTTGCCGGTCTCGCTTTCGGGGTCAAGGTTAAGGTCGGTCACGGAGCGGGCCGCGTCCTTGACGCCGTCCAGCGCGCTGCCCAGCGGGTTTGTCGCGGTCCGTATCGTCGACTGGATATCCTTCACGCCGGATTCATCCGCCGCCTGTTCCATCGCACGGCTGAATTCACGGGCCATACCCCGCGCCTTGCCTGCAAAACGCCCGATATTGCGAAACAGGACCGGCAATTCCTTCGGTCCCACCACGATCAGCGCGACGACCCCGATGACCAGCATCTCGGTCCAGCCCATTCCGAACATGGATCAGACCTTGTCTTTGCTGTCTTCCGGCGTGACGTCCTTGGCCTCTTCGGCACGCTCGTCATCAAGCTCTTTCGCGCCGTCGCTGACGCCTTTCTTGAAGGCCGTAATGCCCTTGCCGACTTCGCCCATCAGCGACGAGATCTTGCCGCGTCCGAAAAGCACCAGAACGACCACCGCGATCAGCAGAAGGCCAGGTAGACCGATATTGTTCAGCATTTCTATATTCTCCCGTCCGGGGACACCCGCGATCATCGCCGGGCGACCGTCAATCTCAGGCTGATTGTTTAGGGGCTCGCCCAGCCAGATAAAAGTGCCAAACCACCTTGCGAAGGCGATTTGCCGCGTGGCAGGTCGCAATTTCTGTCAGCATCTTGTCAGTTGCCAGTATTTTGACAGAATGGGGGCGTTGCAGCAATGAATTCCTCCACCGGAAAGGCGCGCATGAAACGCAGCGACAGGCTTTATGCCCTGATCGAGATTCTCAAGGATGGCAGGCTGCACCGGGCCGAGGACATGGCCAAACGCCTGCGCGTCTCTATCCGCACGATCTATCGGGACATGGATGTGCTTGCGGCCTCGGGCGTGCCCATCGAAGGGGAGCGCGGGCTGGGCTATACCGCGCGTGCCGCGATTACCCTGCCCCCGCTGAACCTGACCGAGGCAGAGCTCGAAGCGCTCCATCTGGGCCTGGCGGTGGTCGGCGAAGGGGGCGATCCATCCCTGCAGGAAGCCGCGAGAGCCTTGTCCGAGAAAATCGACGCCGTATTGCCAGCCGACCGGTCCAGCGCGCCCCAGAGTTTCGGTTTCGCCACAGGGCCTTTCGCAGATGCCGCGCGCGGGTTCCGGCATATGCCGACATTCCGTGCAGCGATCCGAGCGCGGCAGAAGCTGCGGATCAAGCAGGTGGACGCGTCGGAGCCCGAAACCGTGCGCCCCCTGAAGCTGGATTACTGGGGGCGCGTCTGGACCTGTGTCGCCTGGAACGAGGACATATCCGATTTCATGACCTGTCGCATTGACCGCATCGAGACTTTGCAGGTCTTGCCGGGGCTTTTCGTCGACGAACCGGGCAAACGGCTCAGCGATTTCGACGCCAGGGCAGACAGCCCCTAGCGCAGGGGCCTGATCGCGCCGATCAATCCGTCGCGGAGAAGACGAAACAGCGGTCGCGTCGGATGGTCAGCCAAAGGGGTTGCCCCGGCTTGGGCAGGAACACGTTCGGAACCGTCGCGCGCAGCAATGATCCGTCATGTTCCATGCGAAATTCCACAAGGCTTTCAGACCCCATGAACCGCGCCCGCTCAACAAAGCCCCGCGCGGGTGTGCCGTCACGCGGCGTGGGGTTGGGCCCGCGCCCGTCGCGATCAAAGTCGATGCCCACATGCTGCGGACGAAAGACGATATCCACCTCTGCGCCATCCGGCACACCGGGGCACAGGAACTGGCCAAAGGGGGTTTCGGTCAACGCCCCCTGCACACGGCCGCGCACCACGTTGATATCGCTGAAAAATGCGACTGCGGCCTTGTCCACGGGGGAGTTGTAGACGTTATAGGGCGCGCCCTGCTGCACGATCTGACCATCGCGCATCAATGCGATTTCATCCGCCATGCGCATCGCCTCTTCCGGCTCGTGCGTGACCAGCAGGACGGAGGCATCTTCTTCCTTGAGCAAGGCCAGCGTCTCGTCGCGGATGCCGTCCCGCAAGCGGTTGTCCAGGCCCGAAAACGGCTCGTCCATCAGCATGATGCGCGGTTTTGGCGCCAGGGCGCGCGCAAGGGCGACGCGCTGCTGTTCGCCCCCTGAAAGCTGGTGGGGATATTCATCGACGAAATGCACCAGCCCCACCCGGTCAAGCAGCGTACGCACCCGCTCGCGCTTGGCGGCGCCGCTTCCGGTCAGCCCGAAGGCCACGTTTTCACCAACGCTGAGATGCGGGAAGAGTGCGAAATCCTGAAACATCAGGCCAATGCCACGGCGTTCCGGCGGCACCCGAAAGACGGTGTCGCAGATCAGTTTGCCATCGACGAAGATCGTGCCTTCGTCCTGCATATCGACGCCAGCGATCATCCGCAGGGTCGTCGACTTACCGCAGCCGGACGGGCCCAGCAGGCAGGTCACATGACCCGGCTGGATTGAAAGGGAGACGTCGTTCACCACTGCCTTGCCGTCGTAACGGCGGATCAGGTGCCGGACTTCCAGTCGTGGGGGGGCTAGCTCGCTCACCTCTGCCTCTCGCGGAACCCGATGAAAAACATCGGAATTGGGCGGAGCGGTATCATTCCCCGCAGATCATCGCAACCCATCCACGGTGCGGCAATGAGTCGGCGGATCGAACACCGGCCGAGGCTCAAACGGATGTCACTCGCTCTGCAAAAGGTCAAAGACGGTTTCGGCGACAATCCGGCCATTGACCTGCAATTCCACCCGGTGAGGGCCGGGGTGCAGGCGAAAGGTCGTGGCATCGCCCTTCAACGGATGGTTGCGGTTCAGGACAAGGGGAGTGCCCTCCGCGAGCTTGGCCTTTTTCAGTTTAAACACCTTGCGCCCCGGCTTGCCCCCGGGCCTGTGAAAATGCAGCACATAATCGACGATGACTGGCAGATCGCGGTCGCTTGTCAGCTCTGCCTCCAGCGCCATCACACCGCCGATCGTCGCAGGAGGCGCGACCCGCAAAGCAGCCCTCACCGGCACATCCGTTCTGTAGCCGAGCAGTTCGAGGGCGCCCGCGTTGCCTTGTTTGACAAGCGTTCGCAGCGCGTGGCGAGTGATCCAGCCCATCTCGGCAGGGGTCTGGCGCCCCTCGGCCTGCCAGCGCGCCAGCCGGTCCACCACGACATCCGGCGCGAATTTTGCGATATCGTTCATATGGTTGGCGACCGATCTTGTCACATACCGGGTGGGATCTGCATAGAGTTGGTCAAGAAACCGCAGCGGCACCAACGGGTCGAGCATGATTGCCCGCGCCCAGGGCAGTTTTGGCCGCGTGCCTTCGCTGACGAGCCGCCGCACGTGGTAATTGTCGTCTTTCGCCCAATTCTCCAGCCGCGCCAGCGTCTCGTCCGGCCAGCGGTTCAGGAAGGGGCGGATGTAGAATTCCATTGAAAAGCGGCAGGTTGCAGCGCGCAGCAGGTCCAGTGCCCGGTCGCGATGATCCTCCAGCCCGTGGCGCACGGCCAAAATGCCATGCACCCCGTGGATAAACCGGCCAAAGTCGTCATCGCGCAGGTTCGGGTCAAGGATCGGCGGAAGGGACGCCTCAAGACAGTCCGCCATGTCATTGAAATCGGATGGAAGTTGCGCCTCAGCACAATCGGCCATCCAGTCCAGCCGCGCCAGCAATGTACGCTCGGCGAACCCGGCCAGAACGTCTGAAACGAACCGCTGCTCATCGAAACCCGGCACCCCGCCAGCAAGCTCCGATGCCAGATCACCGACCGTGTCTGCATTGAAAAGCTGGTCGGCGAGCGAGAAGCCCGCGCCGCCGCCCTTGCCATCTGGCCCCCGCGCCATGGATCAGAGCGTCGCGTTGGTGGCACCACCGTCCAGCAGCACGTTCTGGCCGACGATGAACCCGGCATATTGCGAGCACAGAAACGCGCAGGTCGCGCCGAATTCTTCTGGCGTGCCGTACCGTCCGGCCGGAATGGTGGCCGACCGCTTGGTGACAGCCTCTTGCAGGGTGATGCCCTCTTTCTCGGCCACGCCGGTATCCAGCGAGACTGCGCGATCCGTCGCATGAATGCCGGGCAAGAGGTTGTTCATGACAACGCCACTGCCTGCCACCTGACGCGACGTGCCCGCGACATAGCCGGTCAGACCGGCACGTGCCGAATTGGACAGGCCCAGCACCGCAATGGGTGATTTCACTGATTGCGAGGTGATGTTGACCACCCGGCCCCAGCCACGCTCCATCATGCCCGGAACCAGCGCCTTGATCAGCGCAATCGGCGTCAGCATGTTGGCGTCCAGCGCCTTGATGAAATCGTCACGCTCCCAATCGGTCCACATGCCCGGGGGCGGGCCGCCCGCGTTGTTGACCAGAATATCCACGGCACCTGCGGCTTTGAGCACCTGCGCGCGGCCCTCTTCAGAGGTGATGTCGGCAGCAACGGCCGTGACGGTGACGCCATGCGCCTCTCGTATTGCCTGCGCGGTCTCTTCCAGCGGGCCTTCGCTGCGGGCATTGATCACCAGATCGACCCCGGCCTCGGCCAGCGCCATCGCGCAGCCACGTCCCAGGCCCTTGCTTGATGCGCAGACCAGCGCGCGCTTGCCCCTGATTCCCAGATCCATGACACTCTCCCTTTGTCTTCGTCGCCAAATCCGTAACACCCGGCAAACCTCTATGCCAGCAAAACGCCCGGGACGGCCCATCGCGACCCACGCTTGCCAAGACCCCTGCCCCGACCTATACGCGCGCTCATGCTAGACGCCCTGCCCAACCGCCCCGACCTGCCCGCCGAGATTGCCCGCCGCCGGACCTTTGCGATCATCTCGCATCCCGACGCCGGCAAGACCACGCTGACTGAGAAGTTCCTGCTTTTCGGCGGGGCCATCCAGATGGCCGGACAGGTGCGTGCAAAAGGCGAGGCGCGGCGCACGCGGTCGGATTTCATGCAGATGGAAAAGGATCGCGGGATTTCCGTGTCCGCCTCTGCCATGTCGTTCGATTTCCGCGAATTCCGGTTCAACCTTGTGGACACGCCCGGCCACTCTGATTTTTCCGAAGACACGTATCGCACGCTGACGGCTGTGGATGCCGCCGTGATGGTGATTGACGGCGCCAAGGGCGTCGAAAGCCAGACGCAAAAGCTGTTCGAGGTGTGCCGCCTGCGCGATCTGCCGATCCTGACCTTCTGTAACAAGATGGACCGCGAAAGCCGCGACACGTTTGATATTATCGACGAGATTCAGGAAAACCTGGCGATCGACGTGACGCCCGCAAGCTGGCCCATCGGTGTCGGCCGCGATTTCATGGGCTGCTACGACATGCTGCGCGACCGGCTGGAGCTGATGGACCGCGCCGACCGCAACCGCGTGGCGGAATCGATAGAGATCAACGGCCTGGACGATCCCAAACTGGAAGAGCACGTGCCCGCGCATCTGCTGGAAAAGCTGCGCGAAGAGGTCGAAATGGCGCGGGAGCTGCTGCCCAAGCTCGACCCGCAATCCGTGCTCGAAGGGCATATGACGCCGATCTGGTTCGGCTCTGCGATCAACTCCTTTGGCGTCAAGGAGTTGATGGACGGGATCGGCACTTATGGGCCAGAGCCTCAGGTGCAGCGCGCTCAGCCGCGCGAGATTGCCCCCGATGAAAAGAAGGTTGCGGGCTTTGTCTTCAAGGTGCAGGCCAATATGGACCCCAAGCACCGCGACCGTGTCGCCTTTGTCCGGCTGGCCTCGGGCCATTTCATCCGCGGGATGAAGCTGACGCATGTGCGCACGAAAAAGCCTATGGCGATCTCCAACCCGGTGCTGTTCCTCGCCTCTGACCGTGAACTGGCCGAAGAGGCATGGGCCGGCGACATCATCGGCATCCCCAACCACGGCCAGCTGCGCATCGGCGACACGCTGACAGAAGGCGAGGCGATCCGCGTCACGGGCATCCCCAGCTTCGCGCCAGAGCTGTTGCAGACCTGCCGGGCGGGCGACCCGATGAAGGCCAAGCATCTGGAAAAGGCGCTGATGCAATTTGCAGAAGAAGGTGCCGCCAAGGTTTTCAAACCCGAATTCGGCTCTGGCTTCATCGTGGGTGTGGTTGGCGCGTTGCAGTTCGAGGTGCTCGCCAGCCGGATCGAGATGGAATACGGCCTGCCCGTCCGGTTCGAACCGTCGCAATTCACCTCCGCTCGCTGGGCCTCTGGCCCGAAGACCGCATTGGACAAGTTCATCGCGGCGAACAAACAGCATATCGCTCATGACAATGATGGCGACGTCGTCTACCTGACGCGGCTGCAATGGGATATCGACCGGATCGCGCGTGACTACCCCGATGTGACCCTGTCGGCCACCAAGGAAATGATGGTCTGATCCGCAGGGCAGCGCATCAACGCCACGCTTGCGCCCTGCCGCAAGGCGCGGCATCTTCGCGGCCATGAGCGAGCAGGATGACGGCACCTATCCGGGCGGTTTCCCGGCGATCCTCCGGCAGATGGAGGGGCGCCGAGACCCGTTGGGTTTCGCGAAGGGCGAGGCCTTGCCGCCGTTGGATGCCAACCTGGCCCCGCTGCTGGACCAGATCGTGCGCGACCCTGCGACGGACCCTGCGGAACAGGACGTGCCGCGCTCGTCGCATCAACGCAAGCGCCGGGAAATCCGCAGCGAGCTGGCGGGAGCCTCGGAACTCTGCGCGCTGAACGGTCTGCTGATCGCGCATCTGCGCAAGCGCGCGCAACCTGTGCATACTGCGGCCCTGTTTCACAGGCTTTGGGCGGACCATGCCGATCACCTGCTGGACCAGCTTGACCTGCGCTGGCTGGTCTCGTCGATCACGACATTCGGCGACCACGGTTTGACGGGCAGACAGCGGCAGGTTGGACAGGCGATGACTGTCCTCTTCGGCACGATGAAGCTCTACGAGACAGAGCGGCTTTATTCCGGGCTGGCACCGGGGCGCCCCTTCAAATTGACCGGCAAGTCCTCCGAAACCCTGCCGATGGAAATGGACGCCTACTCCGTCTCGTATGGCGGGCTGGACGTGAACATGCTGGGGCGACTCTGGCAGGATGCGGATCACGATGCAGTCATACGTCCGTTGGCGCATCACCTGCTTGACCAGCTTATCGCGGATGAACGAACGGTCTTTCGCCGTCTGGCGATGATGCGCCACAGGCTGGCCCGCCGTCGCCGCAAGAAGGCCGAGGCAAGGGCAGAGCGCGCCGCAGCCCCGGATCTGCCCGCGGGTCCCCTGCCCCGATGGGGGCTGGTGTCCACCGTACGCGGACCGCTTCGTCAGATCGCACGCTTTGCCGCCCATCACCTCGAACTCGGGGCCGAGCGGATTGACCTTTACCTTGATGAGCCGGACCCCGCGGTATTCGCCGCGCTGGTGCATCCCCGCCTGCACCTGACCGCATGTGATGCCGCATGGTGGGATGCTGTCGGCAAGGATCGCCCCGAGCAGCACCAATTGCGCCAGTCACATAACGCCACCCGCAGCTACCGCGAGAGCGCGCTTGATTGGCTGGGACATATTGATGTGGACGAATTCCTGCTGACGGAGGCTCCCGTTGCCTCGTCCCTGCTGGCGGCGGGGCAGGAATTTGCGCAGCTCCGCATGGCCCCGGCAGAGGTGCTCTGCTCCTCTGATGGCGCGATCCGGCGTTTCAAACTGACGCGAGAGGCGGCGGGTCAGCCTGTCTCTGTGTCCGAGGAGATCTACCCGACTTTCGGGATGCATCTGCGCGACGGTTTCATCAGTCACACGGCCGGAAAGGTCTTTGCCCGCACCGGGATCTCGGGTGCGCGCATGGGCATTCACTCGCTGAAGATCGATGGCGTTCGCCTTGCCAATTCGGGCACCCTGCCCGGCATTTACACAGGCCATCTGCACGCCCCTGACTGGGACCATTTCCACGCGCATCTGGAGTTTCGCCGCACGAAAGGCTCCTACCGCGACCGCCCCGAATCCACGCGTATGGGCATGGCACCCCTGCTTGATTTCCTGCAGGAAGAAAGCGGCGAGGCAGGGCTGCGCCAGATGTTCGACGAGCTGTGCGCCGATACGCCTGAGCTGCGCGCGCGGCTGACGAAATACAACATGCTGCTGACCCATCGTCTGGATCTTGATGCCGCCGTCGCCCGCGTCTTCCCGGACCTTCCCGATGACTGAGCCGCGCTGGGGCATTGTGTCCACCGTCAAGGCACCGCTGGAGCAGATCCTTGATTTCGCCGCCTGGCATCTGGAACTGGGCGCGCACCGGTTGTTCCTCTATCTTGACGATCCCGACCCCAAGACAACTGCCCTTCTGGGGGCTCATCCGAAAATACGCGTCACCGCCTGCGATGCCGCCTATTGGGCGAAGAAACCGCAGCGGCCCGACAAGCATCAGGCCCGCCAGTCTCTGAACGCCCGCGACGCCTTTAACCGCAAAACGCAGGTCGACTGGCTGACCCATATCGACGTTGACGAGCTGCTCTGCCCCGCCACACCGCTGGCAGAGCAGCTTGCCACCCTGCCCGCGGACTGCAGCGTTGCCCGCGTCAGGCCGGTCGAGGCTCTGGCGCCCGGCTCTGGCACGGCCCAAGGCGAGACTGTCTTCAAGGCTTTTCATATCGATCAGAAAGCGCGGCAGGCGGCCGCAGAGCGGTGCTTTCCAACCTATGGGCGCTACCTTTCGGGCGGCTTTCTCAGCCATGTCGCCGGAAAACTGATCTTTCGCACCACGCTTCGGCAACCGCAGATCAGGATCCACAACATCATCGTCGGTGATGTCCAGAACCCCGGCGAACAGCCCCTGCCCGGCACTGAACTGCTGCATCTGCATGCCAAAAGCTGGGAGGACTGGCAGCGCACCTATCGCTTTCGACTGGATCGGGGTTCTTACCGCGCGGAACTCAACCCGCAGGTCCGCACGGGCGCGGAGACACCCAACCTGCATGACCTGTTTGGTCAGATAGAGGCCAAAGAGGGCGAGCCCGGCCTTCGCGCCTTTTATTCCGAGGTCTGCACCGCCTCCGCGCCCCTGTGCCAGCGCCTGCAGGACGAAGGTTTGCTGCGACGCATCCGGTTGGACCTTGCCGCCAAACGCCAGAGCCACTTTCCCGGCGCCTGAAGCCCAAGGTGCCGCGTTTGGGTCAGCGGCACCGCGCGCAAACCCCCGAAACCTGTCCGAATTCCGGTCAATCACCCATTGTCAGGCCAGAAACCGGCTGCACAGTGTTGCTATATCGGCGAAACTGTCTACCTATTTCGCGCGAAGCTGTCGCTCAAACGCATCCGCATTGACCCCAAAGCCGCTTTTCGGGTAGATAACGCGCGTGGATCGCGCATGTGGAAAACCACTGGGCCGTACGGGCCTGATCCTCACCAGAAGTACGGGCCAGACAGTGTCCGTTATTATCGGATACAGATGACAAAATTCTCTGACCTGAACTTGAACCCCAAGGTTCTGAAAGCCGTCGAAGAGACTGGCTATGAAACACCCACCCCCATTCAGGCCGGCGCCATCCCGCCCGCTCTTGAAGGGCGTGACGTTTTGGGCATCGCCCAGACCGGCACTGGCAAGACCGCCAGCTTTACACTGCCGATGATCACGATGCTGGCCCGTGGCCGCGCCCGCGCGCGCATGCCCCGCAGCCTTGTGCTCTGCCCCACGCGGGAACTGGCAGCACAGGTTGCCGAAAACTTCGACACCTATGCCAAGCATGTAAAGCTGACCAAGGCGCTGCTGATCGGCGGCGTGTCGTTCAAGGAACAGGATGTCCTGATCGACAAGGGCGTCGACGTTCTGATCGCGACACCCGGCCGTCTGCTGGACCATTTCGAACGCGGCAAGCTGTTGCTGACTGGCGTGCAGGTCATGGTGGTGGACGAGGCGGACCGGATGCTCGACATGGGCTTTATCCCGGATATCGAGCGGATCTTCTCGCTCACGCCCTTCACCCGCCAGACGCTGTTTTTCAGCGCCACGATGGCGCCCGAGATCGAGCGTATTACCAACACCTTCCTGTCGAACCCGGCCCGGATCGAGGTTGCCCGGCAGGCAACCGCATCCGAAACGATCGAACAGGGTGTGGTCCTGTTCAAGGGGTCGCGCCGCGAACGCGAGGCCACCGAAAAACGCGCGGTCCTGCGGGCGTTGATCGAGGCTGAAGGCGAAAAATGCACCAACGCCATCGTCTTCTGCAACCGCAAGGTGGACGTTGATATCGTTGCCAAATCGCTGAAGAAATACGGGCTCGATGCCGCGCCGATCCATGGTGATCTGGACCAGTCGCAACGGACCCGCACGCTGGACGGGTTCCGGAATGGCGAGTTGAAGATTCTGGTCGCGTCTGACGTGGCCGCGCGCGGGCTTGATGTGCCTTCGGTCAGCCATGTGTTCAACTTCGACGTGCCCAGCCATGCCGAAGACTACGTGCACCGCATCGGCCGCACCGGCCGGGCAGGCCGTGACGGCAAGGCGATGATGATCTGTTCGTCGCGCGATGAAAAGAACCTCGACGCAATCGAAAAGCTGATCCAGAAGACCATCCCGCGTCTCGACAATCCGTTGAAGAAGGCCGAGGCGACCGAAGACGCCAAGGCCGAAGAGACGACGGAGAAAAAGCCGACGCGGACGCGCAGCCGCTCACGTTCGAGGTCTTCCTCGGGATCGGCGACAGAGACAGCCAAGGTGGCCGCGGTCGAAGAGAGCAAACCGGCGGCTGTCGAAGTCGTGGAAAGCGCACCGGCGGCAAGCAAGAAGAACGACCGTAGTGATGATCGGTCACGCTCCTCGCGCGGGTCTGACAAACGTCCCTCGAAACGCTCTGACAACAAGGTCGTTGGCATGGGCGATCACATGCCCAGCTTTATCGCGCTGAGCTTTGACGAGCGGCGAGCGGGCTGACTTCACGCTCGATCACGCGCTTCTCTAAAGGACGATCTCTTTCGAAGAGTCCTGCCAGTGGCTGAATGATGAGGTCGTCGCTTGCGACGATCCTCCGGCCTGTCTGATTGATCTGTTTGAGTATTTGGGCCTCGCTGACCTGCGTAGAGGCGCTTGCCGCATTGGCAGCCCAAACAGGGCGCTAAAAGCCCACGGGTTGCGACGGAGCTATATGGGTGTGTTCACGGCGTTGTTTGTTCTGCGGGCGCCCGCTCTCGCATCATTGCTTTTGACTACCACTGACGACACGCTTCCCTCGCCCGAAACGGCGCGGTGGTTGGTGGCTGAAAGCGACCCGTTGATGCGCCGGTTGGCCGCCGCGATGCCCAAGGTGGACTTCGCGGCGGCCCCGGGCCAATACCGGCCCGTTTTTCAGCTAAGCCGCGACACGACCACTGTCACTTCGGGCTTTTTGCCAACTTCGTTATTGGTGGTCTGACGCGCGATCCGGCGCAGCCCCTCTTCGAGCTTGCTGTCATTGGTCAGCGTCTTTTCACCGGCGCGCCCCAGAAACTGGCTGAGATCTGCTTCCAGAATATCAACCAAGGGTGCATTCCCGCGTCCCTGCTCCGGCAGCCCCATGATATCGCACCACGGATCGCCAAGGGGTTCATCCTCTTCATCAAGGATGACCGTGACGATCACATGCCCGTTCAGCGCCATGCGGATACGGTCGCGCACGACCCCGTCCATCGCACCGATCTGAACCGAACCGTCAAGATAGGTCCGGCCCGTCTCGATATATTCGGCCACTGTCGGCGCGTTGCCGGACAGGTCCAGCATCATGCCATTGACCGCAACGATCCCGGCGCGGCCTTTGGCTTCGGCCAGTTTGGCATGTTCGCGCAGGTGCCGGTGTTCGCCATGCATCGGGATCACCATCTGCGGATTGACGATGTCGTGCATCATCTCAAGGTCGGGCCGGTTGGCATGGCCGGACACGTGATAGAGCCCGTTGGAATCGTCGATCACGTCAACGCCCATTTCCGAGAACTGATTCATGATGCGGATGACGCCGCGCTCGTTCCCCGGAATGGTCTTGGACGAAAACAGGAAGGTATCGCCCTCTTTCAGCACCAACCCGTTATACTTGCCACGGGCCAGCTGGGCAGAGGCTGCACGGCGCTCGCCCTGGCTTCCGGTGACGAGCAGCATCACGTTTTCACGCGGCATCTGTACTGCATCTTCAGGGCCGATGACGGTGGGAAAGTTGGTCAGCACGCCGGTTTCGATCGATGCCTCAATCATCCGGCGCATCGCGCGCCCCAGCAAACATATCGACCGGCCAGCACGGTCACCGGCCTCTGCCAATGTCTTCACCCGCGCGACGTTGGACGCGAAGGTGGTCGCAACGACCATGCCGGATGCCTCCGAGACAAGCTTTTCAAGCTCGGGTCCAAGCGTGGCTTCTGACCGCCCGGCATGGGGCGAGAAGACATTGGTTGAGTCGCAGATCAGCGCCTTGACGCCGGGCTTTGAGACCTCGGCCCAAAGAGCAGGGTCAAACGCCTCGCCCACCAGCGGGGTCTGGTCCAGTTTGAAGTCACCGGTGTGGATCATCCGCCCGTCCGGGCAATCAAGAACCAAGGCAGAGCTTTCCGGGATCGAATGCGAGATCGGCAGGAAGGACACTTCGAACGGCCCCGCCTTGACCTTTTCCGGCCAGGGGCCGACGGTTTTCACCGCCTCTGCCCCGATGCCGTATTCCTCGAGCTTGCGGCGTGCAATATTCGAGGTGAAGGCACGGGCGTAGATCGGAACGCCGAGCTGTTCGTAGAAATGCCCGACAGCGCCGACGTGATCCTCATGCGCATGGGTGATGAAGATCGCCTCCAGCCGGTCGCGGCGCTCCTTGAGCCAGGTGATGTCGGGCAGGATCAGGTTTACACCGGGGGTGCTGTCCATGTCCGGGAAGGTGACGCCCAGATCCACCAGGATCAGCCGTTCCTTGTCCAGTTCTCCATAGCCGTAGACATAGGCGTTCATTCCGATTTCGCCGGCCCCGCCGAGGGGCAGGTAGATGGCGCGTTGCGCTGCCATAAGGGTTAGTCCTCGTGTTGATTGAATTTATGAATGACGGTCAGCCCGTGCATCGTGAGGGTATCGTCGACGGCATCGAACAGCTCGTCGGTCTGCTGGAATAACGGCGCCAGCCCGCCGGTCGCTATAATCTTCATCGAGCGCTGACGCTCTTCTTTGATGCGGCTGCAAATCTCGCGGACAAGGCCGACATAGCCCCAGAAAACGCCCGATTGCATGCAAGCCACGGTATTCGTGCCCACCACCTGTTGCGGTTTGGAAATGTCGACATGCGGCAGGGCGGCTGCGGCCTGGTGCAATGCCATCAGCGAAAGGTTCACGCCGGGCGCGATCACCCCGCCCACATAGGCGCCATCATCCTCGACCACGTCAAAGGTTGTGGCCGTGCCGAAATCCACGACGATCAGGTCGCCGCCAAACAGGTCATATCCCGCGACCGTATTGACCAGCCGGTCCGGGCCGACTTGCGTGCCCGCATCGACCCGCACATCCACAGGCAGCGCACATTCGGGCTTGCCCACCACAAGGGGGCGGGTGTTGAAATAGCGATCCGCCAGAACGCGCAGGTTGAACACGACGCGGGGGACTGTAGAGCTGATGATCATCTGGGTGATCTCGGCATCGATCTTCTGGAATTCCATCAGCGTCGAAAGCCAGACGTAATATTGATCTGCCGTCCGCTGGGTTTCCGTAGAGGTGCGCCAGGTTGCCACGAACTCGCTTCCATCCCAGATCGAGAAGACCGTGTTGGTGTTACCGCAATCGATCGCCAGCAGCATCCTAGCTCTCCTTGAAAAAGACATCAGCGGCGGGAATGGACACCCTGCCCTGCGACGTGATCAGAACCAGATTGCCAGCCTCGTCCACCGTGTCAAACGTTCCGGTTGTCTGGGTTGTTCCCGTGCGGGCGGTCACGACCTCGCCAAGCCGCGCTGCCCGGTCCAGCCACGCCCGCCGGATCGGGGTGAAGCCATGGGTGACGAACTGCGCCTCCAGCTTGGCATATGCCCCTGCCAGCACGTCAAGGAACGCCTCGGGCGTCACGTCCAGCCCGGTCTCGCCTTCAAGGCTGACGGGGCGCAAGGCCTGGGTTTCGACCTGCGCGGTATCCGGGGCCCTGCGAAGGTTCACGCCGGTACCAATGGTCAGATGGCGCACCCCCCCGACCTGAAAGCTTTCGAGAAGAATGCCGGCAACCTTTCCGCCATTCAACAGCACGTCATTGGGCCATTTCAATGAGAACGCATCAGCCCGACCCGTCAGCGTCACAAATGCATCAAAGAGCGCCAGGGCCGCCACGAAACTGCGCAAGGCGGTGACTTCGGGCGCATCCTCCACCCGCATGACCAGCGTCGCTGCAAGATTGCCCTCTTGATCTGCCCATGCACGGCCCCGTCGCCCCCGCCCTGCAGTCTGGCGCAGGGCGCAGATCCATTCAGGCCCCGAAAGCTCTGCCGCAATCCGGGCAGCTTCGGCATTGGTGCTGTCGACTTCCGGCAACACCCGCCGCCCATATCCGGTGGGAAAAGTCACGTTACTGCGCCCTTTGCATCATGCGCCCCAAAGACGCGGCGCCGCAGGTCCGGAAAACGAAAGCGACGCGCCAGTGGCGCGCCCCCTTCAGTAACCAGAAGATCTGTTCGGTCAGTTGACAAGCGTCGCCGCGGCGGCCGCTGCCGCTCCCTCGATGCCGAAAAGGTTCACGACCCCCAACACCATCAAAGCCGCCGACGCCATCAGAAAGCCCCAAAGGATCGGAGACTTGCCGCCATCCAGCGCCTCGTCGCTCTCTTCGCCGAAATACATGTAGAAGACAATCCGCAGGTAATAGAAGGCACCGATTACCGAGGCCACAACACCCGCAACGGCCAACCAGGCCAATCCGCCCTCATAGGCCGCGCGCAGCACGTAGAGCTTGCCGAAGAAACCCACCAGCGGCGGAACGCCTGCAAGGCTGAACATCAGGATCAGCACAGCCAGCGCCTTTGCAGGCTCTTTCTTCGAATACATGTTCAGGCTCTTGATGTCCGTCACCGGCTGTCCGTCGCGTTCCATCGACAGGATGAAGGCGAAGGTGCCGACATTCATCGTGACGTAGATCGCCATGTAGATCAGCAGCGCCTGAACCCCGAAGGCCGTTCCCGCCGCAAGACCCATCAGCGCATAACCCATATGGGCAATCGAGGAATAGGCCATCAGACGTTTGATATTCGTCTGCCCGATCGCTGCGATCGCGCCCAGGAACATCGACAGAAGCGACAGAATGGCAATGACCTGCTGCCAGTCACCGACCGCGCCGCCAAACGCATCATGCAGGACACGGGCGAACAGGCCCATCGCCGCAACCTTGGGGGCGGTGGCGAAGAAAGCGGTCACAGGTGTGGGGGAGCCTTCATAGACATCCGGCGTCCACATGTGGAACGGCACGGCAGAGACCTTGAATGCCAGACCACAGGCGATCAGGACCAGACCGAACAGCAGGCCAAGCGAGACATGGCCCTCGGTTGCGGTTTGCACGATGCCCGAGAACAGCGTGGTCCCGGCAAAGCCATAGGTCAGCGACGCACCGTAAAGCAGAAGGCCCGACGACAGCGCGCCAAGGACGAAATATTTCAGCCCGGCCTCTGTGGATTTCACGCTGTCGCGGCGGATGGCTGCAACGACGTAAAGCGCCAGCGACTGCAACTCCAGCCCCATGTAAAGCGCCATCAGGTCGCCTGCGGAGACCATCATCATCATGCCGACAACCGCGAGGGCGATCAGCAGAGGGAATTCAAATCGCAGCAGACCGCGGCGCGACAGGTATTCCTGGCTCATCACCAGCACCGCCGCTGCCGAAAGCAAGAGCGTCACCTTGGCGAACCGAGCAAAGCCGTCATCCATGAACATCCCGCCAAACGCCGATTGGGCGCCCTCGCCGCTGATGCCGATCCAGATTGCCAGCAGCGTGAACACCGCCGCCGTGACCCAGGTCAGCATGGGGGCCAGCGCATCCTTGCCGGTGTAGACCGCCCCCAGCAACGCGATCATCGCGTAGACGGACAGCAAGATTTCCGGAAGGATGATTGTGAGGTCAGCCTGTAGCATGTCCGAGATCCCTCAGTGCGACGCCACTTCGACAGCGTCCGAAGACGCGGCCAGAGCGGTGTCGTAGTTTGAAACCAGCGCCTCTACCGAGGGGCCGATGATATCTGTCACGAGGCTGGGATAGACGCCCAGCAAAAGTGTCATGGTCACGAGCGGGGCAAAGATCCACTTTTCGCGGCGGGTCATGTCGGTGATCGACTTCAGGCTTTCCTTGATGAGATCCCCAAGGACCACGCGGCGATAAAGCCACAGCGCGTAGGATGCCGACAGGATCACCCCTGCCGTTGCGACCGCGGCCACCCAGGTATTCACCTGGAAGATGCCCATCAGTGTCAGGAATTCGCCGACAAAGCCGGATGTGCCCGGCAGGCCCACATTGGCCATCGTGAAGAACATGAAGATCAGCGCATAGGACGGCATCCGGTTCACCAGCCCGCCATAGGCGTCGATATCGCGGGTGTGCATCCGGTCATAGATCACGCCGACACACAGAAAGAGCGCACCAGAGATGAAGCCGTGGCTGAGCATCTGGAAGATCGCACCGTCCACGCCCTGTTGGTTCGCGGCAAAGATGCCCATCGTCACATAGCCCATATGGGCGACCGACGAATAGGCGATCAGCTTTTTCATGTCTTCCTGCACCAGCGCAACAAGGCTGGTGTAGACGATGGCAATCGCGCTCATCCACAGGATCAGCGGGGTCAGCACATCGGCGCCTACCGGGAACATCGGCAGGCTGAACCGCAGGAAGCCGTAGCCGCCCATTTTCAGCAGGATCGCCGCCAGCACGACAGACCCGGCCGTCGGAGCCTGCACGTGCGCATCCGGCAGCCAGGTATGAACCGGCCACATCGGCATTTTCACCGCGAAGCTGGCAAAGAAGGCCAGGAACATCAGCGTTTGCATGCCACCAACGACATGGATGCCAAGGATCGAAAAGCTCCCCGACGAGAATTGATGCGTCATCAATGTCGGGATGTCGGTCGTTCCCGCCTCAGAGAACATTGCCACCATGGCAACCAGCATCAGCACAGAGCCGAGGAAAGTATACAGGAAGAACTTGAAGCTCGCGTAGATGCGTTCCTTGCCACCCCAGATCCCGATGATCAGGAACATCGGGATCAGGCCTGCCTCGAAGAAGACATAGAACAGGACCAGATCCAGCGCCATGAACACGCCAAGCATCAGCGTTTCCAGCAACAGGAAGGCGATCATGTATTCCTTGACGCGGACCTGCACATTCCAGCTGGCCGCGATGGTCAGTGGCATCATGAAGGTCGTCAGCAGCACGAACAGAACGGAAATCCCGTCGACGCCCATCTTGTACTTCAGGCCCAGCAGCCAGGCACCCTCTTCCACCATCTGAAAGCCGGTATTTGCGGGGTCGAACTGCACCAGGATGAACAGCGAGATCAGGAAGGTTGCCCCCGTCGCGAACAAAGCCAGCCATTTGGCATTGCGGTTCGCCGCCTCATCGCCGCCACGCAGGAACACGGCAAGGATCAGCGCTGCCAGTGCGGGCAGGAAGGTGACAATCGAAAGCAGGTTGTCCATCAGTGCGCTCCTCCGCTGAGCGACATCCAGGTGATGAAGATCGCAACCCCGATCACCATGGCGAAGGCATAGGTAAAGATATAGCCGGTCTGCGCGCGGCCCGCGAGCCGTGTGAAGAATGGTACGATGCCCATCGCGATCCCGTTGATCGATCCGTCGATCACCTTGCCGTCGCCGCGTTTCCACAACAGGCGGCCAAGCGCCTTGGCAGGGCGAATGAAGATGGCGTCGTAAAGCTCGTCAAAATACCATTTGTTGAGCAGGAAGAGGTAGAGCGGTCGCTGCTGCTCTGCCAATTTGCGCGGCATTTCGGGGTTCACGATGTAGAACCAGAAGGCCACCGCGAAACCGACCAGCATGGCGATGAAGGGGCTGACCTTCACCCAGACCGGCGCGTGATGCGCATCGTCCATGACATGGTTGTCCGGACCGGTAAAAATTGCGCCCTGCGGTGCCATCCCGACTGCGACCGGGGCGTGCCCGGCATCTGCTGCCGCATGATCGGTATCGGCTGCGGCATGTTCTGTCGCCGCCTCACCGTGACCGGCATCGTCAGCGGCGTGTTCGCCGGCGGCATGGTCTTCGGTCGCAGCGGAGCCTGCGTGATCATCTTCGCCGTGGCCCTCTGCAGCTTCGGCATGAGCCGGCACACCGAAGAAACGGTTTACCGAGTTATGGTCCCCGAAGAAGCTGTTATACCAGATCATCCCGGCCAGAACCGAACCAACCGCCAGCACACCAAGCGGGATCAGCATGACCTTGGGCGATTCATGCGCATGTTCATGCGTGTGACGGTCGCCGCGCGCCTTGCCGTAGAATGTCAGGAACATCAGGCGCCAGCTGTAGAAGCTGGTGAACAGCGCCGCGACAACCAGCATCCAGAAGCCATATCCGCCTTGCGTACCGGCCCAGGCGCTCTCGATCACCGCATCCTTGGACAGGAAACCGGCGAAACCGATATGGGTCAGCGGAATGCCGACGCCGGTGATTGCCAGCGTACCGATCATCATCGCCCAGAACGTATAGGGGATCTTCTTGCGAAGATTGCCGTAGTTCCGCATGTCCTGTTCGTGATGCATTGCATGGATGACAGAACCGGCACCAAGAAAGAGCATCGCCTTGAAGAAGGCATGTGTCAGCAGGTGGAACATCGCCACCGAATAGACGCCCACACCTGCCGCCACGAACATGTAGCCAAGCTGGGACATGGTCGAATAGGCGATCACGCGCTTGATGTCATTCTGCACCAGACCGATCGTTGCTGCGACAAAGGCCGTTGATGCGCCCATGAAGGTGACAAAGGTCATCGCCTCGGGCGCGTATTCCATCAGCGGCGACATGCGGCAGACAAGGAAGACGCCAGCGGTAACCATGGTGGCCGCGTGGATCAGCGCCGAAACCGGTGTCGGGCCCTCCATCGCGTCCGGAAGCCAGGTGTGCAGGAACAGTTGCGCCGATTTACCCATCGCACCGATGAACAGCAGGAATGCAATCAGGTTGGCCGCGTTCCATTCGGTCCACAGAAAGCTGATCTGAATATCGGCCAGCCCGGCAGAGGCGGCGAACACGTCGTCAAACTTGATCGAGTCCGTCAGGTAAAACAGCCCGAAAATCCCCAGCGCGAAACCGAAGTCCCCCACCCGGTTAACGACGAAGGCCTTGATCGCGGCGGCATTCGCGCTTGGCTTGCGATAGTAGAAACCGATCAACAGGTAGGAGGCAACGCCCACACCTTCCCAACCAAAGAACATCTGGACGAGGTTGTCGGACGTGACAAGCGCCAGCATCGCGAAGGTAAAGAAGGACAGGTAAGCAAAGAAGCGCGGCTTGTAGACCTCGCCCTCTTTCCACTGCGGGTCGTGATCCATGTAGCCAAAGCTGTAAAGATGGACCAGCGAGGACACGGTCGTTACAACGATCAGCATGATCGATGTCAGGCGGTCCAGCCGGATCGACCAGTCTGTCGACAGCGAGCCGGACTCGATCCAGCGCAGGATCTGGATGTGCTGTGTCTCAGGACCGTGGTTCAGGAAGACGATCCACGAGAAGAAACAGGCGACGAAAAGCAGACCGGTGGTGACCCACATGGCACCGCGCTCGCCGATCAGACGCCAGCCGAAACCCGCGATGATGGCACCGACAAGGGGCGCGAAGAGGATGATCGTTTCCATGTCGGTCAGCCTTTCATGACGTTGACGTCTTCCACGGCGATGGTGCCGCGGTTCCGGAAAAAGCAGACGAGGATGGCAAGGCCGATGGCCGCCTCGGCCGCAGCGACGGTCAGGACGAAGAGCGTGAAGACCTGCCCGACCAGATCACCCAAAAAGGACGAAAAGGCGACAAGGTTGATGTTCACTGACAAGAGCATCAATTCGATGCTCATCAGCAGGATAATCACGTTCTTCCGGTTCAGGAAAAGCCCGAAGATGCCGATGACGAACAGCGTCGCTGCGACCGTCAGGTAATGTTCAAGTCCGATCATGTCGTCCCTCCGGGTCTCGCCCGATGTTCTGGTCGTTTCGCGCCCCGGACTTGATCCGGGGCCTTTTTTCTTTGCCGCCCTGTGGCGGAGGTCCCGGAACAGGGCCGGGACGGCAGGATCAAAGCCCCTGCCCCGGTTTTACGTCCCGCAGTTCCATGGCCTTCGCCGGGTCGCGCAGAATTTGCGCCACGATGTCCTGCCGCTTGACGTCCTTGCGATGGCGCAGGGTCAACACGATGGCCCCGATCATGGCAACCAGCAGGATCAGTCCGGCCAGCTGGAACAGCAGGAAGTAGCGGTCATAAAGCAGCAGCCCCAATGCCTCGGTGTTGTGATGTCCTTCCGGAATAACCGCGGCACGAAGACCTTCCGCCGCCTCGGACGCTTCCCAGGCACCAAGCGCCATGGCAAGCTGCATCAGGATGATCACGCCGATCAGCAAGGCCAGCGGCATATATCGTGCCATCTCTGCCTTCAGCTCGGCGAAATCCACATCCAGCATCATCACCACGAAGAGGAACAGCACCGCCACCGCGCCGACATAGACAATCACCAGAAGCATCGCCACGAACTCTGCCCCGAGCAGAACAAACAGCCCGGCGGAGCTGAGGAAAGCCAAAATCAACCACAGGACCGAATGCACCGGGTTGCGGCTGATGACAGTGAAAAGTCCGCCCGCGATCGTGCACAGCGCAAACAGGTAGAAAGCGAAAACCATCATGTTTCGTCACCCTCGTTGTCTTCCATCACCTCGCGCGCAAGATCCATTGCGCGGGTCATGGCAGGTATGCCGGCGAACATCGACATCTGGGCGATGGTCTCGGCGATCTCATCCTTGGTCGCCCCTGCCGCCATGGCGTGGCGTACGGTCATGCGGACCGGCGTTTCGGCCTGCGCACCCTGCATGGTCAGCCCCGCCAATGTCAGCAAAAGGCGGGTCTTGGCGTCCAGGCCTTCCTTGCTGACACCGCGCCCGAACCACATTTCCATGCTGTCCTTGGGCATGGTCGGCCAGAGCTTCTCAAATCCCTTCGGGTTGAACGTCTCCATCGCCGGATTGAAGGCTTTCGCCATCTCCTGCGCCTGGGCCATCATCAGCTCAAAGGGGGTCTTGGCATCAGTCATGTGTCACCCTCTTCAGCTTGAAATACTTCCAGCGCCCCGTTGAGCGCGTTGAACATCGCGGGCATCCCACCATAGAGCGACATCTGATAGATGATCTCGCAAATCTCTTCACGGGACAGACCCAGCTTGCGGGCGGCCGCCACATGAATTTTCAATTGCGGGCGCGTTTGACCGCCCTGCGCCGTCAACGCCGCGATCGTGGCAAGCTCTCTTGTCTTCGCGTCCACAACACCGCGCGTATATGTCCGGCCATTCAACTCGACAAGATCGCGGGCCAAACCGGGCAGCACATGCTCATAACGCGCGCGCAGAGCGTCCTCCATGCCGGGGTTGGTTTCCCCGACATAGGCTGCGCCTTTCGCATAGGCATCGTTGTTCGGCGACTCGAGGCTCATCGGTAAGGCGCATCCAGTTCGAGGTTGCGGGCAATCTCTGCTTCCCACCGGTCGCCATTCGCAAGCAGTTTGTCCTTGTCATAGAACAGCTCTTCACGGGTTTCGGTGGAGAATTCGAAATTCGGGCCCTCGACGATCGCATCCACCGGGCACGCCTCCTGGCAGAAACCACAATAGATGCATTTCGTCATGTCGATGTCATACCGCGTCGTGCGGCGGCTGCCATCATCGCGCGGTTCCGCGTCAATGGTGATCGCCTGCGCGGGACAGACCGCTTCGCACAGCTTGCACGCGATGCAGCGCTCTTCGCCGTTGGGATAGCGGCGCAACGCATGCTCGCCACGGAACCGGGGCGACAAAGGCCCCTTCTCATGCGGGTAGTTGAGCGTCGCCTTGGGGCCGAAGAAGTATTTGAAGCCCAGCTGAAAGCCCTTGAGAAAGTCAAACAGCAGGAAGTATTTCGCGGCCCGTCCATAATCGATCTGGGTCATTGCACCACCTCCGGGTCAGCGTTGTATCGGTTTGCCAGCGCGTTCATCTCAAGCCCCCGTCGTCCAGCGGGCGAACACGCCCCAGAACCAACCGAATTTCGCAGCAAAGGAGACGAAGACCACCCAGAACAGGCTGAACGGCAGGAAGACCTTCCAGCCAAGGCGCATCAGCTGGTCGTAGCGATAGCGCGGCGTGATCGCCTTCACCATGGCGAAAAGGAAGAAGAAGAAGGCCATCTTCCCGACCATCCACAGCGCGCCGTCGGGCAGGCCCGGGATCGGCGACAGCCAGCCGCCGAAGAACAGCAGCGAGGTCAGCGCGCACATCAGGAAGATGGCGATATATTCACCCGCCATGAACAGCAGGAACGGCGTCGCGGAATATTCCACCTGATAGCCCGCAACCAGTTCCGACTCTGCCTCTGGCAGGTCGAATGGCGGGCGGTTGGTTTCAGCCAGCGCCGAGATGAAGAACAGGAACACCATCGGGAAATGGGGGATCCAGTACCAGTTGAACAGGCCAAAGTCCCCGTCCTGCGCCCGAACGATGTCACCAAAGTTCAGAGAGCCGGTGGAAATGACGATGCCGATGATGATCAGGCCCAGCGAAACTTCGTAGGAAATCATCTGCGCCGCAGAACGCAGCGACCCAAGGAACGGGTATTTGGAGTTCGAAGCCCAGCCGCCCATGATCACGCCGTATACTTCAAGCGAAGAAACCGCGAAGACATACAGAATGGCGACATTGATGTCCGACAGCACCCAGCTATCGTTGAACGGAATGACCGCCCAGGCGATGATCGCCAGAACAAAGCTGGTCATCGGGGCGAGGATGAACACCGTCTTGTCGGCGCCAGCGGGGACGACAACCTCTTTGACCACGTATTTCAATGCGTCGGCCACGGATTGCAGAATACCGAATGTGCCCACCACGTTCGGGCCGCGGCGCATCTGCACGGCCGCCCAGATTTTCCGGTCGCCATAGACGAGGAACAGCAGCGAAATCATCACGAAACCGGTCATCGCCAGGCATTGCGCGGCGACGATCAGCAGGATCCCCAGCGGGGTGGAAAAGAATTCAGCCATCAGGTCCTCACACCATCGGTATTCCGTTCTGAGCACAGGCTTCGGCGACGACTTCGGCGTCGATCGTCATGAGCCCGCGCGGCAGCGTTGGCGAGATGGTGTAAACCGCATCTCCTCGCCAGAGGCCACCCTCTTCTGTCACATTCGTGCGCAAATGACGCGCAAATCCGTAGTCCTTGTCCAACACGTAACGCGACACGGCACATTCGGCATAGACTTCGACGTCCTGTGGCCCGCGACCGCCCTCGATTTCGACAAAAACATTCACCAGATCATCGTCGAGCGCCTCGGTCTTGATTCCCTTGTAGACGGCCGGGGGGGCGTCCACATCACCGCGAGCGGTATGCGCAGCCCCGCAGGCCGAGACGGTCCCGGCCAGCGCCAGAACGCCAGAGGATATCAAGTACCGAGGGTTCATTCGGCCGCCATAGGCTTCTTTGCCCGCTCCGCCGCGTTGGCGGAAAGCTCTGCCATCAGCTGGCTGGACCGCGCAATCGGGTTGGTCAGGTAGAAATCGCCCACAGCGTGGCGGAACGTGGCCTTGCCCAGATCCGCCAGTTCCAAAGGCGCCCAGTCGTTTTCCAGAACCGAATCGATCTCTGCCAGATGCGGCACGGCCTCAATCAGGGCGCGGCGCAGCTGTGCCATGCTGTCGAAAGGCAATGTTGCACCCAGTTCGGCAGACAGCGCCCGCAGGATCGCCCAGTTCTCCTTGGCCTCGCCCGGCGCAAAACCCGCGCGAAGTGCCAGTTGCGGGCGACCTTCGGTGTTCACAAACAGGCCGCTTTCCTCGGTATAGGCTGCACCGGGAAGGATGATATCGGCGCGGTGTGCACCGCGGTCGCCATGGCTGCCCTGATAGATCACGAAAGCACCCGGCGCGATATCAACCTCGTCAGCACCGAGATTGTAGACAACCTCGGCATCCTTCAGCGCGTCCATGCCACCTTCGGTGACCGCACCGACATCCAGCGCACCGACGCGGCTGGCAGCGGTATGCAGCACGAGGAAGCCAGATTCGGTGACTTCGGCGAATTTCATCGCGTGGGCCAGAACGGCCGTGCCGTCAGCCTCTTGCAAGGCGCCCTGCCCGACGATCACAAGGGTGTTCTTGCCCTTCGCATCGCCGTCATGGTCTTTCGTCATCTTCTCAAGGGCAGCGCGGTCCTCGCCCATGTGGAAATACTCATAGGTCAGATCCACTTTCGGACCGACCACGCCCACCTTTGCGCCGCGGAGCCAGGCCTTGCGGATGCGCGCGTTCAGAACGGGCGCCTCGACGGCAGGGTTGGTGCCGATCAGCATGATCGCATCCGCATTGTCGATATCCTCGATCGCGGCGGTGCCAACATAGGCAGAGCGGTTGCCTGCGGGCAGTTTCGCGCCATCGGTCCGGCATTCAACGCTGCCGCCCAGCCCTTCGACCAGTTGCTTGAGCGCGAATGTCGCCTCTACCGGGGCCAGATCGCCGATCAGGCCGGCAACCTTCTTGCCCTTCATCGCCGCAGATGCAGCCGAAAGCGCCTCGGGCCATGTGACAGGCTTCAGCTTGCCATCCACACGCATGTAGGGCTTGTCCAGACGCTGGCGGCGCAACCCGTCCCACACAAAGCGCGTCTTGTCGGAAATCCATTCCTCGTTCACGCCGTCATGGTTGCGCGGAAGGATGCGCATCACTTCGCGCCCCTTGGTGTCCACTCGGATGTTCGACCCAAGCGCATCCATCACGTCGATGGTTTCGGTCTTGGTCAGTTCCCACGGGCGGGCGGTGAACGCGTAAGGCTTGGACACCAGCGCACCAACCGGGCAGAGGTCGATGATATTGCCCTGCAGGTTGGTATCCAGCGTCTCGCCCAGATAGGAGGTAATCTCGCTATCCTCGCCCCGGCCGGTCTGGCCCATCTGGGTGATCCCCGCGACCTCGGTCGTGAAGCGCACGCAGCGGGTGCAAGAGATGCAGCGCGTCATATGCGTTTCAACCAGCGGGCCGAGGTTCAGGTCGTCCACCGCGCGCTTGGGTTCGCGGAAACGGCTGAAATCAACGCCGTAGGCCATCGCCTGGTCCTGAAGATCACACTCGCCGCCCTGATCGCAGATCGGGCAATCCAGCGGGTGGTTGATCAGCAGGAATTCCATCACCCCTTCGCGGGCCTTCTTGACCATCGGAGAGTTGGTCTTGATGACGGGCGGCGCCCCTTCCGGACCGGGGCGCAGATCGCGCACCTGCATCGCGCAGGACGCGGCAGGTTTGGGCGGACCGCCGACAACCTCGACAAGGCACATCCGGCAGTTACCCGCGATCGACAGCCGCTCATGATAGCAGAAGCGCGGGATTTCGACGCCCGCCTGCTCACATGCCTGGATCAGGGTCATCGCCCCGTCCACTTCGACTTCCTGCTCGTCAATGATGATCTTGCGTAGGTCCGACATCACTCTCACTTTGCTCTGAGCAAGGCGCCAACCTGGCTGTTCCTTGCGATTTCCTTGCGCCCCAGCGCACAATATCCGGTCTCGTTCGTGGCCCCGTTGGCCACAAGATAGGCTCTCGCTTCGCCCTCAAGGCGTTTGCGATCCGTCTTGCTGGAAACGAAATCCTCGATCTCGTCCTCGCTGTAGCCCTGCGCCTTGGCATAGCTTTCCAACGCGCTGATGAACCGCAGCGCCGCGATCATCCGTGCGCTGATGTCACCGCAGTTGCGGCGGATCTCATCCGCGATGGCGACGTTGCGCAGCCCGTCATTGACATAGCTGACAGAGCTTAGCGGCGGCCGAGCCTCTGCAGCACTTGCAAGCGTCGCGGCGAATATCAGGGGAAGTGTCATACGCATATCAGTGTTCTCTCCATGTCGCGGCGGGTCCTGCAAAAGCGCAGACTCCGCCAGTTCGGGACATGGGAAACAGGGGGGCTGTTATGCAATAACAAGCCCTGTAATCCGTTGATATATGACGCACTTTCCTCATTCAACGCAGCGCCCTGCAAATGTCAGCGTGTCGTCGGAAATGGACAGGCTTTCATCGGCCGTATCAGGCCCAACCGTCCAGGCGATATCGGAGGTGCCATAAAGGCGGATGCAATATTTGACAGCTTCGTGAAGCCCCGCTTGACGCGCCCCGTTCAGCCCCTTGGACACGGGTCGGACGGTAACGGTGAAGTCGTGCTTGTCTTCCCCGGCCGTGCGGGACCGCGTGTTGTAGAACTGGCCGTCATACAGCGTTGTGTTGCGACCAAAGCGCGAGCAGGCCGTGACCGAAAGCGCGATACAAGTCAGCATGAGGATCGTTCGCATAGCCCTACTCCGCCGCCACACATTGTTTCTGCCGCCACTGGGTCGCCTCTTTAAGGTACGCCCAGCCGAACGCATGGTCGCTGTCACCATTGGCGCGCAAATGCTCAAGCCGTTCGAGCGCTTCGTCCAGTGTCGGCCGATGCCCGGCAGGCACCCACCACATGACGAAGTGCATTTCACCCAGTACCTCGAACCATTCCGCGCGCCGTTCATAAAACTGCTTATGCACGGTGTTCCAGACGAAATTCTCCAGCGTCTCGACGCTTTCCCACACGGTCAGGTTGGTCACGTGTTGCGGATCACCGCCAATGGCGTTTTCCGTGTTCCCAGTCCCCGGCTCGCCGGAACCTTCCATCATCCAGACGAAGCCCGGCATCCGTTTGCCCAACCCGTTGATCCGATCAAGGTTGCCCATAAACTCCGCCACACGCGGATCATCTGTCGGCGCCAGAAGGCGACCAACATTGAGTTCCGCGAGATGCATCTGAGTACTCATCAAGTATCACCGCCCAACAACCGCGGGCTGTAGGACCACAGCAGAGTTGCGACAATTGCTATCAAAAAGAGCCACGGACCAAAAACTGCAGTTGGTGCCTCAAAAACAAAGACCAACGCAGCATTGGCGAGCGCCCAAACCCAAAGCGCCGCGATTAGTGTCCACCCAAGGACGCCTATCATCTCCATTTTAATTTTTGATTTCATGGCGATTAACATCACTATTCGGCTGCCACCGCGCTGACGCGGCCAGTGCGTTTTGCCTTGATCCGGTCTTCGATCTCGTCGCGGAAGTTGCGGATCAGGCCCTGGATCGGCCAGGCCGCCGCGTCGCCAAGGGCGCAGATGGTGTGGCCTTCGACCTGCTTGGTGACGTCAAGCAGCATGTCGATTTCCTCGACCTCTGCCTCGCCCTTCACCAGACGCTCCATGACGCGCATCATCCAGCCGGTGCCTTCGCGGCAGGGCGTGCATTGGCCGCAGCTCTCGTGTTTGTAGAATTTCGCCAGACGCCAGATCGCCTTGATGATGTCCGTGTCCTTGTCCATCACGATCACCGCGGCAGTGCCCAGACCCGACCGCTGCTCGCGCAGGTAGTCGAAATCCATGATCGCCTCTTTCATGTGCTCGCCGCGGATGCAGGGCACCGAAGAGCCACCAGGGATCACGGCCTTGAGATTGTCCCAGCCACCACGAATGCCGCCGCAATGCGTCTCGATCAGTTCTTCAAAGGTGATCGACATCGCCTCTTCAACGACGCAGGGGTTGTTCACATGGCCAGAGATCGCAAACAGCTTGGTGCCCGCATTGTTCGGACGACCAAAGCCCGCGAACCATTCCGCCCCGCGCCGCAGGATCGTGGGCACGACGGCAATCGACTCGACGTTGTTCACCGTGGTCGGACAGCCGTAAAGACCCGCGCCCGCCGGGAAAGGCGGCTTCATGCGCGGCATGCCCTTCTTGCCTTCGAGGCTTTCCAGAAGCGCTGTTTCTTCGCCGCAGATATAGGCACCCGCACCGTGATGCAGGTAAATGTCGAAATCCCAGCCCGATCCGGCGGCGTTCTTGCCCACGAGACCGGCGTCATATGCCTCATCAATCGCCGCCTGCAGCGCCTCTTTCTCGCGGATATATTCGCCGCGAATGTAGATATAGCACGCATGCGCCTGCATCGCGAAAGACGCGATCAGGCAGCCTTCGATCAGCGTATGCGGATCGTGGCGCATGATTTCACGGTCCTTGCAGGTGCCGGGCTCGGATTCGTCCGCGTTCACCACCAGATATGAAGGACGACCGTCGCTTTCCTTGGGCATGAAGGACCACTTGAGCCCCGTGGGGAAGCCCGCGCCACCACGACCACGCAGGCCGGACGCCTTCATCGTGTCCACGATCCAGGGCGCGCCCTTCTTGATGATGTCAGCGGTACCATCCCAATGGCCCCGCGCCTGCGCGCCTTTCAGCGTGCGGTCATGCATCCCGTAGAGGTTGGTAAAGATCCGGTCCTGATCCTGCAGCATCGCGTGCTTATCCTTGATTGTCCCGGCGTTTCCGCCAGATCTGGTATGTCACGACCATCGCCCAGAAGAGCGCGGCCAATACGGCAAGATCGATCAAAAGGGCATACCGTCCCGGCAATCCCAACATCGGCCCCACCCATTGGGCCGCAATCCAGAACAGCATTGACCCGGCAATGACAAGGGCAGCAAGCCGCCCCTGTCGCGCAGTCTGTTGTTCTGTCTCGCGTCCCATCGTGTCTTGCATCCGTTAATACACGCCGCCCTTGTCGACGCGTTTGGAAAATTCAGTCTCGCCGCCCTCGGCAAGGATCTTGGCCTGTTCGACCCAGTTGTCGCGGGAAACCCGCCCCTTGAAGCCGGACAGGTTCGCGTTGACCCAGGCAACCTCGTCAGCGCTCCAGCCTGCGATCTGGTCGAAGTGGTAAAAGCCCATTTCGTTCAGCATCTTTTCAAGCTTCGGCCCGACGCCCTTGATTTCCTTGAGGTTGTCGGCCCCACCGGGGCGCGCAGCCTCCAGCGTTGCGGGTTTTGTTCCCTCATCAGCGCCTTCAAAGACGCCATCGCCATCGTAATCCTCGCCCAGATCGGCAGATTTCGACGCAGCGGTATTCCCGGCATCGGCCCTCGAAGCCGCGCCTTGAGCAGTAGCACCGGACGTTGCTGCTGACGTACCGCCCTCATATTTCCAACTGCCCTTGCGGCTGGCCAGTTCGGCCTCTCCGGCAAGCGCCGCCGAGGGTTTGACTGCAGCTGCGGCACCCTGCGTGCCCGTATCAGCACCGGCCTTCGTGGCGGTAGCAGCCTGTCCGGCACCGGGAGCAGCCTTGTCCTCGCTGGTCGCAGCAGCAGGTGATGGCGCGCTGGCTGCAGCCTTTGATTCCGCGCCCGCGTCTTGCTTCGATGCGCCCGATGCTGCGGCTTCGGCGCTCTTGGCGGCTTCGGCAGATGCACCAGCCGAACTGGTCGCGGGGGGCGCGGCCTTGGCTTCGGCGGGTTTCACGGCAGCAGCGGCGGCTGCGCTAGACGCTGCGGCGGGGGCCACGGCAGCGCTTCCACCACCGACAGCACCGGCACCGGCGCCGGCCTTGGCGCGGTCACTTTGGCCCAGTTTGGGAGTTTCCGAACACATCAGCCATGTCAGCAGAAGGCCAAGCAATACTGCCACCAGAAGACCCAGGAAGATGGATGTCCCCCACCCGTAATCCCTGACCGTGAGGGCCAGGATCATGCTCAAAAGACCGATTGCAGCCGCAAGCCCCCAGCATTTCGTCTGGCAGCCCTGAGCGTTTCCGGATTGGGTCATCGTTACTCTCCCTGTATAATCATACGCTGTGGTTACGTTTCGCCGTCCCCACCTTTCTTAACACGGGAAGAGAATTCCGTCTCTCCTCCGTCTGCAAGGATCCGCGCCTGGGACACCCATTCGTCCCGCGTCACACGGCCCTTGAAGCCTTCGAGGTTCTCGTCAACCCATGCCACCTCGGCATCGGACCAGCCCGCAATCTGATCGAAATGATAAAAGCCCAGCGTGTTGCAGAGCTTTTCAAGCTTCGGACCAACACCTTTGATCTGCTTGAGATCGTCGGCCTGCCCGTTGCGCGGACCGTCCAGCGCCTGCGGGCGAACCCCTTCCACCGTGCCAGCGGTCGGCGCGTCTTGCGACGGCGCAGGCGCCTCGGTCGTGGCCGCGTCGCCGGTCTTGGCGGAGGCTTCAGGCTTTGCCTTGGCCTGTGCCTCGGCTTCGCGCTTGTCGATGCCTGTTTCGTCCACGGCCTTGTTCGCTGCGGGCTGTGGCTCTTTCAAAGAGGTGGAAGCCGCTGGTGCCGTCTTGTCCTCAGCGTTCTGCCAAGGCGCCAGAAGCGGCACTTCGGTGCCGTCAATGCGCTTGACCGTATCGCCGATATCGGTGGCCAGTTGCGCGCTGGCATTATACTTCGTGTGGCCGCTCTCGTATTCTTTAAGGCTGGTCAGCCCGGATTTCGGCTCGGACGCGAACCGCCCGTTCTGCGGACCGGGCACGGGAACCTTCCCGGCGGCAAGTTCGTCAATGATCTCGGACAGGCGCTCTGCCGTCAGATCCTCGTAATAGTCCTTGCCGATCTGCGCCATGGGTGCGTTCGCACAAGCGCCGAGGCATTCGACCTCTTCCCAGCTGAACTTGCCATCTGCAGAAAGTTCATGCGCCTTGCCGGCGATCTTGTCGCGGCACACACCGATCAGATCCTCGGCCCCGCAGATCATGCAGGACGTTGTCCCACAAACCTGAATATGTGCGACGGTCCCAACGGGTTGCAGCTGAAACATGAAGTAGAAAGAGGCCACTTCCACGACCCGCATATAGGCCATGCCCAGCATGTCGGCCACCGCCTCGATCGCGGGCCGGGTCAGCCAACCCTCCTGTTCCTGCGCCCGCCACAGAAGCGGGATCACCGCACTGGCCTGACGGCCTTCGGGGTATTTGGTGATCTGCGCTTCCGCCCAGGCCAGGTTGGCTGGCGTAAAGGCGAAGCTTTCAGGTTGTTCGTGATGCAGGCGTCTCAGCATGGTCGTTCCTATTGCGTCTATACGCAGGCGACGGGACTGTTTGGCACAGCCCGGTCGGGGTTATCTTCGTTCAACTCGGCGATACGCTCAGGCGCTACGCCGCGGGCCGTTATGCAGCCCGTAACGGTCATACGGCGCAAACACCAGTCGTCAGACGGACACCGCCTTCGGGGAGTGTCACCGCTTCTTCGCGCGCAAGCTTGTACTCGGTGACCTGAATCACCTGCTCCCGCGTCAGCCCGGTCTGAAGTTCAACCGGCAGGTAGTCGCTTTCGCCGATCATATCGCACCCGATCGAGGCGACGGCCTCGTCATAGGCGGCGATCTGTTCGGCGGACACACCCTTGGGTGGCAGGGCAAGCAGACAGCCGGACAGCGCAAATGCTGCCGAAGTCATCAGGATAGTCAGTCGCGTCATCGTCACTCCTTCACCGATCAATCTCGCCGAAGACCACGTCCATCGTCCCGATGATCGCAGCCACGTCGGCAAGCTGGTGGCCACCTGCCACATAGTCCATTGCCTGCAAATGCAGGAACCCCGGTGCGCGAATCTTGGCGCGGTAGGGTTTGTTGCTGCCATCTGACACAAGGTAGACGCCGAATTCACCCTTGGGCGCCTCGACCGCGGCATAGACCTCGCCTGCGGGAACGTGGAACCCTTCGGTATATAGCTTGAAATGATGGATCAGCGCTTCCATCGAGGTCTTCATCTCGCCCCGCTTGGGCGGTGTGATCTTGCCCCGGGCCAGAATGTCGCCCTGCCCTTCCGGCGCACGCAGCTTCACCAGAGCCTGCTTGATGATGCTCAGCGACTGACGCATCTCTTCCATGCGCACCAGGTAGCGGTCATAGCAGTCGCCATTCTTGCCAACCGGGATCTGGAAGTCGAACTCGTCATAGCATTCATAGGGCTGCGCGCGGCGCAAATCCCATGCCAGACCCGACCCGCGCACCATCACACCCGAGAAACCCCAGTCGAGAATGTCTTCTTCGGAAATGATGCCGATATCGGCGTTGCGCTGTTTGAAAACCCGGTTCTCGGTCAGCAGACCGTCGATATCCGCGAGCACGCTGGGAAATTCGTCAGCCCATTGGTCGATATCGTCCAGAAGATCCGGCGGAAGATCCTGATGCACCCCACCCGGACGGAAATAGGCCGCGTGCAGGCGCGCGCCGCAAGCACGCTCATAGAACACCATGAGCTTTTCACGCTCTTCAAAGCCCCAGAGCGGCGGCGTCAGCGCGCCCACATCCATCGCCTGCGTCGTCACGTTCAGCAGATGGTTCAGGATGCGGCCGATTTCCGAGTACAAGACCCGGATCAACGAGGCACGGCGGGGCACTTCCACGCCGGTCAGCTTTTCGATCGCGAGGCACCAGGCATGTTCCTGATTCATCGGCGCCACATAGTCCAGCCGGTCGAAATAGGGCAGGTTCTGCAGGTAGGTCCGGCTCTCCATGAGCTTTTCCGTTCCGCGATGCAGCAGGCCGATATGAGGATCGCAGCGTTCCACGATCTCGCCGTCAAGCTCCAGCACAAGCCGCAGCACGCCGTGCGCCGCCGGGTGCTGGGGCCCGAAGTTGATATTGAAGTTGCGGATTTTCTGTTCGCCGCTCAGCGCATCAGTGCTGCCGTCATCGAATTTGGAGCCGTCCATCAAACTGTCCTCCGTCCAGTCTCACGCGCACCGGCCCTTGCCTGACACACGTCATTTTCATTGCTCGCGGCGCCGACAGCCAGAACGAAGGCGGCGGCGGTCAAACTCATCATCTCGATCAGAACCAGAGCCATCTCAGCGCTTCTCCAACTCTTGCAGCTTCATCCCCATCCACCAAAGCAGCGCAATCGTGCCGAAAGGGATCAGGCAGGCCGCGGCCCAGTATTTGTTGATGCCGAAAAACGGTAGCAGCTTGATCATCGGGATGATCGTCAGCGCCGACAGGACAAGCCACCAGAAACCGCCCATTACTTGGCCTCTTCCTGCTTCTCGTCGCCCGGCAGCACGTATTGCGCGCCCTCCCAGGGGGACATGAAGTCAAATTGGCGGTATTCCTGCACCAGCGAAACCGGCTCGTAAACGACGCGCTTCTTCTCTTCGTCGTAGCGCACCTCGGTGTAACCGGTCGTCGGGAAATCCTTGCGCAGCGGATAGCCGCGGAATCCGTAATCCGTCAGGATGCGCCGAAGGTCGGGATGGCCCGAGAAAATGATGCCGAACATGTCGAACACTTCGCGCTCGAACCAGTTGGCCGAGGGGTGAACGCCGGTGATCGAAGGCACCATTTCGTCTTCGCGCACAGCCGTACGCAGGCGGACGCGGTGGTTTTGGTACATCGACAGGAAGTGGTACACGACGTCGAAACGGCGCGCGCGTTCAGGATAGTCAACGCCGGTGATGTCGACCAGCGACGAGAACTGGCAGGCGCGGTCGGTTTTCAAAAACTCCACCAGCCCGACAATATTCGACAGCGCCACATCGACGGTCAACTCGCCGTGGACGACTTCCCAGGACAGAACACAATCCGGGCGCTTGGATTCGATATGCGTACCAAGCTCTTGCAGGGCGGTCGTCATCTGTGCGCCTCCGATACATCAAGGTCATTGCCGCCACGCAGTTGCGCGAACGGGGCACGACGAAGCATCTGTGTTGAACACCCGGCCATCATCGTACAATCGTCCCCGTGCGGCGGATCTTTTTCTGAAGCGTCATGATGCCGTAAAGCAGCGCTTCGGCGGTCGGAGGACAGCCGGGCACATAGACGTCCACAGGGACCACCCGGTCGCAGCCGCGCACCACGGAATAGCTGTAGTGGTAATAGCCGCCGCCATTGGCGCAAGACCCCATGGAGATCACGTAGCGCGGCTCGGGCATCTGGTCATAGACCTTGCGCAGCGCGGGCGCCATCTTGTTGGTCAGCGTGCCCGCAACGATCATCAGGTCGGATTGGCGCGGCGAGGCGCGCGGCGCGGTGCCAAACCTTTCAAGGTCATAGCGGGGCATCGAGGTATGCATCATCTCGACCGCGCAGCAGGCAAGCCCGAAGGTCATCCAGTGCAGCGATCCGGTCCGCGCCCAGTTTATGATGTCCTCGGTCGACGTCAGCAGGAAGCCCTTGTCCTGAAGTTCCGCATTCAGCGCCTGAGTGGCGACTTCCTTGTCGCCTCCAGCAGCATTGGTGCCGTAAGGGGCCAGCGCAGAGGGGCCGGACTTCACCCGGTCAGCCTGCTTGCCATCGCCCAGAACCTCGGTAACACGTGGTGTCTCGTCGGTCACTCCCATTCCAGCGCTCCCTTTTTCCATTCATAGGCAAAGCCGATTGTCAGAACGCCAAGGAAAACCATCATCGACCAGAAGCCCAGCATGCTGATTTCCTTGAAGGCCACGGCCCAAGGGAACAGGAAGGCGATTTCGAGGTCGAAGATGATGAACAGGATCGCCACGAGGTAGAAGCGGACGTCGAATTTCATCCGGGCATCGTCGAACGCGTTGAACCCGCATTCATAGGCCGACACCTTTTCGGGATCCGGGTTGCGCACGGCCAGAACCACCGCAGCCAGGATAAGCACCAGGCCAAGTCCGATCGCTATGGCCATAAAAACGAGAATGGGGAGATACTCCCTCAACATCTCTTCCACGGGGCAGGCTCCTTTCAGGACGCGCAGCTGCGCGCCGTCCAAAGACGGAATAGACTAATGGAGGGTTTAGCCTTGGCACTTAACAGGGTCAACCAAAGCCAGAAACATTCTCATAAATGAATTTGAGTTATTTTCCATCGGTTTACGCAAGATTTCCGGGACACACATTCAAAGGATGCGGCAAAACGCCAACCTGTTGAGGGAATCCTTCGGCACATTGCGGGGTCACGGGTGTGGCTTTGCCGGAACGCGGTGCCCATTTTCGCGCAAGCCCCGGTAATTCCGAGTTTTTCAGTCGGCTTTTGCGTTGCGACTGGTTGGCCGCGCAGGCGATCTGACCGCAAGGGTACGATCGAAGGGGAAAATTCTGAACAATTCCCCCTCAGTGCCGATTTCCGGGATGCCAGCACGTGGCAAGTGCCCGCTCCCCACGCCGCCAAACCGGCGCCAGCCGACGCCCTCTGCCGGGCAGGACGCAGCCGTCCGGTCCCCCCGGCCTTGACGGACCGCTCAGGCGTCGCCGCCTTCCTCCAGACGGATGAGCGCGGCACCCGCTTCGACCTGATCGCCTTCGCTGACAAGCACCTCGGCAACGATCCCGTCGCGCGGAGCTTGCAGCGAATGCTCCATCTTCATCGCCTCCAGGATGGCGAGTCGGTCGCCCTGCGACACGGCGTCCCCCACACGGGCGGCTACCATCCGCACCAGCCCGGGCATCGGCGCCTCGATAAGATCGCTGCTGCCGACGGCCCCTTGGGCCCTGTCGAGCGGATCGACATGGGTGAAGCGCTGGCCGTAATCCGCAAAGACGGTGATATCGCGCCCCGATACAGCCGCGCCATGGATCGGCTGCCCCTCTATCCGCCACCGGCCGCCCACATGCTCTGCCGTCACCGCGTCATCGCCAAGGATGACACGGCGCAGCCCTTGCGATAGAACCTCGACTTCGGCGGCAATCTCCGTATCCCCATGCACCAACCGCACGTGTTGGCGCAGCGGCGTCCAAAGATGCGCCCCTTGAAGCGCATCGGCCTGCCGCAGCAGCCCCAGCGCGGCCAAAGCGGCCTCTGCGATCACGGCAGTCTCAAGGGTGGGAATGGCGGTAAGGGCGTCGATGTCGCGCGCGATCAGACCGGTATCCACCTGCCCCGCCGCGAACCCTTCATGGCGCGCCAGCCGACCGAGGAAAGCAAGGTTGGTGACAGTGCCCGCCACTTCGCAGCGCTCCAACGCCCGCGCCAATCGCTTGAGCGCCACATCCCGCGTTGGGCCATGCACGATCAGCTTGGCAATCATCGGATCATACCAGGGGCTGATTTCGTCACCCGCGCGCACGCCACTGTCCGCACGCGCGCCGTCAGGGAAGACCAGATGGGACAACCGGCCAGTCGCCGGCAGGAACCCTTTGGGCACATCCTCGGCATAGAGCCGCGCCTCGAACGCGTGGCCGTTGATCTGCAGGTCGTCTTGCGCGGCAGGCAAGGGCTCGCCCGCGGCAACACGGATCTGCCATTCGACAAGATCGACGCTGGTAATGGCCTCGGTCACCGGGTGTTCGACCTGAAGGCGGGTGTTCATCTCCATGAACCAGAACCCGTCTGGCCGCAGCCCGTTGGACCCGTCGACGATGAATTCCACCGTCCCTGCCCCGGTATAGCCGATCGCCTCGGCGGCGCGCACGGCGGCCTCGCCCATGGCGGCGCGCATCTCGGGCGTCATGCCGGGGGCGGGCGCTTCCTCGATGACCTTCTGATGGCGGCGTTGCAGCGAACAGTCGCGTTCGAACAGATGCACCGCGCGGGTGCCGTCACCAAACACCTGCACTTCTATATGCCGGGGCTGCTGTACGAATTTTTCCACCAGCACGGCGTCATTGCCAAAGGCACCACGCGCCTCGGCCCGCGCACTGGCCAGCGCATCGGTGAAATCCTCTGGCCGTTCGACCAGCCGCATTCCCTTGCCGCCGCCGCCCGCGACAGCCTTGATCAGAACGGGATATCCGATCTGCTCGGCCTCCACCTCCAGATGCCCCGGCTCCTGATCCGACCCGTGATACCCCGGCACGACCGGCACGCCCGCCTTTTCCATCAGCGCCTTGGCCGCGTCCTTCAGCCCCATCGCCCGGATCGCACTGGCAGACGGGCCGATGAAGACCAGCCCCGCCGCCTCTACCGCGTCGACGAAATCGGGGTTCTCGGACAAAAAGCCATAGCCGGGATGGATCGCCTGCGCGCCCGTGGCCTGTGCCGCAGCGATGATGGCATCGCCGCGCAGATAGCTGTCCGCCGGGGCCGCGCCACCCAGACTGACGGCTGTATCGGCCATCTCGACATGCGCTGCACCCGCATCCACATCGGAATGCACGGCCACGCAGCGAATGCCCATCGCCTGTGCCGTGCGGATCACCCGGCAGGCAATCTCGCCCCGGTTGGCGATCAGGATCGTGTCAAACATCCGTTTCTCCCTTCCTGCAGCCTGACCCGCGCGGTCATGTGCTGAGCCTTTCACACCAGTTCACCCGTTTGCCGCCGTCATATGGCACGGCCAGACCTTCGCGGATCAGCACCTTGCTGACATCCACCCCATCCATGCGCAGACGCATCAGCGGGCGGCGATATTTGTCGATGCCCTGGCGGTTAAGCGTGACCGTACCTGCGGAGACAAGCTCTCGCAGACGCTGCGTTGCCTGCGCGGCAAGATCGGCCTCGGCAGCGCAGCCCGGTGACTTCGCCTCTGGCGTGTCAAAACCGACAAGACGTGCCGTGACCTCGTTCCCGTCGCCACAATCCAGCGCCACGGTGTCCCCGTCAAAGACATAGGCAATCCGGCAAGCCTCGCCCGTCGGCACCCGCCCAAAGAGCTGCCCACCCTGCGCCGCCACAAGCCAGAGCCAACCGCCAATCGTCAGCCCCGTCACGACCAGGGCGCGCAGGACCGGCGTCACCACAACTGAGTCCCCAACGGCGTACGCGCCCAAGCGCTGTCGCGCAAAACCTGCATGAGAGCGACTGAATTTGACACCTTCGGCCTCACATCCGGAACACGCCAAAGCGTGTCTCCTCGATCGGCGCATTCAAGGCGGCAGAAAGCGACATCGCCAGAACCTGCCGGGTCTTGCGTGGATCGATACAACCGTCATCCCAGAGCCTTGCCGAGGCATAAAGAGGATGCGACTGGCGCTCAAACATCTCGACCGTCGGGCGCTTGAACTCGGCCTCTTCCTCAGCGGACCATGTGCCGCCCTTGCGCTCGATCCCGTCGCGCCTGACCGTGGCCAATACGCCCGCCGCCTGTTCGCCCCCCATGACGGAGATACGGCTGTTGGGCCAGCTCCACAGGAAGCGCGGCTGATAGGCCCGGCCCGCCATGCCGTAATTGCCCGCACCGAAAGAGCCGCCCACCAGCATCGTGATCTTGGGCACGCTCGTGGACGCAACAGCCGTCACCATCTTGGCGCCGTGCCGTGCGATGCCCTCATTCTCGTACTTCCGCCCGACCATGAAGCCGGTGATATTCTGCAGGAACACCAGCGGGATGCGGCGCTGAGAGCACAATTCGATGAAATGCGCGCCCTTCTGCGCAGCCTCGGAAAACAGCACGCCGTTATTGGCGATGATGCCCACCTGAACGCCCATCACCTCGGCAAAGCCGCATACCAGCGTTTCGCCAAAGCGGGGTTTGAACTCGTCAAACCATGACCCGTCCACAACCCGCGCGATCACCTCGCGGATATCGTAGGGCGTGCGTAGATCCGTGGGCACGACGCCCAGTATCTCTGCGGGGTCATAGGCCGGATCGGCGCCACCCGGCAGCGCGAAACGCGGCCCGTCCTGCGGGGCATCAAGGCTGCCGACCGCCCGGCGCGCAAGGGCCAGAGCGTGGGCGTCATCCTCTGCCAGATAGTCCGCGACGCCAGACAGGCGTGTATGCACATCGCCACCACCCAGATCCTCGGATGTCACGACCTCACCGGTCGCGGCCTTGACCAAAGGCGGCCCGGCCAGAAAGATTGTGCCCTGATCGCGCACAATAATGGTGACGTCGGACATGGCCGGCACATAGGCCCCACCCGCTGTGCAAGACCCCATGACCACGGCGATCTGGGCAATCCCCCTGGCGCTCATCCGCGCCTGATTATAGAAGATGCGGCCGAAATGGTCGCGATCCGGGAAAACCTCATCCTGATTGGGCAGGTTCGCGCCGCCACTATCGACCAGGTAGATGCAGGGCAGCCGGTTTTCCTCGGCAATTTCCTGCGCGCGGAGGTGTTTCTTGACGGTCATCGGGTAATAGGTGCCGCCCTTCACGGTGGCATCATTGCACACCACCATGACCTCGCGTCCCTCGACCCGGCCGATCCCCGCGATCACGCCCGCACAGGGCGCCGCACCATCGTACAGCCCATGTGCGGCCGTCGCCCCCACTTCCAGAAAGGGCGAGCCGGGATCAAGCAGGTTCGCCACCCGGTCGCGCGGCAGCATCTTGCCCCGCGACAGATGCCGTTCCCGCGCCTTTTCGCCCCCGCCAGCCGCGGCCAATTCGGCCGCCTCGCGGACAACCTCCAGCGCGTCCAGGTGGCCCTTGGTGTTAGCCTTGAACGCCTCCGAAGACGGGATCGCCTGTGATTGAAGCTTCATGCTGCACTCTCCCTCAGGCGACACAGCACCAGCGCCCATGCACCGCACCCCCCATTCGGCACCCAGGTCACCGCATTGCTCCCATCATCTCGCGGCCGACCAGCATGCGGCGGATTTCCGATGTGCCGGCGCCGATCTCCATCAGCTTGGCGTCGCGGAAAAGGCGTGCGACGGGGGCGTCGCTCAAAAAGCCTGCGCCGCCCATGGCCTGCACCGCCTGATGCGACTGGACCATCGCCTGTTCGGACGCATAGAGGCAGCAGGCCGCCGCATCCTGACGGGTGACGTCCCCGCGATCACAGGCCTTGGCGACCTCGTAGACATAGGCTCGGGCAGAGTTCATGGCGGTATACATGTCCGCCATCTTGCCCTGCATCAGTTGGAAATTTCCGATGGGTTGGCCGAATTGCTTGCGCTCTGCCATGTAGGGCATGACCTCATCCAGACAGGCGGCCATGATGCCGGTGCCGATGCCAGCCAGTACAACGCGTTCGTAATCCAGGCCGGACATCAGAACGCGCACGCCACGCCCCTCCTCGCCCAGAATGTTGTCGAACGGCACCTCGACATCCTCAAAGATCAGCTCTGCCGTGTTCGACCCGCGCATCCCCAGCTTGTCGAAATGCGGGCTGGTCGAGAAGCCAGCCATGGATTTTTCGATCAGGAAGGCAGTGATGCCCTTGCTGCCCGCATCAGGATCAGTCTTGGCATAGACGACCAGAGTGTCCGCGTCCGGCCCATTGGTGATCCAGTACTTGGTTCCGTTCAGGACAAACCGGTCATTCTTCTTCTCGGCCCGCAGCTTCATGCTGACAACGTCAGACCCGGCGCCAGCCTCGGACATGGCCAACGCACCGACATGCTCGCCGGAGATCAGACCCGGCAGGTATTTTTGGCGCTGCTCATCGGTGCCGTTCAGCTTGATCTGGTTGACGCAAAGGTTGGAATGCGCGCCGTAAGACAGGCTGACGCTGGCGCTGGCCCGCGCGATCTCCTCAACCGCGATGACATGGGCAAGATAGCTCATCCCCGCCCCGCCATATTCTTCCGGCACGGTGATGCCCAGAAGACCCAGATCGCCCATCTCGCGCCACAGCTCTGCCGGAAAACTGTTGGAGCTGTCGATTTCCGCCGCCATCGGCTTCACGCGCTCCTGCGCCCAGCGATGCACCATCTCGCGCAGCGCGTTCACGTCTTCGCCCAGATCGAATTGCATGACAGCGTTGAACATCGACGCCTCCCCATCGCGTTATTGAACACTTGTTCAAATACTACGCGTAAGGCAGTCTTCGGTCAAGCGGAAGGAACCGGCGGACGCCACGGCGCGTTGGCTTGTCAAACAGACCTACAGAAAGGACCTGTCTCCATGACAAAAGATCTGAAAGCCGATTTCTGGAAACGCATTGACGACGTGCAGGCCGGAATGCTCAGCGTCGAGGGCGGTCGCGCCGTCCCGATGTCACCGATGGCAGAGCGGGACGAGAACGCGATCTGGTTCATCACGGCACGCGGCACGGATGCGGCGACAGCTGCGGAAACCGGCAGCAAAGTTTCGCTGCAGGTGGCTGACCCCAAGGCCAACCTTTACGCAAATGTGCAGGGCCAGTTGCAAGCGGTGAACGATCCGGCAAAGCTGGACGAGCTGTGGAATGCTGTCGTTGCGGCCTGGTTCGAAGACGGGCGCGATGACGACAAGATCCGCCTGGTGCGGATGACCCCCGCCACGGCAGAGGTCTGGGCGACGGATGGCGGCGCCGGTTTTCTTTACGAGATCGCCAAAGCGCATATGACCGATGAAAAGCCCGACATGGGCGATCACGGCACGGTGTCCTTCTAATGAAGGCTCTGCGCATCACCGCCCTGCTCGCTTGTCTGCCATTTGTAGCGCAGGCCGAGCAGGTCGGCGAGGTAGGCGTCGACTGGGTCGGCAATGACATCATCATCGAGGCTATTGCCGACCCGGACGTCGAGGGCGTCACCTGTCACATCGCGTATTTCGACCGCGGCATTATTGACCGGCTCTCCAAGGGCAACTGGTTCGAGGACCCCTCCAACGCCTCTATCGCGTGTCGCCAGACGGGACCAATCACGCTTGGCGACATTGATATGGACGAGGATGGCGAGGACGTCTTTCGCACATCCCGTTCGATCATTCTCAAGAGCTTGCGGGTGAAGCGCATTTACGACGAGGCGAACCGGACGTTGATCTATGTGGCCCATGCGGCAGAACTCAGCGACGGGTCGGCCAAGGTTTCCATTTCGACCGTGCCGCTCTACCAGCCCGGCCAGACTGACTAGGCCAATTTTCCGGGCAGGACCGTAAACCCCAGCCGCTTGCCGCTGGGGCCTTTGTCGATTCTGAAGTGAGGGCGGGGTGGCGTGCAGGCTTCGCCGCCCTTACCGCTCACCGGCACCTTGCGTGGGGGGGGGAGATGCCACCTGATGGGCTCAGGACTTGGCGAGTTCCGAGGCGAGCCTTGCCACGGTCGCATCCAGATCCTTGCTGGACGATTCGCGGCAATCGGCAAGGTTCAGGATCATCAGCCAGTCCTTCAAGCCGCCATGCACCTCTCGCCAGTACACCGGCCAAAGAAGCTCGAACCCGGCGCGTTTGTTACGCAAGCGGGCGACCATCAGCTCCTCCTGACATTCCGGCGACTTGATGTATTCCGGGCTGAGAAGACATAGCACCTTGTCACTGGCCGCAAGTGCGTCGTCGATGCGGCTTTGATACGAGACACCGATCGGAATGTCGCGTCGGAACTCGAACACCCTGACTTGCGGCGCAATCTTTCGAAACCCATCCAGAATGCGCAAGGCGGCGGTACGGTCTGTCGACGAATAGCTGAGAAATACCGACGATTTCGGGTCTGGCGGCAAGGGGGGTGGCGATGCCGGTGGCGGTGACGGGCGTGGGCCTTTGCCGAAAGCAAAGAGCTTTCTGACGTGGTCCCGCAATCTGGAATTTCGCTTGGCAAGATTCCTGCGTGGCGCGGATTGGGTCGGCATGGGCGCCGGACTGGTGACCGGGCCCCCGCCCGCCGGTGAGATTTCCTGCGCGACACCATCTTGCGGAGATGCCGGTTCTGCTTCCTGCTTGAAGGCCGAAAACGCCGCCTGCATCGACGCGGCCTTCGGCGCGTTATGCGCAACGATATAAAGCGTCGAGATCGGCAGGCCGAGCTTCATCCACCGCGTCGCGGCCTCCAGCAGGGGCGCCATCATCTGGGCGTCGCTCCAGCCCGCGTCGCCGGTGGCAATCAGCGGCATGGCGACGGACAGGTCGCGCTCTCCCTGCCCGGCCACGGTTTCGAGGAACGGAAACAGCGCCCGAAACAGCTCTCCGACGACAGCGGGCGGTGCGCCCAGCACTTCGGGTTCGAAACAGACCAGTCGTTCGAACCCCGGCGCATCGACCGGTGGCGAGAGCCAAGCGCCGCTTTCCGCGCGCAGATCCATCGCCTTCATCTTGGCAAGCATGCCGACGGAAACACCGTTTCGGGCGAGCTGCCCCACCATCGAGGTGGGGGTTGGCGTGTAATCGCCCGGAAAGGCCGAAATCACCAGCAGATCAACCCGGTGCGCGGCATCGATCCGCGCGAGATTGCCCTGCGCCAGAACGATGCGATGCGTCCTGCCATCCGAGGTCACCTCGATCTGGTCGATTTCCTTCAACATGACGCCACTAAAACAGCGAAGGGCACGCCGGACAAGGTTTAGCCGGATCGCCCACAGGCAGTTTCACGGCCGCTCAGGCCTCAATGCTACACGTGGGATGCCACACGCATTCGGATCACGCAGACTTGCTGCCTTCTGGTGCCTCAGGCTGCGATGACTGGCAGCAGGCGTTCCACCAGGGCTGGCAGATCATCGTAATGGGCCAGCAGTTCCTCGGGTTCCAGATCGGCCACGGCATGGCCATCCGGCCCGAAAGTCACAAGGACACACGGCACGCCCGCCGCGCGAGCAGTTTCGCGGTCGGTCGACGTGTCCCCGATCAGGCAGCTTTGCGCCACGGACCCGCCTGCCTGCTCGACCGCGGCGATATAGGGGGCAGGATCGGGTTTGCGCACCGGCAGCGTGTCGGCGCCGATCATGGAGGCGAAAGCCCCCCGCACCCCCAGCCTCGTCAGCAGCGTTTCGGCAAGGCCTTCGGGCTTGTTGGTGCAGACCCCGACCCTGACGCCCGCATCGCGGAGCGCGGCCACGGCCTCCATCGCGCCGGGATAAAGCCGGGTATGCACGTCAATGGCGTCGCCGTAGGCACCAAGCAGATGCGGGTACCAGCGGTTGACCTCTGCATCCGACAGCGCCTCAAGCCGGGTAAGTCCAAGGGTCAGCATGGCGCGTCCGCCGTGAAAGGCGGTCGCAGCATCGGCCACCGGGTCCAGCACATCGCCAGCCCCCATCGCCCGAAAGCAATGGTTCGCCGCTGCGATCAGATCTGCGCTGGTATCCGCCAACGTTCCGTCAAGATCGAAAATCACTGTCCGCATTGCCTGCCCTTACCTGCAAAAACCTGTCACAACCCGCAATCAGACGTGATACCACACCGCTTGCAGTCCATCACCAGACCGATAAAACGGGCGCAACAAAATAACAAAGAGAAACCGCATGAGCATCGCACTTGTCATCCTTGCCGCAGGCAAAGGCACCCGCATGCAATCCGACCTGCCCAAGGTGTTGCACAAGCTGGCAGGCGCGCCGCTTCTGGCCCATGCCATGCAGTCGGGCGCCGCGCTGGACCCGCAGCACCGGGTGATTGTCGCCGGGCACGGCGCCGAGCAGGTGACTGCCGCAGCCAAAGACCATGACCCCGAAGTCGAGGTCGTTCTTCAGACCGAGCAACTGGGCACGGCCCATGCCGTGGCACAGGCCCGCCCGGCTCTTGACGGATTTGCCGGTGACGTGATCGTGCTTTACGGCGACACGCCCTTCATTTCGGAAGAGACCCTGCAACGGATGTGCGGCGCCCGCGCGCGCGCCGATGTGGTGGTGCTGGGCTTCGAAGCTGCCGATCCCGGTCGCTACGGCCGCCTTGTGACTGACGGTGATACGCTGGCCCGTATCGTCGAATACAAGGATGCAAGCGAGGCGGAACGCGCCATCTCCCTGTGCAATTCCGGCGTGGTCTGCGCCAATGCCGAAACGCTGTTCCAATTGATCGACGCGGTCGGCAATGACAATGCCAGCGGTGAATACTACCTGACAGATATCGTGGCCATCGCTCGCGAACGCGGGCTGAACGCAACGGCCGTCACCTGCGACGAGGCCGAAACGCTGGGGATCAACTCCCGCCCCGAACTTGCCGCGGCAGAGGTCGCCTTTCAGGCGCGCCGCCGTGCAGAGCTGCTGGAGGATGGCGTTGTCATGCAGGCGCCCGACACGGTGATCTTTGCCTATGACACGGTCATCGGAAATGGTGCCGAGGTAGAGCCCTATGTCGTCTTTGCCCCCGGCGTGACGGTGGAATCCGGCGCCCGCATCCGCGCGTTTTCGCATCTTGAGGGCGCCCATGTCAGCCAGGGCGCCATTGTCGGCCCCTATGCGCGGCTGCGTCCGGGCGCCGAACTCGACAATGATGTCCGCGTGGGCAATTTCGTCGAGGTCAAGAACGCCCATCTGCACGAAGGCGCCAAGGCCAACCACCTCAGCTATATCGGCGATGCCGATGTTGGCGCAGGGGCCAATCTTGGCGCAGGCACGATCACCTGCAACTATGACGGCGTGATGAAGCACCGGACTGACATCGGCGCCAAGGCCTTTATCGGGTCAAACACCATGCTGGTCGCCCCTGTCCGTGTCGGCAACGAGGCGATGACAGGCAGCGGATCCGTCATCACGCAGGATGTGCCCGACGGCGCGCTTGCGATCGCCCGCGCCGACCAGCAGACCAAACCGGGACTGGCGCGCAAGCTGGTGGAAATCCTGAAGGCGAAGAAGGCCAAACAGAAAAAAGAGGCGTGAGTTCATGTGTGGTATTGTTGGGGTTCTGGGCGACCATGAGGCCGCCCCGCTGCTTGTCGAGGCGCTGAAACGGCTGGAATACCGGGGCTATGACAGCGCCGGCATCGCCACCGTCAACGAAGGCGCGCTGGACCGGCGCCGCGCGGTCGGAAAGCTGGTCAACCTGTCGGATCTTCTTGTGCATGAACCGCTGGTCGGCAAGGCCGGGATCGGGCACACCCGCTGGGCCACGCATGGCGCACCGACTGAGATCAACGCCCACCCCCACCGCGCCGGCCCCGTTGCGGTCGTCCATAACGGGATCATTGAAAACTACCGCGAGCTGCGCGCCGAACTGGCCGAAAAAGGCATCAAATTCGCGACCGAGACCGACACCGAAACCGTCGCATTGATGACGCAGCACCATATGGCGCAGGGCAAATCCCCGGCAGAGGCTGCGACGGCCACGCTGAACCAGCTGCACGGCGCCTTCGCGCTGGTCTTCCTGTTCGAGGGCGAGGATGATCTGCTGATCGCGGCGCGAAAGGGGTCGCCGCTGGCAATCGGGCATGGCGACGGCGAAGTATTTGTCGGCTCAGACGCAATCGCCCTTGGGCCGCTGACCGACCGCATCACCTATCTTGATGAAGGCGACCGCGCGGTTCTGACACGCTCCAGCATCGAAATCCGGGACGAGGCAGGCAATCTGGTCAATCGCCCGGTCCGGAAAATCCATCAGGATGCCGCCCGCGTGGACAAGGGCGGCCACAAACACTTCATGGCCAAGGAAATCGCAGAGCAGCCCACCGTGCTGGCCGAGGCGATCCGGTCCTACCTGACGCCCGACGGCAAAGGCATCGCCCTGCCCGGTGACGGGATCGATTTCACAACTGTCGACCGCCTGACGATGGTGGCCTGCGGCACCGCATCCTATGCGTGCCTGACCGCGAAATACTGGTTCGAACAGTTTGCGCGTATCCCCGTGGATGTCGATATCGCGTCGGAATTCCGGTATCGCGAGCCGCCCATTCCGGCCCGCACCACGGCGCTTTTCGTCAGCCAGTCGGGCGAGACGGCCGACACGCTCGCCGCGTTGCGCTACTGTCACGAAAAGGCAGAGCGGATCGTCTCGGTCGTCAATGTCCCCGAAAGCTCCATCGCGCGGGAAAGCGATCTGGCGCTGCCGATCCATGCCGGTGTCGAGGTCGGCGTCGCCTCCACCAAGGCCTTTACCTGCCAATTGGTCGTTCTGCTGCTTCTGGCCCTGAAGGCGGCCACGGACCGGGGCGAGATGAGCGCTGACGAGCTTGCCGCACATCTGGCAGAGCTGCGCAGCCTGCCCGGCGTCCTGAATGCGGCCTTGGAGCGGGGCAAGGATGTCCGCAAGGTCGCCCGCAAACTGGCCGAGGCGCGTGACGTGCTGTTCCTGGGCCGGGGCCTGATGTTCCCGCTTGCCCTGGAAGGCGCCCTGAAGCTTAAGGAAATCAGCTATATACATGCCGAAGCTTATGCATCGGGTGAGCTGAAACACGGCCCCATTGCGCTGATCGACAAGACCGTGCCAGTGGTGGTCATGGCCCCGCGGGATGCGCTTTTCGACAAAACCGTGTCCAACATGCAAGAGGTCATGGCCCGCGGTGGCAAAGTGCTTTTGATCACGGATTCCGAGGGCGCGCAGGATGCGGGCGAAGGTGTGTGGCAGCAGATCATCCTGCCCAGCGTCGCGCCGATCCTGACCCCGATCCTTTACGCCCTGCCAGCGCAGCAGCTGGCCTATCATACCGCGATCGCGAAGGGCACCGATGTTGACCAGCCGCGCAATCTTGCGAAATCCGTGACGGTGGAATGACGCTGGACGACGCGCTCGACGCGCTGGAGGCGCAGGCCGATCCGGCCCGTGCCGAACAGATGGCTGCGTATCACAAGGCCCCCCGGCGCTATCTCGGGCTGCCCAACCCTGTGGTCAATGATCTGACGAAGGCGTGGCGGCAGGATCTGAGCGTAGAAGACCGCGTCGCCCTTGCCCACGCGCTGTGGCAGACCGACATCTTCGAGGCGCGGCTGGCTGCGGCCAAGCTGCTGACACAGGCCCGGATGCGCCCGGACGAGGCCGTGTGGGATCTTGTTTGCAGCTGGGTGCCGGATTTTGACAGCTGGGCCCTGGCGGATCACGTCTGTTCGGCTGGCGGGCGGCGTCTTCTGGCGGATCGTGCGCGGCTAGATACGGTCGAGACATGGACGCGAAGCGAGCACATGTGGACCCGCCGCGCGGCACTGGTGATCACCCTGCCCTGGACAAAGCAGAACCATCCTTCGCCTGATGATCTGGCGATCCGGGAGCGCGTGCTTGGCTGGGCGGCGGGCTATGTATCCGATCCGGACTGGTTCATCCAGAAGGCGGTCGCATGGTGGCTGCGTGACCTGTCGCGCCACGCGCCGGACCAGACCCGCGCTTTCCTTGCAGAGCATGGCAGCGGCATGAAGGCGTTTGCGCGGAAAGAAGCCGAAAGGCACCTGTCGCCCTGACAAAAGCCGCCTCGGAACCTGTCTGCTGGTTCGCGCACTGCACACGGTGCCAATCAGCATACCGATGGCTGGAACCAACACCTTGGCGGCATACGGCCCGACACCATTTCGCTGCGCTGCGTGGCGGCACCTTGCAGTCTGCCACCACGTAAAACGCACGAACTGGGGCCACAGCCGCTTGAATCAGGAACCGAAGACTTCGATTTCCGGCAGGTCGGTCAAGGGCGCCTCGATCAGCCGCATGGCGGATAGAGATATCTGGCTTCCGGCCCCTGCATCGGCGTCGAGCGGGATCAGATCCACCTGCGCCGATTTGCCGGAGCCGGGATAGACAACCCGCCCCTTGCGCGGCGCATTCACCAGTGGCGTTTTCAGCCAGAGACCGGGCTGCGTCGGATCACCAAGCGAGGCAACCGTCATTCCAATTTTCTGTTCGGTCCTGGCCGCAGGCACGGCGACGGCGGCGGCCTTTTCCTCGGCGCTCACCGTATCGAAAGCCTCGGCGGTGCGCGCATTCGCGGGCGGGCTGATCGCAGGGCGCGCTTGCGGCCTTGTCTGATCAGGCTTTGCCAGTACGACAGTCTCGGCAGTGGGTTGGGCTTCGCCAAACGGCGTTTCGCTACAGCCTGCAAGGGCCGCGACTGCAACGATCAGTAAAGGGGGCGCAATTCGTTTCATGACCGGAACGATAGGACCAACGTCGTGCAAGGTCCAGAGCGCGCAACCCTTGCAGGCGGGCCTCCGCAGAGTTACCTTCATTCTATGAAAACGCCCCTCATCGACCCGTTTCTGCGCCCCATCACCTACCTTCGGGTATCGGTCACCGACCGTTGTGATTTCCGTTGTGTCTACTGCATGTCGGAAAACATGACGTTCCTGCCGAAAAAAGAGCTTCTGACCTTGGAAGAGCTGGATCGGATGTGTTCGACCTTCATCGAGATGGGCGTTGAAAAGCTGCGCATCACCGGGGGCGAGCCTCTGGTGCGCAAGGGCATCATGACGTTCTTCAACGGCATGTCGCGGCATCTGGAAAGCGGTGCACTGCGCGAATTGACCCTGACAACCAACGGGTCACAGCTCGAACGCTTCGCGCAGCCGCTTTGGGATGCAGGCGTGCGGCGGGTGAACATCTCGCTCGATACGCTGGACGAGGGCAAGTTTGCCGAGATCACCCGCTGGGGCCGCCTGCCACAGGTGCTGCGCGGCATCGACGCGGCCCAAAAAGCAGGCATGCGCGTAAAAATAAACACAGTCGCCCTGAAAGGCTTCAACGAAGACGAATTGCTGACCCTCACCGAATGGTGCGCAGAACGCGATATGGACCTGACCTGGATCGAGGTCATGCCGATGGGGGATATCGGGAACGAAAACCGCCTTGGCCAGTATTGGGCCCTGTCGGACCTGCGCGAGACCCTGGGCAGCCATTACAGTCTGACCGATCTGGCAGAACGTTCCGGTGGGCCTGCGCGCTATGTGCAGCTGGAAGAATCCGGCCAAAAGGTCGGATTTATCACCCCGCTCAGCCACAATTTCTGCGAAAGCTGCAACCGGGTGCGTCTGACCTGCACTGGCGAATTGTTCATGTGCCTGGGTCAGGAAGACAATGCCGACCTGCGCGCGCCGTTGCGCAACCATCCGCATAGCGAAGACGCGCTGCGGGACGCGATCCGCGAGGCGATCTCGCACAAGCCCAAGGGCCATGATTTTGACTATTCCCGGCAGGCACTGGACGGCCAGATGTCACGCCACATGAGCCATACCGGCGGGTAATCCTGCCGGTGAACGCTGAGGGCTCCGCTGCCCGCAGACACGTTCCGGAAATCAAGGATGCCAGAATGTCAGGCCCATTCAGGGCCAAGGTCAGCGCGGGCGCGGTCGATCCAGTGGTCTTTCAGCCAGGCGCAAGGGCGCGAGTGCCGGATCCACGACCCTTTATAGCCGGTGACAGCCTCTGACATTTTTGGCCGTCCGTGGAAGCACACGACGCGGGCTTCGGGCGGCAGGACGGGGTCGCGCAGGTAATTGACTGGCGGAAGTCCAAGGCAGTCATACTTGAAACTGACGACCCATTCGCCCGGGATGTATTCAAAATCGCCGTTGTCCATCGCCTTGTGCGAGGTATAGCGCTGCTCTGAGCCGCGCGCCTTTTCGACCTCTGCATAGGGGTTGGCGGCAAGGTCATTGTAAAGATAGCCGTGCCGCGCCGGGTTGAAGCGGAAGACGGAACCATGCCCGGTGGGGCGCCCCTTGCGCTTTTCCGTCCAATCATGGCGCATCGAGATCTTGTCGGCGGGCATCTCCCAGATCGGGGTCAGGTCGCCGGTGATGACCACGTCCAGATCGAAGCCCAGAAACGGACCGTCAAGATCAGGCACAAGATCGGGGCGGAACAGCGAAACCTTGCGCATCGCACCTTGCCGGTTGGCGACGGCCAGTGCCGCGGCCATCGGCTCGGCATAGGGTTCGACAGGCAATGGCAGCACTTCGACATCCGGGTGCAGACCGTTGGTTTCTTCCGTCATGCAAAAGAAGCGCACTGGCTGAGACAGGTTACGACGCACGCCGGAATACAGCCGATTGACGTATTCCGGACCGAACAGCGTGCCCCATTTGATACAGATGATATTGGCGACCACGCGCGGGCCCTCCTGCGGCTTTGGGCGGGTGTTACCGTGGAATGACGGGCGGCGCCAGACCTGCGACAATGCTGCACCTGCGAAATAAATTGCGCAAACGCGGCATTTCCCGTATGACGTTAGCGCTAACTTATCAACTTTACTTGTCGAGGACCCATCGAATGACCAACACAATCACCGATGACGCCCAGATTGCAGAAGCCGCCTTCTACATCTGGCTTGAAGAGGGCCAGCCCGAAGGCCGCGCCCAAGAGCATTGGCATCAGGCCGTGGCCGCACTGACCGCGACCGCCAAACCGGCCAAGCGCAAGACCACCCGGACGAAAGTTGCCGCGAAACCTGCTGCGAAACCAGCGACCCGCGCGAAGGCAAAGCCGAAAGCTGCGGCCGCGGCAAAGGCCCCGGCCAAAGCGAAAACGGCTGCAAAGCCGCGCAAGACCAAAGCCAGCACCGGGGCGTGATTGCCTTGCCTGTTGCGGGGAACAAATGCCTTCCCCGCCCGGTCGACCCCAACGTGACGTAATGCCCGCGCCTATCAGGCTGCGGGCATTCGCTGTTCCACGATCTCTGCCCACCAGCTGCAACCGGCGGGGATAGCCTCGTCGTTGAAATTGTATTCGGGGTGGTGAACAGGTGCGGTGTCGCCATTGCCCACCAGAATATAGGCTCCGGGGCGTTCCTCCAGCATGAAGGCGAAATCCTCGCCCCCCATGACCAGCGGCGCCTCGTCACACTCACCCGCAACCGACCGCGCGACTTCGACGGCAAATTCGGTCTGCTCTTCGCTGTTTACCATGACCGGGTAGTTGCGGACGTAGTTGACGCGCGCGGTGGCCCCGAATGCCTCGGCCACGCTGGTGCATATGTTAGAGAGCCGCGCCTCGGCCAGGTCGCGCATCCGCGGGGACAGTGTCCTGACCGTCCCCTTCATGGCAACGCGCTGCGGAATGACGTTGAACGCCTTGGAGGAGCTTTCGATACTCGTGACAGAGACCACGATCTGATCAACCGGATCAGCGCTGCGACTGGCGATTGTCTGGATCGTGCTGATGATCTGTGCGGCACAGACCGTGCTGTCCACAGTTTCATGCGGCTTTGCAGCGTGACCGCCTTTGCCCTCGACCTCGATCTCGAAAACATCCGTGGCTGCGAAAAAGGGGCCGGGACGAATGGCAAATTTGCCAAGCGGCTGGCCGGGCCAGTTATGCATGCCGTAGACTTCCTGGATACCCCAACGCTCCATCAGACCGTCTTCACACATGGCGCGCCCCCCGGCACCGCCCTCTTCGGCGGGCTGAAAAATTATCACGACCTTACCGTCGAAATTGCGCGTCTCTGCCAGATATTTAGCGGCCCCCAGCAGCATCGCGGTGTGGCCGTCATGGCCGCAGGCATGCATCGCATCCGGCGTCTTTGAGGCATAGTCCACGCCCGTCTGTTCCTGTATCGGCAGCGCGTCCATATCCGCGCGCAAGCCAATCACCTTGCCGGACCCGTTCGCCTTGCCGTTGATCACAGCGACAACACCGGTGCGGCCGATGCCTTCGACAACCTCGTCACAGCCGAACGCCCGCAGCTTGCCCGCAACGATGCCCGCCGTCCGCTGGACGTCATACATGAGTTCGGGATGTTCATGGAAATCCCGGCGCCATTCGGTGATTTCGGCCGCCATTTCGGCAAAGCGGTTCTTGATCGGCATTTCAGCCCTCCTTCAAACGGGTCAACAGGCGGCGCATGAAATCATGGCCCGCCTCGAACTGGTCAACGGTGATGTATTCGTCAGGCTGATGCGCCTGTGCGATGTTGCCGGGGCCGCAGATCACGGCGGAATATCCGGCATTCTGGAAATGCCCGGCCTCGGTGCCATAGCTGACGACATGGGTGCCATTGTCGCCGGTAAGCATGCGGACCAGTGCTTCGGCCTCGCCATTCTCTTCGGGTTGCAGGCCCGGCACTTCAAACCGTTCTTCAACCTCGATTCGGGTGTCGGGATGGACGGCCTGCATCTCCGCTTCGACTTCGGCCACGCGGCCAAGGTAAGCAGCCTTCCAGTCAGACAGGGTTTCGCCCGGTACGACCCGGAAATCCATGCCCAGCCAACAATCCTTTGCGGTGATGTTATGCGCCGTCCCGCCGGTGATCTGACCCACGTGGCAGGTGGTCCAGGGCGGATCGAACAGCCCCCCGATGGTCGAGGGCGTGCGGGCGCGGTTCTCGGCATTGCGGTCATTGGCCCACGTGATCAGCTTGGCCGCTTCCATGTTCGCATTGACGCCCGTATGCATCAGCGAGCTGTGCACCTCGAAGCCAATGACATGGGTGTGAAACCCCTGCCCGCCCTTGTGCCCGGTCACGACCTGCATGGTGGAAGGCTCTCCGATGATGGCGGCACTGGCCTTTGGCAGCTTGGCAGCCATCGCCTCGATCAGCGGGGGCGCACCGGCGCAGCCGATTTCCTCGTCATAGCTGAGTGCGATCTGCAGGGGCCGCGCGATGCCCGCATGATGTGCTTCGACCAGCGCCCAGATGGCGAGCGCGTCGAACCCTTTCATATCGGTGCAACCGCGCCCGTAGAGACGCCCGTCGCGTTCGGTCACGACCCAGGGATCAGAGGTCCACGGCTGACCATCGACTGGCACCACATCCGTGTGGCCCGACAGGACCACGCCACCTTCGACCTCGGGGCCGACATGGGCGAAGAGCGCGGCCTTCGTGCCATCCTCGTTCACGTGACGGAAACAGGTTATGCCCTGCCCGGTCAGGTAGTCATCGACCCAGTCGACAAGGTCGAGGTTGCTGTCCCGGCTGACTGTGGGAAAGCCAACCAACCGGTCCATGATCGCCCGCGGCGACAGTCTTTCGGGCATGTATCCTCTCAGTACCCGCTATCCGATGTCAGCACCAGGTGACCCCCACCAAGATCGGCATAAACCGAGGGGCCGGGTTCGTGGCCGACAGGGTGGATCGGAGACGGGATGGGTTTGAAATTCAGTTCATGTTCAGACTTGCGGCGGTGCGGGTCGGCGACGGGCACCGCTTTCATCAGCGCTTTCGTATAGGGGTGCTGCGGATTTTCAAACACCGCAGCGCGAGGGCCGATTTCGACGATACGGCCAAGATACATCACGCCCACATTATGGCTGACGCGTTCGACCACCGCCATATCATGACTGATAAAAAGGTATGAAAGTCCAAGATCCGCCTGAAGCTCCATCATCAGGTTCAGAACCTGCGCCTGAACCGACACATCCAGCGCCGAGACAGCCTCGTCCGCGACGATAAGCTTGGGGTTGAGCGCAAGGGCGCGTGCGATGGCGACGCGCTGACGCTGCCCACCGGACAGCTCGTGCGGATAGCGCCGCAGGAAACTGCGCGGCAGTTCGACACGGTCAAACAGCATCTCGACCCGCGCCCGCATCTCTGCGCCCGTATGCGTGCCGAAGTTGCGCATCGGCTCGGCAACCTGATCTGCCAGCGACATCTGGGGATTGAGGCTGGCGAACGGGTCCTGAAAGATCATCTGCATGTCCAGCCGCGCCCTGCGCAGCTGCGGCGGGCTCAGCGCGACAATGTCCTTGCCGCCCAGCTCGATCCGGCCCGACAGCGGCTCGACCAGCCGCAAGATCGAACGCCCCGCCGAGGATTTGCCGCAGCCGCTTTCCCCCACAAGGCTAAGCGTCTGACCGCGTTTGAGATCGAATGATACGTCCTCGACTGCGTGGACATTGGCGATGTGACGGCGAAAGAAGCCCCCCTTGACGGGAAAGCGCGTGGTCAGCCCTTTGACGTGCAACAGCACGTCGTCACCCCCCTTGATCGGCTCCACACCGTCGCGGGCGACGCCCAGCAGGCGCATCGGCTCTGGATATTGCGTGCCGCGCATCTCGCCCAGTTTCGGGACAGCCGCCAGCAGCGCCTTGGTATAGTCGTGCTGCGGGTTCTCGAAAATCTCCTCGACCGTGCCTTCCTCGACCTTGTTGCCGCGGAACATGACAACGACCCGGTCGGCCATCTGTGCCACCACGGCCATGTCATGGGTGATGAACATCACCGCCGTGCCGGTTTCGCGTTTCAGCCGGTCCATCAAAGCAAGAATTTCGGCCTGAATGGTCACGTCGAGCGCGGTTGTCGGCTCGTCCGCGATCAGCAGTCGCGGCCTGCATGCCAGCGCCATTGCGATGACGACACGCTGGCGCATACCGCCGGACAGCTCATGCGGATACTGCTTCAGCCGCCGCTCTGGTTCGGGAATGCGCACCTGCTGCATCAGCTCCAGCGCCGCGGCCTCTGCCTCTGCCTTGGTCATCTCCTTGTGCAGACGCAACCCTTCGGTCAGCTGCCTGCCGACGGTGAAGACGGGGTTAAGCGCAGTCATCGGCTCCTGGAAGATCATCCCGATCTCGTTGCCGCGTATCTTGCGCATATGCTTCTGATCGGTCTGCGCCAGGTCAATCTCCTGACCGTCGCGGCGGTCAAAAAGAAGGCGCCCCCCCGCAATTGTGCCGCCGCCATATTCCACCAGCCGCATCAGCGACAGCGAGGACACGGATTTCCCCGAACCCGATTCCCCGACGACACAGACAGTCTCTCCGGGCGCTATGTCAAAAGACACATCTTTCACCCCGACAACGGGGCCATCCTTGGTCTCGAAAGTGACCCTCAGATTTTCGATCCGGGCGATCGGATGATCAAGCATGCGCGCGTGTCTCCGGCTTGTGCAGTGTCGGACGCTAACGACATGCAAGCGGTCGTGTCAAATCCCCACAGGCTTTTGCCGTATCGAAGCCTTGCAATTTCGTGAAAGTCTGCTTCGATAGGGCTCATGAGGGGTCCAAACCGGTTTCAGAGTCCAGATTGTCGGGGTCGGTGCCCTGTTTTCCCGTAACCGGGTCAAAGGCGGCCTCCAATAAAAAGTCCAACTCGGAGTTAAGAAATGACACTTAAATCTCTCCTGCTCGGTGCAGCGGCATCAACCGTTCTGTCACCGATGGCCATGGCCGAGCGTGGCTCGGATGGCCATGTGGGCATCATCTACTGGCAAGCCCCGTCTTCGCTTAATCCCTACCTCTCTGGCGGCACCAAGGAAATCGAAGCTGCCTCGCTGATGCTGGAGCCGCTGATCCGCTTCGATCCGACCGGCAAGCTGGTGCCTTTCCTGGCCGAAGAGGTGCCAACGGTGGAAAATGGCGGCGTCAGCGCCGACCTGACCTCGCTGACCTACACGCTGAAAGAGGGGCTGCTGTGGTCTGACGGGACGCCGCTGACCACTGCCGACGTGGCCTTTACCGCTGAATATTGCATGCATCCCGAAGGCGGCTGCGCGCAGTCGCACAAATATGACAGCGTCAAGGAAATCGAAGTCGTCGATGACCGCACCGTCGTGGTGCATTTCAAGGAACCGCAGCCCTATCCCTATTCGACCTTCGTGGGCAACCAGGCGCCCATCATCCAGAAAGCCCAGTTCGCAGAATGCCTTGGCGCGCGCGCACCGGAATGCACCGATGCGAATTTCGGCCCGATCGGCACAGGTCCGTTCGTGGTGACGGATTTCCGGCCCAATGATGTCATCCAGCTGGAAGCGAACCCGAATTACCGCGATCCGGACAAGCCTGCTTTCGCGACGATGACTTTCAAAGGGGGCGGCGACGCGACGGCTGCGGGCCGCGCAGTGCTGGAAACCGGCGAATTCGACTATGCCTGGAACCTGCAGCTGGCACCTGACGTGCTGGCCAACATGGAAGCTGGCGGCAAGGGCAAACTGGTCTCCGCCTTCGGCACGCTTGTCGAACGCATCGAAATGAACATGACCGACCCCTCGCCCGACCTGTCGCGCGAGATCCGCGCCACCCGGGAGGCCCCGCACCCGATCCTGACCGACCTGGCCGTCCGCAAAGCACTCTCCATGGCCATCGACCGCGATCTGCTGGTTGAAATCGGCTACGGGCAGGCGGGACGTCCGACTTGCAACCTGGTGCCCGGCCCCGAAGTTTACGCCTCTGACAACACTGACTGCCTGACGCAGGACGTCGAGGGTGCCAAAGCCCTGCTGGAAGAGGCAGGCTGGGTTGATTCCGACGGCGACGGCGTGCGCGATAAGGATGGCAAGAAGCTGTCGCTTCTGTTCCAGACGTCGACCAATGCTGTGCGGCAGGACTTTCAGGCGCTGATCAAGCAGTGGTGGTCCGACATCGGGGTCGAGACCGAGCTGCGCAATATCGACGCGTCGATCTTCTTTGGTGGCGACGCGGGCAGCGACGACACGTTCCAGAAGTTCTATGCCGATGTCGAGATGTACGCCAACAACTTCGACGGCACCGACCCACAGGCTTACCTCGCACGGTATCGCTGCGGCACAGAGCCCAGCCCCTCCAGCCAGTGGCAGGGCACGAATATCAACCGCTTCTGCGATCCCGAATATGACGCGATGATCGACGAGCTTGCAAAGACCGCCGACCTCGATAAGCGGTCCGAGCTGGCCAAGAAGATGAATGATGTCCTGACCAAGGACACCTACACCGTCGTTCCACTGGTCGACCGTGGCCGTGTCTCGGCGCATTCTCTCAGCCTTGGCGGCGTCGCACTGAACACTTGGGATTCCGAGATCTGGAATGCTGCGGACTGGTTCCGCATCAAGTGATCCGTCGTTCGGGGCGGGCCTTCGGGCCCGTTCCGGCGCGGAAAAGCCGCAGTGTCCTGGCACCCCAGGGCCTGCGGCCGATCTTCCTCAACCGCCTCCCCTTTAAGACTGACCTGCAAAGGCGCCGTGCATGCTGACCTTCACGATCCGACGATTGGTCCTCTCCATCCCGACGCTTTTGTTCATCAGCCTCGTCATTTTCCTTTTGCTCAACCTCGCGCCCGGTGATCCGATGGCGAACGTCCCGATCACCGTTCCGGACGAGGTCAAGCAGCGCATGCGCGAAGCCTTGGGGCTGGGCGAAAGCGTATATGTCCGCTTCTACAAATGGATGGTGCAGTTTTTCTGGATCGAACCGCAGGTGCTGATAGACCACTATTTCGGCACGACGTTTTCAGAAGGCAAGCTGCGCGTCATCAGCTGGCAGACCCGCTCGCCTGTGATGGATATCGTCGTGCAGCGCCTGCCGCAGACGCTCTGGGTGGTGGGGATGAGCTATGTGGTGGGCGTGTTGATCGCCCTTCCCATCGGGATCATCTCTGCCTACCGGCAATATTCCGTGTTTGATCAGGTAGGCACATTCATCTCCATGCTGGGATTTTCAGTGCCAACCTTCTTCACCGGCGTTCTGCTGATCGTGATCTTTTCGGTTAAACTCGGCTGGTTTCCATCGATCTATGACACCACCCTTGTCGTGAACTCGTGGGAGACGTTTCTGGCTCAGCTGCGCCAGATGGTGATGCCCGTCTTCGTCTTGGCGCTGTATAACGCGTCGCAAATCAGCCGCTTCATGCGCGCGTCCATGCTGGACAATCTCAATCAGGACTATGTTCGCACCGCACGCGCCAAGGGGCTGTCGGAAAAGGTCGTGGTGCTGGTGCATGTCCTGCGCAACTCGATGATCCCGGTGGTCACGGTGATTGCGCTGGGGGTGCCGCAGGTGTTTGGCGGCGCCATCATTACAGAACAGGTGTTCAAGGTGAACGGAATTGGCCAGTTGCTGATCACCTCGCTTCAGGCCAATGATCTGCCCATGGTGCAGACACTGACCTTCATCTTCGCCTTGCTCATCGTGCTCTTCAACCTGATCGCCGATGTCCTCTACGGTGTTCTTGACCCGAGGATTCGCTATGACTGAACCGACAGAAAAGGTCATTCCCGGCTCTGGCGGCGCGACGCCCGCAGGTGCCCTGACAGAGCCGGTGCCGGTTGCACCGGTCCGCAGCAAATGGCGCGACGTCTGGGACCAGTTCAAAATTCACAAGGGCGCGGTGCTGGGCGGGATCGTGTTCCTGCTGATCGTGCTTTCGGTATTTCTTGGCCCGCTTCTGTGGTCCATCGACCCAAGCTATATCGACATCCGGGCGCGCAATCAGGGACCATCGCTGGCACATCCCTTTGGCACTGACCAGCTTGGCCGGGACACGCTGGCGCGGATGATGGCGGGCGGTCAGACATCGGTCTTCGTGGGCATCACCGCAATGGCGCTGTCCTTGCTGCTGGGCACGCTTATCGGCGTATTGGCGGGTTTCTTCCGAAAGCTAGACGGCATCCTGATGCGGCTCACAGATCTGTTTCTGGCCCTGCCCCTGCTGCCTTTGCTGCTGGTCATGGTCATGCTGTTCCGCGCGCCGCTAAGCGCGGCGTTCGGCCCCGAGACAGGCATTTTCATCCTTATCGTCACGGCAATCGGCCTGACAAGCTGGATGCCCACGGCGCGTATCGTTCGTGGCGACGTGCTGACATTGAAAGAGCGTGAATTCGTACTGGCCGCGCGGTCCATCGGGACGAACAATACCAAGATGATCACGCGGCATATCCTGCCCAACGTGATCTCGCCGATCATGGTCTCGGCGACCCTCGGGATTGCCAACGCGATCATTACCGAAAGCGCCCTGTCCTTCCTTGGGCTCGGATTTCCTCCGGACTTTCCGACCTGGGGGCGGTTGCTCTTTGACTCCGTCGATTACCTTCAGCAATATCCCGAACGCGTGATGTGGCCCGGAGTGGCGATTTCCCTTACCGTTCTCAGCGTGAACTATCTGGGCGACGGGTTGCGGGATGCGCTGGATCCCCGCATCAGGGGGCGCTGAAGCAAGCCTGCCTGAAAAAGGTCTCACTTCCCGGCTGACCCCGCCAAATCGGGTATCGGGTCTGGCATCTTGGCAGGCGCATGGGACATTCGCCCGCAGCTGACTGCTTTCTGGAACAACATTCCGAAATACGCACATGTCTGGCACAAAAATGTCTTGATTCTGGCTTGGAACTGGCGCAAAGGCGAACAGTTTTCCAATTGGAGGCCGCGCCATGTTCGAAACTTTCGGCTTTGAAGAAACCACCGCCAAACAGGCCAGTGTTGTTCTGGCTCTGGCCCTCGGGCTGCTTTTCGGCGTGCTCGCAGAGCGCACGAAATTCTGTTTCCGCCGGAGCCTTGTCGGTGAAGACCGGCGCGAGGCATTGGGCGTCTGGCTGACGGCACTCGGCGTCGCCGTGATGGGTACGCAGGCCGCCGTGGCCTTCGGCTTGATCAGTTTCGAAGGTCACCGTTTCATGGCAGCCGACCTGCCATGGCTCGCGATCATCGCGGGCGGCGCGATGTTCGGCGCGGGCATGGTGCTGACGCGCGGCTGCGTGTCGCGGCTGACCGTTCTGACAGGGTCAGGCAACCTGCGTGCCTTGCTTGTGCTCGTCGTCTTTGCCGTGGTTGCCCATGCAACCTTGAAAGGTGTGCTGGCCCCTGTTCGCACGACGCTTGGCGCGGTCACCCTGCCCTTGGGCGACACGGTCAGCCTGTCGGGTCTGCCCGGCGGGGCCTTGCTGTGGTCTGCGATCATCGGATTGGGCGCGCTGGCCTACGGGTTGCGATCGGGCAACCGCCCGGTGACATTGGTGCTGGCTGTCCTGATCGGGCTGCTCGTCCCGGCCGCATGGGTCGGTACCGGATTTGTCCTGCTGGACGAGTTCGACCCGATTGCGATGGAAAGCCTCTCCTTCACCTCCCCCTCTGCCGACAGCCTGTTCTGGCTGGTGGCCTCCACCTCCATCCCTGCAGGGTTTGGTGTGGGGCTTCTGGGGGGTGTCCTTGCAGGGGCGCTGCTGTCCTCGCTGACCTTCCGCAGCTTTCGCTGGCAAAGCTTTGCGACCCCCGCCGAGACCGGGCGCTACCTTGCAGGGGCCGCGCTGATGGGCGTGGGCGGCGTGTTGGCTGGCGGCTGTACCGTGGGTGCGGGCATGTCTGGCGTGCCGACGCTGTCCATCGCCGCACTGCTGGCCATCGCGGCGATTGCAGCGGGCGCGCTGGCAACCAACGCGGCCCTGCGCAGCGTCACTCCATCCGGGCGCGGATCCGCCGTATCGCCAGCCACACCATCACGACAACCGGCAGAGTGACAATTGCCAGCAACATCCCCTTGCTCAGGCCGATGACCTCGGCAAGGGGGTAAAGCAGGTAGCCCGCAAGCGACACGGCGTAATAGCTGATCGCCACGACGGACAGGCCTTCGACCGTTTCCTGCAGGCGCAGCTGCATGTCGGCACGCTTGTCCATGCTTTCCAGAAGCTTCTGGTTCTGCGCCGAGCGTTCCACCTCCACCCGCGTGCGCAGCAGGTCTCCGGCACGGATCGCCCGGTCGGCCATCGCCTCCAGCCGTCTTTCGCTGGCCTTGACCGTGCGCATCGCAGGATCGTAGCGGCGCATCATGAACTCGGCAAAGGTCTGACGGCCACGAAAGCGTTTCTCGCGCAGAACCTCGATCCGTTGACCGACAATCGCCTCGTAAGCGCCGGTTGCCCCGAAGCGAAACGAGGACTGCGCGGACAGCGCCTCCAGCTCGGCAGAGACGCGGAGCAGCCCGCCAAGCGTCATTTCGGACGGATCATCGCCAGAGGTCATCTGCACCATCAATTCCGAAAGCTCGGCGTCGATCCCGCTCATCCTCGGCCCCAGGTCGCGGACGCGTGCAAAACCCAGCATCGACATGGTCTTGTATGTCTCGATCTCGCAGAGCCGCTGGACAACCCGCCCGATGCGACGCTCGCCTGTATCGTTGCGAACAAAGGCGGAAAACCGGGAATGGCCCGCCGTATCGATGCGGAAATCCCCGGCAATCACCACTTCGCCATCCAGAACTTCGCTGACCGCCAGGCTTTCGGGGACGAACCAGTCATCGACCTTTGCCGCAATCTGGTCATCCTCCGGGCGCGGCTCTACGTGGATCATCGCGGATGTCATGCGAACACCCGGCGCCTTGTCCAGCCAGTCTTTTGGGAAAACGTCGAAATCCGCGGGGTCAAAGGGGCGCTGCGCGTAGCCGCTCAGAAACACCGTGTAGGTCACGAATTCCGTATGGCTTTCCCATTTTATCGCATGCTTTCCGATCTCGCCCGAATAATGCGTGGCGCCGGGTTGGGGATGGGCCGCGCCATAGCGATCCAGAAGGTTGGTCAGATGCGCCAGGTCCGCATCCCGGTCGCGCGAGGCAGCATCGCTGGGCTGCTTGACGGCAAGGAACACGGCACGGCACGGCGCCGACAAGATGGGAAAGGGCCTTGCGTGCAGTTCATTGGCCAGACGATAGCGCAAGTCATGGTCGGCGATAGGCATTGGCAAGGCGTGTCCCATTCACAAAGTCCATTTCCGCATAGGCGGGGCGAAGCCAAGTGTAAACAAAAATATTCAATTAATTCCGTATGTTACAGGAATACCAAGGTATACAAACCGCCCGGGTCGCAAATGGAGACGCTTTCATGCGCATTTCCAATGGCATAGCGTCACACCGCCCGGGCAAGCGGTTTGCTGCGTTTTCAGGCAGGTTGCCACAGCTCTACCGGATTGCCTTCGGGGTCATGTATCCGGGCAAAACGCCCCACCTCGGGGCTGTCCCATTCGGGACGGGTTTCAACCGTGATCCCGGCACGTTTCAGCTGCTGGATCATGCCTTCCAGATCGTCGACACGGAAATTCAGCATCCATTGCTGGCCAGAACGGCTGAAATAGTCTGTATCCGCGGGAAATGGAGCAAAGACGGTGTAGCCTTCGCTTTGCTGCCATGGCTTGTCGGTCACCGGGTCCACGCCCAGATGCTGGCTGTACCATTGCGAAAGTTTCGCGGGGTCGTCCGCGCGGAAGAACACCCCGCCAATGCCATTGACCTTGTGCATGTTCGCCTCCCTGCTGTGACCCCAGTCTACACCAGAATTGCCGCGCCCCAAAGGGCAAGCCCATGCGCCAGAAACGAAAAGCCCCGCCGTTTGGGGCGGGGCTTCGCGATTGCTTTGTTCAGGCCGGAGGCTTAGCTGATCTTGCCCAGCAGCGCGTTGATGCTGTCCTTGGCATCGCCATAGAACATGCGCGTGTTCTCTTTGAAGAACAGCGGGTTCTCGATACCGGAATAGCCGGTGCCCTGCCCGCGCTTGGACACAAAGACCTGCTTGGCCTTCCAGCATTCCAGCACCGGCATACCGGCGATGGGGCTGTTGGGATCGTCCTGCGCGGCCGGGTTCACGATGTCGTTCGACCCGATCACGATGGCGACGTCCGTATCGGGGAAGTCGTCATTGATCTCGTCCATCTCCAGCACGATGTCATAAGGCACCTTCGCTTCGGCCAGCAGAACGTTCATGTGCCCCGGCAGACGGCCCGCCACGGGGTGAATGGCGAAACGGACGTTCTTGCCCTTGTCGCGCAGACGCTTTGTCAGCTCTGACACGGCTTGCTGGGCCTGCGCCACCGCCATCCCGTAGCCGGGGATGATGATGATGTTGTCGGCCTCGTCCAGCGCTGCGGCAACGCCATCGGCGTCAATCGCAACCTGTTCGCCTTCAACCGCCATTTGCTCGCCCGCAGGGCCGCCAAAGCCGCCCAGAATGACCGAGATGAAGGACCGGTTCATCGCTTTGCACATGATGTAAGACAGGATCGCACCGGAGGAGCCGACCAGCGCGCCAACCACGATCAGCAGATCGTTGCCAAGGCTGAAACCAATCGCCGCCGCCGCCCAGCCGGAATAGCTGTTCAGCATCGACACAACCACCGGCATGTCGGCGCCGCCAATGCCCATGATCAGGTGATACCCGATGAAAAGCGCGCAAAGCGTCATCAGGAAGAGCGGGAAGAACCCGCCCGTGCCCATATACCAGAAAAGGCACAGGACAGAGACGACCGCCGCCGCGATGTTCAGCATGTGACCACCGGGCAGTTTCTTCGCCACGCTGGTGACCTTGCCCGCCAGCTTGCCAAACGCCACGACCGAGCCGGTGAAGGTGATCGCACCGATCAGGATGCCAAGGAACAGTTCAACCCGCAGGATGCCCTGCTCGACGCCGTCCTTCTTGGCGATCAGCGCCGCGAAACCTTCGAGGCCCTTGCGCGCGGTTTCGTCCATCGCCAGCACGCGGCCCAGTTCGAAATGTGCGTTGAAGCCGACAAAGACCGCTGCCAGCCCGACAAGGCTGTGCATGGCCGCGACAAGCTGCGGCATCTCTGTCATCTCGACCCGTTTGGCCACGATCCAGCCGATGGTGCCGCCCGCCGCGATCAGGATCAGCGACAAGAGCCACAGGCCCGAGCCCGGTCCGATCAGCGTGGCAAAGACCGCAAGGCCCATGCCGACGATGCCGTACCAAACCGCGCGTTTCGCGCTTTCCTGTCCCGAAAGCCCCCCGAGAGAGAGGATGAAAAGGACAGCCGCGACCACGTAAGCCGCTGTAGTAAATCCGAATTCCATTACACTGCCCCCTTACGACTTCTGGAACATGGCGAGCATGCGCCGTGTCACCATGAAACCGCCGAATATGTTGATACCGGCCATGAAGACCGACAACGCGGCCAGCAGGATCACGAGGAAGGACCCCGATCCGATCTGCATCAGCGCGCCAAGAATGATGATCGACGAGATCGCGTTCGTCACCGCCATCAGCGGTGTGTGCAGCGAATGCGCCACGCCCCAGATCACCTGGAAGCCGACGAAAACGGCCAGTACGAAAACAATGAAGTGCTGCATGAAGCTTGCAGGCGCCACCAGCCCGACTGCCAGAAGCAGACCGCCACCCACGGCAAGCAGGGTCACCTGTTGCTTAGTCTGAGCCTTGAAGGCGGCAACTTCGTTCGCGCGCTTTTCTTCCGCGGTCAGCTCTTTTGGCTTTTCTTTCTTCTGCGCGGCGATCGCCTTCACTTTCGGCGGCGGCGGCGGGAAGGTCACCTCGGAGGCGTGGGCGATGGTTGCCCCGCGGATCACGTCATCCTCCATGTTATGTACCGGCTTGCCGTCCTTTTCAGGCGTCAGGTCGGTCATCATGTGACGGATGTTGGTGGCGTAAAGCGTCGAGGATTGCGTCGCCATCCGGCTGGGGAAGTCGGTGTAGCCGATGATGGTTACGCCGTTATCGGTGACGATTTTCTCGTCCGGAACGGTCAGCTTGCAGTTGCCGCCACGCTCTGCCGCAAGGTCAACGATGACCGACCCGGGCTTCATCGCCTTGACCATATCTTCGGTCCACAGCTCTGGCGCTTCGCGGTTGGGGATCAGCGCCGTGGTGATGACGATATCCATGTCGGGCGCCAGTTCGCGGAACTTGGCAAGCTGGGCTGCGGCGAATTCAGGCGAGGATACGGCGGCGTAGCCACCGGTCGCGGCACCGTCCTGCTGTTCTTCCTCGAAGTCGAGGTAGACGAACTCGGCGCCCATCGATTCGACCTGCTCTGCCACTTCGGGCCGCACGTCAAAGGCGTAGGTGATCGCACCCAGCGAGGTGGACGTGCCGATGGCTGCAAGACCCGCAACGCCTGCGCCGACAACCAGAACCTTGGCCGGGGGCACCTTGCCCGCCGCCGTGATCTGGCCCGTGAAGAAGCGGCCAAAATTGTTGCCTGCTTCGATCACCGCGCGATAACCCGCGATATTGGCCATCGAGGACAGCGCGTCCATCTTCTGCGCCCGGCTGATCCGCGGCACCATATCCATTGCGATGACGCTGGCACCCTTGGAGGCACACAGATCCATCAGCTCTTTGTTGGAGGCCGGATAGAAGAAGGAAATCAGTGTCTTGTCAGCCGTCAGCCGATTGGCTTCGGCATCGCTTGGCGGGCGCACCTTGGCGATGATGTCGGCCTCGGCCCACAGCGCATCGGCGGTATCGACCACCGTCACCCCGGCAGCTTCATATGTCGCGTCCGAAAATCCGGCAGCAGCGCCGGCCCCGGATTCCACCAGGCATTCATACCCCAGCTTTTGCAGCTGGAGCGCCGAGTCCGGGGTCATCGCGACCCTGTTCTCGCCGTCGAACACTTCCTTTGGCGTTCCTATCTTCAAGTTCCTGTCCCCCTTGCGTCAGAACGGGCAATTTCCCTAGCGGCAATGCCACCTCTTGGTTGGTCTATAGTGCTGACCTACCCACGACAAGCGCAGCGCCTGCCGATCCATGCTGCTACACAGCATAAAAAAGTTGGAAGTTACACCCACCTTCTGACTTGTTGCGCATATCGTGCGAATTGCGCAACGAACTTTCGTCGCAAACGCGCTTCTTCAGGCAGAATGAAGCGGTTTTCGATCACCCAGACGAAGGTCGGAACCAGCGCAAGCGCCGGTACAGCGTCCCAATAAAGGATCATCCCGGCAAGGATCATCGAATCGCCAAGGTAGATCGGATTGCGGGTTCTGCTGAAAATGCCGGTGGTCACCAACGCGTCCGGAATGCGATGCGGCACCACGGTTGTGCGCTTTGATCGCATCTCGTGGATGGCCAGCGCCATCAGGAGCAGCCCGCCCCCGACCAGAAGCCCGCCCAGCAGATCGGCCCAGACCGGCCCAAAGCTCAGCCCCATCGGCAGATACGTGCGTTGCACCCAGGCCAACACCAGCGCGCCCGCCAGCCAGACCGGCGGCATATCAAGCCATTTCATCATCTTCTCTCCGACGCAGATGGCGGTTGCCCGTGGGCTGCGCGCCTATTCCCATTCCATTTCTTCAAAGACACGGCCCGCGTTCTTCGTCGCCAGTTCCTCGAACGTATCAAGATGCGCCCAGTTGGATTGATCCACGTAATAGGCGCCTGCCAGATCCCCGCCATCCTCGATATGTGCGCCCACTTTTGCGCGCAGATCGACAAGGTAATCATGGGTGTAGCGCGTGACCTGTGCAAGGTTCGTCGGGTGGCCATGGCCGGGGATCAGATAGGTCGGGTTCATGGGGGCAAGCGCGGTCTCCCATGTCTCTATCCAGCATGAAGTGCAGGTGTCGGCAAAAATCGGCGGCATACGTTCGTGAAACGCGATGTCCCCGGCAATCATGATCTCCCATTGCGGGATCCACACCTGTGTATCGCCGGGCCCGTGCGCCGGGCCAAGATGCAGCACCTCCAGCACCACTTCGCCCATTTCGATCACTTCGCGATCTTCGAAGCTGCGGTTTGGCACAGCGACACGCGTGCCTTCGGCCTTGTCACGGTTATAGCGTTGCATACCTTGCAGGATGAAGTCGCCGTTTTCCTCGATCTCGTGGATGGCATCGGCATGGGCCAGGATATCGACGCCCTGATCGGCCCAGTAAGAGTTGCCCAGCATGGCGTGACCCTGCCCGTTTTCGTTGATGACGAGACGCACAGGCTGATCCGTCACGGCGCGGATTTCGTCATGCAGGGCGGCAGCCAGCCGCGAGCTTGCCCCGCCATTGACCACAACAACGCCGTCACCCGTAATGATAAAGCTGAGGTTGTTGTTGTGGCCCGCGTTTTCATAGGTCGGCGGCGCCGTCGCCCCGATGGCAGAGAAGACATGCGGGATGACCTCGACCGGTTTCGAATAAAGCTCTGACTGCGGGTACTGGTCGGTAATATCCTCGCTCGCCAATGCGGCCTGTGCCAGCACTGCAACCAGCGCGCTTGTAAGAATGGATTTCATGCGACTCCTCCTCCGGCTTCCATAGTCAAATTCACAGATGTGAATGCGTAAGTAAAGCGGTCCCTTGTCACTGCCCTCTGCTGGGATAGTCTGCGCGTGAATTGGGAGGACGCGCATGACACTTGCAGGCAAACACGCACTCGTCACCGGAGGCGGCACCGGCATCGGGCTGGCCATTGCCCGTGCATTGGCCGATCAGGGCGCCACGGTCACCATCACCGGCCGCCGCCGCGAAGTTCTGCAAGAGGTGGCAAACGGCATCCTGCATCCGCTGGAGATGGATGTGCGGGATGAAGCTTCGGTTGTGGATGGGATCGCGAGCGCTGTTGCTGCGCGCGGCCCCGTTCAGATCTGTGTGCCCAATGCCGGGATCGCCGAGGGGCGCGCCCTGCACAAGACCGATCTGGCCTTCTGGCGTGACATGATGGTCACCAATCTTGACGGGGCGTTCCTGACCATTCGGGAATGCCTGACATCGATGCACCAGACCGATTGGGGGCGTGTGATCGCAATCTCTTCCATCGCGGGGGTGCGCGGCCTGAAAGGCGCCCCAACCTATACCGCGTCAAAACATGGCTTGATCGGGCTGATCCGTGGCCTCGCCGCCGATTACCTAGGCAAGCCCTACACGTTCAACGCACTTTGCCCCGCTTACGTCGACACAGATATCGTCCCGCAGAATATTGGCCGCATCATGGCTCGCACCGGCATGTCGAAAGAGGACGCCGTAAAAATCGTGGTCGGGGCCAATCCGCATGGCCGCCTGATCGCCCCTCAGGAGGTGGCCGAGGCAGCGCTTTGGCTTTGCGGTGCAAATTCCGGCAGCATCAACGGCCAGGCCATCCAGATTGCCGGAGGTGAGATGTGACTGATTTCGCCGCAACCCGCGCGCAGTTCGTTCTGCCAGAGGGCGTAATCTATCTTGACGGCAACTCGCTGGGCCCGTTGCCAAAGGCTGCGGCGGACAGGGTGGCGCGGACGGTCAGGGACGAATGGGGCGAGATGCTCATCACCGGTTGGAACCGCGCGGGCTGGATGGCGCAGCCCTCGGTTCTGGGTGACCGTATCGGGGCGATGCTTGGCGCGCCCGCGGGCAGCGTGGTGCTGGGCGATACGCTCTCCGTGAAGGTCTATCAGGCGCTTGCCGCCGCGTTGCAGATGCGCCCTGACCGCAAGGTGATCCTGTCGGACAGTGGCAATTTCCCATCGGATCTTTACATGGCGCAGGGTCTTGTCGCCGGTTTGGGCAAGGGTCACGAATTGCGCGTCGTCGCGCCGGAAGAAGTGGCAGACGCCATCGACGAAGATGTCGCCGCGCTGATGATCACCGAGGTCGATTACCGCACCGGGCGACGCCACGACATGCCCGCGCTCACCGCCAAGGCACATGCGATGGGCGCGCTGGCGATCTGGGATCTGGCGCATTCCGCAGGCGCCGTGCCGGTCGATCTGACAGAGGGCAAGGCCGATTTTGCCTGTGGCTGTACCTACAAGTTTCTGAACGGTGGCCCCGGCGCCCCGGCCTTCATCTATGTCGCCCCCGAACATCTGGACAGAGCGCAACCTGCCCTGTCAGGCTGGCTGGGGCACGAGGCGCCCTTTGCCTTTGATCCTGATTACCGTCCCGGCCGGGGGATCGAACGGATGCGCGTCGGCACGCCTTCGGTGTTGCAGATGGCCGCGCTGGAGGCCGCGCTTGATATCTGGGACGGGGTGGAAATGGCCTCCCTGCGAAAGGCGGCACTGGCGCTGGGGGATCTGTTCATCGCAGAGATGCGCGCCCGTCGCCCGGAGCTGAGGCTCGCCACGCCCGAGGCCCACGCGATGCGCGGCTCGCAGATCAGCTTTCATCACCCGCAGGGCTATGCGGTGATGCAGGCGCTGATCGCACGCGGCGTGATCGGAGACTTTCGCGCGCCCGATATCCTGCGCTTCGGCATCACGCCGCTCTACACGACAGAGGATGACATCCGCACCGCGGCAAGGACCCTGTCGGAGATCCTTGACCAGACGCTGTGGGACCGGCCCGAATATCACAAGCGCGCGGCGGTGACCTGAGCGCTCGACGTTCAGGACCGTCCGCTTCGCCAAGGCGAGGGGCAGATCAGGCGGATTTCAGCGCCGCACGCTCGCCCTTGGCCCAAGCACGCACGGCATCGCCAAAGGCGGTGAACAACGGCCGCGACACCGGATCATTCGCCGCGTCCCATTCGGGATGCCACTGCACAGACAGGGTAAATCCGGGCGCGCCCTTTATATAGGCGGCCTCCGGTGTGCCATCTGGCGCGACACCATCAATGGCAAAGCGCGCACCGGGTGTCTTGACTCCCTGCCCGTGCAGCGTGTTGGTCATTACCTCGGTCGCCCCCATCAGACGATGAAATGCCCCGCCTTCTGTGAACGTAACCTTGTGGCGCAGCGCGAATTTCTCTTCGATCGTTCCGTCGGGCGGCATGCGGTGGTTCATCCGGCCTGGCAGGTCCCGGATTTCGGGGTAAAGCGTTCCGCCCATCGCCACGTTCACCTCCTGGAACCCGCGACAGATGCCAAGAAACGGCTGCCCCGCCTCGACACAGGCGCGCACAAGCGGCAACGTAATGGCGTCGCGCGCCCGGTCAAACGCGCCATGTGCCTCGGTCGGCGCCTCGCCATATTCCTCGGGGTGGACGTTGGGACGCCCGCCAGTCAGCAAAAAGCCGTCGCAGGTCTGCATCAACTCGGCCACCGACACAAAGCGCGGATCGGCGGGGATCAAAAGAGGCATGCAGCGGGAAACCGAGGCCACCGCCTCGGAATTCATCGCACCGCCCGCATGGGCGGGATATTCGTCATTGATCAGGTGTTGGTTGCCGATGATGCCGACAATGGGTCGTGTCATGACGATGGCTATTCTCCGAATTCTTCACCCCCGCAATCTAGTCACCGTTCGGCCAAGAGAAAAGCCCGCATCCGGGTCTTTGCTGCAATCATGCACAGGATGGCGCCATAATGGCCCGCAAATTAGGCATCCCCCGCAGCTCAGGTGCCGCCCTAGCCAGATGGCGGGATAGCGCGCTCCGTACGCGCGGGGACGGTGGCCGTGATGGTTTTTTGACCATTCGCCAATCGGTGTCTAAGGTCTGCCAAATGCCAATACGGACATGCCCATGCTCACCAATTCCGATCTCGTCGAACTTACCGAATTCCGCCGCGCCCTGCACCAAAAGCCGGAGGTGTCAGGCGAAGAGGTCGAGACGGCGGGCACCGTCGTTTCGGCACTGCGCCAGCTGTCGCCCTCCCGTATCCTGACGGGCCTGGGCGGTCATGGCGTGGCCGCCCTGTTTGACAGTGGCAAGCCCGGTCCCACGGTCCTGTTTCGTGCTGAACTGGACGGGCTGCCCATCGAGGAGCTGTCGGATGCGCCCTGGCGGTCGCAAATCCCGGGAAAGGGTCATTTATGTGGGCATGATGGCCACATGACGATGCTGCTTGCCTTGGGCAGACTGCTTTCGCGCAAGCCCATTGCATCGGGCCGAGTTGTGCTGATGTTCCAGCCCGCCGAGGAAGATGGCAGCGGCGCACGTGCCGTCGTCGCCGACCCTGCTTTCGCGGAGATTGCCCCGGACTGGGCCTTTGCCATTCACAACGAACCGGGCCGGGCTTTCGGATATGTCTCCACCCGCGCCGGGCTGATCAATTGCGCCTCTCGCGGGCTTGCAATCAAGCTGTCGGGCAAGACCGCCCATGCCGCCAACCCCGAAGACGGCCTGTCGCCCGCCCGGACAGTATCCGACCTGATCCCGGCGCTGAGTGCGTTGGGCACGGGCGGCGCACTGGATGACACGTTCAGGCTGGCCACGGTGACCCATGCGCGCATCGGAGAGGCCACATTCGGCATCGCCCCGGGGGATGCGATTGTGCATGTGACGCTGCGCACGGCCCGGGACGAAGCGATGGAGGACATGGCGACAGAGGCGCGCTCCCTTGCCGAAGGGCTGGCGCAGCGCGACGGGCTGGCCGTGTCCTTCGAGGTCAGGGACGACTTCGCCGCATCGATCAATGACGCAGAGGCGACAGTGGTGGCCGTTGCGGCCATGAATGCCGTCGGTGTCGCGAACGGAGACGACGGCCTGCCCATGCGGGCCTCTGAAGATTTCGGCGTGTTTGGCTGGGGGGCGAAGGCCGCAATGCTCTGCCTCGGGCCCGGCGAGGATCACGCAGCCCTGCACAACCCCGATTACGACTTTCCCGACGACCTGATCCCGATTGGCGCCGCGATTTTCGACCGCATCGCCCGGGACCTGTTGGGATAGGGCTGAACGGAGCCACTACGCGCTGGTGCCCAAAAGGACCAAGCCCAAGGCACGACAATCGAGCAGCTTGACCTGCGATCGGCTCGCTTCACAGGCGAACCGCATGCAAGGAGGCGCCACATACCGGGCGCCTCCAATAAAGTCAGCGAGCGGCCTTCACCTCAAGCCTGCGCGCATGCAGGACCGGCTCTGTATAGCCCGACGGCTGCACGCGTCCCTTGAACACCAGATCACAGGCGGCCTGAAACGCGATACCGTCAAAGCCCGGCGCCATCGGACGGTAAGCGGGGTCGCCTTCATTCTGGCGGTCCACAACAGCGGCCATCTTTTCCATCGCGGCCTGCACCTGCTCTGCGCTGACAACGTCGTGATGCAGCCAGTTGGCGATGTGCTGGGCAGAGATACGACAGGTCGCGCGATCCTCCATCAGCGCCACATCGTGGATGTCAGGCACTTTTGAACAGCCCACCCCCTGATCGATCCAGCGCACCACATAGCCGAGGATACCTTGGGCGTTGTTTTCAACCTCTTGCAGGATCTGATCTTCGGACCACATGCGGTAGCTCGCCAGCGGAATGTCCAGGATCGTCTCCACATGGGCGCGCCGCCCGCCCGCCTTCAGCTTGTCCTGCACGGCAAAGACATCGACCTTGTGGTAGTGCAAGGCATGCAACGTGGCGGCGGTGGGTGATGGCACCCATGCGCAGTTTGCACCTGCTTTCGGATGTTCGATCTTCGTCTCAAGCATCGCGGCCATCGCGTCGGGCATGGCCCACATGCCCTTGCCGATCTGCGCCTTGCCCTGCAGCCCGCATTCCAGCCCGATATCGACATTCTGGTTTTCGTACCCGCCGATCCATGCCTTGCGCTTGATGAAATCCTTGCGGCTGAACGGCCCGGCCTCCATCGAGGTGTGGATCTCGTCCCCGGTGCGGTCAAGAAAGCCGGTATTGATGAAGGCCACGCGTTGGCGCGCGGCGCGGATGCATTCCTTGAGATTGACCGTGGTGCGGCGCTCTTCGTCCATGATGCCGATCTTGACGGTGTGTTGCGGCAGGCCGAGCACCTTTTCGACATGGCCGAAAATCTCGTTGGTAAAGGCCACTTCCTCGGGCCCGTGCATCTTGGGCTTGACGATGTAGACAGACCCTTGCTGCGAATTTCCACCCTCGCGTTTCAGATCATGCATCGCGATCAGCACGGTGATCATCGCATCCATCAGGCCTTCGAACACTTCGTTGCCATCGCGGTCAAGGATTGCCGGATTGGTCATCAGGTGGCCGACATTGCGCACCCAAAGAAGCGCGCGCCCCTTCACCGACAGCTCACTGCTATCCGGGGCGATGTAGCTGCGGTCGACATTCAGCGCGCGGGTCTGTTTCTTGCCGCCCTTGGAGAATGTCGCCTCCAGATCGCCCTTCATCAGCCCCAGCCAGTTGCCATAGGCCTGCGCCTTATCCTCTGCATCGACGCAGGCAACGGAATCCTCGCAATCCATGATCGCGGTTACGGCGGATTCCATCACCACATCGGCCAGCCCGGCCTGATCATGCGCACCGATGAAATGCGTACGGTCAAAGATCAGTTCGACATGCAGGCCGTTATTGCGCAAAAGCACGGCCTCGGGCGCTTTGGGATGGCCCCGATACCCGGCGAATTTCTCTGGCTGCGCCAGCGGCATTTCGTCGACGAGCAGCGCGCCGTCGCGCACGTGGTAGCGCCGCGCATCCGCATGAGAGCCGCCGTCGATGGGGAAAGCCTCATCAAGAAAGACGCGCGCCCGCGCAATCACGCGCGCGCCGCGGCCGCGCTCATATGGTCCTTTCGGGGCAGGGCTACCCATCGCATCCGTGCCGTAGAACGCATCATACAACGATCCCCAACGCGCATTCGCGGCGTTCAGGGCAAAGCGCGCATTGGTGATTGGCACCACCAGTTGCGGGCCGGGGACATGAGCGATTTCCGGGTCGACATTGGCGGTGTCGATCTCGAAATCCTCCCCCTCGGGCAGAAGATAGCCAATTTCCTCCAGAAACGCCTTGTAGGCGCGATGGCCATGTGGTGCGCCGCGCTTTTGAATATGCCAGTCGTCAATCCTGGCCTGCAGCGCTTCTCGCTTTTCCAGCAGGGCGCGGTTGCGCGGCCCCATCGTGTGGACAAGGTCGGAAAACCCCTTCCAGAAATTCTCTGGCAGCACATCGGTGCCCGGCAGTGCCTGCTCTTCAATAAAACGGTGCAGTACCTCGTCAACTTGCAGGTCATTGCGGCTGATGCGTTGCGTCATGAGAATCCCCTTTGTGGCATTGCGGGGCGCTCACACCACCGCGGCAATGCAGAACGACTAGGCCAAAAGTTTCCTATAGGCAACAAGCGCAACGCCTGTGCGCTTCACCGCGCTTGCACACGGGCAAATGCAGTTGAGGGGATGACCATTCTCGTGCGCGGCCGCTTATGCGGGACGTCCGGTCATTCAGACTGGACTTGCGTACCTGTGCGGCCATCAATCTGCGTCTCGGCGCCTTCGGGACCTTCGGCAGCGGCAAAAATCCAAGCCAGCCACCCCAATAGCAAAAGGGCCGCGACGCCCACTGCGATCGACATGCCACCAAGGGATGGGCGGTGGCGTTTTTCCTGGGTCTCGACATTCGTATTTGGGGCTGACATCGTGGTCTCCTGTTTTTGCGTCTCGAACACGTGGCCTGTGGGCCGCATTGGCGGGACAACACGAGCAGAGGCGCAAAGGTTCGCCGGAAAATCCAGAACTCACGGAGATGTGTGCATGAAAGACTCCTCCCCTCAGACAATCTATCTGAAGGATTACACCCCGCCCGCCTGGCTGGTAGAGGATGTGCATCTGACCTTCCGGCTTGCGCCAAGGGCCACTCGGGTAACCAGCCGCGTGCGGTTCGTGCCCAACCCGGAGGCGACGGCGCGCGAATTCTTCCTGCACGGTGAAGAGCTCAAACTGATCTCCTGCCATATCGACGGACGGTCCGTGACGCCCGAAGTAACCCCGGAGGGTCTGACCTGCGACGTCCCCGACGGCCCCTTCACATGGGAGGCCGAGGTCGAGATTTCGCCGGAAACCAACACCGCCCTTGAAGGGCTGTATATGTCGAGCGGCATGTATTGCACCCAATGCGAGGCCGAAAGTTTTCGCAAGATCACCTACTACCCCGACCGGCCCGACGTCATGGCGCCCTTCACCGTGCGTATCGAAAGCGACCTGCCGGTGATGCTGTCCAACGGCAACCCGGTGGCGCAGGGCCAGGGCTGGGCCGAATGGCACGATCCGTGGAAGAAGCCCAGTTACCTCTTCGCGCTGGTCGCGGGCAACCTGGTGAATCACCCCGACAGCTTCACCACCATGTCGGGCCGCGAGGTAGAGCTGAACATCTGGGTGCGTCCCGGTGATCTGCACAAATGCGCCTTCGGGATGGAGGCGCTGAAGAAGTCAATGAAATGGGACGAGGAAGTCTACGGTCGCGAATACGACCTCGACATCTTCAACATTGTTGCGGTCGATGATTTCAACATGGGAGCGATGGAGAACAAGGGGCTGAACATCTTCAATTCCTCTGCGGTTCTGGCCTCGCCCGAAACCTCGACGGATGCAAATTTCGAACGGATCGAGGCGATCATCGCGCATGAGTATTTTCACAACTGGACCGGCAACCGGATCACCTGCCGCGACTGGTTCCAACTGTGCCTGAAAGAGGGGCTGACGGTCTATCGCGACAGCCAGTTCACCTCAGACATGCGCTCTGCCCCGGTCAAGCGGATCTCGGATGTGATCGACCTGCGCGCGCGCCAATTTCCCGAGGATCAGGGGCCATTGTCCCACCCGGTGCGGCCCGAAAGCTTTCAGGAAATCAACAATTTCTACACTGCCACCGTCTATGAAAAAGGCGCCGAAGTCATCGGCATGCTGAAACGTCTGGTCGGGGATGAGGCCTATGCCCGCGCGCTCGACCTTTATTTTGAGCGCCACGATGGGGATGCGGCAACAATCGAGGACTGGCTGAAGGTCTTCGAAGATGTAACCGACAGGGACCTTACGCAGTTCAAACGCTGGTATTCGCAATCCGGCACGCCGCGGCTGAAGGTCACCGAGGAATGGACCCCCGCCGACGCGTCCCGGCCCCCGAGCCGGGACCTTGCAGCCAACCCGGAGGCCCCGGATCAAGTCCGGGGCGGGACCGGCACCTACACCCTGACTTTCGAACAGCACACACCGCCAACCCCGGGCCAGCGCGACAAGGCCCCACAGGTCCTGCCCATTGCGGTTGGGCTGCTTACCCCCAATGGCGATGAGGTCGTGCCGACCACCCTGCTGGAGATGACAGAAGCAAAGCAGAGCTTTTCCTTTGACGGCCTGACACGCAAACCCGTTCCCTCGCTTCTGCGCGGGTTTTCCGCCCCCGTGGTGCTGGAGCGCGAAGCCAGCCGCGAAGAGCGGCTGTTCCTGCTGGCACATGACACTGACAGTTTCACCCGTTGGGAAGCCTCGCGCGATCTTGCCCGCGCGTCGATGCTGGGTGCTTTGACCGACCCCAGCAAAGGACCTGACCGGACATGGCTCGAAGCGCTGCGCGGCGTTGTCCGCGACACCGAACTGGACCCGGCTTATCGCGCTTTGTTGCTGGCCCTTCCCGGCGAGAACGAGATGGCCCAGACCCTTCATGAACGCGGGATCACGCCCGACCCCGAGGCGATCCACAGCACCCGCCAAGCCCATCTTCAGGCGCGGGCAGAGCTTTGGCAGGCCAACCTGCCCATCCTGGCAGAGGAGGTGGCCGTCACCGCCCCATACCGCCCTGACGCGGAACAATCAGGCAAACGCGCCCTGGGCGCCGCCGTGCTGGACATGCAAAGCCGGATCGATTGGGGCAAGACCGCCGCCAGGCAATTTGAAACAGCGGACAACATGACCCAGCAATTATCCGCGCTGGCCTGTCTGATCCGTTATGACGCCAAGAACAGCGCGCGCTACATCCGGGATTTCTACGACCAATGGAAAGACGACCGGCTGGTCATCGACAAGTGGTTCATGCTGCAAGTCTCGGAGGCGACACCAGACCGGGCCGCTGAAGCCGCCGAAGGCCTGACGCAGCACCCGGATTTCGACCTCAAGAACCCCAACCGGTTCCGCGCCACGCTAGGTGCTCTGGCGATGAACCATGCCGGCTTTCACCGTGCCGACGGTGCGGGCTACGCGCTTCTGGCCGATTGGCTGATCCGCCTCGACACGCTCAACCCGCAGACCACGGCGCGGATGTGTTCCGTGTTCCAGGCATGGCGGCGGTATGACGCGGACCGGCAGGCGCTGATCCGCAGCAATCTGGAACGCATCGCCGCCAAGCCGGATCTGAGCCGCGATGTGGCCGAAATGGTGGGTCGCATCCTTGCCTGACAAAGCCTGTTGCGGGCGGGCCGGGGCCGCTTTGGCGCCTTGGCCCGCCTGAACAGTTGTCCCCCGTGATCCTTCAGGGCGTGACAGTTCGCGACCTTGACCTGCGCCCGCGGCGAGCCATATTTTTCCCGTGACGGGCGAGTGCTGCCCGCCAGTTACCCGCAACAGGCCGGTTCCCGCCCATTTGTGGCCGCTTCCCCGGCATGATCTTGAAAAAGTTACAAACGACCGCATTTTTGTCACCTTGATGTTGCACAACCGTGAGCAATTCAGGCCATGCAGGACCGGATAGACCCCCTGATCGAAGAACGCGCCCCGTGGCTTTTCAGCGGGCGGACATCGGCGCGTCCTGCGCGGGCGACCTTGAACTGGCTTCTCGATTACCATCGCACGCTTTCGCTGGCCGCAACCTTCCGCGATGCGACCAGTGCCGAGATCATGGCCGAAATGGGGCGCCTTCTGGCGCGCGATGTCAGTGTCAGCGGGCTTGAAAACATCCCGCGCAACGGGCCCGCCATGGTGGTGGCCAATCACCCGACCGGCATTGCCGACGGTATCATCCTGCACAGCGCGCTGTCGCAGATCCGGCCGGATGCTTACTACTTCGCCAACCACGACATTCTGCGGGTGCTCCCCCAGATGGCGGACATGATCGCCCCGGTGGAGTGGCGCCCGGAAAAGCGCAGCCACGGCAAGACGCGCGAGACCATGGCCTATACTCGCCGCGCCGTATCTGACGGCCGACTGGGCGTGATCTTTCCCTCCGGGCGGCTGGCAAAACGCACCGGTCTGCGACTGCACGAACGCCCGTGGATGCCATCGGCCGCAATGATCGCGCGCAAGTTCGACATTCCGGTCATCCCGGTGAACATCCGGGCCAGAAATTCTGCCATGTTCTACCTGTTCGACCTGATTCACCCGACATTGCGCGACATCACCCTGTTCCACGAAACGCTGAACAAGCATCGCCAGCCATTCCGCATCACCGTGGGCGAGAGCATCTCTGCCGCGGCCCTGCCCGCCCGGTCGGAGGAAGGCATCGCGCTGCTGCGCCGCGCCACGCTGGCACTTGGCGGCGCCCACGCACCGGATGTTTCCTTGGTTGACAGCACGCGCCGCCCCTCTTGGCTGCGATCATCCCGGATGACGACCGGCTGACGCCTCTGGCCTAGTGCGAAGCGAGATTCAAGGGGCGCAGAACCGGTCGCACTGGCGGGACGGATCTCTGGCAGTAGCTTTGCTTGCGCAGCCAAGACACCATGTCGTTGCGCTTTCTGGAACTGTGCAAAGGACCCCAGTCGGCGGCGACACCCCGCATCCCGCGTGAAATCACGCCGTCACGCCGCACCGTCCGTGTCATGATCCGAAGCCCGCAGGACAGGTTCATGGGGCCACTTTTCAGCGCGGCGCCAGTCTGCGCCTTACACCCATAGCCACGCGCAGTCGCAGGCAGGATCTGAAGCAGGCCATACCACCTGCCGCCACCACCAACCGCGTCGGGGCGATAGGTGCTTTCATGCTTGGCCAGAGCAGACAGGAACCCGACCCAAAAGGCCCGCCGATCCTGCAGGCTGGCGCGCGGATAGCCGGGACACCAATCCCCGACATCGGCGGGCACGGTTTCGGCCAACGGTTCGGCGTGGGAAGACAGCGCCGCCAGCGCGGCCCGTGACCACGTATCGCCCTTGCCCACATGGCCCCAGCGCGCATCGGGCAGGCGATCCAACCGGGGCTGCGGACGAAGAGAGCGCTGCGGCGCAAATACCGAGACCTCGGGGATCTTTGCCTCGCTCCTTGCGATCGGACGCGGCTGCGCCTTCCCCGGCAAGGGGGCGACGCTTTGGGCAAAGGCGCAAAGCGGCATCACAAGCAACAGGATGGTACAAAGACACCTGAACATCGGCGCAGAATGCCCAATGCCCGCCCCTCGCGCAAGCATTCTGAAACGGTGCGGAGAAGCCCCAAGGCCGCCCTCAGACCCGATGCGCAAGATGACGCCGACTGCGCACAGCACGACCGTCTTTGCCCGGTGACGCGCCGTGAATGCGTAGAGCCGGGGCAATTGCGGCCAGATGGCCCGCAATTTGCACGCCGGATGGCGGCACAATCGGGCACAGGCTCTTGCCCCTGTCGGGCCGCTGTCCTAGAACCCGCAGCGACCCTTCTGGAAGGATAAGATGATGCTGGACCTGAGCTATGAGACGCCCAAGCCCAAGGTGATTGCCGGGGCGAAACACGATTGGGAACTGGTGATCGGCCTTGAGGTCCACGCCCAGGTTGCCAGCAAGGCAAAGCTCTTTTCCGGCGCTTCGACGAAATTCGGCGCAGAGCCCAATTCCAACGTGGCCTTCGTGGATGCCGCCATGCCCGGCATGCTGCCCGTCATCAACGAGTTTTGCGTGGAGCAGGCCGTGCGCACGGGGCTTGGGCTCAAGGCGCAGATCAATCTGAAATCGGCGTTTGACCGCAAGAATTACTTCTACCCGGACCTGCCGCAAGGCTACCAGATCAGCCAGCTTTACCACCCCATCGTCGGCGAGGGCGAAGTGCTGGTGGATATGGAGCCCGGCATCGCGCGGCTCGTGCGGATTGAACGCATCCACATCGAACAGGACGCTGGCAAATCGATCCACGACATGGATCCGAACATGTCCTTCGTGGACCTCAACCGCACCGGCGTGGCCCTGATGGAAATTGTCAGCCGCCCCGACATTCGCGGCCCCGAAGAGGCCGCCGCCTATGTCACCAAGCTGCGCCAGATCCTGCGCTACCTTGGCACCTGTGACGGCAACATGCAGAACGGCAACCTGCGCGCGGATGTGAACGTCTCCATCTGCCTGCCTGGCCAGTACGAGAAGTACCAGGAGACCGGCGATTTCAGCCATCTCGGGACGCGGTGCGAGATCAAGAACATGAACTCCATGCGCTTCATTCAGGCGGCCATTGACTATGAGGCGCGTCGCCAGATCGCCATCGTCGAGGCCGGTGGGACGGTCGATCAGGAAACACGTCTGTACGATCCCGACAAGGGCGAAACCCGGTCGATGCGGTCCAAGGAAGAGGCGCATGATTATCGCTACTTCCCCGATCCCGACCTGCTGCCGTTGGAAATTGAACAGGCTTGGGTTGACGAGATCGCGGCCTCCTTGCCAGAGCTTCCCGACGCCAAGAAGGCCCGGTTCGTCACCGAATTCGGCCTGTCCGAATATGACGCCTCTGTGCTGACTGCCGATACGGCGAATGCCAGCTATTTCGAGGAAGTGGCCAACGGAACCGACGGCAAGCTGGCCGCCAACTGGGTCATCAACGAGCTCTTCGGGCGCCTCAAGAAGGAAGACCATTCCATCGAGGACAGCCCGGTCTCGCCCGCTCAGCTGGCAGGCATCATCAAGCTGATCCAGAAGGGCGACATTTCCGGCAAGATCGCCAAGGACCTGTTCGAAATCGTCTATACCGAAGGCGGCGACCCGGCCCGGATCGTCGAGGATCGCGGCATGAAGCAGGTCACCGACACCGGGGCCATCGAGGCGGCCGTGGACGAGATCATCGCCGCCAACCCTGCGCAGGTCGAAAAGGCCAAGGCGAACCCGAAGCTTGCCGGATGGTTTGTCGGTCAGGTGATGAAGGCCACGGGTGGCAAGGCGAACCCGAAAGCCGTGAACGAAATCGTGGCGGCAAAGCTCGGCCAATAGGCCTGGCAAAGCCCGCCTGCGCGCGTCACGAACCGTCGTTCGCACTGACAAAGGCGCAAGTAATCTGCATGCTCGACCCTGCCTTGGACGGTCAGGAAGGGCCAAATCCGTCGATTTTGTGCGTCTGCGGCCACAGATCGCGCCGGTCCTGCGCTGCACCGCTTGGGTCACTTGGCGGAAAGGTCCGTTATTGCTAGACTTTTGGCAACGCCAATGCGGAGCCAGCATGTCCAGGTTCGAATACAAGGTTGTCCCTGCCCCCTCTGACGTCACGGATCCACTGGATGGACGTGCCGATGAAGAGCGGCTTGCCTGCGCTTTGGAAAGCCTGATGAACCAACTGGGCGCGGATGGATGGCACTATCAGCGGATGGACGCCCTGCCCCTGAACCGCCATGCGGCCGCCAGCCGGTTTTGCGGTCTGATGGTTTTTCGCAGGCCCATGCGGGCCGAACGGGTCGCAAGAGCGCGTTCAGTGACGCCCTTCCTGCTGGAACAGAAGATGTTGGCAGTGGCAGGGACGCGCCACCCGGCTCCCCACCCTATGCCCGGAGCACAAGGCGATGAAATCCCCGTGGAAAAGGCGCGCGGCACGGCGCATGATGCGGCGCTTTCGGCGCGGCCTGAGACGCACATACCGGCGCGAGATCATGCGGCAGCGTCGCATCAAACGCCAGCGACGGCGCGCACGGTAGCGACAACGCCCCGGCGCGACCGGCCTGAAACAACGGGCGCAGTGCTATACCTGTCCAGCTACTCCAAGGCCCTGCCCCCGCTTGATCTGTCGCCGTGGAAGCACAAAGTGCCCGCCAAGCCGAAGGCCCGCCCTGCTGCGCCGCCCGGCCCTGTGGAGCCGTCACCTTCAAACCCGCTCTTTGGCAGCGGGAATTCGTGCACAAACAATGTCGGGACGCCCGGCGCGGCGCTTCGTATGCGGGCCGCGCAGATCCGCGCCCGCGAGGGCGACCTCGCCGCGGAATAGCTGATCAGCGTTTTCTAGCGTGAGCGCACGGGACGCCTCCCGCCGGTGCTGCGCGCCGCCGGATAAGTGTTGCACGATGCGGTGCATGTCGCCCGAAAGCATGAGCCTTCGCTTCACGGCACCCGGACTGTCATGGACCGCAATAAATTCCCGTACGGGTTGAAATGCTCGAAGACGCGCTTAGCTTTGCAAGTCCAGTGACAGCGCGTGAATCTTGGAGATCAAATCTTTGCCCAAGGCGTCATGCACCGCGCGGTGTCGGGCGATGCGGGACATCCCATCAAAGGTTTCCGTGCGCAACTTTACAGAGAAGTGACTTTCGCCCCCTTCTTGGTATCCCGCGTGCCCGCGATGCTTTTCACTGTCATCGATGACTTCAAGCTCTCGCGGTGAAAAAGCCTCTTCCAGCCTTTGGCGGATTTCTTCCGTTCTCGTCATTTTTTCAGGCCCTGCCCCCTACACACTGTCGCGGGATAGTCTAAACTTCACCGTCCGAGTCGAAAAGGTGTTCCTATGAGCAAACCAGATCCCTTCGGGTTTGATATGTCTGTATCATCCGCGAAGAAGAAAAACCCACGCGGACGGCGCGGCATGTCCGGCGCATCCGAAACCTCCACGCGACTGTGTGAGCATGAAGGGTGCGAGTTGCCGGGCAAGTTCCGTGCTCCGAAGGCGCCGGACGTGTTGGACGAGTACAAATGGTTCTGCAAGGACCATGTGCGCGAGTACAACCTCAAGTGGAACTTCTTCCAGGGCCAGACAGAGGCCGAGCTGAATGCCCAGATGTCCAAGGACAAGGTCTGGGAGCGTGAAACCAAGAGCTTTCAAGATCCCGAAGCGCGCGCATGGGCGCGGCTGGGTATCGAGGATCCGCATCAGGTTCTGGGCGACAACGCAACGCGCAACCCCGGCAAAGGGGTGACCGGCACGCGGAAGCTGCCCCCGACGGAACGTCGCGCCATCGAGATTCTGGAGGCACGCGACAGCTGGACAAAGGCCGAGGTGCGCAAGTCCTACAAGGCTTTGATCAAGGTGCTGCACCCGGACATGAATGGCGGCGACCGCAGCCAGGAAGAGCAGCTTCAGGAAGTGGTCTGGGCCTGGGACCAGATCAAGGAAAGCCGCAACTTCAAATAGCCGGAAACCCGTATGCTGCGCACGCAAAGTTAACGTTGCGTTAACCATCGCGTGCGTAGCGTAACACCTGGTATTGAACGCAGGTGTTGTCATGAAGATCCTGATTGTCGAAGACGATCTCGTTCTTTGCGATGTTTTTTCAACTTTCCTGCGGGATGCGGGCCATGACGTGCTTGAGGCCCATGACATCAACAGCGCGATTGACCGGCTGCGCGGCCGCGGGTTTGACCTCGTCATCCTTGACTACTACCTGCCCGACGGCGTTTCCCTGCCGGTGGCAGAATATTCCTGTGTCGTCTGCCCGGACGCGCGCATCATCCTTCTGACAGGTTCGGGTGTGTTCCCAAATGGCGAGGCCGCCATTCTCGCCCCCTGCATCGACTGGACGCTGCGCAAGCCGGTGCCGCTGGAAGACCTGCGCGCCCTTGTGGAATATGCCGCCCTCAACCAGCATAGAGCAGCGAAATGACCCGCAACCGCTGGAGCGATATGCTGGGGGCCATAACCCTTTGCGCCATCGTCGCCGGGGCGACCTGGTTCATGCTGGACAAGGAACGCGCCAACCGCCTTGCGGAGAAGGCGCAGATAGAGACGGATTTCCAGCTGCGCGTCTTGCACCGGGACATACTGTTAAGGGTAAACTCCTTGCGCCACATCGCCTCACTATGGCGTATCGGCGATTTTGACGCCGACCTCTTCGTAAGTGAGGCGCAGGACTACATGGCGCAGTTCCCCGGGGTGCACGCGGTGCGCTTTGCAGATGCCGACCTGCGGCTGCGCTTCGCGGCCCATCGCGGCGAGGACGCCATTATTCCCTTCGGCACGCGGATTGAAGAGCTGGGAGACCGTCGGCGCACCGCCTCGCGGGATGCCATGCGGACGGGCAAGGTTACGATCACCGGCGCCGTCGACCTGCGGGATGGGTCAGGCAGGGGATTCATCGCCTTCATCCCCGTCTTTCGGAACGAGGAATTCCTTGGCCTTGTGACACTGGCCTTCAATGCGGATGCATGGAAGCAGGACCTCCTGCTGATCAACGACCACCATGATTACGACAGGAACTTTGCCAGCCGGATCGAAATCTCGGGTGCCACCTTGCAACAGGACCCGGAATTCAACGCCACCACGACCCCGACGATCAACACCGAACCCATCGACCTTTTCGGCCATGACTTGCGGGTGCAAAGCCGTCCGACACCTAATTTCACACTCGCCAATCGCGATATCTCGCCCGAAGTGTCGGCGCTTCTTTTGGGTGGGTTGCTGTTCGTCGGATACATGCAACTGATGCTCCTGCTCCGCAGCAGCCGCGCCGAGGCACGTGCGGAGGAAAGCAACGCAAAGCTGCGCGAGGCCAACACGGCGCTTGCCCTAGAGGTGGACGACCGTCGCCGGGCCGAGGCGGCTGCGCGCAAATCCCAAAATGCGACCTCCCGCTTTCTGACCACCATGAGCCACGAGATCCGCACGCCGCTGAATGCGATCATGGGGATGTTCCAGCTGATCGAAGCGGCAGATATTCCCGAACGTCACCGCAAACAGGCCGCCGCGGGCTATGCGTCTTCGCAACGGCTGTTTCGCGGGCTGACCAATGTGCTGGAAGTGTCACGGCTTGATGCGGGTGCCCTGACCATCGTGGAGGACACCGCCCTATCGGCGCCTTTGATCAATGGATGGCAGGCGACGCTGGAAGGCATGGTGATCCGCTCCGGCAAACCGCTCCAGATGCAGCTGGATTTGGGGGATGACTTGCCGGAGACGATCCGGGTCGATGCCGGGCGGGTCACGCAGATCGTCACCAACCTGCTGGACAACGCCGTCAGGTTCACCGCCGAAGGTGGCATCACCCTCTCGGTCAGGCGCGCAGGCAGGGGGCGAGACGATCTGAAAATCCAGGTCATCGACACGGGAAAAGGCATTCCCGAAGACCGTAAGCACACGATATTCAAGCGCTTCTATCAACTTGACAACGGTCTGGCCCGGCAGCATCAAGGGTCCGGCTTGGGACTGTCTATCTGCCGCGAGATTGCGCGGTTGATGGGCGCGACTCTGACACATGCGAACCGGGTGCCGCTTGACGTCGGGTCCGGATCGACTTTCACGTTAAGGTTGCATAACGTCGCCAAGGATCGCCACACGTCGACACAGAGCGAACTGGCCCTCGGAGAGGTAATGTGAAGAAGATTATTGTTGTCGATGACGATGCCACGACGCGTTTCATGATGTCCGAATTGCTTGATGCAATGGGTTACGAATGCGAGACAGTGTCCAGCGGGATGGCCTGCATTGCGTTGCTGCGAATGCGCCCGAACGAATTCAGCATGGTCCTGATGGACGTTCACATGCCCGGCGTGACCGGGCTCGACACCGTGTCCTATATCCGCACGCTGGAAGAGGACCCCCCCAGGTCCATCCCGATCGTTGCCATTACCGCCGATAGCAGCTTTCACGCGCGCCGGACGGTGCAGACCCATGGCATGGATGACGTATTGGCCAAGCCCGTGGACATGGCTTTGCTAAGCCAGACCCTGAAGACCTATCTGGGCACAGACGCCTGACGCGGGGCCGACGCGCTAGGCTTCCTTGAAGACAAGGCTGACCCCGTTCAGGCAATGCCGTTTGCCGGTGGGCCTGGGGCCATCGTCGAAGATGTGACCGAAATGGCTGCCGCAGCGGCGGCAATGCACCTCTGTCCGCACGCTCAGCAGCGAACGGTCTGGTTTGGTCATAACCGCGTTGGGCAATGACTGGTAGAAGCTGGGCCAGCCGGTGCCGCTATCATATTTGTGCTTGGAGGAATAGACCGCGAGATCGCATCCGCGACAATGATAGGTGCCGGGCGCGTAGACCTTGTCGAGCGGCGAAGATCCGGCACGTTCGGTCCCCTCTTCGCGCATCACCTTGTATTGCAACGGGGTAAGCATCGCCTTCCAGTCAGCTTTGCTGCGCGTGACTTCGAACCCGGACGCAAGGGCGCGCGACGATGTCATTGCAGCAGCCAGACCGCCACCCAGTACCGTCGTGATGAATGCGCGTCGCTTCATGAAGGGTCTCCTCGCTTGTCCATTGCGGAAGTACATAGTCATGCAAGGCACATTCGCGCAATCACGGGCGGCGCACTTTCACGTGACGCGCGCAGCATGTACCGACATGGGCGCCCACCTGCACCGCCGCTCTCGCATCAGGCCGGAAACAAGCATGCCCAAACCTGCGAAAGGGTAACCCACCGGGCAGGCGCAGACCGGGACGCTCGGCTAGATCTTCGCAAGCGCTGTTTCGCGAAAGTTCGCAAACCAGCCCAGTAAAACGGCGGTTCAACCGTTTCCAAGTGGCATAGGCGCCGCCTGGCGGCTCAGCGCGCTCTGACATGCTGGACGCGCAGCGACGTGCCAATCCGTGCCGCCGTGGATTGGCGCCAGTCAGCGGGTAGCAAATGCCTCGTCGCGCCAATCTGAAATCGTTTCGGCGAAGGGTCGTCTGAAAAGAAGAGGTTGCAGTTTTGTGAAGTCCGATGTGCAAGATTATCTTAGACTTCCGCCGTGGGCGAGACAAAACCAATGGGGGCCATAACATCAGCGGCGCGAACAATCTGGATCGCCAGATCATGTTCGGCAAAAACATTTTCTAAACCAACCGCGAGACATCCTTGGCTGCCCTGACAAAATCCTTGAACAGGGGGTGCGGATCGAAGGGTTTGGATTTGAGCTCGGGGTGGAATTGCACGCCGATGAACCAAGGGTGATCGGGCCATTCGATGATTTCGGGCAGCTTGCCGTCGGGGCTCATGCCCGAGAATTTCAGCCCGGCCTTTTCCAGCTTGTCCTTGTACTGGATATCGACCTCGTAGCGGTGGCGGTGGCGCTCGTCAATGGTGGTGGTGCCGTAGATCTTGGCGACGCGGCTGCCCTCGTTCAGCACGGCATCATAGGCGCCCAGACGCATCGTACCGCCCTTGTCATCAGCGACAGATCGGTTGACGCGCTCGTTGCCCTGCACCCATTCCTTGAGGTGATAGACGACGGGTTCAAACCGTTTTTTACCAGCCTCGTGGTCGAATTCTTCGGACCCTGCGGTGGCAAGCCCCGCGACATTGCGCGCGGCCTCGATCACTGCCATCTGCATGCCCAGACAGATACCCAGATAGGGCACCTTGTGTTCGCGGGCATATTGCGCGGCCTTTATCTTGCCCTCGGTGCCGCGCTCGCCAAAGCCGCCGGGCACGAGGATCGCGTGGAAGCCTTCAAGATAGGGGCCGGGATCCTCGCGGTCGAAAATCTCGGCATCGACCCATTCGACATTGACCTTGACGCGGTTGGCCATGCCACCGTGAGTCAGCGCCTCGGCGATGGATTTATAAGCGTCCTCAAGCTGGGTGTATTTACCGACGATGGCGACGTTGACCTCGCCCTCGGGGTTGTAGATCCGGTCGGCGACGTCATCCCAGCGCGTAAGATCCGGGCGTGGCGCCGGGCTGATACCGAACGCGTCGAGCACGGCCTGATCCAGCCCCTCGCGGTGATAGGCCAGCGGCGCCTCGTAGATGGATTTGAGGTCCTGCGCTGCGATCACGCTATCGGGGCGGACGTTGCAGAACAGCGCCAGTTTCTCGCGCTCCTTGACCGGGATCGGCCCTTCGGAGCGGCAAACAAGGATGTCGGGGGCGAGGCCAATGGAGCGCAGCTCCTTGACGGAGTGCTGTGTGGGCTTGGTTTTCAGCTCACCGCTCGCCTTGAGCCATGGCAACAGCGTCAGATGCATGAAGATGCACTGGCCGCGGGGTTTGTCCTGGCTGAACTGGCGGATGGCTTCGAAGAAGGGCAGCCCCTCAATGTCGCCGACGGTGCCGCCGATCTCGCAGAGCATGAAATCAACCTCATCCTCGCCGATGGAGATGAAGTCCTTTATCTCGTTCGTGACGTGGGGGATGACCTGAATGGTTTTGCCCAGATAATCGCCGCGCCGCTCTTTTTCCAGCACGTTGGTGTAGATCCGGCCCGAGGAGATGGAATCGGTCTTGCGCGCGGGCACACCGGTAAAGCGCTCGTAATGGCCAAGGTCGAGGTCGGTTTCCGCGCCATCATCGGTGACGAAAACCTCGCCATGTTCAAAGGGCGACATCGTGCCGGGATCGACGTTGAGATAGGGGTCAAGCTTGCGCAGGCGAACGGAAAATCCGCGCGCCTGAAGCAACGCGCCAAGGGCTGCAGAGGCCAGTCCTTTGCCAAGTGAGGAAACAACACCGCCGGTGATGAAGATGAAACGTGCCATGGCGGCGAACCCCGTGATTGTTAGAATTTCTGGTGCCCACGACAGCAGATTTCTGCCGCAGCATCACGGGACTTCATTATAAGAGGATTCGACCACGCTTGGCAACGCATACCGCAAGATGCTGTTGCGGCATGCTCTCCTTACTCAACCGATAGTGGTTAGTCGGCTTTCGGCGTCAGTGGCGCATCATCCCCGACCGGGGGCGGGAGAAGCGTGTCGATATCGCCGAGGCCGGGCACCGTGTTGTCATCATCCACCGCATCGGTCGATGCCGAACCGCCGCCAAGGCGATCGATGACCGAGGCGCCTGCAGATTTCTCAGCGGCGATCACCGTCAACGTGATCGAGGTGATGATGAAAGCAATTGCCAGAATCCAGGTCATCTTGCCCATGGCTGTTGCCGCCGCGCGGCCCGTCATGGCCCCACCGCCGCCGCCGCCCATGCCGAGACCGCCCCCTTCGGAGCGTTGCAGCAGCACAACCCCGATCAGCGCGAGCGCCAGGAGGAGGTGGATGATGAGAACGACGTTTTCCATGAGCGCGGTGACCTGTTCGCTTGTTCCGGGCGTATCTATGCAAATCCGCGCGCTGCCGCAACCCGCCTTGTGCATGCTTTGGCGGCAATTGCCGCAACGCCAGCGAATCCGGGGCGCTTCACAGGCATTTGGTAAACCCGCGCCCACGGGCCACGCGGGCCGGATGTTCTAAAGATTGGACGGGTTTTATGCTCTGACCGGCGCATCGCGTCTGGGGCAGGCTTATTCGTCGACGTCATCCACATCTGCCTGACCCGACAGCTTGCGGCGCACGAGACTCCAGCTCAGGCCAATTCCCAGCACGAAGGACAGCGCAAGCAAGCCGATCCAGACCGTGAAGTCGCGGTTGGAAAGATCCAGCACACCGTAATCATAGAGTACCCAGATCAGTGCGGCCACGATCGAAAGGACCAGCGCCATGCCGAATCCGCCAATGGAACGCAGCGTGGCCCGCAGGTAAATGATGTAGCCCACCAGCAGGATCAGGCCCAGCAGCACCACCAGCGGAAGCTGCACGTCGTACTCTGCCTGTGCCCAGCGGACATAGTTCCACTGCGTCGGATTGAAGGTCGCGGCCAGCAACCCGAAGGCAAAGACCCAACGTATGACAAAGCCCATCAACTGCCCTTTCCATCCTTGTCGCGCCGATCCGTCGCGCCTGCCTGCGCAAATTCGCGGTTCCCCTCGGCTTCGGCAATGGCTATATCGACGCGGGTTTGCAATCTCAATCGGAAGGGTCGAGCATGGCCAATGTAGTCGTCGTCGGTGCGCAATGGGGGGACGAAGGCAAGGGCAAGATCGTTGACTGGCTGTCAGAGCGGGCCGACGTGATCGCGCGCTTTCAGGGCGGCCACAATGCGGGCCACACGCTTGTCATCGACGGAACTGTCTACAAGCTTCACGCGCTGCCCTCTGGCGTGGTGCGCGGCGGCAAGCTGAGCGTCATCGGCAACGGCGTGGTGCTGGACCCCTGGCATCTGATCGGCGAGATCGCCACCGTTCGCGAACAGGGCGTCGAGATCACGCCCGAAACGCTGATGATCGCCGAGAACACACCGCTGATTCTTCCCATTCATGGCGAGCTGGACCGGGCGCGCGAAGAGGCCGCCAGCAAGGGCACCAAGATCGGCACGACGGGCCGTGGCATCGGCCCGGCCTACGAGGACAAGGTTGGTCGCCGTTCCGTCCGCGTCGCGGATCTGGCAGACGCGGCCACGCTGGAGGCCCGCGTGGACCGTGCGCTTCAGCACCATGATCCCCTGCGCAAGGGGCTGGGAATCGAGCCGGTCGACCGCGATGCCCTGATCACCCAGCTGCGCGAAATCGCGCCGCAGATCCTTCCCTACGCGGCCCCGGTCTGGAAAGTGCTGAACGACAAGCGCAAGGCGGGCAAACGCGTGCTGTTCGAAGGCGCACAGGGCGCGCTTCTGGATATCGACTTTGGCACCTACCCGTTCGTGACCTCTTCCAATGTGATCGCCGGACAGGCCGCGACCGGTGTCGGCATCGGGCCCGGCGCGATCGATTACGTGCTGGGAATCGTCAAAGCCTACACCACCCGCGTCGGCGAAGGCCCCTTCCCGACCGAACTGGACGACGCCGATGGCCAGCGTCTGGGCGAGCGCGGCCACGAGTTTGGCACAACGACGGGCCGCAAACGCCGTTGCGGCTGGTTCGATGCCGCATTGGTGCGCCAGACCTGTGCCACTTCCGGGGTCAAAGGCATCGCGCTGACCAAGCTGGACGTGCTGGACGGGTTCGACACGCTGAAGATCTGCACCGGGTATGATCTGGACGGCGAGGTACTGGACTATCTGCCCACCGCCGCCGACCAGCAGAACCGCTGCAAGCCGATCTATGAAGAGGTGCCGGGCTGGTCGGAATCGACCGAAGGTGCGCGTCGCTGGGCAGACCTGCCTGCGAATGCGATCAAGTATGTCCGCCGGGTCGAAGAGCTTATCGATTGCCCTGTGGCGATGCTTTCGACCTCGCCGGAACGCGAGGATTCGATCCTCGTCACAGACCCGTTCGCCGACTGATGGCCCTGTCGTACAAGGCGCGCCGGCGCTGGTCTTTGGTGATCCTGCTGATCGGCCTGCCGCTTTACATCATGGTGGCCGTGACGCTGGTGAACATGCTCGACCGGCCGTCTGTTCTGGTCGAGCTTGCGATCTATGTGGGCTTGGGCTTTCTCTGGGCACTGCCGTTCCGATTTGTCTTTCGCGGGGTCGGACAGGCCGACCCGGAAGCGCGCGAGGATGACGACAATCGCTGAAATGGCCGCTATCCGGGCCATGCGCAATGCCCCGCATTGCCCTGCCCGCCAGGCCTGGCGGGACAACACGACACTTGACCCAACCGGTCCGGGCGGCAAGAAAGCCCGGACCGTCGTGACGAGGAGAGACCATGGCCCGAGCACCCGTTCCAGCCCCCGGAGAGCCTGAGCGCGCGAAATCGCGTCGGCTGGGTGTGCTGTCCCGGCTTTGGCCGTTCCTGTCGCCATACAAGCTGTTGCTGGTGGCGGCCGTTCTGGCGCTGATACTGACATCAGCCGTGTCGCTTGCCCTGCCGATGGCCGTGCGCCGCGTGGTGGACAATTTCAACACCCAGGACGGCGCACTGCTGGACCTGTATTTCGCGGCGGCGCTCGGGATTGCGGCGCTACTGGCCGTTGGCACCGCGCTGCGCTACGCGCTTGTTACGCGACTTGGCGAACGGGTCGTCGCGGATATTCGCAAGGCCGTGTTCGACCGTGTCATCGGCATGAGCCCCGCCTTCTACGAGAAGGTCATGACCGGAGAGGTTCTGAGCCGGATCACCACCGATACGACCCTGATCCTGTCGGTCATCGGCTCGTCCATCTCGATCGCGCTGCGCAACATGCTGATTTTCTCGGGCGGGCTGGTGCTGATGCTGTTCACCTCGGCCAAGCTGACCGGTCTCGTGCTGCTGATCGTGCCGCTTGTCGTCGTGCCGATTCTGACGCTGGGCCGCAGGATGCGCGTTCTCAGCCGCGAAAATCAGGACTGGATCGCAGCCTCTTCCGGCAATGCATCAGAGGCGCTGCTGTCTGTGCAGACCGTGCAGGCCTTCACCCATGAAGACATCAACCGCGCCGCCTTTGCCGAGGTCACGGAAAAAAGCTTTGACGCGGCGCGAAAGCGGATCTTCACCCGCGCCCAGATGACAATGATCGTCATCTTTCTGGTGTTCAGCGGCGTGGTCGGTGTGCTTTGGATCGGGGCGTGGGATGTGCGCGCGGGCGAGATGAGCGCCGGTGCGCTTGTGCAATTCGTGATCTACTCGGTCATGGTCGCAGGCTCTGTTGCGGCCCTCTCCGAAATCTTCGGGGAATTGCAGCGCGCGGCGGGCGCAACCGAACGTCTGGTTGAATTGCTGGAAACGGTCGATACGGTCAATGATCCCGCAACGCCGGTGACAATGCCCACCAAGGTGCGCGGCGAGATTTGTTTCGACAATGTGCATTTCAACTACCCTGCCCGCCCCGAGACACCTGCGCTTGAGGGCGTGGACCTGACGATCAATCCCGGCGAGACGGTGGCCCTTGTTGGCCCTTCGGGCGCAGGGAAGACGACCGTCATTCAACTGATCCAGCGGTTCTATGATCCCGACATCGGGAAGGTGACACTGGACGGCGTCGACCTTGCCAGCGCAAAGCGGGCCGATTTCAGACAGTCCATAGCACTCGTGCCGCAGGACCCGGTGATCTTTGCCGCCTCAGCGCGCGAAAATATCCGCTTTGGCCGTCCCGATGCGACCGATGCCGAGATAGAGGCCGCGGCCCGCACCGCAGCGGCGGATGATTTCATCCGTGCCCTGCCCGACGGGTATGACACTTACCTGGGCGAACGCGGCGTGATGCTGTCAGGCGGCCAGAAGCAGCGTATCGCCATTGCCAGGGCAATCCTGCGCGACGCGCCTGTCTTGCTGCTGGACGAAGCGACCAGCGCACTGGATGCCGAGAGCGAGCGTCTGGTGCAGGCCGCGGTGGACAAGCTGGCACGCGGGCGCACGACCGTCATCGTCGCCCACAGGCTCGCCACGGTGAAAAAGGCTGACCGGATCGTCGTGATGGATCATGGCCGCATCGTGGCCTCGGGACCGCATGATGCGCTGGTGGCCGAGGGCGGTCTTTACGCCCGTCTCGCGCGGCTTCAGTTCACCGATGGTGTGGCCGCTGAATAAAGGTTCGGGAGAATTCTGGCGCAAGATTTCCCGGTCGAGCGCGTTTTCCGCTTGCCCGCCCTGAGGACAGATCGCAAGCAAACACCCAAAGCGGCGCGCGGCATTTTCCGATGGTATGGCAACTGCCTTTTGAACGTCGCGTCAGAACGCCGGCTTCCGCAACGTCGCTGGTAAAGTCGCGGGCTTGCGCGAGGTCACGCTTCTCTTGCAATGTGGGGCTGGGACGGAAATGGGAGGAGCGGTCATGAGTTTTGCATCCATGGCGGATCGCGATGCGATCGAAGGTGAATGTGCATGGGGGGAACGCGACCTTCCCAAGACGATTTTCGGTCTGCTGGACAAGACCGCCACAGCGTTTCCGGACCGACCGGCCGTCAGCTACCAGCTGACCTCCGGGCCCAAGGACAAGGCTGAAACCCTCAGCTGGTCGGAATTGCGCGCGCAGGTCTGTCAGGCGGCCAATCTCTTCCGCTCTTTGAAGATCGGTGAAAATGACGTGGTGGCCTATGTGCTACCCAATTGTAATGAAACCATTGTTACCCTGCTTGGGGCGATGGTTGCGGGTATTGCCAACCCGATCAATCCGCTGCTCGAACCCGAGCAGATCGGTGCCATCCTGCGGGAAACCGACGCCAAGGTGGTTGTGACCCTGCGCGCGTTCCCAAAAACGGATCTTGCGCAGAAGATGGCAGAGGCCGTCCGCCACGCGCCGCATGTCCACACCGTGCTGGAGATTGACCTCAACCGCTACCTGACGCCGCCAAAGTCGTGGATCGTGCCAATGATCCGCCCGAAAAATTCCGGCAATCACCATGCGGATGTAAAGTCTTTCCACAAGGAAATGGCCAAGCAGAACCGCAGTCTGGATTTCGCGGACAGCACCAGTGACCGCGTCGGCGCCTATTTCCATACGGGCGGCACGACGGGCATGCCGAAAGTCGCGCAGCACCAGTATTCCGGCATGATCTACAATGGCTGGCTGGGGCATCGGTTGCTGTTCTCTGAACAGGACAACATCATGTGTCCCTTGCCCCTGTTCCACGTCTTTGCATGCCACGTCATCCTGATGGCGGCGCTGGCCTCTGGCGCGCATGTGGTGTTCCCCACCCCGCAGGGCTATCGCGGCGAGGGCGTGTTCGACAATTTCTGGAAACTGATCGAGCGCTGGCAGATCAGCTTCATCATCACCGTGCCCACAGCGCTTTCCGCCCTGATGCAACGCCCGGTCGATGCCGACATCTCGTCGGTCAAGAGCGCGTTTTCCGGCTCTGCCCCGCTTCCGCTGGAACTCTTCCGGCGGTTCGAGGAAGCCTCTGGCGTGACCATCGTGGAAGGCTACGGGCTGACAGAGGCGACCTGCCTTGTGTCCTGCAACCCGCCGGATGGCGAAAAGAAGGTCGGCTCTGTCGGCATTCCCTTCCCGCATACGGAGGTGCGTATTCTCAAGGCCGGGCCGGACGGGTTGACGAAATGCGGCGTCGACGAGGTTGGCGAAATCTGCGTCGCCAATCCGGGCGTTTTCGCGGGCAGCACCTATACGGAAGAGGTCAAGAACAAGGACCTTTTTTACCACGAGCGTTTCTTGCGCACGGGCGATCTGGGGCGGATCGATGCGGACGGGTATCTTTGGATCACCGGGCGCGCGAAGGATCTGATCATCCGTGGCGGGCACAATATCGACCCCGCAGAGATCGAAGAAGCGCTGCTGGCGCATCCCGCCGTGGCCTTTGCCGGGGCGATCGGCCAGCCTGACGCGCGCGTCGGCGAGTTGCCTTGCGGATTTGTCGAGCTTGTCGGCGGTGCAGTGGTCACCGAAGAGGAACTGATCGCGCATTGCAACATCCATGTGCATGAACGCGCCGCACGCCCCAAGCACATGACCATCCTGCCCGAATTGCCCAAGACGGCCGTTGGCAAGGTGTTCAAACCGGATCTGCGCAAGATGGCCATCACAAGGGTCTATAACGCCGCCTTGAAAGAGGCGGGGCTGGAGGCGCGCGTAGTCGCGGTCATCGATGACAAGAAGCGCGGGCTGGTTGCGGAACTCGTCGCGAACGGATCCGATGATGCGTCTGTGGGCGAGGTTCTGGGCAACTTCACGCGCCCCTGGGAATGGGCGAAATCCTGACGCCCGACCTGCCCAACCCAGTTCTGTCGAGCCTCGGGCACGCCCCGTGGGCTCGACAGTAAGATCAGGGCGACGGTCTGCCGCCCCTCTTCCGCCTATGCAGGCTACGCTTTGCGCTGAAACGCGATCATCACCAGGGCCAGCAGCGAGGAGCCGAGCATCAGCAGCAGCGACACGGCATTGAGCAAAGGGGTCGAGCCCTCTTTCAGCCGGTCGAACATCGCGATTGTCAGCGGCGCGTCGGACCCCACCAACATCAACGTCGTGTTGAAATTCTCAAAGCTCATCAGAAACGCCACGACAAAGGCGCCGATCAATGCGGGCGTGAGATAGGGCAAGGTCACGGTGCGCACCGCAACCAGCCGCCCTGCGCCAAGGTTCATCGCCGCCTCTTCAAGGCTGCGGTCAAACTTTTGCAGGCGCGCTGCGATCACGAGTGTTGCAATGGTCGCAATGAACGAAAACTGCCCGAGGATGACCAATGTCAGACCGGGCCGCAGCGCCTCGACATCCCATTCCGCGATGTCCCACAGCCCGTTGGCCACGCGGCTGGAAAAGACGAGGATTGAAATCCCCAAGACGATCCCCGGCACCACCAGTGGCAGCAGCATGAAGATGTAAAGGATGCCCTGCCCGCGAAACCGGTAACGGTTGAACAGGAAGGCATTGGACAGACCGACCGCCACGGCCAGTAGCGATACTCCAACGGCCACGAATGCCGATGTCCCGATGGCGCGCAGGATGCCGCGTTCATGAAAGACCCCGATCATCGGGCGCTCGGAACCAAAGAACCAGCCCCAGGTAAATCCCTCCCACGGCAGGGACGGGAACTGGCTGTCGTTGAACGCAAAGACCGCGACCACCACCAAGGGCAATGCGAGGAAGGTGAAGAAGACCGCGATATAGGCCACATATGCGGCGCGCAATGCGGTTGGTTGCGGGATCGAAGGAATCATCGCCTCACCCCATTGTCCGTTCAAGCGTCTGCCCGGTCAGCCGCAGCATCCCCCAGACAATCAGCGATGAAAGTAGCAGCAGCATGAAGCCGAAGGCTGCCCCCAGCTCCCAGTTGAAGCGCACGATGAACTGCGAATAGATCAGCTCCGTGAACCACAGGCTGTCCTTGCCGCCCAGCATCGTGGGGGTCAGGTAATTGCCAAGGCTCAGCATGAAGACCACGATGCTGCCGGACACAATGCCGGGGGCGGCATGGGGGATCACGATCTCTCGCATCACGCTGGTATTCGTGCCGCCCAGATCATAGCCCGCCTCGATCACCTCGTCCGGCAGGCTTTCCAGCGTCGTGACCAGCGGGACCACCATGAACAGCATCGACGTATAGACCAGCCCCACCATGATGGCGGCATCGTTATACAACATCTCGACCGGGCCGCTGACCAGCCCCGCCCATTGCAAGAGGTTCGAAAGGATGCCGGTCTCGCGCAGCAGGATCATCCAGCCGAAGGTGCGTACCAGTTCGGACACCCAGAACGGCACGAGGCAAAGCAGAAACAGCGCAGAGCGCGTACGCCCGCGCGCGATCTTGGCGATGAAATAGCTGACCGGGAAGGCGATCAGCAGGGTGATGATCGTGGCCAGGATGGACATCACCGCCGTGCGCAGGAATGTCCACAGGTAGAGCGGTTCCTGAAAGAAGGTCAGGTAATTGGCGAAGGATATCTGGTATTCGCCCACCCCCACGCGTTCGCGCAAGGATACAAGGAACATGTCGATATGCGGGATCACGATCAGCAGGCTCAGCCACAACAGCATGGGCATAAGAAGAAGGGCCAGGCCAATGCGCGCACCGTTCTTCATGCGGCAGGTCCTTCGGCAAAGCAGTTGCCCTGATCCCCGGCCCAGCCGATCTGAACGGAGTCGCCTTCGGAGAGGTCGGCAAATTCGCCTGATTGCGGCAGGTTCACCTCGATCTCTTCGGCCCCCGCCGCCACGACGATGCGGCTGGCTGCGCCGTTGAACAGAAGGTTCGTGACCTTGCCTGCCATGTGATTGTCAAAATGCGCCAGATCAGCACCGGCACGGCTGATGCGAATGGCCTCGGGGCGCACGAAGACCTGCGCACGGTCCCCGACAGCCAAAGGACGGCCATGGGCGGCGGCGCGCATCGACAAGCCACTATCGGTCTGCACCTGCATGACGTTGCCCTCGGCCCGTTCGATCCGCCCGGCCCAGCGGTTGCTGTCACCCACGAAGCCCGCGACAAAGGCGCTTGCAGGGCGGTAATACAGATCCCGCCCGCTGCCCATCTGTTCGAACCGGCCCTCGTTCATCACGGCGATTGTGTCGGACATCACCAGCGCTTCGGACTGATCATGCGTGATATAGACAAATGTGGTGTCAAACGCGGCCTGAAGCGTCTTCAGTTCAACCTTCATGCGTTCGCGCAGCTTCAGATCCAGCGCACCCAGAGGTTCATCCAGCAACAGCACATCTGGCTCCAGAACCATGCAGCGTGCGATGGCGACGCGCTGTTTCTGTCCGCCTGACAGCTCGTCGACCTTGCGGTTGCCAATGCCCGGCAGGCCGATCCGCTCCAGCGCCTCGTCGACCTTCACGGCGATCTGGGCCTTGCCCATGCCCTGACGGCGCAGGCCGTAGCCGATATTTTCAGCAATGTTCATCATCGGGAACAGCGCCAGATGCTGGAACACCATGTTGACCGGCCGCTTGTTGGGCGGCACATCCAGGACCGATTTGCCCCGGATCAGGATATCGCCAGAGCTTGGCTCCAGAAATCCCGCGATCATCCGCATGATCGTCGTCTTGCCACAGCCCGACGGGCCGAGGATCGAAAAGAACGACCCGCTCGGCACCTCAAAGGACACGTCATCAACAGCGGTCGTGCCCCCGAAACGCTTGGTCAGATTGCGGCATTCAAGATCGAAAGTCATACGGGATCCGTTCGAAGTGACGGCACCCGAGCCTCTGCCCGGGTGCCGCTGGTTTCAGATCAGTTGGCGGCTTTGACGCGGTCCAGAACGCCGCCTTCGATCACTTCAAGACCGGCAGGAACCGGCGGATACCATTTGATGTTGTCAATGGCTTCCGGCGGGAAGCTGGCCTGATAGCGGGCTTTCAACGCGTCCGAGGCGAACTCGTCCGCGCCTTGGGACGCGGTGAAGTTGCCAGCAGCGGCCGTGATCATCGCGGCAATCTCGGGCTGCATGACGAAGTTGATCCATTCATAGGCCACGTCATCGGCCTTGCCCTTGGCGGGCAGCGCAAAGGTATCAACCCAGCCCAGTGCGCCGGAGGCAGGCGCCACAAAGGTCACATCGGGGTTGTCTTCGTTCAGCTTCCAGCCGCCCGTGTCCCATGCCATGGACGCCACAACCTCGCCGGACCGCACCAGCCCCATCAACTCGTCGCCGCCGCCCCAATAGGTCTTCACATTGGGTTTGCACGCGATCAGGGCCTCTTCGACCTTGCCCATGATCTCTTCGTATTTCGCAGGATCGCCATATGCGGCGAACGGATCCTCGCCCATCGCGAAGGCAAACCCGATCAGCGTGGGGCGTTTCAGACGGTAGGACACCTTGCCCGCAACGTCTTCGCTGCACAGGTCCGTGTAATCCTTGACCGAGCCCGCCTCTGCCGTGTTCACCACCAGCCCGGAGGTGCCCCAGACATGCGGGACACCGTAAACCTCGCCATCGACGGTGGTGTTGGCCTTGGTGGCGTCCAGCATGGACGGGATGAACAGATCCGCGTTGATCTTGGACAGGTCCATCGGTTTGTAGATCCCGAATTCCGCCTGCGGGCCTGCAATCCGGTCCTGGCTGGGCTGGGCCAGATCGAACCCGCCGCCACCTGTCGCACGCAGCTTGGCGATCATTTCCTCGTTATTGGATTTTGTCACCTCGACCGTGTGGCCGGTCTGTTCCTCGAACTTGGCAACCACATCTTCTGGCGCGTAGCCACCCCAGGTCAGCAGGCGCAGCGTATCGGCCTGCGCGCCTGCGCCAAACGTTACGGCAAGCGCCGTCGTCGCCATAAGAAGTTGAGTTTTCATTTTCTTTTCTCCCGGTTGTTTATTCGGTGCAAGAGGCCAGAGGGCCTTGCCTGCGTCCCTAGGTGTGACAGGTCACAAAGTCATGACACTTCAGATCACGGCCTCAAAAAGGGCGCGCATATTGGTTTGCGTCAGGGCGACAGGATTACCGCCGCAGGACGGATCGGCAAGAGCCATCGGCACCAGATCGTCGATCCGGTCGCGCGTGGCCCCCATCTCTGACAGTTTGCGCGGAATGGCAAAACTGTCGTTGAAGTCCTGCACGAAGTTGCGGAACCCGTCAAAGCCGCCCTTTACCCCGATATAGCTGGCCGCGCGGTCAAAGCGGTCGGCAATCATCGGCGCGTTCAGCTCCAGCACGGCGGGCATGCAGACGGCGTTTGTCGTACCGTGATGGGTATTGAACACGGCACCAATCGGATGGCTCAGCGCGTGGATCGCCCCCAGACCCTTCTGGAAGGCCGTGGCCCCCATGGCCGCCGCACTCATCATCTGCGCGCGCGCCTCGATATCCGAACCATCCGCATAGGCGCGCGGCAGGTATTCCACGACCAGCCGCATGCCTTCCAGCGCAATCCCTTGGCTCATCGGGTGATAGAACGGGCTGCTGAACGCCTCGACACAATGGGCAAAGGCATCAAGGCCCGTGCCGGCCGTGATGAATTTGGGCATGCCAACGGTCAGTTCTGGATCGCAGATCACCACCGTCGGCAATACCTTGGGGTGAAAGATGATCTTTTTCACATGGCTCTCGGAATTGGTGATGACACTGGCGCGCCCCACCTCACTGCCCGTGCCGGCCGTTGTCGGCACTGCGATGATCGGGGCGATCTTGTCGGCATCGGCACGGGTCCACCAATCGCCGATATCCTCGAAATCCCAGACGGGCCGTGCCTGCCCCGCCATGAAGGCCACCATCTTGCCCAGATCCAGGCCGGAGCCGCCACCAAAGGCAATCACCCCGTCATGGCCGCCTGCCAGATAGGCCTGCACACCGGCGTCGAGGTTCTTTTCATTCGGGTTTGGATCGACATCCGAGAACACAGCCCGGCCAAGCCCGGCCGCATCCAGAATATCCAGTGCTTGCGCCGTAATCGGCAGATCCGCCAGCCCCTTGTCGGTCACCAGCAAGGGGCGGGACATGCCCGCCTGCGCGCAGGCCTCGGGCAATTCGGCGATCCGGCCTGCGCCGAACTTGATGGCTGTGGGGTAGGACCAGTTTCCGGTCAGGCTCATGTCGTCACCTTCTTGAGATGGTAGGATTTCGGGCGGGTCAGGTTGTGATAGCCGATCACGGACAGCCCCCCTCCTCGTCCGGTATTCTTGCAGCCTGTCCAGCACAGGCCGGGGTCAAGGTAGTCGGCCCGGTTCATGAACACCGTGCCGGTTTCGATCTGATCGCCAACACGCTGCGCACGTTCGATATCTTGCGTCCAAAGGCTCGCGGTCAGGCCAAAGTCACTGTCATTCATCAACGCGATCGCTTCGGCATCGTCCTTGACGGGCATGATGCCAACGACGGGGCCAAAGCTTTCGTCGCGCATCACCCGCATGTCATGGGTGACGCCGGTCAGGATCTGCGGCGTGAGGTAAGCGCCCCCGTCATCCTCGGCAAATGTGTCGATATGCGCGGTGGCCCCTGCCGCGACAGCCTCTGCGATCTGCGCGCGAACCTCATTGGCAAAACGCACATGCGCCATCGGGCCAAGCGTTGTCGCTTCATCCAGAGGGTTGCCCAGCTTGTAGCCCCGCACGATTTTCAACGCCTTTTCAAGGAAGGCATCAAACAGGCTTTCATGGACGTAGATCCGCTCGATCCCGCAGCAGCACTGGCCAGAGTTGAACATCGCGCCGTCGATCAGTGTATCGACCGCCGCATCCAGATCGGCGTCCTCCATGACATAGCCGGGATCCTTGCCGCCCAGCTCTGTCGCGACGCCCGTGAAGGTGCCCGCGGCTGCACGCTCCATCTGCTGCCCGCCACCGACCGATCCGGTGAAGTTGATGAAGTCAAAGGACTTGGCCGCGATCAGTTGGAAAGTCGTGTCGTGATCCAAAAAGGCGTTGTCGAACACATCGGCAGGCACGCCCGCCTGCTGGAACGCCTGCGCCATGCGCTCGCCCACCAGCAGCGTCTGTGTGGCGTGCTTCAACAGCACGACATTGCCTGCAATCAGCGCAGGCGCGACCGTGTTGATCGCCGTCATGTAGGGATAATTCCAGGGCGCCACGACCAGCACCGCCCCATGTGGCAACCGCTTGATATAGCGTTTGAACGTTTCGTCCTCGCCCACCTCGATATCCGCCAAGGATGTTTGGGCAATTGCCGCCATGTGGCTGGCGCGTTCGTTGAACCCGCTGAATTCGCCGCCATAGCGCACCGGGCGGCCCATCATGCGCGCCAGTTCCGGGACGACCAGATCGTTCATTTCGCCTATCGCGGCCACCCCGGCCATCACGAGATCTATGCGTTCCTGCAACGGCCGCGCCGCCCATTCGGCTTGCGCCGCGCGCATCGCCGCGACCTTCTCTCGCGCTTGCGTAAATTCCAGCACGTCCCGCTCCGCATAGACGGAACCGTCGATCGGAGAGATGCACTTCAATGTCTGACCCACGTCAAACCTCCCTGTCCGGCAAGGCACATGCCCCACCCTTCTTTGTGGTCAATATACTGCGCGGAATGTAAGGGGCTGGCCCCCTACCCCCGCCGTCTCAAGCCCGCTCGAACCCGCGGGCGATTTCCCAATCCGTCACCACGCGCGCAAATTCCTCGATCTCGACCTCGGCCGCCCGGCAATAGTGATCAACGACCGCATCCCCAAAAGCTGCCCGCATCAACGCAGACGCCCCTAGTGCTGCGCGTGCTGCCCCAAGGCTTTCTGGAATCAGGCCCGTCTCCCCTTGATACACATCGCCTTTTGCGGGCGGCTGCAAGCTCAGCCCTTCCTCTATCCCGGCAATGCCAGCCGCCAGCATGCCCGCCATCGCCAGATAGGGGTTCAGGTCCGACCCGCCGATCCGGCATTCGATCCGAATGGCCTTTGTGCCATCGCCACACAGGCGGAACCCGGCAGTGCGATTGTCCACCGACCAGATGATCCGCGTCGGCGCGAATGTCCCCTTCATGAACCGCTTGTAGCTGTTGATGTAGGGCGCCAGAAAATAGGTGTAATCCGGCGCATATTTCAACAGGCCCGCGACATAGCTTTTCATCAGATCGCTCATACCCAGTGCATCATCCGGGTCATGGAAGGCGGGTTTTCCGTCCTTCCAGAGCGACTGATGCACATGGCTGGAACTGCCGACCCGGTCCTGATGCCACTTGGGCAGAAAGCTCGCGGCATGTCCCTGCTGCCAGGCGATCTCCTTGACCGCGTGTTTGGCAATGGTGTGGTAATCGGCGGTGTTGAGTGCGGCGTCATAGCGGATGTTCAGCTCTTCCTGACCGGCCTCGGCCTCACCCTTGCTGTTCTCGACGGGAATGCCTGCATCCCACAGGTGGTTGCGAACGGGCCGCATCACATGCTCTTCCTTGGTGGTCTGGAAGATATGGTAATCCTCGTTATAGCCGCTGATCGGTGTCAGATCGCGAAAGCCCCCTTTGGCGATCTCCTCAAAGCTTTTCTCGAACAGGAAGAATTCCAGTTCCGTCGCCATCATCGCGTCAAAGCCCATCGCCTCCAGCCGCGCGATCTGGCTTTTGAGCATCTCGCGGGGCGAGTGTGGGACCGGTTTATAGCTGTGATGATCCAGCACATCGCACAGCACCATCACAGTGCCTTCAAGCCACGGCACCGGACGCAGGGTCGCAAGATCGGGCTTCATGACATAGTCGCCATACCCGCTTTCCCAGCTGGTAGAGGCATACCCTTCGGGCGTTGCCATCTCCAGATCGGTCGCCAGCAGGTAGTTGCAGCAATGTGTTTCTTCCCAGGCGCTGGCGATGAAATGGCCTGCATGAAACCGCTTGCCCATCAGACGGCCCTGCATGTCAACGATGCAGACCAGAACCGTATCGACCCGGCCTTCCGCAACCTGCGCTTTCAGGTCCTCAAATGACAATTTGCCAGCCATGTGGGCAGTCTCCAATCCGTGTAATCCAGAAGCGGGGCGCGCCGCTAGGCACGCCCCGAAAGCGTCACCCGAAGGTATAGGGAGGGCCAGCCTTGCTGATCACCTCGTTATAGTCGCGGAAGATCTGCACGATCTTGGCATGGATCTCGCCTTCCTCGGCGATCTCGTCCCAGAATTTGACGGCAGCATCCTCGACCACCTTCCATTCCTCTTGCGGGATGGAGCGCAGTTGCAGCTTGTCACCCTGCGCGCGCAGCCGCGCCTCGCCGCCCCAGTACCACTGGTTGCGATAGGTGTGGCCCGCTTCGATCCCGGCCATGACGATGGCCTTGAGATGTTCGGGCAGATCCGCCCATTGGCCCTGGTTCACAAAGAACGACCCGATCCACGCCCCCGAGATGTTGTTGGTCAGGAAGTAGTCCGTCACATTGGCCCAGCCGACGGTGTAATCCTCGGTGATGCCGGACCACGCCATGCCATCAAGCTCGCCCGTCTGCACCGCGACTTCGGCGTCCTCGTAAGGGATGGACACCGGCACCACGCCGAATTGTGACAGGAACCGCCCCGCGGTGGGGAAGGTATAGAGCTTTAGCCCATCCAGATCCGCGAGCGAGGTGATCTCTTTCTTGGTGTTGAAGTTGCACGGGTCCTGCCCGGCCGCCGACAGCCACGCAACGCCGACCTTTTCGTATTCGGACCGCCAGATATCGGCCAGCCCGTATTGGTCAAACAACACAGGCACATCCAGCGAATGTTTCGTGGCCAGCGGGAAGTATCCGCCGAACACTTGCAACGGCGTGGGCGAGGCCATGGAATCGTCATCCGAATGCACGCCGTCGATCGTGCCGCGCTGAAGCGCCTGAAACAGCTCGCCCGTGGGGACGATCTGATCGGCGTAGAACAGCTCGATCTCCATCTCGCCATTCGCGGCCTTGTTGATGTAATCGATCACCGGTTTGGTCACGAACTCGCCCAATGCAGCCCCCGCATAGGTCTGGAACCGCCACTTGATCGGGGCCTGCGCCTTGACGACGGCTGGGGCCGCCAGTGATGCGGCACCGCCAAGCGCCGCCGTGGTCAAAAACTTACGTCTGGAAGTCATCGAACTCTCCTTGTTGGATTGAAATTGATTGCTCCGTTGGCGGAGTTCTTGGGGTTAATTTCCATAGACATATCCGGGCAGCCACAGCGCGATCTGCGGGAAAATCATCACGACCGACAGAGCAAAGACCATCACCAGCACGAAGGGCAGGATTGATCCGTAAATGTCTTTCAGCGTGATTTCCGGCGGGGCCATTGCGCGCATCAGAAACAGGTTATAGCCGAAGGGCGGCGTCATATAAGCGATCTGGCAGGTGATGGTGTACAGCACCCCGTACCAGACCAGATCAAAGCCTAGCGCCTTGACCAGCGGCACGTAAAGCGGTGCGACGATGACCAGCATGGCCGTGTCATCCAGAAACGTCCCCATCAGGATGAAGCTCAGCTGCATCAGGATCAGGATCAGCCAGGGATCAAGGCCAAGCCGCTCGGTGAAAAGCTGGTCAATGGCCTTGACCGCGCCCAGCCCGTCGAACACCGCGCCAAAGGCCATGGCCGCAAGGATGATCCACATGAACATGCAGGAAATTCCAAGCGTCTGGCGGACAGAGGTTTCGAACACCTCGCGCGTCATGCGGCCCTTCAGGACGGCGGCGGCAAAGGCTGTCATCGCGCCGATGGCAGAGCTTTCAACAAGCGAGGTCCAACCGTTGACAAATGGCACCATCATCGCGGCGAAAATGCCCAAAGGCAGCAAGCCCGCGCGCAGCAGTTTCAGCTTTTCACCCAAAGGCATATTGCGTTCCTCGGGCGGCAGCGCAGGGCCCAGAGACGGGTTCCACCAGCAGCGGATCACGATATAGATGATGAACATCGCCGCCATCATCAGGCCGGGGATCACACCGGCCAGCCACAATTGCCCCACCGGTTGCCGCGCGATCATCGCGTAAAGCACCAGCACGACCGAAGGCGGCACAAGAATGCCAAGCGACGATCCGGCCTGCACCACCCCCGTCACCATCCGCTTGTCGTAATTGCGTTTCAAAAGCTCCGGCAGCGCAATTGTCGCCCCGATTGCCAAGCCCGCAACCGACAGGCCGTTCATGGCAGAAATCAGCACCATCAAGCCGATCGTCCCGATGGCCAGCCCGCCGCGCAAGCCGCCCATCCAGACGTGGAACATCTTGTACAGGTCATCGGCAATCTTCGATTCCGACAGCACGTATCCCATGAAGATGAACATCGGCAGGGTCAGCAGCGGATACCATTTCATCAGCTTCATCGCGCTGGAAAAGGCGATGTCATAGCCGCCCCGGTCGCCCCAAAGCACCAAAGCCGCGATCACGGCGACAAAGCCGATGGCCCCAAACACCCGCTGGCCCGTCAGCAACATCGCCATCATCGTGGCGAACATGAAGATCGCGATCATCTCATACGACATCGGCGACCTCCTCTCCGCGCAGGCGCAGGATGTCCTTGCACAGCTCGGACAGCGCTTGCAGCAGCATCAGCACGATGCCCACGCACATGACGATCTTGATCGGCCAGAGATAAGGCCGCCACGCCGTCGGGCTGCGCTCGCCGCCGTATTTGAAGCTATAGGCCGTGCTGTCGATCCCTCCCCAAAGCAGGATCACCAGATAGAAGATCAGAAAGCAGACGGTGATGGAATCCACTGCGGCCTTGCGGCGCGTCGACCATTCGCCATACAGCAGGTCCATCCGAACGTTTGATCCCATCTGGATCGAATACGGCCCGCCCAGCATGTAATATCCCACCATCATGAATTGCGCCATTTCCAGCGTCCAAAGCGACGGGCTGAAAAAGGTCTTGGAGACGGACGACCAGAGCAGCACGCCCATCAGCACGAAAATGCCATACATGATGACCCGCCCGATAGCACGGTTCATGCCATCAACCAGCGTAATGTACCGCCTGAACCACGTCATGCAGCGGCCCCCTGTCCGGCACGCGCCATTGCCGCGGTGAGGGTCTGCGCAAGATGGTCGGCGACGCGCTCTGCCTTGGCTGCAGTGTCGATCAGATCATTGCGCACCTCGACCATGACCGAGCCCAACCCGCGCGCATCCCCATGCTTTTGCAGACTGTAGGTCACGCCGTCACTCGCCGAATAGGGTTCGTTCACGGCAGCCGTCATCAGGCCGCGCTCTGCCTCTACGGATGTGGCGGCCTCCGCAATTTCCCCACGGCTGTGATAAAGAAACCCGAGGTCAAGCTCACGCGTCTTGCCGTGATAGATCGGGGTAAAGCTGTGCAGGGTGATCACCACCACCGGCCCTTCGGACCTGGCGCACTGCCTGTCGATCACAGCGGCAACCGCGTCGTGAAATGGCGTATGGATGTGATCAAAGCGCGCTTGTCTGTCGTCGCGTCCCAGCCCCTGATTGCCCGGAACCGGGTAGATTTCGCTCTGCTCAGGGATGCAGTCCGGGGCTTCAAGGGGGCGGTTGCAATCATAGACCAGCCGCGAGATTTGCCCGGCGATCAGCGGCGCGCCTATCCGCGCGCTCAGACGCTTGGACATGTCCAGCGCGCCGATGTCCCAGGCGATATGCGATTGGCGCGCCTCATCGCTGAGCCCCAAGCCATCCAATGCGGGCGGAATGAATGCCGAGGCATGTTCGCAGATCAGGACGACAGGCGCAGTCCCGCCCTCGCCCAGTACTGCAAACGGAGGCCAGGCCAGCGCATCCATTTCTTGTCCCCCTGAAATCGTTGTGTAAAGATCACTACAGAGTCGCGCACGATGTCAATATCGTTTCTTTTTTTCTGCGGACAGGAGGGGGCAATGACCAAACCGACAGCATCGTCTGAAGGCAAGGCCCTGATCTGGGACATGTTGAAGACGCAACAGCCCAACCTGACGGCCGCCGAACGCAGGCTGGCAGCCACGCTTCTGGACGACTCGCTCGTCACCGGATTGCAATCGATCACACGGCTGGCAGAGCTTGCGCAGGTATCGACAGCGACGGTGGTGCGGCTGGCCCGCAAGCTGGGATTCGACGGGTTTTCCGACTTTCAGAACACCATCCGCGAGGAGGTCGCCGCCCGTGTGAAACAACCCCTCGCCAAGCTGGAAACGTCAGAGGGGACGGGCCAAAGCGATCACATCATCAGCCGCTTTGCCGTGGCTGCTTCCCGCAACATCAACGCCACGATCGACCGGCTGGATGTTCAGGAATTCGACGAAGTCACCGGGTTGCTGTCGGACCACAAACGCCACATCTCCCTGATGGGCGGTCGGATCACGCGGTCAAACGCGGTCTATTTCTACAACCACCTGCAGATCATCCGGCCGGGCGTTTCGATGCTTGACGCCTCGCCCAGTGTCTGGCCGCAATCCCTGCTGGATATCGATGCCTCCGCCACCGTCGTGGTGTTCGACATCCGCCGCTATGAAAAGCAGCTGGAGCGATTGGCAAAACTGGTGGTGGAGCAAGGCGGCAATATCGTTCTGTTCACCGATCAATGGGGGTCGCCCATCGAATCCCATGCGAGCCACTGTTTCCGTGCCATGGTCGAGGCGCCCTCAAGCTGGGATTCGACCCTTGCGATCAACTTTCTGATCGAGGCGCTGGTGGCAGGCATCCAGGCGCGATCCCCCAGCACTGACCGGATTGCCGCGCTGGAAAAGATGATCGGTGCCGCGCAGATTTTTCGCGGCACCTGAGTTCGGGTCGACCCCGCCAGCGAATACCCTACCGCCGCCCGCCTGCGATCTTGGCCGCCTCGGGAAGGCGCCGAAGTGTCAGCATCGCCCAAGTGCCCAGCACCGGCCCCGGCACCAGTACAAGGAAGGTCCAGCGCCAGGATCCAAGCGCCTCGGCAATCAGGGGCATCAGCCAGATCGTCAGGATCGTGATGGCAAAGCCCACCCCCATCTGAAAGGCCAGAGCCGCGCCAACATGGCTTTGATCTGCCAGCTCTGTCACGGCGGCAGAAAACTGCGCTGAATCCGCCACCACCGCCATGCCCCATACCAGTGCCACCAGCGTGAAAATCCAAAGCGGGCCATCAAAGCTGACCCCGATCAGCAGCGCCGCCGTGCCCGAGATCGTCATAGCGATTGCCGTCGTCTTGCACCGTCCGATCCGGTCGGCAAACCACCCCGCAAGCACGCTTCCCGGCGCGCCAAAGGCGATGACCGCGAAGGCAAGGATCGAGGCATTGGTGATCGCAAGCCCGTCCGCCTGCGCGGCACCGACATAGACCAGGATCCACGCCCACATCGCGTAAAGCTCCCACATATGGCCGAAATAGCCCGCATTGGCGAGCATCACAGGACGGTCGCGGATCACCCGGCCGATCTGGCGCAGATCAACCGTGGCACGGCCAAACGGGTCCGGCCCTTCGCGCAGGACCAGACCAAAGATGGCCGCAGCGGCGACGCTGGCAAGGGAGCTTGCGACAAGGACAGATTGCCAGTCGATGCCTGCGCCCAGCCCGCGCACCAGATGCGGCAGAGCAGACCCAAGCGTCAGCGCCCCCACCATCGCGCCCATCGCCAGCCCCCGCCCCTTGCGGAACCATGTCGCGATGAATTTCAGCGAGGGCGGATAGACCAGCGCCAGCGCAGCCCCGGTCGCAAAACGGGCTGCAATCACCCAACCCGCGCCGGGATCAAGCAACGCCACCGCGTTGAAAGCCGCAGCCGCAAGGCTGGCTCCCGCCATCAGCCGGGTCAACGGCAGGACGTCGGACAAGGCCAGCACGCTGGAGACAAGCGCGCCCAGAACGAACCCGGCCTGCACCGCATTCGTCAGCCACGCCGCACCAGAGGCATCAAGGCCAAGGGCCGCGCGCAATTCCGGCAGGATCGCGGTCGCGGAAAACCACGTCGTCAGCGACAGGATCACCGCCAGCCCGGTCAGTGCGAGGGCCACCCATTTGTTCGTTATGGCAACTGACATCACGTTCCTCTTGCCGACAAGACATGCCCGTAAGCTCTGCCAGTGCCGCCAGAGCATGACAAGCCCCGCATGGCCGAGGCACGTCTTTGTCAGAAATCGAAGAAATGGCGCACCCGAAAGGATTCGAACCTTTGGCCTCTGCCTTCGGAGGGCAGCGCTCTATCCAGCTGAGCTACGGGTGCCTGAGGCACGCATATAACGACACCTAACTAGGGCTGCAATGGCAAATTCGGGGCTGGGCCCGCACGAAACTGGCAAGGCCTTCTGGCCTAGCCGAAGAGGTCATGCGCCAGTTCCAGCGCGTCGATCAGCGCGTCCACTTCCTGAGTCGTGTTATACATGCCAAATGAGGCGCGGCAGGTCGCCGTCACGCCCAGATGGTCCATCAGCGGGCCAGCGCAGTGATGGCCTGCGCGCACGGCGACACCCTTCTTGTCAAGGATGGTCGAGATGTCATGCGCGTGGGCGGCCCCGTCCAGCGTGAAGGAAAAGATGGCACCCTTGCCCTTGGCGTGGCCCTGCACCTGAAGCCAGTTCAGCCCGTCCAGACGCGACTGCGCGTAATCGCGCAGACCGGCCTCGTGGGCGGCGATATTGTCCATGCCGACAGAGGTCATATAGTCCAGCGCTGCGCCCAGCCCGATCATCTGCACGATGCCCGGCGTGCCTGCCTCGAATTTCATCGGCGGATCGTTATAGGTGATCTCGTCCTTGTGAACCTCGCGGATCATGTCTCCGCCCCCCATGAAAGGGCGCATCTCGGCCTGCCGATCGGCGCGGATGTAGATCGCGCCAGAGGAGGACGGACCGTAGAGTTTATGCCCGGTGATGGCATAAAAATCGCAGCCGATTTCGGCCACGTTTACTGGCATATGCACGGCGGCCTGACTGCCATCAACCAGCACCGGCACGCCCTTTTCACGCGCACCATCGCAGATCGTTTTGACATCCACGACCGTCCCCAGAACGTTGGACATATGGGTGACAGCGATCAGTTTGGTTTTGGGGCCAATCGCGTCCAGCACCTTTTGCGGATCAAGCGCGCCGGTCTCGTCGACATCAACCCATTTCAGCACCACGCCCTGCCGCTCGCGCAGGAAATGCCAGGGAACGATATTTGCGTGATGCTCCATCACCGACAGGATGATCTCGTCGCCCGCTTCCAGTCGCGGCATGGCCCAGCCGTAGGCAACCGTATTGATGCCCTCGGTGGTGCCGGAATTCATGATGATCTCGTTCTCTTCGGCCACACCAAGAAAGCGCGCAATCGTGCCGCGCGTGGCCTCGTATTTTTCGGTCGCCAGATTGGAAAGGTAATGCAGCCCGCGATGCACATTGGCATATTCATCGGCATAGGCCCGCGTGATGGCATCAATCACCACCTGCGGCTTTTGCGCCGACGCACCGTTGTCGAGATAGACCAGCGGCTTGTTATTGACCTGCCGCGACAGGATCGGGAAATCGGCTCGGATCTGCGTCACGTCATACATAGTCAGTCAATCCCAATGTGGATGCCCCGAAGATGGACATCAGTAGCGAAAGGACCACAACTGCGGCCAGCGCCGAAAGAAACAGCAGCAGGGCAGACTTGCCAAGACTGGCAAACCCTTCCACCTCGTCAAGAAAGTTGATCAGGATCCAGAGCCCGACAAGCGCCACCGCGACAACCAGCAACACGCCCGCCCCCGGCAGGATCAGCCCCAGCCCGATCAAGGCAAGCTGTGCAACGAAACGCAGCCCCTGAAGCCAGATGATCAATATGGCCACCTGCTCGAGCGTGGCCGCCCCGCCCATCATCCGGCCGATCCATGTAGTGGCCAGAATGGCAAATGCCACCGAAGCGCCCAGCATCAGCATGAAGACCATCGGGGTCAGAACGATGACACCGTCGCCCGCCTGCTGCGGCACGAAAGCGACCATACCCGCGTAAAGCAGCGTATTCATCGCCACTACGAGCGCGAAGGCGATCAGCAATGCTTCGCGCGTCAGTCGCTGCCCGATCAGAAAGCGCGCAACGCCGCGCGGGTCGAGCACAGTCTGGACGCCCAGTTGAAGAAGCGATTGCAGGTTCATGCGACATCGCCTTCGGCAGCTTCGGGCCGCTCTGCCACCCAAAGCGATCTTGCCCAGAACCAGCAAAATACCCCAAGCCAAAGCAGGCCCACGAAGCTGAGCGCCGGGCCCGTTCCCAGGAACCCTGCAACCAACCCATTGAGCAGCATCAGCGGTGACGAGGCAAGGATCGCCCAGAACAGGGCCAGCCTTGCGCCGTACCAGTCCCCGCGCCCGCCGATAAGGCGCGCAACAAGGTGGCTGGCTGCGGCCAGCACATAGAGCATGAGCGGCGCGATGAAGACCCAAGCCAACAACGATCCGCCCAGAAGCGGGTTCAGCTCCTGTCCGGTCAGATGCGCTTCGCGTGCCAGTCGGGGCAGTTGCGCCACGAAGATCACGGCGCAGCCCGCCATCACCAATGCGAGCGCTCGATCCTCGCGCTGCCCCATCGACAACAGCCGGCGCATGACGCGCCCCGGCCCCCGATAGGTCGCCACGATGTCCTGGGTGACCGCCACCTTAGCCGCGCCGCCGCGCGAGCCACGCTTCCATACGGGTCACGATCTCTTCGGCAAGCGCTGCGTCTTCGATTTCCTCGACCGCCTCGGCTAGGAAGGCCAGCGTCAGCAGATCTGTGGCGATACCATGCGGCACCCCGCGCGCGCGCAGATAGAACAGCGCATCCTCATCGATCGCCCCCGAGGTGGAGCCGTGCGAACAGGCCACGTCATCGGCGTAGATTTCCAGCTCTGGCTTGGCGAGGAACTGGCTGTCGCCGTCCAGCAGGAGCGACTGGCTGATCTGGTAGCCGTCGGTCTTCTGCGCGCCCGCTTTCACAAGGATCTTGCCCTGGAAGACGCCCGTCGCACCGTTGCGCAGCACCTTCTTGAAGACCTGACGGCTTTCGCAGTTCACCGCGTCATGGGTGATGAAAACCGTGTCGTCATGCACGAAGTCTCCGTCGCCCATGCAGGCCCCAGCAACATGCGCCGAGGCATCGTCGCCGGTCAGCTCGATCACGCATTCATTGCGCGTCATGACGCCATTGGCGGTCATGGTGAAAGACTTGAACCGGCTTTCCCGCCCCAACCGCGCAAAGATATGCGTGGCCGCCTGACGTTCATGGTCACGCCCCTGTGCACGGACATGGTTGAAGGCCGCGCCATCGGCGACCTCGACTTCCAGAACCATGTTGAATCGTGCGGCGGCCGGGCCGTTTTCCAGCAGGGTCAGTTCCGCGCCTTCGTCCATGCGGATCACGTGATGCAGCATGACGTCGGATTGCGGGTCCTGATGATGATAGATCAGGCTGATCGGCTTTGGCGCCTTGCCGGTGACATGGATCAGAAGACCGTCAGTGGCAAAGGCCGTGTTGAGCGCCGCCAATGGCCGCGCAACAGGCGTCTGCCCGCTGGCTTCCAGCGTGCCGTAGTAATCCCGCGCCCAGTGGATATCGGCGCTGCTCGTATCTGCCAGACGTTCCAGCCGGACATGCTCCAGCGCCAGATCGTCAGAGGCTGCGGCGTCAAAAACGCCATCGACGAAGACCAGTTTCAACCGGTCGACCTCGTCAAAGACCGGCGGCTCGCTTTCGTCAAAGATCGCAGCGCTGGTCGGCGCTGGCGCGGTCAGGCCATCGGGACGGGTGTATTTCCAATACTCGTCGCGGCGACCCGGCAGACCTTGCGCTTTCACACGCGAAAGGGCGTCCTGCCGCGCGGTCTCGGCCCAGCCGCCAGCGGGCAGGCTAAGCGTGGCCAGCCGCGCATCGGTCGCGTCCAGTTTTGCTTGCGGCAGTGCCATTACACAGCCTCCGCCAGAATGTCTGCATAGCCGTTCTGTTCGACCTCAAGCGCCAGTTCGGGCCCGCCGGACTTCACGATACGACCGTTCGACATGATATGGACAACGTCAGGTTTGATGTGATCCAGAAGACGCTGGTAATGCGTGATGACAAGGAAGCCGCGGCCTTCGCTGCGCAGCGCGTTCACGCCCTCGGCTACCAGCTTCATCGCGTCCACGTCCAGACCGGAATCTGTCTCGTCAAGGATGCACATCTTCGGTTCCAGCATCGCCATCTGCAGGATTTCGTTGCGCTTCTTCTCGCCGCCCGAAAAGCCCACGTTCACGGGGCGTTTCAGCATATCCGCGTCGATCTGAAGTTCCTTGGCTTTCGCGCGGATTTCCTTGAGGAAATCGCTCGCCGACATCTCGTCCTGCCCGCGCGCCTTGCGCTGCGCGTTCACGGCTGTGCGCAGGAAGGTCATATTGCCAACGCCGGGTATCTCGACCGGGTATTGGAACGCCAGGAACAGGCCAAGCGAGGCGCGCTCTTCCGGCTCCAGTTCCAGCAGGTCCTCGCCTTCCAGCGTGGCAGACCCTTCTGTCACCTCGTAACCGTCACGGCCCGAAAGCACATAGGACAGCGTCGATTTGCCGGACCCGTTCGGCCCCATGATCGCATGCACCTTGCCTGCCTCGACAGTCAGGTCGACGCCTTTGAGGATCTGTTTGTCCTCTTCTTCAAGTTTGACGTGCAGGTTCTTGATCTCAAGCATTTCTTTTCCTTCCGTGGTCTCTTTGAGCGCGCTCAGGGGCGCACCATCAACTGCATGATCCGCAAAAGCTGTGCCGGCGGCACGGGTTGCGGTGTTACGTCAAACCGGGCCATCCGCCCGGTCATTTCCGGCGTGCCGAGGAACTCCTCGACCGCGTGGTAATTCTTGCGCTGCGCATAGTCGTCAAACAGCAGCACCAGCGGACGTTGTGCCATGAAACTCGCGGCCAACGCGCATCCTTCGCGAAACCGTCCATCCACCAGCACCACGTCGGGGTGGCGGAATTCCGGCAGGCCCCAAGCCTCCAGCGCGTAGCGCGGATAGCGGCGCCATTCACGGTCATTGACCGGGCGGCCCCACTCCTTCGTCTCGCCCACGTCGGACCAGATCACATCCACAGACGCGCCTTCCGCCGGCGGGTTGTCCCGGAACCAGGCGCGCATCATCAGCGCCCAGTCCTTGTCGCTTTCCACCGACAATACGGTTTTGCCCGGCATCTCGCCCGCAAGAACCGTAGACCCGCCACTGCCATATTCCAGAATGACACCAGCCTGCGCATATTCGGCACGCAAGAGCGCGGCCTCCGGCTCTGGCATGGTCAATTCCGGGCGCGTCTGCGGCGCCTGTCTGATGGCAGTGTTCGTCATCGCTCAGCCCAGCCTGACCGCCGTCCCGCTGGCCGAAACCATCAGCATCGACTGGCCCACAACCTCGTAGTCGAGGTCGATGCCGACAACCGCATCGGCGCCAAGGGCCGCTGCGCGCTCTTCCAGTTCCCGCAAGGCGGTGTCGCGGGCATCCTGCAACTTGCTCTCATAAGCGCCCGACCGGCCACCGACGATATCGGTGATCGAGGCAAAAACGTCGCGCACGACATTCGCGCCCATGATCGCCTCGCCGACGACGATGCCTTTGTATTCGGCAATGGAATGCCCTTCGACAGAGTTGGTCGTGGTCAGGATCATATCGTCTTCTCCAAATCGCGGGCCGTCCGGTCGCCGCGCAGCGCCGACGTACGTGACCCTAGATTTGCCATGTCACCCCGAAACCGCTTCATTTGCGTCCCTTCCCCAATACGACCTGTGCGAAAAGGCTGCCCAGAAACCCCGAAACGAACGCCAACCCGATAACCACCGACATGCTGAGCGCGTCTGTCACCAAGTCGATGACTACCGCGAACAGGGCGCAGAACACGCCGGTAAGCAGGGATGTTGTCAGCACGGTGGTCATGTCCGTTCACACTATTTGTCAGACCCGGCGGCTAGCCCACCGACCCTTCCAACGAGATCGCCACCAGTTGCTGCGCTTCCATCGCGAATTCCATCGGCAGGGCTTGCAGCACTTCCTTAGCGAAACCGTTGACGATCAGGGCGACGGCCTCTTCTTCGTCCATGCCGCGCTGGCGGCAATAGAACATCTGGTCGTCATCCACCTTGGACGTTGTCGCCTCATGCTCTACCCGGCTCGAATTGTTGCGCACCTCGATATAGGGCACGGTATGCGCGCCGCATTTGTCACCGATCAGCAGGCTGTCGCACTGCGTGTAGTTGCGCGATTCCTTGGCCTTGGGATGCATCGACACGAGGCCACGATAGGTGTTCTGCGCCACGCCGGCCGAGATCCCCTTGGACACGATGCGCGACTTGGTGCGCTTGCCCAGATGCACCATCTTGGTGCCGGTATCGGCCTGCTGGTGGTGGTTGGTGATGGCGATCGAATAGAACTCGCCTTGGCTGTCATCGCCGCGCAGGATGCAGGACGGGTATTTCCACGTCACGGCAGAGCCGGTTTCCACCTGCGTCCACATCACCTTTGCCCGGTCACCCCGGCAGTCGGCACGCTTGGTCACGAAGTTATAGATCCCGCCCTTGCCGTTCTCATCGCCTGGATACCAGTTCTGCACCGTGGAATATTTCACCTCGGCGTCTTCCTCGATGATGATCTCCACCACCGCGGCGTGAAGCTGCGAGGTGTCGCGCATCGGTGCGGTGCAGCCCTCCAGATAGCTGACATAGCTGCCCTTGTCGGCAATGATCAGCGTCCGTTCGAACTGTCCGGTGTTTTCCGCGTTGATGCGGAAATAGGTCGACAGCTCCATCGGGCAGCGCACGCCCGGCGGCACATAGACAAACGAGCCGTCGGAGAACACGGCAGAGTTCAGCGTTGCATAGAAATTGTCCGACACCGGCACGACGGAACCGAGGTATTTCTTCACCAGTTCAGGATGCTCGCGGATCGCCTCGGAGATCGAGCAGAAGATCACCCCCGCTTTCTGCAGCTCTTTCTGGAAGGTCGTACCAACAGAGACAGAATCGAACACCGCGTCCACGGCAACCTTGCGGCCTTCGGCGGGCGCATCCTCTGCGCCCTCAACACCGGCAAGGATCATCTGCTCTTTCAGCGGAATACCCAGTTTCTTGTAGGTTTCCAGAAGCTTGGGGTCGACATCGTCCAGCGATTTCGGCTTTTCGGCCATGCTTTTGGGACGGGCGTAGTAATACTGGTCCTGGAAATCGATCTCGGGGTAGTCGACCATCGCCCAGTCGGGCTCTTCCTTCTGCAACCAGCGTTCATAGGCCGCCAGACGCCAGTCGGTCATCCATTCCGGCTCGCCGTTCTTTTCCGAGATCAACCGAACGATGTCAGGCGTCAGCCCCTTGGGGGCGTAATCCATTTCGATCTCGGTTTCCCAGCCGTACTTGTACTTGCCACCAACTTCGCGCACCGCTTCCACGGTTTCGCGGTCGACGCCTTCCTTGACGGTTGTGGTATCCAATGCCGACATGCTCGTCTCCTTCGCTCGAACCCGGTGCCTCAGGCAGCCCGCGCCCGGTGTCTGTTGTATTTCGTCAGCCACGCTTCCGCGAAACGCAGCACCTCATCCTCTGTCGTCGTAGGCCCCAGCGACACGCGGATTGCGCTCGCCGCCACGGCCTCGTCATATCCCATCGCGGTCAGCACGCGACTGGCGCGCACCTTGCCGCTGGAGCAGGCAGACCCGGCCGAGATGGCAAAGCCCGCAAGATCCATCTGCATGACCTGCGTTTCCCCCTTCCAGCCCGGCGTGGCAAGGCAAGAGGTGTTCGGCAAACGTCTCGCTGATTTCCCGACCAAAATAGTCTCTTTTGCGCCAGCCTCAATAGATTCTTCTAGAATGTTTCTAAGTTTTTCAACCCGGTTCCATATGCCAGCGTCCAGATCCCGCGCTGCCGCCTCTGCTGCCGCGCCGAACCCTGCGATCCCGATCACATTCTCGGTGCCGGAACGACGCCCCATTTCCTGCCCGCCACCGCGAATTTGTGCAGCAAGATCAGTGCCCCGCTTCATCACAAGCGCGCCAACCCCCTTTGGCCCGCCCAGCTTGTGAGCCGAGATGAGGGCCATGCCGGCACCGCTCCAGTTGAACGCCAAAGGCAGTTTTCCATACGCTTGCGTCATGTCACTGACCGCAAGCCCTTCTGGCAGGTCCTGGACGATCCCGGTTTCCGAATTGGCAAGCTGAAGCGCAGTGTTTTCAGGCGCGTCGACCGTAACCTGGCCCAACCTGTCCACGGCCAACCCAGCCGACACCCAGGCGGCCACGGCATCATGCTCTATCGCTGCGCCGCTCAGACCCCGCCCGGCACAGGCCAGCGCGGCGGCCTCTGTCGCGCTTGAGGTAAACACGACATCCGCCCCATCGGCCCCAAACGCCGTTGCGACCTGCGCGCGTGCCGCTTCGACAATTGCTTTCGCCGCGCGCCCCTCTGCGTGGACAGAAGACGGATTGCCGACGACATCCATCGCGGCGATCATTGCGCCCCGCGCCTCTGGCCGCAAAGGCGCGGTGGCGTTGTAATCAAGGTAGACACGGGACGTCATGTGCGGCCCATCTTCTTGGCAGAAATATTCCGGAGGCGAATTCCACCCTTGGCGGCAGACGGTGCCCGCCCCACCCTCCGGACTCGCGAAACCGCGTTGAGGTCACCCAACATCATTCTTCGTCCACGACCGCGAACAGGTTTGGGACCGCCGGGCAAGGCGCCAGCCCGTTGCCAACGATATCCGACAGGCGTGTCTGGTGCAGAAAGACATAAACATGCGCGCTCAGCCCTTCCCACAGACGGTTGGTCAAAGATTGCGCGCGGCTGCCAGACAGCCCGCCAGAGGCGCCCGCCCCCTTGTGCATTGCGTCCACGGTCTCGTCCACGGCGGCCAGCACATCGACCACGCGGATTTCACTGGCGGGCACGGCCAGCCGATATCCGCCGCCCGGACCACGGACCGATGCGACCAGCCCCGCGCGGCGCAATTTGACAAACAATTGTTCCAGATATGGCAGCGACACATCCTGACGCTTCGAGATATCGCCCAATGTCACCAGGTCTCCATCGCGCTGCAACGCGATGTCGACCAATGCCACCATGGCGTAACGGCCCTTCGTGCTAAGCTTCACTGCGCCCTACTCCCCTCGCGAAACGATTGACGTCTGCCGCCGCAGGGCTTATCTGCCATGCAGCTTGACCGGACTTCCAGCCGGATTAGAACCATTCTAAGGTGCTTGAGTGAATTCGTCAAGAATATAGCCGCACCCCACCAGGAGTCAGACCCGACCATGCCCGAGGTGATTTTTCCCGGACCTGAAGGCCGCCTCGAAGGCCGCTACCATCCGCAAAAGGAACGCGACGCGCCGATTGCCATCGTTCTTCACCCGCATCCGCAGTTCGGCGGGACGATGAACAACAAGGTCGTCTACAACCTGCATTATGCCTTTTACAACATGGGCTTCACCGTGCTGCGGTTCAACTTCCGTGGGGTTGGCCGGTCGCAGGGCGAATACGATCAGGGCATTGGCGAGCTGTCAGATGCCGCCTCCGCTCTGGACTACCTGCAGTCCATGAACAACAACTCCAAGCATTGCTGGGTTGCAGGGTTCAGCTTTGGGGCGTGGATCGGGATGCAGCTCTTGATGCGGCGCCCGGAAATCACCGGCTTCATCTCGGTCAGCCCGCCCGCGAATATGTACGACTTTTCGTTCCTCGCGCCCTGCCCGTCATCGGGTCTGGTGATCAACGGCACGAATGACCGCGTGGCCCCGCCTGCCGATACGCGCAGCCTCGTCAGCAAACTGCACGAACAGAAGGGCATCACCGTCACCCATACCGAAATCGAGGGTGCCGGGCATTTCTTCGAAGAACCGCATATGGACACGATGATCACCAACGTGTCGGATTACGTGAAGCGGCGCCTGACCGAAAATACGCGCTGACGCTGCACGCCTGCGGATTGCTGCAGACACAGCTCCGGCACGGCTTCGGGCCATTCTTCGGTGACGCCTGAAGGAGTAATGACAACGTGAGGGGGCCATCCCCTCACGTCTCACTACATCCCCTCACGTCTCACCACGCCGCTAAGTGACGGTCTTCTTGGCAAGCGGGGTCTTGCTTAGACCCTTTAGAAATGGATCGCGCGCCCGTAGGCATCCAGCACGCTTTCATGCATCATTTCTGACAGCGTAGGATGCGGGAAGACTGTTTGCATCAGGTCTTCCTCGGTCGTTTCCAGTTGGCGGGCCACCACGTAGCCCTGAATAAGCTCTGTGACCTCGGCCCCCACCATATGCGCGCCCAGCAACGCGCCGGTCTTGGCGTCGAAGATCGTCTTGATCATTCCTTCCGGCTCGCCAAGTGCGATGGCCTTGCCATTGCCGATGAACGGGAAACGACCGACCTTGATGTCGTGCCCCTGCTCCTTGGCCCTGGCCTCTGTCAGCCCGACGCTGGCAATCTGGGGCTGGCAATAGGTGCAACCGGCGATGGCATCAGGCGTCACCGCATGTGGTTTGCCGCCTGCGATCAGCTCCGCCACCATAACGCCTTCGTGGCTGGCCTTGTGCGCAAGCCAGGGCGCGCCCGCAAGATCGCCGATCGCATAAAGACCCGGCGCGCCCGTCCGACAATGACTATCCGTCACGACATGGGTCTTTTCGACCTTCGCGCCAAGCGCCTCCAACCCCAGCCCTTCGGTATTGCCAACGATCCCCACGGCCGAGATCACCGTGTCGAACTCCTGCGCCTCGACCTTTCCGGCCTGTTCGATATGTGCCGTGACCTTATCCTTGCTGCGGTCCAGCTTCTTGACCATTGTCTTTTCCCGGATGGTCATCCCCTGCTTCACGAAAGCCTTTTTCGCGAAGACGGAAATCTCGGCATCCTCGACAGGCAGGATGCGGTCCATCACCTCGACCACGGTCGTATCGGCGCCAAGCGTGTTGTAGAAACTGGCAAATTCGATACCGATCGCACCAGAGCCGATGACGAGTAATTTCTTTGGCATATGAGGTGGTTGCAGGGCGTGCTTGTAAGTCCAGACGCGCTTTCCATCCGCCTCAAGCCCCGGCAATTCGCGGGCGCGCGCGCCTGTGGCCAGCACGATGTTTGCAGCCTCCAGATCCTCGGTGCCTTTTGCCGATTTCACGCTGACGCGGCCCTTGGCGGGCAGCGTTGCCTCGCCCATGAAGACGGTGACCTTGTTCTTCTTCATCAGGTGCGCCACGCCGGAATTCAGCTGCTTGGCCACACCGCGCGACCGTTTGACGACGGCGTCAAGATCATAGCTGATGCTTTCGGCCTTCAGCCCGTAATCGCCCGCGCGCTGCATCATGTGAAAGACTTCAGAGGACCGCAGCAAAGCCTTGGTTGGAATGCACCCCCAGTTAAGGCAGATCCCGCCCATATGTTCACGTTCCACAATCGCGACATTCAGCCCCAACTGCGCGCCGCGAATGGCCGCAACATAGCCGCCCGGGCCTGCGCCAATCACGATCATGTCGAATTTCTGCGACGCCATGTGCCCCTCCGCTACGTTCTGCCATGCCAAGGCACGCTAGCCGAACTCGGGTGGGGCATCAACGGGCACAAGGCCCGCCAGATGCCCAGCGCCAAAGAGCGTTCAGGCCGGGACGCTGATCTGGTTGAGAACTTTCGCATACCCGCCAGAGGACATGAACTCTGCCTCAGCATCGGTGGTTTTCCGGTCCAGCGCGTCGTTGCGGTATGGGAAGCGGCCGAACTGACGGATGATCTCGCGATGCGCCTGCGCATGGGTCAGGTTGCTGTCCCCGCTTTGCCCCATACGGTCGCTGATCAGCCGCACGCAGCGGTCCTGATCACACAGGTTTTCGGAATGCATCATCGGAAGGTAGAAAAACTGCCGGGCCGGTTCGTCAATCTTCATGTCCCAGCCTTTGCTGATGGCCTGTTTGGCCGCAGCAAGCGCCACTTTGTCGGACGCAAAGGCCTGCCCTGTTCCGCGGAACATATTGCGGGGGAACTGGTCGAGAAGAACGATATAGGCCAGCGCTCCTGATGGATAAGTCAGCCACAATGCGTAGCGGCCCTCCATCGCTCCTTGCCAGCTATCAAGAAACTTTTCGCGTATCTGCGCGTCCAGTTCCTCGCTACCCTGATACCAACCCTTTGGCCCGATTTCGTCGAGCCAGAACTTGAGTACATCTTCAGGCGCCACCATCGGCTCACACTCCTTGCGGTTTGCCCCCCCGCAGATGCGAGAATCCTAACACTGCCTTTGCCGTCCTAGACAGTAACAATTTACGACAAAGCGTCACATCAGGCGGCTGCATCCTGCGAATCCTCTTGCGAGCTTTCGATTGCCAGCTCTTGCGCGACCTCGACAGCAACGGGGCTGGAGCCTGCCGCCAGGGGCGAATAGGCGGCGGTATCTTCGACCGAGGGTGCGGCCCGCTGGGTCATCCGGTAAAGCGCGTAGACCGCAAGCGACAGCATGAGCGCGCCGATAAAGACGAAGTAGCCCCCCGGCCCCACGACCTCGATCAGCCAACCGGTGATTAGCGGGCCTGCAATGGCCCCCAGCCCGTTGATGAACAGCAGCCCGCCCGAAGATGCGGCCATGTCCTCGACCCCGAGAAAGTCGTTGGTATAGGCGATGAGCAGCGAGTAGAGCGGGTTGGACATGCCGCCGATCAGGAAGGCCGCAACAAGCAGCATCGTGAAATTGCCATTCAGCATGACGGCGACCGCAGCGGCCCCGCCACCAATGGCCGCGCAGCCGGTGATCAGCTGACGCCTGTCCATGCGGTCAGACATATAGCCCAGCGGATATTGCAGAAGCAGAGCGCCGACATAAAAGGACGCCACGAACATCGATATCTGTTGCAGCGTCATCCCGGCCTGGGTGCCGTAGACCGCCGCCATCCCGAACTGCGCCGAGAACACGCCGCCCAGCAGGAACATGCCAACACATCCAAGCGGCGAGACGCGGTAAAGATCGCTCAGGGACATCGGCTTGGTGGTCTCGAAGGCGGGGGTGGGCGTGATCGACAGAAGGATCGGCGCAAAGGCGATCGACACCAGCACCGACGGGATAACATAAAGCAGGTAGCCCGAGGAATCCGGCACCAGAAGCAGCGCCTGCGACGCGATGATCCCGACCATCTGCACGATCATGTAAAGCGACAGGGACTGGCCGCGCGTCTCGTTGGTTGCAGCGTTGTTAAGCCAGCTCTCGGCCGTCACATACACGCCGCAATAGCAGAACCCGATGACGACCCGGCCAAGCGTCCAGACCAGCGGATGTTCAAATGTCGGGTACATGATCAGCACGGCAGAGATGAACGACCCGAGCGCGGCAAAGACCCGTACATGCCCCACGCGGCGGATCAGCTCTGGCGTCATGCGTGATGAGAACAGGAAGCCAAGGAAATAGGCCGACATCACCATCGACATCTCGAAGGCCGAGAACCCAGCCTCCCCGCCCCGCACACTGAGCAGTGAACCTTGCAGGCCATTGCCCAGCATCAGCAGCATCATGCCAAGCAGAAGGGCCCAGGAATTCTTGAAGACGTGCAGCATGGTGCCTCCGGCGGTACGAGGGATTCAGGGACGGCGCCAGGGCCTTTGGTTCAGCCTAACGGGCGAAAGGGGAATCGCATATCCCCTCAGCGACGCACATCAGGCTTTGCTGTCGCTTTTGCAACCGGGCAATAGCAATGACGCATCCCCATAGGAGAAGAAACGATACTGCGCATCCACCGCATGGGCGTAGATCCGCCGAATGCGGTCCTGCCCCATCAGGGCCGAGACAAGCATCAACAGTGTGGATTTCGGCAGATGGAAATTGGTCATCAACGCGTCGGTGATGCGAAATTCATAGCCCGGATAGATGAAGATATCGGTATCGCCGGACCAGGCGCGGATCTCTCCATCCGCGGCGGCACTCTCGATCAGTCGCAGCGCCGTTGTGCCGACGGGAATGATACGTCCCCCATCGGCACGGGTGGCGGCGATCTCGACCGCGGCGGTCTGGGTGACTTCGCCCCATTCGGCATGCATCCGGTGGGTGGTCACATCCTCCACCTTGACCGGCAGGAAGGTTCCGGCGCCGACATGCAGCGTGACATGGGTAAACGCAATGCCCCTGTCCTTCAGCGCGCCCAGCAACGCATCGTCGAAATGAAGCGATGCCGTGGGGGCCGCAACCGCACCCGGACGGCGGGCCCACACGGTCTGGTAATCCGTCTTGTCGCGGTCATCCGCCGGACGTTTTGCCGCGATATAAGGCGGCAGCGGCATGGCGCCCGCCTCTGCCAGCGCCGCGTCGAAATCCGTGCCCGACAGGCTGAAACGCAGCTTGGCCTGCCCTTCATCACGCGACACTACCGTGGCCTCAAGCTTTGGTGAAAACGTGATCACCTCGCCGTCGCGCACCTTTTTCAGGGGTTTCAGCAAGGCCATCCAGGATCCGTCCGATGTGGGCTCCAGCAGCGTGACCTCGATCCGGGCCTGTGTTGCACCCTCGGCGCCATCGCGGCTGCGCAGCCCGGACAGGCGTGCCGGGATCACCCGCGTGTCGTTCAGCACCAGCCGGTCACCGGGGCGCAACCAGTTCACGATATCCGTCACAACGGCATCGTGGATCGCGTCGCCCTCTGCCACCAGCAACCTCGCTGAAGAGCGCGGCTGTGCGGGGCGCGTTGCGATCAGGTCGTCGGGAAGGTCAAAATCGAATTCAGCGAGTTTCATGGCAACGTCTTTCTGGCGGTCCTTTTCAGGTCGCGGTCTTCCTTAGGTCACTGGGTCTGTGGCGGTGGTCTGCGAAAGATTTCGCGGAACATGCCGGGGGTCAGAATCGATAGCGGGTTCACGCTGACCTTGGGCGTATCCGACGTGCCCTTGATGGTAAAGTTGAACCCGATCAGCCCCTCGCCCTTGCGTGTCAGGAAGGACCCGATCCCGTTCAGAATGTAGACCGGCGAGATCACCCCCTGAAAATCCATCGATTTGTTTGCCAGTGAATAATACCCGTCAAGCGACAGGCCCATCGAAGGCCCCGTGGCACTTGATTGCGACAGGACCACCTGCGACGGGGTCAGCCGGAACTGAGCCTCCACATCGGAAAAGAAGATGCCGGGTCCGTTCATCTGGTCCAGCAGCCCCACGACGCTGATCGCATCCAGCAGCGCCGCGATCGCGTTGCCGCTGCGCAAGCGCGTATTGCTCACCTTCAGCGACCCGTCATAGGTTCCCTTCTGGCCGGTCGGGCGCAGGGTCAGGTCCATCGCCCCCCCTGCGATATTTTTCAGCAAACCTGCGGACGACACGACCTTGCCCGCATCCTGCGACTGGATGCGAAAGGCGCTGGCACCGTTGCCCTGCGGCACAACGCGCCCGGCGATGTCGGCCCGGCCGTTGATGCGCGCGGTGAAATCGCCCGAAAGCCCGCCCCCGGTGGTGAAGGTCCCCCGGAAGGGCCGCAACGCGATACCGTCAGAGATCTGCAACTGGTCAAGCGCCAGCGTGATCGGCCCGGTCGCGCCGCCGCCGCCACCGTCGCGGCTGCTGCCACCGAGGCTGGCCGTGCGCATATCGACCGATCCGCCAGGCAGGCTGATGGCAAGCGGCGCGCCCTTCCCCCGACCTGTCAAAACCACTGGCGCATCCAGCCAACCGCCCAGCCTCACGCGGTCAAAGGCGATGCGGTCAAGACTGCCATCGCCTTTGAGCCGAACATCACCGGAACCGCTCAGCCCAGCGCCTTCGATTTGCAGGCGGTCGATACGCGCCGGTTTCGACAGCTGGCCCGCGACTTCAAGCTTGCCTTTCTGCCCCTGCGACAGGGCCCAATTCAGCGCGTCGATCCGCAGGCCAAGCCCGGCAAGATCGGAAGACAGCGCAAATTCCGGCGCGCGGTCCTTGGCCAGCGTGACAGACAGATCCGCCTGCGCCTTACCCGACAGCATGCCGCGCGGCAGGGCGATGCCGAATTCATCCGCGAAGGACTGTCCAATCTCCACCCGACCGGCAAGCCTGCTTGACGCCCCGGGTTTGCCCAGTGGCATGGACCACTGCCCGGTAAAGGGCACCTCCCCCAAACGCGCGGAACCGCCGATCTTTACCTCGTTCTGGGTCGCGCGCACATCCAGTGAAGACGCGCGCAAAGCCCTGCCCGGGATCAGCTTGTCACTCGACACCCCGGAAAGAGCCGCACTGAAATCGAAGGTCATGTCTGGCAGGCGCACCCCTTTGCGCAGCGGCATCTCCAGACGGCCCGTGACGGTGGCGCGCCCCTGCGCAACATCCACCGGTTTCTTCACGCGGTCCATGATCGACATCGGCTCGCTGTTCAACAGGGCCAGAACGGCCGGGATGGCCCCCTTCGCATTGAGCGCCAGCTTGCCGGTAGAGGGACGCTGGCGGATGTCGGGTATGGTGAAGCTGGAACCTGAAATATCCAGCGCCCCGCCCTGCACCGGCACGACCTCGCCCTTGTCCACAGCCGCAAACAGCCGGCTGCCATTGATGACGAACTGCCCCGCCGCTCGCGTGACTGGCGGCAAGGTGCGGGCATATTGCACGGTTGCGTCCTCAAACTCTGCGCCCAGATAGGTCGCAAGTGCCTGCCCCGGCTCTGCCCGCAAAGCGAATTGCACATCATGCAAGACCCCGCCCTGCACATTGTCCCGCACCCATTTGCGGGTCTTCGGAACGACACTTGGCGGCCAAAGCTCCTCTACCCTAAGGGGGGAGACTTCTTTCACGCGGGCGTCAACCGCCAGCTCCCAACCTTCTTCTGCTGCGGCGGCCTCTCCGGTGATCAGAAGCGGCAGATCCTCGTCCAGAAGGCGCATCCGCCCCAGCGAGAACCTGAACGGGTCAAGCTCCAGCCGGAAATCGGCCTCTGCACCTTTCAGGGCCAGGTCCGTTTCGAAGAAATTTCCCGGATTGGTGCGAATATCCGAGACGCGGAACTGTCCGAGCATCGCACTGGGCCAGCCCGATTCCAGCCCGATCATCGTCGCGCGCCCCTCTGACACCGCCTGCCCCCAATCGGTCTCGACCGAGATTTCGTCAAAGCTCAGCGTCTGCGTTTCGGGCAAATAGGTGAAGTAGGTTCGCGCGCCCGAGAATGGGATGGGGCGTGTCTTGTCCGTCGGTTGCAACACGCCCTCGCCAATCGACAGGGTCGCATTCAGCGGGCCAAGACTGCCATCGGCAAACATCTCTGCCCGCATGGCCCCCGAGATCGGCGCGCGCAACCCCCTCAGCCATGCCAGCGCGGGGCCTTGGGTGGCGATATCCCGGGACGGGATGTCGGAAAGCGTGACGCCGAAGACAAGCCCGGGATCCCCGAGCGGGCTTTCGGCATTCAGCTCGATCGTCGACACGTTCGTGCCCCCACTCAGCACCGCGAAATCGCCACGAAGCGACAGGTTGCGCTCTCCGCGCGTCAGGGTCAGCCGCCCGCCATCAGCTGTCCAACCTCGGCGGGCGCGCGCATCCTCGTAACGCAAGGTAAGCCCGTTGGCGGACACCTCTTGCAGGTCGCTCAGGCGCGGGTCGGCCAGCGCGTTGTCGACAATGTTGATGATGGCAGGCAGGTCCCGGGCCATGCCTTCGGGTGCAAGCGTATCGCCGAAAGAAAGCCCGAACCGCCCGTCCTTGTCCCGCCGCATCGTCAGGAAAGCCCCGGCCAGTTCAAGCGTCTTCAGCTTCGCCGTCCCACGCAGAAGCGCCCCGCGCGACAGGACAGCCTCCAGATCATTGAGCGACGCAAGCGTGCGCCCGTCACTTGTGCCGATATCAACGTCAAAGAAGGCCAGCCGGGGCGAGCCGTTCTTTTCCAGCAGCAAGGTGACCTCACCGAATTCCACGGCCAGACCGGGCACGGCCTGCGCGATACGCTGCTCGATCCGGTCGCGCAGCCAATCGGGTGCTGCTATCGGACGCCCCACCGCATAAAACGCGGTAACCCCCGCGACGATCACCAGCACGAAAAGCGCCGTGAACAGCCAGCTTGCGAAATGCACGCTGCGCCGGATCCGTTTGCGCTGTTGTGGTCTTTCCGTGTCCGTCACTGGACATGCCGCCTTTCGCGATTACGCTTGTTGTGTCGAGTTTGATATGAAACCTCTGCCACTGCAAAGGATAAGGAGCCTCAAATGTCCCAAGACGCCAGACAAGAGCCTGTGATCGCGCCGGATTTCACCCTGCCCCGCGATGGCGGCGAAGAGGTCACGCTGTCGGGCCTGCGCCCTGCGCCGGTCGTGCTGTTCTTCTACCCGCGCGACAACACGTCCGGCTGCACGAAGGAAGCGGTGGGTTTCTCTGGCCTGCTGCCCGAATTCGAGGCGCTTGGGGTCAAGGTGTTCGGCATTTCCAAGGACAGCGTCGCAAGCCACGAAAAGTTCGTGGCCAAGCAGGGGCTGACTGTGCCGCTTTTGTCCGACGCAGACGCTGAAGCCTGTGAACGCTACGGCGTCTGGAAGGAAAAATCCATGTATGGCAAGACCTTCATGGGGATCGAACGTTCGACCTTCCTGATCGACGGCGAGGGCCGGATCGCGCGCGAATGGCGCAAGGTCAAGGTTCCGGGTCATGTCGAAGAGGTTCTGGAGGCGGCCAAAGCTCTCTGAGCCCGGGCGGTTGTCTTTTCACGGGATTGCCACTTCGACGCCGGCAATATTCACCTCGATGCGGCATGCACGGGTTTAGATTGTCCCGGCTGATGTCTCGCCAGTGAAATGGCACTGAGCCTCCTCCTTTGAAGTGGTCTGAACCGCCCCGGGTTTACCGGAGAGGTTTTTGGTTCAATAGTTAGGCTGCTTTTTCGTCCTCGTTCAAGCTGTCGTAGAAAGCCAGCTCTGCTTCTTGTGGCGCGACATATCCGATAGCGCTATGCAGGCGGTTGGTGTTGTACCAGTCGACCCATTTCAGGGTTTCCCATTCGACCTGACCCACCGACTTCCAAGGGCCGAGGAACTTGATGACCTCGGTCTTGAACAGGCTGATGATGCTTTCGGCCAGAGCATTGATGCTCCTATATTTGTCAAGTGGCAGGAACCAGGTCGGGTGAGGCGCAGAGAGCGCGGTAGATTTCGCGCACGATGTAGCGCTTGATGCAGCGCACAATTTCGCGTCGGGTTTTGCCTTCCGCAGTTCGCCGCTTGGCTTAGGCCTTGGTTCTTTCATCATCGCGCATGCGCACAATGGCGACCGGTACAGAGCGGAATTGGCTTGCCGATTGCCGCCACGGTGCAAACGCATCCTGTTGGTCTTACCGCATGAGGCTGGGATCGGGCAGACGCCACACAGCTTCGCGAGAGCAGCTTCGGATTGGATGCGCTCTGGGTTGTCGCCCACAAGGATCAACATCTCGGCCACGGTCACCGTGGAGATACCATGTGATTTCATCAGCTCGGGCGCTTTCTCCCGGACCAGCCGCTCAAGCTCTTGGTCGTGCGCGTTGATTTCCTCATGCAGAGCAAGCCAGCGTCGTGCAATCGCGCGCATGGCTGTTTTGGCGGATGCGATTGGGGAAGTGATCTCGCCTGGCCTCAAGGCTGCAACATGGCGCACCAAAGTGATCCTTCCTCTGATTCCGTCGAGTGCGTCATGAAGGTCTGATGGCGCATTCACGATCAGTGTTTTCAGCGTGATCATCGCCTGAGACCTGGCTTTTACCGCGCTGTCTCGCGCAACCTTCAGGTGGCGGATCATCTCCGATGACCCTGTCTGTGTCTTGGCTAAGGCTGTGGCTTGCCCGTTCAGGACTGACCTGGCCGCGCTCTCGTCGTCGAGGCTGTCGGATTTACCATGAAGAAAGCGAAGCTGGCGGTTGGGGCGCATCACATCCAGAACCTCGTGACCCTCGGCCAGCAGATCTCCGGAAAGGCCCGCGCAAAATGAGCCGGTTCCCTCAATCTCGAAGGCTTTGACTTGACCGAACTGCGCCGCCCAGATTTCAAGATCTTGGTAACCGTTGCGTGTGGTGGGAATTGTTGTGCTGCCAAGTCGAGCACCCTGCGCGTCTATGGCAACGGCAATATGATTGTCTTTGTGCGTGTCGACGCCGATGATAACGTGATCCATGGAAGGCTCTTTTGCTGGAATGGCCCAGACACCGATCGAAGAGGACAGAACTGTGATGGTACCCCGACCGTCAGGCTTCTATGAAGTCACGTCTCGCCCGCTGCCGGGGCAACCTGATGGTCGACATGTCAATGCAATGACACGAAGTCAATCGTAGCATGGCTCAGGCCATCAAGCCGCAATACCACGTTCACAGTCGTAAGAATCTCCGACGCTGCCGACAGACGGGGCGATATTCGCCTCGGCCAGTCGTTCGGTGTATCTGATCGAAAGGTACTGGGCGGATTCAACCGGTCGTCGCAACAGCTTCGATCGTATCCTGTTTGAGCAGCCGGTCGAGAGCTTCTGCCGGTGTTTGCCAACCCAATGTCTTTCGAGGGCGCGTGTTCAGTGAGTGCGCAACAGCGCTCAACTCGTCAGCGCCATGCTGGCTGAGGTCCGTGCCCTTGGGAAAGTATTGGCGGAGCAAACCGTTGGTGTTCTCATTGCTGCCACTCTGCCACGCTGCCAGGGGCTTTGAGGGTCGCAGAAGTAGATTCCGAGACCGGTATCGATCCGCAGCTGCACGTGTTGGGCCATCTCGGCACCTTGGTCCCAAGTCAGCGAGCGACGCAATTGAGCAGGCAAGCTACCAATCGTCTCGGCGATGGCATCGCGGACGGCTTCGGCGCCGTGACCGGCAAGGGCTGGTCCATTCTTGACTGGTTTTCCTGTCCCATGGCCCTTCATTCGTGGCAGGTGCAAGAGCATGGTGAAGCGGGTTGTGCGTTCGACCAGTGTACCGATTGCCGAGCTGCCAAGACCAGGAATGAGGTCGCCCTCCCAATGGCCCGGAACCGCTCTGTCGCTGATCTCTGCCGGGCGGTCGCTGATCGTCAACGCATCAGTGAGGAAGGATTTGCCGCGACTGCGTCCGCGTTCACGCGGCAACCTGAGCGCATGACCGGACCGTAGACACGCCGAGAGCTCTCGCTTCAGCGCGCCGCGTCTCTGGATGTAGAGAGCCTAATAAATGGCTTCGTGGCTGATGCGCATTGTCGGATCCTCTGGGAAGTCCACCTTTGGTCGCTGCGAGATCTGTTCCGGGCTCCAGGCAGACGACCAGCGACGGCTTTGCCGGTGAACAGCCCGCCGACCTTTCCATACCACAACAGGCCCATCGAAGGCGATGCCGTCTGGTGTGGCAATGAGGCCGGACAGCCGATCTTGCACGTAGTCGCGCAGAGCGAGATTAAGCGTGAGCTTGCTGGCTTTTGGCCGCTTAGCCGCACGGTCAGCATGCCATTGTGCGTTGATCGCACGGTCGTCGAAGTCTCCGCCACGGGTTGCCGAGTTGCGCCTGATCTCTCGGGAGATCGTGCTGGGCGATCTCCCAAGCTTCCGGGCGATGGCACGGACACTTGTGCACCTCACGTTCTGCGAAGGAAAGGCTACGGTTCCTCAGCAAGGGCGCCGACGGCGCAAGATGTGTGGGAGGCATTCCACCAGAACTCCGGAACCATCGCGTTCCGACGGGCGCAGAAACACCTGCTTCAACGGCGGCATCCTCACTGGATAGCCCCTCTGCAACCGCCCGCCAGAACCGGCATAGATTCTCACGTTGCCAGACTGGCGGCCTTCCTGGTGAGTTTAATTTGTCCCGGGTCGAACGTTCGGATTTTCGTTTGCCTGTTTTTGTCATCTACACCTCCATCAACGGGGTGTTGCGACGACCGGTTGAATCCGCCCTGGCTGCCGCGGTCCGTGTGGTGGATCAGGTTGTCCGCTTCTGATGGCGCCCGCTTACATATCGCCTGGTTCAGAGCATCCCAGACAAAACCAGTCGTCATCGAGGTCGAGACACGCCAGCCAACGATCTTGCAGGCGAAAACGTCGATGACGAAGGCCACATAAACCATCCCCTGCCAGCTTGAGACATAGGTGAAGTCGGAAACCCAGAGCTGGTTGGGCATCTCCGCCACGAAGGCCCGGTTCACCTTGTCGTCCGGGCATGGCTGGGCCGCATCGGGATTGGTGGTGACCACCTTCTTGCCCCGGACAACCATTGCCCGGCAGGCGAATTGCGCAGCAATTCTGCCGAGAGGAGCCTTGTATTTGCAAGACCTGCATCAGTCGTTCCACCGTGCAGCGGGCAATGTCCTGGCCCTCCCGGCGCAAGACGTGCCAAACCTTGCGAGCGCCATAGCGTCCCCGGCTGGCTTCATGGACGCGCTTGATGGCATCTTTGTCCAACAGGTCGCGCTTTGCCCGTGCCGATGCCCGATCCGGGTCACGCTCGACAGCTTTATGCGCATAGAAGGTCGAAGGTGCGATCCCCAGAACCCGGCAGATCGGCCCGACACCAAAGACCCCACAGTGATTGTCGACAAAGGCAATCATCGCTTGAACGGGCGGTCGAGTTCCGCCGCCGCAAAATATGCGCTAGCCTTCTTCAGGATCTCATTGGCAGTGCGAAGTTCACGAACCTCCCGCTCCAATTCCTTGATCCGATCCTTCTCGGCGCTTGTCAGCCCGGCCCGCTGCCCGGCATCGCGTTCGGCCTGCTGGCACCAGGCACGCAGACTGTCCGGCGAACAGCCCAGCTTCGGCGCGATCGCGCGGTACGCTCCGGTATCGCTGGTGTAATCTGCGCGGTTCTCTCGAAACAGCCGAACACCGCGTTCGCGAAGCTCAGCCGGATAGGCGGGGGTGAATCGTCTCTTCGTCATGGGGCTCATCCCTTGAGTGTTTTACTCTCCGGCAAACCCGGGGCGGTTCACAACGCCTGCGCATCTCAGCCAAGTCACGCCTCGGTGAGAAACTGGCCTACATCCACCGCCCCTGGGACGGCCTGCAAACCTTCCTGACCGACGG
>NZ_SLZU01000008.1 GCF_004342065.1 Primorskyibacter sedentarius | reverse complement strand
TTTCGTGCCCAAAAGGATCATTACGGACAAACTGCGCGCATATGGGGCCGCCAAGCGCGAGGTCGCGCCTGGCCTTGATCATTGGTCACACAAGGAACTCAATAACCGCGCCGAGAACAGCCACTTGCCCTTCCGAAAACGAGAGCGGGTGATGCAAGGCTTCCGATCGCCGGGTGGATTACAACGCTTCGTATCTATGCAATCCGCAACCCGCAATCGTTTCTCTGTCCCAGCCCGCCGCCGCTCTGCCCTCACCATTCGCTACCATAGGCTCGAAGCATTTGAGGCGTGGAAATCCGCGGCACATGCAGCTTGATCAACGAACGGCATGCCAACTTGCAAACTCGGTGAGTTAACGTGACGACACCACCCTGATGCTTTATGCGCTCAAGATTGCGACCCGGTACCTCACGGCCAACAAAGCCCAGACCGCCCTTCTGGTTGCTGGTGTCGCGGTGGGCGTATTCATCTTCATCTTCATGTCGGCGCTAATCGGGGGGTTGGCCGAATTCATCCTCTCGCGCACCGTAGGTGATATCAGCCATGTCACAATCGAGGCCGAAGCCGACGATCCGCCCCTGTTAGTCTCGCCCCAAGGCCATGTGCTTTTCGTGGCGGAACGGGGCCGCACGCGCACCGCAACGCTGACAGAGGCCGCCATGTGGTTGCCCCTGATCGAGGCCGTTCCAGGCGTGCGCGCCGTCTCACCGCAGATCACGGGAGCCGGGTTTCTCACCCGCGGCGCGCAGGTTGCCCAAGTCAGCGTGTCCGGGGTGGAGCCGGGGCGCGAATCCGCGATCCTCGATCTGGCCGGTTACATGGTCGAGGGCGATGTGCGGCTCGGCTCTGGTCTGATTGTACTGGGTCGCGATCTTGCTGACGACCTGGCTCTGTCCGTTGGCCAGACGCTGCGACTGGAAAGCTCGAACGGCATCACAGCGGCGCTGACGCTGAGCGGGATTTTCAAGACCGGCAATGGCGGAATGGACGGCGCGCGCGCCTTTGTCAGCCTTTCGACCGCCCGAACGCTTTATTCCATGCCGCAAGGCGTCACGCAGATCGAGATCAAGCTGGACGATCTGAACGCCGCCGATGCCACGGCCCTTCGAATCCGCGCCCTGACGGGGCTTGATGCGGTGCCCTGGACTGATGGGGCGGAGCAGTTGATGGAGGCGCTGAACGCACAGGCGCAGACCGGGTATTTCCTGAAGACCTTCGCGCTCATTACCATCGTGATCGGTGTGGCCTCTGCCCTTCTGCTGTCGACCTACCGTCGTCGCCCCGAGATCGGGATCATGAGGGCGATGGGGGCCGGACGCGGGTTCGTGATCTTTGTCTTTGTCGCACAAGGGGCGCTGATAGGGTTGATGGGCGGCGTCACAGGCGCGGCTTTGGGATACCTCGCCCTGCTGCCCTTTCCCTTGCGTGACGCGTTCCAGCCGGGAACGCTGCCGATGGACATCACACAAGGATCTTACGGTCTGGCGATCACGCTCACGGTGATCGGCGCGATGCTCGCCTCGATCCTGCCTGCACGTTCGGCCGCACGGGTCGATCCGGTCACGGCGATCGGCCAATGAGCGCGCTTCTCGAGGTCCGCGACCTGTTAAAAACATACGGCACGGGAGAGGCCGCAACACGGGTGCTGCGCGGCCTGTCATTGTGCCTTGAGACGGGAGAGCTGGCAGCACTTCTGGGTCCTTCAGGTTCAGGCAAAAGCACGCTCCTCACGATCCTCGGAACATTGATGAAACCCACCTCCGGCAGTTACAAGATGCTCGGCCAAGACATGGTCGCAGCGGGTGACAAAGCCCTGACCGACTTTCGCAATGCCCACATCGGCTTCGTCTTCCAGTTTCACAACCTTCTGCCGGATTTCACTGCGCTGGAAAACGTGATTTTCCCCACCGCCGTGCGTGAGGGGCGTGAGACGCCAGCCGCCCGTGCGCGTGGCCGCGATTTACTGTCCCGCATGGGGCTGGCCGACCGCATCGAATTCCCCTCGGCCAATCTTTCGGGCGGGCAAAAACAGCGCGTCGCTGTTGCCCGCGCCTTGATGAACAGTCCGGAACTGGTGTTGGCGGACGAGCCGACCGGCAACCTCGACCGCGCCTCGGCAAACCAAGTGATGGGCCTGATCGGACAAATCAACCGCGAGGAAGGCACGACCTTCCTGATCTCGACCCATGACGAAAAGATTGCGGGCTTCTGTCGGCGACAGATCGTTGTGGGCGAAGGGGTTGTGACGGGCTAGTTTGATTTAGTTGGGTTTGGATGACCGCCCGGGAGTTGTCACATAAACCGCACATGGTCTGGTTGGATGCAATTGCGATAAAGATCACGCGATGCTTGCTGCCGCTTTCCAAGCATCTAATGCTTCCGTCCGATGATACCGGATGGTCAGGGCCGCACGACGACAGAACGGTACGGCAAAGCGATTGCGGGTGGCTGAGTGGATGGAAACCGGTGGCGCTTGTTGCTGTTGGTCGGTGTGCGCATCACCGATAGCTATGTCCAAACACCGACACGAGAAACCAAATGCTGGTTAACGTGACAACGCCGATTATGCTTCTGCAGCCCACGGACAGATCTATGTTGTAGACAAGACAACCCATGGACGGGGATCTTTCGGATTTCCAAATGACCGCTGGATGGCTACCGTCACGATATGATACCAAGTCTGGCCGCTCTGTTGATGGGGTCTGCATTTCTCCTGTTCGCCGGCGGGGTGAACAGTCTTATCTTGCCAATCCGGGGGGAAGCAGAAGGGTTCACCGCTGCCGCTTTAGGCTTGCTCGGGACTGGATGGGCCGTTGGCTATGTAGCCGGATGCCTGAGAACCCCGGTCGTGGTCGCCCGCGTGGGTCATATCCGGGCCTTCGGGGCGATGTGTGCGATCGCAGCGATCGCGGTGCTTCTATCGCTTATACTCGTGACGCCGTGGGTCTGGATCCCGGTACGCGCTTTGTCAGGCTTTTGCTTTGCCGGGGCAGCGATGATCGTGGAAAGCTGGCTCAACGAGCGATCGGATGCCAAGTCGCGTGGGCGCGTTTTCGGCATCTACACAATGGTTAACCTGGCCGCCACAACCGCCGGCCAGATGGTGCTGACACTGGGTGATACGAACGGTTACTTATTCTTTGTTCTGGCTGCGATGATTTATTGTCTGGCCCTACTGCCAACTGCGATCAACGCGACCACCACACCGCTCCCTCTGACCCAGGTCTCGCTTGACCTGCCCAAGCTCTGGAGGAACTCTCCAATCGCAGTTTTTGCCGTGCTGATGGTCGGCATTTCCAATGCAGCGTTCGGCACGCTGGCCGCAGTCTATGCCGCGCGTATCGGAATGTCGCTCGGCGACATCGCGCTCTTTGCAAGCATCCCGATCCTTGCAGGAGCGGCTTCTCAAGTCCCGGTCGGATTTGCGTCAGATCGGTACGATCGAAGGAAGGTTCTCGTGGTCGTGGCATTCTTCGCGATTCTGTCGGACGCGCTGTTTCTGTTCTCCGGCGTAACGCAGCCGGCCATCGTGCTCGCTCTGGCGGCGCTCTTCGGAACAACGGTCTACGCGATGTACCCCGTCATCGTGGCGCATGCGAACGATCACGCCTCACCGGGGTCATTCATCCAGGTTAGCGGAGGGCTACTGCTTGTTTTTGGGATCGGTTCGATCGTCGGACCCACTGCTGCGGGTCTTGTGATGACCACGTTTGGCGCGGCAACGCTCTTTGCGGTGACCGGCGCCGCGCATGTTCTCTTGATCCTCTTTGCGATCCGGCGGATCTGGATCGCGCCTGGCGTTGCTATTGCAGACAAGGTCGCGTTCCGGGCGAAACCGCTCGGCCGGGCCTCTACCCCCGAAACAGCTGCGCTTGCCGCCAGCCAGGCAGACCACGATACGGAGCACCCTCAGAGCGTTGCTCCAGACGAAAGAGAAGAAGCGCAGGGCGACAAAGAGTAACCTACGTGCTTTCGATTGCCTTTGGGCTTTCAGTGCGTGTCGCCAACGCTGACCGACCTCCCTCTTTGAACGCGCAAACGCCAAGGCGAGCTGCCACATTGTGTCGCTCTGCTCCCCTGCCCTTCTGACGCGATCAGAAAATCCCGCGCCATAATGTGCCGCACACGTCCCACCCAAGCTCGAACCGGTCAAAACCCGCTTACCGTACACTTGATCCCACCAGTCATTGCGTCCGCACTCTGCATCAAGCCGCGTAAAATTCTGACAACCGGTCGGGCGAGAAAGGTCTATGTATTGAAAGATGGGTCGAATGTATTTTGCACGAAGTGCAGCCTCGCTTTGCGGTTCAAGGGCGTCCTGTGCGGCGCCCACTCTGAACCGCTGGAGCAATGGATGGGCGACGCCGTTGAGACTGGACTGGTCTCAATCTTCCGCTTTGCCTGTCGATTTCAACTGGTCGACGCAATTTTTTTTAGCCAAAGTTGGAGTGATGAACATGAATTATCGCCTCCGCGATTTTTTTGGACAAGCAGGAGGCCAGATCAACCGCCCGAAGACATTCAAACGGGCAATGTACGGTTGAACCAGGGCAGAGCTGCTGAAAGCCCGGATGCTGCCAATGCGCCACACAAAGTGAAGAAGGGCCGGATTAAGTGCTAAGTCACATCTCTTCGCAAGTCTGCCGAATAATCTCGCTGATCCGTTCCCGCATCAGTCCCTGCAGAACTTTGTAGCGGTCATTCGTAACCCTCTCGACGTGGGACCTGTGGGAAAATGGCGTATCCGCGGAGGACGAATACCGCGCGACATTCTCTTCTGAATTTTGGAGCCATACAGCCAGTGCGGACTTCAAAATTCGGGAGAGAAGATCATTATCAGGTTCGCTGAACCGAACCGGCTGGAAACCCGTGGTTTATCTGCAATAGATGGAAAAGAACTGCAAAGCGACAGAATAACTTTACACCGCAGTGTTATCTCGCAGCCGGTTTTTCAGGGCGTTGTGACGTGTCAGGCTATCCGGCGAATAAGTGTCTTGGAGGCTGTAGAACTTGTCAAATGCCCGAACCTCTAAAGGCAGATTGAACCACGGCTGTTTGGACTCGGTATAGATGTGGACATCCGGCGGATGTCCGTCGGGATCATCAAGTGTTCCTACCCTGATAAAACGAATGAGGTCCGCCATTTTGCCGCCAACACGTAAATAGTTGCTCCAGACGGCAATCTGACAGTGTGGGCAACGCGCGATGCGTTGGCCCGCACCGCTTGGCGAAGCCACGATGATTTCATGGACCTCCCCGTGGGTCAGGCGTACGCGATCTGCTTCGATCAGTGCGTTGATCGCAAATGCGCCGCCACTTTGGCGCTGGCACCATCGGCAATGGCACCCATGAACAATCAGAGGTCGCCCTATCATCTCGTATCTGACGTGTCCGCAAGTGCAGCCGCCAGCTTGTGTTTTGGTAATTTTTTTCATGGATATATGTCTCCGTTTGCAGACTGGCGGCGTTCTTGAAGGCAGTTGCTTACGGCGTGAGATTTCACGCGGTGATGGCAATGCTTGTGACGACCCGCTGCTTGTCTCGGAGTGCAAGAAACCAAGGATCGCAAGCCAGGACGCGGGCGGTCAGGTCCTCGAGCACGGGTTCGGGTTCGGGCGAGTCCAATGCCAGCGAGATGCGGGTTTCCGTAGGGGCGGCATTACGGGTACCCAGCCCAAAAATCGCCAGATCGTCGAAATCCGTCTCGACTGTGACATCGACGGCCCTAACGTTCAGCCCTTCGCGCGCCGCAGTCATTTTGATCGCGATGGACACGCAACCTGCAATCGCGGCGCGGGCAAAAAACCCGGGCGACGGGCCAAGCGCGGCGCCGCCCATTGCAGGCCCCATATCCATTACGGCGCTGAACTTGCCCTGCCGGACGACGCAGGCCAGACCTTCGGCAACGCGGCCGGTCATGGCAATCGTGACCTTCGCGGCTTTGGGATCGGCACTCAGGCGGTCGATCACCCTTGTCTGGGCGCTCCGGATTTCCGGGTCTGTCGCGATCGCGCGCGGTGTGGACAGGATAGGGATGGAAATGGTCATGTCAGTCTCCGAATTGGTTAGGCCGCACGGCGGCTTTGGGTCTGGATCAGATGGTCGGACAGCTCGGTCGCATCCCCGCCGACGCCATCAATGAGTTGAGATTTACGACGGCGCAGGAAGGGCTGGCCCAAGGCATAAAGCCCTGGCGCGACGTAACCGCCAACATGTCTGAGCCGCCGTTTCGTATCCAATACGGGCAACTCCAGCCAGCTGAAGTCAGGCCGAAATCCTGTGGCCCAGATGATGGTGCGGATCTCGCCGCGGCGCAGATCAAGGCTCAAACGGTGTGGTTTGGCCACCTCTGTCGTGGCGAAGGTTTCGGGCGCGGGCAGACCAGTGATGTTTGCCTCCGCTGCCCAGTCGTCAAAGCTTCGCAAAAGGCGGCGCATCTTCAGGTCGGACAGGGCGCAGGCATTGGCCAGGCCGCCTGAAAACAAAGCCGTGCCGTCCCGAATGGCTGCAAGCCTGCCGGTGATCTCGATCCCTTGCGCCTGAAGATAGTTAAGGTCGATCAATGGCGTATCGGTCCGCCCGACAAGCTGCAGCGAGGGGACGGCGCGGGCGCGGAGCGGATCGTCAAAATCCTCGGCCCGCTGATCAAGTGTGCCGCTCTGGTCCATCCACCACTGAATATCACGGCCTCGATAGCGGCGCGGCGCGCGGATATGCTGGCCAACTGCCATAAGGACCTCGCGCCCCGCCGCGCGTAATTCGGCCGCGATCTGGACTCCGCTGGCCGACGCCCCGACGACAAGCACACCGCCCTCGGGCAGGCTGTCCGGGTTGCGATATCTCAACGGTGAGATTTGCAAGATCTCGCGCGGAATCGAGGCCGCGACGTGAGGAATTCTGGGCAGCGTGCAAGCGCCATTTGCCAGTACCAGATTACAGCAAACCCAGTCACCGCGACCAGTCCGGACGCGGTACCCCTGACCTTCTGCCGACACAGAAAGTACCTCTGTCCGGGTCTCGACCGGCAGGGCCCCCTTCGCGGCATAGCTGCGCAAATAGGCGGTGATTTCGGGCATGGACATGAATCCGTCCGGATCGGGGCCGTCATAGGCATGACCCGGCAGTCTGCTTTGCCAGTTGGGTGTCAGCAAACGCAGGCTGTCCCACCGATCTGCGGCCCAGGATTGCGCCACCTCGCCACGTTCAAGCACCACATGCTCGACGGACCGATCCGACAGACAGCGACTCATGGCAAGACCCGCCTGGCCTGCACCGATAATCAGAGTGGAAATTCGTTTCATGAAGCTGCTCCTTGTCGCGGGTCGGGCAAGTATGACGGGCCAGCAGTCGCGCTGGCCCGTCTGTTACGCGGGGCGCGGATCACGCCACGTCGACATGCACGTCGGTCGGGTTGGTCAGGATGTCGAACATGGCCGAGCGCTTCTGCGACTGAGCAACCAGTGCGCGGATGTCGTCTTCGCTGGCATCGGCGTCGATGTCGAACCGCACGCGGATGGCCGAAAACCCATTGCGGATCTCGGGGTCCATACCAAGGATGCCGCGCACATCGATATCACCCTCGACGGTGGCGCGCACCGAATTCAGTTGGATGCCGCGATGCTGTGCGACAGCCGCCACACCGCCGGTCAGGCAGCTTGCCAGTGCCGAAAGGACGATCTCGGTCGGCGTCGGGGCGCGGTCCGCAGCGGCGAAAACCTCGGGGTGATCGCTCTCAATCCTGAACGTCTGCTTGCGCTCTTGTTCCTGACCGAGGCCGAAATAACCGTTGATCGTGTTGGCATTGTAGGTGCCTTCAATCCAATCGCAGGTGCTGCGGAAGGTAAAGGCGGCCGCCTCCGGCATGTCGGCGAAGGCGCCACGCGCGCCGATCAGGGCTTCGGTGTTGACGCCATTATCGACGACGGTGTTGTTATGGATGTTCATGGTGGTATCCTTTTTGGGTTTTGTTGAGTTGGCTTGAGTTAAAGTCTTGAGGTGAAACACGGTCCGACATGCGCGGCCCGCGCAGAGGCTGCATCAGCGCAGCATCATCAGGTGTCCAGTGCGCAGTGACCTCGACAAGAAGCGAGGGTTGGCATGACTGCGGGTTCCGGCCTGCAATTCGCAAGCTGTGCAACTGCCGGTCATACATTCGCGGGAGCAGGTCGTGACCCGTTTGGGTATCCGGATCCGGGTACGTTCAAAAGGGAACATCTGATTGTCGCTTTCTATTGCCAGGGTCGGGCTTTGCAGTGCGGTTCATCTGGTGAAACCAGCTGCGAAAGACGCCGGATTTGGTCAGTCCGTTAGCGCCGGAAAAACCGTTTCCATAGCTGGGTGTTGAACTTTGGCGAGATGCGGTCATTGGGTAATCCTTCATGTACAAAAGTTGACTGATTGGTAGGCAGGAGGTCGATGAGACATCACCTGCAAAGAGGCACCGGCGGGGAGTGAAGCGTGGCGGCTGTAAACTTGGCGCACAGCCAGTCGCACCATATTTCTAAAGGCCGATATCCCGCATCAAATAGGGGCTGAGGTGCTTTGAGGCCTCAAAGTTCAGGAGAGCCTCGCGGCGATGCCTGCGATCCCGGCGGATCGGGCGCATTTTCTGAAACTTGATCATGATCGGTGTCTCCTTTGGGGTGTCTGTGTGTCGTCGTGAGGAGACTTTCAGCGATCCGCGTTTCGGTCTGATGTCGCCACGGACGGCTCTGTGCTTCAGTTGTTGGTCTTCGGGTAAGGTCCCTGAAACATGTGAAACAATTCACCGCAAGTCCTGAAACACGACTGAAACATGAAGCGGATGAAGTGGTCTGAAGCACTCAAATGGCTTGCGCCGTAAAAGGTTCGTTGGGCATGATCCCTATAGTACAGACAAATCTGAGCACCGGACGCCACGCCATATGGGACATTGGCAGCATGAAAAAATCACTATTTGAAAAATACGGAGGCTTCTCAGTCGTCAGCCGGATCGTCATGGATCTCTATAACCGCGTCCTTGATGACGACGATGTCGGACCCTTCTTTGACGATGTAGACATGTCGCGGATTATCGATCACCAGACCAAATTCGTCTCGTCTTTGATGGGAGGGCCTGCGAGCTATACTGACGAGCAGATCACTCTGATGCATGCGCGCCTTGATATCGGAACGCTGCATTTTGATCAGCTAAAAATCTTGCTGAGCCAGACGCTGGACGATCACGACGTGACGCCCGAAGATGTCGAAGAGATCGTCTCGGCCTTCGAGGTGCGGCGCGGACTGGTGGTGAAACCATGATCGAGGCGATCAACGAACAACTTCTCCGCGCGATCGGCGTCGGCGTGGCGCTTCTGGATCTCGACAGCCTCCGGGTACGGTTTCACAATGATACGTTCAAGGAATGGTTTGGCGAAATAGAGATTGGCCAGCAACTGCAGGTTCTGTTCGCGGACCTTGATAGTGACGCGGTGAAAGCGGCACTGGAGTCGCCCGGTCGTTATACAACCGAGACAACCTTTCGCGTCCGCCGACGCACGATGACGGTGGCAATGAACTTCAACCGGGCGCTCGGCGGGGGCCGAAGCATCGCGGTGCTGGTTTGCCAGAACATCAGCCGCATCAAGGAACTGGAGTCGATGATCGATTCATATTCCATGATGGTCGAGCGTAACACGCGCGAAATCAAACGCGAAAAAGAGCAGGTCGAGAAGCTGCTACTGAACATGATGCCACGATCGGTTTATGATGAGTACAAGACATTCGGCGTTGTCACACCGCGGCTCTACGACCCAGTGTCGGCGATCTGCCTGGACTTCAACCGCTTCGCCGAGATGGTGAGCGAACACGACCCCAGCGTGATCGTGTCGGAACTTAACGACATCTACACCGCCTTCGATCGCATCGGAGAGCAGTTCGGGTGCGTCCGCATCCGGGCGGTCGGAGATTTCTACATTGCCATGGCCGGGATGCCCGACCCTGCCGAGGACCACGCCCATTCGGCGGCCAGCGCGGCGGTGCGCTTCTTGCGCTACCTTCACCAGCGCAATCAGAGCCACCCAATAAAGTGGACCTGCCGTGTCGGACTTTCTTCAGGATCCGTGGTCGGGTCAGTCGTAGGGGTGCAAAAATATATTTACGACGTGTTCGGCCCGGCGGTAATCCACGCCAGTACGCTGCGTTATTGGGCGCGCCCGATGAAGATCGTGGCCGATCAACACCTCGTTGCACAGCTCGGCAACGAATTCGAGGTCATGTCGGTGGGCGAGGCAGAACTGACCACCGATCACCCAGAGGAGGTGTTTGCAATCGAAGCCGCGATGACTTCGGACCCGGAGAGGCATTGAGATGACTGTCGCCGACATCGACAGCAAGAGCGACCAGGCCGACCTGCTTACAGAGGTCGTCGAAGCGCTCAACATGGGGGTCGCGATGTTCGACGAGAACGCTGTCATGACCTATTGTAATGCGGCCTTCCGAAGTATGGAAAATGGCGAAGTCGCAGACCTGCTTCGGCCCGGTTTAGGCTGGGACATGATGCAACGAGAGTTGGTCAGGCGCGGCGTGATTGCGGCCCCCACGTCCGAGCGTTTCCGGATCATGGAGGCCCAGCTAGGAACTGATGTCGAGGTGCCCCCGCTGGACTTCGAGATGCCCCAGGGGCGGATCGTCCGGGCCCATATGCGGCAGGCGTCCAATAACGGTTTCATCCTCTTTGTAAGAGATGTGACGGTGCACCGCAAACTTGCGGAAAACGCCCACGAAGCGGACGAACTTCTGGAGAAAGTGCTTGAAGCCTGTCCAGCCAGTGTTGTCATGTCTCGCGTCGGGGACGGGCAGATCCTCTACCGTTCGCCGGCAGCGACCGAGCTTTTGGGCACCACTCGTCACGCGCACGAACATTTCGCCTCACGCGCCGAGCGGGCGGATTTTGTCACCGCGCTACTGCCAAACGGGCGGGTGGACGACATGACGATCACCGGGCTGCGCCCGGACCGCACGCGCTTTCCCAGCCTGATCTCCGCCCGGATGATCGACTACCGTGGCGAAGAGGTGATGGTTTCAACAATCGTCGATATCTCAAAGGAAGTGGCGCTGCGCCGGACCTTGGCCGAGCAACGCGAGAAGATCTTTCAGGCCGAAAAGATGTCGGCGCTGGGTGAGCTTCTGGCCGGTGTGGCGCATGAATTGAACAATCCCTTGTCGGTCGTTGTCGGACATGCGCTGATGCTTAAGGAAGAAAGCGTCGACCCTGAGATCCTGCGCCGTGTCGAGAAGATTTCGGACGCGGCCGAACGCTGTACCGGGATTGTGAAATCCTTCCTCGCCATGGCCCGCCAACAGCCGGTTCAACTGGTCCCCATGGACCTGCGCGAGACGATTGAGATGGCCGTCGATGCGCTGGAGAACGGGGCTGACGGGCTGGCGACACGTGTCGAGATCACCGGCGATACAAAGCTGCCGATGATCCGGGGCGATACCCATCAACTGGCTCAGGTCATCATCAACCTCATCACCAATGCCGATCAGGCTGTGAGAGATAGCAGAACCGGTGACCTGATCCGCCTGTCGCTCAGCCATAACGAAGCCGAAAGAACTATTGAGCTCGTGGTCGCCGATAACGGACCGGGCGTTCCGAACGCTATCCAGCGCCGTATCTTCGACCCACTTTTTACCACCAAGGCCGTCGGATCGGGCACCGGCCTTGGCTTGGCTCTGGCGCATCGAATCATCGAGGCGCATGATGGACAGATGCGTATCGATCCCGATTGCGGCACTGGCGCCAGCTTCCGGATCACATTGCCAGTCACAATGGCAGAAACGCAGCCCCGGACCGGCGAGCCCGCCGTCGCCAGCAGCCGAGCCCAGTCGCGCATCCTCGTCGTCGACGACGAAGAGGAGGTCGCCGCCCTGATCCGGGAAATCCTTGTGCGCGATGGATATTCGGTCGAAGCTGTATCAAGTGCCGAGGCGGCGCTGGAGAAGGTGCAAACGCAAGAATACGCCGTGATCCTGACTGACCTGAACATGCCGGGCCTTGGGGGGCGGGGTTTGTACGAAGCCCTTTTGCGCGACCATCCTGACCACGCCCGCCGCGTCGGGTTTGTCACCGGCGATACGATGAGCCCGCAGGTCCGGGGCTTTCTTGACGGCGTCGGGCGACCATTCATTGAAAAACCCATCGCGCCTTCGGACCTTCGCAGGTTGACCAGCAGGATGCTCAACATGAAGGTCCAGCCATGAGCGACCATATCATTATCTGTGATGATGAGGCAGAGATCCGCGAGATGCTGGCGGAATACCTTGTCAAACGTGGCTTCGAAGTCCAGATGGCGGGCAATGCGGTTGAACTCCGCACGCTGCTTGAGGCCAATAAGACCGACCTCATCCTTCTCGACATCAACATGCCCGGTGAAGACGGGCTTTCGGTCCTGCGGTCCTTGCAGGGGCCGGACCGGCCGTTTGTGATCATGCTCACCGCCGTCGGTGACGTGGTCGACCGGATCGTGGGGCTGGAGATGGGTGCTGACGACTATCTGGGCAAGCCGGTTGACCTGCGAGAGCTTGCGTCTCGGATCAAGGCCGTCCTGCGCAGGCGCGAGGTTGCCGCCGCCCCGCAGCCACCGCGTGAACGCTTTCGTTTTGGCAAGACTTTGCTGGACCTCGATGCGGCAAAGCTGCTGGACGAGGACGGGGCCGAGCTGCCGCTGACATCGATGGAGTTCAACCTGCTGAAGCTTTTTGCGCGCAACAAGGGGCGTGTGCTGAACCGGGATCAAATACTTGAGGGCGCGCATGACCGGTCGTGGGATCCGTTCGACCGCTCCATAGACATCCGAATCTCGCGGATCCGCAAGAAGATCGAAGTGAACCCCCAGAACCCAGAGGTGATCCGCACCGTGCGCGGCGTCGGATATATCTACGATCCCGACTGAAACAATCGAAACACCGTCCCTGCCCTGACGACATCGCATTGATACGGGAGCGGCAGATACCGGTGGCATCAACCGCAACAATGGATGCCCCCGATGACCCTTCCAAACGATACAGCTGCGCTGATCCATGAAAGCTGGGCAGTTCTTGCACGCGACCCGGATGCGCTCACCGCCGGGTTCTACGAAGAGCTTTTCCGCATCGCACCCCACTTCCGTTCGATGTTCGCAGGAACCGACCGGCCGGTGCAACGCAAGAAGCTGGCCGCCGCGCTGGCCCTAATCGTGCGCAATGCTGAAGACCTGGGACCGGTGACCACGTCGCTGCAAGAGATGGGCCGCCGTCATTCCGGCTACGGCGTCAGAGATGACGACTATGCCATCGTCGGTGCTGCGCTGCTGACCACGATTGAACGCCTGCTTGGCCCGATCTTCAACGCCGATGTCCGCGCCGCATGGGCCACCGCCTATGGCGCCGTCGCCGCTGCGATGCAATCGGGCGCCGCAGTTCCGAAACGCAGCGTCGCCTGAAGAGCCACGAGCGAGGCATCCCACCGACATCTTCCCCCTCAAAGGTTGCCCGTATTCTGGGTGGCCTGCCTGAACTCCCTGTCTTTCCGCAGCGCCCGCTTTTCAAAGTCATCCGACAGGCTTGCGGATCATCAATCAAGTTTTCCATTGAAGGAATGAAACCATGAAACCCATCCACGACTCTATCCTGTCCACCATCGGCAATACGCCGGTTATCCGCCTGAACGCCCTTGCACCGGACGGCGTAGAGCTATTCGTCAAGGTCGAAAGCTTCAATCCAGGCGGTTCGGTCAAGGACCGCCTGGCACTTGGAATCATCGAAGCCGCCGAACGCGATGGAACGTTGAAGCCCGGTCAGACCGTAATCGAGGCGACCTCTGGCAACACGGGTATCGGCCTTGCGCTGGTCTGCGCCGCCAAGGGCTATCCTCTGGTCGTCACCATGGCAGAAAGCTTTTCAGTAGAACGGCGCAAGCTGCTCCGGATGCTGGGCGCCAAGGTCGTGCTGACCCCGGCGTCTGAAAAGGGCACGGGCATGCTTGCCAAAGCCGCTGAGTTGGCGGAAACGCACAGCTGGTTCCTTGCGCGCCAGTTCGAGAACGAGGCCGGTCCCGACTTCCACTCCGCCACCACGGCGAAGGAGATCGTGACCAACTTCGCAGATGCGCCGCTTGATTACTTCGTGACGGGATTCGGAACGGGCGGCACGCTCAAGGGCATTGCCCGGGTGCTGAAGGCAACCAGCCCGTCAACCAAAGTGATCGCCGCAGAGCCGGATAACTCGCCGCTGCTCGGTTCGGGCATTGCGCAGGGCTATCAAGCGGACGGATCGCCATCCGCCAGCCATCCTGCCTTCCGTCCGCACCCCATGCAGGGCTGGTCACCTGACTTCATCCCGAAACTGGCAGGCGACGTGATTTCTGCGGGCCATATCGATGCGATACAGCCGGTAAGCGGCGACGATGCCATCCGCTGCGCTCGTGATCTGGCCCGGAAAGAAGGTCTGCTCGTCGGCATCACCGCAGGCGCGACGCTGGCGGCTGCCATCGCGGTCGCAAGGACCGCCCCGAAAGGCGCGCGGATTCTCGCCATGCTCCCGGATACTGGCGAGCGCTACCTCTCAACCCCCTTGTTCGAGGGCATCTCGGAGGAGATGAGCGAAGACGAGAAAGCCATCGCTTCATCAACCCCTCGGTTCCGCTTCGACGCCGCGCCATCAACGCCCGCACCTGCTGCTGCCCCGGTAGCGGCCAGTACTGCGGCGGTTGCCCATGTTGATGCAATTGTCGCAGACAAGGCGCAGCCGGTCGTCCTCTTCGCGATGGAGTGGTGCGAGTTCTGCTGGTCTGTTCACAGGCTCTTTGCCAAGGCCGGTATCGCTTACCGGACGGTGAACCTTGATGGACCGGACTACCGGGATGCTGATTGGGCCGCAGATGTGCGCCGCGCCGTCGGGGAACGATCCGGCGCGCCGACGATCCCGCAAATCTTCATCGCCGCCCGTCACCTTGGTGGCGCGACTGAAACCTTCGACGCCTGCAACGACGGGACTCTTGCGGCACTGCTGACCGAGATTGACCAAAATGCGGACACGGACAGCCTCGGCAATGCCTACGGTTTCCTGCCCAAATGGCTTCACCCACGTGGTGCCGCCGCTGCCCCCAAACCCGCGCCCGATCAGGCCGCCTGAGAACGAGAAAGGATGCCTCCGATGCCTACCAATACACCGCGCTACCGCTGGGTGATCGTCGCGATTTCGGCGCTGATGCTTGCGATCGCCATGGGGCAGCTTGTCAACGGGCTGTCAGCCTTTGTCCTGCCGCTCGAGGCCGAATTCGGCTGGACCCGTGCGGAGATTGCGCTGATCAACACCATTGGGCTGATCGGTCTTGGGCTGGGCGGTATCCTCATGGGCCGCGTTGCCGACCGGATCGGCGCCCGCAGCGTCGTGATCTGCGGGTCAGTTGTGACCGGCGCGGCCGTACTTGCCGCCTCCCAGGCCACCGCCCTGTGGCAGCTGTACGTTCTGTTTTTTGTTGCTGGGGCGTTCGGTGGGGGCGCGCTTTTCGCGCCGCTTCTGGCGCTTGTCGGTGGCTGGTTCAACTCTGGCGCGGGCCTTGCCATAGGCATCGTCGCGGCAGGCCAGGCGGCGGGTCAGGGTGGCCTCCCCCTGCTCTCGACCCTGCTGATCGAAGCGATTGGCTGGCGCGGAGCCTTTGCCACGCTCGGGATCCTCTCGCTCGCCATTCTGGTGCCACTTGCCCTGCTGGTCCGTCAGCCGCCGACTGTGCTTGCCTCCGGAACACGGGCGACCGACGGCGCGCGCACGCTCACTGCCGTATCATCCGTTTTTGTCATGGGAGCCGCAGTGCTGATGTGCTGTTCACTGATGTCCGTCCCGCTGATGCATCTCGTTCCCTTTGCGCAGGGCTGCGGCATCCCCGCGACCGAAGCGAGCGGTATCCTTGTGGTGATGATGTTGGCCGCCATCGCCGGGCGCATTGCTTTCGGGCAGATTGCCGACTGGATCGGAGCGATCCCGGCATACCTGACAGCCTCGGCCTGGCAAACTGCACTGGTGTTCCTGTTCACTCGGTTGCACAGCCTCGACCAGCTCATGGCCTTCGCCCCGATTTACGGCTTCGGCTACGCTGGCGTCATGACCGGAGTGCTTGTGACGATCGGCCGGGTCACGCCTGTCGCCGCGCGCGCGACCTGCACCGGGTTCATCATGGCCTTTGGTTGGGCTGGTCACGGTCTGGGCGGTGCTGTCGGAGGATACCTCTATGACATGACGGCGACCTATGACCTTACATTTGCCGTTGCCGCGCTGACCGGAGTTGTCAATCTGGCAATCATCGGGGCTCTGGGACTGTACTTGTCGCAACGCAGATCACACATCAGATGCGTCGACCTCGTCTCGGTGCAAAACTGATCCGTACGCGACTTCAGTTCCCACGTATCACAGCGACCCGGGCCCGGAGTGGGACCGGGTCTTCAGGTGCAAAACATGCAGAAAAACGCCTTGTTGTGAATAGGTTATGCCAAGTCCATTGGCATGGACGGAAAGAACCCGATTGACACTGCATCAATCTATTCCTTCCGTAGTGTATAATTCCCGCAGGATGTAGGCGTCCGATACGGCGTGGCGACCAGTTGGAGATCTAGTTGAACCCACGAGACAGCCGCGCATATCGGTAGGCACCAACCATTGAACAAGTTCCCAAGAACCGCATGGTGCTGCGCATTGAAAACTGGCGGTACGATCTTTTTTTGACGGCACAGCGCTTTCTCCAAGCCTTAGGCGGCTGCCCGCCCAAAAGTACAAATCAATGCGGGCAAGCATTTTTATCTTGTCCGAAACGGCAGCTAGTTGTCGTGTGATTGAATGAAGCTCACCGGCCCGTACCTTATTATCCTAGCCACTTTGATGACTGACGCCATCGGCATCGGTATCGTGTTTCCGATCCTGCCAGAGCTGATGGACAGAGTTGGCGCGGCCAGCACGGCTGAAGGCGCGTTCTTGGGCGGCATCTTGATGTCGGCTTATGCCGCCGCCATGTTCCTGTTTGGCCCCATCGTGGGCAGCCTTTCGGATGCGTACGGACGCAAACCGATCCTCATCGCGGCATTGGTCACGCTGATGGTGGACTACATCGTCATGGCGTTGGCTCAGACCTATTGGGTGCTTCTGGTGGGCCGCATCCTCGCTGGTATTGCGGGCGCCACATATATCACCGCGACTGCCTATATCGCCGACATGGCCAAACCGGCAGAGCGAGCAGCAGGTTTCGGCATGATTGGCGCGGCCTTCGGCATTGGCTTCGTCCTCGGGCCCGCCATTGGCGGAATCGCGTCAGGCTGGCATGTCACCGCGCCGTTCTGGGTTGCGGCCGCCCTTGCCGCGCTCAACGTGACATTCGGTGCCTTCGTATTGCCAGAATCCCTGAAACCGGAGAACCGGCGCCCCTTCGGCAGGCGCGACATTAACCCGTTCGGAACGATCGCGAAGGCTTTCGCTCTTCCCGGTCTTGCCATCCCACTTGTTTGTATTTTTGCGTTTGAATTCGCCAACATGGTCTATCCGACGCTCTGGGCATTCTGGGGGCGCGAGGTCTTTCGCTGGGACGGCTTCATCATCGGTTTGACACTTTCGGCCTATGGCGTCCTGATCGCGGTGGTGCAGGCCGGGATACTGCCGCAACTCACCAACCGACTGGGCGAGTACCCAACGCTACTGATTGCGGCCTCGGCTGCGGTGATCGCGATGGTTGGGTTCGGGTTTTCTTCGGCGGTCTGGGCCGTCGTGGTCTTTCTGCCGCTTGCGGCGCTGTCGGACATGGCGCCCCCGCTGATGACGGCCTTCGCAGCCAACCGGGTGGGCGAGGATCAACAGGGGCTCGTGCAGGGCGTGATCGCGTCCCTGTCGTCTGTCGCAGCGGTAGCGGCACCGCTGGTCATGACCAGCGTCTTCGAACGGTTTGTCAACACCGCAGGTCTCTATCTGCCTGGCGCACCGTTTCTGGTCGCAGCGCTGCTGGTCGTAGTAATCGTCCCATTGATCTTGCGCCTGCGGCCTTGATCACAGAATCTGTCACCCTCATTCCCATGCTCACCAATGCAATAAGCGTGATGGTACGGCGAGCCAAAAAACCGACCGCGCTTCCGGATGGTCGCAGTTGCAAGCGGCAAGTGTTGAAAGGGGCGCCAGGTCTGTGAACTTCATATCAACATCCGAAATCGAGGAGACGTGTACGAAACTGCCGTTATTCTTAACTGGCTTGACGCATATAATAATCTGGGTAGCGTCCGGCGGGGTCATCTGCCCGCCGAACGCCTTCTCTTGGCCAAACACACTCAGTTGCTCGCCGTCTTGGCGGGAAACTCCATTTGCAGCCGAACACCGTAGCCATCGCTCATTCCGAGCAGGACCTGACGTATCTGGGCCGGTGCATCGACGTAGTCACCGGTGCCGCCGGTGACAGCCCGCACCACCGCCACATCTACATCGGCCAGTTCAGGCCCATGGCTGATCAGCAGATCGCCATCAGTGAACTCGATGATCTGGCGCGTGATAACGATGTTGCCGGTCTCGGTGCGCATGCCGTCGCCCACGAGGAACCCGTCACAGGTCCAGGTGCCGATCACCTTCTCCGGAAAGGCCGGGCCGCCGTCGGCGAGCGTACCTTCGACACCTCCATCGAGCGTGCCCGCAGGGTAGACATAGCCCTGCGTGATAAACGGATTGCCATAGGCGGGCATCCCGTCTTCGAACACCGGCGCTTTGGCAAAGACAAAGCGGCTGATATCCTCGGCCACGTCAAAGGCCGAAAGTGCGCCGCCCGCGTCTGCGGCGAAGGGGGTTACGGCCAGTACTGCAGCCAGCACGATATTGAAGCGTTTCATTGGGTAGTCCTTCTGTGGGTTCGTGTTTGGGTTTGCGGTGTGCGCCTTGCGGCGCGTGTCGCTCGGTGTCGGCCAGCGGATCACGTCGGCCGGTCATCAAATGAAGTTCTGTCTGGCAAATGGGTCGCGGCCTTCTGCCCGGCCCTGATTTACCGAATAGGTAATCAGGCCCTCGCAGCCGATGTCGCGAAGCAGGTGCACCGGAAGGCGAGACAGGTCTATCGCTTCGCGACGGCTGAACCTGTAAGCCCTGTAGCTTTCGAACCAACGCCTGAAAGCCAGCAAGCGGTGTGACGCCGAAACGATGGGCTTGGCTAATGAAATATTCATGTCATGTCCTTTCCTTGAAAGAAGCGCTTGTCTGAGACTGGTTAGTCAGGTCAGGCGCGCCAATTTTTGAGTTTGAGTTTTGAAATCAGAGGCAGCCGCGGCAGCAGCATCGGGACCCGGTTGCGATAGGCTGCGTAATCCTCGCCAAACTCGCGCAGCAGAGCGCGTTCCTCGAACCGCAGGCCGATCAGCATGTAGGCCAGCATAACCCCGGCAAATAGCAGCCCGTCCGCCGTCATCTGCGGTACAGAGAAAACGACGAGCAAGATGCCCAGTTGCAGCGGATGGCGCACGATCCGATAGGGCAGAGGCGTGCGGAACTGGGGCTTTGTTGGCATCTGCCCAGTCACGTTGGACCACGCCTGCCGCAGGCCCGTGAACTCCCAATGATCGAGCGCGAAGGTGGCGATCACTATCAACACAAACCCGCCAAAGAACACGGCAATCAGCGAGTTGGCCAACATGCCTTCGGCGGACCAGATCGTCACCGGGATCGGCTGCCAGAACAGCATGATCACCGCCAACAGGACCGAGGACTGCAACACATAGGTCGCGCGTTCGGCAGCCTCGGGGATGATCCGCGTCCAGCGCCGTTTGAACGCCGGACGCGCCATGACACTGTGCACCAATCCGAACATCGAAATCAGCAGGATGTCGATTGCTGCAGCCTGCGCCCAAGGCGTGTCGGCACCAGAGGTACGTATGGTTCCGATATCCAGCAAAAAGCCCGCCAGCCAAACGGAGACGGCCAGGAACACGACATAGGACTTGATGGCATAAGCCATAATGAGGACACGCGACATGGCGGTCTCCTTGAGATGAGATTTGGGTACGGGGGCGCAGGGCGCCGCCCGTTTTAACGATGGCGATCAGGCCGGCTGTGTAACCGCCTCGCAAATCCGCGCTACGTGCCGATGGTCGGTCCCGCAACATCCCCCGAACACATTGAGGTTCGGCAACATGTGCCGGATTTCGGCGTATTGCGCCCCAAGCTCATGCGGATCGCCATCATCCAAGGTCTCACACTCATCCAGTTCAGCATGTGACATGCGCGAGGCATTGGCGCGAAGGCCATGGATGCGCCGGATCCAGTCGCCGCCAGTCCAAAGCGTGTCGGCCAAGTGATCCGGATGCACGCAGTTGATCATGTAATAGGCGGGCTTCACGGCACAGGCAGCATCGACCTCGGCAATCGCTGCACCCAGCCGCTCACCCGTGGGCAGGCGCCCGTCGGTCTCCAGCGTAAAGCTGATGACGCAAGGCACACCTCGGTCGCCCGCCGCCCGCGCGATGCCGATCGCTTCTGGCACGTTGGTCATCGTCAACGCTGACACCATATCGACGCGCGCATCCGCGAAAACTCCGACCTGAAAACCGTGGTACACCTCGGCCTCCTCGATGCTCATAACCGTCGCGGGGTCATAGCCGTCGCCGCGCGGCCCGATCACACCGTTCACCAGCACGTTCACCCCCGCGCCATGGTCGTGGCGCAGCATATTGGCGAAGGACACGGCGTTACGGTTGATTGCGGCAAGGTCATTGAGATCGTGCCCCAGAAGCCGACCCCAATCGGGATTGGCCCGCCAGGTATTGGTGTCCAGGATATAACCCGCGCCACTGTCGCGCGCGGTCTTGATGAAGGGCACGAAATAGTCCTCCATCGCGTCGCGCCCTTCCTCGGTGTCGAGCATCGGGTAGAAGGCGAAGTGCTCCATGTCGAAGCCCTTGTGAAATAGCATCGACGTCTCAAAACCCGCGTCGGTGACGAACATCCCGTTGCTCTGGTGTGGCAGTTTCTTATGATCGTGGTGTTGCATATTGCTCTCCTGTCTTTTCGATAGAAGCGCTTATGCAATGCAAGCGTGTGAGCCTGCGTTGTAGCGAACGTTTGAATTGCCTAAGTTGAGCGTGTTTATTTCAGCGCGTTGGCGTGGTTTTCATGACCCATCCACTTACGATCACACTTCAAGGCGAATTGACGGTCACAGCCGATGGCCAAACCGTGGCTCTGCCCGCTTCACGCAAGGCGCGCGCGGTGCTGGGCTATCTTGCGGCCACCGGACGCCCGGTGCGGCGTGAACGCCTGTGCGAGATGTTCTGGGATTTGCCCGACGATCCGCGCGGATCGCTGCGATGGGCCCTGAGCAAGCTGCGGCAGGTTGTTGACCATGACGGCACCCGCCGGATCATCGCCGATAGAGAACGCGTGGAGCTTTGCCTCGACGCGACGCAAGTTGCCCTGCGCGATATCTGGGTGCGCTTGTTCGACGATCCTCCGATCATTCCGCCGCCAGAGTTGCGCGCCATGGCCGAACATTTCGAACGCCCGTTCCTTGAAGGTCTCGACGCCGCCGGCACAGAAATCTTCCAAAGCTGGCTGGCATCGGAACGCGACAACGTTCACGTCATGCATCTCAATATCCTGCGCCGCCTTGCGCTTCACCCGGAGATCACGCTGGACGAAGCGGTCAGATGGGCGCGGCTGTGGCAGGACCACGCGCCCCTCCAGACAGATCCGGCGCGCGGGCTGGCTCAGACGCTGGCACGGTCCGGACGACTGGAGGAAGCGCGCGCGTTCGAGAAGGCGTTCACTGATGACATGCTTCAGGCCGGGCTGATCATTGACGGCCCGCTGATGCCCACGGACCTCTCCCCTGAGCTGACTGATGCGCGCAGCCCGGAACCGCGCGAACCCGCGTCTCGCAGGATGCTGCGCAAACAAACCATCGGGTTTTGCCGCACCCCGGACGGCGTGCGTATCGCACATGCCAAAGTTGGGGACGGACCGCCTCTGGTAAAAGCCGCCAATTGGCTGAACCACCTGGAACTGGACTGGAACAGCCCGATCTGGGGCGGCACTTTCGAGGCTTGCGCGGCAGGCCGGACCTTCATCCGCTATGATGAGCGCGGCAACGGCCTGTCGGATTGGGATGTCGACGAGATCAGTTTCGATGCCTTTGTGCGCGATCTTGAAACCGTCGTGGATGCCTATGGGCTGGAACGGTTTCCGTTGTTGGGCATCTCGCAAGGTGCCGCAGTCTGCGTTGAATACGCCGCGCGCCATCCCGGGCGTGTGTCGGGACTGGTCCTCATTGCGGGCTACGCCACCGGATGGCGGATCGGTGCCAGCACCGAAGAGCAGGCCCGCCGCGAAGCTGTCCTGACCCTGACTCGTCACGGCTGGGGCACTTCTAACCCGGCGTATCGACACATCTTTTCGCAAACCTTCATGCCGGATTCCGCGCCTGAGGATCTTGCCTGGTTCGACGAATTCCAACGCCAGTGCACCTCGCCCGAAAACGCAGTCCGGTTTCAGGAAGCCTTCGGCGATATCGACGTGCGTGAAAGCCTGTCCAAGGTGACCGCGCCGACAATCGTCTTCCATGCGCGCAACGATCACCGCATCTCAATCGACCAAGGCCGCGAGCTGGCCATCGGCATCGCAGGGGCGGAATTCGTCCCGCTGGACAGCAAGAACCACATTTTGCTGGGCCACGAACCAGCCTGGCTGGAATGCGTCCAAAAGACGGACGCGTTTCTGGAAGCGATCGCGGATTGACGCGTTCTGGGATACATAGGCGCCAATTCGGAATATGAAATATTATGGTATACTGTACGAAATGTTTGCTTCCTGGGGCCCGACAATGCGTACATTCATTCTCGGATCATGTCTTTCGCTCTCCATGTCCACAGTCGCTGCGCATGAGTTTGGCGACGTGTCTGATATTTCAGCACTCAATGCGCCAGAATTGAATCGACGTTGCGTGGCTTTGATGTCGTTTTTCAGCGGTGGCCTTCGTTTGGACACGGTCGTGTTTGATTTCAATTACCCGGGAGGAACCGGGCCGGATGTGAAGGCTATGATACTCGAAAATCTTGGCGAGGCCTTTCAGTACCATGCCTTTGGCGTGGCGGCCGACCTTCATGCGACCGAGGGTCCAACGCCTGAAGGGGACGATATCGGAGTGCGTATCCGAGCAAAGGTCGATCCCGAAACGGAAATGTACCGGAATGCGCTTGCAGGTGCAGGGCCGAAAGATTCAAGTGGGCTCCTGCCAATGCGACAAGAGGCTGAAGCACGAAAATTGCTGAGCCACGACCTTCAACACTGCTGTTTTGAGTTTGCTGCATCACAGCTGCTCCGTTGAAGTTATAGACTTACGCTGTTGCCCAACACGCAATGCGGACAGCCGAAAAAACCTGCGATCCGCAGTCCCGCCTCAAGACAAGATCCAGATGCGACAGCACCGCGCCCGACATAAACGTCACATCTTGAAGGGTTTCGACCCGCATGGAAGTGACCCAGAACGGTGGACGAGGTAGTTGGTCAAAGACGTTGCAGGCAGAGTTCTTTCTACAGCGCCCTCCTGTCGCGGCGGTTATTGCGCCAATTTTAGTTACTAACCGCCCCGCATTTCAGCGCAATACTATGTCCAATAAGTTTGCATTATCGGGCATGGATGGAGGCCCCTCTTCCCGCTGAGCTGTCGCTTTAGATTCATGGAGCTGTGTCGGGAGACCGGAGTTCGTGAGATTCAAGCATTTCCCTATAAAACGAGTCGGGGTCCATGAGATTCTGTGCCGGAATTTATGAGACTGGATGAGTCGATTTTTGTGAGACTGGCGCTGTCTCGCGTCAGCAAAATATGGGTACGCCCATGATCAGCACATCGCGGATGAAGCCTAGACGCTCGACATTTGGCAATCCGTTCGGCTGCGATTTGGTCTCATGAACTTCGCCACATTATCCTGCCACTCTCAAAGATAGCGACTCAGCCTCAATAATGCCGTTTCTGCAAGCCATTGAAATCACTTGGTATGGAGTCACGGAAATTCTGGAAGTCCGACATCATGAGCGGACTCACCCAAAATCAGCCCTCTCGCCATCGAAGTTTCCACTCCATCGCTGGGCTGGGTTCTTGATCAATCTCTGGACTCGGTCGCTGCAAAAGAGAGTAGCGGACACGTACAACACCTTCCGCATGCATGAGTCATCAACAACTCGAATCCTTCTTCTAGTCTCGCTCGACCAGCAGTTTTCTGAAATCCATCTCTGAACTTAATGTCCAAGACCGAAACAAGAACATGCATTCAATAATATCAGTGTTTCAGTCCAAGAATGGACCAAGAACGACACTTCAAAATTTGCGTTTTTTTTGGAAAATTACGGGGTTGAACGCGGACAAATTGACGGTAGCGCTCTCTGATAGCCCCAATGAGGCGCAACGCGATGCAATGACTCTGCCGCCAGTAGCGACCGGCGTAGACGTCTTTTAACCGCCCCGGGTTTACCGGAGGGTAAAACACTCAAAGGTGTTGTCACGTAAACTCGGCGTCGGTTGTCGGTGTGCCGACATCAGCGTAATTGAAATGCATGATCCAACCCTCCATCAACTACAAACGCCACCGCTTCCCGCCAGAGATCATCGCTCACGCGGCCTGGCTGTACGTCCGTTTCAATCTGAGCCTGCGCGAGGTCGAGGAGATGATGCTGAAACGTGGCATCGATGTTTCCTACGAAACGGTCCGCCGTTGGACCCGCAAGTTCGGATCGCTGATTGCGCACAACTTACGCCCCCGACAGGCCCGCCCCGGAGATGTTTGGAATCTGGATGAAGTCGTGGTGAAGATCGCGGGCCGGTCATTCTGGCTCTGGCGTGCCGTCGATCAGGACGGTGTTGTTTTTGATGAAATCCTCCAGCCCCGGCGGGACAAGCGCGCGGCAAAGCGGCTCTTGGTCAGGCTGATGAAACGCTGGGGCTTCGTGCCCAGACGGATCATCACGGACAAGCTGCTCCTACGGCACAGCGAAGCGAGCTGTCGCCCCCCGCCTTGATCACTGGTCCCACAAAGGGCTCAAAAACCGCGCCGAGAACAGCCATTTGCCGTTGAGGGAAAGAGAACGGACGATGCAGCGTTTCCGATCACCAGGGGGGTTGCAACGCTTCGTCTCCATGCACTCCGAAACCCGCGATTTCTTCTCCGTCCCAGCCCGCCGCCGCGCAGCACTTGTGATCCGTTACCACCGAGTGAAAGCATTCGAGGCATGGAGAATCGCGGCCAACGTCGCTTGATGTGAAATCGGCACACCAACCTGAAGACTGGTTGAGCTAATGTGACAACACCCAAATTGTGGATTTCCTGCCCGATTCTGCGCTATCATCCTCATGAATTTTGAAACGCCTCTACGATTTTTCTGGCCTTTACGTCCACATTTCGCTTCTGAAATTTTGGGAAAACAAAGCATTGATACCGCCGTTCACACGAGTATGCAGCGCCGCTGGTTTGATCATCATAATGGGAATTGCGACCGGATCGGCAGCGGCCCAAAGCTGTGTTCCGCGTGATTTCCTGCAAGAGCCCCTGCCCACAAATCCGGTTCTGCCCCTATGGAAAGAAGCGATCAGCCTAGCCTATCCAAATCTCACGATACAGCACGGAGAGGAAATCCTGATCGTCCATCGCGGCCAGACCATTGTTGCGGAATCCCCCACGGCGCGCCCTGCCAACGTGATGATCGCGGCACCTACCGTGGGCGACCAATTCTCCATACCCTATCCCCTGTCGCGCAACCTCGATTTGCGTCTGGCGCCGTTTCACGATCCTGGCCGGGCGCGGAATGCCCGCTTCCTCGACCTCCTTTACGGCGCCTCGCCGGGTGAGGTTGAACCGGATCTACAGATGGTCAACGCAGGCTCGGTTCGGTTCCGTGTAACCCGCAGGCACAGCGTGTCCTGTCAACTTTTCTCGGCCCTGGCCGATCTGAACCTTGGCGATGACGCGATCGCACCCCTCTTTTCCGAAGTAGGCGGCGGATACAACTGGAGACGTATTACTGGCACTGACAGGCTGAGCCCGCATTCCTATGGCATTGCCTTCGACGTGAACGCCTCGCTCGGTGGCTATTGGCGCTGGACCGGTGCAACCGAAGGTGCCGTGGGCGCCTACCAGAACAATATACCTTGGCAGATGGTCGAGGCGTTGGAGCGCCGCGGCTTCATCTGGGGCGGGAAATGGCACCATTTCGACGGCATGCATTTCGAATATCGCCCTGACCTTATTCTCTACAGCAGATTGATCGAAGGAGACGGAAAATGACTGACCGAAAGTGGCTGACCGCGCTCGTGGCGATATTTGCGACACTGGCATCTTCGGCCGTCTCTCAGACCTTGATCGAGACCTATGGCGCAGAGATCGGCGTAGTGGATCGGCGCAATTCGTCAGGGGTGGGCCTGTATGATCCGATCGCGATCCTGACCCAGGATCGCGCGAACGTTCACCGTTTCGGGAAGCGTCAGTCCGGGGACACAATCGACCAGATATTTGGCAGCCGCGAGATGCGCGCACAGATGCCGTCCCTCCTGGCGCGGGGCAGTATTTCACCAGCGGCCGAAGCCGCACTTCGATCAGGTACTGGCACACGATTGGAGGTTAAGATCTGGGGACAAGGCGGCGTGCCGACCTGGCTGACCGTGGACTTGGCCAGAGCGTCATCGACCGCCACCGCCGACCCCATCCTAAGTCCGTCGGAACTGGGGCAGGCAGCGCGCAGGATCCAGTCCGCATTGAACGCGCGGGGTTTCGACTCAGGCCCGGTGGATGGGCAGCCGGGCCAGCGCACGAGGACGGCCATAGCAGCCTTTCAGAGCAGCGTCGGCACCTCCCCGACAGGCCAGCTTACGCAGTCAGAGTTAGCGATGCTGACAGGCGAGGCCGCAGGCACCGGTCCCAGCTTTGATTGCCGACGTGCCGGAACCGCGACCGAAATCGCGATTTGTTCGGACCCGACGCTCTCCACGCTCGACCGTTCCTTGGCGGGGGCATGGAAGGCAGCCGGGCGACCAGCAGACCAGGCGGTCTGGCTCCGCTCCCGGAATGCCTGCGGCGCCGATGTGGCATGCCTCACCCAAACCATGCGCGCGCGCGTGTTCGCTCTGGGAGGAACGCCAGAGCCGACGTTTCCGCAAGGACAAGCTGGCGGGGCAGGGCAGATGGCCCCGAACGGGTCTGGTGAACGCGCACCCGGCTATGCGATCACGGCAGCTGCCGAGATTCCGGCAGGCCCGCGTGCCCATTTCGATCAGGGCCAACTTGTCGACGCGCCCGAAGGGCTTGCACGCCGACTTGCCTTACTGGAGATCAAGCGCGATCCATCGGTGCTGAACGATACAAACGCGCTGGACGCGATCCGACGGCTGCAGAACGCCGAAACGGACCCGGCTGATCGCGCCTTCAATGCGATGAACGTGATCGAGAAGGAGGATTCCCACGCTTCTCTACGCGCAGCCTTGTTGGCCGAAGCAGAAGCCGTGCGCCCCATCACACCCGAAGATCCGCTCGAAGTGACGCTTTACGCCCATTCGCGGCCGGGGGATTTTGTTGAAGGGACCGGTTTGCAGCTTATCGGCGGCTCTTTGCAAATGATCCTCACCGCGCGCCCCTACCCTGTCGGGTCCATCGTCGTGACATTACCGGGCGAGATTTCGGGCCACCTCCCGATGAAACGTTCAGAGGCCGCGAGCTTCATCGACCGTGTCGCCGAAGAACGGGTGAACGGACGGCAGCCGCGCACCGTGATCTGGGGTCAGATAACTCGGATTGGCCGTGACGAAAGCGTGGAAAGTTTCGCAAACCCGACAACGCCGCGCGGAACACCCGCAACCTTTGAAGCCCAGCGTGCAGAGCTGCATTTCGTGGCGCAAGACAGCTCGCGGCGTTCGATCCTGCCGCTCGAGCCGGGGGGCGACCCGGTGCATCGCTGGCCGTTGGAAGGTAACGGCAACCAGATTGTTGGCAATCAAAGTGCGCTCATGCTGGCGCAGTCACTCGGCCTGCCAACCGTTGGCGATGCGATCGATGTCTCTCTACCTTTTCCGCACCGCAAAGATCCCGCATGGAGCCAGTTCAACGCACTCGCCTGGCTTGGCCAGAATCCTGACGCCCCGCGCAAAGGGGATACGTTCATCGGTGTGGCGGCGGGTTTACTGTCCGAGGACGATCACCGCAGCTTCTTCGGCGGGCCCCGCTACGGGCAGACGGACGTGGTCGGAATGGTGACGGGTACGCGCAGAGTTTCCGACCCATTTCCAGACGAATTTGCCCGGCGCGATGCCAAGCGTGTATTCTTCGAACGGTACTACGATCCAATTCTTGCCCGGGCGCCAATCTGGCCGGTCCAGGTCCGCCACAGCGTAGTGCTGACGCTTGGCCCGTATGATTTCGACACTGAGAGTTTCCCGCTTCAGGAGATGCAAACCGGACTGCCTGCTAGGCACTTCCGCGTCGTGAACCTGCCGGGGGATGGCCGCAATGGAGGGCTCGCCTCGGCCGAGCGTTTTGGAAATCTGCCCGAACAGATCCGAGTACCACCAGAGCAAGCGAGGTTGCTTCGTCAAATGGCTCAGGACCGCCAGGTACAGCTCGTCTGGTGGGCAGATTTCGATTACTCGGTGGACACGATGGCGATTGAGCAAGCCTTCGGCAGTCGCCAAGGTAGCCCACTGCGTACCGGACAGGGAACGTTGCGGCGTGTCGGCATCTTCGCAGGGCCGACGCTCGACTGGGAAGTGCTGTCATTTCCTCTCGAAGACCTGCTTATCCCTACACCCGAAGCGCCAATAGCACCGGTGATGCCCACCGCATCCGCATTTGCGCAAGACATTGCAGAGGCCGAAACGTCAGATGACATCTCTATCGCGGGCCACGCTGCCCGACTCCTTGGCGAGGGCGGTTTCGAACAGATTGCGAAACTGATGCCTGATGTACAGCGAGCCAATGAATTCGAGGCGCCTGTCGCTGCAGAAACCGCGATGGAGCAACTGCGTGCGGGGGCAGAAAAACCACTCGTCATCCGTAGCCGCATCACTCTGGACACCTATGACCTTGAGACGGGCACCTTTGCATTTCGGAGCGAAGGAATGACCCTCTCGGTACGTCAGGGCGGTCTGCAAGTCGCACTCAGCCTGGTCGGTCCGAATGCTTTCTTACCGCTCGAGATGGAACAAGCGACGGCGCGATTCATTGCCGAACAGAGATCGCGTACCATCATGGCCCTTGCAGAACTTACGCCCGAAACGGCGCAGCTGATGAAAGTACGTGGGCTACAGGTGTCGCTTCTCGCCCGTCCAGAGCGGATCGTTTTCTACACTCTGGATGAAAATGACCTGCCGCAGATTCTTGCCGAACGACATTTTGGCGAGGCGAACGAAGCGGCGCAGGCCCGGATGTCGCGCCGTTACGATGCCGCCGATTTCGAAGGGCTAGACCAGATCCGCCTCACGGTTACGCCCCATATCGTCGACCTGATAGCCCTGCAGGGTGGAATAGAACCTACCGAAAACGCGCTGCACGAAATGGTCGCCGCCGCGTGGGCAGAGCGCGATGCGGGCCTGCCAGGCCCTGGCCTGTTCGAAGCAGAGCAACCCCGGCCAGACCCAGTATGGGTAACGCGGCACGAAAAGACGATCCGGTCCTGGTTCGACGCAAAAGCTGCAACGCTTGGGCAGAACTTCAAAGTGCGGATCACGGCCAGTCCCGACGGCACTTGCGGTGTCTACGGCGACGTAGTCGGCCGTCTCAGCGCCGAGGTGATGAAAGCCGTCCCATCTTTGCGAGAGGATCAGAACAATCTCTCACGCCGTTTCAGCGAGCAGGGCGGACCTTTCAAGCTTCCGCGTCGATACGCGCTTATGCGTACCCGCCCCCATCCCAGGGAGGATCGGTGCAACAGTGCAATGACCATCCTTGTGCTTGCGGACGCGTTTCACGAAGGCCACCAAGGCACGCGTGGGATTGCGACGCATATAGATTTCACCCTCGGCTCGGCAGAACCTTTCGAAGCCCCAGGCAGAGCACAGGGCCTCGTCGTGAGGGGACAGGCAACGGCGACCCGGACAGAGGCCGTCGGCGGCGCCATTGGACCTGTACTGACGATCGCCGCCAAGACAGCTCCTGCTGCAACGCCAGCGGGGGACAGCGAGACTCCGAATGACCAGATCGCAACGGATCAGGCGCTTATTTCGCCCTCACAGGTGGCGCAGCAACCAGAGAGCACGGCAGACTGGCCAGAGGTCACACTTGAAGATGTCAGCCCTGCCCGAAACGATCTTCTGGGCATCGCACCGGGACAGAGCATGCGAGAGGCGATCGAAACGCTTTCTGCGCTTGATGGGATCGAAGCCGAGTACGAAACCGCGACTCCGCTCGCGACGACTGCTCCCGCCGCACAACGCGCGCTTGGGTATCAGCGTGTCTACGTGCGCCGCGGAGGGTCAGAGGCGCTGACCATTGCCTCCTGGAGTCCGAACGGCGAGGTGGTCGCGATCATGCGGCGCATGGTTCTGGCGGAAGGTAAAATGCCCTATGACCGCATCCTGTCTGCCTTGATTGAGAAATACGGCACGTCCGATTTCGTCACCCCCGGGTCAGAAATGCGGGGCTGGGGAGCCCCGAAAGAAACCTGTTATATCATGCCGATCGGGTTGCAAGCCTTGCCGCGGCTTGTCCCCGCGGATGGCGGCACGACACAATTTTTGCAGCGCGAGGGATCGGCGCATCAGAGGGGCATGCCGATTTTTTCCGAGAGAATCGCAGAGATGTATCTCGGCTGCGGAAAAACGCTGAGCTACCTGGAAGAACGCCGTGTTACGGGCGGGGCGTCAGGGTTCAACGTGGTGTTGATGGACTTTGATCGGCTTGAGCGTGCGCGCGATGCACTATCCCCCGAAGAGGACGCGGCTGCGGATTTCGAGATCGAGTTTTGACCCCGATTTCCAAGCATTTGATAATGAGGCGGTTGATCTGTCCTTCAGCTTGGCCATTGCTCCAGAGAAGATCAATGGCATTCTTCAAGGCCTCGAGGTCTCGCTGCAAAATGCCGGCAAACCGCACGATTTCTACAAGTTCTGCTTCAATTGCATCGTCGATCCACTGCTCCAGCAAGCAGGTCCGGGGGTGTTGTCACGTAAACTCGGCGTCGGTTGTCGGTTTGCCGACATCAGCGTAATTGAAATGCATGACCCAACCCTTCATCAGCTACAAACGCCACCGCTTCCCGCCAGAGATCATCGCTCACGCGGTCTGGCTGTACGTCCGTTTCAATCTGAGCCTGCGCGAGGTCGAGGAGATGATGCTGAAACGTGGCATCGATGTTTCCTACGAAACGGTCCGCCGTTGGACCCGCAAGTTCGGATCGCTGATTGCGCACAACTTACGCCCCCGACAGGCCCGCCCCGGCGATGTTTGGCATCTGGATGAAGTCGTGGTGAAGATCGCGGGCCGGTCATTCTGGCTCTGGCGTGCCGTCGATCAGGACGGTGTTGTTTTTGATGAAATCCTCCAGCCCCGGCGGGACAAGCGCGCGGCAAAGCGGCTCTTGGTCAGGCTGATGAAACGCTGGGGCTTCGTGCCCAGACGGATCATCACGAACAAGCTTCGCTCCTACGGCGCAGCGAAGCGAGATGTCGCCCCCGGCCTTGATCACTGGTCCCACAAAGGGTTCAACAACCGCGCCGAGAACAGCCATTTGCCGTTGAGGAAAAAAGAACGGACGATGCAGCGTTTGCGATCACCAGGGGGATTGCAACGCTTCGTCTCCATGCACTCCGCAACCCGCAATTTCTTCTCCGCCCCAGCCCGCCGCCGCGCAGCACTTGTGATCCGTTACCATCAATTGAAAGCATTCGAGGTATGGAAAATCGCGGCCAACGTCGCTTGATGTGAAATCGGCACACCAACCTGAAGACTGGTTGAGTTGTGTAACAACAACCGTCGCGGATATAGGGTTTCAGCAGCTCGAACCCGGCCTCGAACGTGGTTTGTTCGGCTTCATAAAGATTGCCGGTGTCCCAGACATAGCCGAATTCCGGATGGTTGACGGCCTGCAACAGATCAAGGCAGGCCTTGCTTGTATCGGCCCAGGTGCCGGGCAGGTTTTCAAGCTGCACATCAAAACCGCGCGCCTCGGCCGAAGCGACAATCTCACCCAACAGATCGACCACACGGCCGAACTCTGCAGGGTCGTCTGCGCCGCGTTTGGGTGCGAAGGTGATCAACGTATGCGTGCCGATCTTTTCGGCCATATCCATCGTCATCGACCATAGCTGGTTCTTGTGGATCGCGGCCAGATCGCTGTCGACCGTCAGGCCGATGAAGATCCCCGGCGAGGCTGCGGAATAGGTGATGCCATATGTGTCGCGCGCCGATTTCAGGATGTCCCAGGCACCGCCCGTGAGCAGTGGAAAGCGCTTACCCTCGACGGTGCGCGCCTCAAACGTGGTGATGCCATGCGCCAGCGCGGTGCGGATGATGGTGTCAAGGCTGCCCGGTTCGGTCAGGGGCGCGACTTCGTTGGTAACGGCGGCAAGTTTCATCGGGCGGGGAAGCTTTCTATGTGGAGTGCACAACCAGAACCCCGTCGCGAATCAATAGGCGGGTATGGTCGGTCACAAGGGCGTGTTCGGCACCAGTCTGGCTGCCCGGCCCGGGTTTATGAAATACTGTCAGGACATGCCGTCATAGCCGACCACGATGCCAAAGACCGGGCCCGGAACGCGGTCTACAAGGCGCGTAGCCGCTGAAAATATGGGTTTCTTCGTCTCAGGAGCTGGCCGAAATTTGGCATGTCGTCCCCCGTCAGACGCGCGATTAACGAATCTTGCTTTTCTATGACATCAGTGTCATGATATCGGTGTCATCAGTACCGGGGGGGATGCATGGCGACCATTTACGACGTTGCAAAGAAGGCAGGCGTGTCACCCAAGACTGTGTCGCGGGTGCTGAATGGCGACGCTCCGGTCAACAAGAACACCCGGGCGGCAGTGACACGGGCAATCAGCGATCTGGACTATGTGCCATCACAGGCGGCGCGGACGATGCGGTCCAAGAAGTCGGGGCTGATCGGTCTTATCACCGGTGCCATCTCGCATGCGCCGGAACCTGCCGCACCAACCGGGCTGCCGGATCTTCTCATCGTTCAGGCCATTCAGAAAGAGCTCGCATCACAGGGCAAGATCCTGATGATCGCCGACACGGGCGACACGTCCGAAACTGTCCCACTTCTGGCCCGGACCTTTGCGCAACATCGCGTTGATGGGCTGATCTACGTGGCGGACCACCACAGGGAAGTGGATATCAAACTTTCGGATGTTGGCTGCCCGACCATTCTGGTCAATTGCTTTGACAAGTCGGGCACGCTGTGTGTGCTACCCGACGATCGCGCCGGGATGGAGTCGCTGGTCACGCGGCTTATTCAGGCCGGACACGAACGCATCGGCTTTCTGTCACTGGATCCAGAAATGTCGGCGGCGCAGCTGCGGCTTGAAGGCTATCAGGCCGCGCATGCGGCATCGGGATTGTCCAGCGACCCGGCCTTGATCGCACATGTGCATGCAAGTGCCTCCGATGAAAGTCAAATCATCCTGTCCGCAGCGCTTGAAAAGCTTCTGTCGGTCGCGTCCCCGCCGACAGTGATCTGCTGCGGCAATGACGTGATGGCAATGCGGGTATACGGCCTGCTGAACAGCCGGGGCCTGCGGGTCCCGGACGACATTTCCATCGCGGGCTTCGACGATCATCGCGCGATATCCGAGGTGCTGACCCCGCAGCTGACCACTGTCGAGCTGCCCTACGTTGCGATGGGGCGCTTTGCGGCGCAACTGATGCTCGACGTAACCGCAGACAACACGCTGCAACCAAGAAATCCGAACCTGGTTCGTGGAACGGTCGCGTGGCGATCTTCGGTGACCAAACTCTGAATTGACACTCTTTGATCTCTAGGGAGGAGACAAACATGAAACTTACAAAGACCCTGCTTGGCGCGTTGGCTGCCTCCACGGCACTGGCCGGAGCGGCTGCTGCGCAGACAGAAATGAAGCTGTGGTATCACGGTGCCGGCAATGATGTGGAAAGCGGACTGCTGAACACCGTCATCGAGGAATTCAATTCGGCACAATCCGATTACAGCGTTGTTGTCGAAAGCTTCCCGCAGCAAAGCTACAACGAGTCGGTCGTGGCCTCTGCCCTTGCCGGCAACCTGCCGTGCATTCTGGACGTTGACGGCCCGGTGATGCCAAACTGGGCATGGGCGGGATATCTGCAACCGCTGCCCATCAGCCAAGAGGCAATCGAAGGCCACCTCGACTCGACCATTGGCCGCTACGATGACGAGATCTACTCGGTAGGGCTCTGGGACGCTGCCGTGGCACTTTATGCGCGCCAGTCAACGCTGGACGAGCTTGGCCTGCGCACCCCGACGCTGGAAGAGCCCTGGAGCAAGGATGAGCTGATGGCCGCACTCGACGCGGCCAAGGCCTCTGGCAACTATGATTACGCGCTTGACCTTGGCACGGCATGGACCGGCGAATGGTATCCATATGCCTTCTCCCCGTTCATGCAGAGCTTTGGCGGCGACATCGTTGACCGGTCCACCTATGCCAGCGCAGACGGCGTCATCAACAGTGACGAGGCCATCGAGTTCGGCGAATGGTGGCAGTCTCTCTTTGAGGAGGGCTACGCGCCCGGCACCAGCCAAGACCCTGCGGATCGCGATGTCGGCTTCATCGAAGGCAAATACGCCTTTTCATGGAACGGCAACTGGGCTGCGGCGGCCACGCTTGACGCAGGTGTGGACGATGTCGTCTTCCTGCCGGCACCTGACTTCGGCACTGGCCCGAAAATCGGTGCAGGGTCGTGGCAGTTTGGCGTATCCAGCGCCTGCGAGACACCCGAGGGAGCCGCAGCCTTTGTCGAACACGCGTTGCAAGACAAATACATGGCAGCATTCTCCGACGGTATCGGCCTTATTCCGGGGACCAAGGAAGCCGCCCAGATGACCGTGAAATACGCCGATGGTGGCCCGCTGGCCGTGTTCTTCGATCTGTCCGAGAAGCAGGCCCTGGTGCGTCCCGTCACACCGGGCTACGTGGTCGCGGCCAAGGTCTTTGAAAAGGCGCTGGCCGATATCGCCAATGGCGCAGACGTCGCCGACACGCTTGATGCCGCCGCCGACGAGATCGAAAAAGACATCGAAAGCAATCAGGGCTACGGCCACTAAGCAGACCTGAAAAAGGGGGCTGCGGATCTTCGCGGCCCCCCGAGATGTCGAGGGAAGCACATGTCCAGCAAATTGACCCGTTCCAACAAGGCCGGATGGCTTTTTGCCATGCCGGGGTTCTCGCTCCTGTTCCTGTTTATCATCGTACCGTTCTTTTTCGCCTTCTACCTGTCGCTCACCAATCAACGGCTGGTGTCGCCCAACGAGGCGCAGTTTGTCGGGCTCGAGAATTACCGCAATCTTCTGAGCGTCGCCGTGGTGACACTGGAGCCGGAAACCGACGACGCCGGCCAGATCGTCCGCGACGAGGATGGCGAGATCGAATATCCCCGCGTCCGCACCATCACCCGCAGCGATGAGTTTCCACAATATCGCGGGATGGGCGAGTGGTTCAGATGGCATTGGGGTGACACTGCCAAGGTGGTGATTGCCTCCGACGTGCTGTTCATGAAAGCGCTGGTCAACACGCTGACCTTTGCGCTGTTCATCGTGCCGCTACAGGGTGGCGGCGCGCTGTTACTGGCCTTGCTGATCAACCAGAAATTACGCGGGATAAACGTGTTCCGAACGGTCTACTTCATGCCGGTGGTGATTTCGATCGTGGTGATCTCACTGCTCTGGCGCTTTATCTATTCCGGTAATGACGGGCTGTTGAACAATATCCTGGAGGTGCTGACCCTCGGGGCCTTCACACCGATAGACTGGCTCGGGCGAACGGATACGGCACTGGGATCGATCATCGCGATGTCGGCCTGGCAGGGTATGGGCTTTCACATGGTGATCTGGCTAGCCGGGCTTCAGGCGATCTCGCCCACGCTTTATGAGGCCGCCGCCATCGAAGGCGCCAGCAAATGGCAAACCTTCCGATACGTGACCTGGCCGGGGCTTCGCAACACGGCCGTCCTGGTGCTGATCGTCATCACCATGCAAAGCTTTGCGGTCTTCGCTCAGGTCGACGTGATGACCAATGGCGGCCCGCTCGACTCGACGCAAACGCTGGTCTTCCAGACCGTCGAACGCGGCTATGGCAAGCAGGACATTTCCGGTGGTGCGACGATCTCGGTCATCCTCTTCCTCATGGTCCTGACAATTTCCGCCGTTCAGGGCTTTCTGACACGGGAGCGCAAATAATGGCATCTGTTACTTCTGACAATCGCGGGCTGCGGCTCGCGACACGCTATGCCGTCCTTGTGCTGGTTGGGTTCGTCTTCCTGTTCCCGCTGGTGTTCATGGTGGTGTCCAGCCTCAAGCCGGACCAGCAATTGCTTGCAGACACGTCCAGCATCCGCGCCTTCCTGCCCGTGGGCGACATCAGCCTCGACAACTACGTCAAGGCGTTCGAGCGTGCCCCGATCGGGCGGTTCATGATGAACTCTGTCTTCGTCACGGTCGTGACCGTGGGGGCGTCGATTCTGCTGTGCTCTCTTGCGGCTTTCAGCTTTGTCTTTCTTGAATGGAAGGGCCGCAATATCCTGCTGACGGTGATCGTGGCGACACTGATCATCCCGTTTGAAACCATCGCGGTTCCGCTTTTGCTGTTCGTGTCAAAGCTGCCGTGGATCGGGCTGGACGGGCTGGAGATCGGGTGGCTCAACACCTACCGGGTGCAGATCATCCCGTGGATGGTGGATGCGCTGACGATCTTCCTCTTCGTGCAGTTCTTCAAGGATCTGCCGCGAGAGCTGATCGAGGCTGCACGCGTCGAAGGGGCCAGCTGGCTTCTGATCTACCGCAAGATTGTCATGCCGCTCTCGGGCCCGGTGATTGCCACCGCGGCGATCCTGAAATCGCTGACAATGTACAACAATCAATATCTGTGGCCACTGATCGTGGTCCAGGACGAAGCACACAGACCCGTGATGGTCGGGCTCGGCTATTTCTTCCAGCTGCAGATCGCCTGGGGGGAGGTCATGGCCTACCTGACACTTATCTCGGTCCCTGTGATCGCATTTTATCTTGTTCTGCAACGCGCGTTCATCTCGTCGATTGCATCGACCGGCGTGAAGGGGTGAAATCACATGACACTGAAACTTGAAAATGACTGGGTCTGGGACAGCTGGTATGCCCATGACGGAAACAGGTGGCACGGCTACTTCCTGAAGGCGCCCAAAAGCCTGGGCGACCCGGATTTGCGCCACTTCAACGCGACCCAGGGCCATGCCGTGTCGGACGATCTTGTCAGATGGGATTATCTGGGCACCTGTTTCGCGCCAGCAGAGGGTCCAGCCTGGGATGACTATACCACCTGGACTGGGTCCGTCGTGCAGGACGATGATGGTCTCTGGCACCTGTTCTACACCGGTACGTCTCGCGCCGAAAAAGGCATGTATCAGCGCATCGGCCACGCCACCTCGCCGGATATGCACAGCTGGGAACGCGTTGGCGACGGGCTTTGCCTTGATATGTCCGGGCCGCATACGGACAAGTATGAAAGCGAGCATGTCAAAGGCTTCTGGCACGACCGGGCGATGCGCGACCCTTGGGTCATGCGCGATCCCGACGGCGACGGCTGGCTGATGTTCTTCACTGCTCGCGTGCCCGGTCAGGCAGAAGCGAACGAGGGCGGATGCGTCGGCTTTGCCACCTCGCCCGACCTTGTGACCTGGTCGCTCCAACCGCCTGTCTATGCCGGGCGGCTGGGACAGCTCGAAGTACCGCAGGTCTTCAGGCAGGGTGACAAATGGTACTGCCTGTTCTGCACCGCCGACGAGCATTTCTCGGAAGCGCTGGCCAAGGATTATCCCGGCGAACCGGTGACCGGCAGCCATTATCTGATCGGCGATAGCCCGCGCGGGCCCTGGCAGCTTGCAAAGGGGCCGTTTCTGGACGCGTCGCAACCCTGCCAGCGCTATGCCGCACGCATGCTGCAAACGGAATCCGGGCTGATGATCATCGGCGCCCGATACGTTTTGCCTGACGGGCAGTTCGGCGGGTTCCTCACCGATCCCGACCCAGTGGTACAACTCAACGACGGTACGCTGCGGATAGCGAAGTCGTCGATGGCAGCGGAGTAAGAACGATGGCCACATTGAAACTGAGTAACGTCAAGAAATCCTACGGTGCCGTCGACGTGATCAAAGGGGTCGACCTGGAGATCGAACATGGTGAATTCGTGGTCTTTGTAGGCCCGTCCGGCTGCGGTAAATCCACGCTGTTGCGGATGATTTCCGGGCTGGAAGACATCACCTCCGGCACGCTTGAAATCGGCGGCGAGGTGGTCAACGACAAGCCGCCGAAAGAGCGCGGCATCGCCATGGTGTTCCAGTCCTACGCCATTTTCCCGCACATGACGGTGCGCGAGAACGTCCAATTCGGATTGACCATCGCGGGCGCCTCCAAGCAGGAGAAGGAAGAGAAGGTGGCCGAAGCCGCGCGGGTACTGCAGATGGAGCATCTGCTCGACCGGCGTCCCTCGCAGCTCTCTGGCGGTCAGCGCCAGCGTGTCGCCATTGGCCGCGCGATCGTGCGCAAACCCAAGGTCTTCTTGTTCGACGAACCGCTGTCGAACCTGGATGCGGCGCTGCGTATGGACATGCGGATGGAGATCGGGCGCCTGCACGATACGCTTGATGCCACGATGATCTACGTCACCCACGATCAGGTCGAAGCGATGACGCTGGCCGACAAGATCGTGGTGCTGAAAGATGGTCTGGTGATGCAGGTCGGCACCCCGATGGAGCTGTTCCACGAACCAGCCAACCTGTTCGTCGCGGGCTTCCTTGGCGCCCCGTCGATGAACTTTCTCGACGTCGATGTGACAGAGCGCGACGGGACGTTTGCGAAGGTCGCCAACGCCGCGCTCGACCCTATCACTGTGGCCCATAAGGGGCGGATCGACGGGCCGGGCAAAGGTGTCCTTGGCATCCGGCCCCAGCATGTCAGCGCGGTCGAACCCGGCAGTGGCATGCTGCATGGCAAGGTGAACATGACCGAACGGCTTGGCACCGAAACCGTGGCCAACATGACGCTGCAGGACGGCTCCACGTTCATCGCGACTTTCGATGAGGACAAGATTTTCCAACAAGGCGAAAGCATCGATCTGGTATTCTCACCAGAGCAGGCGCACCTGTTTGCACCGGGCGAAATGAAAAGCGCCGCACATTGAAACGGTACGGGAACTCTCTGGCCCGTCCGGCACCCGCAAAGGCCCGAGCGCAGCGAAGGCGTGGCGGCGTTCCGGTGATCCAGCGTTTTCCCGAAACCCGCCCGTCGGCGGGTCGTCCGCACAACCAAGCCTAATGGAGACATCCCAGTGCTTTCGATCACCCAGCAACTCAAGGCCGCAGAAAGCTATGTATTCGCAACGCTGGCCGAAGCTGGCGTTGATTGGGACAACGCCGACGCCCGGGCGTTTCGCACCCGCTTCGATGCGGAGTTTCCACGTCTTTTCAACCTCTTCGCGAAGCTTTACGGCGAACATGAAGACTGTCTGGACCATCTGGCAACGCTGATCGGCCAGTCTCTGGCATGCTGGCAGGCGCGGCCCGATGATCTGAAAGGCTTGGATCTGTCACGCGAGGCGCAGCCGGATTGGTTCCAATCGAACAAGATGCTCGGCGCCTTCTGTTATGTCGACCGTTACGCGGACGATCTGATCAGGTTGAAAGACCACGTCCCCTACTTCACGGATCTGGGCATCACCTATCTGCACCTGATGCCCCTGTTTGATTGCCCTGCGGAGAATTCCGACGGTGGCTATGCTGTGTCCAGCTACAGGGATGTGCGATCCGATCTTGGCACGATGGAGGACCTGCGCGATCTGGCCAAGACCCTGCGCGAGGCCGGTATCTCTCTGGTCGTTGATTTCGTTTTCAACCACACATCCAACGAACATGAATGGGCCAGGAAAGCGGCGCAGGGCGATCCGGAATTCTCTGACTATTACTGGATCTTCGAAGACCGGCGGATGCCGGACGCCTATGAACGGACAGTGCGCGAAGTGTTTCCGGACGACCACCCCGGCGCCTTTGTGCAGATGGAAGACGGTCGGTGGATCTGGACGACATTCCATTCGTTTCAATGGGATCTCAACTACTCGAACCCGGCGGTGTTCCGCGCGATGTCGCAGGAAATGCTGTCGCTGGCCAATCAGGGCGTTGATCTGATCCGGATGGACGCGGTCGCCTTCATCTGGAAGCGGCTGGGGACGAGTTGCGAGAGCCTTCCCGAGGCGCATCTGCTGTTGCAGGCCTTCAACAGCGTTTGTCGCATGGCGGCGCCGTCGCTGCTGTTCAAGTCCGAAGCGATTGTCCACCCGGACGAGGTGGTGTCCTACATCGACCCGAAGGAATGCCCGATATCCTACAACCCGCTGCTGATGGCGCTGGGTTGGGAGGCGCTGGCAACCCGCAAGGTCGAGCTGATCAATCAGGCGATTGCGCGGCGCCAACCCATCCACCCGGAATGTGCATGGGTGAACTATGTACGCAGCCATGATGACATAGGCTGGACCTTTGCCGATGAGGACGCGGCAGAATTCGGCATCGTCGGTTTCGAACATCGCCGGTTCCTGAACGCGTTTTACACCAACCGGTTCGACGGCAGTTTCGCCCGCGGCGAACCGTTTCAGTTCAATCCGAAAACCGGCGATTGCCGCGTTTGCGGCACGACGGCCTCCCTGACCGGGATAGAAGCGGGCGATCCGGGCGGCATTGACCGGATGATCCTGCTTTACAGCATTGCCTTCTCGGCCGGAGGCATTCCGCTCATTTCGCTGGGCGATGAAGTGGGCCAGCTGAACGACCATTCCTACAAGGACCATCCCGGACAGGCAGGCGACCAGCGCTGGGTCGGCCGCCCCATGCGTCCGGACGGCCTTTATGATCAGCGCGATGATCACACGACGACCGCAGGCAAGATATTCGCAAGAATGAAACAGTTGATCGACGCAAGGCGGTCAGCACCGGGACTGTCGGGCAATGCCATCAGATCATTCAACACGCAAAACCCGCACGTGCTTGGATATGTCCGCAACGGCGAGGGACAGGAAATCTATGTGCTCGCCAACTTTGCCGATACCCCACAGAACCTGGACCCGCAGCGGTTTCTTGAGACGATGCCGCGCATGACCGACCTTATCACCGGCGAGGCGTTTCACGTGCGCACGGGTGTATCACTTGGCCCCCACCAGACAGTGTGGCTCGCCTAGCTTAGATTGAAGGTGCGAATGTCAACGAAGCGGACTGCTTGCGTCCTTTGACCATTGGCCAGGCCTCTGAGTTTGACGAAGACTGAGTTTAATCCTCGGCACGCGTCCACCCCCCCGCTGGCGATTGCGGAGCTATCTGCCCAGAGGGCAGCCCGCTGCCGTCGATCCTCTCTGGCGCAGTGATCCATGGATCGAACGCCGCTCACTGCACTGCGCCCGATTGGGGAATGAATGGAAGCGCTATTCCCCAGAGGCCGTGAATCGCCGCTCTCAGCCAACTTGCCTTTCAACAATGCATTGCTGAGGACCAGTCTCAGTGAAATGCGCGTGGCACGCATCGATGAAATGGCGCACCAGACGGCGCGGGCGGCTTCTATCGTAGCCAATCGCAAGCGTTAATGGCGGCAGCGGGCCCGAGATGGGCAAGCCTGCCAGCTCCGCCCCGCAATAGCTGGTCAAGGTCATCGGCCGCATGTTGAGCACGGCACAGCCATGGCCTGCGCTCACGAGGCTCCGCACCATTTCTGTCGAGTTTGCATAGGCCGCAACCGAGATGTCGGCGTGCCTGTCAAACAGGCCCAGGTAATAGTTTGCCGCAAAGGGGCGTTGCAGGACCACAAGCGGTACCCTCACGACTTGCGCCATCGTCACATCTCCGCTGCGGCAAGCGGGTGGTCACGGGGCAGCAGGCAATAGGCCGGGGCCTTTATCAGAACGTCAAACTCAACCGTTGAGCGCACATTTTCGCTGACAAACAGGATGACATCGTAAAGCCCGTTCAGCAGACCGTCCTGTGCGGCGTCATTGTCGCATTCATCAAGATGCAGCGTGACCGCGCCGCTGCTGTGGACAAAGCTTGACAGGATCGACGGCAAGAAGGCAGGCGCAATCGGTGCGTAAAACCCGATGCGGAACGTACCGCTCAACGCCTCCTTCAGGTCAGCCCCCTCGGCGACGACCGATCGGTAGTCATCAAGTAGACGCTCGAACTTCTGCGCAACCTGTCGCCCGCTGGCATTGGCCCTGATCCCGCGAGACCGTTGCCGGGTAATCAGCGTCAGATCAAAGGATGCCTCAACCTGATCGATTGCAGCCGAGACGCTGCGTGATTTGCGATACCTCGGCATGACGTCTGCCAGCCCCCTCCACATCGAACGACACCCCAGCCAGACCGGGCAGTAGACACGTCAAATCCATCACCCAAGCGGAAATCAGCCTTTGGTTGCAGGTGGTCTCAGAACGCACGTTATAGTAATGGACGCGCCGGGAATCCGGGCGCATTATCGACCTCGGTGACAAAGTTGACGGGCAGCGGACACGTTGCCCGTTGGTAGTTGAAAGCAACATAACCATACGGCCGCAATTTCGGTGGTCGTAAGACAAGGAGCCCTCGATATGCCAGTTTCCGCGCAATTGAATGACCAATGGTGGGTGAACGACCAGACCCCGGACAACCCGTTTGGAAAAGGCGAAGATTACGAAGATTTCCTCGACTACCTGGGGGCGTTGAACCGCAGCCTGACGCCCGAGATCGCGGCCCAACCCCTAAGGATCAATGTTCAGGAACTCAATGATCATCCCGACTATCAGGAAGCGGCCGTTGGCGCCTTGCAGATGTGGGCATCGGTCACGCCGCTGGAATTTGAAATCGTCTACGAGACACCGTGGGATCGCAACACGGACTGGATGCGGATTGTCAGCCCCGAACTGGGCGAAAGTAGCGATGGCAGCGCATTTTCAAGCAATCGCTACGTCAGCATCGGCCAGCGGTTCCATGACACCGAACCCAACCTGACGGATATCGGCGGTTATGTTTTCGACTCCTTCATTCACGAATTCGGCCACGAGTTTGGCCTGAACCATCCCGGCCTTTACAATTACAGCGGGCCAGGTGGCGTACAGATCAACTATCTCAACAATGCGACCTGGACCTACGACCGCCAGCAATACAGCGTCATGTCCTATTTCGATGGGATTGATGTCGGTGAAGACACGCGCTGGTCGGCGGCAACCCCGCTTATGGCCGATATCGAAGCCGTGATCCGGCGGTTTTTCTCGACCGTCGACGAAAACGGCGTGCGCAGCTACCAGACCATCAACCTCATGACAGGTGACAATGTCTACGGCTTTGACAGCACGGAATACGGCTACGAGTTGACGTCCTGGGGCATGCAGCACGATATCGGTTTCGTAATCCACGACACCGGCGGGACCGACACGATCAACTTCTCCGGCTCCACCTCGGGAACGATCCTGGACCTGCGCGCCGGACACTTCTCCAGCGTCAACGGCCACAGCAACAACGTGTCGATCTTTGCGGGCCACAACGCCGACGCAACCGAATATTACATCGAGAACGGAATCGGCAGCGCCTATGACGACGTCCTGATCGGCAATGACGGGAACAACGTTCTGGACGGCCGCAGTGGCGGCGACCGGATGGCCGGCAATGGCGGCGACGATATCTACTTTGTTGATTCCATTGATGATATCGTGCGCGAGGAAGCGGATGGCGGGGAGGACACCGTCATCGTACTGTCGAGCGATCTGATCATCGACAGCATCGCAAACGTCGAATACATCATCTATGTCGATCAGTCGGAGAACCCGCCCGCGACGGTCGGCAGCGGACCGTTGCCCAGTATCGGCGACACCACGTTGACCAGCATCACTTTCGGCGACATGGACAGCAACATCCTCGAAGGCGGGGCCGGCAGCAATACCATCTTTGGTCTGGGCGGCGATGACCTTGTCATCGGGGGCCGTGACACGCTCGCCAGCCGCGATATCAACAACACGATCGCCATCGCGGATCTGGAAGATCAGACCGAAAGCGACGACGCCGGTGATACGCTCTACGGTGGCCGGGGCCGTGATACGATCCTGGGCGGCGCCGGGAATGACATTCTGGATGGCGGCGCGGGCAACGACATGCTGAGCGGTCAGGCCGGCATTGACATCTTCAGGGGCGGGTCCGGCATCGACACGGTCGATTACAGCCGCGAAAGCCCGTTCCAGCTGCTCGTCAATCTAGAAACGAATGTCGCCAGCGGGGGCACTGCGTCCGGCGATACGTTCTACAGTATCGAGAATCTGATCGGGTCCGATGACCGTATCGACCGCTTCATCGGCACCTCCGATGCAAACCATTTCTGGGGCCGTGGCGGTGGCGACGTGTTCAATGGCCGTGGTGGCGATGACATTCTGGATGGCGGCGCAGATGGCGACATTCTGTATGGGGAGGACGGCAACGACACGCTTATCGGTGGCAGCGGTCAGGACTATCTGGATGGCGGCGACGGCATTGATACCGTCAAATACTCTGGCAGCACCGATGCCGTCACGGTCGATCTTGCCAATGGCACGGCCAGCGGTGGCGATGCCGATGGCCCGGTCCAGATCGTCGGGCGCGGCACGGTCATTCGCCACGATATTCTGGTTGATATCGAAAACGCCGTGGGCTCGTTTTACGACGATCACCTTATCGGCACGGACGAGGTCAACGTTCTGTCCGGGTGGCACGGTGACGACACCCTGACAGGCGGGGGCGGTGCCGACACGCTGAACGGCGGTACGGGCAGCGACACGGCGGATTACGCAAACGCAACCAGCGGCGTCCAGCTTGACATGCGCGGCGATGGCGCCGGGGGGGCCAGGTTCAACTCTATCGAAAATCTCGCCGGGTCGGGGTTCGATGACATGTTGAACGGCAACGGCGCCGCCAATGTTCTGACCGGTCAGGGGGGTGCCGACAAGATCAAGGGTGGCGGCGGGGATGACATCCTGCTTGGCGATTTCGCCTATCAGGGGGAACCCCTTCCAACGCCGGGTCTGGGGACCGGTTATGCCACGCTTGGACCGGATGCGACGAATAATTCCATCGCAAACGCCTTCGATATCTCGAACAACTTCAGTCTTGAGGAAGACCCGGACATCTTCGATTCAACAACCGTCCTTCACACGACCGTCAATGCCACCGGCAATGGTCTGGGTGGATATTACAGAATTGATCTGGCGGCCGGGACATTCCTGTCGATCGACATTGATGGCATAGCCGATCCGAATGTCCATGACAGCTGGGTCAGATTGCTTGACAGCGATGGCAATATCGTTGCCGAAAACGACGATGGTGGCGGTGATCCCGGCTCCACCAGCAATCGCGATTCCAGCGTGGCCTTCGCCATCGAGGAAACCGGAACCTACTATATTCTGGAAGGCAGTTGGTCGCCAACCGCGCCGGGCAGCGGCTGGGCCGAAACCGTACCTGTCGGGTCGACATACGAGTTGAACGTCTCGGTCGATTTCCCGCCCGAGCCCGTGCAGCCGGGCATCGCCGGGTCCGACACGTTGGGTGGCAATCAGGGCAATGACCTGCTGGATGGGGGGCTCGCCGCAGACAGGCTGACGGGGGGCGCAGGAGAGGACGCTTTCCGCTTCTCTACAGCGCTTGGCGACGGCAATATCGACCTGATCACCGATTTCTCTGTCGATGAAGACCTGATCCTGCTGGACAGTCTCATCTTCGAGGAGGTCGGCGACCAGGGTGTGCTGTCCTTCGATGTCTTCTACAGCAGTTCGTGGGGTGTCGCGCGTGATGCCGATGACCGCATCATCTATGACACCGATGATGGCACGCTGTCATATGATGTCGATGGCTCCGGGGATGCAGACTCCGTGCAGTTTGCCCAACTCGGCACAGAGCTGAACCTTACGGCGTTCAACTTCTTTATCATCTAGCACAATCAGAGGAAGGGGCGCAGTCCGCCGTCCCTTCCTCATGAGACGGGGGCGCGCAGCAACACTGGGACGCATTGCGCATGTCTGCCGAATTTGATCGTCTGCTTGGCGAATGCGAGCAAGCCCTGCCAGACCCAGGCAGAGATCAAAACCGGCTTGGGTGTGTCGCCGGTTGCAAAAACGTTTCCGTGACCTGCGGCCCCTTATCCCGCCGCCTCTTTCTGGTCGGATGGCCTTTCTACCGGGCCGTAAAGCGCCGAGGATTTCTTGCTGTACCACGCCCATAACCAGTTCCCGTAATCGTAATGCCACCATTCGCTGGGCAGGTTGGTGAATCCGGCGTGCTGCATTGCCGCCAACAGATGCTCCCTGCGTTCCGCGGGCGCCGCAGGCACCGGCGCTGCGGTCCAGCTCTTTTCGCTGGCCTCGTCAAATGCGCCCCCCATATCCAGGATCGTGCCCTCCTCGTCCGACAAGGTCACATCAATCGCACCACCCGTGATGTGAGGGCTGGGGCGAACCGGATCGTCCGATGCCCGTGCCGCGTATAAAAGCGTCTTGCGATCAATCTCTGCCTCGGTAAGGGAAGGGTCTTCCAGCTCGATCTGTCGTCGGACATTGTCAAAAAGAAACTGCTGCACGCGCTTCGGGCGCCAGCCATCCAGGAGGACAAGCCGGTAGCCGCGCGGCAATGCCTCTGCCGCCCGGACGAGCCTGTCATAGACACCTTTGCGCACCCAGATCTCTGGCAATGCACCCGCCAACCCGTTCTGAAAGTCGACGGGCTGGGCGGTCCAGTGTTCGCAGGTGATGGCTGGAACAAGCGGCTCCTCGCTTGTCCCGGCCGAGATATATTGGGCAACGCCCCAATCCAACGCTGTCTGTTTCTCTGTCAGCATCTCACATCAACCTTGAGGGCAGCCAAGTGGTCAGTCCGGGTATCAGGATAATGACCAACAGCACACCTAGCGCGACCGCGATGAACGGCCAGATCGCAACAAAAAGACGTGTGATATCAACTTTCCCGACAGCAGCAGCCACGAAGATGCAGGCCCCCAAGGGCGGTGTGATCAGCGCGATGGTGATGTTGAGAGTCATCACGATGCCCAGATGGACCGGATCAACGCCCGCAATCTGCGCCACGGGCAGGATAATCGGCGTCAGCAGAAACAGCGCCGACACTTCTTCCATGAACATGCCGGTGATGAAGGTGACGCCGGAAATGGCGATCAGGGTCAGTGTGGGACTGTTGGCAAAGGGTTCCAGAACGCCCACGAAGGCCTGCGGTGCATTGGCAAATGCCAGCTGCCAGGACACGATTGACGAAATCGCGATGATAACGAACACCGCCGAGGTCAGGATGGAGGTTTCTCGCAGCGCGATCCAGGCATTCCGAACGCTCAGGTTTCTGGTCCACAAGCCCCAGATCAAGACATACGCGACGGTCAGAGCCCCGGATTCAGTCGGAGTCACGATGCCCAGCACGATCCCGGCGACAATGATGACAGGGGCGATCAGCGCCGGGAGTGCTGCGTATGCGGCGCAGGCGATCTCTCTGAGTTTGGCACGTCGTTGGTTTTTCTCGACATTGTAAATGCGCGCGTAAACGACATTCATTCCCATGAAAGCGAGGCCAAGGGCGATTCCCGGCAAGACGCCACCCAGAAACAGGCTGCCGACGGAGGTCCCCGTCAGGCTGGCGTAAAGGATCATGAAAATCGATGGCGGCACGATCGGGCCGATCAGCGAGCTTGCAGCGGTAAGCCCCGCCGCATAGGTGCCGGGAAACCCGGCCTGACGCATGCCCGGGATCAGCAAGGTTCCAAGCGCCGAGGTATCGGCAACGGCAGACCCGTTCACACCGGCGAAAAACACGCTTGCGGTGACGTTCACATGGCCAAGCCCACCGCGAAAATGGCCGACCAGACGATCCGCCAAGGCCAGCAGGCGGGGGGTCATCTGACCGTTGTTCATCAGGTTGCCCGCAAGAATGAACAACGGGATCGCCATGAGCGAGAAGACATCAATGCCGCCAAATGCCTGTTGCGGCATTATCCGGGCCATCTGATCAAAGCCTACGAAGGAAAAGCCCACAACGGCGGTCGCCATCAGGCTTAGGAAAAGGGGCAGACCCAGTACGACATGGATCAGCATCACCGCCAGCATTGTCAAAATCATAGGTCATGCTCCACTGTCGCTTGCGGCAATGGCCTGGGGCCGTTCAAAAGCGCCATCAGGAACAGCAGACCGAACCCGATCGGCATAAGCGCAACAGGCAAGGATCGGGACACTTGCAAGCCGGGTGTCTGAAAGAAGCCGACCTTGCCCACATATTGATACGAAAACCAGGTCATCGCCCCGGCCAGGGCCAATGTCAGCAGCCATTGGTACAAGATGATTACCTTTCGCAGCCCTTCCGGCACGCGGGTTTCCAGAACCGAAACCCGCATATGCGCGCCATCCACCCAGACAGCCCCGATACCGATCATCGCAGCGCCGATGATCACATAGCGTGCCAGCTCGTCAAACCAGATGGGCGAGGAGCCGAAGAAATACCGTGCCCCGACGCCGTAAAGGATGAACAAGGCCACCCAGGCAATCAGGATAGCTGACACGCCCAGGGTAAGGCGTGCCAACCAGGTTTGCACCGTGGCGATCATTGCTGCAGAAGCTCGGATTTCCCAAGATCCGCAAATGCCGCGTCGATGAAGGATTGATCGATGTTCTGTTCACCCAACCATGCGATGAAGCTCGGCTGACCGATGGCCTGAAACTCGGCCAGTTGCTCGGGCGTGGGGTCAATGACTTCCATGCCGTTTTCCTTCAGCCATTCAACACGGTTTTCGACATTGGCCTGCACACTGTCGCGCGTCAAAGCGTTGGCCTGGGCAATCGCGTCTTCCAGAACCTTGCGGTCAGCTTCAGAGAGCGAGGCAAGCCATGCGCCGTTGCCCACCAGAAACTGCATGGAATACTGCACGTTGGCGCGGGTCATGTATTTCTGCACTTCGTTGAGAGAGCCCAGAATGATGTAGAGCGGCGGGTTCATCTGGCCCTCAACCACACCGGTTTGCAGCGCAGCATATACTTCGGTCCACGGAACCGGCGTGCCAGAGGCGCCCATCGCCTCGTAAAGAGCAACCTGAGACGGGTCCATCGCGCGAAATTTCATGCCCGCGAAATCCGCAGGCGAGTGGATCGGCTTGTCCGTGCTTGTAAAGGCCAGAAATCCGCCCTCTTCCACGACGGCCAGAATTTCAGAGCCACCGGTCCGGTCACTGAACGCCTCTTCGACCATCTTCCAGTAGGCACCTTCATCAAAGAAGGTGCGGGCCTCTTCGGGGGTGGAGAACATGAACGGCGTGTTCGACACGTAGCTTTCGGGATCAACCGGCGCCAGTCCGGCAAAGCTTGCAACATTCAGCGAAGGCGTCGCCAGCGTGTTTTCCATACGCTCCTGTTCGCTGCCCAGCTGGGATTTCGGGAAAAGCTCGATCTCGATATCAGAGTTTTCTTCGACGATCTTTTCAAGCGTTTCAGCAAAGAAGTGGACGGCGTTCTTTTCCGCGTCCGGGGCCCCGTTATAGCCCAGTTTGATGGCCTCTGCCTGTGCTGCAAAAGCCGTGCCTGCAAGCAGCGCCGTGGCTGCCAGAACTTTCAGTTTCACGTTAAATTACTCCCTGAACTTTTCACTTTTCGTCTATGAGGATGTGACGCGAACAGGGCGACCCCGGGTGCCTGACAAGGCAAGTGACTGCCGGATATCGCGATTCGCCATGACGTACTTCCAGCATAGTTGCAGACCGCCAAACGGGCGGCAACGTGACGGGTGGAAGACGGGTGGAGCCGGTGCAGGAAACTGACACATTTGTAGAAGCCATGACACGGGCGGAAGACCGTCTCACGCAAAAGGAAAAGCGTATTTCTGCGTATTTTCTGGCCCGGCCAGAAGCGATTTTCATCGAAACCAATTCGGACATCGCCCGCAAGCTGAATATCAGCCCGATGACGCTGACGCGTTTTTACCGCAAGCTTGGCTTCAACGATTCAGCGGACGCCCGCAGCAAGGCGATCCAGAATGCCTACGGACCGACAAGCGACCGTATTGATCAGCGGTTCGAGACAAGCTTTTCCAGCGACAAATCCGAATTTTTCCAAGCCAGCCTTGAACTCAGTCATGCCTCGATCGACGCGGCGTTTTCGCTTCGCGAAAGCGAGCTTTGGGGCGAGGTCGTAGAGCGTGTCTCGCAGTCTGATGCCGTCCATGTCACCGGGTTTCAGACGATGTATTACCTTGCCGATGGCTTCAGTCGCAGGCTGGCCTATCTGCGGGACCGCGTCCATCTGGTAGACGGTATAGACGGCGTCTATGCCGGGCTTTTGCCCGCTCCTGGCGAGAAGGTCCTGCTCATCATGATGGACGTGTTCCGTTACGGCGCGCATGGTCCGATCTTGGCCAGGCTTGCCCGCGAGCGCGGCATGGATGTCGTTATTTTTGCAGATGAATTCTGCGACTGGGCCAACGGGATCACGCCTTTCGTGCTGCGCTATCCGGCAGAGACACAGTTCATTCTCTCGATGCCGCAAGGCATTTCGACGGACTTGAACCTGCTGTTGCAGGACGTCAGCGGCAAGCTTGGGGAGCGGGCGAAAGAACGTGTGCGAAAGCTCTCTGAAGCTCAGGATCATTTCGGCTTGTTTCTGGATTAGCGCTGAACCAACACGGGCGCTCCTTATATGTTTCAATCAATGCGGTGACAGGTGGCATCGATGCGCGCCACGTTTGCGCGGGCGGGCATGAAGACGCCAGACTTGGCCGATTGCCGCAGAGATTTCTAACGCCATATCCGGGATGATTTCGCAAAGACCAACAAGATGGGAAACGACCCAATGAATTCGTCACCAACAGCCTGCCAACGACGTCAAAGCAGTTCGCAGCGCAGAGATATTGATCGCGTTTCAAATATCGATATTATCCCGTAAGGAGGCGGCAATGAATACATTTGAACGGGCCGTGGACGCGCCCGCAGGGTCTGCGACCCAACAGGCATATGAAAGATTGCGCAGCATGATCGTGACCGGCTACCTCAAGCCGGGCGAGAAGCTGAAGATCGATGGGCTGCGCAAGCGGCTGGATATCGGTGCGTCGCCGATCCGCGAAGCACTGAGCCTTTTGACCTCTGACAACCTTGTCGAGCGGATTGACCAGCGCGGATTTCGCACCGCCGAGGTCAGTGCCGCGAATTTCGAAGAAATCCTGCGTCTGCGCAGCGTTCTTGAAGAGCTGGCACTGCGCGAGAGTATCGCGCATCACACCGAAGACTGGGAAGAGGCCGCCGTGCTGTCGCATCACCGGATGCTGCGGGCACAGCGCGCGGGCAGCGAGGATTTCGAGGCTCTGCACAAGGCATTTCACATGACGCTGCTGGCCAATTCGCCGTCGCCGATCCTGCTGAAATTCTGCTCGCAGCTGTACGATCTGAACATCCGCTACCGCTACCTCGCAGGCAAGGCGCTGTCATATCAAAAGCGTGACGTTGCCGAAGAACACGAAGGCATTCTTGCCGCTGCCATCGCCCATGACGCCGATACCGCCAGCGCGCGGCTGCTGGATCACTACCGGCTGACAGGGGAGTTCCTGTCCGGGCTTTTGGACAATGGCGGGCTGAAATAGCGGCCCCTTCGCCACTTGCACGGCAGGTCACCCACGACCTGATGTTCTTCTGACAGCTCTGTCCCCGTGTTGCCCCCGACCACCGCAACAATCTGGACCTTCGCGATGCAGTGCGCGACTGCGCGCTTACGGTGCCGCGTTTACCGGAACGCCTTCCGCAACGAGTGAGAGCAGCGGTTTCAACCGAGGGGCGCGGTGGGCTTGCGCGTCACCGCACCCCTCAACCCAGAATGGCGAGGCTTAGCGCCGGGAAACGGATCAGCAGCACCAGCACGATCAGCATGACAAAGGCAAAGGGCAGCGCGCCCAGAAAGACGTCCTTGAGCGTGATCCGGTCGTCATCAAGCGTTGCCTTGATGACAAAACAACTAAGCCCCAAAGGAGGGGTGAGCAGCCCGATCTCGGCCGCCACCACCGCGACAATGCCGAACCAGACGAGGCTGAGGCCCATCGTCTCGATCAAGGGCAGGAACAGCGGCACCACGATCAGGATGATCGAGGCGGTATCAAGGATGGTGCCAAGAAACAGCATCAGCACCACCAGCAGCACCATGATCCAGAAGAACGAGAACTCGTTGTCGGCAAGGATCGCCTGCAACTCGTTGGGCAGCCCTGCGAGGCCCAGCATGCGCGCATACATCGAAGCGGCGGTGATCAGGAACAGGATCGCGGCGGTGATATGGCCGGTCTCGATCACCGTTTCCCAAAAGCTCTTCCAGTTGATTCGGCGACGCAGCGCCGCGATGATGATGCCCAGAAGCGACCCAGCCGCACCTGCCTCTACCGGCGTTGTCCAGCCGGTATAGATACCGCCCAGCACCACCACGATCAGCAGCGAGATCGGCCCGATCTTGACCGCGATCTCGCCCCATCCCATCATAGTTGTCTGTTCCACCTCGCACCCGCCGACAAAGCCCGGTGTGAAGCGGGCCATGAACCAGATCGCCGCGACATAGGCGAATGCCAGCAACAGCCCCGGCACGACCCCGGCAAGGAACATCTCGCCCACCGATTGCTCGGCCACGAAGGAGTAGATGATAAGCATGGCCGAAGGCGGGATGATCATGCCCAGCACGCTCGACCCCGCGACCACCCCGACGGCAAAGCGCGGGTTGTAATCGAATTTCAGCATCTCCGGCACAGACATCTTGGAAAACACCGAGGCGCTGGCGATGGACGATCCCGTCACGGCGGCAAAGACCGCGTTGGCCCCCACGGTCGCCATGCCTATGCCGCCGGTGATGCGGCGGAATCCCTGGTTCATCACCGAATAGATATCCGCCCCCAGCCCCGCCTTGGAAACGATCAGCCCCATGAAGGTAAACAGCGGGATCGTGGCAAAGGTGTATTCCATCGCGCTGTCGCCAATGGCGATTTTCAGCAGCGCGAAGGACAGATCGATATTGTCGCGCATGATCCAGATGGCGACAAAGCTCACCATCCCCAGGGCGATGGGGATATAGACCCCAAGATAGATCAGCACGATGATCGCGACGATCGAGATTAGGCCGATTTCGACAGGGGTCATGAACCGCTTTCCAATTCAGGGTGGCCGTCGATCAGCGGCCGCGCGATATGCAGCAGGAAATGCACCATGCTGAGCGCCGCCCCGAAGACGATGACCAGCTTGACCGGCCACCACGGCGCGGTGAACACGCCCGGCACGCCGAAGTAATCCCGGGTTTCCCACATCTCGAGGAATTCGGGCCACATCGCATAGACCACCAGCCCCATGAAGACCGCGCTGAGCAGATCGATTGCCCGGCTCAGCAGCTTTCCCTTGGCCGGCGCGCGCGCGCTGACCAGTCCAAGAAACCCGTCCGACCGGGTCAGCCGCCCGACGCGGATCACGTCGGGCAGTTGCAGAAACACGATCAGCACCATGGTGAACTGCACCACCTCAACCGCCCCCATGAAGGGCCGGTTGAAAAGGCCGCGCGCAATGATGTCGTAGTTGACCACTGCCATCAGCAGCACCACGACAAAGGTGCCCAGAACATTCGCGGCCATCGCGATGCCATCGGCAATTCGTTGCAGGATATCACGCATGGCGCGCTTTCCGGTCCCGGCGCGTCAGTTCATGGCCGCGTCGTCGGCCCAGTCGCGCATCGGCTCGAAACCGGCATCCTTCAGCTTGGCCATGTAGGCCTTCAGCATCTCGGTGCCCGGCTGGCCTGCATCGTCCAGACCCTTGGCCCATTCCTGCGCGATATTGGGCATGGCATCCGCCCAGGCCTTGCGCTGCTCGGCCGAAAGTTCGGTGATCGTGCCGCCCGCAGCGACATAGGCATCACGGCTTTCCTGCGCACGGTCCATGGCGATCCCCGCCACGTGATCGCGGTAGAGCACGGCAACCTCTTGCAGAGCCTCTTTCACCTCTTCTGGCAGGCCGTCCCAGTAGTCCTTGTTCACGGTGATGGTCTTGGAGTTCACCGCGCCAAGATCGGCCCGAAGCATATAGGGCGCCACTTCAGAGATCTTGAAGGTTGCCGCCGCTTCCGGCCAGAGCAGCGCGTGATCGACCAGACCGGTCTGCACCATGTTGTAGAAGTCGGTCAAACCGCCACGCACGCCTGCCGCACCTTCGATGCCTTCAAGGTAGCGCAGGTTCATGCCCGCCCCGGCGACCTTGTCACCTTCCAGATCGGCAACGGAGCTCACGGGCTCACGCGAGAAAACCTGATAGGTGTCAAGCACCACACCGGTCGCAAGGTACACCTGGTTCTGCTCTTCGAATTCGGCCTGCATGGCCGGGAATTCCTTGGCGATCTCGTCAACGGCCTTGGCCACCGCACGGGCATCGGCCGCGACAAAGGGTGTGGCCGCAGCAATAGCCTGGCTTGGCAGTTTCGAGTTGTGGAAGATGGTGGTCACGATGCCAATGTCACCCAGCCCCAGCTTGATGCCCTCCAGCACGCCGCGCGGCTTGACGATGGTGCCGCCATAGTTCTCCTGCCAGTCCATCTTGTAATTTCCGGTCTCGGCCAGCCGCTTGTCGACCTCCGGGATGAAGAAATTGGTGAATTCCTGAACCCAGAGCGCACGTGCGGGATAGCCGTCGATGACCCCCGCCCGGATGGTCTCTGTCGCCAGGGCCGGTCCGGCCAGAACGCCCAATGCGAGGCCAAGCCCCGCGCCTTTCAAAGTCTTCAGCATGTCTACTCCTCCCTGAGTATGTGCCGGGTGTCAGGCCTTGCGCCACGTGATGTGCAACTCCGTCCCGGCCTTTTCGAACATTTTCGAGATCGCGCAGAACTTCGCGGTCTCTTGCGCCACTTTTTGCAGATCTTCGTCTGTGCACGGTCCGTGGGACGCAACGTCCAGCCGGATCGCGGTAAAGGGCACATCCACCTCTTCGACCAGAAGCACCCCACGTCGGTCGAAATCGACCTCCATCGCGAAATCCAGATTGCCGATATCCACGCCCAGCTTGTGCGCGCATTTGTGCCCGATCACATTGGTGCAACCGATCAGGGCCGCATAGGCGGTCGCGGTGGGCGACGGGCCTTCATTGGTGCCGCCCCGTGCGACGGGTTCGTCGATCACCACCGTGTTGCCATCAATGTCCAGCTCGGAACGGGAATGGCTCGTGCCCTTGCCCGCCAGCTTGATCGTCATCTTGGTCTTTTGCCTGATTGCCATTTGGCCTCACATGATTTCGCAGATGTCGTCGAAGTCGAACCGCGGCAGTTTCTGGAACAACGCAGTTTCATCGGCGTAGCCCATATTGATCAGGAAATTCGACTTCCAGCCGTTTTCCGAGAAGAACTCTTCGTCGACGATCTCGTTGGAAAAGCCCGACATCGCGCCCACGTCCAGCCCCAGCGCCCGCGCGGCAATCATCATGTAGCCACCCTGCAATGTCGAATTGCGGAACGCGGTGTCGTGGGCGTATTTTTCCCTGCCGTCGAACAGCGGCTTGCGGTCTTCATGCGGAAACAGGAAGTCCAGCCGCTGCCAGTATAGCGGGTCCCAGGCGACAATTGCCGTCACCGGGGCCTGCCGCATCTTGTCGATGTTCTTGGCCTTCAGCGATTTGGCCAGCCGGTCCTTGGCGGCGTCGCTCTGGATGAAGATGAACCGGGCCGGGCAGGTGTTCATGCTGGTGGGGCCAGCGATGGTGATCTCGTAGATTTCGCGCAGCAGCGCCTCGCTCACCGGCGTGTCAGTCCAGGCGTAATGCGAACGCGCATCACGCAGGATCAGGTCGATGGCATCGTTGTCCAGCCGGTCAACGCGGTCGCGCAGGGCACGGACGGCCTTCTGCGCCTCTGCCCGGCGGATATCTGGAGTTCGGTTCATCACATCGCTGCTTTCTGCATCGTTTCGGCCTCGTCGACGATCGGGCTGGCACAGATGCCGATGCCTTCGATCTCGACCTCCACCACCTCGCCGGGTCTGAGCCAACGGGGGTTGGGCTTCTTGGCATGTCCCACACCCGGCGGCGTGCCAAGCGCGATGTGATCGCCCGGCTGCAACGTCGAATATTCCGAGATGATCGAGATGGCGCTCGCCGCCGACCAGATCATATTGCCGGTGTTGGAGCTTTGCAGGATCTCGCTGCCCACGCGGCTTTCGATCTTCAGCCCCGAAGCACCCTCGGGCACCTCGTTCGGGGTCACCACATAGGGTCCGATTGCACCGGTCTGATCGAAGTTCTTGCCCGGCGTCCATTGATGCGTCTTGCGCTGGTAGTCGCGCACCGATCCGTCGTTGAAGACGGTATAGCCAAACACATGGTCCAGCGCGTCCGCCTCAGAGATATGCCGCCCGCCCTTGCCGATGATGACCATCAGTTCGGCCTCGTAATCCAGCCGCTCCGAGCAGGTCGGGCGCACCATCGGCTGGCCCGCCGCCATGATCGACTGCCGCCCGCGCATGAACAGCGCCGGGTAGTCGGGGATCTCATAACCACCTTCCTTGATGTGGTCGGTGTAGTTCAGGCCTAGGCAGATGATCGTCGGGGGGGCTGTGACCGGAAGCGCGGGGGTGATATCCGCGACGTTGACCATCTTCTCCCCGGCCGCCGCCTCTTCCGCCCGCGCCATCAGGTCCGGCGCGGCGGTCAGGGCCGCCAGATCGGTGCCAATATCCGGCACGGCGTCGGTCAGGTTGACCGCCATGTCCCCTTGGACTGCGAAGACGCTTTGTGCTCCGGCTAAGGTTCCTACCAGAAGACGCATCGATTCCTCCAACTTGATTTCAAAGGATTTTGCCGATAAATAAATCTCAGGTCAAATAAAATCGATGTTTTTTGAAAATCCGGAGATCGATGCAAATGCCCAAGTGGGAAGACTACAAGTCCGAGGCCAGGTCACGCGGAGCGCTCGCGCTGGAACTTTTTGTCGTACAATCGACCCCGGCGGGGGATCCGGCCGCCACCAAGGCCGCCCTTCCCGACCACCTTGCCTATCAGGCCGAGCAGGAAAGGGCGGGCAAGCTGGCCTTTGCCGGGCCGATGTCGGACGAAACCGGCGAGATGATGGAGGGCATGGGCCTCATCGTCTACCGCGCGCCCTCCTTCGAAGAGGCCCGCGCACTGGCCGAGGCCGACCCGATGCATGCCTGCGGCGCGCGCACATTCACCCTGCGCCGATGGCTGGTCAACGAAGGGTCAATGACGCTTTCCGTCGGCCTGTCGACCAACTCCGTGGCTCTTTCCTGAGGGGGCAAGCGCCGCGCTTCGGACCCAGAGGCATACTTCGTGCCGAAAACACCTTGGATGCCGAACCCGCACGGGTTGGCCTTCATGGGCTGGCCCTGCAGCCGCACCGCATTTTCTTCCGGGGGTTTGGTCGGCAAAGCTTTCCCGTCGCGCCGAAGGCTTTGGCCAAAACCGACACGATGCGGGCTTTCGCTGCGTCGCTCATAATATCGATTTTATTTGACAGAGAATTTCTATATCGATAAATATTTGAAATGCAACAGGGAGTTTGTCATGCGGTTTCTGGTCGGGCACTTGGAAGGCAGGCAAGCCGTTTATCTGGTACGCGGGGACAAAGCTGTCGATGTGTCGGCACGGTTTCCGGGGGTTGGCGTTGACCTTTCGGCCTTGCTCAAATCGCCGGACCTGATGGCCGCCATCCGGGAGGCAAGCGATCTTTACGCCTCGGTGGATGTGGCTGCGATAACCCCGGCCCTGCCGGTGGAGCGGCCCGGCACCATCATCTGCCTAGGCCTGAACTACACCGACCACATCAAGGAAGGCGGATATGACATCCCCGACTACCCGGCGCTATTCATGCGCGGGCGGCAGTCGGTCATGGCGGCGGGCCAGCCGATGGTACGGCCGACCTGCTCGGAACGGCTGGATTACGAGGCCGAACTGATGGTCATCATCGGCAAGGGCGGGCGGCATATCTCTGAGGCGGACGCGCTGGACCATGTGTTTGGCTATACCGTTTTCAACGACGGATCGGTGCGCGACTACCAGCGCAAGACGCATCAATGGACGCCGGGCAAGAACTTCGATCAGACCGGTGCAATCGGCCCGGTCGTGGTCACGCCGGAGGAGCTGCCCGAAGGCGCCGCCGGGTTGAAGATCGAAAGCCGCGTGGGCAGCGAGATCCTGCAAAGCTCCAACACCGGCAACATGATCTGGTCGGTGGCGCAAACGATCGCCACGATATCGGAATACACCACGCTGGAGCCGGGAGACTTCATTGCCATGGGCACGCCTCCAGGCGTCGGACATGCCAAGAAGCCCGACCCCCGTTGGCTGCGCCCGGGTGAAGTTGTAGATGTGGAGATTGAGCGGATCGGAATATGTTCCAGCCCGATCGTGGACGAGGCCGATTTGCACAAAGTGGCAGCCGAATGATCTCATCCGTGCAGGGCAAAGCCGATACCCCGCGGGCGCCGCGCCCATGATCCTCTCGATCGCACCCGGGGCCCCGCCCGCGGCCCGCCTCTGCAACCTTGCCTTGCCATCCTGAACCAAAGGAGCAACCGCCAATGCGCAATGTCACCAAGGACAACATCACCGACGCCTTTCAGGGCTACATGGGCAAGGACACCGATCCTCGCCTGAAAGAGGTTCTGATGTCGCTGACCCGCCACCTGCATGCCTTTGTCAAAGAGGTCAACCTGACCCATGCCGAATGGGAAAAAGGCATCGAGATGCTGGAATGGGCGGGCGAGATTTCCGACAAGGAGCGTCACGAAATGGTCCTGCTCAGCGACCTCTTGGGTGTCTCCTCGCTGGTCGACATGGTCAACACGGTGCCCGGTGGCACCTCGTCATCGGTGCTGGGGCCGTTCCATGTCTCGGGCGCGCCGCCGATCCCGCTGGGCTACGACATGAAGCGGCATTACCAGGGCAATGTGCTGCTGGCTACGGGTGTCGTGCGTGATATGGACGGCAATCCGATCGAAGGTGCCGCCATCGACATCTGGCAGACCGCGCCCAACGGGCTCTATTCCAGTCAGGACGAGGAACAGGACACCTATTCCTTCCACGGCATCCAGACGGTAGGCGCCGACGGGCGGTATGCCTTCACCACCGTCAAACCGGTCAGCTACGAGGTGCCCACCGACGGGCCGGGCGGCGCGTTGCTGGACGCCACCGGGCGTCACGCCTGGCGGCCCAGCCATCTGCATTTCATCGTCAAGGCCCAAGGATACCGCACGCTGGTGTCCGAGGTTTTCGCCGCCGATGATCCCTATCTGGATCAGGACGCCGTGTTCGGCGTGCGCGAAGATCTGGTGATGCATTACGAGGACATGCCAGCAGGCACATTCCCGGATCAGGGCTTCGATCTGTCCGGCAAGGTCGAGGGTGACTGGCTGCGCGTCCAATTCGATCTGACCCTCGTGCGGGAAACCGCATAGGGCCTGTCTGCGGTCGCCGGCGTGCCTTCTGCCATAAGTTCCGCAGGGCGGTCAGCCACGGCGCGACGTTAAAAAAGGTGCCGCCGGTTGTGGCGGCACTCTTCGGCTTTTCACTGTTCACAGTCTCGGGGCCAACAACGGCACATCCCGGTGGTCGGGTACGGCGCGCTGTCGGCCCTGACGTCGCTTACTCGCCGCGAATGACCCACTGCTTGAAGCTTGGTTCCAGATCCTCACAGGCGGCCAGAAGCAGATCGCGTGACTGGAAGGGGCCCGCATCGTCAATGACCGGCGCGACCGTCACGCATTGCGCTGCATCATCGGCCAGATGGATCTCCATGCTGGCCTCGTCATAGGCAAAATGCTGCGTCTGGTCCGCCTCGTCACACGCGATCAACCCGAACGGGTTTTCCGCACTGTCCGGCGCATTATAGGCCATGCACATGCCCGCGTAGGTCGCGGATTCGATCATGCCGGTGTCGGGCGCAAAGGAAAACAGCACGTCATCGCCGGTCGGCTTGCAGGAATGCGCGTGCAGTTGGTCGCCCAGGCCGCGACCTTCCGTGTCGATGCACCAGCCAAGCATGGCCTCTTCGTCAAGGTTGTCCGCAAGGTGGATGACTGGCCCGACGGTCTGGATGACCGGCGCGTCGGCCAGCAGGGTTTGAGGGAGTGCCACGCCAAATGACGCGGCAATGACGGCGGCGTAAACGGAGGGTTTTCTTGTCATCGGTCAGTCCTTTCAGGGAAGGTTGCGGGTGTCATAGGTATCAACTCTGCGCGCCGTGCTGGAGCTGCCAGTAGCCCCCCTGCAACGCCACAAGCTCTTCATGAGTACCGGTTTCGCGCACGGTCCCGGCTTCCATATAGACGATCATGTCCGCGTCGCGGATGGTCGAAAAGCGATGCGCAATCACAAAACTCGTGCGGCCCTGACGCAAGTCGGCCATCGCCTTCTGGATCAATGTTTCGGTGCGGGTGTCGACCGAGCTTGTCGCCTCGTCCAGAACCAGTATCGGCGCGTCGAGCAGGAAAGCCCGCGCGATCGTCATCAGCTGGCGCTGCCCCTGCGAAAGACTGCCGCCGCCATTTTCAAGCACCGTGTCATAACCGTCCGAAAGGGTGCGCACGAAATCATCAACATGGCAGCGTCTTGCAGCGGCGATAACCTGCTCGCGGGTCGCATCCGGGCGGCCATAGGCGATATTGTCATGAACCGTGCCGGTAAAGAGCCACGTATCCTGCAACACCATCGCGATGGCATGGCGCAGATCGCTGCGCGCCAGCGTGGCGATATCCTTGCCATCCAGACGAATGGCCCCGCTGTCGATCCCGTAAAACCGGACCAGCAGGTTGACCAGCGTCGTCTTGCCAGCGCCCGTCGGCCCGACAATAGCCAGCATCTGGCCCGGCCTCGCCTCAAAGCTGACATCCTCGAACAGGGGCTGGTCCGGGCTGTAGCGAAAGCCGACATGCTCGAACTGAACATGGCCCGCGACCGGCATGGCAAGCTGTGTCTCCGACGCCGGATCGTCGGACATTTCAGGGGCGTCGAGCAATTCGAACACCCGCTCTGCCGAGGCCAGCGCAGATTGCACCTGCGCGGCCATGCTGCCCAGCTGCGATATCGGCTGCCCGATCTGGCGGATGTACTGGATGAAGGCTTGCACCTCTCCAAGGCTCAGCCCACCCGACAGCACCCGGATCGCCCCGAAAACGACCACCGCGATATAGGCCAGGTTGTTCACGAACATCATCGTCGGCTGGATCAGGCTGGCCAGGATCTGCGCGCGCAGGCTGACATTGGCCAAAGCACCGTTCTGTTCGGCAAATTGCTGGTCGACCCGGTCGCGCGCGCCATAGACCCGGATCAGGGTCTGGCCGGTGAATGTCTCTTCCACGAGGGCGTTCAGCTGCCCTGTTTCGCGCCATTGTTCGGCATATTTCGGCTGCGCGGCGCGGGTAATCACGCGCGTCACCCCAAGCGAAATGGCGATGCCGCCTAACGCCACGGCTGCAAGCGGTACCGACAGCACAAGCATCATCGCCAGCACGCCGATAACCGTCAAAAGCATCAACATCGCCTGACTGGCGACCTGCTGCAGGTTCTGCACCATGTTGTCGATATCATTGGTGAAGCGCGAAAGGACCTCTCCGTCCGGCTGCGCATCGAACCAGCGGAGCGGCACGCGGGCCAGCTTGGCCTGTGCGGCCTTGCGCAGATCGCGCCCCATGTTCTGCACCAGATCGTTGATCAGCCAGGCCTGCAAGAGGTTGAGGCTGGAGGCCATCAGATAAATCGCGCCCACGATCAGAAGCTGCCGCACGAGGGCCGACATCGTGAAGTCGTCACTGACCAGAAGATCGGTCGCGTGGCCCAGCTGCCAGGGCCCGATAGAGCTTCCGATCACGCTGCCCACGCTTAGCAGCAAAGAGATAACCAGCGTCGTCCGGTTGTTGCCAAATGCCTCCCAGATCCGCCGCATCGCGTCTCGCGCGTCCTTGGGTTTTGCCCCGGCGATGGCCCCTCCCGGCGCTTTGGGGCCGGAACTGGCGGCACCGTCTGGCAACCGCTTGACCGTATCGAGCTGCACAGCTTTGTTCGCGCTCATGCCGCGTCCTCCTCGGGCTGGGCCTGCGAACGGACTGTTTCGGCGTAGACCGGGCATTCCTGCATCAGCGTGTCGTGCGGGCCAAGCCCGACCATGCGTCCCTTGTCGACAACCAGTATCCGGTCGGCATCGCGGATCGACGCCACCCGCTGACTGACGATCACGGTGGCGGCTTCGCGCACGGCGCCGCGCAGGGCGGTCCGCAATTTGTGGTCCGTCACCTGGTCCAGCGCGGAAAAGCTGTCGTCAAACAGAAACAGCTCTGCATCGCAGGCAAGCGCCCGCGCGATGGCAAGCCTCTGGCGCTGACCGCCGGAAAAATTCCCGCCCCCCTGCGCCACCGGCGACAATAGCCCCTCGGGCAGGGCCCGCACAAAATCGACGGCTTGCGCCACCTCCAATGCGCGCCAAAGCGCGGCCTCGTCCGCCTCGGGGTTTCCAAGCCGCAGCGTATCGGCAATGGTTCCCGAAAAAAGATAGGATTTCTGCGGGACATAGCCGATGCGCGATGACAGATCCGTCTGCGCAATGTCGCGCAGATCAACCCCGCCCAGCGTGATGCGCCCGGTGCTTGGATCATCAAGCCGCGCAATCAGGTTGAGGATGGTGGATTTCCCCGACCCCGTCGCCCCGATCACGCCCAGAACCTCCCCCGGACCAAGGTCAAAGGTGATGTCCTCGATCACCATCGCCTCGGCCCCCGGATAGCCGAACCCGACATCCTGAAAGCACAGATGCAGCCCGGCGCTACGCGGCGGCAGGGGCTTGGGCGCGGAGGGCGGGCCGACATCGACCGGGGTTCGAAGCAGGTTCGTGATCCGCCGCGCACTGACAAGCGCACGCGGCAGCATGACGATCATCATGCCCATCATCATCACGGAAATCAGGATCAGCGCGACATAAGACAGAAAGGCAATGAGCGCGCCAATCTCCAGCTCTGCGGCGCGCACACGGCTGGCCCCGGCCCAGATCAGCGCGACAGAGGTCAGCTGCATCGCAGCCGTCAAGGACGGCGTCATTGTCGCCATCAACCGCCCGGAACGGAGCGCGGTCCCGGTGAGGTCCGTATTGGCGGCGCCGAAACGTGTGCTTTCCCGTGCTTCCTGCAAATAGGCGCGGATGACCCGGATACCCTGAACCTGTTCGCGCAGGATGCTGTTCACGCCATCAAGCTGTTTCTGCATCCGCTGGAACAGCGGGATGGCCCTGATCGTCAGGACGCCGATGATCAGGGCAAGGATCGGGACCGAGAACAGCAGGAGCTGTGACAGCTGCACGTCCTGACGCACCGCCATGATCGACCCGCCGATCCCCATGATCGGGGCAATGACGATCACCGTCAGCCCCATGTTCAGCATCGTCTGAACCTGAAGCACATCGTTGGTGCACCGCGTGATAAGCGACCCGACGGTGAAACCCTGCACCTGCGACAGTGCAAGGCTGTGCACCTTGGCAAACACATCGGCACGAAGGCTTTCGGCAATCCGGTAGGCCACTCTTGCGCCGATAAACACCGCCGTGGCGCTCAGAACAAGCTGAACCCCGGCAGCAATGCCCATAAGAGCGCCAAAATGACGGATGGCCGAAACGTCTTCGCCGCTTATCCCGGTATCGATGATATCGGCGCTGAAGCTGGGCAAGAGCAGCGAGGCCGTCACCTGCCCCACCTGGCACAGCAACAGGGCGAGAAGCGCCCATTTGTACCGCAGAACTCTTTCACGCCAGCCCGGCGCACCCGGATTGCGATGCCCCTCGCGGGGTGTGTCTGTCACGTCAAACATGCCGATAAGCACCCAGTTGCGTGCCCGATTGCAGGTGTCACAACCGACAATCGGGCGTGAAGGCCCGGCCCCGCGCGTCGCGCAAGGGCCGAGAGGTCAGCCCTTGAACCGTTGTTGAAAGTCGCGGATACGGGCGGCATTGACGCCCTGATCGCTGCGACCGACCCGGGACACGCCCCGCATGTTCACACGGCTGCCCGCATCCAGAGGCGACACGACAACCACCACGTCATCTGCGAAGTAAAAGACAGAGGTGCGTGCGGTCGCCTCGAAACGGTGGCGATCCGCGTCTGCGGCCACGATCTCCCAGCCCATCTCCTGCGCAACCTCCAAGGCACGCTCATAGGCGGCATCTGCGGACAGGTCTGTGTCAAGCGGCGCGATATCGGGATAGGCGGCGGCCTGTGCCTCGGCCAGTTCCGGCCCGCCGTATTCCAGCGGATTTCTGGCGCCTGCGCGGGTTTCATCCAGCACTTCAAAGGCCGGCGGGGTGACCGTATCGGTGGAAATATCGTGGATCGGTGCCGCGCGCGGCTGCGGGTTGAGCGTCCCCGCGATCAAAGGCACCAGACAGGCCACACCAATCAGCGCGGCAACACCGCCAGCCACGGCCCCAACGGTTTCCTTGCGCAGAAGGTGGATGACCAGCGCAAGCACACCCAGACCAGCAAGGAACCAGCCCAGCGGGTTGAGATAGGTCCGGTAAAGCCCGAACCCCGTGATCGGCTCCCACAGGCCCAAACGCGCGCCAGACAGCATCAGTGCCACGAAGGCAGCGCCGATCAACGCAACGACAAGTGCGATTTTTCCAAGATGTTTCATCAGTTTCATAGGCCTTTCACTACCCGAATTCGTTTTGCCGCCTGCCTGGAACGCTCCGCGCAGGCGCCTGTCAGTTGCCGACTTGCCCTGTCGCGGCGGAACCCGCCCCAGTGGCGATTTTCAATGTTGCCCAGGCCTGCGCCGCGTCATTGACGGCAGAGGCCGCCGAAATCCGTGCAGAGGCGGTGTTTCGATCCGTCTCAAGCAGATCCAGAAGCGTGATGGCACCGCTGCGATAGTTCTGCTGTGCCAATGCCAGAGCATGTCCGTAATCGTCTGCCGCCTTTTTCAACAGGCCGGCCCGTTGCCGGGAACGGGACAGGTTGGATTGGGCGACCTGAACATCCTCGACCGCAGACACCACAGCGCCCCGCCATGCAAGCTCTGCCTGTCTCGCGACAGAGATCTGCGCATCGCGGCTTGCCCGCAATTGCCCTTGCTTGAACACGGGCAGCGACAGTTGCGGGCCAAAGGTCCAGCTGTCCACGCCATCGGCGCGCGCCACCGTGCCCGTCAGCGACAGGGACGGGTAAAGCGCTGCCTCTGCCACGCCAACAGCGGCCACGGCGGCGGCAAGATCGGCTTCGGCGCTGCGCACATCCGGACGGTTGCGCAACAGGTCAGCAGGCACGCCGGTGCGGGCGCTGCCGGGCGTGGACAGCTGCGGCGCGCCCTTTTGCAACTGCGACTGGATCGGGCCTGCGGGCTCGTTCAGCAGGGTTGCGATCGCATAGACATTTGCGTCAAACAGCGCGCCATATTGCGGCAGGCTTGCCCGCGCCGTGGACAGCAGTGCCTGCGCCTCGGCAACCTCGTATTCCGTCGCCGCGCCTGCCTCATACTGGCTGCGGGTAATCCCGACCGTTTCTTCGCGCGTCTTGATCGTTGCGCGGGTCAGGGCCAGCACCTCCTGATAGTAACGCGCATCGGAATAGGCCGACAGCAGCTCGGCCAGCCAGGCCAGACGTACGGTTTCGGCCTCGGCCCGCGCGGCGGTCAGCGACGCTGCCGCAGCCTCGCGTTCGCGCCGGATCCCCCCGAAGAGATCAAGCACCAGCGCCGCCCCCAGTGATCCACTGTCGGTGGTGACCGTCCCGTCAATCACATCGCCACCGGTCGTGCTGCGCTGTGCAGACAGCGAACCATCGGCGGCGGAATTGACACCGGTCTGGCGCAGATTTGCCTGCGCCTGCCGGATCGCCTCGGTCGCGGCCATCACGTCAAGGTTCTGCGCCAGTCCGCGCGACACAAGCCCGGTCAGCACCGCATCCTTGTAGTCCAGCCACCATTTCTGCGTGGCAACCGCGCCGACAGACTCGGCGCTGCCCTCGACAAATCGGGTCTGCAGGGCGACTTCGGGGCGTTGATACTCCGTGCCGACCGCACAGCCGGCCACAAGCAGGCCCAGCAAGAGGAATTGGGGTTTCACAGGAAGGCTTCCTTCCGGATGCGGAATATTTCCGTGGTTCTGATGACAGCGACATAGAAGACCGGCACCATCACGATCCCGATGACCGCTGAAAAGATGATCCCGCCCAGCATGCCGGTGCCGATGGATTTCTGGGCATTGGCCCCCGCCCCCGAGGCCAGCACCAGCGGCAGGATGCCAAAGCCGAAGGCCAGCGAGGTCATGAGGATCGGGCGAAGCCGCTGCCGCGCCGCCGTGGTCGTGGCCTCCATCAGGCTTTGGCCCTTGACGCGCAGCGCTTCTGCGAATTCGACGATCAGGATGGCGTTTCTTGCCGCCAGACCGATTGTCGTCAGCAGGCCCACCTTGAAATAGACGTCATTCGCCTGCCCGAAATACCAGGTTGTCACCAGCGCGCCCAGAATGCCCACCGGAACCGACAGCATGACCGCGAAAGGCACCGCCCAGCTTTCATACAATGCGGCAAGGCAAAGAAAGACCACCAGCGCCGAGATCGCGTAAAGGATGGCCTCCTGATCGCCGGACAGGCGCTCCTGATAGCTGAGCCCGGTCCAGGCCGCGGCGTAAGAGCCGTCGAGTTCGGCGGTAAGCTCTTCCATCAGGTCCATCGCGTCGCCCGAACTGATGCCGCTTGCCGCCTCGCCCGAGATTTCCAGCGCGCGGGTGCCGCCGTAACGGGCCAGCTTCGGCGTGATCATCTCCCATTCCTGGCTCATGAAGGCCGAGAGCGGCACCATCTCTGCCGAGGAATTGCGCACATACCAGTGATCGATATCCGAAGGCTGCATGCGCCAGTCAGCACCACTCTGAACGATCACCTCGCGCAGGTCGTTGCCAAGCGGGAAGTCGTTCACGTACGAGCCCGAAAAGACCGTGGACAACATGGTGTTCACATCCGACAGCGACACGCCCAGCGCCTCGGCCCGCTGCTGATCGATCCGCAGTTTAAGCGCGGGTTCGGTCGCCGCATCATTGCCGCGCAGGTTTGTCACCCGCCCGTCCTGATTGCCCAGCGCCACCAGTTGATCGGCCGCATAGCTCAGCGCGTCCTGCCCTGCGCCGGACTGACCGACCAGATACATGGCAAAGCCCGACGTGGTGCCCAGACCCTGAATGGCGGGCGGTTGCAGCACGAAGATGCTGCCAAGCCGCGACTGGAAGAACCGGCCATTCGCGCGCCCCAACAGGTCGGCGGCATCGTCATCCGGGCGCTCTTCGTAATCTTTCAGCCGGATGAACAGCACGCCGTATTGCTGCCCGGACCCGCTAAAGCTGAACCCGACATTGGCGAACACCCCATCCACGACATCGGCTTCTTCGGTCAGCAGATAGTCTTCGATCTGCTCGATCGTGTATTGCGTCTGCTGAACGGTAGAGCCTTGCGGCAGCTCGACCATTGCCATCAGAACGCCCTGATCCTCTGTCGGAAGGAAAGAGCTTGGCAGGCGATCATAGACCCAGTAGGCGCCGAAACCCACCAGCCCCAGCACAACGATCATGCGGAACGGCCGCAATGCGAGCCGCCCGACAGTGGCGCCATAGCCGCCCGTCAGCCGGTCAAGCCCGGCGTTGAACCAGCGCAGCGGCGCCACCGGGGCCTTGCCGTGACCGGGTTTAAGAAGCTGCGCGCACATGGCAGGCGTCAGGATCAGCGCCACGAACAGCGACAGCACCATGGCCGAGATGATCGTGACCGAGAACTGCTTGTAGATCACCCCGGTCGATCCGGACAGGAAGGCCATCGGCAGGAACACCGCCGACAGAACCATCACGATCCCGATCAGCGCGGTCGAAATCTCGCCCATGCTCTTTTCGGTGGCGGCCTTTGCATCCAGACCCACTTCTTCCATGACGCGCTCGACATTCTCGACCACGACGATGGCGTCATCGACCAGCAGGCCAATGGCCAGCACCAGCGCGAACATCGTCAGCGTGTTGATCGACATGCCAAAGGCCGAAAGCACGCCAAACGTGCCCAGCAGCACGACCGGCACGGCGATCGTCGGAATAAGCGTCGCGCGCCAGCTTTGCAGGAACAGGAAGATAACAAGGAAAACCAGCACGATGGCCTCGATCAGCGTCTCGTAAACCTGATCGATGGATTCCTCGACGAACGGCGAGGTGTCATAGGGGTATTCAATGCTCACCCCCTCGGGCAAGGCCCCTGACAGCCCGTCCATCACCGCGCGCACCCGCTCTGCGGTGTCGACGGCATTGGCTCCGGTGGACAGGTTGACGGCAAAGCCGGCAGCCGGGTGGCCATTGTAGCGGCTGACGCTGCCGTAATCTTCTTCGGCCAACTCTACCGTCGCCACATCGCCCAGATAGATCGCCGATCCATCAGCGTCGGTTTTCAGCAGGATGGACTGGAAATCCTCTACCGATCCAAGCTGCGACTGTGCCGACAGGGACACCGTGAATTGCTGGCCCTTGGTGACCGGTTGATCGCCCAGACTGCCAACGGTGACATTGGTGTTCTGCTGCGACACGGCCGAGGTCACATCGGCAGCGGTCAGCTGATATTGATACAGACGTTCCGGGTTCAGCCAGATCCGCATCGCGTATTCGGTGCCAAAGAGGTTGATCGACCCAACCCCATCAGTACGCTGTACCGCGTCCTGAATGGTGCTGCTCAGGATATCCCCCAGTTCGAGCGAGGAGTAAGCGTCATTCTCGCTGACAAGGGCCCCGACCATCAGGATCGAGCTGGTCGAGCGGGTGACGGACACCCCCCGGCTGGTGACAGCGTCGGGCAGTTGTGATTCAACCAGCTGCAGCTTGTTCTGCACCTGCACCTGCGCCATGTCGGGGTCGATGCTGTCATCAAAGGTCAGCGAAACACTGGCCGCCCCTTCGCTGGAGGACGAGGTCATGTAGGTCAGGCCATCCAGCCCGGTCAGCCCGTCCTCGATGACGGCAGTGACCGAGTTTTCGACCGTTTCAGCCGAGGCGCCAGAGTAGGACGCGGTGATCCGCACCGTTGTCGGGGCGATGTCGGGATATTGCGAGATCGGCAGGCTGGTCATGCTGTAGGCACCCAGCAGCATGGTCGCGATGGCAAGCACCCAGGCGAAAACCGGGCGGTGAATGAAGAAGGCGGCCATGGATCAGTCCTCCGTGGCGGGGGTTTCGGCATCGCGCACGACGCCGTCTTCATCAATGGTCGCCGCGACGGGCGTCACGGCCTGACCGGCCCGCAATGACGACAGCCCGTCCACGATCAGCTGGTCGCCATCGCTTAACCCTTCGCGCACGATCCACGCGTTGTCATAGGTGCCGTCATCTTCCAGCGTGATCTGCCGGGCGGTGCCGTCCTCGCCCACGACATACGCCGTCAGCTTGCCGGAATTTTCCCGCGTGGCGGCCAGTTGCGGCACCAGATAGGCCTGGATGGAGCCGATAACGACCTCGCCCCGCACGAACATGCCCGGAATGACCACATGCTGGGGATTGTCGAACTTGAACCGGATGGTCACCGTCCCCGTCGAGGAGGAAACCGAATTGCCGGCCGTGACCAGCTGGCCCGTGCCGCGGAACACCTCTTCGTTTTCAAGCGTCAGCGTCGCCTCAAGCGCATCGTTCTGCTTGAGCACCCCTTCGGCAATGCCCTTGCGCACAGAAAGAATGCGCGCGCTGGCTTCCATCATGTCCACATAGATCGGATCGGCCTGCACGATGGTGGTCAGCGCATCCGCCTGCCCCGCGGTCACAAGATCGCCCACAGACACTGTCGCCACATCGGCGCGCCCGGCAATCGGGCTTTTCAACGTGGTCCAGGACAGTTCGGTCTGTGCGTAATCCAGCGCGGCCTGCGCCGATTCCAGCGTCGCCTGCGCCTCTGCCAGACTTGCGCGCGCCGCCTCGACCTCGGCCTCGGTATAGCCGCGCCCTGCCAGCTGCACGGCACGGTCATAGGCCGCCTGCATCACCGGCAGCTTGGCCTGCGCCGTTGCAAGGTTGGCCCGTGCCGTGGCCTCTGCCGCGACATAAGAGGAATCGTCAATACGGAACAGCGGGTCACCGACCTTCAGCAGCTGATCGGGCGTATACAGGATCTCTTGCACGACGCCGCCCACACGGGGGCGCACCTCGACCTCCTGAAACGCGACAGCATGCCCCGGCGAGGTCACGACCCGCGGAACCTCCTGCAATGTCATCTCGACAACGCCCACCTCAAGCGGGCCCATCTCCATGCCACCCGGCATCACGGGCTGGGCATTCACCATCGCGGCGGACCCCGTCAAGGCGAGCACCGCGCCCATCATCTTCCAAACGCTGATCTTCATCTGATTTTCGATCCTTGACTATCCGGCGGTTTTAGTGCCTCCTACGCAAATGTTGCACACTATGCAAGAAAACAGCTAATGACAGTTTCGTTACGAGAAAGACGCAGGCGTCAGACCGCGCGGGAAATCCAGATAGCGACGCTGGAACTGGCACTTCAGCAAGGGCTTGAAAACGTCACCACCGAAGAGATCGCGGCCTCTGCCGGCGTCAGCACCCGGACGTTTTTCAACTATTACGCCAATAAGGAAGCCGCCGCCGTCGGCACGCCGCCACCCTTCCAGGAGGAAGACAAGCAGGCCCTGCGCGACGGAGCAGGCGCGCCGGCCGATGACATCAAGCGGTTCCTTGACCAGTATATGAAGGCGCTGGCAGAGGATGAACCCATCCTCAGGATGATGGGCCCCGTCATGCGTTCAAACGAAAAGGCACGCGGTATTCTCGAAGGGTTTCTGGTTCTGGAACGCGACGAGCTTACCGAATGCCTCGGCAACCGCGTCAGCGATCGTCAGACAGCCGCCGCGCTCGCCGCGGGCGTCACCGGCGCGATCGGACGGGCTATCCAACTGTGGAACCGCGACCCGGACCTGTCGCTTGACGCCGCTCTGGATACCGTCTGGAAAGGCCTGATCGCGGCATCGCAACTGCTGGCCACGCCGCAAGACCCGTGAACGCCGCGCAGGAGCAACAGCCGGCGCACATGTCCCCGCGCGACACGGCCAGCCCTGCAACACGCGTCAATTCGTCAGGAAATCCTTCACGATCTGATTGAACAGCTCAGGCTTTTCCAGATGCGCGGCATGGGCGCAATCGGGGATCACGGCAAGGCTCGCCCCGGGGATTGTCCGCCACAGCTTTTCCGTCTGCGTCCAGGGATAGGTGCGATCCCGGTCTCCCCAAAGAACCAGCGTCCGCGTCGACAGAACGGGAAGTCGCGTCACCCCCGTCCACCCGCTCATCGCATCCAGCCCCGCCAGAATTGCCTGAATGCTGCTGCGCTCCGCAATGGCGGCACATGCCTCATAGGCATCGGCCTTGTCCTGCATCCTGAACCATGTGGCGGCGATACGCCGGGCCGTCGCGTTGGGCCCATCGGTCAGCGCCCGTTGTCTGGACGTCTCGATTGTCTCGAACCTGCCCGGCAGCACGCCCTGTGCGCCGGTTCCATACAGCACCAGTCGCGCCACGCTGCCCGGTGACTGCGACACCATCTCTTGTGCGACCATCCCGCCCATCGAATGCCCGATAAGATGAAACTGCGCGACCCCCCGCGCCTCAAGCTCTGCCAGCACCCAGGCCGCATATCCCGCAATCGTGTCAAACCCGTCCAGATGCGCGTTTTCGCCAAAGCCCGGCAGGTCGACGCTGTGGATTTCGCCGCCTCCCAGCGCGCCCAGCTGGCGGTGCCATTGCTTGCTTCCCCCCATGAACCCGTGGACCAGCACGACAGGGGTCATTTGCGCCCGCCCTGCACGATACGGTCAAGGATCATGGCGCAGAACAGGATAGAGAAACCGGCAAGAATACCCTGCCCCACATTGGCATATTGCAGCGCTTCCAGCACGTCTTCGCCAAGCCCCTTCGCGCCGATCAGGGATGCCACGACCACCATCGCCAGCGACAGCATGATCGTCTGGTTGATCCCCGCCCGGATCGACGGGCTGGCAAGCGGCAAATCCACCCTGGTCAGCAGGTACCACTTGTTCGCCCCGAAGCTGATCGCCGCCTCGCGAACCGATTCCGGCACGCCGCGCAGCCCAAGCACCGTCAACCGCACCACAGGTGTGCCGCCAAAGATCATCGTGGTGACAACGGCGGCGGGCTTGCCCGTGCCGAAAAAGGCGATGACCGGGATCATGAAAACAAAGGCCGGCATGGTTTGCATGAAATCCATGATCGGCTGGATGAACGAATAAAACCGCGGCCGGCGCGCGGCAAACATGCCCAGGGGAATGCCGATAAGGATCGAGAGACACGCGGCCGTGCCCAGCAATGCAAGCGTGGTCATGGCTTTTTCCCAAAAGCCGAGCAGCCCCATATAGGCCAGAAACGCGCCGGAATAGATCGCCATGCGCACCCCGGCCGTCAGCCATGTCAGCAGGATGATAAGGGCCGCCACCACGATCCACGGCGTGCTGACAAAGACCAGCTCCAGCGCGTCAAGCACGAGGCGGATGAAATAGGTGATCGCATCGAACAGCGCCTCGCCATTCAGCACCGCCCAGTTGAAAAACGCCTCGACCCGGTCGATGCTGGTCAGCCGGATACCGGGATCGGTGGGAAAGTCGCTCAGCAGGCTGAAACGGCCCGGAAAGCTGTAATGCATCATCGCCGCAGCGACGATCAACACCATGAAAACGGTGCTGAACACGATCTGCGACACCGGCATGCCGGACCGGATGGACCTGTCGGACAGCCAGTCGGAAAAGCGGGCCTCCAGCGCCCAGTTGGCCACCAGCGATTGCGCAAGCTTCACCACGGCAAGGATGGCAAGCCCCGTCACCGCAATCGTGGGGCCCTCGGCGGCCAATGCGGCGGCCTCGTCGCGGATGCCGCCGATGTTGGCCTCCAGCGACTCCACGGTGCGCCGGTAGACATCCACCTTGTCCGACCCGGACTCGATGGCCGAGGCCAGCTGCTGTTTGCGCAGTGCCAACGTGCCCTCGATAGAGGCGATCCGCGCCATGGCATCCGCGGCCAGATCCCCGAACAGCCCGCGCGCGATCTGCACGAAACCAAGCGCTTCGAGGATCAGAAACGGCAAGGCCCAGCTCCACAATCCGCGCGCGCCAAACCAGATCGGCCCGAACAGCCCGGCCATGGCGTTGAACGTCGCGGTGAACCGGGCCGACGCGCCGATCCTGTCGAACATGCGGATGTAGTAGCCGGGGGAGGTGCGCACGAAGGCCCGGATATTCTCGCGCCGCTCCTCGGCATAGGCGACAGCCGCGTCAGAGGACGTGTCTTCCAGCGGATTGACGCCAAGCTCTGCGGTTGCGTCCGTCATGATACTTCGGTCCCTTCAATCACGGTGCGCAACAGATCCGCGCGGGTGATGATGCCAATATCTGCACCGTCCGACTGCACGATGATCGGGTTGTCGTCGTCGATGGCCATCGTGATCAGGGTGCTCAGCGTCTCGTCCGGCCCGACCCTCGCGGCATCGGCGGGCAAGGGGCCATGCGCGGCAATGAGCGTCTCGACCGGCTGCATCACGGCATGGGCATGCACGACCTTCAGCCGCGAAATACCGGCGACGAAATCGGCCACATAATCATCCGCCGGCTCCATCACGATATCTTCGGCCGTGCCGATCTGCACCATCTTGCCATCGCGCATGATGGCGATGCGGTCACCGATCCGGACGGCTTCGTCCAGATCGTGGGTGATGAAAATGGTGGTTTTCTTCAGGATCTTGCTCAGCCGGATGAATTCATCCTGCAACTGGCGGCGGATCAGCGGATCAAGCGCAGAGAACGGCTCGTCCATCAGCAACACATCCGGGTTGGCGGCCAGCGCCCGCGCAAGACCCACCCGTTGCTGCATGCCACCCGACAGCTCATGCGCAAACTTGGCCCCCCAGGCGCCCAGCTCCACAATATCCAGAATGGCCGCGGCCTGCCGCATCCGTTCGTTCTTGGGCACCTGCCGGATTTCAAGCGGCATGGCGACATTATCCAGCACAGACCGGTGCGGCATCAGCGCGAAATTCTGGAACACCATGCCGATCTTCCGGTTCCGAAAGCGTTGCAGCTCTCGCGGAGCAAGGGCCATCACATCCGTGCCTTCAATCTCGATCCGGCCATCGGTCGGCTCCAGCAGCCGGTTGAAATGCCGGACCAGCGTGGACTTGCCACTGCCCGACAGACCCATGATGCAGAAAATCTCGCCGCGCTTCACCGACAGGCTGACATCGGCGACACCCACGACCGCGTTGTACTCGGACAGGATCTGCGCCTTCGTCAACCCGCGGTCGCGCACCGCGCGCAACGCCTCCTCTGCCCGGTCGCCGAAAATTTTCCAGACGTTGGATATCTCGACAACAGTGTCAGAGGCCATGGCGCGTCTCGATCATACAAGGGGTAAGGACTGGCGGCACCGGGACAATCCCCCGATGCCGCGCGCTCAGGCGGGCCTCAAAGACCCAGCATCGCATCCACGCGATCGGAATTCGCCTCGATCCAGGCCTTCGCGGCATCCGCAGGCTCCACCCCATTGGCAGAGATTTCATAGGCAAGCCCGCTGACATCATCCGCCGTCACCGCGAAATTCGCAAAGAATTCCGCAATCGCGGGGGACCGTTCCGCCAGCGAATTGGACCATGCGATCTGCACCTCTTTCAGCGCGTCCTTGGTGGCGACAGAGGATTTTGCGTACCAGTCGGCATCGTCGGAAGGCTGGATCATGGTGTATTTCGCGGGGTCATATGTCGGCTCGCTCAGCATTTCCACGTCGAACATGAACCAGACCGCATGCGGCTTGTAGCAATAAAACGCATACCCCTCGCCCTTGGCGATGCTATCCTTGATACGCGCGGTCTTGACGCTTTCCTCCGCGCGGATGGGTTCGATGAAATCCAGCAAGCCGTAATCGCGGGTCTTGACCTCGTTGACATTGGCAGAGGCCCAGCCGGGCGCGCCGATCCACATCTCGCCCTTGCCGTTGCCATCGCTGTCCATCAGCGCGGCCACATCAGGACGGCCCAGATCGGCAATGTCGGTGATGGAGTTCGCCTTGGCAAAATCCTGCGACACGCAGAAACCCTGATTGCCCTCGTACGGGTTGGAGGACAGCGTGACAGTGCCCGCCTCATCCACGTATTTCTTGGTGAAGCTCTCCTGATTTGGCAGCCAGACATCCGGATGCACATCAATGTCGCCCTTGCCCTGATCCATCGCCTGGAAAATTGTGGCATTGTTGCCGGGCACATATTCCACGGTGCCGCCAATGCGGGATGTGACGATCTCTCCCAGCAAGTGACCGATCGCCTGCGCGCCGGTCCAGGATGGCAGGCCGATCTTGACCTCCTCGGCGGCGAAGGCCGGCATTGCAAAGGCGCTGATCGCAGCCGCGAGGCCTACTGTCTTCAGGTTGATTTTCATGGTGGTTCCCTCTGTTGGACTGCGCCGGTTCCGGCGTCGTTTTATGCGAACAGGGCCTTCGGCTCCCGCCCCCATCGGTTGGATCGCAACGCAGGCAGCACGGCCGTGCAGGCCCGCGTTGTCGTCTGTGGATCAGTCTAGAGGCAGAACCGAATGTCGGCCAAATTCGAACAATTCATCAAACTATTCCTATCTTGCATAGTTTGGCGTAGCCTCCCCCTCACGCCCCCATCCAAGGAGATACAAAGGTGGACCTGAACTGGCTGCGCGACTTCGAATGCCTGGCCCGCACGCTCAATTTCACCCGCGCGGCGGAAGAGCGTAACATCACGCAGTCCGCTTTCAGCCGTAGAATCAAGGCGTTGGAAAGCTGGGTCGGGTTGCCTCTGGTCAACCGCGCCACCTATCCCATCCAGATCACCGATGCCGGTCGGCAGTTTCTGCCCGTGGCGCTGGGGGCCATTTCTCAGCTGGCCGAGACGCGCCAGTCGATCCGCGACGCCAATGGCGCGGGCGATGGTTTCGTGCGGATTTCGGTGCTTCACACGATATCGGCGAACTATTTGGCGAACCGCATAGAAAACATGCAGCAGGAAATTTCGAGCCTGCGCACCAGGGTGATCTCCGATTCTCTCAGCTCCTGCTGCGAATTGCTGGTCGAAGGCGCGGTCGACATCATGCTGTGCTATTATCACCATGCGGTCTCGCCGCGCATCGATGATGCCGGGTTCTCGCGCAAGAACCTGCTGACCGATCACCTGATCCCCGTGGCCGCCGCCGACCGGGTGCGCAGCCATGCGTGGCATCTTTCAGCCACTGACGGCCCGCCCATCCCCTATCTGGCCTATGAACAATCGTCGTTTCTTGGCATGGTGGTCGACAGCACGGTCGGCCAGACGCCCATGAATGTCGAAACCATCTATGTCGACAGTCTGGTCGAGACCATCAAACGCAGGTTGCTTCAGGGGGGTGGTTTCGCCTGGATGCCTGAAACCGCGATTGCCACCGAACTCGCGCAAGGCGCGCTTGTCCCCATTGGCGACGAGGCATGGCGCGCGCAGCTGACGATTGCCGCGCTGGCGAACCCTGCAAATTTCGCCCCGCAGGCGCGCGCGCTCTGGGACAGGCTGTAACGCGCGGCCCTGCGTCGCTATCTGTTGCCGCGGATATGCAGCCAGTCAAAGATGTTCAGCACCACGAAGATCAGCACAGAGATGAACGCGGCCTCTTTCAGAAACCCCAGCCCGCACGCGATACCAATAGACCCGACCGCCCAGATCGCCGCCCCGCTGCGCACGCCTTTCAGCCGCCCGTCGTCGCTGGGCGACATGATCGCCCCCGCCCCAAGAAACCCGATGCCGCCGACGATCCCCTGTATCAGCCGGGTGGGATCGATGCTGATCGCGTCATCCTCGGCCATCCCGCTCAGCGCGAAATTCAGCGTCACCGTCATCAGCGCGGCAGAGCCGATCGCGACCAGAACATAGACCCCCGCCCCCAGCGGTTTGCCCTTGATCTCGCGGTCAAGCCCGACGACCAGACCGCATCCTCCGGAAAACAGGACGCGTATTATGAAGTCGCCAAAGTCCACCATTTTCCGGAATCTCCCCTTTTTGCTGGATCCAACCTGCCACACGCATCGTTGATAGACGACAGCCTGGTTCGGGGTCATCCTGAATTCGGCGTCACTATGCGGCGCCCGCCCATGATCGCATGGGCAACCCCGCCACCCCGATGACCGGGTGAAACCATTTGAAGAAGGGATAACGCAGATGTTTTTCGACGGACCGATTCTGGACGCCATCGCAAGGGGGTCGGTGCTCAGCGTGATCGGCCTTGGCTGGATCATCCTGCTTGTCCGCATCGTCGGGCTGCGGTCATTCTCCAAGATGACCAATTTCGATTTCGTCATGACGGTGGCGATGGGCTCTCTGCTTGCGGGGGCGTCGCAATCGCAGCAATGGACCGGCTTCCTGCAGACGCTCACCGCGATGGCCTGCCTCTTCACCGTTCAATACATCGTGTCCCGGTTGCGGCGCTGGTCCGCCCGTCTGGACGCGCTTGTCCAGAACACGCCAACCCTTCTGATGAAAGACGGTGTCATCCTGCACGACGCCCTGCGCGCGACGCGGGTGGCCGAGGAAGACCTGATCGCCAAGCTGCGCGAGGCCAATGCGCTCGAACTCTCCTCGGTCCGCGCCGTTGTGCTGGAAACCACCGGAAATATCTCGGTCCTGCATGGCGACCATGTGGACGCCGCGCTGTTCAAGGGCGTCTCGCGGGCCTGACGCACAGCTCCGCCCATTCCGGGCCCCTGCCAAACCCGCCCCGGAACAATCCGACGCCCCCTTCATACCCGGCTATGGAACAATTCACCCGCAGGCCGGGTTCACATCTCAACCGCGTGCCGCACGCAAGGGCACGCCAGACCGGAGCGCAGGATGTGGGGCTGGCTACATGACAATTCCACCACGCTGCAGGTTCTCGTCAGCCTGCTGTCGACCTGTGTCTGGATCACATATCTGCACGTCTTCCTGTCCAGCTATCGCCGCCAGACCCGCTCCAGCCTGATGATCAGCCGCGAAGGCGCAAGGGATCTCAAGGCGCGCTGCATCGTCTCCAACATGGGGTCCGAAGCGGCTTTCCTGATGGATGTCCTTGTGGAATTTGAAACCGAGGGGAAGAAATTCACCACCAGCGTGATCGACCGGCTGGAGCTTCAGGGGGCCGAGGGCGACACCAGCAAGACCGGATCGGCACAAGGCCCCATGGCCAGTGGCAGCTATGTCGATATCGGCAGTTTCGAGGACATCCTGACCCGCGCGCACCGGCAATTCGACAGCGCTGATTTCACCAGGGATATCCTGCGGACGCGCCTGATTGCCATTGCCGCGACAAGCCAGGCGCGGGATCTGGTGGCCGCCTGCCGGGGGTTCGAATTCATCTTCGGCACCGAAGGCAGCGTCGTGCATGTCCGCCCCATCGAAATCGCGGCAAAGCAGATCCGCTCGCGGCGCAAGCGCAAAAGCCTGCGCAGGTTGCTTGAAAAGATCCAGCGCGACGAGGTTCTCAACCGTTCTGTCAGCCCCGAACTGATCGGACGCCCCGGCGCCGAAAACTGACACCTCTCACGGGCATCCGGCATCCTTTTGGGAACCAAAACCCGATCTGGCAGTTACTTCCCTGTGCCACAACGGCGCGCCAACAAAAAGGATATGGCTATGCATAATATTTTCTACATCATCGGTGTCGTCGTCGTTGTCGCGGCAATCATCGGATTCGTATTTTGATCTGCCCGGACCCATCCGAAGGGTCCGAGTTGAAAACCGGTGCTGGCCTTTTGACTACTCAGGCCATGCACGCCACCCCGCACCCCGACGCGTGCATCCGCCCGCGCCGATACACAATCCGCCGCCAGACAGACCATTGACCTGACGTCGCCCGTCCACCCACGACCCTTGCAACGCAAACGGAATCCAAGCAATTGTCTTGCTTGGTTGACGTCGCAAAGCGGCGGGGAGTTGTGTGATGGCGGGGCGTACCGACTGGAAACGCTGGATTGCCTTTTGTGTTCTGACGGCTGTGCCAGTGATTGCGAGCCACCCTAGCGCGGCAGAAACCTCGGTCGAGGCTGCGCCGCCCGTGGTCGACCCGCTGGAACGGGTGCGCCCGCGCGCGCGACCCGCAGGATTGGGCAAGAACAACACCCGCTGCACCGCAGATGGCCTCCATTGCATTTCGCTGCAAAGCTATATCCCCGACACCTGCCGCGTGATCGAGGCAACCGCGCAAGAGGCCGGTCTCAACCCCGATTTCTTCGTCCGCCTGATCTGGCGTGAAAGCCTGTTCGATGCCGCGGCCGTCAGCCCGGCAGGGGCGCAGGGCATTGCGCAATTCATGCCCGGCACGGCGCGGCTGCGTGATCTGGCAGACCCGTTCAACCCGGCAGAGGCGTTGCGCGCCTCCGCGACCTATCTGGCAGAGCTGCGCGATCACTTCGGCAATCTGGGTTTCGCCGCCGCCGCCTATAATGCCGGGGAGGCGCGGCTCGAAAGCTTTCTCAACCGTGGCAAGCAGCTGCCGCCCGAAACCCGCGCCTACGTGCCGGCCATCACCGGCTACAGCGCCACGGAATGGCGCGATGCCCCGCCGGCCGCGCCGGATTTCGCCCTGAAAACCGCACCCGGCTTTCGCGAGGCATGCGAGCTTCTGGGCCGCGAGCGCCGTCTGAAACAGTTCCACGTCCCGACCGTCGTCATGCCTTGGGCCGCCATCGTGGCCTCGCATCGCAGCCGCGACATCACAGCCTTTCGCTACCGGCGCGCCCTTCAACTCAGCGCGACACTGCGGGGGCAGAAAATCAGCTATCTGCGGATGCGCCTGCTTGGACAACCGGGTCGGCAATGGACGGCACAGATCGGCACGCAAAGCCGCAGCGAGGCGGATCTGATCTGCAGCAGGCTGCAACGCGACGGCGTTCCCTGCATCGTGCTGAAGAACTGAAGCCCGCCCAACCGTCGCGCCCCGTTCCGCAGGGCTGGGCGCAGGTGTCACGCTGGCCCAGCTTGCAAAAGCCGCCAGCCAGAGGTAATCTCCGCCCCGTGATCATCGAGATTTTATGACCCGATAATGTGGGGAGGCAGAGCGTCCTCCCGGTGCAAACTCAGACCAGCCCCTCGCCGCGCTTCACTGTCGCCGGCGTCTGGACGTTTGCAAACTGGATTATCCACATATTATGGTTCGAGCCCGCCTCGTGCCCCGCACATGAAAGTTCACTCCGATGACACGGGACTATTCCCAATTCCTGCCCCCTTCCGCTTCGGGCAACCTGCCCAGAAAGAAAACCGCCCAGTTGGAAAAGCTTGGCTGGAAGCCGTTTTTCAGCCAGCAACTCAGCCTTGACGACACCTCCCATCTCTCGCCCGTCCGGGTGACAGAGGTTCACAGGACCGGCCTGCACGTTCTGGGCGAAGACATTGACACCCTCCTCCCCCCCGGCCCCGAGGCGACGGTAGGCGACTGGCTGCTTTACGACCCGCAGCACCCCGCCAGCAGTAAAGTGCTGGAGCGGAGCAGCGTGTTCGAACGCCGCGCGCCGGGCACCGACCGAAAGCGGCAGTTGATTGCCGCCAACGTGGACACGGTCTTTATCGTGTCGTCCTGCAACAAGGATTTCAACATCGCCCGGCTGGAGCGATACGTCGCCCTGGCCTTCGAGGCTGCCGTGACCCCGGTGATCCTGCTGACAAAGGCGGATCTCTGCGATGACCCCTCCTCCTATCTGGCCCGGGCCAGCGAAATCTCCAACCGCGTGCTTGTCGAACTGGTCAATGCGCTCAGCGCCGAACCCATCACCAAACTCGCGCCATGGTGCAAGGCCGGCCAGACAGTGGCCTTTCTCGGCTCCTCCGGTGTTGGCAAATCCACCTTGGTCAATGCTCTGTTCCGCGGCGGCGTTACCGATACGGCCGCAATCCGCGAGGATGACAGCAAAGGCCGCCACACGACCACACGGCGGCAGATGCACTTCACCCCCGACGGCTGCGCCATCCTCGACACGCCCGGCATGCGAGAGCTTCAGCTCACAAATGTCGAAACCGGGATTGCCGATGTGTTCGCGGATATCGTCGATCTGGCGGGGCACTGCCGGTTCCGGGATTGTCACCACGACACCGAACCCGGCTGCGCCATTCAGGCGGCCCTCGACAGTGGCGACTTTGACCCGGCCAGATTTGCGCGCTGGAAAAAACTGGCAGCCGAAGAGCGGTATAATTCCTCTTCCCTTAACGAACGCAAATCCGCCGAAAAGGCCTTTCAGAAGATGGTCAACGCCGTGCAACAGAAGACCCGCAAGCAAAAGGGCTGATGGGCGTGTAAACACCCGCCCCGGAAAACCGAAGCCCAAACGCGTCCCGCAGCACCAACGCTGCGGGCGCCACACTGGCGTTCAGCACAGACTGCCTGTCTGCGCGTAAAATCGCCTCCTCTTTGGTGTATTTCAGCAAAATCCGGGGTGACCCGGGGCGGCATCAGGCGTAGGATATGAAGGTCACCTTCAAAACGCCCGGTGACAGGGGCATGTGCAACGCAAATCCCCTCGCGGCGCTTTCCACAGTATATCCCGACAAAACCGCCGCGCCTGCGCCACCCCAGTCATGTCCGATAATTGCATTGTCAGCCGAAATCGGCTATCCACCATCGCTATGAGCGAGAATAACGACAACCCACCCCCCGAAGTAACCCCGCCCGCGCCCGAGGACGGGCAAGCCCAAGGCAGCACCGACCCCCTTGTGCGGTCCGGCACGCTCGACAGGCTGGCCGACACGGCGCGCGATTATGCCCGTCAGGCCACGGCCGAGAATACCAATGCCGCCTACAAGGCCGACTGGGCGCATTTCACCCGCTGGTGCCGCGCCAAGGGCGCAGACCCCCTGCCCCCCAATCCCGAACTGCTGGGGCTCTACATCACCGATTGCGCCACGCCGCAGGCAAAGGCCCCTGCCCTGTCGGTCGCCACGATCGAACGGCGGCTCTCCGGTCTGGCCTGGCAATACCAGCAGCGCGGCCTCACGCTCGACCGCAAGGATCGCCACATCGCCAGCGTGCTGGCCGGGATCCGGCGAAAGCATGCCAGACCGCCGCTCCAGAAAGAGGCGATCCTCCCCGAAGAGATCCTCGCCATGGCGGCCACCCTGCCCTTCGACCTGCGCGGGCTGCGCGACCGCGCGATCCTTCTTCTGGGCTATGCCGGCGGCCTGCGCCGATCCGAGATCGTCAGCCTTGACGTCGGACGCGAGGACACGCCCGACAGTCGCGGCTGGATCGAGATCCTGAAACCCGGCGCCCTGCTCACCCTGAACGCCAAGACCGGCTGGCGCGAGGTCGAGGTCGGCCGCGGGTCGAGCGAGCAGACCTGCCCCGTCCATGCCGTCGAACAATGGCTGCACTTCGCCAAGATCGACTTTGGCCCGATCTTCGTGCGGACCTCTCGGGATGGGAAGCGCGCGCTGGACACCCGCCTGAATGACCGCCACGTCGCGCGGCTGATCAAAAGTTGCGTCCTCGCATCCGGCATTCGCGGCGACCTGCCAGAGAGCGAACGCCTTGCCCTCTTTTCCGGTCACAGCCTGCGCGCGGGGCTTGCCAGCTCTGCCAGTGTGGATGAACGCCACGTGCAAAAGCACCTTGGCCACGCCTCTGCCGAAATGACCCGCCGCTACCAGCGCCGCAGGGACAGGTTCCGGATCAACCTGACAAAGGCCGCGGGCCTCTAGGGAATCGGGCAGCCTCAGTCCAGATCGTCGAACGCGCCCGGCGACAGCTCTGACCAGAAGGCCACAATGGCATCCGCGTTCAGCGCCGACATCCAGCCGTGACGCTCGAAATCATCGCGCCGCGATCCTTCCAGACGGGCCAGGAACAGCCGCTTGTCCGCGTCCCTCTGGGTCGGCTTGCGGGCGGCGGCAAGATCGCGAATGCGTTCCAGCCGGCGCGCCCGTGCAGTTGTGGGCGGCGCGGGGTTTCGCGGCGAAACCCCCTGCCCGTTTACAGCGCGCGCGTTGCCGTAATCATGTTTCAGCGCCTTGGTGATATAGCCCACGGCGTTTATTACGCTGCCCTGCCCGGCCACGTAATCCAGCTTTTGCCCGACATAATCCTCGCCATGTTCGGCCACCCATTGCCGCGCCAGACGGTCACTGACACCCAGCTCGCGCAGCCGCGCATAGACCTCGGAATTGCGCAGCCCTTCGCCATCATCCAAATCAAGAATGGCCAACTGCGGGTTCTCTGCGATCTGGAACCGAATATCCGTGACAGACCGCCCCATCTTGCGCACTTCGGGCGTCACCACGATGTTGGAGGTCTTGTTCACCTCGGCCACGGCGGGTTTGATGATCTTGGCGTTGAGGTGTTTGTACGTCTCGTAATACGGGCTGTCCGCAACCCCCATCAGACGCCGGAAGAGATCAAGTGACCACCAGCCCGTCGACCCCGTCCTGACGAAGCGATAGCAGTTTTCATACAGCGCCAGCGCGTGGCCGGAGGTGAACCGCCGCTGGATGTTAAGGTTGATCAGCGCAAAGACCTTGGGGTCGTGCAGCTTTTCCGCCAGCGCCGGCGAATAGGCGTATTCACAGATCCCGCCCTTCAGCTTTGCATAGGACAAGAGCGCCGACACACCCCATTCCTGCCGCCCCTGGGCATCCAGCATGTCCCATTCGGCGACGGTTTCGGCCAGCCCGCGCAGCGATGCCTTGAGCGTATCCATGTCATTCGAGTTATACCCGATCATCAGGCAAAGCGTCCGCGCATCCATCTGGTGCGACGCTTGCGATGTCAGCGTGTCATAGGCATTCAGCAGCAGCACGTTCGACAGCTTGCGCTGCAACAGCGTCAGCTTGCCCGAGACGTGGATCGCCGCCACATGTTTCTTCACTGCTCCGCGGCGCAACGGTCCGCTCAACCGGTCTCGGGGAATATCGTCCATACTGTCCTCGCTGGGCGGGCAGGCCGCCGATACCTCAGGCGCCCGGAAGTGGGCGTTATTCATCCGGATGTCTGAGGCGAGTCGCCTTGCTCCGGTTGCGCATAGTTTGATCGAAAAGGTATCCACAGACAAGGCCAATCTGGGAACCTCAGGCGCTTCCCGCAAACGGGCACCTATGGTCCAGGCCGCTCCGGATTAAGGTATCCGTTTGCAGGACAGACGAGTCGCAACCCGTGGGGCAGGGTGCCCCGATTCGGAAATATCAGACCCTATCAAGCAAAAAAGGCCATCTTTCGAGTCACTTGCAAATGGCCTCCCCGGACGCTGGTGCCCGCCATCCCGCAAACGGGTCCCTTAATTCCCGGATTTGGCGCCCTTTCATCCCGCATCCGGGACCCGAAAACCACATAACCAATTGACCTGATTATTCTTTTCTACGGCAAACACTCTAAAGAGTCTGAAAGAAATTAAACAGGCTGGGCTTGTTTAGTCTCTATATATTGGATTTTTAAGGCAGGAGCGGGTCAAACTGATTCACAAGCCCCCAGCCATGTGCCATAGTTCAGCGAATATCGCGGCAAACAGCGTACATCCGAGGTAACATGGCAAGAAAACCAGGGCAGACGGGCAAGCCCGACATTCCCCCGTATTTCAATATCGACCCTGAAACAGCTGCTGGCAAGCTGGCAGATCCGATCGACACCGCCCGCTTTGCGAAGGCCGCTGCCTTCGCGACTCGTGGACGGGACGATCTGGCACGGCGGGGCTATGCGCCGGACGGGGCAAAGCGGCTTCGGAAGTTTTCCACCTGGGAGGTGTGTCGCTATCTGATCCCGGTGAATGCGGCCCATTTGCGGCGTGTCTTGCGGCAGAATCCCGATCTTCCGCAGGGAGACGGTGAAGGTGGGTCGAAATGGTTCACCCTCGAAGAGATCCTGCGCCTGCGGGATTTCTTTGCCAAGGAGGGTGTAAAGGACCGCGATTACCGTGCCTGGCGGCCGGAAGGGCTGCCGGCAAAGGTGGTTGCGGTGGCCAATTTCAAAGGCGGCGTGGGCAAAACCTCTACCTGTGCGCATCTGGCCATGTCCGCAGCGCTTGATGGATATAAGGTGCTGGTGCTGGATCTCGACAGCCAAGGCTCCATGACGTCGATCATGGGGGGGAAGGTCGAGGATGAATGGCAGACGGTTTTCCCGCTTCTGGCGCGGGATTATGCGCTTCATCTGGTCGAGGAGAACCGGGTGCGGGAGGCCGAGGGGCAGGCACCGATTCCGTTCGATGAAACCCTGTCCGAAGCGCTGAAGGTTTCGCCGCGAAACCTCGTCCAGAAGACGCATTGGCCCAATATCGACCTGATCGGCGCCCAGCTGAACCTGTATTGGGCGGAGTTTCAGGTGCCGGTCTGGCGTATGCAGATGCGGTCCTGGCCGCTGTGGAATTCGCTGCTGAACGCGCTGGAAGGCGGAGGGTTACTGGATGATTACGACATCGTACTGCTCGATACGCCTCCTGCATTAGGGTACCTTACAATCAATGCGCTGGCCGCGGCGGACATCCTTCTGGTGCCGCTGGGGGCCTCTTTTCTGGAGTTTGACTCCACCGGGCGGTTCTTTGACATGATCTATTCGACCTTCGCGTCGATTGAAGAGGGTGAAAACCGGCTGCGGCGGGCCGAAGGTCTGGACGAGATCAAGTTTGAATGGGATGCGGTGCGGGCGCTGGTCACCCGGTTCGACGCGAACCAGCAGACGGATCTGGCCAATGTCATACAGGCCTATTTCGGGGATTTCATGACCACCTACCGGCAGGAGATGACGGCGATGGTGGGGCAGGCGGGGGAGCAGGTCTCGGGCATCTACGAGACCGATTACCGCGACTTCAACCGGGAAACCTATGTGCGCGGGCGTGAGACGTTCGACCGGACCTGGGCCGAGGTGAAGGAAGTCATCCTGGGGACATGGTGGCGCGATCAGCAGATGGCGGAAGCCGAGCGAAAGGTGGTGTAAGATGGCGAAGAGACGCAAGCTGGAAGCTCCGTCGCCCGAGGACCTGACCCGGATCGAAGAAGAGCTGCTTTTGAAACCGGGGGCTGCGCGGGGCGGGGCGCCGATTGCTCAGGTGGCGGCAGACAGCGCCGGGGCGTTTGACCCGCGACCGGCAGAACAACGGGCCGAGGCCGCGAAGAACCGGGTGGATGCCGAACGGTTGCGCGATGCCGAGGGGCGCGGGCTGGTCATGTTCGAGGTGCCGCTGGACGAGATCGACGCGGATGCGCTGGTGCGGGACCGGGTCGTTCTGGATGTCGAGGAGATGGAGGAGCTGAAAGCCTCTATCGCGAAAGGCGGGCTGCGGCTGCCGATTGAGATCTTCGAATTGAAGGAGGAGGGGCGCGGCTTTCGCTACGGTCTGTTGTCGGGCTACCGGCGCCTGAAGGCGTTCCGGGACCTGCACGCGCTGACGCATGAGGACAGCTTTGCCCGGATCAAGGCGGTGCTGCGCGACCCCGAGGCGATGGGCGGAACCTTTGCCGCGATGGTCGAAGAGAACGAGATCCGCGCCTCGCTGAGCCATTACGAGCGCGGGCGAATCGCGGTGATCGCGGCGCAGCAGGGCGCCTTTGTGAATGCCGAGGAAGCGGTGAACGCGCTGTTCCCGATGGCGTCGAAAGGCAAGCGGTCCAAGATCCGGTCCTTCGCGCTGATCTTTGAAGAGCTGGGCGACATGCTGACCTTTCCCGATCTTATCAAGGAAAAGGACGGGCTGAAAATCGCGGCGGCCCTGCGCGAGGGCGGGGAGGCGAAGCTGCGCGAGGCGCTGGCCGAACGGGTGCCCGACAACCCCGCCGAAGAGGCAGAGCTGATCGCCGCCGCGCTGGAAGGGTTCGAGCGTAAGGAAGACCCCAAGCGGGGAGGCCGGCCGCGCAAGGCGCAGGTGCGGTCCACGCCGAAAACGCTGGGCTCTGGCATTTCCCTGCGGGCGGAACAGGACGCGAAGGGCTGGTATATCCGGATCGGGGGCCGCGCAGTTGACGGCGAGCTGATCGAAGTGGCGATGGCAGAGCTGGAGCGTCTTCTGGATGCGCCGCGAAAGTGATGGCGGGTTGCAATCCTTTAAAAAGTAAAATTAAATCAAAGGCTTGAGGTGTCGCGTAGGTCTGGTGGGCAGGCTGTTCCAGGCTGGGGCGGCCATTGTCTTTGGGGCGCGGGGCGCGACAGGGGTGGCGGGTTTGCCGATGCCCCGGCCGGGCCTATGTGATAGGGGTATGACGGACCTCTGGCAGGAGCTGAGATTGAGTCGTTTGCCAATTCTCGGGCGTGGACCCGCCGCCCTGTTCTGGACGGGTGTCGGGGTATGCTCGGTGGCGCTTGGCGCGATCGGGGCGTTCCTGCCGGTGCTGCCGACGGCGCCTTTCGCGATCCTTGCGGCCTTTGCCTTTCGCAAGGGGTCGCCCAGATTTCACGCCGCACTGACGACAAGCCGGATGTTCGGGCCGCTGATTGCCGATTGGCGCCGGGAGGGTGCCATTCCGACATGGGCCAAGATGCTGGCGATGGCGATGATGGCGGCGACGCTGACGGGCAGCCTACTGGCCGGGATCGCGACATGGGCGCTGGTGGTGCAGGCGGTCTGCATGGGTGCTGCGGCGCTGTTCGTCCTGACGCGCCCGGCCCCGGCGGCAGAGCTGGGGCGCCCCCGGTGGTGGTCGCGGCGTTAACCCTGCTCGCAGGTCAGCGCGTCGGCGATCAGCCGGGGCGTTTCGGGCCATTCGATCATCGGCGGCAGGATGGTGCCGGTGAAGCCCGCGGTGGCGAACGCCTCTGGCAGATCCTCCTGCACGTGGCCCGAACGCAGCGCGAAATGGGTCAGGCAGAGGCTGTGGGGGCCAAGGTCGCGGGCGGCATCGGCAAGGAAGGGGGGTTCTTCGACAAAGCCGGTGGCCACGCGGCGGAACCCGCATCGCGCCTGCATCCTGTCAGCAAAATTGAGCGCGCTGTTGCGGCTGGTGGTGGAGACCGCGCTGCCATGGGCCGCGACCAGCAGGGCGGTCTCTGCGATCTGCCATCCGTTGCGGGCGATGTGGGCGCGCAGGGTCGTCTCTGCCACATCCTCCAGCGCGGGGATCACGCCGAAGGGGGCGCGCATCGTCAGGCCAAGCGCCTTTGCCTTGGTGGCAAGGACACGGCGGGTGAAATAGCCCTCTGCCATGAAGAAGGGGAAGATGAGCGGCGCGCCGAGGCGGGCGGTTTCTTCGTCGAACCGGTCCTTGCAGGCGAGTGTGGCGCTGGAGATCTGCCAGCCGGGCATATGGTCGGCCACACGGGCGGCGAGGGCGGCCAGCGCGTCCTCTTGCTGTTGCGGTTCAGAGGGGCTGCCATGCGCGACGATCAGGGCGCTGGGGCAGGGGGCAGGGTCAGAGGACATCAAGGCGGGGTCTTTCAGGGTCAAAGGGGCGGGGCGCGAGCGCATATGTAGCACGGCGCGCCCGCTGGGAAAGGCCGGGCGGTGGGATGTCCTGCAGGGGCGTGCAGCCCGCCCCCCAGAGCGGTGCGTCGGGGGGCGGTGTGCGTTCAGCGCAGGTTGGCGTCGAAAAAGGCCAGCGTGCGGTCCCATGCGAGGGTTGCTGCGGCCTCGTCATAGCGCGGGGTGGTGTCGTTGTGAAAGCCGTGGTTCACATCGGGGTAGATATGCACGGTGTAGTCCTTGCCGGCCGCGTCCAGCGCGTCTTTGTAGGCGTTCCAGCCCGCGTTGATGCGTTCGTCGAGGCCCGCGTAGTGAATGAGCAGGGGGGCCTCGATCTGGGGGGCGTCCTCGGCGGCGGGCTGGCGGCCGTAGAAGGGGACAGAGGCGGCGAGGTCGGGATAGGCCACGGCCAGCGCGTTGCAGACGCCGCCGCCATAGCAGAAGCCGACGCAGCCGACCTTACCGGTGCTGTCGTCATGGTCGCGCAGGTATTCGAAAGCGGCGAAGAAATCGGCCATGAGCTTGGCCCCGTCGAGCTCTCGCTGCATTTCGCGGCCTTCGTCATCCGTGCCGGGATAGCCGCCCAGCGGGGTGAGGCCGTCGGGGCCGATGGCGAGGTAGCCTGCCTTGGCGGCGCGGCGCACGACATCCTCGATATAGGGGTTGAGACCGCGGTTTTCATGCACCACGAGGACGGCGGGCAGGGGGCCGTCGGCACCGGCGGGGCGGGCCATCAGGGCGCGGATCGTGCCGTGGCCTTCGGGGCTTTCATATTCGATGACCTCGGTTTCGATTTCGGGATCGTCGGGGGCAACCTGCTGGGCCAGCGCGTAGTTGGGCTGCAACTGTTCAAGGATCATCGCGCCGGTGACACCTGCGGCGGCATAGCGGCCGGCCTGGGTGATGAATTCACGCTTGGACATCTTGCCGTGGACGTAGCCATCGAAGATTTCCAGGATGCGTTGATCGAAATCCTTTGCGCGTTTTCGGGGATGTTGGTTCATGGCGGTCTCCTCAAGGGGGTGAGGCGCGGGAGAAGTCAGGCGCCGGGTTGCCGTAATGTTGATCATGACACGCATGACGATAGCAGGGCGAGCCGATTCGAGAATGCACAAGCCCGCGAGAATGGCCGGCGGCACGGACCGCAGGAAGTGCGCGCAAGAAAAGACCCGGCACGCGGGGCGCACCGGGTCCGGCATTTGTTGTCGGGGAGTGATCAGGCCGCTTGCGGGGCCTCTTTCGCGCCGGTCATGAAGGCTACGGCGTCGGACATGGTGTAATCCTTGGGATCAATCACGCAGAGCCGTTTGCCCAGCCGGTGGACGTGGATGCGGTCTGCAACCTCGAACACATGGGGCATGTTGTGGCTGATCAGGATGATCGGGATACCACGGGCCTTGACGTCCTGAATAAGCTCCAGCACCTTGCGGCTTTCCTTGACGCCAAGCGCTGCGGTGGGCTCGTCCAGAATGATGACCTTGGAGCCGAAAGCAGCGGCACGGGCCACGGCCACGCCCTGACGTTGACCCCCCGAGAGGGTTTCGACCGCCTGATTGATGTTCTGGATCGTCATCAGCCCAAGCTCTGTAAGCTTGTCACGGGCGAATTTCTCCATCGCGGGGCGGTCGAGCTGGCGCAGCCACTTGCCGCGAAAGCCCGGTTTGCGCAGCTCGCGCCCCATGAACATGTTGTCGGCAATCGACAGGGCAGGGGACATGGCAAGCGTCTGGTAGACGGTCTCGATCCCTGCTTCGCGCGCCTCGATGGGGGAGGCGAAGTGCACTTCCTTGCCCTCCAGCGTGACGGTGCCTGCATCGGGAACGACAGCGCCGGACACGGCCTTGATGAGCGAGCTTTTCCCTGCACCATTGTCGCCGATCACGGCCAGGATTTCGCCCGGGTAGAGATCAAAGTCACAGTTATCGAGGGCGGTTACCTTGCCGTAACGCTTTACCAGCCCACGGCCCTTGAGAATGGGTTCCATTATGCTGCTACCTTTCTGATCCACTGGTCCACGGCAACGGCTGCAATGATGAGCGCACCGATGAGGAGGAAGGTCCACTGGGCGTCGGCCCCTGCAAGGCGCAGGCCAAGCGTGAAGACACCGACGATGAGGGCCCCGAAGAACGTGCCCATGATAGAGCCGCGCCCGCCGAAGAGAGAGATGCCCCCGATCACCACGGCGGTGATGCTTTCAATGTTGAGAAGCTGGCCGGAGGTGGGCGAGACAGAGCCGATGCGGCCAATCAGGGCCCAGCCGGCGAAGGCGCAGATCAGACCGGCCAGCGCATAGACGGAGATCAGCATCATGTTGACGTTGACACCCGACAGGGCTGCGGCCTCCGGGTCGTCGCCCACGGCATAGACATGGCGGCCCCAGGCGGTGTGTTTGAGCACATAGGCCAGCACCAGCACAAGCACCACGAGGAAGACCACGCCAACGGTAAAGACTGCGCCACCGATATTGAACTTGGCCCCCAGCAATTGCAGCAGCGGCGCGTTTTCGGCGATGTCCTGCGACCGGATGGTTTCGTTCGCGGAATAGAGGAAGTTGGCGGCCAGAACGATCTGCCACATGCCCAGTGTCACGATGAAGGGCGGCAGTTTCATGCGCGCGATCAGAAAGCCGTTCAGCGCGCCGATGGCGGTGCCGACAGCGAGCCCGCAGATCACCGCCACGGTGGGCGGCAGGCCGTAGCGAAAGGTGAACTGCCCCATGATGACAGAGGAGATCACCGCGATGGCCCCCACGCTGAGGTCGATGCCCGCCGTCAGGATCACCAGCGATTGCGCGGCGGCCACGATGCCGACGATCTGCACCTGTTGCAGGATCAGCGTCAGCGCGAAGGGCGAAAAGAACTTCGATCCCAGGACCAGACCGAAGATGGCCACGGCGGCCAGCAGGACGATCAGGGGAACGAGTGCGGGGGTGGTATGCAGGGCATGGTGGAAACGGCCAACCAGCCCTTTGTCATCGTCGTCAAACTTGGCGACCTCGGACTTGGCACTCGATACAACGGATTCGTAATTGTCTGATTGGGACATGTCTTCCCTCCCGGAATGGAAATTGGGCGAAGCTCTGGGAAGGGGCAGGCCGTGGCCCGCCCTCTTCCTGAGGTGTTAAAGGTATTGAAAGTGGATCAACCCCAGCAGAGGTTGGTGCCCTCTTCGGTGTCGATGCTTTCGACGCCGTCAACCGGCTTGTCCGTCACCAGCGCAACGCCGGTGTCGAAAAAGTCTTTGCCATCCGTGGCTTGCGGCTTTGTGCCGTCTGCTGCGAAGGCGGCAATCGCTTCGATCCCCTTGGAGGCCATGAGCAGCGGGTATTGCTGCGACGTGGCACCGATCACGCCGTCCTTGACGTTGGCAACGCCGGGGCATCCACCATCGACAGAGACGATCAGCACGTCGTTTTCGCGCCCGATTGCCTTGAGCGCCTCATAGGCGCCGGCCGCTGCGGGTTCGTTGATCGTGTAGACGACGTTGATCATCGGGTCAGAGGCGAGAAGGTTCTCCATCGCCCGGCGACCGCCTTCTTCGTTGCCCTGGGTGACGTCATTGCCGACGATGCGGGGATCATCTTCGTCGCCCCATTTGCCGGGGTCTTTGACGTCAATCCCAAAGCCGGTCAGGAAGCCCTGATCGCGCAGCACGCCAACCGAAGGCTGGCTGACCGCGAGGTCGAGCATGCCGATCTTGGCATCCGCGGCGGCATCGCCCAGGGAGGCTGCGGCCCATTGGCCGATCAGCTCGCCTGCAAGGAAGTTGTCGGTGGCAAAGGTCATGTCGGCGGCATCGATCGGCTCCAGCGGGGTGTCGAGCGCGATGACAAGGATGCCCGCGTCGCGCGCCTGCTGTACGGCCGGCACGATGGAGCTGGTGTCGGATGCTGTCAGCAGAATGCCCTTGGCACCGTTGGCGATGCAGGTTTCGATTGCGGCCACCTGGGTTTCGTGGTCGCCGTCAACCTTGCCGGCATAGCTGTTGAGCGCGATGCCAAGCTCTGCGGCCTTGGCTTCGGCGCCTTCGCGCATCTTCACGAAAAACGGGTTGGTGTCGGTCTTGGTGATCAGGCATGCGCTGGTGTCCTGGGCCGAAGCGGCGCCCGCAAAAGCGGCCAGTGCCACAGCGGATGTGGTCAGTAGTTTCTTCATGGTTATCCTCCCTAAGGATCGTCGATTGTCTACGGACAAGGCTCCTCCCCGATCCGGTCCTGCGATGGTGGACCGTCGCGGGATGACGTTCAAGTGCCATTACCGGGGCGATTCTGTCAATAAGTAAATTAACTTTATTAATTAATGTTGCCGCGCTATATTCCAGATGGGGGAGGAGACGGCTATGCTTGGCGCTATGGATGGTGAGAAGTTCAGAAACCTAAGCGGTGGCGTGAACCAGAGAGGGGTTCGCGACCATAACGAACGTCTGATCCTGTCCATCCTGCAACATCAGGGCGGGATGCCCGGCCGCGACCTTGCGCTGCGCACGGGTCTGTCCGCGCCGACCGTGTCCACCATCCTGCGGGAGCTGGAGAACGAAGGCGTCCTGATCCGGGGCGAGCCCACGCGCGGGAAGGTTGGAAAACCCTCTATCCCCATGCATCTGAACCCCGATGGGGTGCTTGCAGTGGGGTTGAAGATCGGGCGCCGCAGTGCCGATCTGCTGTTGCTGGATTTCACCGGGGCGGTGCGCGAGCAGGTCAAGATCGCCTATGATTACCCGCTGCCCGAGACCGTGTTCACCTTTCTCAGCGACGGGTTGCGCAGGCTGAAGCAGGGGTTGCCGGAAAAGGCGCGCAGCCGGCTGTGCGGGATCGGCATCGCCGTGCCGTTCGAGCTGTGGAAATGGGATGACGTGATGGGCGCCCCGACAGAGCTGGTGCGGTCCTGGAAAGACGTTGATTTCGTGGCCGAAGTGGCCCGGTTCAGCGATCTTGCCGTCTTTGTCGTGAATGATGCCACCGCCGCCTGCCGGGCCGAGCATATGTATGGGCGCGGCGGAGAGTTCCGCGATTTCGCCTATTTCTACATCGGGTCGTTCATCGGCGGCGGGATCGTGATGAACAATTCGGTGGTCGAAGGCAATCAGGGCAATGCGGGGGCGCTGGGGTCCATGCGGACCACGGGGCCGATGGGGGAAAGCCGGCAGCTGATCGACGTGGCCTCGCTGCACCTGCTGGAGGCGCGGCTGGTGCAGGCCGGACTGGACGCGCAGGTGCTGTGGCAGCAGCCTGCCGACTGGACAGGCATTGCCCGCTACGTCGACCCGTGGATCGGCGAGACGGCGCAGGAACTGGCCAAGGCGGCGCTGTCAATCTGCTCTGTCGTGGATTTCGAGGCGATCGTGATCGACGGGGCCTTTCCGGCGGCGGTCCGGGAAGAGCTGGTCGAACGGGTGCGGCGTTACCTTGTCAATCAGGACGCGCGGGGGCTGATCATGCCGCAGATCGAAACCGGCAGTATCGGCGGCAATGCCCGCGCCATCGGGGCCGCCAGCACGCCGATCTTCTCGCAGTTTTTCCTGAACATGAATTCGGGCCTGTCGGCGCTGTAGCGGCTAATGGGCCGTTGCCAGCGCCAGCCCGTCCGCCACGGCGGTGAACACTTCGGAAAACGAATGCCGCGCCTCGGGGAATGCCTGTCTCATCGTGTCCGCGACCATCGCCATCAGGCTGGAGCCGCCGACATAGATCACACGGTCCACCTGTGCCGGGGCAATCCCGGCCATCTGCAACGTCTCGTCCGCGCCCTGGCGCAGCTGCCGTGAATGCGGCGCCATCAGGCTGGCGACGAGTTCAGCGGAGAGCGGCGCGGTGAGGGCGCGCTCTACCACGTCCAGCGCGATGACGGGATCGGGATTGCCGCTGTTGATCGCGATCTTGCCGCGTTCGACGGCAAAGGCCAGCTCGTGGCCCAGCTCGTCCTCCAGCACCGAAACGAGGCGGTCCAGCTTTGCGGGTTCGCAGGCGAGCCGGGCCATTTCCTCGGCCATGCGGCGGTTCTGCATCGAGTAGAGGAAGGGGATCTTCTCCCATGTTGCAAGGTCGTTGAAAATGGCGTTTGGCACGGGGGACAACCCCGGACCGATCACCTTGCGCAGCTCTGTGCCCTTGCCAAGAAGGGGCATCACCCGGTCGATGCTGATCGCGCGGTCGAAATCCGTGCCGCCGATGCGCACGCCGTGATTGGCCAGAATGCTGACCCCGTCCGCGCCGGAACGGAAAAGCGAAAAATCCGACGTCCCGCCGCCGATATCGACGATCAGGCCGATCTCTCCGGTCTGTTCCATCGCGCCGCTGGCAATGGCTGCGGCCTCGGGTTCGGGCATGAAGGAGACCTCTTTGAAGCCTGCGGCCAGATAACAGGCGCGCAGGTCATCCTCTGCCTGTGCCTCGCGCGGGTCGCCCGTGCCGTGGAATACCACCGGCCGGCCCGAGATCGCGCGGTCGAAGGTCAGCCCGGCATCCGCCTCTGCCCGCGCCTTGATGTGGGACAGGAAGCGCGCGATGATTTCAACGAAGGTGACGCGCTGGTTCAGGATCTGGCGTTTTTCATGCATCAGGCTGGTGCCCAGCACGCGTTTCAGCGCGCGCATGAACCGCCCGTTGGCCCCATTCAGCAGCGCCGTGTTCGCAGGCTCGCCAATCAGGGTTTCGCGGGTGTCGAATTCAAAAAAGAAGGTCGTGGGCAGAGTGGTCTGGCCGGGCGACATCTCGATCAGGTGGACCTTGCCGTCGCGCAGATGGCCTGCGGCAGAGTTCGACGTGCCGAAATCCACCCCCAATGCATGTGTGGTCGGTGCCATGCCCGATCCCTTCCTTGTCCAAAGCGAAAGGCGCGTGAATATGGGCGCACGGCGCAGAGGTCAACCGGACGATTACAGCATGGCGGGCGCGCGTTTCCAGTGGCCCTGGAACAGGCGTTTGTGGAACATCGGGAATTTGAAGAACTCTTCGAGCACGAAGAGCGCAAAGACCCAGGTGACCGACAGGTCGAGATATTCGATGAAGAGCAGCGTCAGCGGCACTTTGAACAGCCATTGCCCCGCGATGAAGATGTTCATCACGTAAAGCGTGTCGCCCGCCGCGCGCAGGGTCTGGCCGCAGATCGCGTTGGACCCTTTCGGGAAGGGCAGGATCAGCAGCACCGGCAGGAAGCTGAACAGCGCCATGCGGGTTTCAAGTTGCAGGTCGTCATAGATCCAGCCAGAGGCGAGCGCGAAGCCGAGATAGGTCAGCGATACAAGCCCCGCCGCGATGAGGGCGGCGCGCCATGCCCGGCGCAGGAAGGTTTCCAGCTCTGCCTCTGCCGCGCCCGCGCCCAGAAGCTGGGCCATGATGATGCCCGTGGCCTGTGCCAGCGACATGCCGAAGACGCCCAGCACCTGCACCCATGGCGAGACGATGGTGAGTGCGGCGAAGTCGTTCACGCTCATCCGGGCGTAAAGCAGCATGCAGACCTGCGTGCCGATGGTCATGCTGATGAAGGTCGCGGCGATGGGCCAGGAAAAGACGAAATGCCGCCACAGAGAGGTGGCGAAGGTGCCGCGCGCCCAGCCTTTGACCGTGCGGTAGGCGCCGGTTTCCCTGTGAAAGAGCACAAGCAGGAAGCCCACGCGCAGGACCGAGGCCACGACCGTGCCATAGGCGGCGCCGACGACGCCCAGCTGAGGCAGGCCGAACTGGCCGTGGATCAGCCCCATGCTGACGACCACGTTGACGGGCAGCGCGATCAGGTAGCTTTGGAACGACAGTTTGGTTTTGCCGCAGCCGTTGAAATGGCTGGTCAGGCATTGTCCGATCGCCTCGGCCAGGACGACGAAGAGGAAGACATCGAGATAGGCCTGCGCCTGCTGCGAGATCCACTCCGTCTGGGCGAAGCTGGCGATGACCTGTCCGGAAAAGGCGATGGCCAGCACAAGGCCAAGCCCGGTTGCCGCGAGGTTGATCGTCAGCCCGCAATAGAACCCCGTTTTCAGCGGCACCGGCCCGGCAGAGCCGAAAGCCTGCGCGATGCGGATCTGGGTGGCGTTGGAAAAGGCAAAGAGGATGCCCAGCAAAAGGCCGGAGATGGCGCCCGCCAGACCCATCGCGGCCAGCGCTTTTTCCCCTAGAGGCGAGACAAGGTAGGCGTCGATCACGATGATGCCGTGCAGCATGATCGCCTTGAGTGCCAGCGGCCAGGCCATGGCAAGGATGTCTTTCGTCGATGGTGTCACCGCAACGGCTCTTTCAATGTCGCGCGAACGGCCCTGATCGCCTCAAGCGGAAAACCGTGATGTGCGCCTTGGCACAGACCGCGAGTCGCAGCAGGCCGCCGCGTCAATTTAAGTGAATGCTGCATTATTTCCCGAAGGGCGGGGGAGATACAAGCCGGTTGCGCGTGATTTGCCCGGCCCGTCCGGCGGCCCGCCGGGGTGTTGGCAGGGACAGGTCCGGCGCGCGCGGGTCAGGCTGTGGGGGCGTCGCGGTCATAGGCGGCGACGATTGCCTGCGCCTTGGCCAGCACCGTGTCTGCCGTGTCGCCGGGTTTGTAGACGCCCGTGCCCATGCCGAAACCTGTGGCACCGACGCCGAACCAGTCGGCAAAATTGTCGGGGCCCACCCCGCCGACGGCGTAGGTTTTGGTGCCGCGCGGCAGCACGGCCGAGATCGCGGCAAGCCCCTTGGTCCCGACAAGAAAGGCGGGGAAGAATTTCAGCCCGTCCGCCCCGTGGCGCAGCGCGGTGAAACATTCCGTCGGCGTGGCGACCCCCGGATAGGACAGCATGTCGAGATCCTTGCTGCGCGAGATGACTTCGGGGTTGCAGTCGGGCGAGACGATGATGCTGCCGCCCGCGCCGTGGACAGACACGACCTGATCGGGGGTCAGCACCGTACCCGCGCCCACAACCGCCTGACCCGACAGGCCGGAGGCGAGCCGTTCGATGGAGGTCAGAGGGTCGGGAGAGTTCAGCGGCACCTCGATCCGGTCGATCCCGGCCTCGACAAGCGCCTGCCCGATCTCCAGTGCCTCGTCGGGGCGGACTCCACGCAGAATGGCAATGATCTCGCGGCTCATGGTCAAATCTCCTGCTTGTTGCGTGCGGCCCGGATGCCGGCCAGCGAAAGGTCTGCGCCCGCCAGCTGGCGGGATGTGACGGCCAGTTCGGTCAGCGCCATGGCGTAAAGTTCGGTCAGCTTCGGCGCGCCGATCACCACAACCTCGCGGCCCAGCCAGTAGGGTTTCGTCCCGGCAAGCTCCAGCCCCAGCAAGAGGCCCGAGAGCCGCGCCCGCGTGACAGCCGCACCAGTGTCGTTCAGCAGCGCCTCGGCGCGCAGCCCGAAGAGCCATGCGCTGAGGTTTTGCGGCGAGGAGATGGCATCGCTGACCGCCTTGCGGAAACTCTCTGCGTCCCAGCCCTCGCCCGCCATGCCAAAGCGCAGAACGGAGTGGTTGGATAGGAGGGCAAAGAGCTCTCCGGTCATGCAGGTGCGAAAGCTGACAATCTCGCCCGCGCTGATATGGGTCCATTTCGTATGCGTACCGGGAAGGCAGAGGATGCCGTCAAAATCGGGCTCGGCAGCCAGAAACCCGCCGATCTGGGTTTCCTCCCCGCGCATCACGTCGGCAGGGCTGGCCTGCATCACGCCCGGCAGGATCGAGACCTGAAGCCGGGGGTCAATTGCGGGCGCGGTGGCGGCCTGTGCCAGACCCGGCGGGGGGCATGGGCAGGGGGCATAGCTCGCCTCTGCCCAGCCCTGTCGCGCGCCGGCCATGCCGCAAATGATGACAGGCACCGTCCCGGTATCGGGCAGGTAGGGCGCCACAAGCTCCAGCAAGGCAGGTTCGAACCCGGAAGGGTCAAGCGAGCCCATGCCCTTGTCCCCGCCGGGTGTCGCGATCACGTTGTCATTGCTGTCGCACACCCAGGCGCGCAGGTTGGAGGTGCCCCAATCGACGGCGATCCAGTCTGCTTTTGTCATTGATGATTTGCCTCTGCATCTGGTCTGCCGCGCGTGGTGGGACCGGCGCAGACTTGTCGGCGCGACACTAGCAAGGACTGCCCCGGCGTCAAGCCGGCCCGGCATCAGTAATTCGCATGGGGGCAGGGCGGCGGCTACGGGGGGGAGCGCACATGAAAAGGCCCGCGACATTGCGCGGGCCGGGACGTTGTGGATTGCCGTGTTTGCGTGGGCCCCTTCAGCTGGCCCATTCGCCCTTGCGGAAGACCGGCACCGTGCTGCCATCGGGCAGGATGCCGTCGATATCGGTGTCGGCGCCGCCGATCATCCAGTCGACATGGATCATGCTGGAATTGCCGCCCTTGGCGGTGACCTCATCCTCTGACAGGTCCGCGCCGTTCAGGAAACATTTCGAGTAGCACTGCCCCAGCGCGATGTGGCAGGCGGCGTTTTCGTCGAACAGCGTGTTGTAGAACAGCAGCCCGGATTGCGAAATCGGCGAGCTGTGCGGCACCAGTGCCACCTCGCCCAGACGGCGCGCGCCTTCATCCGTATCGAGAAGTTTCAGCAGCACGGCCTCGCCGCGCGATGCTTTCGCCTCGACGATGCGGCCGGCCTCGAAGCGCACTTCGATATCCTCGATCAGGCTGCCCTGATGCGCCAGCGGCTTGGTGGCGCGCACGTAGCCTTCGGTCCGGGCGGCATGCGGCGTGGTGAAGACTTCCTCTGTCGGGATGTTGGGGTTGCAGACCACGCCATTCTTGGCCTCTGACGCGCCGCCATGCCATTCATGGTCATCGGCCAGCCCGACGGTCAGGTCAGCGCCCGGCCCGGTGAAATGCAGCGCGCTGAAGCGTTGCCCGTTGAGCCATTGCGTCCGCGTGCGCAGGGCGGCGTTATGCGCGGCCCATGCGGCGACAGGATCGTCATTCGTGACGCGCGAGGCGGCGAAGATCGCGTTGGCCAGCCGTGCGACGGCCTCGTCCTCGGCCAGATCGGGGAACATGCGTTTGGCCCAGCCTGCCGAAGGGTAGCTGACAATCGACCAGTTGATGTCGAAATTGGAGATCTTGCTGAGCGCGGGTTTGTAGGCGATGGAATTGGCCTTGCCCGCACGGGCGACTTTCGCGGGGTCCACATCGGCCAGCAGCATCGGGTCGTCGGCAGAGATGGCCATGCGCGCGGCGCCGTTTTCATAGGCCGCGGCCATGCCCTGATAGAGCCAGCCCGGCGCGCGGTCAAAGCTGTCGTCGCCGGCATTGTCGAACCGTGCCAGCGTGACCCCGTCATCCGACAGGATCGGAGAGACGAGCCCCGCACCCGCGCGGTAAGCGGCCGCGGCAACCCGGCGGACCAGCGGCAGCGCACCGACCGGCGCGGTCAGGACAAGGTCCTGGCCCGGTTGCAGGTTCAGGCCGGTTCGAACGGCAACCTCTGCGAGGCGGTCAAGCAACTGCGGGTCGAAGGGGGGTGTTGTCATGCGGGTCTCCTTGGCGCTGATGCGCGTCACGTTGTGGCAGCGGGTGGGGAAGGTCAAGCGGTTGGTGCGTTCACGCGGCCTGGGTCGCGTGGCGCAGCCCGTTCAGGACCTTCGCGGCGATCTCGAAAGAGCGGATGCGCGCGGCCGGGTCATGGATCATGCCCGTCACCATGAGCTCGTCCGGGCGGTGCGTGTCGATGATCGCGGCAAGCTGGCGTTCGACCGTCTCAGGCGACCCGGTGGCAGAGACGGAAAGCGCCTGTTCGACCTGCGCCATGACGGCGGGCGGGATGTCCTGTGCCACGTCCCTGACCGGGTGGGGCAGCTTGCCCGGGCGGCCGGTGCGTAGCCGTGCGAAGGCGAGCATTTGCGAGGAGCGCAGATAGGCCGCTTCGTCATCGGTGGGGGCCGCGCAGACGCCAGCGGCGATCATCACATGCGGCCGATCAAGATGCTGTGACGGGCGGAACGTGGCGCGGTAGGTGGCCAGAGCTTCTTCCAGCATGGCCGGGGCGAAATGCGACGCAAAGGCGTAAGGCAGGCCGAGGTAGGCCGCCAGCTGCGCACCATAAAGGCTGGAGCCCAAGATCCAGACCGGCACATGCGTGCCCGCGCCGGGGATGGCCCGCACGGTGGCAGCTTCGTCCGGGTCGCCGAAATAGCCGATCAACTCCTGAACATCCTGCGGAAAGCTGTCCTCTGGCGCCATGTGACGCCGCAGGGCGCGAGCGGTGGCCATGTCGGTGCCGGGGGCGCGGCCCAAACCAAGGTCGATGCGTCCGGGATACAGCGTGGCAAGCGTGCCGAATTGCTCTGCCACGACAAGCGGCGCGTGATTGGGCAGCATGATGCCGCCCGCCCCGACCCGCATGGTTGTGGTCGCGGCGGCCACCTGCGCAATCACCAGCGAGGTCGCCGCGCTGGCAATGCCCGGCATGTTATGATGTTCGGCCAGCCAGTACCGGTGATACCCCGCGCTTTCGGCGGCGCGCGCCAGATCTTTGGTATTGGCAAGTGCGTCGGCTGCGGTGCCGCCTTCGGGAATGGGCGACAGGTCGAGTAGGGAAAAATGCTGCATGGAGAACCTCCGGTTGCAGCCTAGGTAAGAACCACAACACGCCGGGCCAAGACCCGTTGGGGTATTTTTCCCGTTCACCTGTCCTGGCGCTGGGCATTGCGTGCAGTTCTGGCGTCCAGAGCGGCTTGCCCGCGTCGGCATGGTGGCGCGAGGCTGGCCCGCCACCGCCAAACCCTTTGTTTCGATACCTCGCTGAAAACAAAATTCCACGGAAAGGCAAAAAGTCGGATTTTGGGGTTGACGGTCCTGCCCACTCTTTCTAGTTACGCCGCCTAGTGGGCCGTTAGCTCAGTTGGTAGAGCAACTGACTTTTAATCAGTGGGTCGCAGGTTCGAATCCTGCACGGCTCACCACTGATCTCAAAATTTCCTTTCCCTGTTTGGGTTTGGTGCCGTGTGCGCGCAGCCTTCGGGGTTTGCCGCGTGCCGGGGCGGATCGACATAAATCCGCCGAGGACGCCGCGCCAAGAATTGACGATCCGTGGGCAATCTTTAGGTTGTCCGTCCGACGCGCCGGGCGCCGAAGCTTCTGATAGGCAGGAAATGAAAAAGATCGTGGCATCGGTTCTGGGCTTGGTCATGGCCTTGACGGTTGCAGGCTGCACGGGTCAGCCAAAGTCGCAGCACGGCAATATCGATGCGCTGGCCGCTGAAATACGCATGCTCGGCCCGGAGATCGACCCCGAGGAGGCGTATCGCGCGGCCCATATTGCTGTCACCTATTCAAAGCAGCTTGCGCAGGAATACGAGATCACCGACTCGCCGATCATCCATAATGCCAAGGTGAATACCGGGCTGCGGGAGAGGGGCCTGTGCAATCATTTTGCCGAAGACCTTACCAAACGCATGCGGCAGGAGGGGTTCCGAACATTGTCGATCCACTGGGCGACATCGCCCCCGACACCGTTCCGGATCATCCACCACTCGGCCGTTGTCAGCGGGCGGGGGGGCACGATTTACGACGGCATCCTGCTTGACCCCTGGCGCTATGGGGGCGATCTGTTCTGGTCTAAGCCGGAGGCCGACAAGCGGTATGACTGGCGGCCGCGCATGGAAGTTCGCGAAGAATTGCTGAACGGACGCAAGGCGCGGGCGGCCAACTGATACGCGGTGCGGCTTGGCTTGGCGAATGGGTCGTGGTGAGCGCAAGATTGCCGGGGAAATGCCTTCGCCGGGCGCATTGCAGAGGGCCTGCGGCTGTGGAACGGGGCCGCTGAGCCGCATCTAGTAGAAAAATCGCGATTATTGGACATTACCGTGAAAGACGTGATGGGGCGCTTTTGGCGATCATTTTCTCGTTAAAGCGCCGCCAAGGCACCTTGTTTTCGGGAAGACATGCTGCCCGGTGCGGCTGGACATCTCCTAAGTAAGAGCGCTTCTGGCTGGTCAGATCGTATGTAAGATGTTGTTTTAAAGTGTGATTCCAAAGGCGCGAGGTTCGGAGAGCGACGCCGCCGCACAGGCCGGTCACTGACCCGGGCGAGATGTGGCCGCGGGTTACAACTCCTGGACACATGCCATGATTTTAGAGAAGACCGTGCCGTTGCAGGGCCGGTGCCTTGTCTGCGCCTGCAAGCGACGCCGCGACGGCCATCATGAGCGGGCCGACGCCCTTGGTATCATCCGAGACGCGATCCTCTGAAATGTAATACTCGGCTGTTCCGTCCCTGAACCGGCCTTCATACATGCCCAAGCCCGCGACATGGCACATCCGGATCATTTCATACCCGCCGCCGGCCTTGGGTCTGAGCGCGCTTTTGACCACCTGCGCCAGCAGCCCATCGGTTTCGCCGTGCCAGATCCCCAGTTCGCGGGCCCGCAACAGCGCATAACAAAACATCGCTGACGCAGAGGTCTCCGTCCAGTTCCCGGCCAGCTGAGGCTGATCCATGACCTGAAGCCACAGCCCATCCGGTTGGCGCCAGCGTGCGATTTCGTCAAAGAGCGCCGTCGCGCGCGGCTGAAGGGGGGCGAACTGGCGGGCGCTGGTCAGTGCGGCAATATCGACGAGGGCCAGCGCCAGCCAGCCGACCGCCCGCGCCCAATGCGCCTTGGTATGGCCGGTTTCGGGATCGCACCAGGGCTGTTTGCGGGCCTCGTCATAGGCATGCGCGTAAAGTCCGGTCTGGGGGACAAATGTCAGCTCCATTGCGGCCGATACCTGATCCAGCGCGTCTTGCACCAGAGCATCGCGACCCGTCACCAAGCCGTATTCGATCTGAAACGGCGCGCCCATATACAACCCGTCAAGCCAGACCTGCCAGGGGTATCGGCCCTTGTGCCAGTAGATGTTCGACTTTGTCCGTGGGTGGGTTTCAAGCTGCTGGTTCAGAAGGTTGGCGGCTTGCAGATAGGTCGCCTCTCCCGTCGTCTGATAGAGGAACAGCAGCGCACGGCCGGGCAGGATGTTGTCGATATTGTAGTCATCGGGATCGTATCCCAGCAGCTTCGGCCCTTCGAGGATTTGCGGGGCGATCAACCGGTGAATATGCGCCAGCCAGCGCGGCTCTGCCGTGCTTTTGAAAAGCAGTTCCAGACCACGATAGACAAGCCCGTCTTCGTAACACCACGGGCCGCCCTTGTAAGGCTGATGGTTGGTGGCAAACGTATCGAAATATTCCATCAGCATGGAACATCTGCTTCCGGCTCGGCGATCCGGGTCGCCTGCCCGTCAACCTCTGCGTTGATGGCGATCAGATCGGCGTGGCGCACGGGCTCCATCCCGTCTGCCATCAGGGGCAGACCCGGCTGCGCGGCAGGATCGAAAGAGACCGCAAAGTTCCGGATGCTGACATCGGTGATCGGGGCCTCTGGCAGGCCGAGCAAGGCGATGGCGGCCAAAGACACACGGTGGGCGGTCACGTCCCGCAGCTCGATCCCTTTGATTTCGGGCGTTGTCGCGTCCACGGGCCGGGGCGCGCGCGACTGAACCCAAGGGGCGTGACCGTCGGGATCGCAGTGGTAAAAGGCATTCGCGGCGAACGGGGTGGGGACGTCCGTCATCACGATGTCGTGACATCGCACATCGGCGATCATGCCGCCGCGTCCGCGACGGGTTTTCAATCGCAGCCCCCGATCGGTACTGTCAAAGGTGCAATGGGCGACCGTGATATCGCGGATATCGCCCGACATTTCGGATCCGAGCACGACGGCGCCGTGGCCCCGCTGCATCCGGCAATGGGTGATCGCGATGTTCCGGCTGGGGGCCAGATGGGTATTGTCGCCCGGACCGCGCTTGCCGGCCTTGATGGCAATGCAATCGTCGCCCACGGAAAAATCGACGCCGGTGATGGCCACATCGGTGCAGCTTTCGGGGTTCAACCCGTCGGTGTTGGGGCTGTCGGGCGGGTTGTCTATCCTGATGCAAGCGACGGTCACATCGCGGCACCTGTAGGGATGCACCGTCCAGGACGGGGAATTGCGGATGTTCAGGCCGCTGAGCGAGACGCCGCTGGAATGGGCGATCTGCACGGTGCGGGGCCGGCGAGCGCCCTCGCGCGTTTCCTTGGGCCAGTCCCACCAATCGCCACGGTCGCCGCCGCCATCAATGATGCCGCACCCCGTCAGGGCAAGACCGTGGCAGTCAATCGCGGTGAGAAGGGCTGCGAAACTCCGCTCTGGCAGACCTTCCCATGTGCCGATCACGCGACCGGTTTCGTCATGGGCCGGGAGTTGTGGCCAGTCGGCACGGTCGGAGATGGCGGCCAGTTCGGCGCCACTGTCCAGCAAAAGGGTCATCTCGGGCTTGAGGAAAACGGGACCGGACAGGTAGCGGCCTGCTGTGATGCGCAATGTGCCGCCGGTTGGTACTGCGGCAATGGCTTGGGCCAGCATGGCTGCGTTGTTGGGGTGTTCGGGCGAGACGCCAAAGTCGCGGGCGTCGATCAGACCGGCGCAGGGGCGTGTCAGAAACTCCACCTCTCCGATAGGCGTGCGCAAGATGTAGCGGCTGTCGGGGGTCAGGTCGTCAAGGAACAGGGCGACGATGTCAGTCGTGCCCGACATCACAAGACCGCCGCCCGCGTCTTCCAGCGTCCATGCCAATGGGGCGGCGAGCGCGAAATATGCGCCATCTGCCGGTAGCAAGATCGCAGCAGTTCGGGACGTCAGGCAAAGAACCCGAGGCGTTGACATGGTATTTTCCAGTCTTCTGATGAAGCGATATCCCGGGGCCGGGCGTCACCCGCGGCCCCGGCATTTGAGTTACTTGATGTCTTCGAGCGCTTCGTTGATCGCCAGGATCATCTCGTCAGCGGCTTCTGTCGCATCGACTTCGCCATAGGCAAAGAGCTCAAGATTGTCCTGCAATGCCGCCCGCACGGATGGGAACTCCATCATCGGGTGAATGGCCGGGCCTTCGGCATCGATCACCTTTTTCTGCGCCTCGACCTGAATGGGCTGAATGGCGTCGGCTTCTGACAGCTGTTCGCGGGCGGTGCGGGACGCCGGAACGCCGCGCGTCGTGCCCAGGGCCGAAACGCCTTCGGGTTCGTTCAACAGGCAGTTCAGTATCTGTGCCGCCGCTTCCTGCTTTTCGGAATTGGCAGAGATGGAAAACACCATCGAGGCCTTGCGGTAGATGCCCGGCGTTTTTTGGCCGTCCTGCGTCAGCAGGTCCACATAGGCAAGTTCCTGACCGTCTTCCAGCGGGTCGGAAATCTTGAAATAGGTGGAATCCCATTGATATGTCCCCGCGATCATCCCTTGCGACCATTCGGGGTTTTCATGGAGCGGGACATTGCCGTCCGCCGCGCGATCCTGCCAGCCTTCGATGACGTGGTTGTCGACCAGAGTCTTGTAAAGAGAGATCGCGTTGACCAGCTCTTCTTTCGTCCATGTCAGCTCGTTTGTGGCCGGATCGATCAGGGGTTTTCCGGTGGCCTGCGTGCCGTACAGGGTTACGATCAGCGCGGCGTCAAGGCCTGCGGCCTCGAACGGGTAATACCCTTCGCCAAGTTTTTCGCGGAACACGGGGCCGGCCGCGATAAGATCGTCCCATGTCTTGGGCAGATCCAGACCCGCCTTGGCCCATGTCGTGGTGTTGAACACGAACAAGCGCCCGGTCGTCGAAATCGGCAGGCCGTTGAGCGCGCCGTTCATGGACCCCGCAACGATCTGTGCGTCGTCCCAGTTGGACAGATCGATGATCTGGGCAAACTGGTTGAGGTCGGCAAGGCCCGTGCCATCGGCGGAATAGAATGACAGCCACGGCCAGTTCACCTGCATCAGGTCGGCCTCTGTCCCGCCTGCGATCTGGGTTGTCAGCTTTTCGAAATGGCCGGACCAGCCTGTGAATTCGGGGCTGATCGTGTGGCCATGCTTGGCGCCGCAAACTTCCAGCGCGGCCTGGGTCGCGGCGTGCCGGCTATCGCCGCCCCACCAGCTCATGCGCAGATCTTCGGCCATGGCAGTGCTTGCTATGGCGGTGGTGCAAAGTGCCAGACTTAGAGTACGAAGTTTCATTATTTCCTCCCTTTGAAACTTTATCTTGGTCACGCGAGCGAGAAGTTTTCGCCCGTCTCGGCATCAAAAACATGCAGCTTTTCGACACGGGGCTTCAGGCCCACGCGGTCGCCACGTTGCAGGTTTCGGTCAAATTGATCTGACGGGACAACGCAGACGAAAACGGCGTCGCCAACCTTCGCGTGCAGGTTCACCTCGTGCCCCATGAATTCAAGGTTGGTGATCGTGCCGGTGAGCGCGTCGGGGCTGTCTGCGACCACGAGGTCAAGGTGCTGCGGGCGCACGCCAAGCGTGACTGGCCCCGGACCGTGCGACAGGCGCGGCGCAAGGCCCGGCCCCACCGTCAGCGTCTGGCCATCAAGGGTCAGGGTCTGCGCGCCGTATTCGCCGGACAGGACCGCGGGCACCAGGTTCATCTCTGGCATGCCGATAAAGCCGGCCACGAAGGCGTTTGCGGGTCGATCATAGAGCGTGGTCGGGTCCGCCACCTGCATGATATGCCCATCTTTCATGACGCAGATGCGGTCGCCCATTGTCATGGCTTCGACCTGATCATGCGTGACGTAGACCACCGTCGCCGGCCGGCCCTCGTTGCGCAAACGCTTGTGCAGATCGGTGATCCGCACCCGCATGGATGCGCGCAGCTTTGCATCCAGATTGGACAGGGGTTCGTCGAACAGGAACACCTCTGGCTGTTTGATCAACGCGCGGCCAACCGCGACACGCTGTGCCTGCCCGCCCGAGAGTTGCTTTGGCAACCGGTCCAGCAGCTCTTCGATTTCCAGCACGCCGGACACTTCGGCGGTCGAGCGTTCGATCTGTTCCTTGGGTTTGCGTTTCAGCCGCAGCCCGAAGGACAGGTTCTGGCGCACCTTCATATGCGGATAAAGCGCGTAGTTCTGGAACACCATCGCAATGCCGCGCTTGCCCGGCACCAGATCATTCACCACCTGATCGCCGATGCGCACCTCGCCGCCGGTGATGGTTTCCAGCCCCGCGATCATCCGCAGCGTGGTGGATTTGGCGCATCCCGACGGGCCCACCAGCACCATGAATTCGCCCTCGGCGACATGCAGGTCGATGCCGTGCACGGCCTTGAACCCGTTGCCATATGTTTTCTCGACCGCGTTGAGTTTGAGTTCAGCCATCAGCCCTTTACGCCTCCGGAAGAGATGCCTTCGATGAAGGATTTTTGGGCCATGAAGAACACGACCAGCGAGGGGGTCAGAGCAAGCACCGTCATGGCGAGAATGGAGTTCCAGTTGAACGCCTCGGTCGCATCGATCGACAGTTTCAGCGCCAGGCTGACGGGGTATTTCTCGACCGTGGAGATGTAGATCAGCGGCCCGAGGAAATCGTTCATCGTCCACATGAACTGGAACAGGCAGACCGAGATGATCGCCGGACGCAGGATCGGCACGACGATGAACAGCAGCGTCTGCGCGGTGTTGGCCCCGTCCACGCGGGCGGCCTCTTCCATCTCGCGCGGGATGGCGCGCAGAAACTGGATGATCATGAAGACAAAGAACGCATCCCCCGCCAGCCAGGCGGGTGCGAATAGTGGCAGATAGGTGTCCAGCCATCCAAGTTCGCGAAACAGCAGATATTGCGGAATGCGTGTCACCACGTCGGGCAGCAAAAGCGTTGCGATCAGGATGGTGAACAGGATTTTCTTCCCCGGGAATTCGAACCGCGCGAACCCGTAGGCCACAAGGGTACACGAAATCGCGGTGCCGATGACCTTGGGGATCACGATCTGCATCGAGTTGATGAAGAAGGTTGCAAACGTATAGGGTGTCGAGGTTTTCCAGCCCTCCACATATCCTTGCAGGGACGGCTCTTTCGGCCAGAACCACGGGCTGGAGAAGATCTCGGAGTTGGATTTGAACGATGCCCCGATCAGCCAGATCAGCGGGTAGATCATGATCAGGCCAACCACGATCAGCAATGTATAGCGGATTGTCGAGCTGACGCGCGTGCGCCTGCGCAGCTTGAGTTCCAGCGCAGAAGGCGGCTCGCTTCGGGGCGTCGGGGTCTGCGGAAAGTCCGAGATTGAAGCCATGGCCCTAGTTCCTCTTGTCGCCGGCGTAGTAGACCCATTTCTTCGAGGTCCAGAACGCAAGGAGGGTCAGGCACATGATGATGCAAAAGAGCACCCAGGCGATGGCAGAGGCGTAGCCCATGTCGAAATTCTTGAACGCCTCGTCGTAGATATAGAGCGGCAGCAGATAGGTGTTTTTCAGCGGGCCGCCTTCGGTGATGATGTAGGGGCCGTTGAATTCCTGAAAGGCCTGCACCGTCTGCATGATCAGGTTGAAAAAGATCACCGGCGTGATCAGGGGCAGGGTGATGTAGCGAAACAGTTGCCACGGCTTTGCACCGTCAATTGATCCCGCCTCGTAGAGCGATTTGTCCACCGATTGAAGCGCGGCCAGGAAGATGACCATCGCAGAGCCAAACTGCCAGCAGCGCAGCAGCGTGATTGTCAAAAGCGCGTTTTGCGGATCACCGAACCAGTTCACCGGTTCGCCGCCAAGCGCAGTGATGATCATGTTGATCAGCCCGGATTGTGCGAACATGTACCGCCACAGCACCGCGATGGCGATTGAGCCGCCAAGGATGGAGGGGACGTAATAGGCCGTGCGAAAGAGCCCGATTCCGCGCAGGCGGTAGTTCAGAACCACGGCGATGAACAAGGCAAAGGCCAGCTTGATCGGCACCGTCATGAAGACATAGGCCAGCGTCACCTTCAGGGACTTGTCAAACGTCCGGTCCCGCGTGAACAGCTTTTCGTAATTGGCCGTCCCCACCCATTCAGGAGAGCTGAGAAGGTTATAGTCGGTGAAGCTGAGATAGAAGGACGCGACAAAGGGGAATGCCGTGAACAGGATCAGCCCGATCGCATAGGGTGCGACGTACCAAAGGCCAAGAAACTTGCTGTCACCACCCATGATGGTGCCCTGCGCGGACGGCATTTGAAGACGGAGCCGCATCCGGCATCGCTGCGACCGTCACAAATGCGGCAGTGCTGCCCGAATATCGGCTGCTGAACTGACCTTTTGTCGTTTTGTCCAAATTGTTCATTACTTGGCGGAAGGCACGCTGAAACGTTCCCTCCGATCCCCCCTTGTGCAGCGGCAAGAGCCCAAAACGACGTTTCAGACCTTGCTTTGAAGATGTTAACGGCTCGACGGCAAATTGGGATGGTGCTAACCACATAAAATGATGGACGAAACCGAACATTCTTCTCTTTCGCATATTCCGATGCGCTCCATGTCTTTGCGACTCGCGCGTCCAACCATCAAGATGGATCATGGTCAGGCCTGGAGCATAGATAAAGTGAACCCGGTGAATGACCTGATCGTCTGCCTGTCGGGGCAGGGCGTTTACCGTGTCGGGGATGACGATGAGCGGGTGGTGCTGAACCCCGGTGATGCGATGCTGATACCGGCATATACGCGGTTTCGCGGCATGCGCGGCGAAGGAACAGACCGCTACACCGGGATAGCCCAGCATTTCGCGATGGAATTGTTCGGTCGCGGCGACCTGTTGAAACAGCTTTTGCTGAAACGATCCGTGCGCCTGCCGGACTGGGGCTTCAACGGGCCGATCGTTCGCAATTACCGCGAAACGGCCCCCACCGGCACGACGACGCTGCTACAGCATCACCAGTTCATGATTATCCTGCTCGCGTTCATCGAGACTGCGTTCATTGCGTGGCAACGACCCGAAGATGTGCCGGACACGCAGGACCAGCTTTCCGTTCAGATCATGCTTGTCGCATCGCGCCTGTCGGCGGATCCCGTGGGATCGGGTGTCGAGGAAGCACTGGCCAAGCTGCCCTATAATCGCGACTACTTCCGCCGTGCCTTCAAAGAGCGCATGGGCCTGACGCCCAACAAATTTCGCGAGCTCAAGCGGATGGAATTTGCCGCAAGCCGGCTGGGAATGGGGCTGACGGTCAAGGCCGTCGCCGCCGAGCTTGGCTACGCGGACCCGTATTATTTCAGTCGCATGTTCAAACGCTTCATCGGCTCAAGCCCGCTATCCTATCGCGAAAAGCCGGAGAGTGACGGCACCAACTGACTGGCTCGCTATTTGAACTGTATCGTGCGGACCGGGCGGGACGGTCAGGTTCGTCCCGTAAACCGGTACCTTTCGACGAGCGTGGCCAGTCGCGTCACGGCGGCGACAGCGGCTGCGTGATCCTGCGAGAAGTTCAGGCGGATACTGCGCGCCGCATGGGGGCTGAATTCAGTGCCCGGCGTGACGGTGACTCCGGCCTGTTCCCGCAGCGCCGTGACGAAATCGACAGGGGAGATCGTCAAGGGTGGGAGCTCCGGGAAGAGATAGCTGCCAGCACCGGGCAGGCGTACGGAACAGCCTTCGATGGACCGGAACAGCGCCACCAGATCGTCGCGAATTGCCTGATGTGCGGCAATGCGGCGCTCCATCCAGCCCTCCGATTCCGCGAACCACGTCTGCAGCACGGCTTGGGAATAGCCCGCCGCCCTAAGCGATACGATGGCTTGCAGCTTTTCCATCCGGTCGATGATTTCAGCCCCGCCAAAGGCCACGCCCAGCCGGTACCCGGACAGCGATTCCGTCTTTGACGGTCCCATGATGGTGACGACGTTCCCGGGGGCGATGTCCTGCGCGCGCAAATGGGTGTAAGGCACGCCGGAATAGCGCAGACGCGAATAGAGCTGATCGACGATCACCGTGGCGTCGTAGCGGGCGGCCAGTGCCGCGATCTGCGCGATTTCGGCGGCCGAGTAGACCACACCAGCCGGGTTGTTCGGGTTGGAGAACAGGAACATCCTGGCACCGGCGCGAAAGGCCTCCTCAAGCTGGTCGAGGTCCAGCCCGGCGCTGTCAGTGGCACCAGCATAGTGCATTTGCACGGGCACGATCTCGCCCTCAAAGAACTCCACCAGCTTGCGATTGGCGAAGTAATCCGGCTGGACGATGGCCACCTTGTCCCCGACGGTGACTGTCGCCGCAACAGCCAGGAACAACGCGCCTTGCGTGCCGGGTGTGATGATCAGCCCGTCCTGCGCATCGACAGGCGCGCCGGCAAACCGGGTCAGACGTTCGGCGAGCGCCTCGCGGATCGGGGCAGAGCCGCGATATTCCGTATAGGCCTGCGCGCCGCCGGTCTCGACAGCGGCAGCGAAAGCCTCGAACGCACCCGGGGTCGGCGGATGCGCATCGACATCGCCATGAGAAAAGTCCACCGGGGTTCCGGGCAGGGGCTCCATCCGCTCGCGGTCTGGCGCAGCAGCTTCCAGTCGGACCTCTTGCCCGGGCGCAAATCGTGTGCCGAGCTTTGCGAATTTTGTCCTGATGTCCATGAATTGCGTCCCCTGATCGTCGGCTTAGCCTTACCGTGTTCGGAGCAGGAAGCAAAACCGGCGGAGCGTTCCATCGCGGAAATAGACGGTCGGCACATCTGCCGACCGACTGACGGTGGATCAGCGGTTTTTGCAGCCATTAACCAAGTAGGTCGAACACTTCCGTCCCGACCTGCATCGAGATCTCTGTCAGGTCAGCGCCGTCCTGCAATGTCCACAGAATCTGGCGGGTGGGTAGGTAGCGGATGAAAGCCTCGTCAATGCTTGCCGCGCCCGGCCCGGAGGATGTGCTGTACTGGACGACGAAATCGCCGGCCACCGCAGTGCCACCGAAGACGAGCCTGTCCCCTTCGCCAGAGTTGAAATCGCGGATCCAGTCCCGGCCATGGCTCTTGACGCCCGCGTGATAGAACGCGTCGGCCCCGGCGCCACCTTCGACGCTGTCGAACCCGCCACCTGCGTTCAGGAAATCATCGCCGCCGCCGCCAAAGAGGTCGTCCGACCCTGCGCCGCCGGCCAGGATGTCGCGCGCGCCGCCAGCGACCAGCCTGTCATTGCCGTCTTCGCCGTAAAGCATATCCTGGCCCGAGCCGCCTTGCAGCGTGTCGTCCCCGTCGCCGGCCTTCAACAGGTCATTTGCCGTGTTACCGGCCAACAGGTCCGCGCCCTCGCCGCCGAACAGCGTATCGTTCCCGGCGCCGCCACCTACAGTGTCATCGCCTGCGCCGCCCTGAAGCCAATCCGCGCCGCGCTCGCCACTGAGCAGGTCATTTCCTGCAGCTCCGAAGGTGCTGTCGTTACCCGAACCGCCCTCGACCGTGTCATCACCTGTGCCACCAACGAGCCGGTCGTTTCCGTCGCCGCCGCGGATGCTGTCATCTCCAGCGCCGCCATCAATGCTGTCCTGACCGAAGAGGCCAAACACGCTGTCATTGCCCGCCCCGGCGAAAAAGCGTTCATCAGCGTAGCCGCCGATCAGCACATCATCGCCCGCACCGGTCGTGGCGCCGGTGATGCCGGGCAGGTATTGGTATTCAGTGAGTTGCAAATCACCCAAACCGTCGATGTTAAGACGGGGGGCGCCAAAGCCGCGCAGATCGATCCAGGCATCCTGCGTCAGATCCTGCAGGACAATCCGGCTGCTTCCGTAGTCGCCAAACGCAATGCGGCCCAAAGTGGTCTGGGTGACGGTGAACGCGCCCACGGGGTCATAGTCAGCCGAGACGTCGAGGAACATCGGGTAAGATCCGAGCCGGGCGGTCAGAAGGCTGACTTCGGCATCCGAGGTCGACACCTCGGCGGAGTCGTACTCGTCGCCGTTCTCGATCGTTTTCATGGTCATGGATGGCCCGGCACCGGCGCGGCTGAGCGTGAGGACGGCGATCTCTCCGCGTTTCAGCGACATCGCGGACCAGTCACTGTCGGCCGTGTAGTCGAGGGAGTCGACGAATGGCGTGTCATCGGACAGGGTTTGCTGCGTAGCCTGGCTGTTGGCCGTATCCAGCATGACCTCTATCTGGTAGCCGCCCTCGCCCGTGATGTATTCGTCATAGACCGCAATCCAATGCCGCCCGGTCGTGCCTGCGACCGTGTAGATCAGGTATTCGTCATTGGGCGGATCGGCGTAGGGGTCCAGATAGGCGGCTTGCGAATACTCATCGGAATAGAGCGCGACGTATTCCGGATCCGGCGCGTCCACGCCGGTAATGCGGATCGCGTAGGTCTTGCCATATTCAAGGTCGATCCCGATCCAATCCTCATCGCCTTGATAGTCGTAAGTGCCCTCATAGACCTCGCCCGGGATCACAACGGCCGTGGAGTTGGTTCCCGCGGGCACGTCGGTGGCCATCTGGATCTCGTATGCGCCGGTTTCGAGATAGGAGCTTACAGCGAGGTAGTAGGTCCCAGAGCTGTCCGGATTGTAGATGATCGCGTCATAATAGCTGTCGATCGAGTCCGCAGTTGTCACGCCGTTGGGGCGCATCAGGTAGAACGAGGCGTCAATGCCGGACACCGGAAGATCCGGGTTGAGTGAGAAGATATACTCTGTCCCGGCCACCAGATCGACGGCAATCCAATCCGTGTCTTCGGGATAGTCAACATTGCCCTGAAACGTTTCCCCGACCGCGATGGTTGCGGGGGTGGTCGTGTCGCCGGGCAGATCGTCCACGCCCATGCTGACTGCGAAACCACCGGTCGCGAAAGAGGATGTCACCTCTACGAAGTGTCTGCCCGTGACTGTAGGGCTATAGGTCAGCACATTGTAATACTGGTCGTAAGTGGCGGCGGTGCCGGCGCCATTCGGCGTCTTGACGGAGAGCTCGCTGTCGATGGGCGCGACCGGCAAAGTGTCATCGAGCGAGAAGAAGTAGGTGCGGCCCGCCTCAAGGTCGACAGCGATCCAGTCCTTGTCATCAGTATACTGGAGCACGCCTGTGACCGTGGTGTCAGGTGTCAGAGTTGCTGGCGTCGTCGCGTTGCCGGGCATATCATCCACGGCCATTTCGATTGCGTAATCGCCGGTCGTGAAAGCAGAGATGTCCAGAAAATACCTGTCCGAGCTGGTCGGAGAGAAGACCATCACGTTTTCAAACTCGTCATAAATGGCCGATGTCACGGAGCCGTCGGACTCGCTGAGATAGAAATAGGCGTCAAACCCAGCGACAGGCAGCGTTTCATCAAGTGAGAAGAAATATTCTGTGCCTGCCACCAGATCGACGGCGATCCAGTCGATATCGTATGTGTCCCCGATATTTCCGTCGAACCTGTCGCCCACTGTCAGGCTGTAAATGGTCTGGGAATTGTCGGCAGCGTCGCTCGTCTCAATTTGCACTCTTCAAATCCTTCAACGCTACTGGTTAATGCTGTCACGTTCCTTCTGTCACAGTTTTCGTGGCCTCTCAACAGTTGGTCCGGCGCCAATCGCCCCTTTTGCTTCAGTGCCAACCGACGCGCGGCGCGCATGGAATGACGTCATCGGGCCGCGCGCGGATCATGTCGGTGTGTTCGGCTCGAATGTGCCGGTATGCAGGATCGTCGAACCGGTTGACCATCTCGTCCGGGTCTTCTTGCAGGTCATAAAGCTCGCCCGTGCCGGTGCGCATGTCGATGGATGCGCGATAGCGGGCGCTTCTGACGGTCATCAGGTCCATGTCCACGGCAGAGCGCAGGCTGTCCACCTCGTATTCAGAGAGCGCGTAATCGCGGGTTTCCTGACCGGTCCAAAGTCCGCGCCACGACCGGCCATGACCCTCGGGCATTGCCAGACCGGCAAGATCTGTTGCCGTGGCAAACACGTCGACCGTGCCGACCGGATCGTCGATCACCCCGCTCGCTGGCACGTCAGGCCCCTGGATCAGGCAGGGAACCCGCAGCAGCCCGTCATAAAGCATCGGCCCCTTGAGCAGCAGCCCGTGATCGCCCAGCCATTCGCCGTGGTCGCTGATGAAAATGACATAGGTGTTGTCGAGCTCGCCAGCCTGCTCAAGCGCGTCAAGAATGCGGCCGACCTCGTGGTCGACCGAGGAGATCATCCCGAAATAGATCCGCGTGATGTCGCGCAGCGCCGTTTCGGTCAGCTCTCCCTTCTGGCCCCAATCGATACCGCCCGCATTGTGCTCGGCGCCTTGCTTGGTCGGCTTTGCGCGGTCTTCGACAAAGGCGCGGTGCCACCAAGGCCTGTTGTCGAGATCCAGGTTGGGGTGTCGGGCGATGGTCACCTCTTCGGGGGCGTACATGTCGCACCAAGGCTGTGGCGACAGGAACGGCGGATGCGGATCGGGGAACGACACCCAGGCCATCAGCGGCTTGTCGCCCTTGGCCTGGATCATCTCGACCGCGCGGTCGCCGATCCAGGGCGAGGAGTGCCACTCGGCGTCGAGCCCGCTGCGCCAGGCCTGAAAATGCGCGGTGTCGGGCGCCAGTCGTTCCTTTGCCCTGTCCCAGCGTTCCCGGCCGTGGCCGTCCTGATCAAGCCAGTATTCATAATGCAGCGCTTCCGGTGGCGCGTACCATTGCGTGTGATGATGCGGGCGGAGCATCATCTGGACGTTGTCAAAGCCCATATAGGCACCGCGCCAGTCCGGCGCAAAATCCTTGGCGCTCTTGTAGCATTCCGGGCGCCCCGTGGGTTCGAAGGTCTGCTGGCTCGACAGATGCGCCTTGCCGATGAAATGAGTGTCATAGCCGGCGCGGCTGAAGGTTCCAGCAATCCCGGCCTCGGCCAGTTTTTCGTCCAGATCGCGGCCATTGTCGCGCACGCCATGGCTGTAAGGCAGCTTGCCGGTCAGGATGGACGCGCGGGCGGCCTGACACATCGGATGCGGGGTGATGCATTTCGAAAACCGCACACCATTGGCGCCGATACGGTCGATATTGGGCGTGCGGACGCCGCGCCCCTCCGGCCCTATGCAATCGCCGCGCTGCTGGTCGGTCGAGATCAGGATGATGTTGGGTTTCTTGGTCATAGCGCAAAGCCCTTTTGTCGCGTCACCGAGGGTGCTGGAGGTCCATGCCGACTATGCAGAATTCTCAGAAGTGTACAATTAGTAATAAATAATGTATGAAGTTATCAGTGAGAGGGGCATCCCGAAAAGAACTCGTACCCTTTCTGCAGTCACCCTGACCGCAGTTCGTATGGCCATGACGGCCGGAGCCCAAACCGTGATCGACATTGTCGTTCGGAAGTGGAATGAGTCCGTCTGCTCAAGCTGATCGAAAAACACGAAGCGCCTACTCCCGATATCGATGTGGAACAGTCCGCGCGGCTGGACAATTCCAACAACTGGCAGATCTTCTGGCATGTGATCCGGCCCATGGCTCTTGCCGAATCCATGTTCACTCCCGGGCATAAATAATGTATGATATGCAAATTATAATACGCGAAGGGGGTGAGGGGTCTTGACGCTCCGGAAAACTCAGGTGAACGGTTCTCTATGAGCAATTTCGGTCCCATCGCCCTCGCGGCAGACAAGGATGCTGAGGTGTCCTCGACCTCGATCTACGATGCGATCCGGCACGACATCCTGTCAGGTGCGCTGGAAGCTAATGCGCGGCTGAAAATCTCTGCCCTCGCCACGCATCACAACACGTCGACAAACCCAGTGCGCGAGGCGTTGCAGCAGTTGCGCGGCGAGGGATTGGTGCTGTTCACGCCCAATCAGGGTGCTAGGGTCCGGCCGATCGACATGGATTTTGTCCGCGACGTGGCCGAGGTGGGATATCAACTTGAGCCCTACCTTCTGAAACTTTTTGTCGAGACCGCCAGTGCCGAGGACATTGCGGAGTTGGAACGCATTCAGGCCGAGATCGAGGCACTGAACTTTGCCGACAAGGCACGCCATACGGATTTGAACCACGCCTTTCACGAGACGATGTACGAACGACATTACAACCGTGTTGCCTTCGGGGTCTGGAAACAGCACCGCGAGATCCTTGGTTCGATCAGCACCCGCATCCCGATTGCTATCGGGCGACAGGAAGCGATCATTCGCGAGCACCGCGCCCTGATCGATGCCATCAAGGCGCAGGACGTGGATCGCGCGGTCAAGGTTCTGGACCAGCACATCGGGGATGCCGGGCGTCATGTCGTCGACCAACTGCGCATCGAACAGACCCGTGCATCCCGAAAGCCGCGTGCTTGACGCGATTACGGCCAGAGGATGCCGAGCCGCGAGCCGTAGTGCGACCCCGCACATCATCACACTTAGTTTGTCGTTAATAGAACCGGTCACCGACGTGGCCGTAGTCTCGTCTCAGAGAGGCGCGCCCCTCGGGGCCAAGCAGACCGTCATCGCGGAGGGCTCGGCACGGCCTGCGGGCGGTAGACGTATCACCGCTACTCCCCGACCGAGACCGCCAGTTTTGCGACCTTTCGGTGCCCCGGTTTTCATGGCTGGAAACCCGCCAGTCGCCGGTCGAGGCGCTTTTTGTCCCACGACAAGACACTGTTTCTGGTTCAGATCGAACTCAATGGATCGGGCTACCGGGTGCCCGATGCGCTCGGGCTAGGCGCCGAACTTGATGAACAGGCAATCAGGGCGAGCATCCATGGACTTGTGGAATGCCCGCATCCGGCCAAGCCTGACAGCTCTGTCTAAAACCGGTGACACTGAACAACCCAGAGTGGGGTGATCATGGGGCATGTGAAATTTGAATTCGCGGGCCATCCCCGGCGGCGGCAACCAGGACAATATCGGGCGTGGGAACCTTGTGCGCTGGTGCGTGGACTGGACCGAGATCAAGCCCATTATCGCCGAAAGCTTGGAGGTGCCGGACGACGCCACGACCTTAACCTCCAAGCTGCGCGAGGGGATGCGCTGGCCCGACGGCCCGCCATTTACTGCAGACGACATGATGTTTTGGTAAGAGGTGTTCTGTGACGAACGGCTGACCCAGTCGAAACACCCAGTCTGCTTGGGGCCTGCAGACCCGACCACGGTGACGAAGATCGGCGGCATCACCGTCGAGTTCAAATTCGCCTCGCTCATCGGGCTGGTCATCCCGAATCTGTCATATGGCTTTGGCCATTACCCGGTGAAATACCCCGGGCTTTACCTCAGCCAGTTCCATGCCGATCACATGCCGGACGGAATGCTGGCGCTGATCGATGTCAAGCCTGCGGTGAACGAATGGGTCTCGCTTATTTAGCCGGAGGCCGGGCATAAGCCTACGCCTGCGATCTGGCAGAACCCGGATCCTCCCACGCTGCATGCGTGAAAGTTGCAGACCGCCTTCGGCGCTTCTGACCAGGTGGTGGCGGAGCGGAGCCGGTATTATGGCGGCCGATGATTTCGGCGCACAGTTTCTGGACCTGCGCGGGCGGGCGTCGGATGCCTATACCTCTCCCGAATGGTACTTGCATTTCGGCTCGGCCGTGTATGGGCTCGGGAATGGGCCAGGTGGGGGATGACGCCAGTACCGGGATCGAACCGCCAGCCGAGATCAGGGGGCTGTTCGACCAGTATGATCTGGTCAAGACGGCACGCGCGGCGTCTTACATCGCACCAAGGGATTCAAGCTGACGCTCGACCCGGTCGCACGCCGCCGCACCTTTTTCGACGACCCGGATAAGATCATCCCGCTAGATTTTTTTTTCGTGAAGGGATCTAATTACAATCTGCTCGGCCTCATTCTGCTGGACCAGCATTTCTTCGGGACAAAGAATCCGCGCGACCGGGCATATCTGCGGGGCGCGCACCGGCTGGGCCGGGGGCATGTTTATCCGGATCGTCAAAGTAACGCGCTTTTTCATGCCCATCGGCCTTGTCGGGATTGCTGTGTCGCTGGCGGTCGGTGCGGCACCGGGGGTGTCTCGGGCTACTGCGACAACTGGGTCGATAATCTGATTCTGCGCCTGATCGAGTTCCTGTGGTCGATCTCGACGATCCCGCTGTGAATGGGGCTGGCAGCACCATTCCCGCTGGGCTGGCCCTCGCTGCGCACCGGTTTCTTCACAGACTGTGGCGTGGTGAAGGCGGCGGAAGGCGTTAACTTGGATATATTTGCCAACCGAACGCTTTGCGTTCTGGGGGGATCGGGCTGCGGCAAACCGATCATGGCGCGGTCGTTTCCGCGCATGGTGGATGCAACGGGCGGGATCACCGGCGGGTCGGTCACGCGGCCTGTTTCCTGCATTCCAAGAAGAACGCCCATTGGCTGACGTGATCCTCAAAGTCCGCAATCTTGATAGCATTTCTCGGCCGCATGGCGGCGGTTGATAGGGTCCAGCCTATGGGCCAGCTATCTTGCCTGACCAATCTTGACAACTTTGGCAAGCCGGGCGGCGGCATCGGCCAGATGATGTTTCATCCCGGCATAAGCTTTCTCGGCATCCTTGGCCTCTATCGCCTCGGCAATCGCCCGGTGCAGCGGCACCGACATCCGGTTCATGCGCTCATCGGGATTGGTCAGTCGGATCGACAGCATGAGTCCGGCAAAAATCGCGTTTTCAAGTGAGTCGAGATAGGGGTTATTGGCCGCCTTCAAGATCGCGATGTGAAACCGTGCGTCGGCGAGTACGTATTGGCTGTTTTCACCAAGATGGGCGTTCATCTGATCAACGGCGTCGAGGATTCTGGCCATTTGCTGTTCACTGCGTCGGGTCGCGGCGAAAGATGCCGCGTCTGGTTCAATCGATTGACGGAGCTCCATCAAGCTGATCAACCGTTCATCCTGGATCGTCAGCGATTGGTGCCACATCAGGACGTCCCGGTCGAGCATTTGCCATTGATTGACGTTCTGCACGCGCGTGCCGATCCTTTGCCGAACTTCCAAAAGTCCCTTCGCAACCAGCATCTTGACGGCTTCGCGCACGGCTGTCCGACTGACCCCGAACTCCTCGCAGAGTGCGTTTTCATCCGGCAGAAGCTGGCCGGGAAGGAGCTGCCCGTCGAGGATGCGTTCGCCCAGATTGCGGGAAATCTGGCCCGAGAGCGAACGGGAGAGGGTGTTCGAGGTGGAGTTCAGGACATCGTGTTCGGCGGCAGGCAAAGGCAATCTCCTAACATCGGAAAAAACATAATACCTTTGGTGTGGAATGCAATGTCGCGAACGGTCGGCACTGTGTCCCTCACCTTTTCATGCCCCTCACATTTTCGCACTCAAACCCGAACACTTGATCAGCGTCGGCTGGGGCGCTGCCCCGGACCTGCCGCCAATGCCTGTCGTAAATCCGGCGACCGATGAGAAGCTATACAGCGTGTCCAGTTGCAACCCCGGTACAGGCGGACCAGCGCAAATGCCCGTCGCCGGGGCGCTTCAGGCCCACATAGGCGCTGATATGGACGAGGGGCTTTCCGTCTGGGTCGCTGGTTTCCATTTTTCGCCATCTGGGTGGCCCTAGTCCGCACCTCCACGCTGTAGAGCGCTGCGCCGAAGAGCTTACAGTTTTAGCGGTCTCGGCAGAGTGGTTTAAACGTATTATGTTTCTGACCAATATGGTTAAACTCACAGGATTTTCGAACGTGCAGAAAAATAAGATCAGGAGGTTGGAGCGCAGTGTGACGGCCTCCTAACTGAGCTTGTCCCAGACCGTGGGCGCGCCGACCCTGAACGCGGCGCCGTCGTTCGTCGAAGGAGTGGTGCACTTGGCTAACCCCGACGCCCGCTCGCGTCCTTCCACTGTGCCCAGCAAGCGGCGCCGGGGTCGTGTGCGTCCGCCTCTGCCCCGATCCTTCCACCCTATCACTACAGCCAGAAAACCACTGCCGCGCTCTGGGGCGTCGTCTTCTTCGACGAACCGGTGAGCGCCAGTTGTTTCTTCGGCACAACCCTGTTTGTCGGGGCGGGCGCGGGTAGTCTAAACGCTGATGCCCCCACCTCCGGTCAGGTCCGCATGTGCTGCCTACGACCGACCCCGGGTAATCAGAGTCGACAATTCGAGCCGTTATGTATAATCATAATATGAATTAATCTGGGCGGAGCGTTTGCTTCATGCATATGCAAATGTATATCGGCGGCGTTCTGGTGGATGGACAAGGAAGCCTCGACGTCATCAACCCGGCGACCGAGGATCGCGTTGCTACTGTTGCTGCGGCTGGGCTCGAGGATGTGGAAGAGGCCCTCAGCGCTGCCAAAGCTGCGGCCCCCGGCTGGGCCGCGACACCGGTGGCGGAGCGTCAACGCTGGATGTTCAAGCTGCGCGACGCGGTGATCGCGAATGAAGACATGTTGCGCGAGTGCATCCATCAGGAGATGGGCAAGCCCTGGGGCGGGACACAGGAAGATTTCGATCTGCTCGAACGATCGCTGAAGTTCTACGCGGAAGAGATCCAGCGCGTCCATGACGAAACGTTGCGCGATCTTGATGGCACCCATGAACACCGGATCGTCTATGAACCCGTGGGCGTGGCAGTGGCCTATCTGGCGTGGAACTTTCCGCTTCTGAACCTCGCCTACAAGATCGCCCCGGCGATGGCAGCGGGCTGCCCGATCATCCTGCGGCCGTCGGCGGCGACGCCGGTCTCGGCCTATGCGGTGGGCGAATTATGCGCCCGGATCGGCCTGCCCGCGGGCGTGGTCAACATCCTGACCACCGATGGCTACGAAACCTCCGATGCGCTGGCGGCCTCGACAATACCCAACCTGATCACGCTGATCGGCTCGACCAACACAGGCAAGCACCTGATGAAAGTCGGCGCCACCTCGATCAAGAAGTTCTCGATGGAGCTGGGCGGCAATGCGCCGGTACTGGTCTACCGCGACGCCGATCTTGACCTGGCTGCGGATATCGTCAGCACCGTGAAGTTCAACAACGCGGGCCAGATCTGCGTGACGCCCAACCGGGTCTTCGTCGAGCGCGACGTCTATGACGCCTTCCGCGAAAAGGTCGTGGCGCGTGCCAAGGCGGCCCGGGTAGGCTTTGATAGGCAGGCCGACATCCTGACTGGCCCAATGATCGACGGCCGCGCCTGGACAAGGGTCAAGGGGCTGATCGATGACGCGGTCGGGAAGGGTGCGAAACTTTTGGCGGGCGGAGACCGGCCGGAAGGGCTGGACAAGGGGCATTTTCTGGCCCCCACGGTGCTCGATCGTGTCACGCCCGAAATGCAGATCTATCAAAACGAGATCTTCGGCCCTGTCGTCAGCCTGATCCGTTTTGACGACCGCGAGGCCGTGCTCGACCGCGCCAATGACGGCGAGGAAGGCGGGCTTGCCTCCTACATTTTCACAGCTGATCTGGGGCTGGCCGAGGCGGTGGCAAAACGCCTGCGCTACGGCGAGGTGCAGATCAACGGCGTCAAATACGACATCTACCTGCCGCATGGCGGCCTCGGGCAATCCGGCATCGGGCATGACTGTTCGCGGCTTGCCCTCAACGACTATCTTGTCGTCAAGCGCATCAGCCGGGGGCTGACATGATGGAGGATTTCATGGAACTCGAACTGATCACCAGCGCGCTGAAGATCAAGAAAATCACCAGTCATGTGCTGCAATGCGACATGCCCGAGGAGCTGGGCTATTCGCAGCAATATTATGCCAAACGCACCGCCCATATCGTCGAGGTCGAGACCGATCAGGGCATTACCGGCTGGGGCGAATGTTTCGGGCCCGGCAACGTGGCGCTGGCCAACAAGACCATCGTGGAAAAGGTCATCCAGCCGCTGGTTCTGGGGATGGACCCGATGGACCGCGACGTGATCTGGCACAAGGTCTATAACCTGCTGCGGGATCACGGCCAGAAGGGCATGCCGCTGCAATCGCTTTCCGGCGTGGACATCGCGCTTTGGGATATTGCGGGCAAGGTTACAGGCCAACCGATCCACAAGCTGATCGGTGGGGCGCATCGCACCCATGTCAGATCCTATGGCTACGGCATGATGCTGAAACGCGAAAGTGTTGAGGATCACGTTGCGCGGTTTGTGGACGAGGCGGCCGCCATCAAGGACATGGGCTTTGCCGCCACCAAGATGAAGATCGGCCTTGGTGCGAAGGATGACGTCAAGCTGGCCGAGGCGGTGCGGCGCGGGGTCGGGGACGACTTCGACTTCATGGCGGATGCCAATCACGCCTACAACACCTCTGACGCCTTCTATGTCGGGCGCGCGCTGGACGAACTGGGGGCCTATTGGTTCGAAGAGCCGATCGCGCCCGAGGATCTGGACGGCTACCGCGAGCTGCGGGCAGGGCTGAAGGTCAACATCTCTGGCGGCGAGGCGGAGTTCAGTCGCTGGGGCTGGCGGGGTTTGCTGGAATCGCGCGGGCTGGATATCGCGCAGCCCGAGGTCTGCGCGCTTGGCGGGATCACCGAATACCTGCGGGTTCTGGCGCTTTGCCACGCGCATTTTACCCCGGTCTTCAACCATGTCTGGGGGTCGGCCATCGCGGTCGCAACCAACCTGCAACTGCTCGCCGCAATGCCGCCCTTGCCCGGGGGCCTGTTCCCGCGCGAGCCGTGGCTGGAGTTCGACACCACCGAGAACCGCTTCCGCGACAACCTGCTGGCCGAACCGCTCGACATCCAGGGGCAGGTCAAGCGCAACGACGGGCTGATCGCCATTCCGACCGGGCCGGGGCTGGGCGTGGAGCCAGACCGTGACTTTATCAAGGCCTACGAACTGGACCTTTGACTTGGCGATGCGCGAAACGGTTTGAACGCGGCACCAGCCACGGCAATGCAGAAAACTGCGGCGACAAGAAGGCGAGCGGCGTGGCGGCAGTACTCAGGTTTTGCAGCGCAGTGATCTCTGAACTCTTTCCGGCAGTGACGGAACCGCTTTACTACTTGTGCCGTCAAAGCAGAAACGCAGCGCCCCACATCCCGGCAGGTTTAGGCGCAGCATGATGCCGAAAGGGGCAAGCCCCGCCCGCTGTCTTGCAAACGGCCGGAGCGGGGGTCAACGGGTTTCGAGCCAATCCAGCGCACGCATGACACCCACCGCCGGGCCCATCCCGAATTGCTTTAGCGCCCGGAGGCCGAAGGGGCGGAGCTTGGTCATCGGAAAGGCGAGGGTATCGGGTGCGGCCCCCAGCACCCTCTGGGCCATGATCTTGCCCATCACATTGGTCATCGCCACACCGCGCCCGTTATAGCCCAGCCCGGCCAACAGGCCGGTCCGGGGTTCGTGCAGATGCGGGAGGTGGTCCTCGGTCAGGGCGATCTGCCCCCCCCAGCGATGGCTCCAGCTAACACCGGCCAATTGCGGGAAGACGCGCACCGCGTCACGTTGCAGCCAGTCGAACCCGCTTTGAACGCCATTCCGATCAAGTTTGCCCAACCCGCCATAGACGATGCGATCGTCAGGCTCGCGGCGGGCATACATGATCACCCGCCTGCTGTCCGAAATGGTGTGACCTTCGGGCAGGATCTCTGAAATGATCTTTTCGGGCAGCGGTTCGGTGGCGATCTGGATCGGGTTGATCGGAATGATGCTGCGCCGCAGCCCACCGACCAGATCATCGGTATAGCCGTTGGTTGCCACCACCACCCAGTCAGAGCTTACCCGCCCGGCACCAGTACTGACCTGCCAATTTCCGTCCTTGCGCTCCAGCCTGTCGGCCCGGCTTGATCCGTGGATCATTACGCCCAGGTTGCGGGCGACGGTGGCCATGCCCTGCGCCAGCATCAGCGGATGCACCGCCCCGCCGCGTGGTGCGACGACGCCGCTGGAATAGGCCCGCGTGCCGGACAATCGGGTCACATCCTCACCGTCGATCAGCGACATTCCGGCGCCGTGTTCGTTCCATTCGCTCAGGTCTGCCTCGGCCTTGCGCCGCGCCGCGGGGCTGTGCAGCACGCGCAGCCAACCCCTTTGCCGGGCCTGACAGGCGATCCCGTGACGGGCAATGAAGGCAAAAAGATCATCGGCCGAGGACAGCGAGGCTGCTGTCAGACGCTCGAAATAGACCGGACCGACCAGTTCGCGCAGCTGTTTGGGAGAGTTGAAGGGCAGCATCGGATTGACCTGCCCGCCATTGCGCCCCGACGCACCCCAGCCGACATCACCGGCGTCCAAAACCACGACCGAGGTCCCAGCCTCGGCCAGTTCGATGGCGGTGCGCAGGCCAGTGAACCCCGCACCGATCACTGTAACGTCGGCCCGGTGATCCCCGTTCAGCGGCGGGTGGATTGCCTCGGCTACTCTGGCCTCGGCCCAAAGGGAACCGGGCCAGTCCACGACGGAGGAAGTCGGCGCTTGCATGACAATGCTCTCATATTGCGGAACTCATCTATCAATATGAGAGACTAGGCGGCGCTGCGTCAACTGATTTGTTGCGTGCTCAGTCCGGTGCTTCGCCCTGAATGGCGCGCGTCACCTTGGCTGCTGCTTTCTTAAGCCGTCCGGCCTTTTCAAGCAGTGCGACCGGGTCGGTGTCTGCCGTCAGCGTCCAGAGCGACAGGCAGGCTGCCACCTTGCCGCGTTCATCCCAGATCGGTGCGGCGATACCCATGACCTGCAGGAATTCTTCTTTGATGGCCGACGCATATCCGTTTTCGTGGATCGCGGGGAAATCGGCAGTCAGGGTTTCGGCGTCCGTGCGGGTGAACTCGGTCGATTTTTCCAGATCTGTGGTTGCAAAAAACTCCTCCAGCTGCGGCTCGGGCATATGGGCCAGAAACACTTTGCCGGCAGCAGTGCAGTGCAATGGCGCCCGGTCGCCGGCACGCGCCGCATAGCGCATCGACACGTTATCGGCCGTCCGCAGGTAAAGCAGCGAAAACCCGTCAAGCACCGACAGCGCGGCGTTCATCCTTGTGCTTTCGAGCAACTCCTCCATCGGGTCGGCCGCGATTTGTTGCAGGTCGACCCGGTGGAACCCGGCACGGGCCCAGTCGTGAAACCGCGGACCGGGCGCATAGCTGCGCTTGTCCTTGTGATAGGCCACCAGCCCCTCGCCCTGAAGCACGGCAAGGATGCGGTGGCACGAGCTTTTGACGAAACCCGTCTTGGCCACGATGTCGGAAAAGGCCAGCGGCTGTTTGGCATGGGTGAGGACATCCATCACGCGGGCGCATTTGGTGACGATCGAACTTTCCGAAGATCGTGACATTGACTGCTTTCCTCATCTCTATTGTATTTCGGAACTACTGTCTCGATAAGTGCTTGGCAAGCAGGCAGCCCGTGCGCCGGACAAACCCGATTGCAACAAATGCGTTGACGTGGCGCAAATCTCCCGCATAGTTTTTTATACCAGAACAAAAGTTCTGTAATGCGAGAGATATAACTTCTGGGTCTCCCTTGCCGACCGTCCACCGGCGCGCAAGGGGCCCCGCCCAACCGGAGGTTCACATGAAGACAACACTTGCAACCCTCGCCGCCAGCAGCGCCTTGGCCCTCGCCGCGCAAACAGGGCAGGCGGCCGATCTTGACGAGATCACAGTCGCATATTTCCTGGAATGGCCGTTGCCGATGATGGCTGCCAAGGCAGAGGGCGCTTATGACGAGGCGCTGGGCTTGAAGGTCAACTGGGTCAGCTTTGAGACCGGCACCGCAATGAGCGCGGCCATGGCATCCGGCGACGTGCAGCTTGCAGTCAGCCAGGGCATCCCGCCCTTCGTTGTCGCGGCTTCGGCCGGTCAGGACTTGCAGGTGATCGACGTGGCGGTCAGCTACTCTGAGAATGACAACTGTGTCGTTTCGGCTGACCTGGAAATCGACAAGACCACCGCATCAGAGCTGGCGGGAAAGAAGGTGGCCGTGCCACTGGGGACGGCGGCGCATTACGGGTTTTTGCGGCAGATGGATCACTTTGGCATCGATCTGGCCAGCCTTGATATCGTCGACATGGCCCCGCCCGAAGGCGCCGCCGCCCTGGCGCAGGGCGCTGTGGATTTTGCCTGCGGCTATGGTGGCGGGCTGACCCGGATGAAAGAACATGGGAACGTGCTGCTTACCGGCGCAGAGAAAGAAGAACTGGGCATACTGGTCTTCGACGTGACCTCTGGCCCGGCGGAATTCCTCGCCGAAAACCCGGACCTCGTGGCGAATTTTCTTGCCGTCACCGCCGAGGCGAACAGCCGGTGGACGTCGGGGGAGGGCGGGGACGCGATGCTTGAAGTGATGGCGAAAGAGGCGGGCATGGACTTCGAGGCCGCGCGCGGTGCCATCGACACCATGTCCTTTCCCGATCTGGAAGAGCAACTCTCAGAGAAATGGCTGGGTGGTGGCATCCAGACCTTCATGAAGGGCGTGGCCGATGTCTTTGTCGAGGCCAACAGCATCGATGGCGCGCTGGACAGCTACGAAGATGCCGTCAACGCCGAACCCATGACAATCGCCCACGGCGGCTGACAAAGCGGGCGGGCCCGCCGCGGTGCCCGCCCCACCATTCCTTTCCGATACGGAAAAGTGCCGCGCCTGCCGGGATATCAACAGGGTGAATATGGCGTCCTGTCACCGAACGGCGCACCACCGTCAGGCAGTGACTGCAGGCACGAACTGTCACGCGCCGCATGTCGAGACGAATTGCAAAACTATGATCTGCAGATCATTGGCCAGCCACTGTTTCGGCGCCTGCGCCATGCCCGTTTGCAGCCTTTACCGGAATGTTCAGAACGTGCAATAATTGGGCAGTAAAGCGCTCTTGGACCGGGCGTCAAGTTTCGCGCAGGGATCGTGGTGTTGTCGAGTGCTCGGGTTAAACCATTCAAACTTGGTGCATTCGAAGTCTGCCCTGTTAGTGACCGGCTGAGCAAAGGTTCCAAAAGCCTGAAAATCGAACCCCAGATCATGAACGTTCTTATGCTGTTGGTCGACAGTCAGGGTAGTCTGGTTCAGCGCGAAGAATTCATGGCAAAGATCTGGCAGGAAACAGACGTTTCCGACGAGGTGCTGACACGGGCGATTTCTGTCCTGCGGCGGCATTTCCGGTCAGAGGACGCGGAAACCGAATATATCCAGACTGTCCCGAAACGGGGGTATGTCCTGCACCCGGATTTGGAGTGTATGGGGCATAGCGACCGGCCGCAGGATGGCTCAGGTGGTATCCACGCGCCTCGGAACAGCGAGGCGACAGCGCTTTACCTGCAAGGCCGCTCTTTGCTGAAACAGCCGTTCATTGCTGGCGCATTGGACAATGCAATCGACTACTTTCGGGAAGCCCTTTCCATCGAGGGCGCGTCGGCGGATTTATTCGCGGCCCTCGCCGAGGGCTACTATCAAAAGCTCACATTCTCTCAGGCCGGTGACAAACATGCGCTGATGGAGCTTGCGGTTCAGAATGCCGAGCGTGCACTGGTGCTGAACCCGGATATGGCGTTTCCGTTAAGCGCCTTGGCGATGAACCGGTTCTTGTCCAGCGACATTGTCGGCGCTCTTGATCTGGCGTTCCGGGCATTTGATCTTGCCCCGGCAGAGCCGGAAATTGCGATGCGGTTGGGTTACCTGCTGGCCATTATCGGGAAGACAAGACAGGCGATCCCCTATTTCGAACTGGCAATCTCGCGGGATCCCACGCGCGGCCGGTATTTTCAGTGTCTGGCGCAGGCAAAGCTGTGCAATGATGAGCTTGACGAGGCAGAGCGGCTTGCGAAAAAGGCGATCGATCTGCACCACCTGTTTGCCTACGATACCTACGCAGCCGTGGCCTATGCGAAGGGTGAGGACGATCTCGCGGCACAGCGATTTACGCAGGGATGCCTTGCGATGCACAGCATGTTCGGCGCGCAGTTCGGGCCCCCGGAAATTTGGGAGAAATACGCGGGTCAGGTCTTTAGCCGAGACCCCGACATCCGCAAACTTGTGGCTCAGTGGTTGGTCATAAGCGATGGCAATGACATTGGATATGTGTCCATTCCGGTGATGACTGTCCTCATGCGGACGGGGTCGGCACAGGCCATCTTTGATGCCTGTGGCAACGGCCCCCCGATCGGATCACACGGGGCGTTGCTGCGGATGTGGGGCAGCGTAGACACCTGCCGCATGATCTACACCCATCCGAAATTTCCTGACTTCGCCAGAAGGATCGGCATGGCCGCCGCGTGGGCAAAATACGGTGCGCCGGATCGGCCCGTTTATCCGGGCCCGTCCCAGGCCGCCGGCAACCACCACGAAATCTAAAAAAATCTTTAGAAAATGTGAATCCCTCAGGTTTCCATCAGGACTTGGGTTTTTCGGCTGCCTAAAATCGGGCGCAGCATGATTGCGGCACTCACCGAGCGGCATGCGTTTTCACAGGCGTTTGGTTTCACACAATGATCATCGCCGCCACGTCCAATGCGATGTGGTCTTGTCCCACGCGCAAGAAGCGCAAGCCGCCGCAGATCTGGGCGCTGCCTGACGACCCGGCAGAATATTTGCCGAAAAATTTGATTTGAAAGGACCCTTGGTATGGTGACCACCCCCCTCGAATGGCTGAGCGATTTTCAGGTCAATAACGGCATCACCAACACATCGTTCAATTACGAAAGCGATATCATCCAGCTGAGCAACGGCAATGTGCTGATCACATGGACATCGTTTGACGACACCGGGGCCGGGTCACCGAACAGCAGCGACATCATCGGTCAGATCTTTGACCCGCTCGGCAACGAGGTCGGGGCAGAATTCCTGGTGAACGCATTCCTGAATGTGTACAGCGAAAGGAGCGCCTCCATTGCCGCGGTCGACGGGGGCGGATTCGTAGTCACTTATGTAGACTACTATGCACCGGCCGGGGTCGAATACGATATCGTCGTAGAATACCACGACAACACCGGCGCGGCGGTCCGCGGCAGCATCGTATATGACGGGGCGAGCAGCGAGATTCATGCCGACCCGCAGGTCGCCTCGCTTTCGGCAACCAGTTCGATGATCGTCTGGCTGGACCGCACCAACTACGATGTCTTGGCGGCGGTCTACGATCCCAGCACCGGTACGAAGGGCCCGACGCTTACTCTGTTTGATGGTGGTGTTGGGGCAGGCCAGGGGATCGACGGCGTCGAAATTGCAGCCCTGCGGGTGTCAAACCGGTATGCCGTGACATTTGTCGACCACGACACTGGCAGCAACAACCAGACCTATCTGAGGATCTACAATTCGTCCGGCAATGCGGTGACCGGCGAGATTCTGATCGACGACACCAGCCCGTTGTCGCGAGACACCCATGTGACAGAGCTGAGCAATGGCAATCTGGTTGTCAGCTGGACATCTGCCGACCCGAATTTCAGCTCCGGTATCCGCGCGCAGATCTACACCTCAAGTGGCGTAGCCGTCACCGAGGCCTTCTCACCTGCGACGAGCCTTGCGGGCGCGCAGGAAAAGACCGCGATTGCTGCCACCGGCGATAACGGCTTTGTCGTGTTCTGGGCGGATGACGAGACGTTTGATGTTCACGGCCAGCGCTATTCCAACGACGGTACGCGGATCGGTGTTGAGTTTGACGTGGTGGACTGGAACCTTTCCACGCTTGACCACCTTTCTGCTGTGGCGCTGGCAGATGGCCGGGTGCAACTGACCTGGACCGGGGAATTCTCGGCTGGCGACGATGTCTTTACCGCCATCTGGGATCCCCGCGACAGTGACGAGACCAATGACCCGGCGGTTGCCCACGGCTATCAGATCGGCACGCCCGAGGCGAACACCATCGCCACCACGGCCGACACTGTCCACGTGGATGGCTCTGGCGGAAATGATCGCATCATTGTCAGCCCGGCCGATGCGGGTCGCGCCGATGTTCTGGATGGCGGTGCGGGCATCGATACGCTTGTTATCGACGCTTTGAACGGGACCTGGAATTTCCAAACCGCTGCCGTGCAGAATTTTGAAGTGCTGGAGTTCGCGAGTACTGCAGGTGCCTTGGGCACTCGGTGGGCTTTCTTCCTTGATACCCAATTCACCCAGTTCACCACCGTGAATTTTGACGCTGCACCCGGGACGAGTGAGTTCCTTGCCGTCCTTATGTCGTCGTCCACCGTGTTCAGCTTGAACGGCGTCGCGATCACCGGTCAAGAAAGCGACGACGGCGTCGTAGTTTCTGGTGATGCTTCTGATGAGTGGATTTACGGGTCTTCGGCACGCGATGCCCTATTGGGTGGGGCGGGCGATGACACGCTGATTGGCGATGACGGAGATGACACACTTTATGGAGGCACGGGCGCCGATTGGCTGATCGGATCGGACGGTAACGACCTGCTTGTTCTTAACGACGGCAGCTACACTTCTGGTGTCACAGTCGATCTGTCGATGAATGTCATCTCTGGTCCGGACAACATCCGCGATATTGAAAACGTGACCGGGACGTATTTTGTCGCGTCAGGAGACCACCTGACCGGAACAGACGGGGCAAATCTGATCGCAGGCCATTTCGGTGACGACACGCTGATTGGGTTGGCGGGCGATGACACGCTTGAAGGCGGCGCGCAAAACGATCTGCTTTATGGCGGCCACGACAATGACCTTCTAGGCGGCGAAGATGGCGATGACACGCTGTCCGGTCAGGGCGGTAACGACCGGCTGGAAGGGGGTATTGGCAGCGACGCGATCTATGGCGGCGCCGCTAGTGACACGCTGATTGGCGGGGCGGGCGATGACACGCTGTCCGGCGGCGGTGGGATTGATCTGGTCGATTATTCCGGCTCTTCGGATGCGGTTGAGGTGCGCCTGTCCCTGACATCGGCGCAGCGCGTTTCGGCCAGCCAGGGCACCGACACGATCTTCGGGATCGAGGGTGTCGTGGGGTCCGACCATGACGACAGTCTGTTCGGCAGCAATGGCGCGAACCTCATCATCACGGGTGACGGCGAAGACCGCGTCTTCGGGGGTGGCGGCGACGACACGATGGATGGCGGCGCAGGCGACAATGACTTTCTGAACTACTATTTCTCGGCGGATGCCGTGGCGTTTGATCTGTCGAACCAGGGCGCAGGCCAAGTCGTCAGCGCAAGCCAGGGCACCGATCTGGCGAGCAATTTCGAGAATGTTCTTGGGTCCGGTAAGGGCGACGATACCCTGAGAGGCGACAGCGCTGGCAATGTCATCCAAGGCTATGGCGGGGCCGATAGCATCGACGGCGCTGGCGGCGACGATTTCCTGAACGGCGGCGGCTTTGACGACACGCTGCTGGGCGGAGACGGCAACGACACCGTGCTGGGCGATTATGGCGACGATCTGCTTGGCGGCGGGAACGATGATGACAACCTTGCGGGCGGGGCTGGCGACGACTCTGTCTACGGCGGGGCGGGCAGCGACCGCATCAACGGCGGCACCGGCGCGGATTTGCTGGTCGGCGGGGCGCAGGGCGATGTGTTCACCTATACCAAGACAAATCAATCCACTACGGCATCCCGTGATATCATCCGCGACTTTGTCAGCGGCGTTGATATGGTGGACCTGTCGGGCATTGATGCGGACCGCACGACCGGCGGCAACCAGATCTTCACCTTTATCGGGAATGCGGCGTTCAGTGGCGTGGCAGGCCAGCTGAACTGGCTGACCAACGGAACGAAAACCTGGCTGCAAGCCGACACCAACGGGGATGCAGTCGCTGATTTCAGCGTTCAGCTCAACAATCTGTCTGCCCTGAGCTCGGCTGATCTGATCCTTAACAATGCGCCGATTGCGCAGGCGGTTTCCGCTGTTGCGCAAGAAGACGGCCCCGCGGTGCTGATCGCCCCGGAGGTGACTGACCCCGACAGGAACGACACCGTCAGCCTGAGCATCGACACGACCAACACACTGGGCGCTGTGACCATCACCGAAGACGGTATGTTCAGCTATGATCCCACCGGCGCGTTTGATTTTCTGGCGATTGGCGAGATCGCATCAGATACGTTCAGCTATACCGTCGACGATGGCAGAGGCGGCACCGCGACCGAAGTCGTCACGCTCACCATCACGGGCCAGAATGACGCGCCGGTTGCGCGGCGCGACATCGCGTCGGCAGTGGTCAGTGCCGCGTCGGTCGACCCGGCATCAAACGTAACAATATTTGGCGACGTTTCCGTAAACGATACGGATGCCGACGACGGGGCCGTGCTCACATATTCTCTGGACGCGCCGGTCAGCGGTTTGTCGATGAATTCGGACGGCAAGTTTCTTTTCAATAGGGCTGATCCTGCCTATGCGCGTCTCGCCAAGGATGAGGCCATATTTATCGAGGCGCGTTATAGCGTCACCGATGAGCTCGGGGCATCGTCGCAATCAGAACTCAACATTGCGATCATCGGATCAAACGACGCCCCGGAGGCATCGTTCGGCAGTTTCGCGGCGCAGGCGATTTCGTCGGATGTTGCCGCGCAGCCGGGTCCGGGAGAGGTCGGGACGGTTGCCTATTCGGATGTTGATGACCGGGCAAGCGCCACTTTTTCGCTTGACGAAAGCGTCGCCGGTCTTTCCATCGACAGCCTGACCGGCAAGCTCTTTTTCGACGGAGGCGACCCTGCCTACACGTCTCTCGGGGCGGGCGAAACCCTATCCAGGCGTGTCAGCTACACGATCACTGATCAGCATGGCGCAACAGGCACAAGCGAGATTGAGATCCTTGTATCCGGCGCAAACGAGGCCCCGATTGCCGTGGATGACACCTTTGATGTAACCGCGGGTGACGCCGGTTTTGTCGAGTTCTATCCGGGGATCGTGTTCGGCTCTGTCTCTGCCAATGACAGCGATGCGGATGCAAATGACGCACTGAAATTCACTCTGGTCAATCCGGTCGATGGGTTGAGACTTGGCAGCAACGGAAATTACGCCTTCGATGCCCGCCACCCGGCCTACGAGGGGCTACAGCAAGGCGAAATCCAGCAGATCGTCATTCCCTACACGATGACGGATAACAATGGCGGTGTTGCAACTGCGGACCTGACGCTGACGGTGACCGGCACCAACGCGGCGCCGGTTGCGAGCGCTGTCAGCGATATTGTCGTGCGCCATCCTGATGCCGCAAATCCCGGTCAGTTCGTTGTGCATGAGCGCAGCGTCGCACCCTACGTCACGGATATCGACGAGGGGGACGTTCTGACATATGCGCTGACCTCGCCGGTCACCGGCCTGACGATGGACAGCGACGGCACCTATGCGTTTGACCTGAACGATCCGGCCTTTGCAGGATACGCCGAAGGCCAGGAGATCGACATTCAGGCCAGCTATACCGTTACCGATGAATTTGGTGCACAGGATACTGCGGACCTGAGCATTCGCGCCAATGTAACCAACACCAGTCCGGTCGTGAATTTGAGCCTTGATGAACGCATTTTTCAAATCAAGGAAGGTCAGGTCTATCATGGTCAACTCGTTGCGTATGACGCCGAAACCCCCGCGTCCGAACTGAGGTTCGAATTCGATTATTACGGTGGGTACAAGGGCACGTTTGACCTGAGAGAGGATGGCTCTTTCACCTGGACACCGTACCCCTACGATCCTGGGGCCAATCCCTTTGACCCCGACGAGGCGCTGGATCCTTACGCGAACCGACAGATCTTTACCTACCGGGTTTATGACGAGCAGGGCCTGGGTCTTGACCCCGAAGACTATTACAATGGCGTGTTTGATGCAGCCGTTGCCCTGAACCGTGGTCCCAACGGCGTGCAGGATACCTCTATCACTGTCTCGCAGGGCAGTTCCGCCGAAGTGTTGAGAGTGGTCTTGACCGGCAGCCTTGTGGACAGCGACGGGTCGGAAGACCACCATGTTGATACAAGCATGACGGCGGGCAAACTTGTTCTGGTCAGCAGGACCGACATTACCGACGACGTCACGGGCGAAAACAATTTCGAGTATGTCTTCGATTGGCATATTGATGACACCGTCGACCTTACGCAGCTCAATCATATCGCTATCGTGACAACCGAAGCGGTCGGCGCGGGGGATGACCCGAACGATCCGTCAGACCGACAGAACACAACATCCCTGGCCTTTGATCCCGGCGTGGAGATCGAAACGCAGTCCAATTCGTTCCAGCATATGTTTGAGGCCGTCGATCAGAATATGTGGGGGGCGGGCGATGCCATGTCGCTTGAAATCGGGACGTTCTTTGGCCTCGATAGCGGCGCGTTCGATAAGACCTTCGGGTTTGGGAGCGGCGCCTTCAGGATGGATGTTGACGGGCAGTTCATGTTCGGGCTTGCGCCGAAACTTACCCTGACGGCCGGCGAAGTGGACGCCTCGGTTACCAAGGACATCGATACGCAGGCGCACTACAACAAGACATTCGATCAATTCACCTTCCGCGCGACGACACAGACAAAATCCAGCGCCTTTGAAACGGTCAGTGCCACTGCAAACTTCGCCCTTGGGTATGAAGCCATCGCGCGCCTGGATATGTCTGCCGAGGTCGATGTCACCGTGGACCTTCTGGTCGACGAGGTTGGTTTCAACGAAGAGTTCGACCTGGTCAATTTCGACATCAGCAGTTCGGGCAATCTGTTCACGCTGAACACGGCCGACATCCCCGCGGGAGAGTTCCCTCTGCCCGGTATCATTGGTGATTTTGCATCCATCACGCTGAATATTCCCGACATCAGCGCCAGCGTGTCCGAAGACTTTTCTGCCCGCGAAACCAAGGTGGTCAAGTCCGGCAGCCTTGAGGATGATATCGCGACGCTTGAGATCGATCTCGATGAAATGGCATACACGATGTACAGTGAATTGGGCGGGACACTACCGGTCAATCCCCTCAACCCGCTGGACGAGGAATACGGACCGTTTTCCGCCAGCTTTGACATCCTCGATATTGTCGCCTCAACGACTCTGGGCGTTACGCAGGAATTCGACCTCAGCCATTCGGGCACGTCGGGTTGGTTGGTCATGGAAGACGGGACGTTCTTTGGGGTTGACGTCTTTGAATATGGAAATCCGAATTCAGGCAGTTCTCTGACAATTGAAAACGCAAGCGCCTATGATGAAGACGGAAATGGGGAGATTGATTTCCAGTTTGTAGCTTCGGCAGATGCGAGATTGCGCAACCAGACAGATCTTGGGCTGAGCGTCGGTATCGAAGCAAGCGTTCTGGCCGGAGAGCTGGGCATATCCCTTCCCGTCATCGGCGATCTGGGTGTCGAATTTGGTCCGTTGCTCGAACTGGGGGCCGAAGCGCCGATCGCCGATCTTTACGGTTTCGACGAGACCTTTGATCTGGCCTTTGCGGACACCATTTTCAACCTCACGGTCTGAGACGAAGACAGTCCGCGGCGACGCGCTGCCTTTAAAACATGCGACGGTCGGATTGCGCTGTTCAGGTCTTGGCCCTCAACTGACCGTCGGTGCCAGGCCCAAGGGGGGCGTCTGTTGGAGTTGGTATGTGAGGGGATCGACAGGGAAGAAGGCTGGCGGGGGCTTCCTCGCAGCCCTTCGACAGGATCAAACCATGAAGCCAAAGGCTCTGACCTGCGCGCCGGATGCGATCCACGCCCGCACCTGCGGTTGAACAGGCACGTTGGCGGCAAGGATCATTCTCGCCCTTGGAGGTTCCTACAGTCGCCGCATGGGCCACTCTGGTCTCCAGCAATAACCGCAAATTCGGGCATCGGGGTTGCTCTCGTCCGTCGGTCGGACCGGGTGGTAGGTGGGGTCAATCGACGGTCAGGCGGCAGAGGACGGTGTTGCTTTGCTCAAGGTCCGGTCCCCAGATGAATTCCGCGTTGTCAGACCAATCGATATCGTTGTACCCCATTTTCGGAGCGACCTGCGCGGCTGTGTAGACTTCTGCTTGCGGCCAGTCCGAGGCGTCGAAATCTGCCGTGTCCCAGCCATCCGGTTCCTCCGAAATGTCAAAGGTGCAGGCGCCCGTGCCCGCAACAGGGTTGGCGACACCCTCGCAAGCCTTGTCGAGCGGCGCCGTATGGATCACAAGGCACTGCCAATCCGCATTGCTGACGGCGACGGTTGCCCCTGCCGCATCTTTGATCTGAAGGATGACGCCGCCGTCGCCCATCTGCTGACGCGCGGTGCCGATATATTCAAGCCCGGTGTCGTTTTCGATGAAATCGCGCGCGACAAGACCGATGGTGAAAGGGCGCTCTGCCTCGAATGTGAAGCTCTCGGCGTTGAAGGAGCGCTCGGTCGTGATTGGCACGCTGTCCTCTGCGACCTGCACGCCGTTCACGCGCAGCTCGAACCAATTATCGGCCCAGACATCGGCAGAGAAGGGCTGGGCGTGCCCAATCGAAGGAAGTGCGGCGAGCACGAGAGTGGCTAGCATGCGTGTCATCGGGTGTCCTTTCCGTGAACTTGGTGGCGGACCAGTCAATGATCCGTCTGAGGGGTGTTATCGCACGCAACGCACAAGATTGTCGGAGCGGTTGTAGTCGCAGGCGTTGATCGAACAGGTGGTGTCCTCCGTCGCTCCCTGTCCGATGACTGTCTTGATCGAGGAGCGCTGCGCCCCCGCGCCGTGCCAGTCGGTATATTCGGTCTGGTCGCCCGATTTGCTAAGCGCCTTGCCGAAGGCAATGACATTGGCATAGTTTTTCCAGTCGCCAAAGGTGGTGCTTGTCCAGAAGTCCAGCGTCTCGGCATCTTCGGTTATCGTGAAGAAGCCCTCATCTATCGCGGGAAAACCGGTGCGGTCATAGTCTACGATGCTTTGTAATTCCTTGGAATTTGGCAAGGTCCAGTCGTCGTAGCCTGCAAGCTCCAGCGCCTCGCAATAGGCCAGTGCATCGGCCCATTCCCTGCGCGTGCCGTCATCGGATTTTTGCCACATCAGCCCCGTCGCACCGTCCGTGACCGTGCCGTCGCCATTGCCGACAAAGGCGTTTGCCCCGTAGACGCCTTCCTCGCCGCTGACGCAGCGCACATAGTTGCCTGGCGTCTGTCCATCCTGCCCGGTCAATCCGCCTGACGCGGCAGCACCGGTGTAGAAATCAAGGCCGGTGCCATAGGCCTTTATGTGACCATCCGCGAAGTTGAAGCCGAACGCGGCCTGATTGCGGCCGTTCTGGACCGGGCCTTTGACATAGAGGGTAGAGCTCCAGTACTGGCCCGCGAAGGCCATACGCCCCTTTGGGTATTCGAAGTCGAAGACGGAGGTGTCGATGTAAGGGGTCGGCTCACCCTCTTCGGGTGTAAGCAATTCGCCCCGGTTGTCGGCCAGCGAATAAAGCTCCTTGATCGAGGGCACCCGCCAGTCCGTTCGCCCGGCCAGATCCAACGCGCTGCAATAGGCCAAGGCATCTGTGTATTGAAGGCGGTCATCCTGCGGCGTTTTCTGCCAGACGAGCCCGGTATTGGTGTCCAGAACGGTTCCGTCGCCATTATCGGCATAAGAGGCCGGTAGGCGAGAATACTGCGCATCCTGACCATAAAGCGCCTCACCCGCAGCAGGGCAGTCGATGGCACCGCCCATCAGATCAAAGCATGCGTCCTGCATCGTATCGACAACGGGATAAGTCAGATCCTGAGCGTTGCTCGCGGTAGCGCCCAGCACAAGAAGCAAAGCAGCGCGGGGGAGTGGCGTCATGTGATGGTCCTTTCATAGGTGAAGTGCATGGAAACAGGGGGCCTTCAGGGGCTCGGACGACGTACCGAGGCATCGCATACGCCGTTGTGGTCTCCGAGGGTGCGGCGCTTCTGCGCGGTCAGACAGCCAGGAATTGCGGTCAAACCCAGTTGGCCGACATGGAAGTGATAGCTGCCGTTTTCATCGGTGTCAGCTATCGCGCTTGCAGGAAGGATTGCCGGGTCGAGGCAGATCAGTGCGGGTTTTTCGACCATGGTTAATTTCCTTTAGCGATCATGCTTATACCGGCACGCGCAATGTCGTCGCCGCAGTGCCGGCTGCGCTTGTGATGCGGGTCACATCCGATCGGGCGCAGCCGGCACCGGCATTTGCCCGGGGCGAAAAGGCATCGCGACGAGGCGCTGGCACATCGGGTTCTTTGGACGTGTGGCGGAATGCAAAACATGGCGAGCTTGAATTGAGTCGGTTCGCATAAAAATAGTTAGTATGCTATCCGTTTTGGGCAAACAAGTGCAGACACACGGCGTCTGACGATGACCGATACGCCCTTGATCGCCGACACTTACCGCGCTTAAGCCGCGTGCTCCCTCTGACGACGTTTCTGGGCATTGCGCTCACCTGCCTGACTACAGCCATATCAAGGCGAATCTCCGGTCAGACAAACAGCGCGCTCGACGCAGATTTCCGCAGTAGGGGCGGCGAGAACTTATTTCCTTGAACTTGTGGACCATCGGAATGGGCGTTTGGCCGCTTCCAAGAACCGGACAGGTTCGGGTTAACGCTGCATGCCATGATATGATGCATTGCCGACGTCGGGTTGGCGATGTGGTGGGCTCGGTGGATCGGAGGATCGATCATGTACACACCAAATTTGCCTGCCATCCGCGCGCTTCGCCCCGCGTGGAACAAAGGACGCATCGTCGGCCAGAAACGGCCATTGAAGCCAAAACACGTGTGGGCGATCAGGGTGCGGCTTGAACTGGCCCAGAAGCATCGCGATCTCGCGCTCTTCGACCTTGCCATCGACAGCAAGCTGCGCGGTTGCGATCTGGTCAAGATGAAAGTCGTCGATGTCATGACGTCCGGCGAGATCAAGGAACGGGCCTCGGTGCTGCAAAGCAAGACCTGCAAACCAGTGCGTTTCGAAATCTCTGAAGGTGCGCGAGGATCTTTGAAGACGTGGATTCAACACCCGCTCATGGTCGGTTCTGAGTATCTTTGGCCAGGGCGTTTCCACGAACGGCTTCACATCTCGACGCGCCAATATGCACGGATCGTGCGGGGTTGGGTGACGTCGATCGGGCTGGAGGCCAGCGCTTATGGAACGCATTCAATGCGACGAACCAAGGTGACGCAGATCTACAAGAAGACCGGCAATCTGCGCGCGGTTCAGCTCCTGCTCGGACATACCAAATTGGACAGCACAGTCAGATATCTTGGCGTCGAGCTGGAGGATGCTCTTGCGATCTCAGAAGCAATAGAGATCTAGGAGCATGGGCCGTCTTTGCCGGCGGCCCGCAGCCACTCGCGACGCAGCTGCGGCTTTGCTGCTGGTTTTCAAAAACGTTTCTTTTTGTCAGGCCAAGCGGCTCTACGGGCCGATTGATCTGAGCCTTTTGCCGGGTTCATCATCCACGAGTGCAAGCCTTTTCCGTTCCTCACCACTGGCTTCTGGCGGTTCAATACGACCGGCCGCTGTCGTTGCGAATTCCCTTTCTCCGCTCCATTTGCGGTACCGGTCGTCATACCCGGCCAGCAGGTGGCGAGGCGTCGCTACGCTACACCGCTTAACGGCCGCCGAGCCGCAGATGAGGTCAGCAGGGAGCGATACCCGACGCGTTCGGCGGCGCGTAAGAAGAGTTTCACATGAAGACATGCCCGGGTCTTCAGGCTATGGCTTGTTCCATGCAAACCCAACGCACAGACCTCCTTTTCCAACCACTCGAACTGCCCTGCGGCACGATTTTGAAGAACCGCATTGCCAAGTCTGCGATGTCGGACTCGCTTGGCGATGGTCGCGGCAATCCGACGGATGCGCAGATCCGGCTGTATGAGCGCTGGGCCGAGGGCGGGCTGGCCGCCTCGATCATCGGAGAGGTGCAGGGCAACCCGAATTTCGCAGAGAAACCGGGGAACCTCGTTCTTGGACCAGCGTCCGACATCGACCGGCTTCGCGCCCTCGCCAGCAGTGGGTCCGTCAACGGGGCGCATCTTTGGCTTCAACTCGGCCACGCGGGTGCAATGGCCTACCCTCCGATCAGCAACCCGAAAGGGCCGAGTGCGCTTGACATCCCCGGCCTGACCTGCGCGGCGTTAACGCCGGAGGAAGTGAGCGCATTGCCATCCGAATTTGCACGAACCGCGCGGCAGGCGAAGGATCTTGGCTTTGGCGGCGTTCAGGTTCATGCGGCCCACGGTTTTCTGCTGAGCCAGTTCCTCTCCCCCTTGTTCAACAGGCGTGATGATGGATATGGCGGCTCCATCACGAACCGCATGCGGTTGCTGCTTGAAGTCGTGGAAGCGGTCCGCGCCGCGGTCGGGCCGCGCTTCCCGGTTGCGATCAAGCTGAATGCGACCGACCAGCTGGAGGGCGGCTTTGCAGAGGTCGATGCCCTCGCCGTGATCGCGGCTTTGGCCGGGTCCGGGATTGACCTGATCGACATCAGCGGCGGGACCTACTTTCCGGGGGCCCGGTCGGCCTCTGATAGCGCGGGCGGAGGGCCGTATTTCCTTGATTTTGCCGAGAAGGCCCGCCCTTTGACCCGCATACCCCTGATGGTTACGGGTGGCTTCAAGACGTTGACGCACGCGACCGAAGCCCTTGAACGGGGCGTCGATATGGTGGGCCTTGCCCGCGCGCTCGTCCTTGATCCGACGCTGCCGAACCGATGGCGGTCAGGCAGTGCTGGCGACCCCGTTTTTCCAAAGTTCACCGACCCGCCGGAAGGTGGGATCACGGCGTGGTACACGATGCGCCTGACGGCGATGGGCGAGGATCGCGAGGCTTCGGATGTCGGAGATTTGCACGCCGAAATGAAGGCTTATGAACAGCGCGACACCGCTCGAATTGATATATGGAACGCACAGTTCAGGGCGTGACCTGCAACTGGCGACAAGGCGAGGCTGGTTAATCTCCGGCTTCCCGGTGGCGGCGCCAAGCGACGAATTGCGGGGCAGGGCAGGCGCAGAGGTCAGATCTGAGCCCGGCACCGGTCGTTGCCTTCCAAAGCCGGAGGCCACGCTTTCACAAGCGATTTGATCTTGGTTTTATCCAAGGGTACGGATCGTCGATATATCTACAGGTTTCCGGTGGCTTGAAGGAGAATGTGAATGGACAATCTGTTGACCGGAGAGTGCCTGTGCGGCGCTGTGAAGTTTCAGATTTCAGGAGCGTTCGAGAGCTTCTTTCTGTGTCACTGCTCGCGTTGCCGAAAAGACAGTGGCTCGGCTCATTCGGCGAACCTGTTTTTGTCCGCTGCGAAGATCAGATGGCTGACGGGCGAAGAACGCGTGAAGAGATTTCAGTTGCCCGGGTCGCGACACGTGAAGTGTTTCTGCGCGCGTTGCGGTTCGGCATTGCCATTTCATCAGGCGACGGATGGCATGTTTGTCGTACCGGCTGGGTCGCTCGACAGCCCTGTCCCTATGCGACCTGTTGCGCATATCTGCGGTGCGAGCCGCGCGAATTGGGATACCGACCTCGCCTCTCTTGAATGGTTCGACGGCTTGCCCGGTTGACCGACAGCGACGTGCGCGCTTCTTACGGCGCGGTCATTCGGGAAGGGAGCTACCATCTGCATCTTCCGCACGCTCACGGTCAAATGCCAATGCGCGGTGCGATGCCCGAAGCGCCGCACCCACGACCGGCGCCGCGACGGGCCAAGCCTGCGATGGTTGTCTGGGTAGGGCCGGTTGCCCCGACGGCCGAAGCCGGGCAGTTCACAGCCGACGAAGGTCAACCAATGGCCGCCGCTTACTCTGACAAATCCAGTTCTTCGTTGATGGCGTCCAGCGTGGCGATGCGCTGGCTTACGGCGTCGGGATTCTGGCCCAGGTAGGACAGGGCCAGCAGCCGCAGCATGGAGATCATCGAAGAGCAATTGCAGCCTTCCGAGACCGACATACTGGTGGACAAGATCTTTACCCCCGGCGGCACCCATGTGGTAGAACGCCCTGCGAAACGTCCAACCGGTGTGATATGGCTGCTGCTCGAACCGAAACAGATCACTGAAACACCGCCCCTGCAAGAGCTTCAGCGCCTGCAGGGCCTCGCCTGAAATTCTCAAAAAGGAGTACACTCATGCTCAATCGCCGCACCTTTCCAGGCACTGCCGCCATGGGCCTTGCCACCGCCAAGTGACATCCTTTTCCGGCTCTGGCATGACCGGGGTGATTACCCCGGTCATGTACTTGCCACGCTTCAGGCCTCGATCGCGGGGTTCCTGATCGGCAATGTGGTGGCCGTTGCGGCGGGAGTGTTGTTTGCCCTGTCGCCGCCGATGCTGCGCCTGTTTCGCGGGATCAACATCGCGGCCTTTGCGCTGCCGCCCATCGCTATCGCACCGATCCTTGCCTTGACGATGTCGGGCATGGCGCCACGCATCACGCTGGCCGCCCTGGGTGTCTACTTCGTTACCATGACCGCCACCGTGATCGGCATTGCGCAGGCGGACAGCCGCGCCGAGGACGTGATCCGCGCCTATGGCGGCTCGCGCTGGAAGGTCTTGCGACTGGTGCAGTTTCGCGGTGCGGTGCCGTCGATTCTGGCCGGGCTGCGTGTTGCTGCGCCAAACGCCGTTCTGGGCGCGATTCTGGCAGAGTTCGGCGGCGGCGGACGGTGGGGGTTGGGCACCTACCTTCTGGGTTCGCTTGGACGTGGAGAGCCGGACCGCCTCTGGGGGATCGGGCTGGTCGCGACGCTGATCGCCGGGCTCAGCTATGCGGGCTTTGCCCTTTTGTCACGCAAGGTGCTGGGGGCGACCAAGGCGGTGACGCTCAACACCGCCGTGCCCACGGGCAAGCCCGAGAGCGGTACCATGTTCGCACGCATTGTAATGGCGCTGGCAACCGTGGCCTTGCCGTTCCTGCTTTGGTGGGCGCTTATCAAGCTCAGCGGCGCGCCGTCAATGATCGCCAAGACGCCGGGGGACGTGTTCGCCTATCTCTTTCTCGCGCCCTCGGCGGACTTAGCTCAGACCAAGTTGCTGGCGGCACTGGCGCAAACCCTGCCGATTACCTTTGCCGGTATGATCGCTGGTCTGAGTTTCGCCTTTGTGTTGGCCATCCTGTCGAAACTGTCGCCCCGCTTCACCCAGGCCCTTATGCCGGTGGCGCTGATTACACAGACCATGCCGCTGGTTGCGTTGACGCCGCTTTTGGTGCTGATCCTCGGGCGTGGCACGTCGCTGACGCTCTGGATCACGATCTCTGTCACCTTCTTTCCGGCCTTCGTCACCCTCGCGCAGGGCATCGCTTTGGTGCCGCGCAGCGCCGAGGACCTGCCGCGCGCCTATGGCGCCACCCGGTGGACTACGATGCGTATGGTGGTGATTCCGGCTTCGCTGCCTTACCTTTTCGCAGCCACTCGCCTGACGGTGCCGCGTGCATTGCTGGGGGTGATGATCGCTGAATGGCTTGCGACGGGGCGCGGCGTCGGCAACCTTTTAGCGTATCTTGCCTTGAGCAGCGCGTTGACCGTTTCGGCCGGGTCGGTTTCCGTACCCGTCCTCCATGCTGCCAGCGTACGGTTCGACCTTGGCTTCGAGGGAATACTTGGTCGTCGTCGCTTTCTTGGTGCTCCACCCTACTAAAGAGTTGGAGCTTCGGGAAAACACGGCGCGGTGCAATTCTGCCTGAACCCGGTTCACCAGATGTATGGGAAGAATGCGGGCTTTGTAATGTGCGCATTAGAGGCTCCCACAAGAAGATGTTATGTTCGGATGTTGTGATACAGTGACGTAGGAACACCCTGATCGGCTTTGTTTTACAAGACCGGCACCACAGTTTCATTTCGAAGCGGGATCCCAGTGTTGAACAGCCGGGCAATCATGAACTCGAAATCATAGCTGGCTGTCACGGTCAGGTAGACGACACCGTCGCTTGTGGCTTCGGAGTAGGTGACTGTCAGGCGATCTGGATCCGCATTGAATATCCGCGCGGCCATGTCTTGCTTAAGCGTCGCGGCAGTTGATCCGGTATCGAGAAGAATGAACCTGGCTGCCGCCGCAGTAGCGTTTGAAAGCGACGCCTGATAGAAGGATAGCCGCGCAAATTCCAGCGTACCAAGCAGGCAGAGGATAAAGGGGAGCGCCAATAGCGCGAATTCCAACGCCGACGCGCCGCGCCTGTCGCTCAGCACCGAGGCCAGTGGAGGCGGCATTTGCATTAGCGTATCCGCACGCGGCTGTCGGCACCGATGCTTATCGGCGGTAGGAGCATGCCGTCGAATGTGGCCGTACTGGTCAGGCGGTAGAATATGGCCGTCGGAGCCGAACCGGAACAGGTGGTCGAACAGGGAACGGCGCTGGCACTGTCATCGGGGCAGGCGCAATAGCGCAGGACATCGAGCGACAGGGCGCTGCGATCGTTCGAATGGGATTGGCTGTCATCCGCGATTCCGATGGCGGCTCGGACCACTCCGGCACCGGGATCGGTCATCGCGATCCGGGTTCCAACGCGCAGCAAGTTGTCGAGCGAAATGCGTTCGTTTATTGCGCGGCCCAGGTCGACCGTGCTGAGCAGTCCTGCAGCTATAATTGGTGCTATCACGCTGAACTCGATTGCCGAGGCGCCACGACGATCCCGCGCCAGACGACGCAGCAGCCAGCGCTGGGCAAGTCGGCCCTTCAATGGAGCCTCCGGAAGAGCCTATTCATCATCGACGGTCTTGCCGTGACGCCCCGCCCGTCGGTTTGCCCGTTCAGGGCTGACGCGATCATTGCAACGCGACGACCGGGCAAGCTTCCGGGTGCCTTCTGCATCATCAGATGTCCTTCGTTTTCTGCAGCGCTGAAAAGCGCGGCATCAAAGGGAACCTCAACGGATATCGTCAAGCCAAGGCTCTTGGCAAACTGCTGCGGCGGGACCTGTTGGTTACGGGGGATGCCCGTCTGGGACAGGACGACCCGAGGAGGTGGGTCGTTCGGACGGACCTTGCGCAGGAGTGCGACGATGCGGCCGCAATTGCGCAGTGATACAAGGTCCGGCGTTGCTACAAGCACGATCTGATCCGCAAGCTCCATGAAGCCTGCGACATAGTTCGTCCAGCCCGAAGGCAGGTCCAGAACGACATGGGAGGCCATTCCCCGCGACACATCTATGAGGCGTCGAATATCCGATGTTTCGTAATTGTAGATATCTGTCAGGTCTGCGGGAGAGGCGAGGAGTGCGAAACCACCATCCTTGCGCAGGACCATTCGATCAAGCGCCGCGCGATCCAGACGACCGCCTTCTTTCAGAGCGCTTTTCACAGTCGCTACGGCCTCAAGATCCAACCGCAACGCCGCGGTTCCGCCAGCGAGGTCGAAATCGATGAGCAAGGTCGGGCTGTGACAGGTTGAGGCGAGCGCCAAGGCCGTGTTCTGCGCCAGGGTCGAACTGCCGCAGCCACCGCGTGCGCCAAAGAAGGCCGTGACGTTGGCGCGCTTTTCGACCACGTCTGTCTCAAATAAAGCAGCGAGGGTTTCGATCAGATCAAGCGGCGTCACCGGGGTGACGAGATATTCGCTGATCCCGGCGCGCCGCATATCGCGATACAACCGGACGTCATTGCAAGCACCAAGCACCACGACGAGCGTTTCCGGCGGGCAGGCCTCTGCCAGGCTATCAAGCTCTGCCATAAGCGTTGCCTCGTCATCGCCGACCTCGACCAGTAACACTGTCGGGGCGAATTGCTCTGCATATTTGCGGATCGCGGCGTCTATACCGCCGCGGCTGCAGGTTACCGAAGCGCGCGACATTCGCCGATCGGCCGCAACCGCGGTTATGACATCGTGCATCGCGTCCGTCAGTGTGAAGGCACCAATGGTGATTTGCGGCACGAAGGACGCTGGGCTTGGGGCGCTGATCGCGGCCGCCGCAGTCTTGTCGATTTCTTCGAATTTGGCCATGGATGCCGGTTCCTTGTCGTAGACCGTGCTTTCTTCGTTACGTCAGTTCTTCAAAGTGATCGTCCGGGTTTCGCCCCCATCGATCAGCCGGATGGTGCTGGCGAGTTTTTCGGGGCGCTGAGGCTCATCTTCGAGGGTGACGGTGACAGGTTCTTCCAGTCGACTCGGCCCTTCAATGATGGCGTCTGCGCCAATCGCGGTCTCCCCGAAGTCCGATACCGCACGCAGGGATAGTGAAAGCGCACCGGAAGACGCTGCGGCGGTGATGATTTCGGCTTGTTCAGGGGTCAATTCGACGGTGGCGGTTTCGCCAAAGGCCGTCACGTCGCTGCCGGTTTCGACCATCTCACCGGTATCCGTGTTTTTCGCGGCACTGCGGGCAGACACCTGACCAATGGCAAGCACCCGCACGTTCGTGAGTATCGTGCGGCTCAACCCCGTTGCTTTGCCGTCGCCATCAACGTCGCGCACGACGGTGTGAAGGATATCGACCTTGTCATCTGGTAGGATAAAGCCGCCGGCGATCTTGTCGACGGTGATCCGCAGGCCGACCGCACGCATGCCCGGGCGAAGAACCAGCGACATGAGGCCTGCGCCACCATCCACAAGACTCGTCAGGCGCAGAGCGTCCCCCTTCATCAGGTCCGCCCGCGCGACACGACCCAGAAGGTCCTCTGCCGCGTCTGGCATGGCATCGCGACGGATCGCCAAGTCTGGCAGGGCTTCGAGCGGCAGTTCCTGCCAGCGCAGATCTCCCGCTGCCAAGACCGACCCGCGCGGCAAGTTCTGATCAAGCACCAACACGTCCGCCTTTGGAACCTCGACCTGGACCTCGACGACTTGCGGTTGCTGGCTGAGATAGCTCGCCGACAGCCAGGCGGCGAGGCCACCGGCACCAAGCGCAAAAAGGAGGATAACGACTCGCAACATCCCGCCAATCTCGGCCGATTGTGCTAAGAAGGTCTTAAAATTCCATTTTGAATCAAAGCCATACTTCTACGAACATATATATTCCTGCGGCCGCTATCGAAACGGCGTAAGGCACGCATAGCTCGGCAGAAAGAAGACGCTTCTGCGCGACGCCGATCCTGACAAATCCGCGTTCGGATGCGTGTTTCAGGGCCAATGTCGCGACTGCCAAGAACCCTCCCCAAATCAGTGCAAGGCACACGAACAGAATTGCCTCAACCGGAGGGAACCAGGGGATCAGCGCGCAAATCAGCTTTATGTCGCCACCGCCGATCCAACCGCGCGCGAATAGGATCGTTCCGACGAGCAGAAAACCCGCCGAAAGGACCAACGACACGGCAAGCGCCGCGATTGGCAGCCCGCCATCTGCCACCAGCAATGGCACCCCTGCAAGAAGACCCAGAACGGCGCGGTTGGGAATGTAACGCCAAAGCAGATCCGACACTGCAACAAACACACAGCCCGCGAAAAAGACGGTGGCGGCCAGCGCGAATAGCGGCGAAGACATGAGCATGGAGAAGACCTCAGGGTGGACAGGCGGCCGACATGCAAAGACGACCACCCGACTGCCTAACATCGGTATCCTAACATGCGGCTAATTCGCCACAGAATTCACCCGCATTGATTGAAATCGCTATACAGGGGTCCCGCCTTGTGCGAATTATTGAGGAAAACCCCACTCGGACTCCGGTGGCAAGAAGAGCAGGCGACACATTGACGAAGTTTGGCAACGGCAGACGAGGTCGGCCCGTCCTGACGGGGGCACTTATCACGATGATGCTGGCTGGCGTCGGGTGCAGCATGATGGACGCCGACCAGCCGCGCAGGGATCTGCCGGCCTCCGTGCCGGACGTCGCCTCGGGCGGAGAGATCGCTGCGGCGCGGACAGCCTTCGAGACCGGAAATTTCGGCTTCTCGGCGCGCTATTTCCAGCAGGCCCTTGAGACTGATCCGGGCAACATGGAAGCCTGTTTGGGGCTGGCCGCATCCTATGACTGGCTGTACCGGTTCGATCTGGCCGATCAAGCCTATGGTGCCTGCCGCAAGATCGATGACAAGAACTTCCTTTATTACAACAATGTCGGCTTTTCGCAGCTGCTGAGGGGAGAGTTGGGCAAGGCCTCTGTCAATTTCTCGCAGGCCGACGCGCTAAGCCCGGGACATCCGGTGGTCCAGACAAACCTGAAGATAGTGCGCGATGCGTCAGATGGTTAAAGCGTATCGCCGCCTTCCGCGATTGGCATTTGCCCTCATGACATTGGCGTCCGTTTGCCTCTTGGCGCAGCCCCAAGGTGCAACAGCGCAAGGGCGCGGGTCTACGTCGCTTTCGGTTGCCAATCTCTACGCAGAGAAGGTTCAGCTTCCGGTCGGCCAATCGCAGGTCTTCACGACCGATAGCGACGTGGAAAACCTTGTTGTGGGCGATCCGGAGATTGCCGACGTGGTCCTGACGTCGCCCCGCTCTTTCTACGTTCTGGGCCGGGGGTTAGGGCACACCAACCTGCAGGTCTTTGCCGGCGGCGATTACCCCACGGGCCTGATCGATCTGGAAGTGACGGTCGATACCGGCGATCTGGCTGCAACGCTGCGGACGGCTGCACCGGGTGCGGATATTCGCGTGCAATCGGTAAACGGACGGTTGCGTCTGCACGGGACGGTGCCGGACGCGGTGACACTAAGCCGCGTGATGGAGATTGCCGAGCAGTATGGCGCAGGCCAGGTCGTGAACGCGCTGCGGGTTTCCAGCCCCCAGCAGGTCTTTCTTGAGGTGCGCATCATCGAGGCATCCCGCGATGCCGGGCGCGATCTTGGCGTCAATCTCAACGTCCGGGGGTCCAGCGGCTCGACACTCAGCACCGGTCGGGGGCAGCTCGGCAATGGCTTGCCCTTTGGCAGCCTGCTGGCCTCGCTTTTGGACAGCGGAACCGATGTCGATCTGCTGATCCAGGCGCTTGAACAGAAAGGGCTTGCCCGCAATCTGGCGGAACCGACCCTTGCGGCGCTTTCCGGCGAAACGGCCAGCTTTCTTGCCGGTGGCGAAGTTCCGATCCCGGTGGCCGAAAGCGACGGCCAGGTTACGATCGAATACAAGGAATTCGGTGTCCGGCTCAGCTTTACACCGATTGTTCTGGGCAATGGCCTGATCAATCTGACGCTGGAACCGGAGGTCAGCCAGATCGACCTGACCAACACCTATAATACCGGACTGATAGAGCTGCCCTCCTTCTCGACCCGCCGCGCCAGTACGACTGTCGAGCTGGGCGACGGGCAGAGCTTTGCCATCGCAGGGCTGCTGCAACGCAATAACATCCGCCGCCAAGAGCAGGTGCCATGGCTCGGCGATGTGCCTGTTCTGGGCGCGCTGTTCCGCTCCGCCTCTTTCCAGAAGGAGGAGACAGATCTGGTGATCATCGTCACACCACGCCTGACCCGGCCGGTTGCCAACCGCAAGCAGCTGGCAACGCCGCTGGATCGCGCGATCCTGACCGACGAGCGTACTTATTTCCTGTATGGCAAGGCCGAGATGACCCGAGGCGAGTTGCAGCGCAAGCTGCGGCGCAAGGGAATTAATGGTCCGTTTGGCCATGTCATTAGTCAGGACGTCTACGTGCCGGAGCCGGGTCATGTCGGGAAATAGGCGCGCGGCTCTTCTTTCCTGCCTTCTGCTGGCAGGCTGCGTGGACCCGATGACGGCCTCTGACGGTGTCTCGCCCGTCGCGGGGATCGCGCCGCGTCACAACGTAGAGGTGCAAACCGTCAATCCCGGCGCGGGGTATCGACAAACGGCCAACCCCGGTGGCGAGGGGCAACGGATTTCCGGCGTCATCGACCGCTATCAGACAGGCGCGCCCGCCGAGCCGCAGGCGCCATTGACGCAGACCGAGGGCGAAGAGGGCTGATCCCTATTCGACTATCGCGACCTTTTCATTCACCATCACATCGCGCGTCCCTGCGGCCTGACAGTCCACGACGAGCTCTGAATTTCCGGTAAAGGTGATGGTGTTGACCACAAGCTGCGTGCAACCGCCCGCCCCACCGAAATTGCCCGAATACTCGACCGTTGCAGCCGGTGAATAAACAGCGCCATTTAAGATGGAGCTCGAATTGCCATTGATTTTATGTGACACGGACGTGTCACCGCGGCTGCTGTAAATGATGACGCCCGCGAAAGGGCCTGTCGTGGGGGCGGAGAGGTCAAGCGTGGCGCTGCCGTTGATCACCGCGCGCGCGCCATTGGTGAGGTAGAAGGTCACGTCAGTACCTTGTGCCACGGTGGTTGCGCGCAATTCAAAATCACCGCCATCAACGATATAAAGCCCCGGATCAAGGTCGACGTCACCAAGCAGCTTCAACCCTCCGCAAAACCGCATGGATTTCAGCCCGCTGGGATGGTTCTCAACCGGGGTCAGCTGCGTTGACTTGTTGTTCTTGCCGACGGTGGTGGATGGCTGACAGGTGCCGGTGACCGTCGGTTCGGCCATGCCTGCATATGGGTCGCGGACGACTGGCGCCTGCTGATGCGGCGTTGCGCAGTCTGTCAGGGTAAGGTTGCCGGTGGCGCTGACCCCGCCGACCGTATGAACGCAGCCGGTTGTGACCACGGCTGCACCTCCCGACATCAGGAAGGCATCGCTTGCATTGGAATTCGACGCAATGTCGCAACCGGTGAACCGGACCTCGGCAGAGCCGGTCACCGTGACCGCGCCTGCGCTGGTGGGCGACAGGGCGAGCAAACAGGCCCGCGATCCGGCGGTTATTGCGGCGACGGCGCGCCCTGCCATGCGCAGCGGTGTGGTGGTGATCGCCTTGGAGAAGTAACGCTCTTGCAGGCGGGGGAGGATAACCTCGACGGCTGTGGGGTCGCCTGTATAGGCGCCCGCCAGGGGGGGCGAATTCAGCACGAGCGCGCCCAATGCCGCGTCATGGCCGGACGCCGCAGCGACGTCACGGGCGCTGGCGATCTGTGTGGCCACGCTTGCGCCAGATCGCAGCGCGACACCCCCCGCATGCGCAGCAATATCGGCGGCATTCTGAAGCTTGCGCTGTTCGGAATACCAATACCCCGCCTCCGCCCCCAAGGCGAAACCGCCAACAAGAAGGGGGAGCGTCAATGCGCCGATGATGGCGATGTTGCCCTTTTCGTCACGCAACAACCTGCCAACCGGCAGATGACACCCAAGCGAGGACCATGAAAACGCTCGCCGCCACATGTCAGAAGATCTCCATGATGGCGGGCGAGATGATCACGGCGAACAGCACGGGCAGGAAAAACAAGATCATCGGCACTGTCAGCTTTGGCGGTAACGACGCTGCTTTCTTTTCGGCTGCGGCCATCCGCTGGTCGCGGCTTTCCTGTGCCAGGACGCGCAGCGCCCGGCCAAGCGGTGTGCCGTGTTTCTCGGCCTGGATCAAGCTGGTCACAACGCCACGGACCGATTCCAGATCTGTGCGCCGCGCGAGCCCTTCATAGGCGTTTCTTCGATCCTGAAGATAGGTGAGCTCGGCAGTCGTGACGCTCAGCTCTTCCGCCAAAACGGGGCTGGAAGCGCCGATTTCTTCCGCGACCTTGCGAAACGCCCCTTCGATCGGCATCCCGGATTCCACGCAGATCAGCATCAGATCAAGCGAGTCTGGCCAGTTTCGCCTGATCTCTGACTGCCGCTTCGAAATGGTGTTGGTGACGTAAAGAGCGGGGCCGCCATAGCCAATCGCCGCCGCAGCGACGCCGATCAGAAGGTGAACTGGCAGAGGGTAAGGCAGCTTAAGAACGACGGTGCTGTAGAACAGGGCAATAACGGCGAAGGCAACCATCATGATGATCCGAAGGGCCAGGAACTGGATGACGGCACGGCGCCCCCGGAACCCTGCGCGTTGCAGCCGCGCCGCGATGCCTGCGTCTTCGAGTTTTGCCGACAGGTTGAGCGCGTCGACGATCACCTGGTAGGTCCGTTTGGGCGCGTTGCGGCGCAGCTTCTGTGTTTCGGATTGGCCCCGTTGTTCATTGCGCGCACGTTGGGCCAATTGCCCGCGTTCTTCGGCGACGGAGGCAAGCCGTCGGCCGAAATTATCGCGGCGCAGGTAGGGCAAGGCCGTTGCCAGAACTCCGGCGATGCCCGACAGGGCCGCTATGACGGGGATCATCCGTTCGGGGTTTTCGATCATGTCAGCGAATAAATGGAGCATGTCAGAAATCGAAGGCGATCATCTTGCGCATGACCAGAATGCCGGTCCCCATCCAGAGGCCCGAGGCGGCAAGGATCATGTTGCCGGTGGTTTCAGTGTAGAGAACCGAGATGTAGTCGGGGCTGGTGACCGTCATGATCCCCGCGACAAGGATCGGCAACGCGCCGATAATCGCGCCAGAGGCTTTGGCCTCGGAACTCATCGCCCTGATCTTGCCACGCATCTTGTTGCGCTCGCGCAGAACGTTCGACAGGTTGTCGAGCGATTCTGCCAGACTGCCCCCGGTGCGCGACTGGATGGTGATGACGATGGCAAGGAAATTGGCCTCTGTCAGCGGCACGCGTTCAGCGAAGCGCTGGATCGCAGTGCCCATCGGCAGGCCTACGTTGAGGTCGTTCAGGATTTTCTGGAACTCGGATCGCAACGGATCGCGCGTTTCGTTCGCGATGATATGCAGGCAGTCGCGGAGCGGCAATCCGGATTTCACGCCGCGCACCACGATGTCGATCGCTGTCGGGAATTCCGCACTTGCCGCCTTGATGCGCCGGGTCTTGCGGATCGAGAGCATAAGGCTGGGCAGGCCAACGCCAAACCCCGCCGCAAATCCCACCGGAACCACCAGCCCGTCGTTGAGCAGGATACCGATGGCGGCGCCCATCAGGCCGAGCAAGGTTGATAACAGATAATAACGTGGCTTCGACCAGTTGAGCCCCGCCTCGCGGAGCCGTCGGATCAGCACCCGGCGGTTGCGTGCACGGCGCACCTCTTCTACCTCGCGGAGCGTCTCCTTTATGGATCGGTGCTCTGCCGACCGCCCATCGCCAGCGGCGCCGGTATCGATGACGATTTCGCGCGAGATTGCATCGATCCGCCGCGCAAGCGCCCTGTGCACCGAGAAGAGCGGCAGGGTCACTGCGAAAAGCCCACCTGCCACAGAACTGGCGGCAAGGCCGGCAACGATCAAAAGAAAGAGATCCACGTTCGGGGCCATCTCAGCTATCCAACCCCCTTCGCTTGATCCGTCGGTCGGAATCGTCCAGCGCCTTGGTCAACCGTTCCTGTTCGTTGTAATAGAGCGCCCGGTCCCAGAATCCCGGTCTGCCTGCTCCGTTAGAACGGTGTCGGCCAGCAACCTTGCCATCCGCATCTTCGCCCGTAATTTCGTAGATAAAGAGATCCTGCGTGGTGATCACATCTCCCTCCATCCCCAGGACCTCGGTGATATGGGTGATGACCCTGCGGCCGTCGCGCAAACGGCTGGCCTGCACGATCACGTCGATTGACGAGACGATCATCTCGCGGATCGTGCGCGGCGGCAGGTTCACCCCGCCCGCTGCGATCATCGACTCCATCCGGCTGAGCGCCTCGCGCGGAGAATTCGCGTGCAGCGTGCCCATGGAGCCATCGTGACCGGTGTTCATCGCCTGCAACAGGTCGAACGCCTCGCCGCCGCGCACCTCGCCCACGATGATCCTTTCGGGCCGCATCCTCAGACAGTTTTTGACAAGATCGCGCATGGTGACCTCGCCCTTGCCCTCGATATTTGCCGGCCGCGTTTCCAGCCGCACCACATGCGGCTGCTGCAATTGCAGTTCTGCCGCATCTTCGCAGGTCACGATGCGTTCATCTGCGTCTATCGAACGCGTCAGGCAGTTGAGCAGCGTGGTTTTTCCCGACCCCGTGCCGCCGGAGATCAGCGTGTTGCAGCGCACGCGACCGATAACCCGAAGGATCTCTGCCCCTTCTTCAGTGATTGACCCGAAACCGACGAGATTTTCCAAGGTCAGCTTGTCTTTGCGGAATTTCCGGATGGTCAGCGTAGGACCGTCTACGGCCAAGGGCGGCGCGATCACATTGACCCGGCTGCCGTCCTGAAGGCGCGCATCACAGATCGGCGAGCTTTCATCGACCCGACGTCCGATTTGGCTGACGATCCGCTGGCAGACGTTCAGCAGATGTTCATTGCTTTGAAACCGGATGTCAGTCTTCCGGGTCTTCCCGTCGACCTCGATGAAGATGTCTTCGGCGCCGTTGACCATGATGTCAGAGATATCGTCGCGGCGCAGCAATGGCTCGAGCGGCCCGTATCCCAGCACGTCATCGACAATGCTGGCAACGAGTGCTTCCTGCTCAGCCGTCGACAGCGGCAAGCGCTTTTCCTGAATGATCTCGCCGACCACGGCGCCGATCTCTTTGGCGGCCTTCTCGGCGCTGGTATGAGCGATGCGCGACAGTTCGACCGCGTCGACTAGCGCGACGAAAACCTCGGATTTCACCGCATAGAATTCGCTTTGATCAGTGGCGGCCGTTGCCGGAGGGGCAGCGTTATCCCGCGATTGTCCAGCGGGTTTTGGCGGGGCAGTCGGGGGGAGGGCATCCGGCGTGTGATCGTTCTGCCGTATCCTGTTGATCGGGAGAGCCCGTCCGAATGACACGTCTGCCTCCTGTAGTGCATTGCGTGGCTGGGTTCGTGTCAAAAGATTTCCGGACACGAATGGCGTGGTTGGAAATGCAGATCCGGGGCGCTTTGGACGACCCGGATCATGTTGTGCCCACGGTGACTTAGGTCGGCGTCAGCGCTGTAGTGAGCTTGCCGAAGGTTGCGGTAAGCTGCGGGCCGAGAAGCGTCATGGCTGCCACGACGACAAGGGCAACGCCGGCTGCGATCAGGCCATATTCGATGGCGGTCGCGCCGTTCCGGTCGGCGAGCATACGGCGATTGTCGGCCAGAAGGGACTGGATTTTCGTTGTCAGGGAAAGCATTTCATTACCTTTCGAATGTTTGATGACCTCTTCACCCTAGCCACAGCGTTCGAAACGCGTCACTTTAAGAATATAAAGCAATTTAAGGGACTTCTCTCTCGGGTAGGACGTTTTGAATGTGTTGAATTCAGCGAAGCGCAGGAAAAATATCGTGAAAAGAGCGGTGTTAACCGCTTGTGAACTAAGAGAGCATTTAGTCACTCACCATGCGCACAATCCCGAAAGCTGCCATCATGAGACCCTGTATAGAGGTCCGGAATCTTTTCTACCGCGCTGCCATGGCAGCACTGATTCTGGGTTCGATGATTTCACCCTTGCACGCGCAGGAAGCGTCTCGCAGCGGATCTGTGCGGCCTCTTTTGCTGAAGCTCACGGCGGGGGAGGCGCAGGTTGAGGCGGTTGCGGCGCCATTCGACACCGTCATCGTCGGTGATCCGGCGATCGTGTCGACATCTGTCATCAATGCAACCAGCCTTGTGCTGACGGCCCGTGCTGCCGGGCGGACCAACATCATCCTTTTGGACGCAAACGGGACGATCCAGACGCAATGGGACATTCTGGTCAGCGAAGAAACCCAGCATCGCGCGGGTATCTACCGTGGTACTATGCGCAGCATTGTGTCGTGCAACCCGACTTGCCGACAGATCCGCGAATTGGACGGTCTTAACCCCTGAGAACTTTCCATCAACAAAGGCATGATGGAGACGGTTGGGGGGGCGCGCGGCCGGGCTGTATCCCGAGCAGTCTTCGGCTGACTTATTACGCCAGCATGGCAAGGTTTTGGCGGAACGCGGGACCACCGGTTCATTACAAAAAAATATGGGATTTGGCTATCCGGCTATGGCGATTTGCATGATCGGATGACCCGACAAAGTCTGTTAACCCGTATCGTTCTACTAACGGGAAATCGTTACGCCTTGGAATCGTAAGCCTCTCAATTTTTTGGAAAAAAAATCGCTGAGTATCAAAATTCAGCAACCCGAAAGCCTTGCGCGCAGCCGTCCCTCCGATCTGGGTCAGTGGAAATCGACGCTTTGGGCGGAGCATTCTGTTCGCATGTGTCCGAAGATGTACGGGCGACACCCACGCCGTCTAATTCTTTGGCATACCCTTTGGACGCATGAGCCGTTTTTGCGCGGCGATCCGGAAGGGCGCGTTGGGGGCGCCATACCCTGCATATCCTTCCTTGCGCTGCACAATTTCGAAGAACATGCCACCGGCAAAGGGTTGCGAGTAAAGCTGAAAAAAGGCGCCGTTCGTGTCTTCGTCATAGGGCTCATCCTTTGAGGGTGCTACCCTCCGGTTCATGATCAGCACGAGCGCTCTATCCAGCTCGACTTCAAATTTGCCGCGCCGACACAGGTTGTTGGAGCCACTGGCAGACAGGCATTGCGTCGCGGTGGCGCCCATGGCGAGGATCAGTTTGGGCCGCAGCTGCGGGATCTCGGCATCAGCATTTGACCCAAACCGGGTAGACGTCGACACAATAGAACCCGGAGTTCAGCCCCGGCATGTGGTGGCGCTAATCACCGAACAGCATGTTGTCGGTCCTACAGGCGGCAGCCATTTTTTTTTAGAAATCTCGTGAAAGCCGTACAATTTGTAGGTCACGAATTTGTTGCAGATCCCGCATGGCCCGCATCTTCGACCGGACGACGTTGAACTTGCCCTGCGCGTCGTTTCCAATCGCCGAGCCATGCGATGGCCCAAAGCGCAAGAATTCCAGCCGGAACGAAAAGCCACGGCACAACCGCCACGTCATCGAAAAATACAAGCGTCGCCTGACCGGCGAGTGACAGCAGAGCACCAGCAGAAAACACGAGCAGACCCTGTCGGCCCATGAGGCGTAGCGGCTCGACCCAGGGATGTGCGCTGATGCGAGTGACGATTGGCAGGCAGGACAGGACGTAAATGAGCGACAAGGCATGGAGTAAGCGGAGCATCGGCAAGTATGTCTTGTCGTGTGACGTGATGTGGAAGGGCACACCGAGTGACCCAAGCTGCGCCATCTTGTGGTTCAGCGCCGGACCAAAATCGGGGACATACCGCCACGCCAGAACGATGACGAGCCATGTTACCGACACTGCAAACAAGACCCGGCTTCTGGGGACGAACCGCTTGCCGTCGCGCAATGAAATCCCCGTCAAAAGTCCAAATGTAAAGATCAGCTGCCAGGCCACAGGATTGAAGAACCAACCGCCCGAATTGGGATAGGCAGGAAAAGTCATGCGAAAAAGCCCTGCGCAGAACCAGATTATCACCGCCAAAGATAACAGCACGTATGGCCTGTGTTGACCCAAGAGGATTGCGAAAGGTGCGACAAGCAGCAGGACACTGTAGCTGGGCAGGATGTTGACATACCCGATTTGGTGCCCGAGCGTGACGATACCAATGATCGCGGGGCCGGTGTTTTCGAAGACCTGACGCAGGTTGTTCTTGGTCAGGAGCTCGGTCAAACCGAAAGCCTCGGCGCCAATGGCAAAAATTGCAATTCCAGCCAATGTCAGGAAGATATGCGAGAGGTAGAGCACCCATGCGCGCTTCCACACCGGGGCGATCCCTTGCCAAAGGCCGGCTTCGCGCCAGCGCGCGATACCGGATGAATAGGCCAACCCCGCCGCGATGCCGGACATCATGAAAAAGCTCTCGGCAGCGTCGGAAAAGCCCAGATTGCGCAGGGTGAGGTTCTCGTACCAGTTGCCCGGCACGTGATCGATGAAGATCATGACCAAAAGCAACCCCCGGAACGCGTCAATCCGGGGGTCACGTGGTCTTTGAAGAGGGCGGCTCAACGCGTCAACCTGGGACATGGGACGCCTCAGTCGGCAGGACGTCATCGGCAGAAGGGGCATCGATATGGCTGCGCCAGCGCGCGTGAACGTCACGAAACGCCGCAACAATTGGCGGTTCGTCCCGGTCTTCGGGAACCGTGAAGTAACCCAGTCCGGACGGGTGCGATGTCCAATAGATCAGCAGCGGCGCGGCAACCATTGGCAGCGTCACTGGAAGCAACCAAAATAGCAGATCTGGCGCAAATTTCCACGTTGCCACAAGGGCGAACATCCCTGCCGCTACAATCCAAAGCGAGGATCGCGTGGCCTCGGTCAGCGTCAGGCTTCCTTCGCCTCGGGCATTGGCGGGCCAGCCGCCATCGTGCCGCAACAGCACCTGACATACGGCGCGCGTCTGATATGCAAGCATGATTGGCGCCAGGGCCGACGTCAGAAGAATCTCGAGCACAACTGATGCGGTTACCCGGTCCGCTCCGCCAAATCCACGTGCCCGGCCCGTCATCGCCGCATTTGCAAGGATCCCGAATTTCGGCAAGATCAACAGTCCTATGATACCAAGCGCCAATGCCAGGATTTCCCGGCTACGATCCGACGGAAAAGCCGGAAATAGCTGGAAGGTTTCGGGAAAGTAGTCGGGTTCGGGCGCAAGCACTGCACCGCTTACCGTGCTGACAAGGAAGATGGCCCAGAAAACCGAGGCGAGATAGGCGAAAATGCCCTGGACAAAGACAAAGCGGCTCCAATTCGCCAGCCCCGGCGCGAATAGAAGCCGCATGTGCTGAAGGTTGCCCTGACACCAGCGCCTGTCGCGCTTAGCGTAGGACAGGACATTTTCCGGGCACTCTTCAAAGGACCCGGTGATGCTGCTATCGGCCAAAACCTTCCAGCCGTTGCGGGCGAGCAGCGCCGCTTCGACGTAGTCATGTGACAGGACGTGACCGCCGAAAGGCGGCTTTCCAGAAAGCTCCGGCAACCCGCAGGATTGCGCGAATGCCATAACGCGGATGATGGCGTTGTGACCCCAATACGGCCCCGTGGCACCCTGCATCCGCTCCAGTCCGCGGGTGAAGACCGGCCCGTAGAAAGAGGCGGCGAACTGCATCGCGCGGCCAAAGAAGCTGCGCGCGCCAATGATCCGTGGCAGGGTTTGAAGCAGCCCGAGTTTCGGGTCCGCATCCATGCGCCGGATCAACTCGGCCAAGGCTTCTCCTGACATCAGGCTGTCGGCATCAAGCGTCACGGCATAATCGTAAGCGCCGCCGGATTTGACGATAAAATCCTCTACATTTCCAGCTTTGCGCCCGCGATTGTTCTCACGATGACGATAATAGATGTGGTCGGCACCTGCGGTTTCGGCAATCAGCATCCGAAACGCCGCGTGTTCGGCTGCCTGCTTCTTGTCAGACTGCGTGTCGGACAAAATGACGATGTCCAACCCCAGACCCGCTCCGCGTATGGACCGATCCATTGCAGCGATCCTCGCGAAGGTCGCAACAGGATCTTCGTTGCAAATCGGGACCAATACGACAGTCGACGGTGTCGAGCTTGCCACCGGCGTGGGGGAATTTGCGAGCGGGGGTCGGGGTCTTGACCAAAGCCCGGTCAGGCCCAGTGCTGCACCCCATGCCAGCCAACCCGTGGTCAGCAAGATGAGAGCTGCGCGAAAGGCATCCCAAATCTGAAAACCGTCCTGATGATCGGCTTCAGCCACCAGCAAGCACGCCCCCAGAGCACAGCTCGCGGCGAACGCAATCGCAACGGACCGCGCCCGGACCGTGGCGGCATCGGGAGAAAGATCAGATTTAGCGCTCACATCTGGTCTCGTACTAGGTCAGATTTGTTGACCCGCCAAAGAAGAGGCGGAGCGGGTTGAAGTTCCAGGCCTGGCCAGAGCGGCGTTCCAACTGCTGGAGTGGCATGACAAGCGGAGCCTCCGGCGGTCCCCAAGTGTCGGGATCACTCGACATGGCGGTGTTCGCGGTTCCGTTCAGTTCTGTCGTTCCGGTCATCAGACTTTCCATTGATAAAGCCACGTCTCGGACAGGTTGCGCCCGAATCCGTTGATCGCGGCCTGCAATTCCATTGTTGTCGCGGGATCTTCCGGCACGGCTTCGATGACAAGCCGCCACAAATCCGTCCCATCCACTGGCGACAAAATCGTTTCGACGAGGTCGCCGCGCAGAACGGTAACCTTGGGTGCAACGTCTGCATCGTCAGGAAGGTTCCCAATCAAACCGCCCTCAAAATCCACAACGAATTTGATCCGGTCGGTTGTTCCTTCGACGCCAGACACGCCGCCCTTGCCTATACGGGTGCGCACGATCCGGGCGCGGCTTGAAGATCTGTCGCCGCTTGGCGCCATGCCCCAATGCAGACGATATGACACTTCGAGGCTTTCACCCTTCGCGGGTGCTGCGTCCGGAACCCAATAGGCGACGATATTGTCGTTCCCTTCCAGATCGGTCGGGATTTCCATCAAGCGGACGGCGCCCTTCCCCCAGTCTCCGACAGGCTCGACCATCAAGGACGGGCGGCGTTCGTAATGCGCCTGGGCGTCGAGATATTCATCGAACTCGCGCTGTCGCTGTATCAGCCCGAAGGAAACAGGGTTCTCTGCGGAAAGATAAGTGTGCTCCAGGCGGGTTGGATTGGTCAGGGGACGCAGGAACGTGTCACCGTTTCGAGTATTGAGAACAAGGTGGTCGCTGTCGTGAACCGCGGGCCGGAAATCGTTGAATTCACCCGGATCAGCCCCCCCGAACAGGAACATCGAGGTCAGCGGGGCGATGCCGAGCTGCTGCACGGTCTTGCGCATGAACAGCCTTGCCGTCACCTCCATCACCGTCGTCTCGCCCGGTGTTATGACGAATTTATACGCCCCCGTCACCGAAGCCGAGCGGAGCGCGGCATATAGAATGACCGTCTCGGACTCGGCATGCGGACGTTCAAGCCAGAAATCGGTGAAGCGGGGAAATTCCTCACCTCCGGGCATGCCGGAGTTGATGGCCAAACCGCGTGCGGACAGCCCGTATCGGTTGTCACGCCCAAGCGCGCGAAAATAGCTCGCCCCCAGAAAGGCTGCAAGTTCGTCGTAGTGGTCAGCACGGTTGAGCGGCGTCATAAGCCGAAACCCCGCTACGCCGGGCATCTCGAAATTTTCGGGGATCTGAGTCTTAACATCGGAATAGTCGAAATCCGCTGTCGAAAACCGCATCGGTGTCGCCATGCCATCTGCCACCTCGTTGAGGTGCACAGGCTCGTTGAACAGCCACCCGAGATGAAAGGCGTTCAGGCGAAACCGGGCGTTTTCCAACTCGGCCCAGCGGGTCCGGGACGCATCGAAACGCACGCGTTGATAATCGTCGTAGTCAAACTCCGTGAGGAAACCTTCGACGGCTTCTGCGGGCTTTGGCTGCTGGTCTGCGGCCATGCGCATCATCTCGGTCAAAAGCTCAAAATCGAACGCTGTCTTTTCAGGCTCTGCCGTTGTCGGGAACGTAGCCGCTTCTTGCGCAAGCCCTGCATGCGGGTGCGACAAGGCTCCCAACGCAACGGTTGAAAACAGCCCCGAAATGACGCCGCGGCGCGAGAGCAAACTTTGGAACGCGTTGTTATTATAAGGCACCAGAACACTCCGAACTTCCTGACGAAACGTTACTATATCAATGCTGCGGCGCAGAATATACAAGGAGTGGTAACGGAGTCCGACACGAATATCCGCATCAAAGGCCCAAATCGGCAAAGCTTCGCTCAAGCCAAGGGGTGAACCTCAATAGCACGCGGGATTGCGGCGAGATTCCAGCCCAAAGATTGTGCGCCCGTCGGTGGAAAATCGCCTGTTTCGGATGGGGCAATCGTCATCCAAAGTACCAGACCGATCAAAAAGAGACCGAATTGGCAACATCTGTTATCCAGTGCCCAAGGCGGCAGCACGGCTTCCGGTGCTGCAACGGGGTTGTGTGGAGCGTGACTGGGTCGGGACGGTCCCATGCCAAGTCGTTATAAAGAGACGCTCGTACGCCGGATGCGGTCAAACCACCACCGTACATGGCTTCAAGGGCTGTTTGCTCTTATAGTCCATCCAGCACCCCAGCCATCACTGCGGCAGTCTCCTTCCAACTGGGCAGGACGAGTCCGCGTGCGCGGGCCCTTGCACCAAGTTCCTCGCACATGGTGGCAGATGTAAGAAGGCACCTGAGGTGCTGTGCAAATGCCTTCGGGCTATCGGGCGGGGCGAGAAGCGCGGCGTTTCCGACCGTTCCCGGCACCGCGCCCACGGCGCATGAGACGATGGGCAGCCCGTGTATCAAGGCCTCGGCCAGCGCCATGCCATAGCCTTCGTGGCGCGTGGCGAGGGCAAAGATGCGCGCCGTCCGATAGGCTGCGGACAGCGCGTCGTCGCTTAGTTCTCCGACCAGTTCAACACGGTCCTGAAGCCCGTGGTCGACGATCAGCGCGGCCAATTCGGTCGCAATAGCCGGATCATGTGTCTTGCCAACGATGCGAGTGTGCCAATCGAGATCGGCAATCAGGGCCAGTGCGCGGATCAGCACATCGTGGCCCTTGCGCCGGGCGAGAAGACCGACTGACAGAATGTTCGGCCCTGTATCCTCAAGCGGCAGATCGCGCGGGCCGTCATGCCCGGGAAGTGCGACTGTAATATGCGCCGGGTCCGCGCCGAGGCCGATATAGGCGTCGCGTGTATGGGGGCTGGTCACGACCACATGCGCTGCGTGGAACAGGTTCGCGGCTTCCTGCGCCAGAAGCATGTCTGAAACCTCGGGCGTAAACCCATGTTCCAGCCCCATCGGATGGTGCAGCATCGCGACCACCGGATTGGGAAGGCGAGCGAGGTCTTTGCTACGCATCGCGGCGAAGGCGAGCCCGTCGAGAATTAGCGGCAGGTCTGGCGGCAATGCGGCCAGCGCGGCTTCCGTCACGCGGCGAGCCTGGGTGCCAGGGTCGGCAGCCGCGGCCTTGGCTGGCAGCTGAATGTGGCGGACATCACGCCCGCTGGCTTGCAACTCTTCAAGCAGGCGCCGCTCGTAGATATAACCACCCGTCTTCTGATGGTGATCGCCGGGGATTGCGAGGGCGCAGGGTCTCATGCGGCTAGCTGCTCGGCACTGGTGCGTTTCAGGACCGCGCGTTCCACCACCGCGACTGCTTCGTGGGCGAAGATGGCGGCAAGACCGATAAGTGCGATCGCACTCCAGAGCATACCATAGTCCGAAGTCGAAGCGGTGGTCGCCATCAACGCGCCGAGCCCCCGGCCCGTGGCAAGCCATTCGGCGGTGGTGACAGCAAGGATCGCCGCCGGAATCGCCATCCGGGCCGAGGCGAAGAAGGCAGGCAGCATCGCTGGAAGCTGCGCGTGGAACAGACGGCGCATTGGGCCTGCGTTGTAGCTTGCGAACATGTCGAGGATCCGGCGTGGAGTGCGCGCAAGCCCGTGAAGACACGCGACGAGGGTGGGAAAGAAGATCATCACGGCGACAACGGCGACAGTGCCGGTCGTGCCGCGCCCGAGTGCCCAGACGATCAACGGCGCGGTGGCGACGATTGGGATGGAGCGAAGAGCCACGGCGATGGGCATGGAAACCGCAGAAATCCGTGGCGCGAGCGTGAGAAGTGCGGCCAGCCCGGCGCCGAGCCCGAGACCGGCGATATAGCCGGGAAGGGCCGACGTCATGGTTTGCAAGAAGGCAGACGCCAGAATGGCGCGATGCTTTGCTGAGGCGGGGTCGGCAAACAGATAGGTCCAGACATCACCGGGCCGCTTGGCGAAGAATGGCGACAGGTCGAAGAGATCCATAAGGCCCTGCCACAACGCCAGCGCGATGGTCAGCGCCAGGATCGGCGCGCCGATCTGCCAGATGCTCGGGCGGCGGTCGACCGGCGGTGCCAGCAGGACCGAGGGCGGGGAAAGGTCGAGCCATCGCCCGACCGCGCCTACCGCATGGAAGGCGAGAACAGAGACCCCTGCGGCAATTACCGCGATGCTCCAGGTGGCCGACAGGTCGAGTGCTCGCATCGCACGGATCGTCAGCACCCCGAGCCCAGGTTCAGCCCCGGTGAATTCTCCGACCATGGCCCCAAGAAGGGCGGCAGGCGCGGCGATCTGAAGGCCTGCAGCGAGGTAGGGGATCGATGCTGGCAGACGCACCTGACCAAGCACCATCAGCCGTCCGTGGCCGTAGCTTCGCACAAGGTCAAACCAGTCGCGCGGAGCGGCGCGGAGGCCAACAAGAGCGGGAAGGAAGGTGGTATAGAACACCGCCAGCGCCGCAAGTGTCACTTGCGGCCCGTTGCCGGGGCCATATAGCACACGCAGGATTGGCCCGGTCGCGACCAGCGGCAGGCAGAACACCAAAAGCCCCAACGTGGCCAGAACCCGCTCCGTCCGTGGCATCAAAACGGCGGCCAGCGCCAGCGCGAATCCGGCGAGGTTGCCCCAGAAAAACCCCTGCGCCGCCGCAAGGAATGTCGTGCAAAGAGCGCGCCACAAGAGCGGGGCATTGTCTGCGACATAGGCGGCGATATCGCTTGGCGCGGCGAGGACGAAACGATCAGCCGTGGCGCGCGCGACACCTTCCCAGATGGCCAGAAGCGCAAATATCGTGAGTATCTGCACAATTGTTTCGGGGCGCAGAAATGGCCTCCGCATCGGGGCGGTATGAGAGGGTCGCTTCATTCTGCGGCAAGGTCTTCGGTCAATGGCAGGTCGCGGAGTGCTGCGGAAACCACTTCACAGGCTTCACGGTAAGCCGGGGACCGCAGCACGCCGGCGTCGCGGGGATGCGGCAGGGTCACGTCGATGTCGGCGGCGATACGGGCCGGACGCGGTGACATCACCAATATGCGATCTGCCAGCCGCACCGCTTCGGCCACAGAATGGGTGACAAGAAGTACGGTCGCACCCCGTGCTTCCCATAGCGGCGCAAGCTCCAGGTTCAGACGTTCGCGGGTCAGTTCGTCGACCGCGCCAAACGGTTCGTCCAGCAGCAGGAGTTCCGGCCCCCCGGCCAGTGCGCGGGCAATAGCGGCGCGTTGGCGCATCCCGCCCGACAATTCCGCAGGACGGCGGCGTTCAAAGCCTGAAAGACCCACCAGCCGGATCAGATCAGCATCTGCACCGGCGTCACGCGACCGTCGCGACAGTTTGCGCCCAAGCGCGACATTGCGCTCTACCGTCCGCCACGGCAACAGGGCGGCATCCTGAAACGCGATGGCAAGGCCCGCACGGCGTCGCACATCATCGGGGCTTTCCGCGCCGATGGCGATGCTGCCCGATGTCGGCACTTCCAGCCCCGCGATCAGCCGTAGCAAGGTGGACTTGCCGCATCCGGAAGGGCCGACAAAGGCGGTGACCGCGCCTCCCTGCAAGACAATGTCGAGGGGCGCCACAGCCTCAACCGCAGACGGGCTGCTGCCAAAGATCTTCGACACGCCGTGAAGTCGGATATCAGGGCTCCGGGTCATCCCGGACCGTCCAGTCTAGCCACGGATCTCGTCCAGTATCGAGCGGTCCCACAAAGCCGGATCCACGGGTGTGTCAAGCAAGGCAAGCGTCTCGACATTCGCGGCCACCGTGTCATCTGTGAACCAGCCAAAACCGTGTTCGTCGGTCAGATCCGAGAACATCAACGGCACCTGCCGGACGGCCTGAAGCTTCTGGGTCTCCGGGTCAAGGCCTTCGTTGGGGAACGTTCCTACGGTCAGCTCCGCCGCCGCCTCAGGATCTTTCTGGTACGCCTCCCAGCCGCGCACCTCGCCCCGCATGAGCGAGACCAGTTCTGCGCGTCGATTGGCGAGGCTGTCCTCGGTGGCGATATAGGTCTGCGAATGGACCGAGTAGCCGTGATCGGCAAGTAGCATCGTCACGTTTTCGACGCCCTGGATCTCCATCGCGACCGGCAAATCGGTTTCCCAGCACAGCAGACAATCGACCTGCCCCTGAACCAATGGCGCTGCGTCATATTGCGTCGGCACGATCTCGATCTCTGACGGATTGATCCCGTTGATCGCACACAGGGCGTTCAGCACAGGGGTATTCGCCAGAGCCATGCCGATGCGTTTGCCGATAAGATCGACGGGAGCGTTGACCGGGTTGCCCGGCAGCGAGGCGATGGCAAAGGGATTCTTCTGCATGGCGACGGCAATAATTCTGAACGCTGCCCCCTGATTGACCGCGGCGGCGGTGTAATCTGCAGCGGATATACCGACGAGCGCGGAGCCAGCAACGACCGGAGGTTCCACCGGGGCGTTGGGCCCACCGGGTTGGAGCGACACGTCTAGCCCCTCTTCCGACCAGTACCCGCGATCGAGCGCGATGTAGCTGCCAGCGAACTGGACAGAATGCAGCCACGAAAGCTGCAACGTGACGGCCGATTGCGCCAAGGCAGCCGGTCCGTGGAGAGTTGCTGCGGCCGCAGACGCCGCTGTACCTGCAAGAAATCGGCGCCGGGTTGGGGTGATGAATGACATGCGCAAAACCTCCGGTTGCGTCAAAGCTAGGCTAAATGCGAGTGCAGTCAACGCACGCTGGTCGCGCGCGCTTGCGGCGCAGGAAAAACAGCGCGCCGGGCAGGGTCGAGGCAAGGACGGCTATCCCGAATGCAATACTGGCGGCAAAGCCGGCCGCAGCGTCAGCACCTGCCAGCGGAAACAGGACCGCAGCGGCTCCCTCACGCCAGCCCCACCCGGCGACAGAAGCGGGAAGCAGCATTGCTGTCAGGACCAGCGGTGCCACCAATGCCGTGGCAAAGATCGGCAGCGCGGTGCCGGTGGCCCGCGCTGCAAGCGCGAACGCCGTGACGGTCAGCGCCGCGATGGTGACCGAAAGCGTCAGTTGCATCCGCCAGCGGCGGGCCAGCGCGATGCGCACCGCATTACCCCAGCTCCCCGTCGTGCGGCGGCTTATCCCCAGCGCGACGAGCGCGAAGGCCAGAAATACAGTGATAGCCAAGGCCATCCAGACCGGCGCGATCGCAATTGCGTCTACAGGGGGCAGAGTGCCCGGCCGCACTGCCGCGCCGATGGTGGCCAGACCGAGGATTGCCGCCATGCCGATCTGGCCCGAGGCGCGTTCGAGGACCACCGCCTGTGCGGCGGGCGTCAGCGGCCCGCCATTGCGCGAACGGACCGCCCGTGCAGCATCGCCGAGCACGCCGCCGGGCAACGTCTGGTTCACGAATTGCGCGAGGTAGTATTCGCGTACTGCACCACCCACGGTGAGTGGCAGGCCAAGCGCGATTGCGGTCAGGCGCCAGCGAAGCGCGGACAGGATGATGACAAGGTTCAGCATGGCCACTGCCGCACCCATCCAAGGCAGAGACAGGTCCGCAAACCGGTCCCAGAGCCCGCGTCCGCCCGCAAAGGCAAGACAAAGCGCGATCAGTGCCAGCGGAAGGAGGATGCGAATAAAGCTCAAAGCTGTCCCTCCGGAACACTGGTGGCGTCGAGAAAACGGTCGCGGAAGCGGTTCATGGGCCAGGTCGGCAGGTCGGCGTCAGGCTCAAGCCCCTTGGTCCAGCCCCAGTTGTCGAAAAGGGTAATCGTTTCAGGAGGGCCAATCAGGTGCATCGGGACATCCATGCCGCCTTTTTGCGAAATGGTCGCGGCCGCTTGGTGATCGCCCAGCACGATGACCAGCGGTTGTTGCATCCGCGGCAGCGCCGCCCAGTCCAGAACAGTTTGGATCGCGTAGTCAAGTGACAACCCATAGTGACGGCGAATGGTTTCTCGGTTTGACCAAACTTCGCGCGGGGTCGGGCCAGCGCCCGCCATATCGGCGAAAATGCGGCCGTCTGCGACCATGTCCCAAGGCACGAGCTCGGCCACCGGTGTCCATGGTGCGTGACTTGAAATCAGAGCAATCTCGGTCATCAGCGGTTTGCTGCGCGGGGCGAGCCTCTCGAATGCCGCCAGCGTGTACTGGTCGGGCATCGTCACCCAGTTAAAGGGCGGTCCTGCATAGCCAAGATCGGCGGCCTCAAGGATGTGGCCAAAACCGAATTGCGGGCCTTCTGGCCAGGGCAGGACGATGGCGGGCGCGACGGCGAGCGTGTCATAGCCCGCCCTTGTCGCAATGTCGTAGAGCGTAAGGCGCGGGCTGCTCAGAAGCGCACCGTAGCGGCGCTGGTCTTCGATTTCGAGGCCAGAGGCAATGGTGGCGTGGGCGAGCCAGCTTTGTCCGCCCTGCACCGGCGAGGCGAGCCACCCCGACCGCATGTCCAGACCCGCCCGTTCCAGCTTTGCCATGCCCGCCATCAATGTCGCGCGGTGCCGTGCCTCGTAGCCCGGATTATCAAAGGCGGCACGCCCGTAGCTTTCGATAAAGATGATCACGACGTCACGCCCGTGAAGCTGCGCCAGCGCCCCGGTCCGGTCCCGCCAGGGATCGTGCGCGGCGGCGGCCTTGAACTCCGTCAACGCGGCGCGGGAACGGCGGAAACTGAGAACTTCCTCGATGGCAAGGCGGGAGGCGCGGCTGCTTCCAGGAGGATCCCAACCATCCCAGTCGTTAAGCGCGGTGGCCGTCTCTGCAACAGGCAGGACGGCAAGAGCGAGGGCGAGGCTGCCCGCACCGATCCGGGCAGAGCGCGACAAGGCGGCTCCGGCCCGGGCCCAGCGGCCGATCGCGTGGTAAACGAGCCAGCCGAAAAGCATGAGCGCGACGACAATTGCCACAGTGAGCGCTACCGCAGCTGCAATGCCGAACCCGCCTGCAACAAGCCGCATTGCAGCGGACACAAGGTTCATGTCGACGACCGGATCGAAGCGCCGCCCAAAGACCTCGAGCGCGGCAATATCGGCAATCCTCAGGGCGGTCAGCACCATCAATGCGCAGGCGATAAAGGCCGCTGGCCACTGTGCACGCCGACCCAATGCGAGGGCGCCGAGAAGCAATACCGGAAGCTCCAGCGCCAGGGTCGCAAAGATGTGCAGCCGGAACCCATCAGGCCGGTCCGGCAATACCAATACGAGGTGCATAAATATGGCGGCCAGCCCAAGGCAGGTGGCCAGGCGCAGCCGGGTCCTCACCGTTGTCTCGCCAGCCAGATCACATCGATGGCGAAGGACCATGTCAGCAAGGCCAGCATCACGAACGCGGCAGGACCCGACCAAGCAGGCGGCGTCACCGGTGCGATCAAAGCCACCAACGTGGCGATCTGCATAACGCAGACCACCTTGCGCCGGAACCGCGCAGGCAGCGGCGCGTCGAGCCAGGGTAACGCCAGTGCGGCGAGCACGAATAGATAGCGCAGACCGCCAAGCAAGATTACCCAAGGGCCCACCACGCCGATCCGCCAGACTGCAATGGACAGCAGAAGCGCGAATACAGAGTCAACCTCCATGTCAAAGCGCGCGCCCCAGGTTCCGGCGAGGCCATTCGCGCGCGCAAGTGGACCGTCAATGCCGTCAAGTGCCAGTGTTACGACCGCGAGCGTCAGGATGGCCCAGCCCGGCTCGCCGGTCGCAAGTCCCGGCTGAACGATCGGCAGGAGAAGCAGCGTCGCCAGTGCCAGTCGCAAGAGTGTCAGGACATTTGCCGGACCGAACCGCGGAGCAGTCCAGCTCTGGTGCAGGAACCCGATTGTTACCGCCGCGGCCGCTGCAAATGCCAGAAACGGGGTCAGCATCCAGTCGGTCGCTATCAGCCGCGAGACAATGAGCACGCCCGCTGCGAATGCGGCCGCAGCCACAAGAGCCGTAAGGATCGGGGGCCGGCCTGCCGGTTGCCTGTTCGAAGAAGTGTTCACTCTCGTTGTCGAGCTATGCATGTATGATAGAGTGATGGGCAGCGTGTTTCTGTCAAGCGTTTGCCCTGTTTATCGACGCCACAATTTGCCCTAAGGTCATCCGGAAGCATTGGCAGCGGGTGGGGGAAGACAGAATGACCGAAATTGCGTCGCTCGCCCGATATTCAAGGCTCCAGCGCATCCTGCATTGGCTGACTGTGCTCGCTGTGCTGACGACGATACCAGCGGGTCTCGTTATGGTGCAGGAGGGGCTGCCGCGTCCGTTACAGGACTGGCTGTACCTGTATCACAAGAACATCGGCCCGCTGATCCTGATGCTCGTTCTGGCGCGTCTTGCGGCACGTGCGGCCTGGCCTCCGCCACCCTTGCCGGTTTCCGTTCCGCCGATGCAGGCAAGGATTGCCGATACCGTGCACTGGCTGCTGTATCTATTCCTCTTGGTCATGGTTATCTCAGGGTTTTTGCGGGTGCAGGCTGGTGGGTTCCCAATGGAGATCTGGGATCCGCTTGTCGGCGGATTCGTGGCCCGAGACAAGGCTGTCGAAGCGGTCGCGAAGACCATCCACCATTGGGGTCGCGTGCCTCTTATGTTGTTGATCCTCGCTCACATCGGCGCGGCAGCCCTGCACGGTCTCGTCAAGCGCGACGGGGTTTTCAGCCGTATGTGGCCCCCGGCATGACCGTGAGCCTGAGCGTGCGGCCCCAGCAGATGTTGATCGCTGAGACAGCTTTGCATCAGACAACGATCCTCCGAAATGCAAAGAAATTGTGCAGCAACTATTGAGCCGGGATAGGCTGTCGGCCGCCACCCAGAGGGTCCTTGTCGTGCTGCTTGTACCCAGCACAAGATGGAACGAAAATGTGCCTGTATGCCGCTTAGAGTTGCGGAGGATTTGAACCGTGTCGGCTTTACCGAAGATGTTTTAGTATCCACTCATTGGTTCAAACCCTCCGACTTCCAGTCGGACCCGCTTCAGCGCGAAGAATCGAGTTATGATCTTACCCTCCCGAAAATGAGCCGCAGCCGGGTCGGAGGCTCATTTTCGGGAGGGTAAGATCATGCGATATGACACTGGCAAACACTGCGTGTTTTATCACCGCTATCACATCGTCTGGTCGACGAAATACCGCTACAAGGCGCTGACCGGAGCGCTGCGCCTGCGGGTGCGCGACATCTGCCGCCAGGTCTGTCGCGAGAACGAGGTCGACATCTTGCGCGGGGTGCTGTCGTGTGACCATGTCCACATGTTCGTATCGGTGCCTCCGAAGATTGCCATCTCTGACCTGGTGCGCAAGATGAAGGGCCGTTCGTCCCACAAGGTGCAACGGGAGTTTCCGGTCATCCGAAAGCGTTATTGGGGCTGCAGGTTCTGGGGCAGGGGCTACTTCTCAACCACCAACGGTGCCATCACCGAAGACATCGTACTTCAGTACCTGGAAAATCACATCGCCGATCCTACCGGCGCCAGCCGGTAGTCGTTCACTTAGGATCAGGACTTCGGTGACGGGTCGGTTTCAGACGAGGCCTTTTTCGCAAAAAGACTGATCCCGCCGAAGCAGGAGAGCGTCATTTTTGGCGTCAGTGCCTGATCTGTTGGTTGTCACTGAGAACTGACCCACACTCAATTATGCATCGTGGTCTATGACGCGGTCTCCTTCCTTGCTTTCTTTGCAGCCTTAGAGCTGGCTTTGAAGCGGTAGCTGTCGTTGCCAGTTTCCAAGATGTGGCAGCGGTGCATGAGCCGATCGAGGAGCGCTGTGGTCATCTTTGCATCGCCGAAGACCTGCGCCCATTCTGCGAAGCTGAGATTAGTTGTGATGATGACACTGGTGCGTTCATAGAGTTTGCTGAGCAGATGGAAGAGTAACGCACCGCCAGACGCACTGAACGGTAAGTATCCAAGCTCGTGCAGGATGACCAAGTCGACTTTGGTCAGCATCTCGGTCAGCTTCCCTGCCTTCCCGATCGCCTTTTCTTGCTCCAGTGCATTGACGAGCTCCACTGTTGAGAAGAAGCGAACCTTGCGTCTGGGTGTTCGATTGCCTGGACGCCGATTGCAGCAGCTGTGTGGCTTTTGTCCGTTCCGGGACCACCCCTCTTGTCTTATGATTTTGGCAGCTCCTGTTGCATGATGGGAGCCATCACGCTGATCGCGCAAATTGGCGTGATAGCGGGGGATGGATCGTACCCCTCTGGGTCATGACGGACCGATGCCGAGTATGGTCACCCCCGCGTTGTCTTCAAACCTGAACGGATACTTGGGCTTCGGGCCCGCATGACAAGACAAGGTGGGGGATATTCCATGCAGAATGTAATCGGGATCGACGTGTCGAAAGCAACGCTGGACGCCTATTGCTCAGGAAGAACCGAGCACCGGCGGTTCGGGGATGATGCCGCCGGACTTGCTGCTCTCTTCCTGTGGGTCTTCGACGACGGCAGGCGAGGCGGTTCGCGGCAGCAACCGGGCGCGTAGCAAAGACCGACAGGATTGATGCCGAGATGTTGGCCAGAATGGGAAGCGCTCTGCAACTCCAGCCTACAGAGACTCAGTCCGAAGCCTTTGGCGACCTTCGCGAATTGCTCGTGTTCCGCCGCGGCCTGATCAAGGACCGCACCGCAGCCAAAACACGGCTCAAGACCGCAAGGTATGCCATGCTGCGGCGTTTGCTCACCCAGCGTTTGGGTCAGATCGAGCGGCAGCTGGCCCGGGTAGACGCCGCCATGAAGGTGATCGTCGCCTCTGATCCCAAGCCGGCCCACCGTTTAGAGATCCTGATCAGCATTCCTGGCATTGCTCGCAGACATGCCTGAGCTCGGTGCGCTCACCGGCAAGCAAGCCGCAGCTCTTGCCGGATTGGCACCAATCTCACGCCAATCAGGGCAATGGCAGGGTCATGAACGGATACAGGGCGGTAGGCGATCTGTCCGGCAGGCACTGTTCATGCCGACGCTTTGCGCTATCCGGTACAACCGTACCGTTCAGGCCAAATTCGAAGACTTGGTTCGAACGGGCAAGCCGCGCAAAGTCGCGGTGACAGCCGTCATGAGGAAGCTCGTCGTCCTGGCAAAGGCATTGATTAAAGACGGCCGAAAATGGGCCCAAGAACCCGCTTGATCATAACGGATACTCGGCAGCCTCGATCGGATGCGCCTGCCGGGTAACAGATGAAACGCGCGCCCGGTGCTCGACCCCGGGCGGCAGAAGGCGAAGACCGGAAACTTCTGAGCCTTGGCGAGAGACGACCGTCCCTGGGGTGGCGCGGCGCCACTTGGAGTAGCCTTCAGCTACGCGCCCGGGCGCGGCGGTCGGAACGCCGAGCAGATCCTGCGTGGCTTCAAGGGCATCCTGTAGGTCGATGGCTATGGCGACTACAATCGCCTTCTCAAGCCGGGACATGATATCACCCTGGCCTACTTTTGGGCGCATGCCAGGCGCAAACTTGTGGAGATCACCCGGACCGGCCGCGCGCCGATTGCCGAGGATGGCGTGAAGCGTATCGGCGATCTCTATCGTATCGAAGCCGACATCCGGGGCCTTGATCCCGCTGCGCGCCTCACGGCAAGGCAGGAGCGTTAGGCGCCGATCATCGGCGACTTCAAGGCATGCCTCACTAAGCACTGCGCCCGTGTCGCGAGGAAATCTACACTCGGCGAAGCTCTGACCTACATCGCAAAATACTGGAACGGCCTCCGCCTGTTCCTGACCCATGGTTGGATCGAACTCGACACGGATGTTACTGAACAGCCCCTTTTTCAGTTTTCTTGCTGTTTTGGTGGCTTTTCTCGCCAAGCTTCAACCATCTTTGCATAGGAGGCCTCGGCGTTGGCAACCAGTTCCATCTCGCGGTGCCTGAGTTCCTTGATCCAGTAATCACGCCCTGGACCAGCTTTGCCGTGAGCTTTCGGTGCTTCAGCGCGTAGTTCCAGCCTGCGCATCTTCATTGCGACAAACGCAGGTCTTGCCCATTGATAAGGGGCGTCTTTGGTCAAAAGATGCCAGATAAGATTTGCGATCTTGCGTGCTGTCGCCACAGCCGCGACATTGGCCCCCTTGCGATCTTTTATCCGCAAGAAGAAAGCCCGCAATGCACCTGGGACCGAAGATGCTCCCCATGCAGCCTCAATCAGCATTGTTCGAGCCGTCGCGTTTCCCTGCTTGGAGATCCGCCCATGGATGGCACCCCGATCACCAGATTGGCGGACCCGCGGTGTCAGCCCAAAATAGCTGGCGAGTTTCTCGGGTGTTTGGAAGCGACTGATTTCTCCGATGGAAGCGATTACGGCAGTTGCAATCACAGAGCTGATGCCGGCGATCATCATGAGTTTACGGGCGCGCGTGTCATCGAGCGATATCCCGATCAGATCCTTCTCCAGTTCTTCAAGCTTGCGGCTTAACCAATCCAGCTCATCAAGATGGCGACCCAACAGGTCGCGTTCCGACTTTGGAAGTGGGACTTTTCCCAGCCATTTGCGACCACCTTTGCCAAACAGGTGCCCTGCATATTTAGGAACCAGGTTGGCATGAAGGATGGCTTGAACACGGCTCTTCACCCGCCGGATCGAACGAACCGTTGCATCGCGTTCCGAAACCAGGCGTCGCAGATGCAAAGTCTCATCATCTGCAGCCCAAACCTCAGGCAGGAATCCTGCGGCGTGAAGTTGGGCAAGGATCTTCGCATCGACTTTGTCGGTCTTCACCCGCGCATGAGCAATTGCCTTAAACTGAAGTGGATTGGCAATCACCACCCGGTTGACGAAAGGTGTCAACAATCTGACGATTACCGAGGTGTTTCCCGTCGCTTCTAGGATCACCTCGTCTTCCGACCTCAGACTTCGCCCGAAAGCCACCACCGCGTCGTGCTCCATGTCGACCCTGAAGCTTTCGGTCATTTTATCCATCATCGTAGATCGCGACCTGCGCAAAACTTCGATGTACATCCATTCCAATTGATCGCATTGCCTGCGTCTCCTCTGCTGTTGCCATAAGGAGTGCACGGGCTCGTACGACATCTACGGATACGCGCTCGCGGCGCAGACGGGCTGGTCGCAGGGGCGGCCAGATAACAACACGAGCTCACAGCTCATTGTCTAGTCGGCCTGCCCGCTTCTTCGCACTCCGACGCCCCGATCCCGCAGAACCTGTTTAACATGACATATGGAAACAGGTGCCGAAATCGAAGCGCCAAAGTCAGCATGTCCGATAACAACACCGTCGTACGCACCATCCGGCCCATCGCGTTGAACCGGAAGAACGCTTTCTCTGCCGGTCACGACGCCGGGGGCCGAGAACTGGGCCGTAATTGCATCTTTGATCGAGACAGTTAAACTGAACGCCGACGATCCCCACGCTTGGCTGGATAGAACCCTGACGGCCATCGCTGGAGGGCACTTGCAGAGCTGCTTCGCAATCCTCATGCCCTGGAACTACGACGCCAAAGTGTGACCGGAACACCGGTTACCCATGATTGATGCAGCCAATCAGAAGGCATATCGCACGGCATCAAGCTTGCGGGTAGAAAAGGGGTGGGCGGACGTCTGAACCGGCGCACCAAGGGCGGGATGAACCCAGAGTTGCAAGCCGTCCCAAGTGCCACGGGTCGCCCTGTAAGGTTCTTCATGACCGCCGGTCAGATCTGTAACTACACGGGCGCCGGTGCATTCTTGAGCTGCTTACCAGCTGCCGATTGGATGATAGCTGACCGAGGTTGCGATGCCGACTGGTTCCGAGATGCCTTAAAAGACAAAAGGATACGCCCCTGCACCCCTAGCAGGAAGTCACGCGATAGGCTGTCCAATATGACGAGCGCAAATACAAACGCCGTAGCCGCCTCTCTCCTGACATTGCTGCGCAACGCGCGTGCTTCGTCCTTGCCGAACATAATCTCGATCCGGTTTCGCCGATTGTAGCGGCGCTTGTCGTATTTGACTGGTGTCTTCCGCTTCTTTCGACCGGGAATGCAGGCGCGTATCTCCTTGTCCTGTAAAACTTCTCGGAACCAGTCGGTGTCATAGCCACGATCGCCGAGCAGCCATTTCACGTTTGGCAGGCCACTGAGAAGTGCCCATGCGCCGATGTAATCGCTGACCTGACCGGCAGTGACTAACAGGTCGATCGGTCGTCTATGGCTATCGCAGATGGCGTGCAGTTTCGAGTTTATACCACCTTTGGTTCGTCCGATCAGGCGACCACGCCGTCCATTATAGCGGCCATGCTGATCGCCGTTCGATGTGCCTTCAGAAATGTCGCCTCCATTGCCCGGCAGTTGATTGCGGAGCAATCAATGAAAAGAGATCATCACGGTCTTCTGCTCGTCGTGTTCGGACGCCAGACCAGCCGTCGTATCGACCATAATAATAACATCCATGGTGGGTCCCGCCTTGTTCCGGAACCTTACACTACCACGACGACCACCATGTTTTGCCCACTCCCATCGCGGGCGCTGACGACCAAATTAGGCGCTCTGCCGCAAGCTTCCATGACCACGATGCGTGGCGATGACATTGCCAAGTTGCGGGCGCATGGGTTCGCGTCGGGATAAAGCAGCAAGTGATCAACAGGGTGGGTTCAGGATTGCAGGAACGTCACCCCGATATCATCAATGATTGCTGCCGAAAGCGTTCCTGTCGCATATGCGCCTGTGTCAACGGATATGCGACCGTCTTTCGCGGTCGGTTGATCGACGATTATGTGCCCTAGCACGACCCATTTTCCGTCCTGTCTTGGCACTTTCAGAAATTCCGGGTGAACTCAAATGCATGTCTCTTTTGTCTGCATGTCCAGAGGGAGAGCGGGATCGGCACCCGCGTGGATGAAATAAACATTGCCAAACTGCAAATGCACAGGCAGCTTCCGCAGCCAGTTGAGCATGTCGCGGCCAAGCGCGTTCTTAAATTGCAATGCCGCGTTCTCCTGCGCATCGCTCGCAGACAATTCCGTCAACCCGGACAGACCGAAGCTGGCGGGAGTTTGCAATCCTCCGTTTCATAGCCACAAAGGCCAGTTGCGCGAGGGGTCATCAAGAAAGCGCAACGCCATGTCTTCGTGACTTCCCATAAGGGCGAAGACCTGTTGGGGACGATCTTGGTGCAGTGAAAAGACGCGTTCAAGTATGTCTCGGCTATTCGCGCCGCGATCGATCATGTCACCCAGAAAAAAACCGCTCACACTCATCTTGTTTCAGGATTTCTTCAAGCTGTTCGGCACATCCGTGAACGTCACCAATCGCGAGTATGCGCAGGCCGTGTTCGGGACGGGGGAATGCGCCGGTCTTGCGCGAATTTGGAGAGGCAATCAAATACGCGAAAAGTCGTTTTGATAGGGCAGGGAAATTACGCTCCTACCGAGTGCAAAGATCGACACAACTCAAGATCTATTGCAGTTGACTGTTGTACTGATGGTGAAAGTAACCACTACGGACTGAAAGTCGGCATGCCGCGCTATGGACCGGAAATGACTTCGAGGAGATCATTGGGCCTGAGAGGTGTCTCGCCAGTCGCATCAATGCTTTCCAGCCCATCCGGGCTCCGACGAAGTATCCGGAAACGGGGTTCGTGTTGCTCAAGGGCCCCGGCGCGGGCTGCGCCAATATGGTTGACGGATACCCTAGAAAGCGCGTTTTCCATTTCCCGCGTTGTCTGCGCGATCGCAAGTTCTTCGCGCACCTGAGTCAGCTCCGACAATGCCCTTTGGCTGCGATCTGTCGTTGCAAACCGCCGATCGCGGTCTATTTCAGCCAATCTCGACCGCCCCCGGTAGATCGATTGCTCAAGATCGACCACTGTAACCTCAATGCTGGCTTGGGTGGATTGGATAGCAAGCAGCCGATCGGTCCGAACCAGCCCGCGTTCTGCCAGCTGGTCCAGATCAGCTGCGGCTGCAGCTACCAGCTCCAGACGCTCTTGTTGGGTTGCCAGTTTACGTTCGTTGGCGGCAAGTTCGGTTTGAAGGAGGTCTTCCAGCTCGTTGAGAGCGGCCAGGTCTTCCAGATACCGTTGGCGGGCCAGTTCAAACGCCTGTTTTTCAAGCTCCAGGATTTTGTCTGTGTTTGGGTGGCCGTCTTCCCTGAGACTGTCTGGAAAGGCGACGGTCTCTGCGCCTGATTGTTCTGCCTCAAGCCGAGCGGCACGCACTTGCAGCCGCAAGATGTCGTCTTGCAGCAAAAGATTGCTGAACTTGCCTTCGAACAGGTCGCGCTCGGCTGCGTAGGTTTGCTCATCTGCAGAGTTGAGGCCCCCTGCAAGAGCGACAGCTTGCAGGGCTAGTGATCCGGGTGGCAACGGATAGGCTCCGGGCAGTGCGACATGTCCTGAAACATAGACAGGGGCATATTGTTGAATAGATACGGCGACTCCCGGCATCTCAATCAATCCGAATGCACGCCCGAGTTCTTGGGCCAGCTGGTCCGAAAGCTCGCCCACGGGCAACCCCTCTGCCGCAATGGGACCGATGAAGGCGATATTGATCTTACCACTGGAATCGATCTGGTAGGTGCCGGAAACCTTTTCCAGAGGCGGCACCGTGTCGGCCTGCGCCAGCCGGTCCACGACGGTGATCCTCAGAATATCGTTGCGCGACAGGGCATATTCCGGCGCGGCCTGCGCCACGACGTTGGAAGACGCAACAAGCCAGAGTGCCGCCGTCACAGCGACGACGCGGATCACCGACAAGGGTTCAAGAAACCGTCTCAAGCGCAAATCCTTTCTACTTCGAGGGGGCATCCGAACGTTGCGCGTGTTCGATCTGTTTGTGGATGGAACGACCATGTCAGTTGTTGAAATATGACGCAGCACGGCCAGTCGTTGGGCCATAGGAGTTGTCATACCCGTATCGACGCATTCCCCTTGCATCGAGCATCGACATGACCAAACCGGAGACAGGGTAGCCGAGGCTTTCGAACTTCTTGATCCCATCCTGAACCTGCTGCTGCGACGTGCTGTTCCAGCGCACGACGAACAGAATGACATCGGCAACCTTGGCCAGAATACGCGCATCCGTTACCAATAGGACGGGCGGCGTATCGATAACGATGGTATCATATTGCTTCAGCGCCTCGTCGATGAAGGCGGGAAACCACTGTTTGGCAAAGTAGTCCGGGATATTCGCAAGTCCCGTGCCACCGTGTACGAAATCTAGGTTTGGCGCGGCCGCTGGAATGACGGCCTGCCGCCAGCCAAGATCATCCCTCAATGCTTCGGTCAGCGAGTGTTCCGGTTGGCTCACTCCCAGATAGCTGGCAAGCCCTCCGCGACGTGTGTCCGCATCCACCAACAATATCTTGCTTCCCAGCTCGGACATCTGGTGCGCCAAGGCAAGGCAGGTGGCGGATTTTCCCTCACCGCTAAGAGCGGATGAAACAAGGATAACGCGGGGCCGAGCGTCGGATTTGGACATAAACACCGAAGTCCGCAGGTTTCTGAAAGCCTCGGCGATCGCAGAGGTCGGATGCTCGCGTATGTAGGTGAAAAACCTCGATCGCTTTCGCGCCCGAATTCTGGGCACTTCTCCGAAAACGGCCTTGCCGGTGACAGCTTCCATCTGACTGGACGAGTGAAAGCCACCTGCGACAGCCATGGCTCTGCTGATACAGAACGCGGCGCCGATCAGGAAACCTGCCAATCCTGTTGCCGCAATGACCAGTGAGACGCGCGGCAGGGCGGCATTCGTCGGCGCGACGGCTTGCGACAATACGCGGCTGTCCGCTTGTTGGATGCCCTGTTGGGCCGAGGTTTCTTTCATTCGATTGAGAAAATACTCATATAGAAGTCTGCTGGCCTGAGCTTCGCGAACAAGCTGGTCCAGTACGATGAGATCAGCGGATTGTGCATCCACGCGCTGTTGCAAGGCTTTCGCGGTGCTGTCGAGTGTCGCAATCTGTTGCGCTGTTTGCTGCAGATCCCGCGCTGATTGGTCACGAAGGCGTTGAGCGATCATGTCAAAAGCGGTCTTTTGTTCGGCGGTTAGTTGTTCGTCGGATTCACTCAGAATGCGCAGCAACGCTGCATTCTGTGTCAGCTCTGCCACTTCACGATCCGAGGCGCCGGACAGACGCGCATCGTAAGCGCGCTTGTTTTCCAGCTCCGCGCGCGCAGCCTCAAGGCGTGCCCGAACTTCTTTTTGCTGCCGGTCCAACAATGCCAACGCGTCGGCGTTAATCAGATCGGTTTCGGTGCGGAATGCCCTGACGGCGGTTTCGCTTTTCTCAAGCTCGATTTGCAGTTCACCAACTCTTTCGGTCAACCAATCGGTGGCCTGAAGTGCAGCGTCATTTTTGACCTGCAGCTGATCCGAAATGTAGGCATCGGCAAATGTATTGGCGATCAATGCTGCCTTTTCTGCGGATTTGCTAAGAACCGATACGTGAAACACTAGGCTGTTACTGACGTTCTGCACCGACTGCCGCTGGAGCAACTCATCGACCACGGTGGCCTTTGCTTGCGCCTCGGTTGCTTGGGGCGCGTCGATTGCGTTCGGATTGGGGACGACGCTGCGGGCCATTGCGAGCAGTTTGTCCTTAACAGACTCAGGTCTGAGCGTGACATTGAATTCCGGATCATCAATCAGCTTCAGCGCTTCGACAACCTTTGTGGCCAATCCTCGGCTGCGCAACACCTCGACTTCGGTGGTCACTGTAGAGCTGTCGGGAGAAAGGCCGCTTATGACACCCTGCAAGTCGACAACTTGTTCCTGGCGGGTCTCAAGCACCAACGTCGCCGTTGATTTGTAGACCGGCGTGGCAACATAGAAAATGTAGGCAGCGCCCAGAACCAGCGCGATCAACGTACTTGCAAGCAGGACAAAGCGACCCCGCCAGAGAATACCGGTCAGTTCTGCAAGTTGTCTGGTGCCGTCTTCCGAGATGGATTGCTGTCGTAAGGGCGTGTTGTGCAAATTCATTAACCTTTTACTCTCACTTAATCAGCACCCGGTCCTGTAAGACGTGACAATATCCCTGCAAACTCTCAGCCGACGCAGCGGCGAACGAGGGTCCGGATTAGAAAAGCGCTTGCCGAATACAAAAACTATGTGCCCAGATAGTCAAGTTTGCGCCACCCTGTCCACACCTATGAAGCCAAGGCCGTAATTTGAAACCACGTTTATACCCGCATTGTTCAAGCAACTGGCTGTTTTCTCTGTATTGGCCGTCAAACCAAGCTGATCTAGGCCGGGACGGGTACCGTGTGTCGTACTCGCGCGATCGTCTTTCTGCTGTCCCAGCCTGACGTCACTGCTTCGTTTGCGTCGACCACAGCAACGCCATTACACGACAGCCGCTGCAATCGGTGGGCGAAAACCGTTTGAAATTGGGACAGCGTCAGGCAAATATGGCCTCAAACGGCAGGCGACTTGGGGAAGGTCGGTTGTGACCGCTAGGCGCTTGTCTTAGACAGGATTGCCGAAGTAGGGCAGGAATGCAGGACAAGAGGCAGCTAAGTGCGACGTAACGGCGTATTATCGACAAGATGAAAAATTGCGTGTCCGGTCGGGCGACATGAAAACCGATTGAAAATACTGATTCAGAGCAGGAAGTTTTTAAAGAGTACCATGACTTGACGCAGGAACGGTTACAGTTGGACGGCGAGGCGCGTCATGGCAATCCATCGTCGACGAGGTTTGCCCTGATCGAAGCAGTTCGCGGAATTGCAGCCGTTCTGGTGGTATTTTCGCATACCGCTGATAAATCCGGATGGTTCTACACATATGTTTTTGACCCCGGCAAACTTGGTGTTGTGGTATTCTTTTTCATTTCCGGATATTTGGTTATTCCAAGCGCCGCACGCGATGGATCGGCTTACAATTTTTTATGCAAACGGTTCTTTCGACTCTACCCGATGTACTGGCTCTCTCTAGTGCTTGCCTATCTGGTATGGTCAGATCGATTAGATGCAACTGATTGGGTCGCAAATATCACGATGGCCCAACAACTTTTCGGGTTTGATAATGCGATCGACGTTTACTGGACTTTGACGATAGAATTCGTCCTCTATACCGTTATAACTGCATTCCTTGTCGTCAACCCGTCCATCATACTGAATAGATTCAAAGGCGTCCTTCTAGTTCTCGGCTTACTTTGTGTTGCCTCCGCAATGCTGCGTTGGGGAACTCAATCGCGTATACCTGTTGCGGTTCCTCTCGGGCTGTTTTGCATGTTCACGGGTGCGCAGATGAGATACGAAATTGATGCGGGGTTAAGTGTTGGAAAGACGGCAATCGTATTTTCAGTTGTCGCCATCATCTCGTGCGCCTTCGCCTATTCCTTTTCGACGACATTCAGTGAGACACCCAGCCGATACATCATCAGCTACCTGCTCGGCGGTGCCGTTTTCGTACTGGTTACCCACGCTCCATATCTCGATTTCGGTACACCCCTCAAGGCACTTGGGAGTGTTAGTTTCGGAGTCTACCTTCTCCACAAACTCGTCATCGACTGGCTGGAGCCTTACTATACTGACGGACTTGCCCTGTTCTTGATCACACTTATCATTTCGGTGATCGTCTCTGCGCCGCTCTATTATTGGTATGAAAGACCGTTAGCCGGTTACGGACATAAGCTGGTCAAGAGATGATCAGTTCAGAACCGGCAATGGCAGGCAACGCCAGCAACCAAGAATTGCTGGAAGCGGGGGTCGTTTTCATCGGAAACCTGCTGATATGCATAGCCTTCTTTCACCCCGAAATACAGGGATATGGCGATGCCATCCGGGGATGGAACCAATTCAACGGCTTGCTGTTCGATGGCCAACAAATATTCAAAGATTCCAATCAGGTGATTCTGCGAATCCTTATGGCGATGACGACGGTATGCATCGTCATGGGATTGGTTTTTGCTGGTCTTATTGAGCGGGGAACCCTTGTGACCTATTTGGCGTTGCCGTTCTCCGCCTACCTCGCAACAAAGATAAAGGTCGAGTTTATTTTCTTCCCCTTCGCATTGATCTCGACAAATCTCGGGTGGAAGAAGGAAACGCTGGTGATTTCAATACTTTTGGCGTTGTCATATGCAACGTCCGAAAATAACGGCTACATTATCATCGTCTTTCGTATTGGTGTCATATTTTTTCAGACGTTCAGGCCGCATGTATATATGGTGTTTCTGGCGGCTGGAGCGATAGTATTCCTCGATGCGAACTTCAAATATGTGACAACCCTGTTTCCGAATTTTGCAGTTTACTCTTGGACACGCGATATCGTTAATCCAGAGTTCAGTCATCTTGAAACAGTGATCGTGTTCCTGTCTTCAATGGTGATGTCGATTCAGCCGCAAATGGATTTCATGTTTGGATTGACCTATGCGGTTTTCCTGCTTTTTGCGACTTACGGGTGGTCAGTTTTTCGGCCAAATTCTTATGTAAAAGCCTTCAATCAGGCTGAAGTCAGGTCGGGCTTTCTGACGATCCTTCTCTTTACCTCTCTCACGCACGCGTTTCAGAATGCGAGATACTTCTTTTTCTATTTGCCGATACTCGCTCGGACGGCTAACGTCCGGGCTCGCCGGTTGTTGGTCTTGGCATCTTGGCCAATGACATTTGGCCTTGTGATTTACTATCGGTTTGTCCTTGAAATGTGACGCAACAGTTCTGGAACGTCTGACGAGCGGGATCGGCTGCACCGAGATTATGGCTTTATGGTCTCGCAAGGAGTGAGATGAGTTGTTTTCAGCCAATCGAGCGGCTTGGGCACCACCAATTTGGCGGTTTGCCGTAATTTGAACAGATTCGCCCTTATGCCATCAGTCATATTCCACCATGGACAGATCTTCAGGCGTTAAAACCGGGAAAGACAGGCTGCTTTGGCATCAACAGAGTCCTCCTGACCCATCTGTATTCCGGATCTGGTATCCTGCCCCGTTACGGGTCCTGGCCAAGACGCGTGACGGGGTGGTGCGCGACGTCTGACCCTGTTGGCATGGCCACGCTTCCTGGCGTGTCGGCACCGCCTCTCCTTCATTGCCTCGAACAGTTGCCTGCGGCCGTTTCAGGACCGCGTACCAGAAGGAGGAGAACATGGAGAGTTTATCACATGGCCGGATCATCGGGATAGATGTGAACCGTGACTGGCTGGACGTTCATTGCCTTCCTGATGGCCAGCGCCTTCGATTGACTAACAACGATGGCGATCATGCCATCGTGGCGAAGCTTGCTCGCGAGCGAGAGGCTATCGTGTGCTTCGAAGCGACTGGTGGGCTGGAGTGGAAGCTATGGTCGGTGCTCGCTGGTGTCGGCGTCGAGACCCGACAGGTTGCTCCTGC